>NZ_JBIWAS010000002.1:334336-726064 GCF_044760185.1 Streptomyces sp. NPDC098101 | reverse complement strand
CACCGCCACGTTGCCGTCCGTACCGTGGACGATCAGATCGGCCTTGCCGTCACCAGTGATGTCCGCGAAGTACAGGCGACCCATGTCGGTACCGGTCAGGAAGCGGCCCCAGCCGGTCGACATGACGGTGCCCGGACCGAAGGTGGTGCCGAGGTTGCGGTGGACGACGACGGAGCCGTCGATCCGCTGGAGGACGAGGTCGTCCTTGCCGTCGCCGTCGATGTCGGCGGGCGTGACCTTCTCGCGGCTGACGACCTCCTTCACCCATCCGGCCAGGTCGTCGACGCGGGTGTCGACCGCTCCCGTGCGGGTCTCGGCGGGGTCGATGCCGAGGCAGCCGCCCTGCCAGGACCGGGAAGTGACGCTCACGAGCTGGGGAACGCCGTTGACCGTGCGCAGGGTGGGCCCTCCGGCGTCGCCCTGGCACACCGTCGCGGTGTCGGAGCCGTCGAGGTTGACCGCCGTGCCCGTGGCGGAGGCCATGGTGAACTTGCCGGCGTGCAGCTTGTTGGGCACCCACTCGGTCTTGGTGCGCCCGAAGCCCGCCTTCGTCAACTGCTCGCCGTCCGCGGCGGGGGCGGAGGCGATCTGCACGGGCTTGACGGCCGTGCCGGCGATCCGGGTGCTGAGCCGGACGAGGACGAGGTCGCGGTCGGCGTGCGGGACCAGGGCGAGGGCCGGCTGCACGCTGCCGCCCGTCTGCGTCAGGTCCGTGCGGCCGACGGTGACCGTCGTGGCGAGTGCGGGCTTGCCGCTGGTGGAGATGCCGGCGGAGCTGAAACAGGACGCAGCGGTGAGGACCCACTGCTCGGCCACGAGCGAGCCGGTGCAGGCGGTCTTGTCCCCGACGTTGATCTTGGCGACGAAGTTCAGTCCGGTGGTGGCGTCGGCGCCGTTGAGGGCGTTCGCGGGAGCCGTGGTGAGGACGGCGGCGAACGCCGCCACCGCACTGGTGACCCACAAGGACTGCGAGCGCTTGGTCATGGTGAGTGTTCCTTCACAATGAGGCGTCCCGCGAAGAGGGAGCGTCTCGTCAAATGGGTTGGTGGGACCGGGAGTCGGCGCCGCGCGTCGGCATGGACGCCGGTCGGCGCCCGGCCGGCCGGCCCGGGTGTCGCCGGGTGTCGGTGAGGCCCGTCAGCGCTTCGCGGTGATCTCCACGAGGGCGTGGTCGCGGCCCTCGGGGTCGGTGGCCTCCCCGACGGAGGTCCAGGCGTTCTTGAGGAGGTCGAAGGACTTCTGCTCGGCGCCCACCGTCATGTCGACCGAGGTGCTGTAGTCGTTGCCCTTGATGGCGAAGACGGCCGGGATGTCCAGGCTGAGGAAGCCGCTGCTGCCGGTCACCTTGAAGCAGACCTTGTCGCGGTCACGCGCCCACACTTCGAGGAGATCGGTCCCGCTTCCGCACGGGGCGAGGAGGATGTGGCCGTCGCCGCGCTTCAGGGTGATGCCCTGCTCGGCCAGGATCTTCGCGGCGTCGGGGTAGGAGAACGTCTCCACCGCGTACCCCGGGGCTTCGTCGGCCACCGGCGTGACGCGGAGCTGATCGGCGGGCTCGGCACCGCCCACGGCACCGGTCGCGAACAGACCGAGAGCGGCTCCCACGGCCGCGGCCGCGACCACTGCGCGACGAATGAACTTCATGACTGTCTCGTTTCTTGAATTCCCGATGAATGCCGGAGGGAACTGAGCAGGCATGAACATCCTGAGACTCCCCCGGTGCCACGATAAGCGCATCGGCACACCCGCGCCCCCACGCGGTTAATTATGCCGGGATCCGGGCACTGGAAATTCTCCCAGAAACCGGATCGGGACCTTCTGCGGCCCGCCCATGAAAGCTTCGCAGGGCCACCCCCGTCCACTGATAGTTCGTCAAGTCGACCGCAAAGAAGCTCGTCAACCATGGTGATCTCCACCACAAGGCGTGATGGTTGTGGAGAATTTCGTGAAGATCTTGCGGAAGCACCGACTGCTTGGCGTGTACATTTACCTTTTGGGTGCCGATGTGAGCACTCCCCCCTTCGTCGCCTTCCCGACCTTTTGTTTCATGCGATTCCATTCCTTCCCTGGACCTGACATCGCTTGATTGAAATACCGGGGATCCGAACGTAGGTTGGGTGCGCCGAATCGCCAGACATGTGGCGGTCATTGTCATGGGCTCATATCGCGGCCCAGGGGGGCATTACCCATATGCAGAACACGTTTTGGAGCAGGCGACGCTTCGTCGGTGTCGCGACCGCCGTCGCGGCCGCCGCCGCCTCTCCCCTGTCGCTCGCACCCGTCGGTCACGCGGCCGACGGCGGGGCCGGTACGCCGGAGCCCCTCGCGCTGCCGGACACCGAGCGCGCCAAGGTGGTCAAGGCGTGGATGCTGGGAGGGCGGGCCGTCAAGGCAGCGGCGGCCGAGGCCCTCTACGGCTCGGACGCCGACGTGCAGGCCTTCCTCCTCCAGACGTTGCCGAAGGCGACCCAGCAGGACAACTACGTCGCCCTCTTCACCTACCTCGCGACCGCGGGCAAGGGACTGCGCCGCGAGGCGACCGCCGCCATCGACGGCGGCGACAGCGCCATCAACGCCTTCGTCGCCGGCGGGTTCAAGACCGCGGTCCTGGAGGACCTCCGGGTGGCGACGTCCACCGTGTCCAGCACCGGCGGCCGGGGAGTCAAGAGGGAGGCGTCCAAGGCCCTGGACGCCGACACCCGGACGGCGCTGGAGGCCTTCCTCACCGACGGCCAGTACACGGCGCACCTGGAGGACATGCGCGTCCAGGTCTCCACCCTGATGTTCAACGCCGGTCCGGAGGTACGGAAGTACGCGGACCGCGCCCTCAGCGGCACCGAGACGGACGTCCGCTGGTTCCTCGACACCGGTCAGCACATCGCCCGCGCCCGTGACCAGGAGTCGGCCACCATCGAGGAACTCGTGGCCGTGGTCCAGCGGGAGGGCAAGCGGGCCCAGGCCGAGACCAACCTGGCCGTGGAGGCCTCCGAGCGCGCCCAGACCGCGGCCGAGAAGGCGAAGACCGCCGCCCAGAACGCGGCGGCCGAGGCCGCGGCGGCCGGAACGGACGTGACCAAGGCCAAGGCCGCCGCCACCAAGGCCGCCAAGGCGGCCTCCGGTGCCGCCGACGCGGCCCGCAACGCCATCAGGGCCTCCCACGCCGCGGTGACAGCGTCCCGGCGCGCCTCCTGGGCCGCCACCGCCGCCTCCCAGGCGGCCGCCACCGCCGGACACGCCGCCTCGGTGGCCTACAGCTCGGCGATCGCCGCGTCGCAGGACGCGGGCAAGGCGCAGGCCGCGAAGAACGCCGCGGTCGCCGCACGCAATGCCGCGGCCCAGGCCCGGTCGGCCGCCCAGGCCGCCGACTACGCGGCGACCGCTTCGGCGCAGGCCGCCGGCGCGGGCTCCGCGGCCGCCTCCGCGGCCCGCAACGCGGCCGCCGCCGCCAATGCCTCCGCCCAGGCCGCCCAGGCCTCGGGCGTGGCCCAGAAGGAGGCCGCCGAGGCGAAGCGTCAGGCGCAGATCGCGAGCAACGCCGCCAACCTGGCCACCAACGCGGCCTCCACCTCCAAGGCCCTGGCCGAATCGGCCGCCACGGCCGCCCGCACGGCCCGTGACGCCGCCAACTCGGCCGCCACCCACGCGGAGAAGGCCGCGGCCGCCGCGGAAGAGGCGGCGAAGTACGCCGGTCAGGCGATCGACTTCGCCAACAAGTCCACCGCCCATGCCGCAGCGGCGGTCCAGGCGGCCAACGCCGCCACCAAGGCGGTCGAGCAGGCGATCGCGGTCGAACAGGCCGCCCGGAACGCGGAGTCGGCCCGCCTCAACGAGCAGAAGCAGCAGGGCTTGGAGGAGGCCCGGCTGCTCGCCCAGATCGAGGCGGAGGAGCAGGCCGAACTCGCGCGGAAGCGGACCCAGGCCCAGCAGACCGAGCAGGCGCTCCAGACCCTGATCACCCAGGCCGAGCAGGCCCTCGCGGGCAACGACCTGACGCTGGCCGTCACCCTCGGCCGCAAGGCCGCCGTCGGCCTGCTGAACGCGAAGGGGGCCTGGACCCGGGAGGCCGCGCAGTTCGCGCTGTGCGGCACGGAGGCGGACGTCCGGGCGTGGATCGACACCGACCGGGGCCTCGCCCAGGACCAGGACGACAGGGAGACCGCCCTCTACCTCGCCCAGGTGTCGGCCCCCGCGATCGGCACGGCGGCGCACCAGGCGCTGGCGAGCACCGACACCCGGGCGACGCGCGCCTTCCTGACCTCCGGTCTGCTCGAGGCCGCGGCGTCCGACAACCGGGTCCAGATCTCCCGGATCATCAGCCGTTCCCCCGGGAAGGCCGTGCGGGCGGCGGCCGAGGCCGCGCTCAACGCCGACACCTCGACGGCTCTCCAGGACTTCTTCGAGAACACCTACCCGGCCGCGGTGCGGGAGGACGACGCGGTCACCGCCGCGACCCTGCTCAGCGGCGGCGGCCAGTACACCAAGGCGTACGCGGAGGTGGCTCTCGAGGGCCCCACGTGGATGCGGCGGAACTTCATCGAGCTCCAGCGGCACAAGGCCTCACAGCTCGACCACGACTCCGTGGCCCACATCTCCGCGATCCGCGGGGCCATCGCGGCGGCCGCGAAGATCGCCCACAAGGCGCAGCAGAACGCGGCCCTGGCCTCGAAGGTGGCGGCGGAGGCCCGCAAGGCGGCCCAGGAGGCCTCGGAGTGGGCCGACAAGGCCCAGATCGCCGCCGACACCGCCGAGGCGTACGCGTCGCAGGCGAAGGCCCACGCCGACGCCGCGGACAAGTCCGCCGCGGACGCCAAGGCGTCGGCGGCGACGGCCGGCGCCGCCGCGCAGACCGCGCGCGGTGCCGCACGCTCGGCCAACTACTCCGCGAACAAGGCGGTCGACGCGGCACGCAGGGCCCTGAGCTCCTCGTACAGCGCCCAGTCCTCGGCGGCGAGCGCCCGCCAGTCCGCGCTCACCGCCGGCCAGAACGCCCAGGTGGCAGCCGCCGCCGCGACCGACGCCCGCCGGATCGCCAGCCAGAAGCGACAGGCCGAGATCGCGGAAGCCGCCCGGGTGGCCGCCGTCCAGGCCCAGCGGGACCGGGACAGGAACACCGACCCGGCCGACAGCCCCACGCACGACCAGGTCAACCCGAACGGCAGCAACACCGGCGGCGAGAAGTGGTACGAGGATGCCAAGTGGTGGGCCGACGCGGCCAACTACGTCAGCATCGGCACCGGCTTCCTCGCCGCCGGCCTCGGCATCGCGAGTCTGGTCGTCCCGCCGCTTGCCGTCGCCGCCACCGCCTTGAGCTACGTTTCCCTCGGTGCCGGTGCCCTCAGTGCCGTGTTCACCGGCATCGAGTACGGGTTCACCAGCGGCGAGTTCGCCGCCTCCGCCGGCAGTGCCGTCCTCGGCCTGCTGACGTTCGGCCAGTCCAAGTGGATCGGTGCGCTCGGAGGCAGCAAGGTCGCGACGAAGGTCACCCAGTTCGGCCACGATCTCGTGTCACCCATCATCGGTACGCTGAGCACATGGTTCTGACCTGGGCCGGAAAGTAGACGTGCCCGCGGGGGCCCGTGTTCCGCACGGGCCCCCGCATCCCGTCCCCCGCAGGTCGCGAAAGGAGAACCGCCCTTGTTCCCGTCCCTCGACGGCACGTGGTGGTGGCTGATCGCCGCGGCGGCGACCGTGATCCACTGTTCCGCGATGGCGGCGTGGATCCCCGTACGACGGTTCCGGCTCGTCTACCCGGCCGTCGTCATCGGGTGCGGGGTCCCCGTCGTGGCCGTGGCCGACCTGGCCCTGTACGCCTTCGCCCTGATCGGGCTGACGATCGGGCTCTTCCCGACGCGTACACGGCTCACCCGGTGGAGCCACGAGATCAACCGGGGAGTGACGCGCGAGCGGTACGACTGGCCGCCCTCCCACCTCGTCTTCTGCGTCGTCTGTGTCGTCGGCGCGATCCTCGCCGCGATGGCGTTGACTCACTGACGCCTGCCCGCCCTCCCGGCCCGCCTGTGCCCGGGGGCCGTCAGAACCCTCCTCAGCCGTCCAGCGCCTGCGGTTCGCCGCCGACGAACCTGTGCGGGGAGAAGTCCGTAGCCCACCGCCGGGAGCCCTCAGCCCCGGCCGAGGGCGCGGCGCAGGCGGCCCCGGGGCGGGGGTTCGGCGGGCGGGGGCTCGTGGGCGTGTTCCAGTACGGCGGCGGAGACGCGGACGTGGGTGGTCGTCGTGGCGGGGCGTCCGGTGGACTCGTCCCAGCGGGAGCGGGTGATCTCCACCAGCCGGCTCGTCTCCGAGACGCGGAAGACGCGGCGGCCCACGGCCTCGGGGTCGTCGGAGTCACCGCCGGAAGCGTCGCAGGTGCGGGCCAGTTCGGCCGCCCGCGCGAGGGCCCGGTCGCGGTCGCCGTCGACCGGGACCGTGCGGACGAGTTCCCATTCACGGTGGGTCCAGGTCGTCGTCTCGACCAGGATCCACCAGCTCCCGACACCGTCCACGCCGCCTCCCCCTCGTCGCGGCCGAGCGTAATCGACGGCCCCCGGGAACCCGAAGGCCGAAGCGGCCGACCGGAGTTCGTTACGCTCCCGGCATGGCGAGCATCCGAGGGGCCGGACCGTGGCGCGCGTCCGTCGTGGACCACCGGCGGACGGAGGGCCTGCCCCCGTACGAGGGGGCCCGGCCCGCCGGTGCGCCCCTCGCCCGCCGGGGCGGCCTCGCCGTCCACGGCTCCCCCGGATCGGTCGCCCTCCACGACGCCGACGGGCACACCCGCTGGACCCGTTCCTTCGCCGGGCGCCCCAACGCCGCCCACCTCTCCGGCGACCGCGTCCTCGTCACGACCAGCTCCCTGGAGTACACCCCGTGGGGCCTCCTCGGTCCCACGCTCCTCCTGGACCTCGCCGACGGCCGCCTCGTCGCCGAACTCCGCGGCGAGCGCGCCGCCGCGCGGGGCGGCGGACGGTTCGTCCTCGGCCTGGAGGGTTACGGGGAGTTCGTGACGCGCGCGTACGACCGCGAGGGCGCCGAGACCGACCACTGGCCCTCGTACGGGCACTATGTCGTCGGCACCGGGCTGCGCGTGGTCGAGGCCGACCGCCGGCTGCCGACCCAAGGCCGTGTCGTCCGGCTCCTCCCCGGCGGCACTGTCGTCCCCGGCCCCGCCCTGAGCGACCCCCAGCCCCCGAAGCCGGTCGTCCTCCCCGACGGAACGATCCTCCTCCTCGACGGGCCGGCCGTCCGCGCCGTCGACCGGGACCTCGACACGTACGTCCTCGCCGACCTCGGCCCCGCCGCCGGTCCGCGCACCGCCCCGACCGTACGGGCCCTGCGCCGCGACGGCGACGGCCTCGTGGCCGTGGTCGCGGAACAGCACGCCGCCGAACCGACCCGCTACACCGTCGACACCTGGACCCTCACCCTGCGCGCCTGCGCCTGACCGCGAACACGACGCTCGCGGCCGTCGCGCCGACGGCGGTCACCGCGAGGACGAGCAGCCCCGGGTTCACCCACCACGGCACGATCTCCGTCCCCCGGCACACCAGGCTGACGGGGAGCGCGCTGCTGGAGTCCGGGTGGACCTTCGCCCCCGCGTTGAACCAGCAGGCGTCCTCAGGAAAGAGGAACGGCATGTACGAGAGCCCGTACATGTACAGCGCGCCACCGGCCAGGTAGGCGGACGCGGCGATCCAGGCGGCCTTCTTCGCGCGCGTACGAGGGGGCCCCGGCAACCGGGGCGCGGGCAGTTCGTCGCCCCTGCGGGCCCGAACGAGGCCCACATACGTGATCCCCGCCCAGGTCGGCAGGACCAGGGCGAGGATCACCATTCCTATGAGGGTCGCCACCGTCAGCGGCCGACGCGCCCCTCGGCGGCGGCCGTCACGAAGGCCGTGAAGGCGGCCGGCGACGCGAGGAAGGCGGGGCCTTCGGGGTTCTTGGAGTCCCGCACGGCGACGTGGGCGGTGAGGTCGGCGACCTCGATGCACTGCCCGCCGGTGTCGCCGCTGTACGAGGACTTGCGCCAGGTGGCATTGCCGAGCGGAGCGCACTCGACGCACTGGCCACCGGTGTCCGAGCTGTACGAGGACTTACGCCAGCGCGCGCCCGTCAGATTCTGGTTGGTCCCCATACTGCTCCTCCAAGATGCGGGCGATCAGTTGAGCCGATTCCTCTACGGAGAGGGCAGCCGCTCGCAGGTGATCGTAACGGAGGAACCCCTCCCGGACGGCGGACGGATTGGCGGTCATGTGCCCCTGGACGAAGTCCTCGGTGTAGACGATGTCCGGGTCGTCGTCAAAGCGCAGCAAGTTGAAGGAGCCCGGCATCCCCGCGTGAGCACCGGCTGCGAACGGAAGGATCTGGATCTTCACCCACTCCTGCTCCTGCATACGCAAGAGATGGGCGAGTTGGGCTCGCATGACCTCGCGTCCGCCGACCTCCTGGCGGAGAACCGCCTCGGTCATCACCACCCAACACAACGGGGGCGTGTCACGCTCCAGCACTCGCTGCCGCTCGATGCGAGCGGCGACCTTGGCGTCAAGGTCCTCCCCCTCCGACCGAGTTCGCAGAACCTCCCGCGCGTACTCCGGTGTCTGGAGCAAGCCGTCCACCACACCGGCCTGGAAGGAGTAGATGTACGTCGCCCGCGCCTCCATGTCCGCATACGGCTGGAACCACGTAGGCAACTGACTCTTCAGCACGAGGCCCACCAGCCTCGTGAACGTCCCGCCCGTCATCAACGCGGCGTCGAGTTGTTCCGAGAACCGCCTCGTCGGGACCTTCTTGGCCGTCTCTATCTGGCCGATGAGCGAACCCGTGCAGTAGACGACGGCACCGAGCTGGGACTGGTTCAGCCCTGCGTCCTCCCTCAGACGGCGTAATTCCGCTCCGTAGTAGTCCAGCGGCGAAGCGCTGGGATCGAGGCTGCGGACGTTGACCACGACGAGGTCACCCCCAGATCGACGCGACGAGGCGTTGTATTCAGGCCGTAGCCGAGCGTAACGAAAAGCGTCCACTCTGGTGGCATGAATCAGGCAACAGACCTCTACCCTGCGGAACTTGCGTCGAGTTATCGCATGGGTTTCACCGTGGGTGAGCACTCGGCCGGTCACATGCGCCGCATCCTGCACATGTTCCTCACGCGGTGGGAACTCGTCCGATTGTCCGACCCCGCGTCCCTCGCGCTCACCGAGCTGGTCGCGAACGTCGTCCGGCACGTGCCGGGCCGCAGGTGTTCCGTGCTGATCCTGCGCGAGCCGCACGGGCTGCGGGTGGAGGTGGCGGACGGGGTGCCCGGGACCGTGGTCGCGAAGGCGGGCGGGCCGCTGGACGAGGGCGGGCGGGGGCTCGTCCTGGTGGAGGCCGTGACGGACCGGTGGGGGGTCGAGGAGCGGGCCGGCGGGAAGACGGTGTGGTTCGAGTGCGACGCGTAGGGCACGATGGGCGCCCGTACCGCCGTACCCGTCAGTAGGAGCCACCATGTCCGAGCCCAGCCCCGAGATCCTCGCCGCCTTCGAGGCCGCGAAGGGATTCATGCCCGCCGGGGAGGGGCTCGCGCTGTACGGGGCGGCCGCCGAGGCCGCGAAGCTGGGGCTCCCGCTCCTGGAGGTCGGGACGTACTGCGGGCGGTCCACGATCCTGCTCGCGGACGCGGCCCGGCGGGCGGGGACGGTCGCGGTCACCGTGGACCACCACCGGGGCAGCGAGGAGCAGCAGCCCGGGTGGGAGTACCACGACCCGACCGTGGTGGACCCCGAGGTGGGGCTCATGGACACGCTGCCGACCTTCCGGCGCACCCTGCGCAGGGCGGGCCTGGAGGAGCACGTGATCGCGGTCGTCGGGCGCTCGCCGCAGGTCGCGAAGGTGTGGGCCGGGCAGCTCGGGTTCGTGTTCATCGACGGCGGGCACACCGACGAGCACGCCGTGAACGACTACGAGGGCTGGGCCCCCAAGGTCGCCCCCGGCGGTCTGCTCGTCATCCACGACGTCTTCCCGGACCCGGAGGACGGCGGCCAGGCCCCGTACCGGATCTACCTCCGCGCCCTGGAGTCGGGCGACTTCGAGGAGGTCTCGGTCACCGATTCGCTGCGGGTGCTGCGCCGCCGCTGAGGCCGGAACGGCCGGTGGCCGCCCCCTCGTCCGAGGAGAGCGGCCACCGACCGGGAGGATCGGGTCAGAACCCCGACGTCACGTACAGGCAGTTCGTGTAGCTGTAGCCCGGTTCGATCTTCGCCTTGCTCGTCTTGGTGTCCCCCGCCGACGACGTGCCGGTGCCGGCCCGCTTCTGGAGGAAGTGGTAGTTGCCGGCGGGCAGCAGCAGGGTCGCCTTCGGATACTTGGAGGACGGGCCGGTGCACGCCTTGATCTTCTTCGAGCCCTCGAAGATCGGGTTCGGGTACTTGGTGCAGGTCGCGCACGCGTTGAGCGTGATCCTGCCCGTGGTCGGGCCCGTGTAGAGCAGCTCGACCGAGCCGGGACCGTCGTTGCTCACCACCATGACCATCCGGGAGCCGCCGGGGGCCTTCGCCGGGGGCAAGCTCTTGCCGGCCTCGGCCTCCTCGTCCGCGATCTCGGCGGCGATGGCGATCGAGCGCGCGTGCGCGGCCTTCGGGCTGCTCGGGTGGTCCTTGGCGAACTGCGTCATGGTCGTGACCGCGTCGTCGAAGTCCTTGCTCCTGAACTGCGAGGTCCCGCAGGCGAAGTCGCCCTTCTCGATGGCCGCCGAGGTCTCCCGCGCGGCACCGTCGAAGTCGGCGCCCGGCAGGGCGTTCACGGAGGTGCGGATCGTGCGCAGCTCCACGGCGGCTTCGCAGGGGGCGGCGCCGTCGACGGCGGTGGACCGGGTCTTGACCGCCGCCCGGACGGCCGGCTCGACGCGGGTCGCGTGGTCCGACTCCGGGAAGGTGTCGAGGAGCGCGTTCAGGCTCTTCTCGGCGGGCGGGTCGGCCGACTGCACACCGAGCGCGCCCGTCCCGCACTCGTAGAGCGACTCGGCCAGCGGCTCGTCCGTCTTGGCCGGGCGGGTGCCGAGCAGGCCCTTGTCGACCGCGCCCGACAGGCCACGCAGGTGCGTGAGCGGCGCGACCGCCCGGCAGTAGTCCTTCTTCGCGTACGGGGCGGAGAGCTGCTCGTAGTACGCGTCGAGGCGCGCGGGGACCAGCTTCCCGGCCCGCGACCCGGCGTGCTTCGTGCCGAGGTCCTGGTAGGTGGCGAGCGCCAGGCGGTAGAGCGGCTCGGCCCGCTCGAAGAGGAGGCCCTGGCCGGACTTCACCCGCTCGTCGGCGGTGGTGAGGCGGGCGAGCAGGGCCTGCTCCTTCGCCTCGTCGCGGGCCGCCCCGTACGCCAGGGAGCCCCCGGCGGGCACGGCGAGCAGCACCAGGGCGAGCGGCAGCGCCAGGCGCCGGAAGGCGGTGCCGATCCGGAGGGTGGCGCGCAGGCCGCGCCGGAAGCCGTCGGCGGCGGCCGCGAGCAGGAAGACGCCGTAGCCGACGAGGACGCCGAAGGGCACGCCGTCGACGTCGGCGGGCAGCGCGACCACGAGCAGGGCGGCGGTGGCGAGCCAGCAGAGCGCGGCGCCGATCCAGTTGCGCAGGAGCACGTACCCCAGGCCGAGGCCGGAGAGGTTGAGCAGGCCGATCGCGGCGGCCTGCGCCGGGTTCGCGGGGCCGGGCGGCTGGGCGGGGGGCTGCGCCCCGTAGCCGGGCGGCGGGCCGTAGCCGGGAGGTCCGTATCCCGGCGGTCCGTAGCCCGGCGGCGGGCCGTAGCCGGGCGCGGTCGCGGGGCCGGACTGCGGGTAGCCGTAGCTGTAGTCGGGCGTGGCGCCCGCCCCGACGGGCACCGCGCCGGAGGGCTCGCCCGGGGCCCGTCCCGGCTGCCGGCCGAACGGCTGTCCCGGGTTCTGCCCGGACGGCTGTCCGGCGGGCTGTCCGGACGCCTGCGGCGGCGGGCCGAAGGCGAGCGTGGGCGTGGCGGGCGGCTGCGCAGGCGGGGGCGGGGCCGCCGAGGTCCCCGGAGACCCCGGGGCCTCCGGGGCTCCGGGAGACCCCGGGGCCTCCGGGGCCCGGCCCGCCGGGGGCACGGGGGCCCAGGGCGGTGCCTCAGACGCCGGGGCCACGCGCGGGTCCGGGGCCGCCGGGCCCCGGTCCCGGGCCCGGTCCGGCCGGTTCGGTGCGTCCCCGCCCGGGATCCTGTCGGCCGGCTCGGGACGTGCGTCGTTCGGTTCTTCCCCCACCACGGTCCCCCTCGTGGGTCCATGCGCGGTGACACGCCACCGTCGCCTCTTGTGACTACCCTTCACCGTCCCCGCACACGCGTCCACCGTTCTCCGGAGGCGGTGACCAACCTGCGACGTACCCGTGCGGGTTTTCGCCGCGCGAAGGCCTAAAGTCGCGGGGTGCCGAACGACCACGGGAAGACCGCCCGCCGTACCCTCGCCCTCGTCCTCGCCGCCACGGGCTGCTGCGCCGCGCTCGCCGGGTGCGGGGCCGCCCCGGACCCGGCCGACCCGCCGTCCGGGAAGGGTCCGGAGCGGTCGGCGGCCCCCAGCACCCCGAGCACCCCGAGCACCCCGCGGCCGAGCCGTACCCCCTCCTCCCCCGCCCCCTCGGCTCCGGAGGGCCGGTCCCTCGCCGGGCGGACCGTCGTCGTCGACCCCGGGCACAACCCCGGGAACTTCCGGCACTCCAAGGAAATCAACCAGAAGGTGAACATCGGGACGAACCGCAAGGAGTGCGACACCACGGGCACGTCGACGAACGACGGGTACACCGAGGCCTCCTTCACCCTCGACGTCTCCCACCGGCTGCGGGACCTGCTCACCGCGCGCGGGGCGACGGTGGTGTTCACCCACGACGCCGACCGCCCCTGGGGTCCGTGCATCGACGAGCGGGCCCGGACCGGCAACGAGGCCCGCGCCGACGCCGTCGTCTCCGTCCACGCGGACGGTTCGGCCGCCGGGCACCGCGGATTCCATGTGATCCTCCCCGCACGCGTGCGGGAGGGCGCCGCCGACACCGCGAAGATCGTCGGACCCTCCCGTGAACTGGGCGAACGGATCGCGGACCGGTTCGCCCGCGCCACCGACACCGCGCCCTCCAACTACCTGGGAAACGGTACGGGGTTGGACGTACGGGACGATCTCGGCGGACTCAATCTCTCAACCGTCCCCAAGGTCTTCGTCGAATGCGGCAATATGCGTGATCCGAAGGACGCGCAGCTGCTCGCGTCGGCGGCGTGGCGGCAGAAGGCGGCGCAGGGGATCGCGGACGGCATCGCCACCTACCTCCAGGGGTAGAACCGGCGGGCGATAGATTCTCCGTACGATGGGGCCGCCCCCCTGCCAGGACTTGAGCGCCACCCCGACGCGACGACGACCGACGCGACGACGACCCGACGAAGGACTTCTCACGTGAATATCCGCTCCCTCACCCGAGGCGATGGCGTGCTGATCGGTGCAGCGGTGGTGCTGTTCATCGCCTCGTTCCTCGGCATCTCCGGCTGCGAGGGCCCCGCCTCGTTCTGCGACCAGTACAGCGCGCCGAACTCGTGGGAGGCGTCGCCGCTCGGCTGGGGCTCCTTCTTCCTCGGCATCGCCGGCGCCGGTCTCGTCATCGCCTCCCGCGCCCTGCCGCAGCAGCGCAAGGTGGCCGGTCTGGAGCTCGGCCAGGTCGGTGCCGCGTTCACCATCGCCTCCGCGTGGACCCTGCTCATGTGGATCTTCGAGGCGACCAACGCCGGTGCCGGTCTGATCCTCGGCCTGATCGCCTCCCTGGTCCTGGCCGCCGCCGCGGTCGCCGGTCCGCTGGTCCCGGCCCTCAAGGCCCCGCTGGTGGGCGCGCCGCGTCCGCAGGCCCCGCAGCCGTACGGCGTGCAGCCGGGCCAGCCCGGCCCGCAGGGCGTCCCCGGCGGCTACGGCTACCCGGGTGCGCAGCAGCAGCCGTACGGGGGCGCGCACGACGCCTCGCACGGCGGCCAGCCCTTCGGCGCGCAGGCGCCCGCCCCGCAGCCGCAGGCCCCGAAGCAGCCCGAGCCCCAGCAGGCCCCGGCGCAGCCGGCCTCGGACTTCGCCCCGTTCTGGTTCGCGGTCCCGGTCGCCCGTCCGCTGTACGCGGAGGACGGCGGACAGGCCCCGATCGCCGAGCTGGCGCCGGGCACCTGGTACCTGGCGGTCGAGCAGCGCGGCCAGGCCCTGGTCGCCCAGACGCAGGACGGGCGCCGCGGCGTCCTCCAGGACACCACCGGCATCCAGCGCGGCTGACCGGTCCCGTACACAGCGCGCGGCCCCCGTCCGGATCCTCGGTCCGGACGGGGGCCGTCGTCGTTCCCCGGCCGTCACCCTCCGAGCTGGGACGTGCTGGGCACCTGGTCCTTGACCTCCGCGCCCGCGCTCCTCCCCGCCTCCTTGACGCTGTTGATCACGCTCTCGAAGGCGCCGACGTCCCCCTCGCCGACCTCCCCCTTGCGGAACTTGGTGCCGAGGTCCTTGAGCGAGTCGATCCCGGCGGTGAGCGGCGCGACCGCCTTGGAGAGCAGCGGGTCGCCCTTGGCGTTGTCCGCCGCCGCCTTGAGCCGGTTGTAGGCGAACGCGCCCGCGAGACCGGCCTTCACCAGGGCGAAGGTGCGCCCGTCCGCGCCCTTCTTGAACGTGCCCGCGCGGTACGGCTTCACGATCCACTGGTACGTGGCGCCCGCGGCGAGACCGGCGTTGGCCACGAACCGGGTCTTGGCCAGTCTCTGCCGCTCGGCGCTGCCCGACGGGGCCGGGGACGCCGACGGGTTCGCGGAGGCGCTCGCGCTCCCCGCGTCGTCGTTCCCGCCGCAGGCGGCGGTGGTCAGGAGCAGGGCGCAGCACAGCGGCAGCGCCACGGCTCCGCGCGTAAGGGTTCCGGGCACGGCGGGACCTCCCTGGGGGCTGTGGCGCCAGCCTCGCCCCCGGGCCGTACGGGCGCCAGCGGGGCGACTCCGTACGGGTACCGGTCCTTCGGGGAGGGGGTCAGTCCCCGCAGCAGTCCGGCGCGAGGCCGACCGGGAGGCGTTCGCCGCCGAAGACGGCGACCGTGGCCTCCTCGCCGCCGAGCGCGGCCACCGCGAGCAGCAGGGACCCGGCGGTCCAGCTGGTCTGCTCCTCGGGCCACATCGCCTTGTCGGCGTCCGTGTCGCCCTCGAAGACGTACCCCGTCCAGTACATGCCGTTCGCGGCCCGCAGGTGCTGGACGTCCTGGAGGATCGTCAGGGCCCGGTCGGACTCCCCCACCGCCCAGAGGGCGAGGGCGAGTTCGCAGCTCTCGCCGCCGGTCACCCACGGGTTGGGGACCACGCAGCGCACGCCGAGGCCGGGCACGACGAACGCGTCCCAGGACGCGTCGATCCGGGCCCGCGCCTCCTCGCCGGTGACCGCGCCGCCGAGGACCGGGTAGTACCAGTCCATCGAGTAGCGGGACTTGTCGAGGAAGCGCTCGGGGTGGCGGCGGATCGCGTGGCCGAGGGCCCCGGCCGCCAGCTCCCAGTCCGGCTGCGGCTCCTCGCGGGCCTCGGCGATCGCGAGGGCGCAGCGCAGGGCCTGGTGGATCGAGGAGCTGCCGGTGAGGAGGGCGTCGGCGACGGGCTCGCCGGACGGCTCCCGCTTCCAGCCGATCTGGCCGCCGGACTGCTGGAGCCCGAGGACGAACTCCACGGCCGCGTAGACGACGGGCCACATGCGGTCGAGGAAGGCGTCGTCGCCGGTGGACAGGTGGTGGTGCCAGACGCCGACCGCCACGTACGCGACGAAGTTGGACTCCCGGCTCCGGTCGGTGACCCGCTCCGGGTCGCCGTCGTGGTAGGCCGCGTACCAGGAGCCGTCGCCGTTCTGGTGCCGGGCGAGCCACTCGTAGGCGCGGGCGGCGGCGGCGTGCTCGCCGGCCGCGTCCAGGGCCATGGCGGCCTCGATGTGGTCCCAGGGGTCGAGGTGGTGGCCGCGGAACCAGGGGATGGCGCCGTCCTCGCGCTGGACGGCGAGTATCCCGGCGACGGTCTCGGCGGCCTGCTCGGCGGTGAGCACCCCGGGCAGGACGAGGTGTTCCGCGATCCGCTCGGGGCTCGTCACTCGGCATCGGCCTTCGGGAGGTGCGGCTTGGTCGCGTACGCCACGAAGCTCTTGCCGACGACCGGGTTGAGCAGCTGCTCGGCGACCCGGGTCAGGGCGGGCTTCTTCATGATGTCCCAGACCAGGAGCTTGTGGTACGCCCGGACCGGCAGCGCCTTGTCGTTGTCGACGCCGAAGGCGCACTTGAGCCACCAGTACGGCGAGTGCAGCGCGTGCGCGTGGTGGGTGCCGTACGGCCTGAGGCCGGCCTGCCGGATCTTGCCGAGGAGCTCGTCGGCCTTGTAGATGCGGATGTGGCCGCCCTCGACCTCGTGGTACGCGTCGGAGAGCGTCCAGCAGACCTTCTCGGGGCCGTAGCGGGGGACGGTGACGGCGATCCGGCCGCCCGGCTTGAGGACGCGGACCATCTCGGCGAGGACGCCCTTGTCGTCCGGGATGTGCTCCATGACCTCGGAGATGATGACGACGTCGAAGGACGCGTCGGGGAAGGGCAGGTTGAGGGCGTCGCCCTCCATCGCGGTGGCGGTCGCGCCGGCGGGGGCCTCCCCGGCCTCCTTCATGGCCGCGAACCACTTGGCGACCTCGCGGATCTCCTCGGCGTTCCGGTCGAGGGCCACCACCCGGGCCCCGCGCCGGTAGCACTCGAAGGCGTGCCGGCCCGCACCGCAGCCCAGGTCGAGCACGCGGTCGCCGGGGGCGAGCGGGAAGCGGGTGAAGTCGACGGTCAGCACGAGGGCCTGCCTTCGCGGTCGGGACGGGGGCGGTGCGGGTGGAGGTGGTGCGGGGCGTGCGCGGTGGTCACCGGCGGGCGCGTGGGGAGGCGGCGCCCCGGCGGGCGATCGCCTCGCGGTAGAGCTCGGCGGTGCCCCGGGCCGCGCGGGCCCAGGTGAAGCGGTCCAGAACCCGGTCCCGTCCGGCGGCGCCGAGCCGGGCGCGCAGCTCCGGGTCGCCGAGGACCCGGCCGAGGGCGGCGGCGAGCGCGCCCGCGTCGCCGGGCGGCACCGCGAGGCAGGTCTCGCCGTCGGGGCCCGCGACCTCGGGGATCGCGCCGCCGGTGGTGGCGACGAGCGGGGTGCCGGTGGCCATGGCCTCGGCGGCGGGCAGCGAGAAGCCCTCGTAGAGCGAGGGGACGCAGGAGACCTGGGCGGAGCGGACGAGGTCGACGAGCTCGGCGTCGCTGATGCCCTTGACGAACTCGACGGCGCCTTCGAGGCCGTACCGCTCGATGGCCCGGGCGACCGGGCCGTCCTCGGCGCGCCTGCCGACGACGACGAGGTGCGCGTCGGGGTTCTCGGTGCGGAGCTTGGCGAGCGCCTCGATCAGGTGGATCAGGCCCTTGAGGGGGACGTCGGCGCTGGAGGTGGTGACGATCCGGCCGGGGACCTCGGCGACCGAGGGGTCCGGGGACCAGAGGGCGGTGTCGGCGCCGATGTGGACGACCCGGATGCGGTCCTCCCGTACGCCGAGGTGCTCGACGATCTCCTGGCGGGAGGTGCCGGAGACGGTGAGCACGGACGGCAGGCGGCGGGCGACCCGCTTCTGCATGGTGGTGAAGGCGTACCAGCGGCGGACCGAGAGGCGGCGCTTCCAGCCGTCGGCGGCGTCGAGTTCGAGGCCCCGGTCGACGGTGATGGGGTGGTGGATCGTGGTGACCAGGGGCGCGCCGAGCGCGCGGGGGCCGCCCAGGAGTCCGTACCCGAGGGTCTGGTTGTCGTGGACGACGTCGAAGTCGCCGCGGCGGGCGGCGAGCATCCGCCGGGCCCGCAGGGAGAAGGTGAGCGGCTCGGGGAAGCCGCCGGTCCACATGGTGGCGACTTCCAGGGCGTCGATCCAGTCGCGGTACTCGTCGCGCTTCGGGGTCCGGAAGGGGTCCGGGGAGCGGTAGAGGTCGAGGCTGGCGATCTCGGTGAGCGGCACGCCCTCGTCGAGGGTCGGGTACGGCTGGGAGCCGATGACCTCGACGGTGTGGCCGAGGCGGGCGAGCTCGCGGGAGAGGTGCCGGACGTAGACGCCCTGGCCTCCGCAGAAGGGGTTCCCCTTGTACGTGAGGAGAGCGATCCGCAACGGACCGTCACCGGGGTCGGTGACGGCCTGTCGGGGGCCTGCCTCTACGGCCTCGGCGGTCATGCGCGGCCCCCTTCGAGCGTGCGTTTCGCCGGAGCGTAACCGCTGGCGTTAATCTAGAACAAGTTACAGACTCGGCCGTCGTCAGGTCGTCCGGGAAGGACAGAATCTACCGGCAGGTAGCGCCGCGGTGAGATCCGGAGCGGGTGATTCGCGCCACGGCGACGACGCCGCCATACTGTCGCTCCCCACCGCACGGAACGGGACTCCATGACCGCAGACAACAGGGCGGAGCACGGCACCGCCGCGCCCCTCACGGAGCGCCAGGAGGCGCGGCGGCGGCGCATCCTGGACGCCAGCGCGCGGCTCGCGTCGCGGGGCGGGTTCGACGCCGTGCAGATGCGGGAGGTGGCCGAGGAGGCGGGCGTCGCGCTCGGCACGCTGTACCGCTACTTCCCGTCGAAGGTCCACCTGCTCGTCGCGGTGATGCAGGACCAGCTGCGACATCTGCACACCACCCTGCGCAAGCGGCCCCCGGCGGGCGCGGATCCGGCGGAGCGGGTCGCGGAGACCCTGATGCGGGCCTTCCGGGCGCTCCAGCGGGAGCCGCAGCTCGCCGACGCGATGGTGCGGGCGCTGATCTTCGCGGACCGGGGGGCGAGCGCCGAGGTGGACGAGGTCTCCCGGCTGACGACCGCGATCATCCTGGACGCGATGGGCGCCGGGCACCCGACGCCGGCCCGGCTCTCGGTGGTCCGGGTCATCGAGCACACCTGGCACTCGGCGCTGATCACGTGGCTGTCGGGGCGGTCCTCGATCGCGCAGGTGAAGATCGACATCGAGACGGTGTGCCGGTTGATCGGGATGGAAGCGGGGGCGGGGGTGGCCGCCGGCTGAGGGGTGAGGGGTGAGGGGTGGGCCCTCGGGCCGGGGCTTCCTTCCGGGGCTTCCTTCCGGGCCGGGCTTCCGGGCGCGCCCCGCACGAGCTGGTGGGGGCGCGCCCGGGGCCGGGTCAGGACTTCGTGTTCTTCTCGTTGTCGGCCTTGATGGCCGCCTCGCACTCGGGACCGGCGTCGGTGGCGACGAACATCACCAGCTTCATCGGACCGGCGGAGTGGTTGCTGGCCTGGAGCTGCCAGGTGCCGTTGGCCAGGGACTTGATCTCCGAGCCGTTCTGCTCGAAGGTCCGCGTCTCCTTCCAGCCGCCGCCCGTCAGGGTCCCGATCGTGTCCGCGAAGGACTTCTTCGGGTCCGCGGCCTTCGCGCCGTCGGCCGTCCAGGTGACCATGCACTCCTTGAGCCCGTCCGGTACGGCCTCGCCGGAGGAGTCCTGCGTGAAGCCGGCCCCCGTCGCCGCGTCGCCGATCGCCTTGCTCACGGCCGTCGCGTCCAGCTTCGCGCCGCCCGAGCCGCCGGACCCCGAACCGCCCGAGGCGCCCGAGGCGCCCGAACCCGCCGAGGACGAGCCGCCCTTGTCCGTACCGCCCCCACCGCCGCAACCGGCGACCAACAGCACCGCACCGGCGGCCGCGGCCACCCACTTCGCCTTGCGCACAACACTCCCCGTGTCCACGCACGGAGGCCCGTCGCCCCCGTGACCGAGGGCATAGTTTTGCACGCGGGAACGACAACTCCCGCCCTCCGCAGGGCCGTACGGCCGGTGCGGCGGGGCCGGGCCGGACCGGCGGCGGGCCCGGCGGTGTGAGCCGCCTCGCACCACCGTGAGCAGCGCGTACGGGCCGGTACAGTAAGCGGGTCGTCATCATGCCCGTACGGGGGGAAACCGGTGGAAATCCGGTACTGACCCGCAGCCGTGTACCCGCCTTCCTTCGCGAAGGCGGCACGTCGGAATGCCCCGGACGGGACGTGACCGCCGGCACCGTCGAGGAACACGGAGCCGGAGCCCGGTGCCTGAGGCGTGCCGTGCCCGGCCGCAGGAGAGGGCCCCATGAACACCGTCCGCCGCGCCGCCGCCGCCGCGCTCGCCGCCGTCGCCGTACTCGGCACCGGAGCAGCCGGGCAGGCCTCCGCCGCCCCCTCCCCGACCCCCTCCACCGGGAAGCTCCCGGCCGGTCTGTACGGCACGAAGGACCCAACCTACGACGGCGTCTGGCGCCAGTCGCTCTCCTTCCTCGCCCAGCGCGCCACCGGCTACCAGCCCGCCGACCAGGCCGTGGAGTGGCTCCTCGGCCAGCAGTGCGACGACGGCGCCTTCCCCTCCTACCGCGCCGACGCCGCCAAGGCGTGCGACGCGAAGACGATGCGGGACACCAACGCCACCGCCGCCGCCGTCCAGGCGCTCGCCGCCGTCCGCCGCCAGAGCGCCGCCCCCGAGAAGGCCGACCAGGCCGTCAAGGCCGGCACCGACTGGCTGAAGTCCGTACAGAACAAGGACGGCGGCTGGGGCTACAGCGCGGGCGGCGCCAGCGACGCCAACTCCACCTCCGTCGTCGTCGGCGCGCTCGCCGCGACCGGCGTGCGCCCCGGCGAGTTCACCTCCGCCGAGGGCCGCTCCCCCTACGACGCGCTCCTCGCCTTCGCGCTGCCCTGCACCGACAAGGAGGGCCCCGGCGCCTTCGCGTACCAGCCCGACAAGGCCGGGAAGCTGTTCGCCAACGCCGACGCGACCGCCGCCGCCACCCTCGCCGGGCTCGGCAAGAGCATGGTCGCCACCAAGGCCTCCCCCGACCAGGCGCCCGCCTGCACGGACCTGTCGAAGCCGACCCCCGAGCGGGCCGCCCTCAACGGCGCCTCCTACCTGGCGAAGACCCTCGCGAAGACCCACCACCTCGTCCAGCCGCCGATGCCGGGCGCCACCGACACCACCGAGCAGCCCGACTTCGGCAACACCGCCGACGCCGTCGTCGCCCTCTCCGCCGCCGGCGCCTCCAAGCAGGCCCTGCCCGCCCTGGAGTGGCTGGAGAAGAACTCCGCCTCCTGGGCGAAGGAGAGCGGCCCGGCCGCCTACGCCCAGCTGATCCTGGCCGCCCGCGCGACGGAGACCGACCCCCGCAAGTTCGGCTCGGTCGACCTGGTCGAGCAGCTCAACGCCGCCGGACCCGCGCCCAAGAGCCCCGACACCTCCGCCTCCTCCACCACCAGCGACGACGAGGACTCCGGCTTCGACGTCTGGTGGATCATCGGCATCGGCACGGTCGTCGGCGTCGGCATCGGCTTCCTCGTGAGCGGCCGCAAGAAGTGACCGCCACCGCCGTCAGGACCACCACCAGGGTCGCGGGCGCCGCGGCCGGGGCGCTGCTGACCCTCGCCGGGGTCGCGGCCGCCCCGGCGCACGCCGCCGGCTACCGCTACTGGTCGTACTGGGAGAGCGACGGCGGCAAGCCCTGGGCCTACGCCGCCCAGGGCCCGGCGACCGCCCGGCCCGCCGACGGCGACGCGGTCGGCTTCCGCTTCGCGGTCAGCCAGGAGGCCGACGACACCGCCAAACCCACCGCCGCCCCGGACTTCGCCCGGATCTGCGCGGACGTGGCGGCGAAGGACGACACGAAGCGGATCGCGGTCGTCATCGACTTCGGCGGCCCGGCCGACGCCCCGCCCGGCGAGACCCCGCCCGCGAAGCGGGTCACGACCGGCTGCGCGCAGGTCCGCCCCGACGCGACCGGCGCGGAGGCGCTCGCCGCCGTGGCGAAGCCGCTGCGGTACGGCAGCGGGGCCATGCTGTGCGGGATCGCGGGCTACCCGGCGCGGGGCTGCGGCGAGGAGGTGGGCGAGGAGCCCACGTCCACGGCCACGGCCTCCCCCACCGCCGCGAAGAAGCAGGACGACGGCGGCGGCCCGTCCGTCGGCGTGCTCGCCGGCGGGGCGGCCGTCCTGGCGCTCGGCGGGGCGGCGATCTGGAAGGCCCGCCACCGCGGATGAGCACCGCCCCCGCTCACCGTGCCTTCCGCAGCGCGCTCACGGCTCCCGTCGCGACCCGGGCCAACGCCCTGCACGCGGGGGCCTGGTGGCTGTGGGCGCTCGGCCTGGCCGTCGCCGCCTCCCGGACCACCAACCCGCTGCTGCTCGGCCTGATCGTCGGCGTCGCGGGCTATGTCGTCGCGGCCCGCCGCACGGACGCGCCCTGGGCCCGCTCGTACGGCGCGTTCGTGAAGCTGGGCCTGTTCGTGGTGGCCCTCCGCGTCGTCTTCTCCCTCCTCCTGGGCTCCCCGATCCCGGGCACCCACCTCCTCTTCACCCTGCCCGAGGTGCCGCTGCCCGAGTGGGCGCAGGGAGTGCGGATCGGGGGCCGGGTGACGGCCGAACAACTCCTCTTCGCGGTGTACGACGGCGCCAAGCTGGCGACCCTGCTGATCTGCGTGGGCGCCGCGAACGCGCTCGCCAACCCGGCCCGGCTGCTCAAGTCACTGCCGGGGGCGCTCTACGAGGCGGGGGTCGCCGTCGTCGTGGCGATGACCTTCGCGCCGAACATGGTCGCCGACGTGGTCCGGCTGCGGACCGCCCGCCGGCTGCGGGGCCGCCCCACGGGCGGGGTCCGGGCGGTGCTCCAGATCGGCCTGCCGGTCCTGGAGGGCGCCCTCGAACGCTCCGTCGCGGTGGCGGCCTCCATGGACGCGCGGGGCTACGGGCGGACGGCCCACGTCCCGGCGTCCGTACGCCGCACCACGAACGTCCTGACCCTCGGCGGGCTCCTCGGCATCTGCGCCGGTTCGTACGGGCTGCTCGCGGCGCAGGGCGCGGGGTACGGGCTCCCGCTGCTCGGCGCCGGGCTGCTCGCCGCCGTCGCCGGGCTCCGGCTCGGCGGACGCCGGACCGTACGGACCCGGTACCGGCCCGACCGCTGGGGCGCCCGGTCCTGGCTGGTGGCGGGGTCCGGGGTGGCGGTCGCGGTCCTGATGATCCGGGCGAACGCGTACGCCCCGGAGGCACTGCACCCCGGGGTGGTCCCCCTGCGGGCCCCCGAGCTGCCGCTGCTGCCCGCGCTGTCGATCCTGGTGGGCCTGGTGCCGGCGTTCGTGGCCCCCGTACCCGAGGAGAACCCGTGATCCGCTTCGAGAACGTCTCCGTGAGGTACGAGGAGGACGCCGAGCCGACCCTCCGGAACCTCGACCTCACGATCCCGGAGGGGGAGCTGGTCCTCCTGGTGGGCCCCTCGGGCGTCGGCAAGTCGACCCTCCTCAACGCGGTCTCCGGCCTGGTCCCCCACTTCACGGGCGGCACGCTGACCGGCCGGGTGACCGTCGACGGCCGGGACACCCGCACGCATCCGCCGCGCGAGCTGGCGGACGTGGTGGGGACGGTGGGGCAGGACCCGTCGGCCCACTTCGTCACCGACACCGTCGAGGACGAGCTCGCGTACGGGATGGAGTCCCTGGGGCTCGCGCCCGGCGTCATGCGGCGCCGCGTCGAGGAGACCCTCGACCTCCTCGGCCTCGCCGAACTCCGCGACCGTCCGATCGCGACGCTCTCCGGCGGGCAGCGCCAGCGGGTCGCGATCGGCTCCGTCCTCACCCCTCACCCCAAGGTCCTCGTCCTCGACGAGCCGACCTCCGCGCTCGACCCCTCGGCGGCGGAGGACGTCCTCGCGGTCCTCCAGCGCCTGGTCCACGACCTCGGCACGACGGTCCTCCTCGCCGAGCACCGCCTCGAACGCGTCGTCCAGTACGCCGACCAGGTCCTCCTCCTCCCGGACGCGGTCCTGGGCCCCCCGTCCACCATCATGTCCGTCTCCCCCATCCACCCCCCGGTCGTCACCCTGGGCCGCCTGGCGGGCTGGACCCCCCTCCCCCTCACGGTGCGGGACGCCCGACGCAGGGCGGGGGGCCTGAAGGAGCGCCTGGAACCCCTGGTCTCCACGGGGATCCCTGCGGGGCCCTTTCCCCACCCCGCCCCTTCCCACAACCGGGGCTCCGCCCCGGACCCCGGTCCTCAAACGCCGGACGGGCTGAAAGCGACGGCCACAGGGCCCACCCAGCCGCACGGGCGGACTACGGCCGAGAGCCACCCGACACCCCCCTCCGAGGACGAGACCCCCATCCCAGCCCCGCCGGCGTTTGAGGCGCGGGGGTCCGGGGGCGGAGCCCCCGTAAAGGGGGGTGCCAGGGGCGCAGCCCCTGCAAACCGGGGGTCCGGGGGCCCCGCCCCCGGTTTCGGGAAGGGGCGGGGTGGGGGATTCTCCCTCTTCTCGCGACGGCGGCGGCCGCAGGGCGAGGAGCACCCCACCACCCCCCTCGTCCTCACCGCCTCCCTCCACGTCCGCCGCGCCCGCGTAGAGGCCCTCCGCAAGATCGACCTCCGCGTCGACCCCGGCGAGACCGTCGCGCTCATGGGACGGAACGGCGCCGGGAAGTCGACCCTGCTGTCCGCCCTGGTCGGCATGATCGCCCCCACCTCCGGCACCGTCCGGATCGCGGGCCGGACCCCGCACGCCACCGACCCCCGGGAGCTGATCCGGCAGGTCGGCCTGGTGCCGCAGGAGCCGAGGGACCTGCTGTACGCGGACACCGTCGCCGCCGAGTGCGCGGCGGCCGACGCGGACGCGGGCGCGGCGGACGGCACCTGCCGGGCCCTGGTGTCCGAGCTGCTGCCGGGCGTCGCGGACGACACGCACCCCCGGGACCTGTCCGAGGGCCAGCGCCTCGCCCTCGCCCTGGCCGTCGTCCTGACCGGCCGCCCCCCGCTGCTGCTCCTGGACGAGCCGACCCGGGGCCTGGACTACGCGGCCAAGGCCCGTCTGGTCGAGCACCTGCGGAGCCTCGCGGCGGACGGGCACGCGATCGTGCTCGCCACGCACGACGTGGAGCTGGCGGCCGAGCTGGCCCACCGGGTGGTGATCGTCGCGGACGGCGAGGTGGTCGCGGACGGCCCGACGGCCGAGGTCGTGGTCTCCTCGCCCGCGTTCTCGCCGCAGGTGGCCAAGATCCTGGCCCCGCAGCCGTGGCTCACGGTCGAGCAGGTGGAGCGGGCCCTGGAGGCAGCGCCGTGAGCGCCCTCCGTCTCGGGCCCCGCTCCGTCGCCGCCCTCGCCCTCGTCTCCCTGATCGGGATCGGCGCCTTCTGCTGGCCCCTGTTCGCGGACGCCGGCTCGGCGGTGACGTCACACGCCGGTGACGCTCCGTGGCTGTTCGCGGCCCTGCTGCCGCTGCTCGTCGCGGTGGTGGTGGCGACGATCGCGGACTCCGGCATGGACGCGAAGGCGGTCGCGATGCTGGGGGTGCTCGCCGCCGTGGGCGCGGCGCTGCGCCCGCTGGGCGCGGGGACGGCCGGCCTGGAGCCGATGTTCTTCCTGATGGTGCTGAGCGGCCGGGTCCTGGGCCCGGGCTTCGGCTTCGTCCTCGGCGCGGTGACGATGTTCGCGTCCGCGCTGCTCACGGGCGGCGTGGGCCCCTGGATGCCGTTCCAGATGCTGGCGATGGGCTGGTTCACGATGGGGGCGGGGCTGCTGCCGGGGCAGCGGACGCTGCGCGGCCGGGCCGAGCTCCTGATGCTCTCGGCGTACGGCTTCGCGGCGGCGTTCGCGTACGGCACGATCATGAACCTCCAGGGCTGGGTCCTGCTCCAGGGCCTGAGCAGCGGGATCTCCTTCCAGCCGGGCGCCCCGCTCCAGGAGAACCTGGTCCGCTTCCTCGCCTACGTCACCGCCACCTCCCTCGGCTGGGACCTCGGCCGGGCCGTGCTCACCGTCGTCCTCACGCTCACGGTCGGCGGCACGCTCCTGAGGGCGCTGCGGCGGGCGACGCGGCGGGCGAACTTCGAGGCCCAGGTCACATTCGAGGGCCCGGAAGGGGCCTCCGCGAGTGAGGCGCCCCACAGGACCTAGGTCACGTACGAGCCGGAATAGTAGACGTACAGAACCGCCCAAAGGCCCCCTCAGGCCCCCATAACCTGCGGAAACGTACCCCGTCCCGACCCCGGGACGTTCCTCCCGGGTCCGAACCTTCCTCGTACAGGGGGTCGTTGCATCGGCGTTCCGGCCCTGCTTCTCTGGTGGACGTCGCCAGGCAGCCGGTGCTCACCGCAGCGCCTCAGGCAGACCGGTTCCCCCAGTCCCCGGGTCTCCCGGGCCCTGGTTCCGGCTTGCCGAAAACGCCCGGCGCGACCCCTGTCCCCGAAGTTAGGTAGAAACCTTGATCCGCTCGCTCACCACTCGTGTCGCCGCCCGCAAGAAGACCTTCGCCGCCTCCGCAGCCGTGCTGCTGGGTGCGTCGGGTGCGGTGCTCGGCACGACGGGCTCGGCCTCGGCCGCCAGCCCGCAGGATGTCGCGCGACAGATCGTTCCCGCCTCGCAGTACGCGTCCTTCAGCAAGATCGTGGCCCACGAGTCCGGCTGGAACCACAAGGCCACCAACTCCTCCAGCGGCGCCTACGGCCTGGTCCAGGCCCTGCCGGCCTCGAAGATGTCCTCGGCCGGTACCGACTGGAAGACGAACCCCGCCACCCAGATCAAGTGGGGTCTGAACTACATGAACGAGCGCTACGGCTCCCCGAACGCCGCCTGGGCGTTCTGGCAGGCCAACGGCTGGTACTAAGAGTCCCGCCACCGCACAGCGCGCACCACGCAAGGCCCC
This sequence comes from Streptomyces sp. NPDC098101, assembly GCF_044760185.1. Taxonomy (NCBI): domain Bacteria; kingdom Bacillati; phylum Actinomycetota; class Actinomycetes; order Kitasatosporales; family Streptomycetaceae; genus Streptomyces; species Streptomyces sp. NPDC098101. The sequence goes on along the minus strand of NZ_JBIWAS010000002.1, from coordinate 699,395 downwards.
GCCCTCCTCACGGAGGGGCGGGGCCTGCGGCGTTCCCGGAGGTCCCGCCCGAGGAACCGGATCCTCCCCCCGGACGTCTGAGCTGCCATGCGGGGGACACACGGCATCCTGATCAGAAGAATCCTGACGGCCTTCGTCGCGCTGCTCGCGCTCCAGGCCGGCTCGCTCGTCGCACCGGCGTACGCCTGCGGCTGCGGCGCGATGATCCCGGACGCGTCGCGGCGGATCGGCGTCGACCGCGAGGAGTCGGCCGTCCGCTGGGACGGGCGCACCGAGACGATCGTGATGCGCTTCCGCGTGCACGGGGACGCGGAGCGGGCGGCCTGGATCATGCCGGTGCCGAGCCGGGCCGACGTCTCCCTCGGCGACCCGGAGCTGTTCGACGAGCTCGACCGGCTCTCCGCGCCCGAGCGGCGCGACCGCTCCTACTTCTGGCCGCGCGAGGACGACTGGCCGTTCGACACCGGTTACGGGGACGGGACGGCCGGGGCCGCGCCCGGCGGGGGCACGGGCGTCGGCGTCGTCGGGCGCGAGCGGCTCGGCCCCTTCGACGTGGCCCGGCTGACCGCCACCGACCCGGACGCGCTCGGCGACTGGCTGCGCACGAACGGCTTCGAGCTGCCCGACCGGCTGACCGGCGCGCTCCGGCCGTACGTCGAGCGGAAGTGGGAGTACGTCGCGGTCCGCCTCGCGCCCGAGAAGGAGGGCTCCGTCCTCCGGGGCGAGCTGACCCCGCTGCGGATCGCCTTCGCCTCGCCCGAGCTGGTCTACCCGATGCGGCTCTCGCGGCTCGCGCAGACGCCCCAGACCCTCGGCCTGTCCGTCCTCTCCGACCACCGGATGGAGCCCCGCTCCGCCATCGGCGGCGACCGGCCCGAGGTGACCTTCGCGGGGCGGATCGAGCGGCCCGGGGGCGCGGTGGCCGCGCTCGCGGGCGACCGGCCGGTGCATCTGACGGTCCTGGAGCAGGAGTTCCCGAACCCGGGGCGGATCGACGACGACCACCACCTGCGGCGGGTCGCGGACACCCCGTACCGCGAGGTGATCTACACCGACCGGCTGCTGACCGTCGCCGGGGGCGTCCCCGTCTGGCTCCTGACGGTGGGCGGCGGCCTCCTGCTCGCGGCGGTGGCGACGCTCCTGGCCGTACGGGCGTCACGACGCCGCCGGACCCCTGTGGCAGGTGTACGTTCGACCGCATGACCACCTCTGAATGGACCGACGTCGACGCCTACTTCACCGAACTGCTCGCCCCGGCCGACGAGGCGCTGTCCGCCGCGCTGACCGCCTCGACGGCGGCCGGACTGCCGGAGATCGCCGTCGCCCCCAACCAGGGCAAGCTGCTCCACCTCCTCGCCCGGGTGCAGGGCGCGCGGAACGTCCTGGAGATCGGCACCCTCGGCGGCTACAGCACGATCTGGCTGGCCCGCGCGCTGCCCGCCGACGGGCGCCTGGTCACCCTGGAGTACGACCCGGCGCACGCGGACGTCGCCCGCTCCAACATCGCCCGCGCCGGCCTCGACGGGGTCGTCGAGGTCCGCACGGGCGCGGCCCTGGACAGCCTGCCGAAGCTGGAGGCGGAGGGCGCCGGCCCCTTCGACTTCGTCTTCATCGACGCGGACAAGGTCAACAACCCGCGGTACGTGGAGTGGGCCCTGAAGCTCTCCCGGCCGGGCACGGTCGTCGTCGTCGACAACGTGGTGCGGGGCGGCAAGGTCGCCACCGACCACCCGGACGACCCGGCCGTCACCGGCACCCGCGAGATGTTCGACCTGGTCGCCCGCGAGCCGCGCCTGGACGCGACGGCGTTCCAGACGGTCGGCGCGAAGGGCTACGACGGCCTGCTGGTCGCCCGCGTGGTGTCCTAGCCCCCGGTGGACGGCGCAGTCCGCCGCCACCCCACGAAGAGCGGCAGCTCCCCTTCGGCGTCTTCGGTGTCTTCGGCGTCTTCGGCGTCTTCGGCGTCGAGGACGACGACGCCGAAGGGCCGGTCGAAGGCGATCCGCTCCACGGTCCCGTGACGGGGCGGGGCCGCGCTCCGGGCCATCCTGACCTGGGTGACGGCCGCCGCCTCGACGCCCTCCTCGGCGACCTCGACCAGCGCCTCCTGCACCACCTCGTCGACGAAGAGGTCCTCCGGGGAGAGGCCGGAGAAGTCGGCCCCGGGGCGCAGGGCCAGATCGAGGCCGAGCGCCGCCAGGTGCGCGGCGGCCTCGGTCTTCGTCCGGAGGGTGAAGCGCGGCAGGAGGAGGTCGACCGAGTCGGCGCCGAGCGGCTCCCGGTCCCCGGCCCAGGCGGCGGGCAGCACCTCGCCGGGCCCGGCCCCTTCCGCGCCGAGCACGAACCGCACCCGGGCGGCCCGCTCCCCCGCGCAGGCCAGTTCCACGACGGTGGTCCCGCCCACGGACCAGACCGAGGCGGACGGGATCCGCCGCCGCATGGTCGGCACGGACCGGGTGACGCCGTCCCCACCGGTGAAGGGTTCGTCACGGGTGAGGTGCCGGGGGAAGGCAACGGCCCAGGAGGCCTTCAGGGCAAGGGCGTTGAGCAGAACCAACTCCTCGGAGCCGTCGAGCCCGAGCGGCAGCCCGTCGATCCGCCCGCCGGTGGCCTCCCGCACCCACGCGTCGAGCTCCCCCTGGGCGCCCCCGCCCAGCTCCCCGAACCGCACGCCGGGCAGCCCCCGCCGGAACTCCTCGCGAACCGGCACCCGGGCCCACACCCCCGTGGCCACCGCGAGCCCGTCCGTCCCCGCGAGCCGCCGTCCGACCCCGGCCACGGCCCCGGCGGCCGCCTCCCCCTCCACCCCGAGCAGCCCCCGCAGCTCCTCACCGGTCCGCCCCCGCGCCCCGACCGCCACGGCCCCGAGCGCCAGCCACAGCCCGACCGGCGAGACGACGAAGTCCCCGTCCCCGAGGAGGGACAGCCAGCGCGCGGCCAGGGTCCGTACCGTGTCCGCCCGGAGAACGGGGGGAGTGCGGGTCATATCCTGCCTCCATGAGCATCGTGAAGATCAACGTCCTGACCGTGCCGGCCGAGCAGCGTGAGGTCCTGGAGCAGCGGTTCGCCTCGCGGGCCGGGGCCGTGGAGGGGTCCGACGGGTTCGAGTGGTTCGAGCTGCTGCGTCCCCTGGAGGGCACCGACCAGTACCTGGTGTACACCCGCTGGCGCAGCGAGGAGGACTTCCAGAACTGGATGAACGGTTCCATGCGGGCCGCCCACCAGGGTGGCGGCGAGGGCGGGGGCGAGCGGCCGAAGCCCGCCGCGTCCGGGTCGACCCTGTGGTCGTTCGAGGTCGTCCAGCAGGCCTCTCCGAAGGGCTGAGGCCCCAAGGGCCGGGGCCGGAGAAACCCGGGTGCGGCGGCGGTCGCGCGCGGCCCACAATGGCGCGCGTGACCTGGACCTTCTCCCCCGAGCGCGTCGACACCCCCGACGCCACCGCCCTGCGCCGCGACTACTACGACGAGGTCGCGAGCCGGTACTGGAAGCGGCCCGCGACGGCGGCCGAGATCGACGAGGGGCTGACGGACGACGGGGCCGTACTGCTCGCCCCGCCGACCGGGGACTTCCGGGTCGCCCGGTTCGGGGGCGAGCCGGCCGGATGCGGCGGGGTGCTCCTCCTCGAAGGGGACCGGGCCGAGCTGACCCGGATCTATCTGCGGCCCGCCTTCCGGGGCCGGGGCGGCGCCGCCCTCCTGCTGGACGCCCTGGAGGACGCGGCCCGCACGCTCGGCGCCCGCCGGATGGTCCTCAACACGCGCCTGGACCTGATCGAGGCGCGGACCGTGTACGTCCGGCACGGGTACACGGAGACACCGGCGTACTGCACCGGGCCGTACATGGACGTCTGGTACGGCAAGGAGCTGCTTCCGGCCGGGGCGGTGTGAAGGACAGGAGGCCCGGCCGTCGTGACGGGGGAAGGGGAGGCGTGGACGGGAATCCGCTCGTCGCAGCGGTGCTGAGCGGGGACGAGTGCCACGTCAGGAACCTGTTGGAGGACGGCGCGGACCCCGAGTCCGCCGACGAGCGGGGGACGTCCGTGCTCTGTCTGGCCGTCACGGGGTTCAAGTCGCTGGTCGCCGGGCAGCTGAAGTACGCCGGTGCGGACGCGCTCCGCAGGCTGGACGACGGGAGCACCCCGCTGCTGCGGGCCGTCGACAGCGGCTCCGTCGGTCTCGTCCTCAGCCTGCTCGACGCGTCCCTGCTCGACGGGGCCGCCCGCGCGGAACTGCTGGCCCGTGCCCGGGAGTGGCACGAGAGGGGTCCGGTCGCCGTGCTGCGGGAGCGGACCGGCTCTCCCGGCCCGGTGGAGACCGTGCGGGTCCGGGACGGGGAGTGGTTCACCGAGTACCACGAGATCCGGCTCGGCGGGACGACCGTCCGCGACGGCCACACGGGGGTCCTCACCCTCCTGGAGAAGCACTTCGGGCTGCGCCCGGGCTTCGACGAGCTGGCCGCACGCGCGTGCGCGCTCGACCACCCCGACGGCGAGTACGCCTCCTGGTGGGAGATCACCTCCACTCTCGCCGAGCGGCAGGACGAGCGGACGTGGGAGGCCGCGGCGGCGCTGCGGGCCCATCCCGATCCCCTGTACCGGCGCTTCGGCGCGGACGTCGTGGGTTTCCTCGGCACCTGGGACCAGGAGTCCGACGACCCGGCTCCTTTCGGGCGGCGCAATCTGGAGTTCTTCCTCGACTGGGCGGCGGAGGAGGAGCACCCGGAGGTCCTGGCGGAGGTCCTGGCCTGCCTGAGCGACCACGAGGACCCGAGGATCGAGCCCCTGGGACTCTCCCGCCTCGCGCACCCCGACCCGCGGGTGCGCCGCGCGGTGCCCAAGCTCCTGGAGCGCCGGGCTCCGGGCGACCGGGGCGAGTGGGCTCACGCCACTCCCGAGGGGCTGGACGCCATGCTCGTCCTGGCCCGGGACCCCGACTCCGCCGTCCGCGGGCTCGTCGCGCACGACCTCGCGACGGGCGGCGATACCGCGCCCGCCGTCGGGGACGCGCTGGCGGGGCTCGTCGGTGACGAGGAGCAGACGACCCGTATCTGGGCGGTCTTCGGGCTGGCCGTGCGGGACGATCCGCGCTGTGTCGACGGCGCCGCCCGTGTGGGGCCCGTCGCCGAGTACGCCGCCTGGTCGTGGATCCTCGACGCGCCCGACCGGTACGAACAGCGCAGGAGGGACCGGGCGGCGGCAGAGGCCGGGTGACGGGCGGCCACCGTGTCACGCGTTCACGCGTGGTGGTCGCGGGGCGGTTCCGACGTCCGGGGGCGTTCCGCGTCCGAGCCGCTGAGTTCGGCCGTCAGTTCCTCCACGAGTTTCACCAGGTCGGTGGGCCGTTCGGGTCCCCACCAGTCGCCGAGGAGTTCGGCGAGCGAGTCCTCCCGCGCCTTCGCGAGCCGGGTGGACACCCGTACGCCCTCCTCGGTGAGGATCAGCTGGAGGCCCTCGCGGGTGACCAGGTGCCGTTCCTCCACCTGGCGGGAGGCCTCGGTGATCGCCCGCAGCGGTACGGGGGTGGTCTCGGCCAGCCGGGCGGGCTCGACGGTGCCGTGCCGGCGGATGCGCAGCAGCAGCCAGCTCGCGGCGGGCAGCAGGTCGAGACCGGCGCGTTCGGTGATCTTCACGTAGACCGCCTTGCGGCCCTCGCGGGAGCCGAGGACGGACAGCGCGCGGGCGCACTCGTCGTACGAGGAGCGCTCGACCGGGTTGGAGGCCAGGGTCTGCGTGGTGTCGGGCGCGGTGACCGAGGTGCGGAGCCGGTCCTCCTTGAGGAACCAGGCGACGACGAAGGCGACGAGGACGACGGGCGACGCGTACAGGAAGACGTCGGTGATGGACGTGGCGTACGCGTGGAGCACGGAGGGGCGCAGTTCGGGCGGGAGCTGGGCGACGGCGCGCGGGTCGGCGGCGACCCGGTCGGGCCCGGTGCCCGGCGGGAGGGGTCCGGCGGCGGCGAAGACGTCCTCCAGTTTGGAGGTGAGCCGGTTGGTGAAAATCGTGCCGAAGACGGCGACGCCGAAGGACGCGCCGATGGAGCGGAAGAAGGTGGCTCCGGAGGTGGCGACGCCGAGGTCCTCGTAGGAGACGGCGTTCTGCACGACCAGGACGAGGACCTGCATGACCAGGCCGAGTCCGGCGCCGAAGACGAAGAAGTACGCGCTCATCTCCCAGGTGGAGCTGGTCTCCGTGAGCCGGTGGAGGAGGAGCAGGCCGATGGCGGTGAGGGCCGTTCCGGCGATGGGGAAGACCTTCCAGCGGCCGGTGCGGCTGACGACCTGGCCGGAGGCGGTCGAGGTGAGCAGCAGGCCGAGGACCATGGGCAGCATGTGGACGCCGGACATGGTCGGGGTGACGCCCTGCACCACCTGGAGGAAGGTCGGCAGGTAGGTCATCGCGCCGAACATCGCGAAGCCGACGACGAAGCTGATGACCGAGACGAGGGTGAAGGTCCGGATCCGGAACAGTTTGAGCGGCAGCACGGGCTCGGCCGCCCGCCGCTCCACCCGCACGAACCAGACGAGGAGTACGGCCCCGAGGACGGCGAGGCCGATGATCTGCGGCGAGCCCCAGGCCCAGGTGGTGCCGCCGAGGGAGGCGACGAGGACCAGGCAGGTGGCGACCGAGGCGATGAGGAAGGTGCCGAGGTAATCGATGGTGTGCTTCGTGGAGCGGACCGGGATGTGGAGCACGGCGGCGATCACGAAGAGGGCGACGACCCCGATCGGCAGGTTGATGTAGAAGACCCAGCGCCAGGAGAGGTGCTCGGTGAAGAGGCCGCCGAGGAGCGGGCCGAGGACGCTGGTGGCGCCGAAGACGGCGCCGAAGAGGCCCTGGTACTTGCCGCGCTCCCGGGGCGGAACGAGGTCGCCGACGATCGCCATGGACAGGACCATGAGCCCGCCGCCGCCGAGGCCCTGGACCGCGCGGAAGGCGATGAGCTGCGGCATGTTCTGGGCGATGCCGCAGAGGGCGGAGCCGATGAGGAAGATGACGATGGCCGCCTGGAAGAGCTTCTTGCGCCCGTACTGGTCGCCGAGCTTGCCCCAGAGGGGGGTGGCGGCGGTGGACGCCAGCATGTAGGCGGTGACCACCCAGGAGAGGTGCTCCATGCCGCCGAGCTCGCTGACGATGGTCGGCAGGGCGGTGGAGACGATGGTCTGGTCGAGCGCGGCGAGCAGCATCCCGAGCAGCAGCGCGCCGATCGCGACGAGGACGGTGCTGTGGCGCTGCCCGTCCCCGGGCGCGGGGGCGCCGCCGGGCGGGGACGGGCGGAGGTCCTGGGCCATGGGCGTCTCCTCGGCGGGTCGGGGGCCTGTCGGGCGGCTCTTCTCCTCGGGCAGCTTCTCCATCCTGATCCGAATGTCCGGTTATGGCCTGCGGAAGGGCACGTCTGTTCCCCCGCCGGGAGGGGGTGGGCTGCATAATCGCTCGCAGTTGTATCGGGGAGGGGACCCATCATGACCGGACACGTCTGTCCTGAATGCGGTGTACACAGACCTGGCTGCGCCTGCGCCCGGGCGGAACTGGCGGCGGCCGAGGACTTCGACCCGCTGCGGATCCGGCCGTACGTGACGCTGGACGCGGCGGAGGACGCGGACGTGTCGCAGCGGGGCACGGGGGCGGGGTCCTTCGGGACGGAGGGCTTCGGGACGGAGGGCTTCGGCGGGGGGCCGGGAGCGGGGGCGTACGGCGGGGGAACGGAAGCGGGGGCTTACGGCGCGGAGGCGGGGGCGTACGGCGCGGGGGGCGCCGACGCCGATCCGCCGACCGCCCGGCTGGCGGCGGTCCGCCCGGAGGAGCACCCCGGAGGCCGTCCGGAAGGCCACCCGTACGGGGCCGGTGCCGGGGGCGACCCGTCCGAGACGATGCCGCTGCTGCTGCGCGGGGTCGGCGAGGTGCCGCCCCCGCCCGGCGGGGGCCGGTCCCGGGGCCGCAGGCGCGGCGCGGCGATCGCGGCGGTGGCCGCCGTCGCCGTGGCAGGCACGGCGGCCCTGGCGGCGGCCGCCCTCGGCGGGAGCGGGACGGACGACCGGGCGGCCGTGCCCGAGGTGACGACCAGCGCGTCCCTGAACCTGTCCGTGTCCGAGGAGCCGTCCCCCTCCTCCACCGGGAGCCCGGAGCCGACGTCGTCGTCCCCGACCCCGCGCCGGACGTCCGCGTCGCCCTCGGCGTCCCCGTCCGCCACGGCCGACCCCTCCGCCTCGGCGTCCGAGACCACCGCGAGCCCCGGCGCGTCGACCGGTCCGGCCGCCCCGCCCTCCGTCACGACCTCCGCGTCGCCGACGACCGCGCCGCCGGCGACGAGCGCGGCGCCCTCACTGGCCCCGGAGGAGACGGAGGAGCCCGAGCCGGAGGTCACCACCCTCAGCTACGGCGACCGGGGGCCCGAGGTCGAGGACCTCCAGTGGCGACTGCGGGCCGCCTGGGTCTACTTCGGCCCCGTGGACGGCCGCTACAGCAACAGGGTCCGGGAGGCCGTGGAGGAGTTCCAGCGCTGGCGTTCGATCCAGGGCGATCCGCTGGGCGTGTACGGGCCGAGCACGCGCGCGGTACTGGAGCGGGAGCAGCCGGGGAACTGAGCGGAGGGGGGTCCGGGGCTGCGGGCCCGGTCGTACAGGCGGCGGGTCCGAGGGTCCGGGGGCCTGAACGGCTCCGGCGGCGGTCCCAGGATGCGGACGGGGAGCGGGCCGGTTGGCCAAGACCGCCCCCGGTTTTGTATCGTTGAAAAACAAAGTGGCCCCGCCCGCACTCCCTGACCGGTGGGCGGGTCCGCCTTGTTCTCCGCGCCACCCCTTCTGGAGACCCGATGCCTGCCACCACCCCGGCAACGCTCACCGCCCGCGCCCTCCTCCTCGACATGGACGGCACCCTCGTCAACTCGGACGCCGTCGTCGAACGCTGCTGGCGCCGCTGGGCCGAGCGGCAGGGTCTCGACGGGGACGCCGTGATCCAGGTGGTCCACGGCCGCCAGGGGTACGCGACGATGGCCGTGCTCCTCCCGGACCGCCCGATGGAGCAGAACTACGCCGACAACCGCGTCATGCTCGCCGAGGAGACCGCCGACCTCGACGGGGTCGTGCCCGTCTCCGGCGCCCCCGCCTTCATGGCCGCGATCGCGGACCTGCCGCACGCCCTGGTGACCTCGGCGGACGAGGCCCTCGCCCAGGCGCGCATGGGGGCGGCCGCGCTGCGCGTGCCGGAAACCCGGGTCACGGCCGAGAACGTCGGGGCGAGCAAGCCGGACCCGGAGGGCTTCCTGAAGGGCGCGGCCGCGCTGGGCTTCGCCCCGGCGGACTGCGTGGCCTTCGAGGACTCCGAGGCCGGCATCCAGGCGGGCCGCGCGGCCGGGATGCGCGTCGTGGGCGTGGGCCCGCGCGCGGCGGCCTTCGCACCGGACGCGTACGTGCCCGACCTCACCCACCTGCGGGTCGAGGCGGCACCGGACGGCACGATCACCCTGACGACCGTGCCGTAACCTCCCCCTCTCCACCACCCACAGCCCCGCTCGCGCGCGGCCGGAGTTCGTCATCCGGCCGCGCGCGAGCGCGTTAGGGGACGGGGCCGGCGGGGGGTACGGGGGGCGCCTTAGAGTTACGGGTCGGGGCGCAGGCACCTTGAGACACGGGGCCCGAGTGCGGACGCCCTGAAGTACGGGGCCGGAGTACGGACGCCCTGAAGTACGGGCCCAGAGCACGGGCACCCTGAGGTACGGGTCCGGAGCGCGGGCGCTTTGAGGCACAAGGCCGGAGTGCGGGCGTTCTGAAGTACGGGCCTGGGGCACGGGCACCCCAAAGCACTCCCTCGGCGCGGGCACCTTGCAGCACAGGCCCGCAGCACAGCCCCGCAGTACAGGCACCCTGAAGCACTGCCCCAGCACAGGCGCCTCGAAGCGCAGCCCCAGAGCCCGCCCCCGCAGCGCGGACAGTCCGGGACGCGGGCCCCCAAACCACCCCCCTCCCGCCTCCCCGCGCACGCAGCGCCCCGCACCCCCCGGGCGCACCGCCCCCCAACCCCCGACCGCCGAGCGGAATCTGGCGCTCCGTCAGTACACGCACACCCCTTGATGTGACGTGCCCATGTCGTCACCCTGTTACCTGGCGCACCCCGTACGGAAACCTGGCGCCGCCACGATGACCGGGCCGCCGCCCGGCGCCCCACGGGGACGGCCGCCAAGGTCCCCCCACGTCAAGGGAGTTCACATGACCGTCCGCAATGTCTACGCGCGTCGACTCGCCGTGCTCGCCACCTCGGCCGCCCTCACCGTCACCGGCCTCCTCGCCACCGCGCCCGCCGCCCAGGCCGCCATGCCCACCCCGGTCAGCGCCGCGACCGCGCGCACCTACCTGGCCGCCCTCACGGTGAAGGCGGAAGGTTCCACCTCGGGGTACAGCCGGGACCTCTTCCCGCACTGGATCACCCAGTCCGGCGCCTGCAACACGCGCGAGACCGTGCTCAAGCGGGACGGCAAGAACGTCGTCACGAACTCCAGCTGTGCGGCCACCAGCGGCAGCTGGTACTCCGAGTACGACGGCGCCACCTGGACCGCCGCCTCGGACGTCGACATCGACCACATGGTCCCGCTCGCCGAGGCCTGGCGCTCCGGCGCCAACTCCTGGACCACCGCCCAGCGCCAGTCCTTCGCCAACGACCTGACCCGGCCGCAGCTCATAGCCGTCACGGACAACGTCAACCAGGCCAAGGGCGACCTCGACCCGGCGAAGTGGATGCCCTCGCGGACGGCCTACCGCTGCACGTACGTCAGGGCCTGGGTGCACGTGAAGTACCACTGGAACCTCAGCGTCGACTCCGCCGAGAAGAGCGCCCTGCAGTCCGCCCTCAACGGCTGCTGACGCCACCACCCTTGAAGAGACGTCACACCAGGATTGCCGGGAAGTGAACATGTCCGCACACTTCCCGGTGGTCCGATGTTGAACTTGCAAGTACTAGTGAGGTAACCCTAACCTACGGTCTCATCGGTTCCGTCCCCCACCTCGTTCGCCGACGGACGAGGCCAGACCGAAGGAGTCCACCCCATGAGCACCACCAGCAATCCCGGCAACCCAGCCAAGACCGGAGAGACGGCCGCCCCGAGCACCGGCACCGGCACCGGCACCGGCACCGAGGGGACGGCCGGCCTCGTGGCCCGCCTGAACCAGGCCCAGCCGTACGCGCTCGGTCTCTTCCGGATAGTCGTCGGCCTGCTCTTCGCCTGCCACGGCGCCGCCTCGCTCTTCGGCGTCCTCGGCGGGGCCCACGGCGGCGGCACGGTCGAGGCGGGCACCTGGCCCAGCTGGTACGCGGCGGTGATCCAGCTCGTCGCGGGCGGCCTGGTCCTGCTCGGCCTCGGCACCCGCAGTGCCGCCTTCCTCGCCTCGGGCTCGATGGCGTACGCGTACTTCAAGGTCCACCAGCCGGAGTCCCTCTTCCCGCTGCAGAACGGCGGCGAGTCCTCGGCCCTGTTCTGCTGGGTCTTCCTGCTGCTCGTCTTCACCGGCCCGGGCGCGCTGGCCCTGGACCGGCTCTTCGGAGCCGGGGCCCGGAACGGCGCGGCCGTGACGGCGCGGGAGAAGAAGACCGAGGAGCGCGAGGAGCAGGCCACGCCGGTCACGGCCTGAGCCCCCGGCCCGGAAGGCGTCCCCGGGACACGGTCCCGGGAGACGGGTCCGGAAGGCGCCCCCGGGAGACGAGTCCGGGAACCGCATCCGGGAGACGTACAGGACCGGGAGGCTCCACAAGTCTCGGTGTCCTACCGGAAAGGACCGGTTTCCACAGCACGGATTCCGGCCTTTCCCGCGCGCGGCGCGCGTCCGGTGCCGACCCCCGTACCGGACGATTCCCTTCAGGTTCCCGCACGTTCCCGCACGTCCGAACACCGGCGCCGGACAGCCCCTCCGGGCGCCGGGGCCGGGCCGGGCACCCACCCGGCGGCGGGACCCCGATCCCGCGTAGGCTCTGGCCCTGTGAATCTGCTCGACAGCCTGGGCTCGCTGCGGTCGCTCACCGCCGGTCCATGGATCTACCCGGTGGTGGCGACGTCGATCCTGCTCGACGTCTTCCTGCCCGTGCTGCCGAGCGGCTTCCTGGTGATCACCGCGGCCACGGCGGCGACCGCCGCGACGGCCACCGCGGCCTCCCCGGACGTGCCGTCGCTCCTCCCCCTGCTGCTCTGCGCGGCCACGGCCTCGGTGCTCGGGGACTTCCTCGCGTACCGCCTGGCGCGCCGGGGCGGGGCCAGGCTGGACCGGGCGATAGCGCGCTCACGGCGCCTCACGGTGGCGCAGGAACGTCTCGGCACCGCGCTCGCCCGGGGCGGCGGGCTGCTCGTGGTCCTCGCGCGCTTCGCACCGGCGGGCCGCTCGGTGGTCTCGCTGGGCGCGGGCGCGGCGAAGCGGCGGAGCAAGGAGTTCCTGCCGTGGTCGGCGCTCGCGGGCGTCGTCTGGGCGTCGTACAGCGTGGGGCTCGGCTGGCTGGGCGGTCAGTGGCTGGGCGCGACCTGGTTCAGCGCGGGGGTGTCGACCCTGGCGCTCTTCCTGGCGGGCGGCCTCGCCGCGTACCTCATACGGCGTCCGGCCGCGGCTCCGGCGCCCGCTTCCTGACCACGGGCGCGCTCGCGGGCGCGGCGTGCGGGTGCGTCCCGCGCGGGTGCGCCCCGCGCACCTCCAGGCCGTCGAGGAGTCTCGCGGTGGCCCCGGCGATCTCGTCCACGGCCCGCTCGAAGACCTCGCGGTTGTGGGCGGCGGGGGCGCGGAAGCCCGAGATCTTGCGGACGTACTGGAGGGCGGCGGCGCGGATGTCGTCCTCGGTCGCCTCCTCGGGGAGCACGGGCGGGCGGAGCGTCTTGATGCTGCGGCACATGCCTCCAGTGTGGCGCGCGCCACTGACAATCGCGCCGGCCCCGTGGAGCGCCGCTTACGCCCCGACGCCGCCGAGCCCGCGTCTGCTCCGTGCGTTGATCTCGGCCGTACGGGCCCGCAGCTCGTGCAGGGGCGTGGCGAGCTGGACGTCGACGGGCTCGGCGTCCCATTCGGTGCCGCCGTGGACGGCGCGGATGCGGAAGCGCCCGGAGACGCTGTCCACATAGAACCCGACCCGCCCGGTGGCGGTGTCACGGACGAGGTCACCGACCTCGGGCAGTGGCTGCACGCGTCCCCTCCGTCCCGGAACCTGAAGCATGGGGACACTCAGGGAAGCGCGGCGACCCGGCCCTGTCAACGTATCTCTAGAGATGTCCCCCGATGGATGGATCGACCGGTCGGGACGGCGTACACGTGTGCTTCCGCGTCGAGGGGTGCGCCGTAGGGTGTCCCGCAGATGAAGGGAGTGGTCCACCCGTGACTGACCAGGACAGCGCTCGACGGCCCAAGTACCAGCGGATCGCGGACGAGTTGAGGGCCGCGATCCGTTCGGGCGCCTTCGCGCCGGGTGACCGGCTCCCCGGCGAGAACGACCTCATGACGACCTACGAGGTGGCCCGGATGACGGCCCGGCAGGCCCTCTCGGTCCTGCGGTCCGAGGGGCTCGCGGAGGCGCGCAAGGGCGCCGGGGTCTTCGTCCGCGTCTTCCGTCCGCTGCGCCGCCGGGGCATCCCGCGCCTGGCGGGCGACCACTGGGGCGCCGGCCGCTCGGTCTGGTCGGCGGACGTGGAGGACCGGGACCTGGTGGTCGACCGGATCGAGGTGGGCGAGGCGGAGGCCGGTGCCCGGGTCGCGGAGGCGCTGAACCTGCCGCCGGGCGCGCCCGTCTGCGTCCGGAGCCGCCGGTTCGTCCTGGACGACCGGCCGGTGCTGCTCTCCGTCTCGTACCTCTCCGCCGAACTGGTGCGCGGGACGCCGATCGCCGAACGGGACACGGGCCCGGGCGGCACGTACGCGCGCCTGGCGGAGCTGGGCCGGCGGCCGGTGCGCTTCCGGGAGGAGATCCGCTGCCGGATGCCGACGGCGGACGAGTCGGAGCGGCTGGCCCTGGAGTTCGGGACGCCGGTGGTCCTCATCGACCGCACGGCCTTCACGGAGGCGGGGGTGGCGGTGGAGCTGAACGAGATGACGCTGGACTCTTCGTCGTACGTCCTGGAGTACGACTTCGGCGCCTAGGGCCTGCCCGGCGGATCACGGCCGGGTGGGCCGCGGCGTCCGGCACGGGGCGGGACCGGCGGGCGGCGAGCGTCACGCGCCCGGCCGCGCGGGCGCCTCGATCCAGGCGTCCCGGTCCGCGCCGGGGACGAACCGCAGCCCGGGGTCGGCGTGGGCGGTCTCCCCGGGGTACTCGGCGGCGGCGAGGGCGAGGGCCTCGGCCGGTTCCGTACCGGGCCCCACGTGGGTGAGGACGAGACGGCCGGCCCGGGCCGCGGCGGCGCTCCGCCCGGCCTGCGCGGCCGCGTGGTGGCCGGGCCCCTCGCCATCGGCCTCGCAGAGGAACAGGTCGCAGTCGCGGGCGAGTTCGACGAGGGCGGGGCAGGGCTCGCAGTCCCCGGAGTAGACGAGCGAGCGCCCCCGCCCGTCCTCGACGCGCAGGGCGAAGGCGGGCGGGCCGCCGTGCTCGACGGCCCGGGAGCGGAGGGTGAGCCCGCCGATCCGGGTGACGTGCCCGTCGTACAGCTCCTCGACGGCGAAGGCCTTCTCGACGGGGCTGCGGACGGGCCCGTTGGTGAGGAAGCCGGCGAGGCGGTCGGCGGTGCCGGGCGGGCCGAGGAGCGGGAGGGGCAGGGGGAGGTCGAGCCCGGCGTACAGCAACGCGTAGTACGCGGTGAGGAGATCGGCGCTGTGGTCGGCGTGCAGGTGGGAGAGCCACACGGCGTCGAGGTCGCCGAGCCGGACGTACCGCTGGAGCTCCGCGAGGGTGCCGGTCCCGGCGTCGACCCACACCCGCGCGCCGCCGCCCTCGACGAGGAAGCCGGAGCAGGCGTTGCCCGGTCGGGGGTAGGGGGTGGCGGATCCGAGGACGGTGCACCGCAGGACGTCGCTGGCCATGCGGCGACCCTAGAACAGCCGTACCCCTCCTGCCTCCGCTTTCCCGCAAGTTGTGCGGATGGGGTGAAGGAGGTGCGTATCCTGTGTGCGCGCCGGGCCCCCATCGTCGGGGACCCGGCAGAAATCGAGGGACATCCATGCTTCGTGCACGCACGCTCGCGGCCGTGACCGCGGCCGCCGCCTCCGGCGTCCTCCTGCTGCCCGCGCAGGCCCAGGCCGCCGGCTCGGTCCACCTGTACAAGATCTGGTACGACAGCCCCGGCACGGACAACCGGTCCACCGCCAGCCTCAACGGCGAGTACGTGCAGATACGCAACACGACCGGCGCGGCGGTCAACCTGCGGGGCTGGACGCTCACGGACGCGGCCAACCACAAGTACACCTTCGGGAACTTCACCCTGGGCAAGGGCAAGATCGTGACGGTCCGCACGGGCCGCGGCACGAACACCGCCGCGAACGTGTACCAGAACCGCGGGGCGTACGTCTGGAACAACGACCGGGACACGGCGACGCTGCGCAAGTCGACCGGCGCGAGCGTCGACACCTGCTCGTACAACTCGACGCGGGTGGACTACAAGTGGTGCTGAGGCGCCACCGCGCCTGAGGGGCGGGGGCTCCGGAGACCGCCGGGGCCCGCGCCGCGAGCCCTCTCTATCTACTCGCCGCCCTCCCCGCTCCGGGCGCCCTCCCCGCTCCGGGAGCTCTCCACCTTCACGCTCTCGGCCCGAACGCTCTCGGCCCTGACGCTCTCCACGAGCACGCTCTCGGTGCGGGCGGCGGGAACCCCGGCCTGCACGTCGGAGTTGACCTGTCCGCCGAGCGTCATGACGTTCAGGGTGGCGGCGTTCTCGTTGGCGATGGCCTTCTCGACCCGGGCGACGAGGACGGAGAACGCCTCCCGCTTCGACAGGCCGCGATAGGGCCCCACCTTCGTCTCGAAGTAGACGCGCTCGTGCCCGAGGAGTTGCTCGGTCGAGCGGTAGTTCTTCCACTGCTCGCGGTACCGGTAGACGCTCTCCAGCGACACCGCGGCGACGACGACCACGCTCAGGACCGTGGCCGTGACCCGGGCGAAGCTCAGGTCCAGGTTCACGAACACCGGCACGAACGCCCCGCCGACGACGGACACGGTCCGCATCCGCAGGTGCATCGCCTTCATCCGGGTCGCCTTGGCGTCGTACCAGCCCTGGTACTGCTCGATCCGCGTCTCGATGTACCGCTGCGGCGTCATCTCGCCGCCCTGCGCGCCCTGTTCGGGCGCGTCCCCCACCTCAGCCATGCGGGGAGTAGACCCGCGCCCCGACGCCTCCGTCAACTCTTCACCCGTTCCCCCGGGCTCTCTCACCACGGCCGGCGAGCGGGAGACGGGCACGGTCAAGACGACGGTCGTGGCGTCGGCGGGCGACAAGAAGGCGGAAGTGATCAAAGCCTGACACCATGAACGTCCCCTCCCTCGCACAAAAGGCCCCGGACCGATCACGGTCCGGGGCTTTCTCATGCCGATCGGACCCGATCTTTAAAATGGACAGCCCACAAGAAAGGACATGACCTCGTATGCGCCCCCAGCGATTCAGCGACTTCGTCGTCGACATCGTGAAGAACAGCCCGACCGCCGACGGCGTGCGGACCCTCGCCGAGTCCGGCGACACCAAGCACCCCTTCGGCGTGGTCGTGACGGTGGGCACGACCGAGACCCGGTGGCAGTTCACCGGCCAGCTGCCCGAGGGCGCCAAACACGAGGGCTTCCTCGACGAACCGGTCACGGGCGCCCCGGTCCCCGCCGGTGAGCCGCCTCAGAAGACGGACTCCCCCGAGGCCTGGCTCGCCGCCGCCCTCGCCCAGGCCGCCTCCCCGGAGATCTCCTCCGTCGAACGCTGGTCCACCCAACCGGAAGCGGCCTCCCAACAGGGCCTGACCCTCACCTTCCACAACGGCGCCCGCGTCTTCGCCAGGGCCTTCTGACCTTCCCGGGCCGAACGACTACAGTCAGGGTCCGCTCTCCACCCCCGAACCCTGGAAGCACCATGTCGACCGGACAGCACCGCCCCGCCGTTCGCCCCGCGACCGGGAAGGACCTCGCCGACCTCCAGGCACTCGCGCGCCGCACGATCGACACCTGCTACCGCGGGTTCCTGGGCGACGAGGCGGTTGACCGGTTCATCGGCAGCGGCGCCTCGGACGCGCACGTGAAGACGCACCTGGAACAGGGCGAAGTGCACTGCCTCACCCAGAACAACCGGATCGTCGGCTTCTCCGTCCTCGACGGGCCCACGGTCGACCTGATGATGATCGACCCGGACCACCACCGCCGGGGACTGGGCCGCCTCCTGCTGCGGCACGCGGAGGAGACGCTCCTCGCCCGCTACCCGACCGTCCGGCTGGAGACCTTCCCGGAGAACACGAGGGCCGTGGCGTTCTACGAGGCCTGCGGCTGGACCTCCGGGGCCCGCTTGGAGGGCGAGGGCCCCACCAAGGCCGAGTACACCAAGAGCCGCACGACCGACTGAGGCCCCCGGACCGGAATGGACCGCCGTACGGTGCCGGAGCGCTCGACTCCGATGGTGCCCGGCTGGGCACGGAGGCGGACTGCTGCGAGATGGCTCCGGGGCTCACGGGGGAGGAGTTCGGCCGCATCGAGACGACCGACACGTTCGAGTCCTCCCCGGACCACCGGGCTTTCCTGTCGGTCGCCGCACATCCCGAGGAAGGCACGGCCGTCACGCACTGGGGGACGGTCCACCACCTCCAGACCCACCCCGGTTTTCGCTGCCGTGGTGTCGGCTCCGCTCTCATGCGGGAGCTGCGGACGGTAGCGCGTGACGAGCTGGGGCTCGAACAGCTGCGTCTCGCGGCCCGGGGAGAGGAAGGACTGGAGGACTTCTACGGCCGCCTGGGCTGGAGGGAGGTCGGCCGCTGGCCCAGCGCCCTGCGCTTCGCGCCCGACGACACCCGGGACGAGGTCCTGATGCTCCTCGCCCCTCTCTGAGCTTCGGCCGCAGATCGGACAGTTCGGCATCAACGGCTCGATCCGGCTCCCCATCGCGTCAGCGAGGGCCACTCGACGCTGCCCAAGCATCACGACCGAGGAGGAACGGAGACGACCTGCCAAGCGACCATGCCCGTGGCTCCGGCCTCCGCGGTGATGTCGACGGGCAGTCGCTCCGGGGCGCTCTCCACGCGCCGGGTCGCGGGCACCCCGTCGCACGACACGGGCCGCGGATCCCTGTCGTCGATCACGACCCGCACGCTCCCTGTCCCCACGCAGACCACGGAGAACTTGTAGGTTTTCCCCTTCATGAGCGGGGAGCGGTGGTGCACGCCTTCCCGTACCCGCTCCAGTCCGGATTCCACGAATTCCGGATCGTCCGGCGAGACCGTGTCAAGGGCAGCTTTGGCGCGCTTTCCCTGGTCTTCCTCGTTCTCCCCGTGGGATCCCCGCGTTCCCGTCGGTTTCCCCCGCCGCCGATGCCGACGGAGCGCTCGACGACTCGGTGCCGCCGGTACATCCGGCCGCCAGAAGGGATACGAGAGCGAGGGCCGCGGCCATAGCCGCAGTCGGCGGCCTGCGCGAGGCGGGCGACTGCGCGGTCTCGTTCTCGGGGGCGCCGGTCCCCCATGCCATAAAACGCATACTTCCCCCAGGTCGGAACTGATTGCCAAGCCGCCCGTCAGGTCGGTGAGGCGGCCTCGCACAAAGACCGTAGCCTTGTTCTCGGACGGCAGGGGAAACCAGGCATTCTTCTGAGCAAGAATTGAGAATGTCGGATTCCGGCCATCACGACGCCGGCAGCCCTACCCGGGGGGCGACCAGGAGACCGACCGCGACGCCGGTTCGTGACCGCTTCAGTCGCTTCGGTCTTCGTCTCGGTCTTCGTCTCGGTCTTCGTCCGTAGGCGTTCCGGGCGAGCAGCCGAGGCCGGTCCAGGTCGCGTAGAGCGTCGCGAGCCCGACCACGAGGGTGGCCACGGCGTCGGGCTGCACGCCTGCGCACACCAGGACCAGGCCGGTCGCGAACATCGAAGTCAGGGCGAACAAGTCGATCCGCCGTGGACGCGAACGCATCGCAGAGTACCTTTCTGTACGACCGTAGAGGCGCGGTGCGTTCACACTGCAGCGCGTCCAGGGCGTTGCAGAAGGCGCAACAGTGCTGCCAGAGCATTGGCAACAGGGGACCAGGGGCACGAAATTGGGCGAGTTACTTCCACTCTCAGAAAATCTCTCTCCGGAGTCCCTCAACCTGTGCACCGCGCTGAGGGACATATTCCAGAGCCTGGGGATATCGGTCCGCCGGTACGCAGCACGGCGCAGCCGGGACGCCGGGGCCGTCTCCCGCTACCTCAACGGGAACCGGACCCCACCGTGGGAGTTCGTGATGGATCTGTGCGCCGACGTCGCGGAACTCACGGGAAACGCCCCCACCCCGGAAGCACTGGGCGTCCTGAAGAACCTTCACCGCGACGCGCTGAAGTCCAGCAACGCCCCGACACACGCCATACAAATCCTGCAAGACCAACTGGCCGAGGCGGATCGGGATTCCCGTGCGGCCCAGATGGAACGCCAGGTCATCGTCGACGCCCTCCAGGAACGCCAACGCCGCGTCGCCGACCTTCAACTGCGCCTCGCCGAGTCGGAGATGCTCAGGAGCCGACAGATCCTCGAACTCTCGGCGGAAATCGAGCTGCACCAACCGAGGCTCACCGAGATCGAGGCGGAGCGCGAACGGCTGCACGCCACCATCCGGCACCTCGAAGAGCAACTCGACGACGCCAGGGGCCGGCACCTCGCGGCAGAACAGCGATGCGAGCTGCTCGAACGGCAGCTCGCCGCCATCGACGTACGCGCGGCGGACGGAGACTGGAGCGTCGACAAAACCTCGAAGATCCTGCTGGTGGACAGCCGACCGGAGAACATCCTCGTCCTGGAGGCGATCCTCTCGCCCATCGGCCAAGAGCTTCTGCCCGCCCGCTCCGGCGAAGAGGCCCTGAGGATCCTGCGCTCCACCAGCGGCGTCTCCCTCGTGATCCTCTCGGTCGAGATGACCGGCATGGACGGGTTCGAAATAGCCGCCCACGCCAAGAGGAGCAAGCAGACCCGCGACATCCCCATCATCTTCATCACCGCGATCAAGCACAGCCCCCACGACAACTTCCGCGGGTACGCCGCAGGAGCGGTCGACTACATCTCGAAGCCTTTCGACCCCTGGGTCCTGCGCGCCAAGGTGACTGTTTTCGTAAACCTGTACATGAAGGCCCGAAACCTCCGTGAATTCCCCGAACATCCCCGCAAGGAGACCCTCGGGACATAGAAGACAGTCCATGACCACCATCGCAGATGGCCCACAGAGGACACGTGGGAGCGTGCCCTACGGACGGCCCAGGCGGACGCCGACGCCGAGGGGCGGATCGGCTGAAGTGTGGCGAACGTGGATTCGACGGTGTGCCGCGCCCATCAGCGTGCTGCCGGAGCTCGTCACCGCGTTCCCCGGGCGTTGGGGCGTCGGCGCCGCCCGAACGAGCATCGCCTCGATGAGGCGCTCACCCGGTCACGGGGTGGCCTCACGACGGAAGTTCGTCCGGCAAGTAACGGGAGTTGCCGCCCATTGCCCGTTCAGATCGCTCCCGGACGATGGCGTGATGCACCGCAGTGTGGTTGCCTCAGTCGTCGGCGGCGACGACGAGTGTGATCCGTCCAGCCGAGCGGTCGACGAGCACGAACTCATGAAAGTAGTCGTGCACGCGTCCCCAGTCATGAATCGCCTCATTACCGAGCTCACCGAGATAATGGATTCCATCGGCCGCGGCCACGCGGGCGAACACCTCCCGCTGCAGATCTGCCTCCAGCTCGGTGGACACGCCCCAGAGCGAACCCACCCACTCCCGCAGGATCTGCACAGCCTCCTCCTGACTGATGGACTGATACAGGTCAGAAGTTATCGACTGCAGCCAATACGGACCGTGCCGAGATCCATCCGGCAGCACTCCGCCACCTGCGTAGTCGTCCCGGAACTGATCATGCCCAATCAGTGCGGCAAGCAGTTTTCCATCGTCCGCCGACTCCGCACAAAAGCGCAGCTGCTTGATGTCAACCCACCGAAACCCATGCTTCTTCAGATCCCGGACGTAGCGCCGAAAGTTGATGAAGGTGCTTTTCTCGTGAGTGAGCCCGTTATCCATGACGCCAGCCTAGAAGGCAAGGTCCCCTGCCGAATCACCGGACAGGCCCTAGGCACCCCGCCCGGCCACCACTGCCGGATCCCGGTCCGGCCCCGTGTGATCAGTGACGCCGGCCGTCCCCCGTGGACGACGAAGGCCCCGGACCATGAGCGGTCCGGGGCCTTCGTACCGGTGGGCGCGGACGGTTTCGAACCGCCGACATCTGCTTTGTAAGAGCAGCGCTCTACCCCTGAGCTACGCACCCGTGGAAGAGGCAACAGCCTACATGGCCCGTGGGTGGGTGCCGCAAACCGATGCGGCCGAGGGGGCGGGGGATAGCCCCACCCCCGGGACGGTGGGTCGCCGGATCGTGATCGGGGGTGTGCGGGGCGTAGCTTCGGGGGGTCGTCGGGTTTCTTCTGGGGGTTGGTCGTGGGTCGTCGGGGTCGGGTGCTGGTCGCTTCCTGTGGGGTTCTCGTGGGGCTGCTCGGGGTCGGGGGGTGCGGGACCGCCGATGCCGAGGGGGCGCCCGTGGAGAAGAGGAGCTTCGCCCTGGAGGGGGGCTCGCTCACCGTCGACTCCGACAACTCGCGGCTGGTGATCACGCCCGCCGACGTCGACGAGGTGCGGGTCGAGCGGCAGGTCGACGGGTGGGTGTTCATGGGGTCCGGGCCCGAGGCCGACTGGAAGCTGGTCGACGGGCGGCTGACGCTGCGGGTCGAGTGCGACGCGGTCGCCTCGAACTGCGCGGCCGTGCACCGGATCCAGGTGCCCCGGAAGGTCGCCGTCACCGTCGAGAGCGACAACGGGGACGTGACGGCCGAGGGGCTCGCCACGCCCCTGAAGGTGCGGACCGACAACGGCGACGTGCGGGTGCGGAAGGCCGGCGCGGCGCTCGACCTCGGCAGCGACAACGGGGACGTCACCGTCGACGCCGGCACCACGTCGACCGACCTGACCGTACGGACCGACAACGGGGACGTCCGGCTCGCCCTCGGAGCCGTACCCCGGAAGGTCGACGTCGCCACCGACAACGGGGGCGTCACCGTGGAGGTGCCGAAGGCCGAGTACGCCGTCGTCGGGAGCAGCGGGAACGGGGACGTGCGCCTCGACGTGCCCCGGAACGACGGGAGCGGGAACGGGGTGCGCGTGCGCAGCGAGAACGGCGACGTCACCGTCCGTACGGCGAACTGACCGGCCCGTGTGTTCGTCCTTACCTGGTGGGAGAATGGACCCGGACCGGGCACGGCGGACACAGCACGGGAGAGGTACGTGGCGGCGAGCGATACGAGGAGCGCGTCGGCGCCCAGGATTCCTTCCGCGTTCCGGCTGGCGCTCCTGCTGCCGCTGGTGGCGGGGGCGGTCCTTCCGGGGGCCTTCGCCGGGGGCGGCACCCGCCGCTGGTTCGGGGGCCGGGGCGAGGGCCAGCGGGCCGAGGCGCAGGCCGCGAAGGACGCCGCCGCGGCCGCGTTCTACGAGCTCGACACCGCCCAGCGCGGGCTGCGCATCTCGATAGAGACCATCACCGCCGTCGACGGCTCCCCCGAGGCGCGCGACGCCGTCGAGGGCTTCGAGGCCCTCGGGCGCCGCATCGACCAGGTCAGCCACGTGTACATCACCGCCGTCGACGCCCACGACCTCGACCGCGACGAGCTGGACGCCGCCACCGCCTCCCGGGCCCGCGCCGAACTCACCGGCGCCAAGGAGCAGCTGGACCGGGTCAAGGGCGAGCTCGACCGCTTCGAGGCGGGGCTCGCCCCGCTCCTCGGGCGCGCCGAGACCCAGCTCGCCCGGCTCGCGCCCGCCGTCGAGCGCGCCCGGCAGGCCCTGCGCGGCGCGAGCGGCGCCCTCGACGCCGTACGGGAGGGCGGGCTGCGTGCCGACGACCTCGCGCTGCGCCTCGCCCGGCTCGGGCCCGAGCTGACCCGGCTCAACGAGGGCGCGGGCCGGCACGGCGTCCCCGAGACCCTCCAGCGGGCCGACCGGGTGCTGCGCGACGCCGAGGCCGTACGGGCCGAGGCCGAGCGGCTGCCCGAGCGGGCCGCCGAGATCGACCGGCGGCTCGTCTCCCTCCGTACCCGCACCGAGGCGCTGACCACGCGTGCCGAAGGCGTCGAGCCCGTCCTGTCCGAGCTGCGGCGGCGGTTCTCCCTCGACTGCTGGCAGGACCTCCAGCAGGTGCCCGAGCAGGCCGCGACGAGCCTCCGGCAGGCCGGGGAGCGGCTCGCCGAGGCCGGGGCGGCGCGGGCCGAGCAGCGCTGGCCCGACGCGACCTCGCTGCTCTCCACCGTCCGCGCCCTCCTCGACTCGACCGACGAGGCCGTCTCGGCCGCCGGTGACCGGCTGCGCCGTCTGGAGGCCGTCGCGAAGGACCCGAACGCCGAGGTCGACCGCGCCCGGTTCGCCGTACGGGACGCCCAGCGGCTCGCCATGGACGGGCGGACCACCCCCGATCCCCGGCACGCCGCGCCCCTCGACCAGGCGGTCGCGCGCATCGACCGGGCCGTCGCCTCGCTGGAGGGCCGCCACCCCGACTACTGGCACTTCCTGACCGAGCTGGAGGACGTCCGCGCCGCCGCCGCCCGGGTCGTCGGGCAGATCCGGGAGGAGCGGGGAGGCGGCGCCGGTCACTGACCGGTAGGGCCGCCCGATTCGGCGGGGCAGCCTCTAACCTGTCCCCATGCCTCGTTACGAATACCGCTGCCGCACCTGTGGTGACACCTTCGAGCTCAGCCGCCCCATGGCCGAGTCCTCCGCTCCGGCCGCCTGTCCCGCCGGACACGACGACACCGTCAAGCTGCTCTCGGCCGTGGCCGTCGGCGGAAGCGGCACCGCCGCCCCCGCGCCGAGCGGCGGGGGCGGCGGTGGCGGTTGCTGCGGCGGGGGCTGCTGCGGCTGATCCTCCCGGAGGAGGGTTCAGCCCGCTGCCGCCGCCCTGAAGCGGCGCAGGATCTCCTCCCCCGCCGCGACCCCGCGCTCCGCGAGGACGTCGAGGTGGGGGGCGGTCCAGTCGCTGTCGGCCAGTTCGCCGTGGCCCGGGCGCCAGGCCCGGTCCGCGGCGAGCAGCAGGTCGGCGTCGAGCAGGGAGTCCCCGGCGGCCAGGGTGAGCGCGGCGCCGGTGCGGCGGGCGAGCTCGCGGACGGCCGCGCTCTTGGTGAGCGGCTTCGGCACCGCGTACACCTTGCGGCCCTGGAGGGAGACGGTCCAGCCGCGCTCCCCCGCCCAGTGGCCGAAGAGCTCCAGCCAGCCCTCGGGGAGCAGGTCCCGCTCGATGACCAGGTAGGTGAAGAGGTCCTCGGCGACCCGGTGCTTGCGCACCCAGGACTGGTCCGTGGTGGCGGAGAGGTACGCGCGGACCTCGGCGAGCGGCGCGCACTCGCCGGCCAGCCGGTCGAGGACGGAGGCGTGCCAGTCCCGGTCGGAGACGCCGTCGACGAGGATGTGCCCGCCGTTGGCGCAGATCGCGTACTTCGGCGCGGTGCCGGGGAGCTGGATGCGCTGGTACTGCTTGCGCGTCCGCGTCGTGGTGGGGACGAAGACGGTCTCGTCGGCCAGTCGCGCCAGGAGGGCCGCCGCGTCCTCGGTCATGTAGGAGAGCGGCTTCGACTCGTGGACCTCGACGCAGAGCAGCCGGGGCGCGAGGGCGTCCGGCATTCCGAGGGCGAGGGCGGCGGACGAGTAGATCAGGGTGCGGTCGAGGTCGCTCGCGACCAGGACCGGCGCCGGGGTCCGGACCGGGGCCGGGTCCTGGGCCCGGACCTGGGGGGACGCGGGGACCGGAGCCGGGTTCGTGCCCGTCGTCGTACTCACCGGGACGCCACCGCCTTGCCGTCGGCGCCCGTCGCGCCCCTGGTGTACTTGGGGTGGATCAGGCCCACGCAGCTGTACGGGAGGTCGTCGACCTCCTCGACCGGGACGCCGCGCTGTTCGGCGAGCAGGCGCACGTGCGCGAGGTCCGCGTCGGCGCCGCGCTTGGCGAGGATCTTCCAGGGGACGCGGCGGAGCAGGACGCGGGTGGTCTCGCCGACGCCCGGCTTGACCAGGTTGACGTCGTGGATGCCGTACTCCTCGCTGATCCGCTCCACGGCCGCCCAGCCCTCCCAGGTGGGGGCGCGGTCGGCGGTCAGGAGTTCCTTGACGTCCGTGTCGACGGTCGCGGCGACCTCGTCGAAGCGGGCGGCGACGGCGTCCAGGAAGGCGCCGGAGACGTCGGAGCCGGCCAGCTCGCGGTAGAACTTGGCGCCGTGGAAGTCGTCCGGTCCGACCAGGTCGGGGCGGAGCACGGTGCGGGAGATCAGGCCGGAGACCGTGGAGTTGAGGCAGGCGGAGGGGATGAGGAAGTCCTCGCGGGTGCCGTAGGTGCGGACGCAGGAGCCGGGGTCCGCGAGGACCGCGATGTCCGGGTCGAACCCGTCGAAGTCCTTGAGGGCCTCGGCGAGTTCGCGGGTGATGGCGCCCTTGCCGGTCCAGCCGTCGACGAAGACGACGTCGGCGGGGTCGTGGTGGGCGGCGAGCCAGCGCAGCGCGTTGGCGTCGATGCCCCGGCCGCGCACGATCGAGACGGCGTAGTGCGGGAGGTCGAGGCCGTGGCGGGCCCGCGCCCAGCGGCGCATGAGGACGCCGACGGGGGTGCCCGCGCGGGCGAGCGAGACGAGCACGGGGGTGCCGGGGCGCTCGGCGAGGACGGTCTCGGTGACGGTGCCGACCGCGCGGGCGATCCGGGCGGCGGAGCTCTCCAGGGCGGCGTGGAAGAGCTCCTGGTAGCGCTCGCTGGGCTGGTACTCGACGGGCAGCGACTCCGCGTAGTGGGCGCCGCCGCTCTGGATGGCCTCCTCGCGCTCCTCGGTGGGGGCTTCGAGTTCGACGTCCGAGAGGTCCTGGAGCAGCCAGCCGACCTCTTCGGGTGCGTAGGAGGAGAAGGCGGGGCCGCGGAGGGGCTCGGGCAGCATGGAGCTCCTTTCGGGAGCTTCGGTGAGGGTGTCGTCGGCGGTGTCTTCGTTGGCTCCGCCGTTCTCGACGGTGCGCGCGGTCCCGGCGGTTCCCGGCACGTACGAGGGGATCACCGCGAGCACCACGTGCGGCACGTGTTCCGCGAGCCGGGCCAGGAGGCCGTCCGGGGCGTGCAGGGCCGGGGTGTCGGCGGTGGAGTCGACGACGAGGACGACGGCGTCGAAGCCGCCGCCCGCCACGTTGTAGGCGTAGCGCTCGCCGGGGCCGTCGGCCGGGTCGTCGTGGGCGGGGAAGACGAGCCGGGTGCGGATCGCGTAGCCGGGGTCGTCGACGGCGAGGACGGGCGAGCGGGTGGTGGTGGAGTACCGGACGTCGTGTCCGGCCTCCTCCAGGGCGGTGCCGAGGCGCAGCGGCGCGTACATCAGCTCTTCGAAACCGAGGACGAGGACGCGGGGGGCTCCGGTGCCGGTATCGGTGCCGGTGTCGGTGCCGGTTCGCGGGGCCCGGGAGGTCTCCAGCGCCTCCGTCACCCCGGTCGCCAGGGACGGCAGGGCCTTCTCCAGGCGGTCGCGGTGCGCCGGTGCGAAGCCGTGGCGGCCGCCGTCGGGGAGGTCGCGGGGCCAGTCGAGGGCGGCCCGTACGACGTCGGGCGCCGGGGGCGCGGCCTTCGGTTCCGGTGCTGCCGTCTCGTACTCCGCCACCAGCGCCCGGCCCTTCTCCAGGACCCCGTCCGGGAGGCGCACGGTGCCGGCGGCGCGGGCGATCAGGTCTATGCGGGCGCCTGTCTTCTCCGCGAAGGCGTCCAGGCGGCCGAGGTCGGCGGGCGAGCGCATGTCGACGAGGGCGACGACGACGTACCGCTCGCGCGGGTAGCGCTCGTGGAGGTCCCCGATCGTGTTGAGGACGGTGTTGCCGGTGGAGAACTCGTCGTCGACCAGGACCAGGGGCCCGTCGTTCGCCAGCAGCCCGGGGTCCTCGGGGAGCAGCAGGTGGGAGGTGGCGTGGGAGTGGGACTCCTCGAAGCCGCCCGCGCGGGCGACGCCGGGCACCGGGCGGCGGGTGGAGTGGAGGTACGGGGCGAGGGCGAGGCCGTCGGCGACGGCGTGGCCCAGGGCGGTGGCGGTCTCCGCGTAGCCGAGGACGACGGCGCGGGCGGCCTCCTCGTCGCCGAGGAGCGCCCGCACCCGCCGGCCGAGGTCGAGGCCGGCGCCGTACACCACCGAGGGCCGCTGGGGCACGTGCTTGCCGAGCACGCCGGAGACGAGCAGGTGCGCGCGCTTGGGGTTGCGGCGCAGTGCGAGGCCCAACAGGTCGGGCAGCTCCTCGTCGCCGATCAGTTCGACGCCCAGTCGCTCCGCGACCCACGTTCCGGTCCACACCACGTCGTCGACGTCCCTTCGTCAGCCGGTCAGTCCGGCGGTGAGCAGCTCCACGAAGCCGACGTCCTCCTTGGCGACGCCGAAGACCTCGGCGCGCAGCAGGATGCGTTCGGCCCACGCGCGGTGCGGCTTCACTTCGTTCATCTTGTTCGTGTACGCGGAGCGGAGCACCCCGCCGCCGCCCCGTTCGGGCCGCAGGATGTCCTGGGCGTCGCTCCACTCCTCGTGGCTGACCACGGAGAGCGCGTGCACCGGCACCACGTGGGTGGGGTGGATGCAGGTCTTGCCGAGCAGGCCGTTGGTCCGGTCGAGTTCGATCTCGCGCAGCAGGCCGTCGAGGTCGTGCTCGATGAGGGCGGTGCGCAGGTCCTCGGCGCTGCCCTCCAGGAAGGGGCTGCGGCGCAGCTGGGGCTTGAACATGCGCTCGCCGGGCCGGAAGTACTCCCAGACGGGTCCGGTGATGGTGAAGCCGGTGCCGTCGGCGCGGCCGAGGACGTTGACGACGTCGGAGATGACGTGGGCGACGACCTTGACGTCGTACGCGGTCATCTCGGGCGAGCGGCGGAGTCCGTAGGCGGAGCAGAAGTCGGTGACGCCGAGGCGCAGGGCGAGGACGTGGTCGCGGTACTCGCCGGTGAGCGCGGCGATGCCGGCGAGGGTCTCGACCCGGGTCTCCAGGTGGAGGAGCTCGGGGGACTCCAGGACGGGCATGGCGAAGAGGCGCCGGCCGCTCGTCCGCTCGGCCTCGACGAGCGCTTCGAGGAAGGCGCGGCCGCGGTCCCCGGTGAATTTGGGCAGTACGAATCCGGACAGCAGACGAATCGTTTCACCGAGGCGGCTCGCGAGGTCGGTGATCTGGCCGGGTTCCCGCACTCGGATAAAGAGCAGGGGCACGTCCGTACCGCCGGCGGCGAGGTCCGCGAACTCCCGGACGAGGTTGTCCTCGCCGGCCTCGACGTCGGCGTCGCCGATGGAGTCCTCCAGGCAGAGCACCATGGAGACCACGCCGCGGGCGGCCTGCTTGCGCACGGCGTCGGCGAGCCGCGGCCGGGTGGCGGGGCTGTAGAGCGTGGCGCCCAGGGCCGTGGCGAGCGTGTGCGCGGGCGAGTCGGCCGTGAACTCGGCCGGCTCCCGGTGGAACAGCCCGGCCCGCTTCGCGGACGGGATGTGCCCGAAATGACGCATATGAGTATCCCGTCTGCCTCTCTGTGTCCCGGCGACACGTGGCCGGTAATAGTACGTAGACGCGAGTGTCCTCGGTTCCCCCAGCGTATGAAATTCAGGTAACCCGTCCACGTCCGTCGGTCTCGTCCCGGTCTCGGTACCGCCCCCGCGTTGTCCGCGGGTCGGGCGGGAGGGCAGGATTGCGGTCATGACGCACGCGATGCTGAAGGGCTCCAACGTCCCTCTCGACACCGCGGCCGTACGGGCCGTGCTCCGCTGGACCCCGGGCCCCGGGGTCCCCGACGTGGACGCCTCGGCCCTGCTGCTCGGGCCCTCCGGGCGCGTGCGGTCCGACGAGGACTTCGTCTTCTACAACCAGCCGCGCCACCCCTCGGGGCTCGTGCGGCGGCTGCCGAAGAAGCGGGACGCCGGGGGCCTGACGGACACCGTCGAGGCCGACCTCGGCGGTCTCGACGCCTCGGTCGACCGGGTGGTGGTCGCGGCCTCCTCCGACGGCGGCACCTTCCGCTCCGTCTCCGACCTGCGGATCCTGCTGTACGACGCCACCGGGCCGGAGCGCGAGCCGCTGGCCCTGTTCGAGGTGACGGCGGAGACCGGCGAGGAGACGGCGGTCATCTGCGGCGAGCTGTACCGGCGCGGGGACGGCTGGAAGTTCCGCGCGGTGGGGCAGGGCTATCCGACGGGCCTGGTCGGCCTCGCCACCGACTTCGGCATCTCGGTCGACGAGGACGCCCAGGAAGGCGCCCAGGAGGGCCGCGACGGCCTTCCCGGAGCCCCGGAGTCCGCGACGGCCCCGGAGGGCTCCCCGGCCCACGGCACGGCCTCGGCCGACCCCGACGCGACCGTGCTCCACCCTCCCGTGCCGCCGCAGCCCGCGGTGCCGCCCCGGCCGGACCGGGCGCCCGCCTACGGCTACCCCCAGCAGCCCGCGAACGGCCCGGCCCCCGCGTACGGCTATCCGCAGCCGGTGGGCGCCCCGGAGCAGAACCCGGCACCGGACTTCCGGATGCCTCCGATGGGTCCCCAGTTCGTCAGGTCCTGAGCGCACCGGCCGGGCCGCCGGCTACGTCTTGGTCTTGTAGCCGCGGCCCCACTGGAGCCCCCAGCCGTACAGCCGGTCCAGCTCCGCCTGGAAGCCGTACACGAACCGCACCTCGCGCCGGACCGTCAGGTCGCCCTTGACGTTCTCCAGGGAGAAGACCGCGCAGGAGCGGGCC
This sequence comes from Streptomyces sp. NPDC098101, assembly GCF_044760185.1. Classification (NCBI taxonomy): domain Bacteria; kingdom Bacillati; phylum Actinomycetota; class Actinomycetes; order Kitasatosporales; family Streptomycetaceae; genus Streptomyces; species Streptomyces sp. NPDC098101. Next base: position 669,542 of record NZ_JBIWAS010000002.1, on the reverse strand, counting down.
TGCGGGGCGCGCTCGTCGAGTTCGATCTCGATCCGGGGGCCGTTGCTCGGGTAGAGCGTGACCTTGGCGTGGGTGCGGTCGAAGGCCGGCGTCTGGTCGTAGATGTAGACGAAGAACAGCAGCCGCTTGATCGCGTCGCGCTGGTCCAGATTGACGAAGATCGTCTCCCCGGAGGAGCCGCCGAAGCGGTCGTCCCCGCTCAGCTTCACGTACGGCGCCGCGTTCAGGTCGCCGAAGAAGTTGCCCAGCGGCTGCACCACGCCCTTGGAGCCGTCGGCGAGCTCGTAGAGGCAGCCGAGGTCGAGGTCGACGTTGACCATGCCCTGGGTGTGGGCCTGGACGACCTCCGGCTTGAAGAACTGGGCGGGGTTGCGCAGCAGCCGGCCGCTCTGGCGGGAGCGGCCCTCGATGTCGGAGGTCCGCATCCGCCAGGAGAGGTTCACCCGGAGGTTGCCGGTGGCGGCCCCCTGTTTGCTGAGCGAGACGGACGGGCGCCGTTTCGTCAGGTCGATCGCGTTCGACACGGCGTTGCCCGAGTCGAACTGGGCCGCCCTCCCCGCGAACAGGTTGTCCCAGAAGGCCATGCCGCCCCCACCCCCACCGCTCGTCTGCGTCCGCACATGCCCGCGGGGCGGCCGGGTGCTCCGGCCGCCCCGCAGTGAAGCGTTCCTCATTGTCGGGGGTGTCACACCCCCGACGTCACCTCTGTCTTGTCTCCGGAGGAGCCGCCCCCGGACGCCTCGAGCGCCTTGTTGCGGCGGACGGACGACCAGAAGGACAGGGCGATCAGGACGACGCCGATGGAACCGGTGATGAGCTCGCTGATCTCGTGCTGGATGGTGACGAGCAGGATGACGGCGAGCGCGCCGATCGCGTAGTGCGCGCCGTGCTCCAGGTAGACGTAGTCGTCCAGGGTGCCCTCGCGGACCAGGTAGACCGTGAGCGAACGGACGTACATGGCGCCGATGCCGAGGCCGAGCGCCATCCAGAAGATGTGGTTGGTGATGGCGAAGGCGCCGATGACGCCGTCGAAGGAGAACGAGGCGTCGAGGACTTCCAGGTACAGGAACAGGAAGAACGCGGCCTTTCCGGCGAGGCCGACCGCCGAGACGGGCTTGCCCGCGGCCTTGGCCTTCTCCTCCTCCTCGTGCTCGCGCTCCTCCTCTTCCTCCAGCTTGTTCTCGAAGAAGCCGGAGAGGCCGCCGACGATGAGGTAGGTGATCAGGCCGGCGACGCCGGAGAGCAGCACGGTCGTGGACTTGTCCACGTGGCCGACGCTGGTGTGCGCGTGCGTCGCGAAGGTCATCGCGGTGACGAGCAGGACGATCAGCGCGACGCAGACCGACAGCATGTCGACCTTGCCGAGCTTGGCCAGCGGGCGCTCCAGCCAGGCGAGCCACTTGTGGTCGCGGTCCTCGAAGATGAAGTCGAGGAAGATCATCAGCAGGAACATGCCGCCGAAGGCGGCGATCGCCGGGTGGGCGTCCGTGACGAGGGCCTCGTACCGCTCGGGCTCGTCCAGGGCGAGCTGGACGGCCTCGATCGGGCCGACCTTGGCGCTGATGGCGACGATCGCGACGGGGAAGACCAGCCGCATACCGAAGACCGCGATCAGGATGCCGATGGTGAGGAAGATCTTCTGCCAGAAGGCGTTCATCTTCTTCAGGATTCCGGCGTTGACGACCGCGTTGTCGAAGGACAGCGAGATCTCGAGGATCGACAGGATCAGAACGACCCCGAACGCCTCCCACCCCCACTGCCAAGCGGCGAAGGCCAGGCCGAGCGCCGTGATGGCGAACGACCAGCCGAAGGTTTTCAGAACCACTGTCTACCCCATCGTGAAATTACATGGCTTTACGAAACGTTGACCCCGAAGTCTAGAGCGATGCCCCGCAGCCCGGACGCGTACCCCTGACCGACCGCCCTGAACTTCCATTCGCCGTTGTAGCGGTAGAGCTCGCCGAAGATCATCGCGGTTTCGGTGGAGGCGTCCTCGGAGAGGTCGTAGCGGGCGAGTTCCTGGCCGTCCGTCTGGTTGACGACCCGGATGAAGGCATTGCTGACCTGGCCGAAGCTCTGGCCGCGGTTGTCGGCGTCGTGGATCGAGACCGGGAAGACGATCTTGTCGCAGTGGGCCGGCACCTTGGTGAGGTCCACGACGAGGGACTCGTCGTCGCCGTCGCCCTCGCCGGTGAGGTTGTCACCGGTGTGCTCGACGGAGCCCTCGGGGCTGCGGAGCTGGTTGTAGAAGACGAAGTACTCGTCCCCGAGCACCCGGCCGGCCTGGCAGAGCAGGGCGCTGGCGTCGAGGTCGAAGGGGGCTCCGGTGGTGGAGCGCGCGTCCCAGCCGAGCCCGACGAGGACCTGGGTGAGGTTGGGTGCGGCCTTGGAGAGGGAGACGTTGCCTCCCTTGGCGAGCGTGACGCCCATGATTCTGTTCCTCCCCGGTGGGTGATGAGGCACGTCCGGCGCCGCACTTCCGAGTGCGGCGCCGGACGGTTCGTGCGGTTCGGCTCAGACGTTGACGCCGAAGTCCTGCGCGATGCCGCGCAGGCCCGAGGCGTAGCCCTGGCCGACGGCGCGGAACTTCCACTCCGCGCCGTGGCGGTACAGCTCGCCGAAGACCATGGCGGTCTCGGTCGAGGCGTCCTCGGAGAGGTCGTACCGGGCGATCTCGGCGCCTCCGGCCTGGTTCACGACACGGATGAACGCGTTGCGCACCTGGCCGAAGGACTGCTGGCGGTTCTCGGCGTCGTAGATCGAGACCGGGAAGACGATCTTGGCCACGTCGGCCGGCACGCCCGCCAGGTTGACCTTGACCTGCTCGTCGTCGCCCTCGCCCTCGCCGGTGAGGTTGTCACCGGTGTGCTCGACGGAGCCGTCGGCGCTCTTCAGGTTGTTGAAGAAGACGAAGTCCTGGTCGTTGCGGACCTTGCCCTCCTCGCTCACCAGGATGGCGCTGGCGTCGAGGTCGAAGTCCGTACCGGTGGTGGTGCGGACGTCCCAGCCCAGACCGACGGTCACGGCGGTGAGGCCAGGGGCCTCCTTGGTCAGCGAGACGTTGCCGCCCTTGCTGAGGCTGACTCCCACGAGTCCCTCCATAGGTTTCCAGGGGCAGCGCCCCCAGTCGTGCGTTGGCATCGGATCAACGTCTGGATCCTAGTGACGGGTTCCCGGTCGAAACAGTCGATTCGCCCGGTGAATCCGGGGGTGTCGGCCCCGGAGCCTCCCGGAACCCCCTCAGAGGGCCTCCAGCGCCTTCACGTAGGCGGCGGCGTCGCGGGCGTCCGGCAGGGCGTTGACGACGCTCCAGCGGACGGTCCCCGTCTTGTCGACGACGAAGGTGCCGCGCACCGCGCAGCCCTTCTCCTCGTCGAAGACGCCGTAGGCCCGGGAGACCTCGCCGTGCGGCCAGAAGTCGGAGAGCAGCGGGAACTCCAGGTCCTCCTGGTCGCCGAAGACGCGCAGGGTGGGGACGGAGTCGGCGGAGACGGCGAGGAGCTGGGTGTCGTCGTTGACGAACGCCGGGAGGCGGGCGCGGAGCTCGCGCAGCTCGCCGGTGCAGACGCCGGTGAAGGCGAAGGGGTAGAAGAACAGCAGGACGTTCTTCTCGCCGCGGAAGCCGGCGAGCCGGACGGCGCGCCCGTGGTTGTCCTTGAGCTCGAAATCCGGGGCCTCGGTGCCGACCTCGATCGCCATCGCGTGCGCGTCCCTCTCGACGGGGCCCGGTCCCGGGCCGACGGAACCCGGGCCCTGGGCCGAAACGGTGGGACCCACCCTACGCCCGTGCGCGAAGGCCCCCGCCGGACCGGGTCCGGCGGGGGCCTCCCCGTACGGGGTGGTTCAGCGCTTCGGGGTCGCCAGGCGGGTGCCCGCCCAGTCCTTGGCGACGACGATGCTCTTGGTCTGGGAGAGACCAGCGGTCTGCGCGGCATCGTTGATGTCGCTCGGCTCGATGTAGCCGTCGCGGCCGGTCTTCGGCGTCAGCAGCCAGATCACGCCGCCGTCCTCCAGAAGACTGATGGCGTCCACCAGTGCGTCGGTGAGATCACCGTCCTCGTCGCGGAACCACAGGACGACGCCGTCGGCGACGTCGTCGTAGTCCTCGTCCACGAGCTCGGCCCCGATGATGGACTCGATGCCTTCACGGAGATCCTGGTCGACGTCTTCGTCGTAGCCGATCTCCTGGACCACCTGTCCGGGCTCGAACCCCAGCCTGGATGCCGGGTTGGTCCGCTCCTCCGCGTGGTCCGCGGTCGCGCTCACGGCTTGCCTCCTGCTCATTCGGAAAATGCTGTGGGCCGCGCGTGTGCGCGCGGCGCTGGCCGTAGTCCACACGTGCCGGGGCGGATCGCGCAAGTACCCGGCCCCGGAGACCGCCGAAACGGTGACGTTTGGGGCCGTCTCGCCGCAACTTCCGGCACTGTCGGACCCCCTCCGTGATCAGGTGCGAGCGATTCATCCGCTTTCGAGGACTTCTGAGTCTTCAGTCTGCCGAACGCCCGGACGAAACGCATGTGCGGGTTGGGCGTAAGGTTGCGATTTGACCACACCCTGGCACCTGGAGGACGCCCCGGGGGTTACCCCTCGGTAAAGATGACGTCCGGTGTCGGCGGGGTACACGATGGAGATCCCGACCACACCGTGGCCCCGTGACCACCCCGAACAGCGAAGGAAGAGCGTGGCTCCCGGATCCGATCGCAACCCGATCATCATTGGCGGCCTTCCCAGCCAGGTCCCGGACTTCGATCCGGAAGAGACCCAGGAATGGCTCGACTCCCTCGACGCCGCAGTCGACGAGCGGGGCCGGGAGCGGGCCCGCTACCTCATGCTCCGCCTGATCGAGCGCGCCCGCGAGAAGCGCGTGGCCGTGCCCGAGATGCGCAGCTCGGACTACGTCAACACCATCGCCACCAAGGACGAGCCCTTCTTCCCCGGGAACGAGGAGATCGAGCGCAAGGTCCTCAACGCCACCCGGTGGAACGCGGCCGTGATGGTCTCGCGCGCCCAGCGCCCCGGCATCGGCGTCGGCGGTCACATCGCGACCTTCGCCTCCTCCGCCTCCCTCTACGATGTCGGCTTCAACCACTTCTTCCGCGGCAAGGACGAGGGCGACGGCGGCGACCAGATCTTCTTCCAGGGCCACGCCTCCCCCGGCATCTACGCCCGCGCGTATCTGCTGGACCGGCTGAACGAGGCCCAGCTCGACGGCTTCCGCCAGGAGAAGTCGAAGTTCCCCAACGGGCTCTCCTCCTACCCGCACCCGCGGCTGATGCCGGACTTCTGGGAGTTCCCGACGGTGTCGATGGGCCTCGGCCCGCTCGGCGCGATCTACCAGGCCCGGATGAACCGCTACATGGAGGCGCGCGGCATCGCCGACACCTCCAAGTCGCACGTCTGGGCGTTCCTCGGCGACGGCGAGATGGACGAGGTGGAGTCGCTCGGCCAGCTGTCCATCGCGGCCCGCGAGGGCCTGGACAACCTCACCTTCGTCGTCAACTGCAACCTCCAGCGGCTCGACGGCCCGGTGCGCGGCAACGGCAAGATCATCCAGGAGCTGGAGTCGATCTTCCGGGGCAACGGCTGGAACGTCATCAAGCTGATCTGGGACCGCTCCTGGGACCCGCTGCTCGCGCAGGACCGGGACGGCATCCTGGTCAACAAGCTGAACACCACCCCGGACGGCCAGTTCCAGACGTACGCCACGGAGACCGGCGGCTACATCCGGGACCACTTCTTCGGCGGCGACCACCGGCTGCGGGCCATGGTCGAGGGCATGTCGGACCAGCAGGTCCTGCACCTGGGCCGCGGCGGCCACGACCACCGGAAGATCTACGCGGCCTACGCGGCGGCGAAGGCCCACGCCGGCCAGCCGACCGTGATCCTCGCGCAGACCGTCAAGGGCTGGACGCTCGGCCCGAACTTCGAGGGCCGCAACGCGACCCACCAGATGAAGAAGCTGACGGTCGACGACCTCAAGCGCTTCCGCGACCGGCTGCACATCCCGGTCACGGACAAGCAGCTGGAGGAGGGCCTGCCCCCGTACTACCACCCGGGCCGGGACTCCGAGGAGATCCAGTACATGCACGACCGCCGCACGGCGCTCGGCGGGTACGTGCCGACGCGGGTCGTGCGGGCGCAGCCGCTGGAGCTGCCCGACGACAAGGCCTACGCGGCGGCCAAGAAGGGCTCGGGCCAGCAGTCGATCGCCACCACCATGGCCTTCGTCCGCATCCTGAAGGACCTCATGCGGGACAAGGAGATCGGCAAGCGCTTCGTGCTGATCGCCCCCGACGAGTACCGCACCTTCGGCATGGACGCGTTCTTCCCGAGCGCCAAGATCTACAACCCGCTGGGCCAGCAGTACGAGGCGGTGGACCGCGAACTCCTCCTCGCCTACAAGGAGTCGCCGACCGGCCAGATGCTGCACGACGGCATCTCCGAGGCCGGCTGCACGGCCTCGCTGATCGCCGCCGGTTCCGCGTACGCCACGCACGGCGAGCCGCTGATCCCGGTGTACGTCTTCTACTCGATGTTCGGCTTCCAGCGGACCGGCGACCAGTTCTGGCAGATGGCCGACCAGCTGGCGCGCGGCTTCGTCCTCGGCGCCACCGCCGGCCGCACGACGCTGACCGGCGAGGGCCTCCAGCACGCGGACGGACACTCCCACCTCCTCGCTTCCACGAACCCCTCCTGCATCGCCTACGACCCGGCGTTCGGCTTCGAGATCGCGCACATCGTCAAGGACGGCCTGCGCCGGATGTACGGCCCCGAGGCCGAGGACGTCTTCTACTACCTGACCGTCTACAACGAGCCGATCCAGCACCCGGCCGAGCCGGAGGACGTGGACGTGGAGGGCATCCTCCAGGGCATCCACCGCTTCAAGCCGGCCGAGTCGGGCGCGATCCCCGCGCAGATCCTGGCCTCCGGCGTCGGCGTGCCGTGGGCGATCGAGGCGCAGCGGATCCTCGCCGAGGAGTGGAACGTGCGGGCCGACGTCTGGTCCGCCACCTCCTGGACCGAGCTGCGCCGCGAGGCCGTGGCCGTCGAGGAGCACAACCTGCTCCACCCGGACGAGGAGCAGCGCGTCCCGTACGTGACGCGCAAGCTCCAGGGCGCCGAGGGCCCGTTCGTGGCGGTCTCGGACTGGATGCGGGCGGTGCCGGACCAGATCTCCCGCTGGGTCCCCGGCACGTACACCTCGCTGGGCGCGGACGGCTTCGGCTTCGCGGACACGCGCGGCGCGGCCCGTCGCTACTTCCACATCGACGCCCAGTCGATCGTCCTCGCCGTGCTGACCGAGCTGGCCCGCGAGGGCAAGGTCGAGCGGTCGGTCCTGAAGCAGGCCGTGGACCGCTACCAGCTGCTCGACGTGGCGGCGGCGGACCCGGGCGCGGCGGGCGGCGACGCGTAGCCGCACCCCGCAGGACGTGTCAGCCCGTACCCCGTGAGGGGAGCCGAGGGGCGGTGGGACCGGTGGTTCCGCCGCCCCTCGGCGTTTTCCGAGGCCCCGCCCTACCGCTCCCAGATCTTGAACGCTCTGATCTCGTGGGGCGACTGCGGCACCCAGGTCCCCTTCCCCGGGTAGGTGTCGAACTCGCCCGTCTCCGCGCACTCGGCGGACTGGTAGGTGGTGACCGGCCGCCCGGTGCGGTTCGCGAGGGACTGGGCCGAGGTGCCGGCCGGCAGGGCGACGCAGCTGTCGACGTCGGTCGTGGCCAGCTCGTGGGTCTGGACCCGGCCCTTGAAGTCGGGCTTGGACCAGAGGCAGAGCCGGCCGGGACCGCAGGGGCCGAGCTTCGTCCCCGGGGCGGCGGCCCCGGCGGTCCCGGCGGCGGTCCCGGCGGCGGCCTTGCCGGTCGGCTCGCCGGTCGCCGTGGCGGTCGCCGCGCCCGGCAGGGCGGTGAGGAGCAGGACCGCCAGGACGGCGGTCGTCAGCAGTCGCTTCGTACGCAGGTCACTCAAGGTTCTCAACCCCCGGTTTCGTCACTCTCTGTGATCAGAACTCTGCCGGAGGTCACCCCCTGTTGAGAAGGGGGCCAAAGCTTCTTCACCCGAACGGGCGACGGCCCCTGCCGGACCTGGTCCGGCAGGGGCCGTACGAAAAACGCGCGCGGGACGAGAACCCGCAGGTCAGATGTGGGCTCCGCCCATGCCCGCCTCCGCGTTCTCGCCGCGCTTGGTCAGCAGGGCGACGACCGCCGCGACGACCGCGACGACACCGGCGACGGTGAAGGCCAGGCCCATGCCGTCCAGGAAGGTGTCGTGGATGACGCCGGTGATCGTCTGGGCGAGGTCGGGGGTCATGCCCGGCGCCTGGGCAAGCCCAGGCGGGACCATGCCGAACTCGGCGGCCTGCTCCAGCTGCGGGTTGGGCGGGGCCGGGATGCCGGCCGCCTTCCAGTTCTCCTCGAAGACGTCCGACACCTTGGAGGACATGACGGCGCCGAGGACCGCCGTGCCGAGCGCGCCGCCGACCTGCATGGCGGCCTGCTGCAGACCGCCGGCCACGCCGGAGAGCTCCAGCGGCGCGTTGCCGACGATGACCTCGGTGGCGCCGACCATGACCGGGGCGAGGCCCAGGCCGAGGAGGGCGAACCAGAGGGACATGGCGAGGGTGCCGGTGCCGGCGGAGAGCGTGATCATGCCGAACATCGCGACGGCCGTGCAGACCATGCCGCCGACGAGCGGCACGCGCGGGCCGAACTTGGTGATCAGCGCGCCGGCCAGCGGCGAGGAGACGATCATCATCGCGGTCAGCGGCAGCAGGTGCAGACCACTGTCGACCGGGCTGAGCCCCTGCACGCCCTGGAGGTAGAAGGTCACGAAGAACAGGCCGCCCATGAAGGCGAAGGCCATCAGGACCATCAGGACCACGCCGGCCGAGAGCGGCACGGAGCGGAACATGCCCAGCGGGACGAGCGGCTCCTTGACCTTGGTCTCCCAGACGGCGAAGAGCACAAAGAGGAGCACCGCGCCGAGCAGGCAGGCCCACGTCTTGCCGCCGCCCCAGCCCCAGGACTCGCCGGCCTTGATGAGGCCCCAGACCAGGGTGCCCATGGCGCCGGAGAGCAGCAGGATGCCGAGGATGTCGAAGGAGCGCGGCGCGTTCTCCGCGCGGTGGTCCTTGAGGATCACCAGGCCGAGGAGGAGCGCGACGACGCCGACCGGCACGTTGATGAAGAAGACGGACTGCCAGCTGACGTGCTCGACGAGCAGGCCGCCGACGATCGGGCCGCCGGCCGTCGAGGCGCCGATGACCATGCCCCAGATGCCGATGGCCATGTTCAGCTTCTCGGCGGGGAAGGTGGCGCGCAGCAGGCCGAGGGCGGCCGGCATCAGCAGGGCGCCGAAGAGGCCCTGGAGGATGCGGAAGGCGATCACGGCCCCGATGGAGTGGGAGAGGCCGATCGCGCCGGAGGCGGCGGCGAAGCCCGCGATGCCGATGATGAAGGTCTGGCGGTGGCCGAAGCGGTCACCGAGCTTGCCGGCGGTGATCAGGGCGACGGCGAGCGCGAGCAGGTAGCCGTTGGTGATCCACTGGACCTGGGCGAGCGTGGCGTCGAGGTCGGCCTTGATGGCGGGGTTGGCGATCGCGACGATCGTGCCGTCGAGCGCGACCATCATCACGCCCACGGCCACGGCGAACAGGGTCAGCCAGGGATGGCCGCGCAGTCCCTTCGCCGGACCCGGTACGGGTCCCGGGGTGCCCCCCTGGCCCTGCGGGGCCTTTTCCACGGTGGTCTGACTAGTCATACCCGGAGGCTAGTGACAGTCGCTGACAATTGACAAAGCGATTCACGCGTCGGTAACTGTCACGTAGCTCACAGGTACCCTGAGCTGGACCAAATGGAGTGAAAACTCCCGTAAAACGCCCGAAGAGAAAACGGCTGAGAAGAGGACTCCGAGGTGACCCTGCCCGGTCTGCGCGAGCGGAAGAAGCAGCGGACGCGTGACGCGCTGATCCGGGTGGCCCTGGAGCTCTTCACCGCCCAGGGGTACGAGCGGACCACGGTCGACGAGATCGTCGAGGCCGTCGAGGTCTCCCAGCGCACCTTCTTCCGCTACTTCTCCTCCAAGGAGGAGGTCGCCTTCGCCGTCCAGCAGATGGTGGAGGAGCGCTTCGTCCGCTCCCTCGGGCAGCGGCCCCCGGCCGAGGGCCCCCTCGACGCGCTGCGCAACGCCGTCCTCTCCTCCTGGGACACGATCGGCGAGGCCATCACCGAGGTCGTCCCGGTCGGGCTGTACCTGCGCACCTTCCAGTTGATCGAGTCGACGCCCGCGCTGCTCGCCGTCCATCTGCGCCGCTCCACCGAGATGGAGGAGACGATCGCCCGGATCATCGCCGAGCGCGAGGGCGTCGACGTGGACGAGGACCCGCGGCCCCGGATCGCGGTGGCCGCGTTCAGCGGGGTGATGCGAGTGACCGGGCAGATGTGGGGCCGGGGCACGGACCAGAGCCTGGAGGCCATCCGCGCGCTCACCGAGGACTACCTCGACCACCTCGGCCCGGCCCTGGCCCCGCACTGGCGGGGCGGATGCGGGGGCGCACCCTAGGGCCCAGGGCCGCCTTCGGGGCCCCGGGCCCGTGACACCGAGGCACCGCCCGGCACCGCCTGGCACCGCCTGGCACCGAGGCAATGCCCCCTGGCCCCCGCCGGAACCGCCCCCCGGGACCCGCTCCCGGGGCCGCCTCGGAATCCCGTCCCCGGGCCCCCGCCGGAACCCCCGAGTCCCCTGCCGGGGTCACCTCAGGCCCCTCCGGAACCGCCCCCCGGGTCCTGCCGGTGATCCCCCAGGGCCCCTGCCGGGGCCGCCCCGGGGTCCCGGAGCCTCCCGCCTGGGCCCCGCCCCCGGAATCCCCCGTTCCCGTGGTCGCCGGAGCCGCCTCCGGGGCCCCCGCATCGTGGATCACGCGGAGGCGTGACCTCCGTCCCACCTGGTACGGAACCGGTGCCACCGCCCCGTAGGGTGGCGGCCCGTGAACCCTGTCGACAGCGCGCCCGCGCCCCTCGCCGCGCGTGCGCTGCTCGCGCTCGTCGTCGTGCTCGTGCTCCTGGCGACCACCGGGTGGACCACGGTCCGGCACCAGCCCCCGCCGGGGCCCTCCCGCGAGGCCGCGCTCGCGGCTTGGGCGCGCGACCGCGTCGACGGCCGCCCGCTGCCCGGACCGGCGGCCCCGCCCCGTACCGTCGCGGCGTTCTTCGCCGGGATCGGCCCGACGGGCGGGGCGCGGCTCGCCGCCCGGCACCCGTTCGTCGTCGGGAACCTCAACGGCGCCCCGGTCGCCCTCCGCTACCGCGCCAACCGGACCACGCTCACCCGCGCGTACGACGCCGAGCGCGGCCGGGTCCACGACCCCCGGCTCTCCCCCGAGGGCCGCCACGAGGCGCAGCGCCGGATCGACCGCTTCGCCTCGCTGCTGCGGCCGGGCCGCCGGATCCTCGCGTTCGACCCGACGGGGACGGGGCGGGCCGCCGAGGTCCTCGGGGACCTGGAGCGGGCCCGGCGCGTCTCGGTGGTCGTGCCCGGCGTCGACACCAACCTCCTCACCTTCCAGCGGACCCACGGCCGCTACGGGGCCCCCGCCGGCATGGCGCGGGCCCTCTACGACGCCGAGCGGCGGGCCGCGCCCGGCGCCCGGGTCGCGGTGATCGCCTGGGCCGACTACACCGCGCCCGCCGGGATCGGCATCGACGCGCTGACCGGCCGGCTCGCCGAGTCGGGTGCCGCACGGCTCGTCGGACTGGCCGAATCGCTCCCCGGCGACTCCCGGGTGGCGCTCTTCTGCCACAGCTACGGCTCCGTGCTCTGCGGGGTCGCCGCGCCCCGGCTGCCCGCCCGCGTGACGGACGTGGCCGTCTCCGGAAGCCCCGGGATGCGGGTGGAGCGGGCCGCCGACCTCGCCACCCCGGCCCGGATCTGGGCGATGCGGGACGCGGACGACTGGATCGCCGACGTGCCGCACCTGGAGGTGGGCGGGCTCGGACACGGAGCGGACCCGGTGGCGCCCGAGTTCGGCGCGCGGCTGCTCTCGGCGGGCGGGGCCGCCGGGCACAGCGGCTATTTCGCGCCGGGGACGGTGAGCCTCGGCAACTTCGCCGCGATAGGCGTCGGGGCCTACCCGCGGCTGGTCTGCGCACGTGCCGGCAGCGCTTGCCACGACGGAATATCCGGCGCGGAAGGGTCGCGACGCGCGTAGATCCCATAATTTCGGGACCTTTCACAGGGGCGACGCCGGAGCGGGCGCCGCTTACGATGAGGCGTATGGGTGATGTGCTGGCCGGAATTCATGCCGCCTGGGAGTTCGAGAGCGACGCCCTCGTCATCCGCTTCGAACGGGGGATCCGCGCGCCGAAGCTGTTCCAGGTGCTGCGCGAACGCCGCGTACCGTACGAAGCGCTGGCGTCCGTGACGCTCACGCCCGGGAAACGGAACACCGTCGTGCTCCACGCCGTGCCGAGACCGGGCGCCGATCCGCTGATGGAGGCGGCCGCGGGGCAGCTCAAGGAGAGCTCCGATCCGTACCGGCTGGTGCTCCCGGCGGACCGGGAGACGCTCGCCGAGTACTACCGGGACGAACTGCGGGCGCTCCTGCCGCCGGAGCCGGGGGCCGCGGGGGCCGCCGGACACGGCGGGGGCGGCCTGTACGACGAACTCGACGGGTTCGACGGGCCGGAGGAGGCCTACGGGCCTGGCGGGATCGTGACGCCCGCCGAGCGGTTCCTCGTGGCGCCGCCCCCGGGACCGCTGTCCTTCAAGGCGTACGACGGGAAGGCGTCCTTCGACGGCCGGGCGGAGGTCTCGTTCCGCTGGTTCTGGACGGGGGCCTCCTCGGAGAAGTGGAAGGCGGGCGACCAGACCTTCTCGGTGCGGGACCTGTGCGGGATCGAGTGGCGCTCGCCCGACGTCTTCGACGGGCACCTGCGGCTGGTGCCCCGGGACGGCGAGCCCCGGCCGACCCAGCCCGACCACGACCCCGCGTCCGTCGTCTTCGGCCTCGGGTACGGGCTCGTCCACGAGTCCCTCCCCTTCGCCGCGGCCGTCCTCGCGGCGATCCGGGCCTCGGACCGGGCCCCCGTGCCCGTCGGGTCCCGTACCCCCGGCGCGGTGGCCGAAAGGATTCGCCACCTGGGCGAGCTGCACCGTGCGGGGCTGGTGACGGACGAGGAGTTCTCCGCGAAGAAGGCGGAGCTGCTCGCGGAACTCTGAGCCCTCCGGGTCCTGAACCTCCGGGGCCTGCACATCTGGGCCCTGAGCTCCCGGGTCCTGCACCTCCGGGTCCGAGCCCCTGGCCCCCGGGCCCCGGCTTCCGGGCTCCGCACCCCAGGTCTTGAGCCCCCGGGTACCCGAGCCTCCGGGCCCCGAGACCCCCGGCCTTGAACCCCCGGCTCGGAACCCTGAGTTCGGAGCCCCGGACCCGAAACCCCGAAACCCCGGGCCTGAAACCCCGAGTCCCAGGGGCAGGGAACCCCGAGACCCCGAAGCGGAGACCCCCAAGACCCCACGGCGGGGAACCCCGGGTCATACCCCGGTATCAGACCGCGCCCCGGTCCCCGGTATGACGCCGGGTGCCGGGGCCGCTGCCTACGCTGGGCGGGCCATGACCACCGCACCGCGGCCCGAGCCGCCCACCCCGCCCCGGCCCGACGACCCGTCGTCCACGGCCCCCCGGTCCGCCCCCGTCCCCGCCCGGGCCGGGGTCCGGCGGGCGGCCGTCCGGGCGCGCGGGGCGTTCCAGGGGTTCGGGGCCGCGCTCACCACCCCGACCGCCCCCGGGGCGCCCCTCCTCGCCGACGCCTCCTCCCGCTGGGTGCGGCTCCTGCCGTACGTCGTCGCGCTCGCCTTCACCGCCTCGCTGCTCCCCACCACCGTCCTCCTCCTCACCGACGACTACGGCCTCAACGGCGCCCTCGCCGGAGCGGTCGGCACCGCGCAGACCGCCCCGCTGCTGCTCGCCGTCACCCGCCCCCTCCAGGCCTGGTGGGTGGTCTTCGCCGCCGACGTGATCGGCGCGCTCCTGCTGCTCGCCGCCGACGGCACCCGCGCCCACCTGTGGCCCTGGCCCCCGCCGCTCGTCATCGGCTACTGCGCGCTGATGCTCGCGCTCGGCCTGCGCGAGTCCCGCCGGGCGCTGTTCGGCGTCTGGCTGGCGACGGGCGCCGCCGGATACGTCCTGGAGGCGTTCCGGCCCGCCGGGTACACCAGCGTCCACACCCTGCTGTTCGTCCTGAGCGGGGTGCTGCTCCTGCTCACCTCTGCGGTGCGCGCGCGGGGCGACGCCCAGCGGCGGCTCGCGGAGCAGGAGACCATCAGCGAGGCCGAGCGGTCCCGCCGCACGCTCCTGGAGGAGCGGGCCAGGATCGCGCGCGAACTGCACGACGTCGTGGCCCACCACATGTCCGTGATCACCGTGCAGGCCGACTCGGCGCCGTACCGCCTCCCGGGGCTTCCCGACGCGGCCCGCGAGGAGTTCGGCTCGATCGCGGCGAGCGCGCGCGAGTCCCTCGCCGAGATGCGCCGGCTGCTCTCCGTGCTGCGCAGCGACGGCGGCGGGGGCGAGCTGGCCCCGCAGCCGGGGCTCGACCGGGTCCAGCAGCTGGTGGAGGCGACCGTACGGGCCGGGGTGCCGGCCGAGCTGCGGCTCGCCGCCGGCCTCGGGGACGTCCCGCAGGCCGTGGACCTGTCCGCGTACCGGATCGTGCAGGAGGCCCTCGCGAACGTCGTCCGGCACGCGCCCGGCGCCCCGACCCGGGTCTCGGTCCGGGCGGACGGGGAATGGCTGACGGTCCTCGTCGTCAACGGGCCCTCCCTGGAGGACGGTTCGTCCGTCGAGAGGGGCGCCCCCGGCACCGGGCACGGGCTCGTCGGGATGCGGGAGCGCGTACGGTTGACCGGCGGCTCGCTGGACACCGGGCCGCTGCCCGACGGCGGCTTCCGGGTCGCGGCCCGGCTTCCCCTGCGCACGGAGGACCCCGCGTGACCATCCGCGTCATCATCGTCGACGACCAGGCCATGGTGCGGGCCGGTTTCGCCGCGCTGCTCGCCGCGCAGCCCGACATCGACGTCGTCGGGGAGGCCCCGGACGGGCGGCGGGGCGTGGAGGTGGCACGGTCGGCGCACCCGGACGTGGTCCTCATGGACGTGCGGATGCCCGAGCTGGACGGGCTCGCGGCGGCCCGCGAGATCCTGCACCCGCCGGCCGGGGTCACGCACCGGCCGAAGGTCCTGATGCTGACCACCTTCGACGTGGACGACTACGTGTACGAGGCGCTGCGCGCGGGCGCGTCCGGCTTCCTCCTCAAGGACGCGCCCCCGGCCGACCTGATCGCGGCGGTGCGGGTGGTGGCGGCGGGCGAGGCGCTGCTCGCGCCGTCCGTGACCCGGCGCCTGATCGCGGACTTCGCCGCCTCCCGCCCGGCCCCGCGCCGGGACACCGCGGCGCTGCGCCTGAACGGCCTCACCCCGCGCGAGACGGAGGTCCTGGAGCTGATCGCCCGGGGCCTGTCGAACCAGGAGATCGCGGAGAGCCTGGTCCTCGCCGAGCAGACGGTGAAGACCCACATCGGCCGGGTCCTGGCCAAGCTGGACCTGCGCGACCGGGCCCAGGCGGTGGTCTTCGCCTACGAGTCGGGGCTCGTGACGCCGGGCACGGCCTGACACCCGGACGGGACCGGGGGAAAACCCCACCCCTTCCCGGGGGTCCGCCGCTCCTCCACCCCCTACCCCGGTATCACGGGGCGGTTGGCCCCCCGGTGTGACGTGCCGTCACCCACTCCCTTCCTACCTTCCTCCCGTCGCCGGACGACCGGCGGACGAGCGAGAAGCCGGAGAGGGAGGGCGGGCCCATGCGCCGCACGTCGAGGACCCTGATCACCGTGGCCCTGGCGGCCTTCGCGGTCGCCGGGACGGCCGGGTGGGCGTCGGGGAACGCCCAGGAGGCCGTGACCGGGGCGCCGGTCGGGAGCGGGGCGTGGGTGGGTGCGGGGTTGCCGGACCCGGAGGGGTGGGAGCCGGCCGGGGCCGCGCGATTCTTCGCGGGACTCGATCCCGTACAGAAGGAAAGGCTGGTGCGGGATCATCCCGGTGTCGTCGGGAACCTCGACGGGGCTCCTCTGGAGCTGCGGTACGAGGCCAACGCGCTGACGACGAAGGGGCGGTTCGGGGAGGCGCGGGTGCTCGCGCACGATCCGCGCGGCCGGGGGCAGGTGGCGCTGGTGTACGGGGACCTGGCGCGGGCCGCGCACGTGGCGGTGATCGTGCCCGGCTCCGACGTCGACGCCGGGCACGTCCAACCGCTCGCGGACATGGCGGCCGCGCTGCGCCGGGCCACCGGGGACCGCACGGCCGTGGTCGCCTGGGCCGGGTACACCACCCCCGTCGGCGTGGGCCTGGACGCGGCCACCGGCCGGCTGGCCGAGGCCGGGGCCGAGCGGCTCGCCCGGTTCGCGGACGGCCTGGCGGCCGTCGGGGCGGCCGAGCCCTCGGTGTTCTGCCACAGCTACGGCTCGGTGGTCTGCGGGCTCGCCGCCCACGAGCTGAAGGCGAAGGACCTGGTGGTCTTCGGCTCGCCGGGGATGCGCGCCGGGAACGTCGCCGAACTCGGCACCTCCGCGCGGGTGTGGGCGGCGAAGGACCCCACCGACTGGATCGACCGCGTCCCGAACGTGTCGTTCGCGGGCCTCGGGCACGGCGCCGACCCCACCGGGCCGTCCTTCGGGGCGCGCCGGATCCCGGCGGAGGACGCGGCCGGGCACGGCGGCTACTTCGCGGCCGGGACCTCGTCGCTGCGCGCGTTCGCCGCGATCGCCGAGGGGGACGTGCGATGAGCGCCCTCGCCCTGATGGGCCGTACGGCCCGGCGGATCGAGGCCGCCACCCCCGCCCACCGCGACCGGGCGGTCGACGGGCTGCGGGCCCTCGCCCTGCTCGCCGTGCCCACCGGTCACTGGCTGCTCGGCGGCTTCACGCTCTCCGCCGACGGCGCGCTCCACAACGCCAGCCCGCTCGGCGCCTTCCCCGAGTTCGCGCCGGTCAGCTGGGTCCTCCAGATGCTGGGGATCTTCTTCCTGGTCGGCGGGTACGCGTCCGCCCTCTCGTACCGGCGCCGGAAGGGCTCCACGCGTGCGTGGCTCGGGGGGCGGCTCGCCCGGCTCGGGCGGCCGGTCCTCGGGGTCACCGCCGTGTGGGCGCTGCTCCTGCCCCTGCTCCGCTTCGGGCTCGGGGTGCCCGTGGACACCCTGCGGACGGCGTCCACGCTGGTGGTCCAGCCGCTGTGGTTCGTCGGGGTCTACGCGGTGGTCACCGCCCTCACCCCGTTCTGCGTGCGGGCCGCCCGGCGGTTCGGGGCGTGGGCGGCGGCCCCGCTGCTCGGCTCGGTCGCCGTCGTCGACCTCCTGCGCTACGGGCCGTACGCCGACGCCGTGCCGTCCTGGCTGAGCCTGCTGAACATCCTGCCCGGCTGGCTCTTCGCCTATCAGCTCGGCGTCTCGTGGGGCGAGGGCCGGGTGACCCGGCGCCACGCGTGGGGCCTGCTCCTCGGCGGGGCCGCCCTCTTCGCCGCGCTGCTGCTTCTCTTCGGCTACCCGGCGTCGATGGTCGGCGTCCCGGGCGAGGCCCGCACCAACTCGCATCCGCCGTCGCTGCTCGTCCTCGCCCTCGCCGCCGCGCAGAGCGGCGCCGCGGTCCTGCTCCGCGACCGGCTCGGCGCGCTCCTGCGGCGGCCCGCGCTCTGGGCGCCGGTCGTGGTCGTCAACCTCTCGGCGATGACGATCCTGTGCTGGCACCAGACGGCGATGCTCGCCGCCGCGGTCCCCGCCGCGTACGCCGGGGAGGTCGCGGGCCTGGTCGGCGCGCCCGACTCGGCGGGCTGGGTCCTGGCCCGGCTCGCCTGGATGCCGGTCTTCGCCGGGCTCCTCGTCCTGATCGGGCGGTACGCGCGGGGCTTCGAGTCCCCGTGGACGGAGGCCGGGCCCGCCCGCCGCGCCCTGGCGGGACTGCTCGCGGCGGGCTTCGGGCTCTTCGCCCTGGGGCTCGGGTGAACCCTTCCGAGGGGTGCTCAGACCTCCCGGCTCACCGACGTGAAGCTCATGTCCGGGTAGCGGTCGCCCGCCACCAGGCCCGCGATCGGCTCCAGCTCCGCCAGTTCGGCGTCGGTCAGGGTGATGCGGGTGGCGGCCGCGTTCTCCAGGAGGCGGGAGCGCTTGCGGGTGCCGGGGATCGGGACGACCGTGAGGCCGTGCACCGAGGCCCGCTGCTGGACCCAGGCGAGGGCGATCTGCGCCGGGGTCGCCCCGTGGGCGGCGGCGATCTTGCGGACCGGGTCGAGCAGGGCGGCGTTCCGCTCCGCGTTCTCGCCGGTGAACCGGGGCTGGTACTTGCGGAAGTCGCCGCCCGACAGGTCCCTGGCGGCGTCCGCGAACGCCCCGGTCAGGAAGCCCCGGCCGAGCGGCGAGTACGGCACGAGGGTCACGCCGAGGTCGGCGGCGGCGCCGACGGCGCTGCGCTCCACGTCCCGGGAGAAGAGCGACCACTCCGACTGGAGGGCGGCGATCGGGTGCACGGCGTGGGCCTCGCGCAGTTCGGGCCCGGTGACCTCGCTCAGGCCCAGGAAGCGGACCTTGCCCTCCCGGACGAGTTCGGCCATCGCGCCGACGGACTCGGCGAACGGGACCTGCGGGTCGCGGCGGTGCATGTAGTAGAGGTCGATGGTCTCGACGCCGAGGCGGCGCAGACTGTTCTCGACGGCGCTCCTGATGTACGCGGGGTCGTTGCGGATGCCCCGGTAGGCGGGGTCGTCGGCGCGCCGCTCGATGGCGAACTTGGTGGCGAGCACGACCTCGTCGCGGTGGGCGGCGAGGAAGGGCGCGAGGAACTCCTCGTTGGCCCCGCTGCCGTAGATGTCGGCGGTGTCGATCAGGGTGACGCCGGCCTCCAGGGCCGCGTCGAGGGTGTCGCGGGCGGCGGCCTCGTCGGTCGCGCCGTAGAACTCGCTGATGCCCATGGCACCGAAGCCCTGGACGCCGACCTCCGGGCCGTCCTGGCCCCCGAGGCGCACGGTGTCGATCCTGGTCACGCTGGTCATGAAGGTGTTCCTCCGCATACGGTCCCGTAGTGGGCGATCTTGACGTCGAGCACGGCGAGCGTGTCCTGGAGCTCGGTGACCCGGGCGAGGACGTCCCGCCGGGTGGCCTCCAGGAGCGCGCGGCGTTCCTCACGGGTGTGGTCCCCGGCCCGCACCATCTCGGCGTACCGGACCATGTCGGCGACCGGCATCCCGGTCAGCCGCAGCTTGCCGACGAAGGCCAGCCAGTCCAGGTCGCGCGGGGTGAAGCGGCGCTGCCCCGTGTGCGAACGGTCGACGTGCGGCATGAGGCCGATCCGCTCGTACCAGCGCAGGGTGTGCGCCGTGAGACCGGTCAGGGCGGCGACCTCGCTGATGGTGTAGTGCTCCCGGGTACCGCTCGTGCTCGCGATCACGCTCATGCCCCCACGCTAAAACCCTGGAGTGCACTCCAGGCAAGTGCGCCCAGTAGGCTCGGGCCCATGGAGAGCAGCCTGCCGAGCCTGGCGTCGATCGAGAACTGGCCCGTCCCCACCGCGGCCGCCGCCGTGGTCCGCGCGGACGGCACCCTCGCCGGGGCCCACGGCCCCACCGGGCGGCGCTTCCCGCTCGCCTCGGTGACCAAGCCGCTGGCGGCGTACGCGGTGCTCGTCGCGTACGAGGAGGGGGCGGTCGACCTGGACGAGCCGGCCGGGCCCGAGGGCTCGACCGTCCGCCACCTCCTCGCCCATACTTCGGGCCTGGCCTTCGACGAGAACCGGGTCCAGGCCGCGCCGGGCACCCGCCGGATCTACTCCAACACCGGCTTCGAGGCCCTGGGCGACCACATCGCCAAGGCCACCGACATCCCCTTCGCCGAGTACCTGCACCAGGCGGTCCTGGAGCCGCTCGGCATGACCTCCACGACCCTGGAGGGCTCGCCCGCCAAGGACGGCGTGTCGACCGTCGACGACCTGGTGCGGTTCGCCGCCGAGGTGCAGGCGCCCCGGCTCCTGGACGCCCGGACCGTCCTGGACGCGATGACCGTCACGTACCCGGGGCTGACCGGCATCCTGCCCGGCTACGGGCACCAGCGGCCGAACGACTGGGGGCTCGGCTTCGAGATCCGCGACGGGAAGTCCCCGCACTGGACCGGCGCCGGCTCCTCGCCGCGCACCTTCGGGCACTTCGGGCAGTCCGGCACCTTCCTGTGGATCGACCCGGACGCGCGGGCCGCGTGCGTGGCGCTCACCGACCGGCCCTTCGGGCCGTGGGCGGTCGAGGCCTGGCCGGCGTTCACGGACGCGGTCCTGGCGGACCTGCGGGCGGCATAACCGGCCCGCAGGGGCCGTTTGTCGCGGCCGACGCGGGCAAAACGGAGTCCATGAGAGGCATCGACTCCGTCATAAGAACCGTGGCCCACGTCCTCGCGGGAATCCTGGTCGTCTGGATCCTCCTGGACCTGTTCGACGCGAACCGGGCGAACACCGTCGTCGACTGGTTCCACACCGCCGCCGACTGGCTCGCCGGCTGGTCGATCGGGCTCTTCGACGTGTCCGAGCACGTCGTTCAGGTGCTGCTCGACTACGGCATCCCCGCGGTCGTCTACGTGGCGATCGCCAACCTCGTCTCCCGCAGGACGTTCGCCCGGCGGTGAGCCGTCAGTCCTCGCAGCGGGCGGCGGGCAGCGTCCCGTCGGGGCCGGTGACCGTCACCGGGGCGCGGGCCGCCGGGTGTTCCGCGTGGGCGGCCGTGCAGACGAGCTGGCGGACGGCCGCCGCCGGGAGGTCCCTGACGGGGAAGGGGGTCCGGAGCCGGAGTGCCGAGGCGGATCCGGACGGGTCCGCCTCCACGAGCGGTGCCTGGCCTCCTCCCGCCGGCAGGGCGGTGGTGACGCCGGTCGCGGCCTCGTGGGGCCTCGGGCCGGCCAGCAGCGCGGCGAGGACCTTGTCGGTGGGGACCCGTCCGCCGCGCGTGTCGTCGGCGGAGACCTCGTACCCCGGGCCGAACCCGTCGTACGGGACCCGGTCGGCCTCCGCGCCGTCCGCCGGGCGGGTGGGGGACGGCAGCGCGTGCGGCCCGACGTCCCGGACCATCGGCAGCGACTGCCCGTCGGGGCCGAGGAAGTAGAGCACCATCCGCTCCTCGGGGACCGGCTGGACGACGACGGTCGCGGCCTCGCCCGCCTCGACCACGTCGGTCCGCTGTATGCCGCAGCCGGCCAGGGCGAGCAGCGAGAGCAGGGCGGCGCCGGCCCGGCGCCTCACAGCGGCGTCCGTACGGTGAACACGGCCCCGCCCTCCGGCCGGTTGGCGGCCGTGACGGTGCCGCCGTGGAGCCGTACGTTCTCCAGGGCGATGGCGAGGCCGAGGCCGCTGCCCGCCGAGCGGGTCCTGGCCCGGTCCGCCTTGTAGAAGCGGTCGAAGACGTGCGGCAGGACCTCCGGGTCGATGCCCGGGCCCCGGTCGGACACCTCCGTCACCAGCACGTCCCCCTCCGCGTACAGCCGGACCGTGACCGGCGCCTCGCCGTGCCGCAGGGCGTTGCCGACGAGGTTGGCGACGACGACGTCGAAGCGGCGCGGGTCGAGCCGGGCCCTGATCCCCTCCGCGAGCCGCGGGACGACCTGCGCGGGATCGTTCCAGTGGCGGTGCTGGAGGGTCTTGCGGACGCAGTCGGCGGCGTCGACCTCGTCCGTGTGGAGCTCGGCGGCGCGCGCGTCGAAGCGGGAGATCTCCATCAGGTCCTCGACCAGCACGGCGAGCTTCCCGGTCTCGGCGCTGATCAGGCGGACCGCGCGGGCGGTGTCGCTGTCCAGGCTCCCGGCGTCCTCGTCGAGGACCTCGGTGACGGCGAGCATCCCGGCGAGCGGGGTGCGCAGTTCGTGCGAGACGTCGGAGGCGAAGCGGCGGGCGCGGGCCTCGGCGCCGCGGAGTTCGGCGACGGAGCGTTCGAGCGCGGCGGCCGACTCGTTGAAGGTGCGGGCGAGGTCAGAGAGTTCGTCGCTGCCCTTGGCGTGGATGCGGGTGTCGAGGCGGCCCTGCCCCATGTGGTGGGCGGCGTGCCGCAGTTCCCGCACGGGCCGCAGGACGCCCCGGGCGGCGAGGAGCGCGGGGATCAGGGCGACGGCGAGGGCGGGCAGGGCGCCGTCGCGGGCGGCGGTGACCATGGCCTCGACGTTGGCCTCCTCCTCGTTCAGCTCCATGACGGCGTAGAGGACGAGGCCGGTGGGCCGGGCGGTTCCCTCGGTGGGGTGGGACCGGAAGACGGCGGGGACGGCGATGGTCAGGTAGGGGGTGCCGCCCTTCACGACCCGCTGGAAGCCGGCGTGCGGGGAGGCGTCCCCGGCCCGGGCGCGGGCCCGCAGCTCGGGGGTGATGACGGAGGAGGCGGGCCGGTCGGTGGAGGAGACCCGGACGGTGCCGTACTCGGCGTAGACGCGCCAGGGGCGGGGTTTGCCCTGGCGGGCGATCCGGAGGAGGTCGGTCCGCAGGCTGTCGGGGTCGACGGGCAGGGTGACGTAGAGCGCGTCGACCTGCTCGCGGAAGGCGGAGACGGCGGTGTTCTGGGTCTGTTCCAGGATGGCGTTGCGGGCGGCCCGGTAGGTGAGGGCGGCGGTGGTGCCGCAGCCGACGGCGGCGACGAGCAGGAAGGCGAGGACGAGGCGGGTCCGCAGCCCGAAGGGGTGCGGCCGGAGGCGGGGAGCCCGTCCCCTGCGGCGGCTCCCGGAGGGGAAGCCCGTGATCCTGCGGAGCTTCACAGCGGTCCGAAGCGGTAGCCGAAGCCGCGCAGGGTCTGGATGTAGCGGGGTTCGCCGGGGACGTCCTCGATCTTGTTGCGGAGTCGGCGGACGCAGGCGTCGACCAGCCGGGCGTCCCCGTGGTAGCTGTGCTCCCAGACGTGTTCGAGGAGCTGCTGCCGGCTGAAGACCTGCTCGGGGGCGGCGGAGAGGTGGAGCAGCAGCTTCATCTCGGAGGGGGCGAGGGCGATCCGCTCGCCCGCCTTGGCGACGGTGAGCCCGGCCCGGTCGATGGCGAGCGCCCCGTGGGACTCGACGGCGGACCGTCCGGAGCCGGGCTCCTCGATGCGCCGGAGCACGGCCCGTATCCGCGCCTCGATGACCTCGGTGCGGGCGGGCTTGACGATGTAGTCGTCGGCTCCGGCCTCCAGGCCGACGACGACGTCGAAGTCGTCGCCCCGGGCGGTCAGCATGATGATCGGCAGCTGGCTGTCCTCCCGCACCCGCCGGCAGACCTGGACGCCGTTCATGCCGGGCAGCATCAGGTCGAGCAGGAGCAGGTCCGGCCGGAACTCGCCGAGCGCGGCGAGCCCCGCCTCGCCGGTGGGGGCGGTCCGCACCTCGTGCCCGCGCCGCCGCAGCCCGAGTTCGACGCCCTCGCGGACGGAGGGGTCGTCTTCTATCAGGAGCACGCGGGGCATGTGTGGAGTATCCCAAGGTCGTCGGAGGGGGTCACGCGCGGCGGACGGGGGGCCGGAGCCGTCCCAGCAGCTCCCGCAGTTCGGTGAGGCGCAGGGGCCGGGCCAGGACGGCGAAGACGGCGAGGATCGTGAGCGCCCCGGCGGCACCGGCGGGGACGGGCCCGGCCGGGCCGGTCAGGTCGGTGACGAGGAGGCCGTACCCGGCGGCGGGCACGGCGGCGACGAGCAGCCGCGCGAGCCCGGCGACGGAGCCCCCGGGCCCCTCGCGCTTCCCGGAGCCGTCCGCGCTCCCCGGGCTCCCCGGGCTCCCGGGAGCGTCGAGCCGTCGCCGCAGCGCGTACGCCGTCACGGCCCAGCCCGCCCAGAGCGCCAGCGAGTACGCCCCCGCCATGCCCGCGACGGTCCAGCGGGCGGGGAGCAGGAGGTACGCGGCGAAGGAGAGGCCCGCGTTCAGCCCGGCGATCACCAGGTTGAGCAGGAAGGGGGTGCGGGTGTCGCGCAGGGCGTAGAAGGCGCGGGTGCACACGTACTGGCCGGAGAGGGCGATCAGGCCGGGCGCGAGGGCCATCAGGATCCAGGACATCGCGCGGATGTCGTCGTCGCCCGTCGCCCCGTACCGGAAGACCACCGTCATCAGGGGGACGGCGAGCGCGAGGAGCGCGCAGGCGGCGGGGACGACGGCGGCCGAGCTGGTCCGCAGCGCGTACGAGACGTCCCGCCGGACCCCGGCGAGGTCGCCGTCGGCCGCCGAGCCGCTCATCCGGGGCAGCAGCGCGGTCACCAGGGAGACGGTGACGATGCCGTGCGGGACGGCCCACAGCAGATAGGCGTTGTTGTACCCGGCGAGGCCCGACCCGCCGCCGGCCGCCGAGCCGCCCGCCGAGGTGGCGATCCAGGTGGTCACCCAGTAGGCGCCCTGGTTGGTGAGGACGAGCAGGACCAGCCAGCCGGCCGACCGCAGCGGGGCCGTGAGGCCGCTGCCGCGCCAGTCGAAGCGGGGCCGCCAGCGGAACCCCGCGGCGCGCAGCGAGGGGACGAGGGCGAGGGCCTGGAGCGCGATCCCGGCGGTGGTGCCCCAGCCGAGGAGCGCGGTCTCCCCGGCGCTGAGCGCGCCCCCGTCGCTCACCACCAGAAAGAGGCCGAAGACCGCGACCACGACCACGTTGTTGAGGACGGGCGTCCACATCATGGCGCCGAACCGGCCCCGGGCGTTGAGGACCTGCCCGAGGAGCGTGAAGAGCCCGAGGAAGAGGATCTGCGGGAGGCAGGTCCGGGCGAAGGCCACGGTCATGTCCCGCTGCGCGCCCGTGTAGTCGGTGTACGTGTCGACGATGACGGGCGCGGCGAGCACGGCGGCGGCGGTGAGCGCGACGAGGGCGAGCGCGCACAGCGTGAGGAGCCGGTCGGTGTAGGCGACGCCGCCGTCCTCGTGCTCCTTGGCGGCCTTGACCAGCTCGGGGACGAAGACGGCGTTGAGGGCGCCGCCGAGGAGCAGCGTGTAGACGATGGTGGGGACGGAGTTCCCGACCGCGTAGCCGTCGGCGACGACGGCCGCGCCGAGCGCGGCGGCGACGACGGAGGCACGGACGAATCCGGTGGCACGGGAGACGAGCGACCCGGCCGCCATGAGAACGCCACTACGCAGAACGGAAACGGCTTTCGACTCCGGGGCGGGGGTGGCTGACGCGGGCGGGGCGGTTGGGGCGGCCTGCGCGGGCGGCGTGGGCGGGCTGGTCCGAGCGGCCAGGCCGGTCGGGGCAGACGGGCTGGTCGGAGCGGCCGGACCGGTCGGCGCAGTCAGGCCGGTCGGCGCAGTCAGGCCGGTCGAAACAGTCGGCACAGGCGGGCCGGCCTGCGCGGTCGACGCAGTCGGGCCGGGCGGCGCAGACGGAACGGTCGGCACGGTCGGGCCGGGCGGCGCGGGCGGTGCGGTCGGGCCGGGCAGCACAGGCGGACCGGCCTGCGCGGGCGGACTGGTCGGCGCGGGCGATGCGGTCGGGCCGGGCGGCGCGGTCGGTGCGGTGTCCGTCATCGGCGGGCCAGGTAGGCCCGGAAGGCGCGGTAGAGCGCCTGGTTGGTCGTGCCCCGCATCGGTGTCTCCCACTCCCCCAGCGTTTCGACGACCCGCCCGCCCGTGCCGAGCTTCCAGCGGAGGAGGCCGTGGGCGCGGTCGTCCGGGTCGAGGGTGGAGGGTACCCCGCGCAGGTCGTAGACGGCGGCGCCGAGGGCGTGGGCGTCGAGCACCATGCGCCACTGGAGGGCGTTGGAGGGCCGGACCTCGCGGCGGTGGTCGGCGGAGGCGCCGGTCTGGTACCAGACCCGCCCGCCCACGGTGACCATGGTGTGCGCGGCGAGGACCTCGCCCTCGTGGCGGGCCAGGTACAGCTTCATCCGGCCCGGCTCCTCGGCGTTGAGGGCCGCGTACTGGCGCTCGTAGTACGCGAGGGAGCGGCCGAGCCGGAAGCCGTCCCGCTCCTCCGTGACGCGGAGCAACCGGTAGAACTCGGGCAGATCGGCGGCAGATCCGACGGTGACCTCGACGCCGGCCTTCCGCGCCTTCCGCACGTTCCTCCGCCACTCCTGGTTGAGCCCGGACCACAGGTCGTCGGTGGTGCGGCCGGTCAGCGGGACCTGGAAGACGTGCCGGGGCTGGGCGTCGGCGCCGTCCTCGGAGTCGCCGCCGCAGCGGTGCCACCCCCGGGCCCTGAGGCGTTCGGCGACGGCGGTTCCGAGCGGGTCGACCTCGTCGGCGAGGACGTCGGAGAGCCGCCGTCCGGGCCCGGTGGCGGCCTTGACGGTGGCGGCGTCCCAGCGGCGGTGGGCGGGGGTGGGCCCGATGCGCACGGCGAAGGCCCCGGAGGCCGTCAAGTGCGCGAGGAGCGGCCCGAGCCAGCCGTCCAGGTCGGGGTCGGCCCAGTCGGCGACGGGCCCTTCGGGGAGGTAGGCGAAGTACTTGCGGGTCCCGGGGAAGGGCCGCAGCAGCACCAGCGCGACGCCCGTGAGCCCGCCTCCCCCGGGCCCCCACCCCACCAGTTGGTGGCACCAGCCCTCCTTCACCCCGGCCCAGGAGGGCACTTGGAGGAAGCTGGGGCCGTCCGCTCCCCCGCGGGTCGCGAGGAACGCCCGGTACGCCTCGGGGGTCACGGGGCCGAGCCGGAAGGGAGCGGGTCGTTCGACGGACGCGGCCGTCACGAGCAGCGCTGACACAACGAGGGCCTCCTGGTTCCGCCCCTCGGTGGTGGGGCGCACAGCAGGCTCACAGCCGAATGCGACCGGGCCGCGCGGCGTGTGTGACCGGACGATGACCGTTCCGTCGCAGCCCATGTCACACGGATGTTCGGAAACCTCCGGGCCGTTCCGCCCGTCCTACAGTCCGGAACAACCCACCCTTCCCCACTCGCGGAGGCCTTCCGTGCTGCCGATACGCACATCCCGTCCCACCCTCGCGGCCGTCGCCCTGGCCGTCTCGCTCACGGCCTGCTCGGCCCAGGCGGCGGACAAGAATCCGGCGGAACGGTCCTCGGCGCCACCGGCGAAGGTGACGGTCGTGGACAAGGCGGCGGGCAAGCCGGTGACGGTGACGGCCGCGAACGGCACGCTGGCCTCGGTGAAGATCACGGACGCGAAGGGCGGGACGCTCCCCGGCCGCACGGACGCGAGCGGCACGCGCTGGACGTCGGACCGCAAGGCGGCCCCGGGCACCACGTACACGGCGGAGATCACCTCCCGCGGCGCCGACGACAAGGAGACGACGACCCGTTCGTCCTTCTCCACCCCGGAGCCCGAGAAGGTCAACAAGCTGACCCTGGCGCCGGGCAAGAACACGACCGTGGGCATCGCCCACCCCCTCTCGATCGTCTTCGACTTCCCGGTGACGAAGAAGGCGGACGTCGAGAAGCAGCTCAAGGTGGCGACCTCGAACGACACCGAGGGCTCCTGGGGCTGGGTCAAGGACTGGTCGGGCCGCGACCGGGCCGACTGGCGGCCGAAGGAGTACTGGAAGCCCGGCACGAAGGTCACCCTGAAGGCCGACCTCAACGGTACGGACTCGGGCAGCGGCTGGTTCGTACGGGACTACGCCACGGGCTTCACGGTGGGCGACGCCCAGGTGGTGAAGGTGGACCTGGACAGCCACCAGCTGACGGTGCGGAAGAACGGCAGCACCGTCCGCACGATCCCGGTCTCCGGCGGCACGCCCGGCGGCGACAAGCGCTCCTGGCGGGGCACGGCCGTCCTGATGGCGAAGGAGGGCACCATCAACATGAACTCGGAGACCGTCGGCCTCGGCGACGCCTACGACAAGATGGTCGACTACTCGATGCGGCTGACCTGGTCGGGCATGTACGCCCACGCGGCCCCGTGGAACGCCCGCTACTTCGGCAACTCCAACCACAGCTCGGGCTGCATCGGCATGAGCGACGAGAACGCGGCCGCCCTCTACGCCCTGGTGAAGCCGGGCGACCCCTTCGAGATCAAGGGCGCCGACACCAAGGGCACGGTGGCCGAGGGCAACGGCTACGGCGCGTGGAACGTGAGCTGGGCGGACTGGAAGGCGAAGAGCGCGCTGAGCTGAGCCCCGGCCCCCAACAGGCCCACCCACAAGGGTGGTTTACGCGATACGCACCTCCGGCCCGCGACTCCCTGACTACGCTCGGCGACGCAGCGACAGGAACGCCGTAGGCCGGAGGTACTGACCGTGGTCAACATCCAGGAACTCGATCCCAACGCTTCCCCTCTGGACTACTACGGCTGGGAACTCCGCCGCCGACGGGAGGAACACCGGCTCACGCAGCAGCAGCTCGGGGACGCCATCTTCTGCACGGGCTCCCTCGTCGGCCAGATCGAGACGGCGAGGAAGCTCCCCACCCGCGAGTTCTCGGAGCGGGTGGACGCGGCCCTCGGCACGGGCGGGACGTTCTCCCGGCTGATCGGCCTGGTGCTGCGCAGCCGGCTGCCCTCCTGGTTCCAACCGGTCGCGGAGTTGGAGGCCCGCGCCACGTACATCTCCACGTTCCAGACGCAGGTCGTGTACGGCCTGTTGCAGACGCCGGAGTACGCGCGGGCGCTGCTCGCCGTCGAGTATCCGGACAAGGCCGAGGAGATGACGGCGGCCCGGCTGGAACGCCAGCGCTCCCTGGAGCGCACCGATCCGCCCGCCCTGTGGGTCGTCCTGAGCGAGGCCGTACTGCGGCAGGAGGTGGGCGACCGCGAGGTCATGCGCGGGCAGTTGACACACCTGCTGACGTTCCGCGACAACCCGTGGGTGCAGATCCAGGTGCTGCCGTTCAGCGCCGGTGAGCACACGGGACTGATGGGGTCGTTCACCCTCTTCAGGTTCGACGACGACCCCGACATCTTCTACACCGACGGTTACGACCAGGGTCACATGACCGCCAATCCGCCCGTGATCAAGGAACGTTCCGTCGGCTACGCTCGACTGCAAGCCACGGCCCTCTCTGTCGAGGACTCGGCGGCACTGATCACCCGCGTGATGGAGGAATGCTATGGAGACCCGTCCTGACCTGACCGGAGCGCGGTGGCGGAAGTCGTCGTACAGCGGCACCAACGGCGGCGAGTGCGTCGAGGTCGCCGACGGCTTCCCCGGCGCCGTCCCGGTCCGCGACAGCAAGAACCCGGCGGGCCCGTCCCTGGTCATGGGCCCCGAGGCGTGGCAGACGTTCGTGGACGGCCTCCGCTAGGACGTCGTACCCGGCACGGAACGACGGATCGTTGTTGCCCGTGCGCGGCAATGACCGAACGACACGCGCCGTGTCAGTCTGCGCCCATGAACGAGGAGAGGCTGCCGACGGGAAAGAAGTGGGCGGCGCGGGCGGTGGTGCTCCTGGCGGGGGCGTTCGTCATGGTGTTCGCGGTCCTGGCGACCGTGCGGGGGTGGGAGGAGTCCGGGGTCGCCCTGGGCCTCGACGGCGCGCCGGGCCGGTTCACCGCCACGGCCTGCGAGGTCGAGTCCGGCGGACGGGGCGGGG
The DNA here is from genome assembly GCF_044760185.1 of Streptomyces sp. NPDC098101. Classification (NCBI taxonomy): domain Bacteria; kingdom Bacillati; phylum Actinomycetota; class Actinomycetes; order Kitasatosporales; family Streptomycetaceae; genus Streptomyces; species Streptomyces sp. NPDC098101. The sequence goes on along the minus strand of NZ_JBIWAS010000002.1, from coordinate 640,074 downwards.
CGAGGACCGCCTGTACGGGGACGTTCAGCTCCGACGACGGCCGCACGGTCGCGCCGACCCGGCTGAAGTGGTCCGGTACGGACGGCATGGCGGTCGGCGGCTCCGCCGAGGTGCGGTGCGACGCCGACGGCACCTGCCTGTTCGCCGGGGCGACGGACACGGCGTCGGCGGTCGCGACCACCGCGGCCATGACCGCGGGCACGGCGCTCGTCCCCCTCGCCGCCTTTCTGCTGGCCCGGCGCATCGGCCGCCCCGCGACGACCGGGGGCACATGGTCGCCGGAATGATCTCGGTGAACCGGCCGCCGTACGGCGGGGCCTCGGGCCGGCGGGCAGGGCAGACAACCTTCCTCGCCACCCTCGCGTCACTTACTGTGAGTTTCCTCTTACACAAGGCCAAGGATGGTGGATCATGGATCCGGTATCGATAGGGCTTCTGGCAGCACTGGCCGGTGGCGTCGGTGGTGAGCTCGGCCGACAGAGCTGGGCGGGGCTGAGCGCCCTGGTTCGGCGTCCGTTCTCCCGAGGAGCCGGGGAACAGGCTCCCGCGGTCAGCACCGGGGAGGTGGAACTGGTGCGCCTGTCCGAGGAACCGGACGACCAGGGGCGCGCGCAGGAGCTGAGCACGGCGTTGGCGCTCCGGGCGGCCGTCGACGCCGACTTCCGTGCCGGTCTCGCGGCATGGCAGCAGCAGGCCGCCGCACTGCGGGATCAGGACGGTGTGGTGCTGAACTCGATCACGGGCGGGACACTGAACGGTCCGGTCCTGCAGGGCAAGGACTTCTCCGGCAGCTTCACCTTCGGCGCGCCTCCCGCCCCGCCCGCTTCCCCGACCTCCGGAGGCGGTCCCGCCAACCCCACGCCGTGACCGGCACGGGCGAGGCCCGCGAGGGCGGTGCAACCGTCAACACGGTCAGCGGTGGGGTCTTCTTCCACGCCGTCGTCCAGGGCCGGGACATCACCGTACAGCTGCCGCCCGCCGTCACCCCGGCGCTGTCCGGTCTGCCTCCCCGGGCACCGGCCTTCACCGGCCGGGACCGGCACGTCGAGCAGCTCCTCGCAGACCTCGCCCCCCTCCCCGCCCCCGTCCTCGATGACGACGGGGGCGGGGCACCGCAACGCGCGGTCCTGGTGAGCGCGGTGTCGGGGCTGGCCGGCATCGGCAAGACCGAACTCGCCGTCCAGACCGCCGCCCTCGCCCTCCGGCAACCCGGCTGGTTCCCCGGCGGCGTGCTGTTCACCGACCTCGCCGGATACGACTCCGAACGCCGTCTCTCCCCCGAACGTGCCCTGGAAGGCCTGCTGCGCGCCCTGGCCGTGCCCGGCGAGCACATCCCCCACAGCCTGGAAGACCGGCAGCGGCTCTACCGGAGCGTCCTGGCCGCCTACGCCGCCGAAGGCCGACGCGTCCTCGTCGTCATCGACAACGCCTCCACCACCGGCCAAGCCTCCCCCCTGCTGCCCACCGACGGGATCACCGCCGCCCTGGTCACCTCCCGCCACACGCTCGACGGCCTCGACGCGCGCCTCCACGACCTCGACACCCTCGACGAGGGCGCCGCCACCGACCTGCTCGACCTCGCCGTGCGCCACGCACGCGGAAACGACGACACCCGCGTCACCGACGATCCCGCGTCAGCCGTCCTGATCGCCCGCCTGTGCGCCGGCCTCCCGCTCGCACTCCGCATTGCCGCCGCCACGCTGGCCGCCACACCCACCCGACCCGTCGCCTCCCTGGCCACCGATCTTCGGGCCGAGCACAGCCGGCTGGACAAGCTGGCCCGCCCCGACCGCGCGGTCCGCGCCGCCTTCGACCTGTCCTACCGGCTCCTGCCCGACGACCAGGCCCGGCTCTTTCGCCTCCTGCCCCTCAACCCCGGCCCCGCCCTCTCCACCGAAGCCGCGGCCCACCTCGCCGACGCCGCCCCCGACCAGGTCGAAGAACTCCTGCGGCACCTCGCCGACGCCCACCTCATCGAACTCGGCGCCGTCTGGGGCCGCTGGCGTATGCACGACCTGGTCCGCCTCCACGCCGCCGAACACGGCCTCGCCCAAGCAGCCCCCGATCAACGCGACGCCGCCCGCGCCCGCCTGTTCGCCCACTACGAGGACACCGCCAAAGCCGCCGGCACCCACCTGGTCCATCCGTTCGGCCCTCCCGCCGAACACTTCCCGGACCGGGTCGCCGCCTTCGCGTGGCTGGACGCCGAACGCGACAATCTGATCGCCACCGCCACCGTCGCCCCGGCCTTCGGACACGCCGCCACCGTTCCCCACCTCGTGCTCAGCATCGCCCCGTACCTTGACGACCGCCGCTACTTCGACGACTGGATCGCACTCGTCAACACCGCCCTGCCCATCTGCCGCGACCGAGGCGACCGCGACAACGAAGGCGGATTGCTGAACAGCCTGGGCAACGCGTTGTGGAAGGTGCGACGGTTCGAAGAGGCCATCGACACCTACGTCGAGTGCCTGGCGATCTGGGACGAAGTCGAGGACCGCGCCGGCGAAGCCCAGACACTGAACAACCTCGGCACCGTGCTCGGAGAGGTGCGGCAGTTCGACAAGGCCGTCGAAGCCCACACCCGGAGCCTGGCGATCCAGCGGGCCCTCGGCGATCGCCACGGTGAAGCCGAAGCGCTGGACGGCCTCGGCACCAACCTCGGTGCGTCGGGACGCCTCGAGGAGGCCGTCGACGCCCATACCCGGGCGGCCGTCATCTTCCGGGAGCTGCGCGACCGCCACGGCGAAGCACGAGTCCTGGACAACCGCGGCAGCTCCCTCCAGGCAGTGGAGCGGTTCGAGGAGGCCATCGAAGCCCACACCGGGGCGGTCACCCTCTTCCGGGAGCTGCACGACCGCCACCGTGAAGCCTGGGCACGGGACAACCGCGCCCTCGCCCTGCAAGCGGTGGGGCGCGTCGAAGAGGCCGTCGACGCCCACACCCGGGCGGCGGCCACGTTCCGCGAGCTCGGCGACCTCCACAGCGAGGGCAGGGCGCTGGACAATCTCGGGACCGCGCTCCGCGAAGCGAAGCAGTTCGAGCAAGCCGTGGACGTCCACACCCAGGCGGTCACTATCTTCCGGAAGCTGGGCGACCGACACCTCGAAGGCCAAGCCCTGGGCAACCTCGGCACCTCGCTGATCGCGTTGGACCGTCCGGAGGCGGCCATCGACGCCCACACCCGGGAGCTGGCCATCCGTCAGGAGGCGGGCGACCGGCGCGGAGAGGCCCGGGCACTGCTCAGCCTCGGCGACGCGCTCGGCGAAACAGAGCGGCTCGAAGAGGCGATCAGCCACCTCACCCTGTCGGTCGCCGCCTTCCGCGAGGTCCACGACCGCCCCGCGGAAGGCAGGGCGCTGTTCCGCCTGGGATTCGCGCAGTACCAAGCGGGGCGGTTCGAGGAGGCCATCAAGGCCTTCACGCCGGCGGTCACCGTCTTCCGCGAGCACGACGACCGCTTCAACGAGGGCTCGGCTCTGGGCAACACAGGTATCGCGCTCAACGATCTGGGCCGGTTCGAGGAGGCCATGATCGTCCTCGACCAAGCGGTCACGGTCTTCCGTGAACTCGGGCAACAGGAGGAAGCGGAAGAATTGATGACCTATTGGACCATTGCGCACGATTCCGCCGGATAAGACCGGGGGGCTCCGCCGGGAGAACGGGTACTCCGTGGAGCCGCCCTTCCGGCGTGACGATGCCGCACCACCGCTTCAAGCAGCCGCGCGCCGCATCTCCCACACCAGGACCTCCGCGTCGCCGGTCGCGAGCAGGGCGAGGTCCTTCTCGTCGGTGAGGCGGGCCGCGTCGCCGGGGGTGAGGTGCTCGGTGCCGACGCGGATCGTGCCGCGCGTCACGTGGACGTAGACGAAGTCGGCGTCCGGGAGGGGTGACCGTTCGTCGTTCCCCAGGCGGTGGACGCGGAGGGTCGCGCCGGGGACCTCGTACGCGAGGTTTTCTCCCGTGCCCCGGACCACCTCGTACGACGGCTTCCCGTCGAACGAGGGCGGGGCGAGCCACATCTGTACGAAGACCAGTGGGGCGTCGCCGTCGTTGCGTTCGACGTGGCGGACGCCGGACGCCGCGCTCAGGTGCTGGAGGTCGCCCGCGCGGACGAGCGTCGCGCGGCCCGTCGAGTCGCGGTGGGTGAGCTCGCCCGACACGACCCAGGTGACGATCTCGGTGTGACTGTGCGGGTGCTCGTCGAACCCGGCCCCCGGTGCGAGCCGCTCCTCGTTGCAGGCGACCAGCGAACCGAAGCGGAGGTTGTCGGGGTCGTAGTGCGGGCCGAAGGAGAAGGCGTGCCGGGTCTCGACGCCGGTCGCCGGGTCGCCCCCGGGGTACCGCTCGCCCGCGCGCTGGATGCGTATCACGTGCCCCACCGTAACCACCCCGTCCCGCCCGCGCCGGAGGCGATCCCGCCCCGCCCCCGCACGCCGGCGTCCGGATAAGGCAGTCTTGTCCCCGTGCCTGAACCCGTGAACGCCTCCCACCCGCACTCCGCGACCCTGAAGCGCCTCGAACAGTCCTCCGGGCGGCTCGCCGCCGGTGCCATCGCGCGCATGGACGAGACGCTGCCGTGGTACCGCGCGATGCCGCCCGAGAACCGGTCGTGGATCGGTCTGGTCGCCCAGGCCGGCATCGCCGCGTTCACGGAGTGGTTCCGGCACCCGGAGACCCCGCAGGCGATCTCCACGGACGTCTTCGGCACCGCGCCCCGCGAGCTGACCCGGGCGATCACCCTGCGCCAGACCGTGGAGATGGTCCGGACCACCATCGAGGTCATGGAGTCGGCGATCGAGGAGGTCGCCGCCCCCGGCGACGAGTCGGTGCTCCGCGAGGCGCTCCTCGTCTACGCCCGGGAGATCGCCTTCGCCACCGCCCAGGTGTACGCGCAGGCGGCCGAGGCCCGGGGCGCGTGGGACGCGCGCCTGGAGTCACTCGTGGTGAACGCCGTGCTGTCCGGCGAGGCGGACGAGGGCGCGGTCTCGCGGGCCGCCGCACTCGGCTGGAACTCCCCGGACCACGTGTGCGTGCTGCTCGGCACGGCCCCGGACGGGGACAGCGAGCTGACGGTGGAGGCCATCCGCAGGGCCGCCCGGCACGCCAAGCTCCAGGTCCTCACCGGGGTCCTCGGAAACCGGCTCGTCGTGATCGCCGGCGGCAACGACAACCCCCTCGCGGTGGCGAAGGCCCTGATCGGACCGTACGCGGCGGGTCCGGTGGTGGCCGGTCCGGTGGTCCCCGACCTGCTGGCGGCGACCCGTTCCGCGCAGGCCGCCGCGGCCGGTCTCAAGGCCTGCTCGGCCTGGCAGGACGCCCCCCGCCCGGTCCTCGCGGACGATCTCCTGCCGGAGCGCGCGATCGCCTCGGACCCGTCGGCGCGCGAGCAGTTGGTGGAGGAGATCTACAGACCGCTGGAAGAAGCCGGGTCGGCGCTTCTGGAAACTCTCAGTGTGTACCTGGAGCAGGCGAGCAGCCTGGAAGGCGCGGCGCGGATGCTCTTCGTCCACCCGAACACCGTGCGCTACCGGCTTCGACGTGTGACCGACGTCACCGGTTGGTCACCCTCCGACGTCCGTTCCGCCTTCACCCTGCGGATCGCGCTCATCCTGGGACGCTTGGCCGACGGGGAGACGCAGTCCTAGACTTTTGTCGAACACCAACAATTCCCCCGACGGTTCTTCGTCCTTGTCCCCACGGGCGCTCGGAGCCGTCCCCAAGAGAGAGTGTGAGGGTGCTCGTACTCGTCGCTCCCGGCCAAGGCGCCCAGACGCCCGGCTTCCTGACCCCCTGGCTCGAACTCCCCGGCGCCGCCGACCGCGTGGCGGCCTGGTCCGACGCCATCGGGCTCGACCTCGCCCACTACGGCACGAAGGCGGACGCGGACGAGATCCGTGACACCGCCGTGGCGCAGCCCCTGCTCGTCGCCGCCGGTCTGCTCTCCGCCGCCGCGCTCGGCGACGACCTGGCGCCCGGCGTGGTCGCCGGTCACAGCGTCGGCGAGTTCACCGCGGCCGCGTTCGCGGGCGTCCTCGACGACACGGCGGCGCTGCGCCTCGTGCGGACCCGCGGACTCGCGATGGCCGAGGCCGCCGCGATCACGGCGACCGGCATGTCCGCGCTGCTCGGCGGTGACCCCGAGGTGACCGTCCCGCACCTGGAGAAGCTCGGCCTGACGGCCGCGAACGTGAACGGCGCGGGCCAGATCGTGGCCGCCGGCACCCTGGAGCAGCTGGCCGCCCTGGAGGCGGACAAGCCCGAGGGCGTCCGCCGGGTCGTGGCGCTCAAGGTCGCCGGCGCCTTCCACACCCACCACATGGCCCCGGCGGTGGCGAAGCTGGAGGAGGCGGCGGCCCTGCTGTCGCCGTCCGCCCCGACCACCCGCTACGTCTCCAACAAGGACGGCCAGGTCGTCATGGACGGCGCCGAGGTGGTGTCCCGTCTGGTCGGCCAGGTGGCGAACCCGGTCCGCTGGGACCTGTGCATGGAGACCTTCCGCGACCTGGGCGCGACGGCGCTGATCGAGGTCTGCCCCGGCGGCACCCTGACCGGCATCGCCAAGCGGGCCCTGCCGGATGTGGCCACGGTCGCCCTGAAGACTCCCGACGACCTCGACGCGGCCCGTACGCTCGTCGCCGAGCACGCGGCCGTCTGACTAGGAGTGTCGAGAAGCATGTCGAAGATCAAGCCCAGCAAGGGCGCCCCGTACGCGCGGATCCTCGGCGTGGGCGGCTACCGTCCCACCCGGGTCGTGCCGAACGAGGTGATCCTCGAGAAGATCGACTCGTCCGACGAGTGGATCCGCTCGCGCTCCGGCATCGCCACCCGTCACTGGGCCTCTCCGGAGGAGACCGTCGCCGCGATGTCGGTGGAGGCCTCCGGCAAGGCCATCGCGGACGCCGGGATCCGCCCGGAGCAGATCGGCGCCGTGGTCGTCTCCACGGTGTCGCACTTCCACCAGACCCCGGCGATCGCGACGGAGATCGCGGACCGCATCGGCGCCGGCAAGCCCGCCGCGTTCGACATCTCCGCCGGCTGCGCGGGCTTCGGCTACGGCCTGACGCTCGCCAAGGGCATGATCGTCGAGGGTTCCGCGGAGTACGTGCTCGTCATCGGCGTCGAGCGGCTCAGCGACCTGACGGACCTGGAGGACCGCGCGACGGCCTTCCTGTTCGGCGACGGCGCCGGTGCCGTGGTCGTCGGTCCGTCGGACGAGCCGCACATCGGCCCCACGGTCTGGGGTTCCGAGGGCGACAAGGCGACGACGATCAAGCAGACCGTCCCGTGGGACGCGTTCCACGGGGGCGACGCCTCGAACCTGCCGCTCGACTCGCAGGGCGAGATCAAGTTCCCCGCCATCACGCAGGAGGGTCAGGCGGTCTTCCGCTGGGCCGTCTTCGAGATGGCGAAGGTCGCCCAGCAGGCCCTGGACGCCGCCGGCATCTCGGCGGACGACCTGGACGTCTTCATCCCGCACCAGGCGAACATGCGGATCATCGACTCGATGGTGAAGACTCTGAAGCTGCCGGAGCACGTCACGGTCGCCCGTGACGTGGAGACCACCGGCAACACCTCGGCCGCCTCGATCCCGCTCGCCATGGAGCGGCTCCTGGCGACCGGGAAGGCGAAGAGCGGCGACACCGCGCTCGTCATCGGCTTCGGGGCGGGTCTCGTCTACGCCGCGACGGTCGTTACCCTCCCCTAGGCACCCGGATCTCCCGGAAGCCCCTTACCGAAGCAATCACAGAAGGAGCGCCACCATGGCCTTCACCCAGGAGCAGATCGTCGAAGGTCTCGCCGAGATCGTCAACGAGATCGCCGGCATCCCGACCGAGGACGTCCAGCTGGACAAGTCCTTCACCGACGACCTGGACGTCGACTCGCTGTCCATGGTCGAGGTCGTCGTCGCCGCCGAGGAGCGGTTCGAGGTCAAGATCCCGGACGAGGACGTCAAGAACCTCAAGACCGTGGGCGACGCCGTCGACTACATCCTGAAGAACCAGGGCTGATCCGGCCCTCGCTGTTCCGGTCAGCCACCCGGCGGTGGCGCCGCATTCCGACCATCACACACATGGAGAACGAATTCCTGTGAGCTCGACCAATCGCACCGTGGTCGTCACCGGTATCGGCGCAACCACACCGCTGGGTGGCGACTCCGCATCGACCTGGGAAGGTCTGATCGCGGGGCGCTCCGGCGTCCGTCCGCTCGAGGGCGAACGTTTCGCCGAGCTGCCCGTCAAGATCGCCGCGACGGCCGCCGTCGACCCCGGCGAGGTCCTTCCCCGTCCGCTGGCCCGCAAGCTGGACCGCTCGGCGCAGTTCGCCGTGATCGCGGCCCGCGAGGCGTGGGCCGACGCGGGCTACACCGCTCCCGCCGGCGAGGACGAGAAGATCGCGCCCGAGCGGCTCGGTTCCGTCATCGCCTCCGGCATCGGCGGCGTCACCACGCTGCTCGACCAGTACGACGTGCTGAAGGAGAAGGGCGTCCGTCGCGTCTCCCCGCACACCGTCCCCATGCTCATGCCCAACAGCCCCTCGGCGAACGTGGGTCTGGAGGTGAACGCCCGGGCGGGCGTCCACACCCCGGTCTCCGCGTGCGCGTCGGGCGCCGAGGCGATCGGCTACGCCGTCGAGATGATCCGCACCGGCCGTGCGGACGTCGTCGTCGCCGGTGGCACCGAGGCCGCGATCCACCCGCTGCCGATCGCCGCCTTCGCCAACATGATGGCGATGTCCAAGAGCAACGACGAGCCCGAGAAGGCCTCGCGCCCGTACGACACCGGCCGTGACGGCTTCGTGCTCGGCGAGGGCGCGGGCGTCGTGGTCCTGGAGTCCGAGGAGCACGCGAAGGCGCGCGGCGCGCGCGTCTACTGCGAGGTCCTGGGCCAGGGCCTGTCGGCCGACAGCCACCACATCGCGCAGCCCGAGCCGACCGGCCGGGGCATCGCGGCCGCGATGCGGAACCTGCTGGACTCGACGGACCTGAAGCCGTCGGAGGTCGTGCACCTGAACGCGCACGCCACGTCGACGCCGCAGGGCGACACCGCCGAGATCAAGGCGCTGCGGAATGTCCTGGGCGACGACCTGGACCACGTCGCGATCTCCGCGACGAAGTCGATGACGGGTCACCTCCTGGGCGGCGCGGGCGGCATCGAGACCGTCGCGACGGTCCTGGCGCTGTACCACCGCCTCGCCCCGCCGACCATCAACGTCGACGAGCTGGACCCGGAGATCGACGCGGACATCGTCCGCGGCGAGGCCCGCCCCCTCCCGGAGGGCACGGTCGCCGCGATCAACAACAGCTTCGGCTTCGGCGGCCACAACGTGGTTCTGGCGTTCCGTACGGTCTGATCCGGTCGGTACGGACGCACCGGAGGCCCGCTCCCCGATCGGGGGGCGGGCCTCCGGCGTGTCGCGGGGGTGTCAGACGACCTGGTGGAGCCAGCGGACCGGGGCGCCCTCGCCCGCGTAGCGGAAGGGTTCCAGTTCGTCGTCCCAGGGCTTGCCGAGGAGTTTGGCGATCTCGGCCTCCAGGGGGGTCTCGCCCTGCGCGGAGCGCGCCAGGGCGGCCCGGAGGCGGTCCTCGGGGACCAGGATGTCGCCGTGCATTCCGGTGACGGCGTGGAAGATGCCCAGGTCGGGGGTGGCGCTGTAGCGCTCGCCCTCGGCCGTGGGGCAGGGCTCAGCCGTGACCTCGAAGCGGAGCATCCGCCAGCCCCGGAGGGCGGAGGCGATCCGGGAGGCCGTGCCGGTCTCGCCCTTCCAGGAGAGTTCGGCTCTCCAGGTGCCGGGGGACGCCGGCTGGCGGATCCAGTCGAGCTGGACCCTCGCACCGAGGACGCCCGCCACCGCCCATTCGACGTGCGGGCAGAGCGCGCGCGGTGCGGAGTGTACGTACAGGACTCCACGTGTCGTCACCGGGACCTCCAGTGTGGGACGAGGTTCGCCTTTCCCAGCGGCCTCAGTAAACATCATCGGGAGCTGATCTTCACAAACCCTCAAAAAGGGGACAGGTTGTGACGTGATGTAATTTACCGGAGCCGGTCGGCGAGGGCGCCTCTGGTTCGACGGGGGAAAAGCTACCGTGCCGCACCGTCGTCGGGGTGACGTACGGTCGGACCGATGACCGTGCACACGAAGCTTTCACCCGCGAGGACGCCGAAGGAGGGGCCGGGGATGCTCGGCCGACGCCGTTTCCGCACCGCCGTCGCCACCGCGACGGCCGCGCTGCTGTGCGCCGGGGCGCTGGCCGGATGCTCGTCCGGGACCCCGGAGAAGGCGGCCCCCGCCAGGAGCACGCCGACTCCCGCCCCCACGCCCACCTCCTCCTGGAACGCCTCCCCCTCCTCCCTCGCCGCCGTCGGCGACTCCGTCACCCGCGCCTTCGACGCCTGCTCGCTCCTCTCGGACTGCCCGGAGGCCTCCTGGGCGACGGGGACCGACACGGCCGTCAACAGCCTGGCGCTGCGCCTCCTGGGCCCGGAGAAGGCGGCCGGCCGCAGCTGGAACCTGGCGCGGACGGGGGCGCGGATGGCCGAGCTCCCGGAGCAGATGACCGCCGCGGCGGCCCGGAAGCCGGAGCTGGTGACGGTGATGATGGGCGCGAACGACGCCTGCCGGCCGACCCCGGCCCTGATGACCCCGGTCGCGGACTTCCGCGCCTCGTTCACGGCGGCGCTCGCCCGGCTGCGGGCGGCGGCGCCGAAGGCGCAGGTGTACGTGGCGAGCGTGCCGGACCTGAAGCACCTGTGGTCGACGGGACGGCTCGGCGGCGCGGCGGGCGTGTGGGACCTGGGCATCTGCGGCGCGATGCTGGCGGACGCGACGAACCTCGGGCCCGAGGCCGAGCGGCGGCGCACGACGGTGGCGGAGCGGGTGGACGCGTACAACGGGGTCCTCGCGGAGGTCTGCGCGAAGGACGAGCGCTGCCGGTACGACGGCGGGGCGGTCCACCGGTTCCGCTTCGACGGCGCCCAGTTGAGCCCCTGGGACTGGTTCCATCCGAGCCGGGACGGTCAGGCGCGGCTCGCGGAGCTGGCGTACCGGCGGATCACGGCGGAGTGAGGACCCCGGGGCGGATGTCAGGTTCCGCCCCGGGGCCCGGTCTCTCCGCGGGGCCGCGCCGGAGGGTCAGTCGACCTCCAGGACGGCCGTCAGGCGCACGTCGTCGAGGGAGTGGGCGGCCCTGACCTCGTATGCCCCGGGGACGAAGGTCCAGTCGTCCCGCTCCTCGTCCCAGATCTCGAAGGCGCGGCGGGAGAGCGCGATCACGGCCTCGACGGTCTCGCCGGGCCCCGCCCCGACGCTCGCGAAGCCCGCGAGGAGGCGGGCCGGGCGCTCGGCGGCGCCGGAGGAGGGGGCGGGCGCCAGATAGACCTGGACGGTCTCGCGGCCCGGCCGGTCGCCGGTGTTGGTGAGCCGGACGGTGGCCGTGTCGGGGCCCGCGACCAGGGAGTCGTACGACCAGGTGGTGTAGCCGAGGCCGTGGCCGAAGGCGTACGCGGGGGTCCGGCCGTCCCGGTCCCAGGCACGGTGGCCGATGAAGGGGCCCTCGGCGTAGACGAGTTCCCCGTCGACGGGGACGACGTCGGTGACGGGGGCGTCGGCGAGGACGGCGGGCCAGGTGGTGGGGAGGCGGCCGCCGGGCTCCTCGGCGCCGGTGAGGACGTCGGCGAGGGCGGCGCCGCCCTCCTGGCCGGGGAACCAGGTGAGCAGGACCGCGGCCACGTCCTCGCGCCAGGGCATCTCGACCGGGGAGCCGGCGTTGACCACGACCACGGTGTTCGGGTTGGCGGCGGCGACGGCCCGTACGAGGTCGTCCTGGCGGCCGGGGAGCGCGAGGTCCGCGCGGTCGAAGCCCTCGGACTCGACGCGTTCGGTGGTGGCGACGACCACGACGGCGGTGTCGGCGGCGCGGGCGGCCCCGACGGCTTCGGCGATCAGTTCGTCGGGGTCGCGGCGCGGACCGAGGTGGACGAGGGAGAAGGCGACGGCCGGCAGCGGGGCCGCGAACTCCTTGTCGAGGGTGTGGAGCAGGGAGACCTCGACGGTCGCTCCGGCGGTGAGCGGGACCTCGCCGCGCACGACCGGGGAGCCGAAGAAGGCCTCGAAGGGGTCGGTCTCGGAGCCCATGGCCTGGACGCCGTCGAAGACGGTCTCGCCGTCGACCGTGAGGACGAAGGCGCCGAGGCCGCGGGTGCCGAAGGAGTGCGCGCCGGTCTCGCGCGGGGTGAAGGTGCCGACGACCTCGACGGAGGCGAGGGCCTCGTGGGTGACGCCGTCGGGCAGGTCGCCGCCGATCCACTGGACCTGGCCGCTGGGCAGGGAGCCCTCGCCGAGGAGGTTCCCGGCGGCGTCGCGACAGCGGGCGCGGAGGGCGAAGCCCTGCCCGGCGGGGGCGGGTTCGTCGCTGGGGTCGGCGCCGACCGCGTACGTCAGGGCCCCTGCGGGCAGGGCGGCGGCGAGGCCGTCGAGCGGGGAGACGACGTGGTCGGGGAAGACCTGGGCGGAACCGCCGCCGAGGACACGGGCGTCACGTGCGGCGGCGCCGGAGAGGGCGACGGTGGTGTTGGGGGCGAGGGGGAGGACGGGGGTCCCGGTGCGTACGGCGGCGGGTTCGTCCCGTACGGCAGCGGGCTCGTTGCGTACGGCGGCAGGCTCGTTGTGTACGGCAGCGGGTTCGTTGCGGAGCAGGACGAAGCCGCGGTGGGCGAGTTCGCGGGCCAGGGCGGGGCCGTCGATCGGGGCGGGGGGTGCGGTGACGGCCGGCGGGGCGCCTTCGAGGGCGCCGACGCGGGCGGCGAGCCGCAGGACGCGGCGTACGGCGGTGTCGACGGCGGACTCGTCCGCCTCACCGGCGCGGACGGCGGCGGCCAGGGCCTCGCCGTAGACGGTGACCGGGCCCGGCATGGCGAGGTCGAGGCCGCCCCGGAGCGCCCCGGCGGTGGAGCGGGCGGCCATCCAGTCGGAGACGTTGACGCCGTCGAAGCCCCACTCGCCGCGCAGAACCTCGTTCACCAGGTGGTGGTGTTCGGTCATGGTCACGCCGTTGACCTGGTTGTACGCGGTCATGATCCCCCAGGGCCGGGCGTTCTTGACGATGGCCTCGAAGGGGGCGAGGTAGAGCTCGCGGAGGGGCCGGGGGGCGACGCGGTTGTCGACGGTGAAGCGGTCGGTCTCGGCGTCGTTGGCGACGAAGTGCTTGACGGTGGTGCCGACCCCGCCGTCCTGGACGCCCAGGACGTAGCCGGTGCCGATCGCGCCGGTGAGGAGCGGGTCCTCGGAGCAGGCCTCGAAGTGGCGGCCGCCGAGGGGGCTGCGGTGCAGGTTGACGGTGGGGGCGAGCAGGACGTGGACGCCCTTGCGGCGGGCCTCCTGGGCGAGGAGCCGGCCGGCCCGGCGGGCGAGCGCGGGGTCCCAGGCGGCGGCGAGCGCGGTCGGGGAGGGCAGGGCGACGGAGGGGTCGTCGGCGGTCCAGCGGACGCCCCGGACGCCGACGGGGCCGTCGGACAGGACCAGGGACGCGAGGCCGATCTCCGGCAGGGGGTGCAGGCTCCACATGTCCCGGCCGCCGAGCAGCCGGGCCTTGGCGTCCAGGTCGAGCTTGCCGAGCGCCGCCTCGACGGCCGCCTCCCGGGCGGCCTCCCCCGCCGCGTCCGTCTCCGTGCCCGCGCCCGTACCCGTCTCCGCCATGGCCGTACCTCCTCGTCGACGTACCGATGGCCCCATCGTGCACCGATCTCCCTGTAAGGAGGTAGGTGATGTGATGATTCTGTTACTTGTATGAAGAGGTACGGTCCTGTCCGGACGGACTTTCGGAAGGGAGCCCCGGGGATGGTGCGGGCCAGGAGCGAGGAGCGGCGCGCGGTCATCGTGCGCGCCGCCCTCGAAGTGATCGCCGAGCGCGGCTACCGGGGCGCGACCCTCGCCGCCGTCGCCGAGCGCGTCGGGCTGACCCAGCAGGGGCTGCTGCACTACTTCCCGACCAAGGAGGCCCTGCTCGTCGCGGTCCTGGAGGAGCGGGACCACTGGGACACCAGCGGCGGCGGGGGCCGCGAGGGCTGGCGCCTCGACCTGGTCGACTCCCTCGTCGAGTACAACGCGATGCGCCCCGGGATCGTGCAGACCTTCTCCGCGCTGCTCGGCGAGAGCGTCACGGACGGGCATCCGGCGCGGGAGTTCTTCACCGAGCGGTACGCCCAGGTCCGGGCGCACATGGCCGAGGTGCTGCGCCTGGAGTTCGGCGAGCGGCTGCCCGGCGGCCTCACCCCGGAGCGCGCGGCGCCGCTGCTCACGGCGGTGATGGACGGCCTCCAGTACCAGTGGCTCCTGGACCCGTCGGCGGTCGACATGCCGGGCGCCTTCCGGGACTTCGTACGGCTGCTGTACGGCGGCGAGGACCCTTCCTGACCCGCGCCGGTCCACGGGCGGGATGATGGGGGTCATGATCGTCGCAGCCACCCAGTTCGCCCCGGTCGCCGGGGACATCGACGCCAACGCGCGGACCGTCGCCGGTCTGGTCCGGGAGGCCGGGGAGGCGGGGGCCCGCGTGGTCGTCTTCGCCGAGCTCTGCCTCAGCGGGTACGAGCCCTCGTTGGTACGGGACTCCCCCGGCCTGGTCCTCGCCGAGGACGATCCCCGGCTCGACCCCGTCCGGGAGGCGTGCCGCGCGGTGTCGGCGGCGGCCGTGGTCAACGGGCCGGTGCGGACGGCGGACGGGCGGCCCGGCATCACCTCGCTGGTGATCGGCCCGGACGGCGGGCTCCTCGCCCGCTACGACAAGCGGCACCTGTACGGCGTCGAGCGGGAGGTCTTCGCGGCGGGCGCGGAGGACGGGCGGTTCGCGCTCGACGGGGTCCGGTTCGCGACGGCCACCTGCTACGACAACCGCTTCCCGGACCTGGCCGAGCGGGCGGCGGCCGACGGCTGCGCGGTCTACCTGGCGAGTTCGGTGCTGACCGGGGGCAACGACTCGTTCACCGAGGTGTATCCGGTGCGGGCCCGGGACTTCGGCCTGTACGTGGTGCTCGGCAACGTCCTCGGGGCCAACGAGGACGGGGTGGGGCGGGGCGGCGCCGGGGTCTGGGGCCCGGACGGGGAGCGGCTCGCGGACGCGGGCCCGGACCGGCCGGGCTTCGTCCTCGCCGAGGTCGGGGCGGGCTGAGGGGTCCCGGGCGCGCGGACGCCGGGCGGCCGTTCGGGTCGGCCGCCCGGCGCGGGACCCCGTGATGGGACCCCCGGCCCGCTACGGGGCGCTCAGACCCAGCGTGTAGGCACCGGAGCCGCTGTACGCGTGGACCACGTACCGGTAGTAGCCGGCGGTGCCGTAGTAGCTGGTGTTCTCGTCGGCGGTCGCCGTGCCGCCCACGGCCACGTCGGTCCAGCCGTACCCGTTCCACTTCTGCAGGTACAGGTCGTAGTCCTGCCCGGCCGGGCCGCGCAGGCAGCCCGTGTGGGTGCCGGACGCCGCCGCGTAGTAGTACGAGCCGTCGGGCTGGATCGCGGTCTGGCCGGACGTCAGGCTGCCCTGGTAGGTGCGCTGGGCGTTGGCGCAGCCGGTGGGCGGGGTCGTCGTGCCGACCGTCAGCTGGTAGGTGACGGTGTGGGTGGCGGAGCCCGTGCCGGTGACGGTGATCGGGTACGTGCCGTTGGCGGTGCCCGCCGCGACCTGGACGGTCATCGTGGAGGAGTTCCCGGAGGTCACCGAGGTGGGGCTGAAGGAGACGGTGACGCCGCTCGGGGCGCCGCTCGCGGAGAGCTGGACGGTCTGCGCGTTGCCGCCGACGGTGCTGGTGTTGACCGTGGAGGTGACGGAGGCGCCCGGCTGGACCGAACCCGAGGACGGGTTCAGGGCGAGCGAGAAGTCCGGGTTGGTGGAGCCGCCGCAGTCGGTCTCACCGGACTGGGCGGGGACGCCGACCGCGTTCCAGGCGGCCTTCACCGCGTTGCACTCGGCGCTGCCGTAGGTGTTCTTGGCGCTGGTCAGGGTCGCCCTGCGGGCGGCCAGGTGGTTCCAGGACGAGGTCTTCATGAGCAGGGCGCCCATGAAGACCTTGCCGGCCTTCTGGATGCCGATGCCGGTCACGGAGGAGGGGCCGCCGGAACATATGGGGCTGTTGGGCTTGCCGCCGCCCGGGTTGGAGCCCTCGGCGAGGAGGTAGAACCAGTGGTTCTGGGGTCCGGCCGCCGCGTGCACCTCGGTGCCCGAGGTCAGCTGGGTGTAGCAGTTGGGGTCGTTGTTGATCAGCGACGGGTTGTACATGTTGCGGATCGGCTGGTTGTTGCCGGTGAAGTTCAGCTTCTCGCCGACCGTGTAGTCCGGGGTGTCGTTGGGGTTGTTGGCGTAGTGCTCGGTGAGCGCGCCGAAGATGTCTCCGGTGGACTCGTTGAGGCCGCCGTTCTCGTTGGAGGAGCCGGCGCTGCCCGGGGTGCGGTCGAAGATCTCGTGGCCGTACTCGTGGGCCACGACGTCGATGCCGGTGAGCTGGTTGGTGCCGTTCCGGTTGCGGCCGTAGGTGGTCTTCGTACCGTCGTAGTACGCGTTGACCTCGCTCAGTCCGGCGCGGGCCGGGACCATGCCGCCCTGTCCGTTCTGGCCGTTGTAGCCGAACCACTCCTTGAGCATGGAGTGTTCCTTCTGCGCCGCGTACATGATGTCGACGCAGGCGGTGACCAGGTCGTTGGCGCCGTTGTTGCCCCAGGGCGGGGTGCCCGTGTAGGCGCTGCCGTTCTGGCCGCCGCACTTGAAGGAGCCGCGGGTGGTGTCGGTCATCGAGCTCGCGGCGGTGTCGATGGTGACGTTGCCGTTGTGGTAGCCGCGGCCGTCGGCGTGCAGGATCTTCTCGGTCGACTGCGCGACGGCCCCGGTGCGGGCGTCGACGTGGGTGTCGAGGGAGCTGGGGGCGCCCTTCGCGGTGCGGCCGACGACCAGGGTGTGCCAGGTCAGGACGGGCTTTCCGGCCTTGAGGAGCACGGTCAGTTCGGGGGTGCTCGCGGACTCGACGGAGGCGAGCTGCTTGCGGGCGGTGGCGAGCGCCGTGCCCGCGGGGACCTTGGCGGTGGTGGTGGCGAGCCTGATCGCGGGGGCCTTGACGCCGGTGACCTCGCGGACCGCGCCCGTGGAGTCGGTGAGGACGACCGCGTCGCCGCCGCCGGCGACCGGGAGGCCCTTGTAGGTGCGCTCGTAGGCGGCGTAGTACAGACCGTTCGCCCAGGGGGTGACGGAGGTGCGGACGAGCTCCTCGTCGGTGCCGTGCCGCAGTTCGTCGAGGCCGCTCTCGGCGGCGGTGTCGGCGGCGGCCAGGGCGAGGGACCTGCCGTGGCCGGGCGGGACGGGCTGGGACTGCGGGCCGGACGGGGCCTGGGGGGCGGCGGTGGCGGGGCCGGCGAGGGCGGTCGCGAGGCTCGCCGAGAGCGCCAGGGCGGCCACGGCCGCCGTGAGTCTGAAGGGGTGCACGGGTGCTCCGTTCGAGGTGGGGGATCCGGGGTGGGGATTCCGGGTCGGTGATCCGGGGTGTGGGATCGGGGCGGGGATCCGGAGTGGGGGTCCGGAGTGCGATCCGGAGTGGGGAAGTCGGATCGTCGCGCCGAGTATGGGCGTGGACACGACCACTCCGGGACATCCCATGCGGCATAAGACGCGGGTTATGGTGCGGCCGCCCGGTGCTGCGTACGCTGCTGAAATGCAGCTGGAGTTGAGGCATCTGGAGGCCGTCTGCCGGATAGCGGAAGCGGGCAGTCTGGGGCGCGCGGCGGTGCGTCTCGGGGTCTCGCAGCCGGCTCTCTCGGCGCAGTTGCGGCGGATCGAGCGGGTCGCGGGCGGGGAGCTGTTCCTGCGCGGCCGCAGCGGTGTGGAGCCCACGCCGCTCGGCGAGTTCGTGCTCGCCAAGGCGCGTCTGGTGCTCGGCGAGATGGACGCGCTGGCGGCCGGGGCGCGGGCCGTCGCGCCGGACGCCCCGCTGCGGCTCGGCTGCATCCTGCTCGTCCTGGTGGACCGGCTGATGGAGCGGCTCGAAGAGGTGCTCGTGGGGCGGGAGATCGCGGTGACCGTGGAGCACTCGGTGACCACGCTGACCCGGCAGCTGGGCGCGGGCCGGTACGACGCCGTGCTGTACGGGGAGGTCAACGACCACGAGGTCCCGCTGCCGGAGGGCGCGACGGCCCGGACGCTGGTCCCCAGGGAGCCGTTCTGCGTGCGTCTTTCGGCGGACCACCCGCTGGCCGCGAAGGAGCGGATCGCGCTCGCGGAGCTGGCGGGCGAGTCCTGGATGACGCTGGTGGAGGACGACGACGGCGGCCCGGAGGCGCTGACGGCGGCCTGTGCGCGGGCCGGGTTCGCCCCGCTGCTCCGGCACCGGGTGGCCGACCGCAAGATGCACTACGACCTGATCGCGGCGGGCCGGGCGATCTCGCTGAGCCAGCCGACGGCGCCGCCGGCCGCCGGGACGGTGCTGCGGCCGCTGGAGGGTGATCCGGTGAACGGGCGGATCCGGCTGGCCTGGAACAGGGCGGCGGTGCCCGCCCGGCACGCGGAGCTGCTGTACCGGGCGGCGGCCGAGGCCTACGTGGCGAACGTGCGGACCAACGCCTTCCACCGGGAGTGGTGGGAGGCCCGGCCGGAGCTGCACCCGGCCCTGGAGGAGGCGCGGGGAGGACCGGGCGCGTCCGACGGGCTACCGGGTCACTCGTAGGAGAGGTCTCCGGCCGAGTAGCGGCAGGTGGTGCCGTCGGGTCCGGCGCCGGTCTTCTTCGGCTCCTTGCCGGTGCTGTTGCCGGTGAACCGGACGCACGGCTCGATCTTCTTCTTGGCGTCGCCGTGGATCCGTACGTTCCGCAGGGCGGCGGTGTCGCCGTAGTTGGCGTTGACGCCGACGATCGACGTGCCGGGGGCGGTGACGTCGACGTCGTTGAGGATGATCGAGCGGGGGTACTGCTTCTTGCAGTTGCCGCAGGAGCGGACGAGCTTGCCGAAGTCGGAGACCTGGAACCTGGTCACGACCAGTTTGCCCGCGCCGTTGAACTGGAAGACCTTGTCGGAGGCGCCCTTGGCTCCGCCGCCGTGGACCGTGTAGACGGACTGCGGCGAGGTGCCCTTGAAGGTGGCGGCGTCCTCGCCGACGTTCTCCCACCAGACGTTCCGGAGGGTGCAACTGCCCAGGCAGTGGACGCCGTCGGCGGCGGGGGTGCCGAGGATCACGTTCTTGAGGACCGCGCCGTCCTTGAGGACGAAGACCGGCTTCTGGCTCTCGTCCTGGCCGTCGGAGCCGAGGGCGCCGGTGCCGTGGAAGCGCTTGAGTCCGCCGTCGTACGTGCCCGAGACCTCGATGGTGGTGGCGACCGGCTCGCTGCCCGTGGCCCGGGGCCAGGCGCCCGTCGCCGCGCCCGCCGGGGCGAGCAGGGTGCTGGTGACGACGGCGGCGCCGGTGAGGCCGAGGGCGCTCAGTCCGCCGATGAGGGCGCGGCGGCGGCCGGTCCTGCGCCGGTGGCCGGTCCCGGACCGGTGGGAGGTCCTGCGCTGGTGGGAGGTCATCGTGCTCCTTCGTCAGTGGGGGAGGTGGTGCACCCCCTGGTCGCCGCCGGACGGAGGAAGGTTGCCGTCGTGCCGCCGGTTTTCCGGAGACGTGTCGTCCCGGTCCTCGTCGGAGGTCTCGCCGCGCAGGTCGCGGGCCATCAGGGTGGCGCCGGCGACGGCTCCGGGCATCAGGAACACGGCGACGAAGGGCACGAGGAAGGCGAGGGTCAGCGGAACTCCGAAGCCCAGGACGGCGGTCCGGCGGCCGCGGAGCAGGCTCAGCCGCTCCTTGAACTCGACGCCCCGGCGCTGGAGGGCGACGGAGGTCAGCTCCTCGGTGAGGAAGAAGCCGGAGACGCAGAAGCCGACGACGGGGACGACGGTCTGGCCGACCACCGGGATGAAGCCGCAGGCGAAGAGCAGGATGCCGTAGAACGCGACCCGCAGCAGGATCCGCAGGCTGTCCCGGGCCGAGATCCACAGCTCGCGCCAGAGCGGGAGCCCGGACTCGGGCACCTCGCCGCCCTCACCGCGGTCGACCGCCTCGGAGAGCGACTCGTAGAAGGGCTGGCCGACGAGGAGGGTGACGGCGGTGAAGGTGATGACGGCGAGGAAGAGCCCGAAGACGAAGACGAGGGCCGTCAGGGTGCCGCGCAGGACGTCGAGCCAGGGCGAGGTCCAGTCGTCGGCGAACGGGGTCGCCCAGGCGGCCAGGTCGTCGGCGCCGTAGCCGAGTCCGACGAGGGCGCCCGCGTAGAGGACGAGGGTCACGAGTCCGGGCAACAGCCCGAATCCGAACCACCGACCGTGCTTGGCCACCCACTTCTGGCCCTTGACCAGGTAACCGAAACCCACCCCGAGATCACGCATGGGGGTCACCCTATCGGGGGCGGTCGGGGGGCTTGGTTGCGGCGAGGACCGCACCCCGGTCGGCCGGGGTGCGGTCCTCGTACGACGGTGCGCGTCCGGGGTCAGACCGCGAGTTCCACCGTGATGTTGCCGCGGGTCGCCTTGGAGTACGGGCAGACCTGGTGGGCCTTCTCGATGAGGCTCTTGGCGGTCTCGGCGTCCACGTTCGGGATGGTCGCCGAGATCTTGACGATGATGCCGAAGCCGTCGTCGTTCTTGCCGATGCCGACCTCGGCGGTGACCGTCGAGCCGGAGACGTCGGCGTTCTCGTTGCGGGCGACGACCCCGAGGGCGCCCTGGAAGCAGGCGCTGTAGCCGGCCGCGAAGAGCTGCTCGGGGTTGGTGCCCTCGCCGGAGCCGCCCATGGCCTTGGGCGGGTTGACGACGACGTCGAGCTTGCCGTCGTCGGTGGCGACGCGTCCGTCACGCCCGTTCTCGGCGGTGGCGACCGCGGTGTAGAGGACGTCGGAGTGCTGGATGGACATGCTGGGTACTTCCTTCTGCGGTTCGCCGCGACTCGCGCCCACGATCGCGACGGCTGGGGGAAGCCTAGCGGGTCACACCGAGACGATCATCTTCCCGGTGTTGTCGCCGCGCAGCAGGCCGAGGAAGGCGTCCACGCCGTTCTCGATGCCTTCGGCGAAGGTCTCGCGGTGCTTCAGCTCGCCGGCGGCGAGCCAGCCGCCGACCTCGCGGACGAACTGCTCCTGGAGGTCGTAGTGGTCGCCGACGAGGACGCCCTGGAGGCGCAGCCGCTTGCCGATGATCAGCGCCATGTTGCGCGGGCCGGGGACCGGCTCGGTGTCGTTGTACTGGGCGATCATGCCGCAGATGGTGGCGCGGCCGTGCACGTTGAGCGAGGAGATCGCGGCTTCGAGGTGGTCCCCGCCGACGTTGTCGAAGTAGACGTCGATGCCGTCCGGGGCGGCCTCGCGGAGCTGGTCCCTGACCGGGCCGTTCTTGTAGTTGAAGGCGGCGTCGAAGCCGAGCTCCTCGACCAGCCACTTGACCTTCTCGTCGGAGCCGGCCGAGCCGATGACCCGGGAGGCGCCCTTGAGCCGGGCCATCTGGCCGACCTGGCTGCCGACGGCGCCGGCCGCGCCGGAGACGAAGACGGCGTCGCCCTCCTTGAAGGAGGCGACCTCGAAGAGGCCGGCGTAGGCCGTGAGGCCGGTCATGCCGAGCACGCCGAGGTAGGCGGAGAGGGGCGCGAGGTCCGGGTCGACCTTGGTCGCGTGCCGGGCGGGCACGTCGGCGTACTCGCGCCAGCCCAGGCCGTGCAGGACGTGGTCGCCGACGGCGAAGCCCTCGGCGTTCGACGCGACGACCTCGCCGACCGCGCCGCCGTCCATGGGGTGGTCGAGCTTGAACGGCGGGATGTACGACTTCACGTCGTTCATCCGGCCGCGCATGTACGGGTCGACGGAGAAGTGCAGGTTGCGCACGAGGATCCGGCCCTCGGCGGGCTCGGTGACCGGGGTCTCGCGCAGGGCGAAGTCCGCGGGGACGGGCCAGCCGTGCGGACGGGCGACGAGGTGCCACTCGCGGCTGGACGCGGGAAGAGCGGACATGGGCACGGCCTCCAGAAAAGCTTCAGATCAACAAAGGTTCACTGCCTGAAACAACCATGCGCCTTGATATTTCATGTTGTCAAGTATCCGGGTAGGATGGACCCCATGGCCACCTCACGCACGGACCCCCTGACCCTCGAAGTCGTCGAGCTGATCGGCACGGTCGTGGCGCGCTACTACGAGGAGTACGAGCAGGCGGCCGCGCAGCACGCGCTGACCGGTGCCCAGGCCCGGGTCCTCGGCCTGCTCTCGCTCGAACCGCTGCCGATGCGCCGCATCGCCCAGAAGCTGAAGTGCGAGCCGTCCAACATCACCGGGATAGTCGACCGCCTGGAGGCGCGCGGCCTCGTGGAGCGGCGGCCCGCCCCGGACGACCGGCGGGTCAAGCTGGCCGTGCCCACGGAGGAGGGCCGGGCCGTCGCCCGCAGGCTGCGCGAGTCGCTCGACTTCGCGCGCGAGCCGCTCGGCGAGCTGACCGAGGTCGAGCGGGCCCTGCTTCGGGACCTGCTGAAGCGGATGCTGGGCGTGGACCCGGCGTAAGGCGCGGGCCGGGGCTCTGCGGCCGCCCCCGTTCCTGGACTCCTCGTTCCCGCACTTCCTGCGCTTCCTACACGCACCACCAGAGGAAGCGGGTGCAGGTGGGGGTCGGTTCCGGGGACGGGGTGGCGCTCGGCGTCGGGGTGGTGGCCGGGGCCGTGGGCCTTCCGGGCTTTCCGGGGTCCCCGGACCCTCCCGGCTCGGAGGGCGTCGGGTCGCCCTCGGAGGGGGTCGCGTCGGGCGAGCCGGAAGGAGGGGCCGGCTCCGTGGCGTCCGGCGATCGCGGCGGGGTGCCGCCGTCGCCCTGACCGGTGGCCGGGCCGGGGCCGGAGCCGGATCCACCGGAGCCGTAGCCGGGCGCGGCACCGGAGCCGGTGCCCGTTCCCTTGCCCGTCCCCCGTCCCGTACCGACGCCCGCGCTCGATCCCGTACCGGCCCCGGCGGTGGAGTCCGCGCCGACCTGACGGGGGCGGGTGGAGGCGGCGTCCGGCGCGTCCGTCACCGGGGCCGGGCCGGAGCCGTCCGGCATTCCGGTGCTCTCGACGGGGTCGGGCGGCAGCGGGGTCTCGGTGACCTCCAACTCCTGGACGGCCGTGGCGACGCCGCCCGGCGGCGCCGGCTCCAGGGCCAGCTTCGCCAGGCTCAGGGTGCCGGCCGCGAGCACCAGTCCGGCCGTCGCCAGCAGGACCGTACGGCCCCGGCGCGTCCGTGACCGCCTCCCCCGGCGCGCGGAACGGCCCCGCGCGGCGGCGCGGGCGGCGCGGCGGCCTCCGGCGGGCGGGCGGGGCGGCTCGACGACGTCCAGTTCGTAGACGTGCTCGGGCGCGGCGGCCGGGGTCGGCCGGGGAGCGGCGGCGCGGGGGGTCTCGTACCGCAGCTCCTCCACGGGGGTCCCGCACCCGGCGCAGGCGAGGGCCCCGTTGAGATGCCGCCGGCACGCGTGGCAGTAGTCCATGGGGCCCGCAGGCTATGCGGCCCGGCACGCCGTCAGATAGCCGCGAACGTGAGGATCCTGTGAGGAAACCGCAGGTCGACGGCGGTGCGTCGCGATTCTCCCGCTTCGGGAAGGATCGCCTCCGGATCCCTGACGGATGCCTGACTGGTCTCTGACTGGGCTTTGGCGGATCCCCGCCGGATCTCTTCGGACCCTCCGGAGCCGGACGGCTGCGGACGGTTCCGGAAGGGTCGGCCGCGGACGGTGTCGGGGGGCGGCCGCGGACGGTTTCGGAAAGGCGGCTGCGGACGGTTCCGGAAGGGTCCGCCCACCGTGGGGGCGTCCCCACCCCCCTCCCGGCGCAGCCCAGCGCGCGCCCGGGGCCGGACGGTCGGACGATGCGAAGAGGACCGCGCACCACCTCGCACGTGCCGGCACCGCACTCCGGAGGATCCGCCATGACCGTCAGCCTCGAGCAGCTGCGCCGCTGCCATGTCGCCGTCGACCTGGGTGCCTCCCGCACCCGGGTCTTCGTCAAGGGGGCCGGACTCGTCGTCGACGAGCCGAGCGTCGCCGCCGTCAACGTCCGCACCGGCGCGCTGATCGCCGTGGGCGAGCTCGCCGAGAAGATGACCGGCCGCACCCCCGACTACATCCGGGTCGTGCGCCCGGTCTCGGGCGGCACGGTCGTCGACATCGAGATGGCGCAGCGGATGCTCCGTCACCTCCTGGGCGAGAAGCTGCGCCGGCAGCTGCGCCGCAAGCCCCGGCTGCGCGCCGCCGCGTGCACCCCGCACGGCAGCGACCCGCTGGCGCAGCGCGCCACCGTGGAGACCCTGGTGGGGCTCGGGGCGCGCCGGGTGGAGCTGGTCGACACCCTGATCGCGGCGGCCGTGGGCTGCGGGCTGCCCGTCGAGCAGCCGACCGCGACCATGATCATGGTCTGTGGGGCGGCGACCACGCAGGTCGCGGTGCTCTCGCTGGGCGCGATCGTCACGGCGGAGCGGATGCCGATCGGCGGTGACGCCATCGACCACGCGATCATCCAGCACCTGCGCCACCACCACGAGCTGATGCTGCCGAGCCAGTCGGTGCGGCCGCTGCAACTGGCCCTCAGGGGCAACGGCCTGACGCCCCAGGGCCCGGCCTGGACCGAGATCCACGGGCGGGACGTCGCCACGGGCCTGGCCCGTTCGGTGACCGTCGACACCGCCGCCGTGCGGGAGGCCATCCACACCCCGCTGACGGCGGTCCTCGACGGCATCGGGAAGGTGCTGCGGGACTGCCCGCCGGACCTGGTGGCCGACCTCGCGGACCGGGGGATCATGATGGTCGGCGGCTCCGCCCTGCTGCCGGGCCTCGACCAGATGCTGCGCGAGGCGACCGGGATGCCGGTGCACATCGCCGAACGGCCCGACGTGTGCGCGGTCCTGGGCCTCGGCGCGATGCTGGAGGGCAAGGTCGAGCCGATGGTCCTGGACCCGCTGTCGGTGCGGGACCCCTTCGCCGACGACGACGACGAGGAGGAGTGACCCTCCGGCGTACCCGAAACGCCGAAAAGGCCCCATTCATACGACAATGGGGCCATGACGCTCATGGATGAGGACAGGGACGAGGGTTCCTCCGGAGGCCCGGACGCGGACCCGCCCCGTCTTCCCCTGCTGCTCGAAGCGGTCCTCGGCGTCGGTACGGACCTCGAACTGCGCGCCACGCTCCAGCACGTCGTGGACTCCGCCACCGAGCTGATCGGCGCCCGCTACGGCGCGCTCGGGGTCGTCGACCCCGAGCGCCGGCGGCTCACCGAACTCTTCACCGCCGGCCTGACGGAGGAGGAGCGGCGGCGCGTCGGCCGCCTCCCCGACGGCTTCACCGGACTGACCGGCCTCCTCGTCGAGGACCCCCGGCCGCTGCGGATCGACGACCTGACGGCCGATCCGCGCTCCTCCGGCGTGCCCGAGGGGCACCCGGAGATGCACAGCTTCCTGGGCGTCCCGATCCGGGTCCACACCGAGGTCTTCGGCAACCTCTACCTCACCGAGAAGCGCGCGGGCCGCTTCACCGAGGAGGACCTCGCCCTGCTCCGGGTCCTCGCCTCGCAGGCCGGGATCGCCATCGGCAACGCCCGTCTGTACGAGACGGCCCGGCAGCGGGAACGCTGGATCGAGGGCGCGGCCGCGGTGACCACGGCCCTGCTCACCGGCGCGTCCGCCGAGAACGCCCTGACGACCGTCGCCGAGCGGGCCCGCGTCCTGGCCGGCGCCTCGGCCGGGGTGGTCCTCCAGCCCACCGCCGAGGGCGGGATGGAGATCGTCGCCGCCTCGACCCCGGACGACCCGGGGGACCTGATCGGGACGACGATCGCGCCCGGCTCCCCCGTCCTCGTCCAGCTCCTGGGCGGGGAGCCCGTCTTCGTCGAGGACTCGGCGACCGACCCTCGGATGACCACCCACGTCCGGTCCCGTTTCGGCCCGTCGATGATGCTGCCGCTGCGGAGCGGCGGGAAGCTCATCGGCACCCTCGCCCTCCCCCGGCGGCGCGGCGACCCGCCGTACTCGGCGGTGGACCGGCTGCTCGCCTCGCAGTTCGCCTCCCAGGCGGCGCTCGCGCTCGTCCTCGCGGACGCGCGCCACGACCGGGAGCGGCTCGCGGTGTACGAGGACCGGGACCGGATCGCCCGTGACCTGCACGACCTGGTCGTCCAGCGCCTGTTCGCCACGGAGATGATGCTGGAGTCGACCCGGCGGCGGGCGGCGGCCTCCTCCACGGATCCGGCTGCGGACCCGTCCCCGGGCTCCCCCGAAGACCCTTCCTCGGAACCCTCCGAGGAGAGCGTGCTGCTGGGCCGGGCGGTGGACGAGCTGGACTCCACGATCCAGGAGGTCCGCACGGCCATCTTCGCGCTCCAGCAGCCGCCGGCGGACGCGCCGACGACCTTCCGGGGGCGGGTGCTGCGCGAGACCGGCGGGGCGGCGGCCCTGCTCGGATTCCAGCCGTCCGTGCACTTCTCCGGCGCGGTCGACGCCCTCGTCGACGAGGAGACGGAGGGAAGGCTGCTCGGCGTCCTGCGCGGGGCGCTCGCGGCGGCGCACCGGCGGTCCGGGATCGGGGCGATCACCGTCCGGGTGACGGCCGGGGACGGGGGCGTCCGGCTGCGGATCGAGGACGACGGGACCCCGCCGACCGTGGTGACCTGGCCGTGAGGCGCGTACGGGGGCTTCCCCGTACGGAGCAGTCCGGCGCGCCGTGTCCCCGGCCGGGATCTTGACTGGAGGCGTGGACACCGAGACCAAGCCCCCGACCGCGGCGGCCTACCGCAACCTGGTGATGGCCACCATCGGCTTCACGCTCACCTTCTGGGCGTGGAACCTGATCGCACCGCTCGCGAGCTGGTACGGCGACCGGCTCGGCCTCAGCTCCTTCCAGCAGTCGCTGCTCGTCGCGGTGCCCGTCCTGGTCGGCTCGCTCGGCCGCGTCCCGGCCGGCGCGCTGACGGACCGGTACGGGGCGAAGACGATGTTCCCGCTGTTCGCGGCGCTGACGATCGTCCCCGTGCTGCTCCTGACCGTGGTCAAGGACAGCTACGGCCTGATGCTGGTCGTCGGTTTCCTCCTGGGCCTGGGCGGCACCACGTTCGCGATCGGCATCCCGCTGGTCAACTCCTGGTTCCCGCCCGCCAAGCGCGGTCTGGCGCTCGGGGTGTTCGGCATGGGCATGGGCGGCGTGGCGCTCTCCGGCTACTTCACGCCCCGGATCGCGAAGCACGGCGAGAACCTGCCGTTCCTCGTGGTGGCGATCGCGCTCGCCGTGTACGCGGTGCTCGCCTTCTTCCTCATCACCGACCGGCCCGACCGGCCCGTGCCCACCGCCTCGCTCGCGACCCGGCTGGGCTCGGCGGCGCGGCTGCGGGTGACGTGGGAGCTGTCGGCGCTGTACGCGATCGGCTTCGGCGGCATCGTCGCGTTCGGCGTGTACCTGCCGACGTACCTGAAGACCTGGTACGAGCTGGACCCGACGGACGCGGGCACCAAGGCGGCCGGTTTCGCCCTGGTCACCGTCATCTTCCGGCCGATCGGCGGCTGGCTCTCGGACCGGTTCCACCCGGCGCTCGTGACGGCCGCCGCGCTCGGCACGGCCGCCCTGTTCGCGATCGTCCAGGCCTTCGACCCGCCGCTGAACCCGGGCGGCACGATCGCCCTCCTGGTGATGGCGGCCGGGCTCGGCACGTCGAGCGGCTCGGTCTTCGCGCTGGTCTCCCAGGTCACCCCGCAGGCCAAGGTCGGCAGCGTGACCGGCATCGTCGGCGCGATGGGCGGCCTGGGCGGCTTCCTGCCGCCGCTGGTGATGGGCGCGATCTACAGCGCCAAGGACTCGTACTCGATCGGGTTCATGCTCCTCTCCGACCTGGCGCTCGCGGGCTGTGTGTACGCGTACGGGCGGATGCGCGGGATCCGGCCGGGCGGCGAGGAGCCGGAGCCCGAGCCGGCGAGGACGACGGCGGGCCGCTCCTGAGAGGCCGACCACCGGCCGCCCCTGAGGCGCTCCCGGCGGGCCGCTCTTGAGGAGCCGCCGGCCCCCGGCCGCCGGCCGTCCCTGAGGGGGCGTCGGGGAAACCTCTGAGACGGCGTCGGGGAAACCTCGGGGGAAGGTCGGGGCAAGCGCCCGGGAAAGCCTTCGGCGGGCGGGCAGAATTCCTCCGGTGACTCTGGCGAGACCCCTCGCCCCCGACCCGAGGAGGACGACCGGTGAGCGCACTCTTTCCCGCCGTCGCTGCCCGTTCCGACCGGCCCGCGCTGCGCTGCGGCGCGGACGCGCTGACGTACGGGGAGCTGGCGCGGACCGCCGGCGCCCTGGCCGCCCGGCTCGACGGCCTGGAGCGGGTCGCGGTCTGGGCGACGCCGGACGCGCGCACGGCGGTCGCGGTGGTCGCCGCCCTCCTCGCGGGCGTCCCCGCCGTGCCGCTCAATCCGCGCACGGGCGAGCGGGAGCTGGCGCACATCCTCGGGGACAGCGCGCCCGGCGCGGTGCTCGCGGGCCCGGGGGACGCGCTGCCGGCGGGGCTCGCGGCGCTCCCCCGGATCGACGTGGGGCTCGACGCCCCGGACGCCCTCCCGGAGGGCGGGGAGAGAGAGGCCGATCCCGAGTCCCCCGCCCTGATCGTCTACACCTCCGGGACCACGGGGCCGCCGAAGGGCGTCCTGCTCTCCCGCCGGGCGGTCGCCGCCTCGCTGGACGCGCTCGCCGAGGCCTGGGCGTGGACGTCCGACGACGTCCTCGTGCACGCGCTGCCGCTGTTCCACGTGCACGGGCTCGTCCTGGGGATCCTGGGCCCGCTGCGGCGGGGCGGCGAGGTCCGGCACCTGGGCGCGTTCTCGGTGGAGGGCGTGGCGCGGGAGCTGGGCGCCGGGGGCGGCACGGTGTTGTTCGGCGTGCCGACCATGTACCACCGGCTCGCGGACGCGCTCTCCGGGGACGAGGGGCTGGTCCGGGCGCTGGCCGGGGCGCGGCTGCTCGTCTCGGGCTCGGCGGCGCTGCCGGTCCACGACCACGAGCGGATCGCGGCGGCGACGGGCCGGACGGTCGTGGAGCGGTACGGGATGACCGAGACCCTGATGAACACCAGCGTGCGGCCGGGCGGGGAGCCCCGGCCGGGGACGGTGGGCACCCCGCTGCCGGGCGTGGACCTGCGGCTCGTGGACGAGGACGGCTCGGTGCTCGGCGCGCGGGACGGGGAGACGGTCGGGGAGGTGCAGGTGCGCGGTCCGAACCTGTTCTCCGGCTATCTGAACCGGCCGGAGGCGACGGCGGCGGCCTTCGACGGGGACTGGTTCCGCACCGGCGACATGGCGGTGCGGGAGGCCGACGGGACGGTGCGTCTGGTGGGGCGCCGGGCGACCGACCTGATCAAGAGCGGCGGCTACAAGATCGGGGCGGGCGAGATCGAGAACGCGCTCCTGGACCACCCGGGGGTGCGGGAGGCGGCCGTCACCGGCGAGCCCGATCCGGACCTGGGCGAGCGGATCGTGGCCTGGGTGGTGCCCGCGGACGCTTCGGCGCCCCCGGCGGGGGCCGAGCTCGCGGACCACGTGGCCGGGCTGCTCGCCCCGCACAAGCGGCCCCGGACGGTGCGCTATCTGGAGGCGCTTCCCCGCAACGACATGGGGAAGATCCTGAAGAAGGCGCTGTCCGAGGCGGGGTCGGGGTGAGCGGAGGAGGGCCGGGCCCCCGCGCGGGGGCCCGGCCCGGTGTTCCGTCCGGTGTTGCGTCCGGGTGCCTACTTCACGCCCACCGCCCGGATCAGCTCCTGCGTGACCGAGCCGCCCCGGTCGTCGCTCGCGCCGGCCCGCAGCGAGACGGAGCCGGCGCCGCGCGGGATCCGCAGCTCACCGGTCCAGGAGGCGGTGCGCCGGTCCTTCTTGAGGGCGACCTTCTGCCAGGTCTTCCCCTCGTCGTAGGAGGCCTCCAGGGTGCCGGTGCGGAGGGTGCCGGTGCCGGTCGCGCCCTTCACGTACTCGGCGAAGATCCCGACGGGCAGCCGCGTCCCGGCGCGGACGTCGCCGTTCAGGTCGGTGTCCAGGTCGAAGCCGAGGTTGAGCATCGGCAGGTAGGTGACCCGGTCGGACGGGGTCTCGGCGGAGCGGAAGGTCCACTCGCTGCGGCCCTCGGTGCCGAGCCGCCAGCGGTCCCGGTCGAGTGCCGTCTCGGTGACGACCCTGTACTCCGCCTCGCGGGCCGGGGCGTCCCAGGCGTAGGCGCCGGAGCTCATCTTGCGGTCGACGCGGACGCCGTCGACGTACACCTCGGTGTACTGGGTCATCGAGTCGTCGTTCCACACGTTGCCGAAGCCGGTGTGGTCGGTGCCGGAGTCGCCCCAGCCGGGGGTGTTGAACCGCAGGTCGTTGCCGGTGCGCTGCTGGCCCCAGCCGAGGCCGGTGCCCAGCCACGGGTGCCAGACGGGGCCGAACCAGTCGAGGTCGACGCGGCTGCCGCCCTCGTACACGGACCGGCCGCCGCGCTGCTCCAGGGAGTCGCCGAGGTCGACGGACTCGTGCCAGTACTGGCCGGTGCCGGTGGAGACGTACTCGGTGCGCTGGGCCGGGAAGGCGACGTACTCCTTGAAGCCGAAGCCGATCGGGAAGGTGTCGGTGATCGAGTACCGGAACTCGCCGCCCAGTTCCTCGCGCTTGGTCGGCGCGTGGAAGGTGGCGGAGATCGTGGCCAGGTCCTCGCGGCCGGGCCGGAGGACGAGGTCCTTGCCGATGGCGCCGGGGTGCCCTTCGGAGAGGTCGTAGGTGTACGGGGTGAAGCGGGTGCCGGTGAGGTCGACGCGCTTGCCGCGGGCGGCGGCGGTGGCGAGCTTCTTGGCGTCGGCCGTGTTCACGGTGGCGACGGCGAGCGGGCGGTCCTGGTAGTCGGCGGTGCCGAACCACTTCATCAGGCGGCCGGGAGCGCTGTCGGTGACGAACAGGGCCCTGGCGCCCGCGTCCTGGGCGGTCTGGGCGAGCCGGACGGGGTCGGCGCCGCCGGTGAGGCGGACGAGGACGGCCTTGCCGGTGACGTTCCTGCCGGTGTACGCGCCGGGGCTGCCGTCGCCCGCGTCGACGAGGCCGAGACGGTGGCCGCCTTCGAGGAGGGTGGCGCCGGCCTGCGGGGTGGCGCCGGAGAGGCGGGCGCCGTCGACGGAGGCCTCCAGGAGCGGCTTGCCGAGGCGCCAGACGGTCCGGTACTCGAAGGTGCCGGTGGCGGGCTTCCGGGTGGGCGCGGCGAAGATCGAGTCGTAGGTCGCGGGGACCTGGACGGCTCCGCCGTAGGAGGCGCCGTTCGCCTTCCGGTCGAACTCCATGAGGAGCTGGCGGGTCTCGGTCCGCTTGTCGACCTCGGCGCGGATCTCGCGCAGCCGCCGTCCGTCGAGGGTGATCTCGCGGTCCCGGTCGAGGACGATCTCGGGCGCGGTGAGGAAGCCGAGGCCGAGGGAGTCGGGGCCGTGGGAGCCGCGCACGTCGAGGAAGGTGTCGACGGTGTACGTGCCGGGCTTCAGGCGGAGTTCGAGGGTGCCGGACTCGCCGACGGCGGCCGGGAACGGGTCGACGTCCGGGGCGAGCCGCTGCACGCCGAGGGAGGCGGGGGCGGGGGCGCCGTCGCGGTCCTTGACGTGGACGGTGAGGGTGTGGCGCTCCTCCTCCTTGACCAGGCCGAGGGCGGTGCGGGCGACGGGCGCGCCGCCCGCGGTGGCGGTGATCCGGCCGGAGGACTGCCCGACGGGGGCCTTGGTGCCGTCACCGGTGACGGTGGTGGAGGCGGTGCCGCGGGCGGGGACGGTGAGGGTGGTGTCGGCGAGGGCGGCGACCCCGGCGGGCATCCCTTCGACGGCGAGGCTCAACTCGACGGGGACGTCGGAGGAGTTGGTGTAGGTGACGGTCTTCGTGACCGGCTCGTTCTCCTCGTACGGCCAGGAGGTGAAGCCGAGGTCGGCGGAGCCGGTGGCGGTGACGCCCGCGGAGATCGCGGCGGGCACGTCGACCCGGCCGGCGCCGAGCGCGTAGGCGGTGGCGTCGAGCGGCTTCGCGGAGGACATCAGGGCGTCCTTGAGGCGGGCGCCGGTCCAGTCGGGGTGCCGTTCGGCGAGGAGCGCGGCGACGCCGGCGACGTGCGGGGTCGCCATGGAGGTGCCGTTCATCGAGGTGTAGAGGCCGCTGCCGGAGGTGAGCTGGGAGCGGGCGGCGAGGATGCCGACGCCGGGGGCCGACAGGTCGGGCTTGAGGGCCTGGTCGCCGTGGCGGGGGCCCTGGCTGGTGAAGTACGCGGCGCGGTCGTCGGAGTCGACGGCGCCGACGGTGAGCGCGGAGTCGGCGGCGCCGGGCGAGCCGATGGAGCCGGGGGCGCCGGAGTTGCCGGCGGCGATGACGAAGAGGGCGCCGGTCTCGGCGGAGAGGGCGTCGACGGCCCGGGCCATCGGGTCGGTGCCGTCGCTGGGTTCGCGGGAGCCGAGGCTCATCGAGACGATCTTGGCGTCGACGTCCTTGGCGGCCCACTCCATGCCGGCGATGATCTGCGACTCGGTGCCGGAGCCCTCGTCGCTGAGGACCTTGCCGACGGCGAGGACGGCGCCGGGGGCGACGCCCTTCTCCTTGCCGTCGGAGCCGGCGCCGCTGCCGCCGACGGTGGAGGCGACGTGGGTGCCGTGGCCGTTGCGGTCGGCGACCTCCTCGCCCTCGATGAAGGACTTGGACTCGGAGACCCGGCCCGCGAGGTCGGGGTGGGCGAGGTCGGCGCCGGTGTCGAGGACGGCGACCTTGACGCCCTTGCCGGTGAGCCCGGCCTCCCAGGCCTTCGGGGTGCCGATCTGGGCGTTGGAGTCGGCCATGGCGGCCCGCACCCGGCCGTCGAGCCAGACCTTGGCGGGGGCGGCGGTGCTCCGGGCGGCCGGGGCGGTGAAGGCCTGCCAGAAGGCGGCGGGGGCGGTGGCCGTGACGGCGGCGCCGCCGATGCTGGGCAGGGGGCGGACGGTCTCGGCGCCGCGCGGGGCGGCGGCCGGGCTCCGGGTGCTCCTGCCGCCGTACGTGACGATCAGGGGGAGCGCGTCGGTGACGCCCTGCTCGACGAGGCCGGTGACGTCGAAGAGGCGCGGGTCGAGCGCGCCGGAGGCGAGGTGGGGGCGGGCCTCGTCGGGGATCACGGTGATCCGGCCGTTGGAGGTCCGGGTGCGTATCGCCCCGGTGGCGCCCTTCGCCCGGTCGACGGTGACGGTCCGCCGCCCGTCGCCGAGCGCGGTGAGGGTGACGCGGTCGCCGGTGACGAGGGTGACGGTGCTGCTCGTCGTGGACGCCCCGGAGGCGTCCGCCGGGGCGGAGGCGGCCCCGGCGGGGGTACCGGCGGCGGTGTTCCCGGCGGCGGCGGTCTGCCCGGCCGAGAGCATCACGAGGGAGACGCCCGCGGCGAGCAGCCCGGCCCTTCCTCTGGCGATGGGTGTGGACATCGGCGGAGTACTCCTCGCGGCCCCGGGGTCGGGGGTGTTTCCGGGTGCCGCGAGGAGTCTTGGCTCATCGCACGGGGGTTGACTCCTGTCGCTCCTGGCGGTTATGCGCCGTGGCGGCCAACCGCCAGGACAGCCGGGGTCGTTCGGGGAGATTGCTCGCGGAGCTCGCAGAACTCGCCGAACCCGCGCAACTCATGGCGCCGGGTCCAGGGCGTCGTAGCGGCGGAATCCGCGTCCGTACAGGGCGAGCAGGCCGACGGCGACGACGCAGGCGATCCCGCCGCCGGTGATCGCGACGGCCGGGGAGGTCAGGTCCGCGGCGGAGCCCGCGAGGAAGTCCCCGAGCCGGGGTCCGCCCGCGACGACCACGATGAAGACGCCCTGGAGCCGGCCGCGCATCTCGTCCGGGGCGGCGACCTGCATCATCGTGTTCCGGAAGATCATCGAGACGGTGTCGGAGTAGCCGGCGAGGGCGAGGAACAGCAGCCCGAGCCAGAGGTTCCGGGTCAGTCCGAAGACGGCGATGGCGGTGCCCCAGCAGGCGACGGCGATCAGGATCGCCTGCCCGTGGTGGCGGATCCGGCCCTGCCAGCCGGACAGGACGCCGCCGAGGAGCGCCCCGAACGCGGGCGCGGCGACGAGGAGTCCGGCGGTCTTCGCGTCCCCGCCGTACCAGAGCACGGCGACGGCCGGGAACAAGGCGCGGGGATGGGCGAGGATCATCGCGCAGAAGTCCGAGAAGAACGTCATGCGCAGGTTGGGCCGGGTGGCGAGGAAGCGCAGCCCGTCGAGGACCGAGGCCCGCTCGGTCCCCTTGCGGTCGGGGAGCATCGACGGCAGCCGCCACATCGCGTACAGGCTCGCGGTGAAGGCGACGGCGTCGACGAGGTAGGCGGTCTGATAGCCGGCGAGCCCGACGATCAGACCGCCGAGGCTGGGCCCGACGAGGGTGCCGAAGGTCATGACCATCGAGTTGAGCGCGTTGGCGGCGCGCAGCTGCTCGGGCGGCAGGAGCCGGGGGATCATCGCGCTGCGGGCGGGCGAGTTGAGCGCGGCGCACACGGCCTGGAGGGCGACGATCGCGTACAGGAACCAGACGCGGTGGAAACCGGCGAACGCGGCGCCCGCCAGGGCGACGGAGAGCACGGCGGAGCCGGTCGCGCTGGCGAGGCCGAGCTTGCGGCGGTCGACGGTGTCGGCGATCGCGCCGCCGTACAGGCCGAAGACGACGAGCGGGACGAGGGAGAAGAGCCCGACGAGCCCCACGGAGAAGGGCGAGCCGGTGATGTCGTACACCTGGAGGGAGATCGCGAGGGCGGTCATGCCCTGCCCGACCCAGGAGACGGTGCTCCCGAACCAGAGGCGGCGGTAGTGGACGGAGGTGCGCAGCGGGGTGAGGTCCGCGAAGAGCCGCCGGCGCTCCCCCTCGCGTGCGTCGGTGGCGGTCACGCGACGTCGTACCGCAGCTCGGGGCGCTCCCAGTGGATGCGGCCGGAGGGCGGGACGGCCCCGGTGCGGACGGCGCCGGTGCGCAGGTAGAACTCCTCGGCGGGCGGGTGCGCGACGACCTTGACGGAGTCGAGTCCGGCGGCCCTGGCCTGCCCGGTCATGTGCTCCATGAGCAGCCGCCCGATGCCGAGCCCCTGGGACCCGTCGGCGACGAACGCGAGGTCGAGCTCGGCCTCCTCGACGAGCAGCGCGTAGAACCCGAGCACCCTGCCGTCCCCGCCCCCGTCGGCGGCGACGAAGACGGGATGGTGCTCGATGTACGGGCCGCCGACCTGGTACCCCTCGACCATGACGGCGTAGTCGCCCCGGTAGGCCCGGGAGCCCCGGACGAGCCGGGTGAGCCGCCGGGAGTCGTCGGCGGTGGCACGCCGGATGGTGATGTCGGACATGGGGCGAGTATAGGGGCGAGGGTGGAGTGGGCTCCTTACAGTTTGATGAACGGAGGGACGAGGGGGCGGAAGCCCCGGACCCCGGGGCTCGAACGGGTGGCCGAGCAGAGGGTTCGGCAGCGGGTTCGAGAGGTGACCCGGGAGGGGTGCGGGAGGAGGGTGAAGATCGCCATCGGGTTTACGATGCGTCATCATGCAAGCACGACACGTCACCCTCGGCGCGCCTCCGGCCCCCCTTCGCGGGGGCGCCGCGCGGGCGTCCGGAGCATCCCTCCTCGGCCTCTCCCCCCGGGCGACACCCCTGCCCGGTGACGGGACGCCGGCCGCCGGGCCGGGGGTTACGCGTCTCCCCGGGCGGACGTGAGCGCGCAGGCCCCGGAGCCGTGCGCCCCCGGCGCGCGGACCTCCCCCGCACACCCCTCTCCGGCACCTTCCCCGCTCGAACGCGCCTCCTCCGCACGTCCCTCCTCCGCAGACCTCTCCCCCGCACGTCCCTCCTCCGCAGACCTCTCCCCCGCACGTCCCTCCTCCGCACGCCCTTCCTCCGCACGTCCCTCCGAGCGGGTCGACTACGTCGATCCCCGGGACCGGGTGGTGGCGCAGGGCGGGCGGTCCGGCGGGGCGCCGGACGGGCTCCTGAAGCGGTACGCGGCGACCGTCTGCGCCGACCGCGCCGGACGGGTCCTGCTCTACCGGCGCACCTCCTCGGCCCCGGTCTATCCGGACCACTACGACGTCCTGATCGGCGGCGCGGTCCGGACCGGCGAGGACTACCGGGCGGCCGCGCTCCGTGAACTCCGCGAGGAGCTGGGCTGGGCGGACGCGCCCGGCCTGACGGAGGCGTACCGGATCCGCGTGGACGATCCGCACGGCGCGGCCTTCCTGACCGTCCACCGCTGGACGGCGGACCGGCCGCCCCGGCCCGATCCGCGCGAGGTCGCCTGGTGCGGTTTCGTCGCGCCGCTGACGGTTGTGACGGGCGGCTACACCCCGCTGGTCCCGGCCGGCACGGAGGCCGTGCGGCGCCTCTTCCCCCTCTGAACGACTCCCTCCGCCCGAACGGCTCCCTCCGCGAACCCCTCTACGCCCCCTCCCCGGCCTCCCCACGGCCCCTCCCCCTACGGCCCCACCAAGGACACCCCTCACCATGACGTACTGCGCGCTGCCCTTACCCGGCGTCTCCCTCGCCGTCCCCCCGCCCGCCCGGCCGGCTTCCGGCACGGACCGGATCGACCGGGCCCGGGCCCGGCTCGCCGCCCGGCTCACGGCCGCCGCCGGGCCCGACGGCCTGCTGCGGGCGCCGTGCGACAGCCGGATGCTGGAGTCCGCCCTGGCCCTGCGGCTGCTGACGGTGACGGACGTGGACCCGGACGCGCGGGAGCGGCTCACCCGGCGCCTGAAGACAGGCCTGGACGAGGGCGCCCCCGACCCCGTCCAGGAGGCGGCGGCCCGCGCGGCCCTCGGCGAGTACGCGGACGGGCGGGGCGCGCTGGCCCGGCTGCTCGGCGGCTTCGACCACTTCACCGCCGGGCGCAAGCACCTGATGTTCCGGACGGTCCTGGCGGAACTGGGCGCCGACGCGTTCCCCGAACTCCCCGACCCCGGCTCCGCCTTCGAGGCGCGCGGCCAGCAGCGCTGGCTGATCACGGAGATGGCCGCCCTGAAGGTCCTGCACGCCTTCGGCACGCGTGCGCCCGGCCGCGTCACCGAGGACGACTGGCGGGTCCTGGAGCCCTGCGCACTCCCCGGCCCGCCCCCGTACGGCAATCATCTCGCCCGGATCCTCGCGCTGCTGGCGCTGCGGCTGCGGCCCCGGTACGCGGCGGCCGTCCGGGCGCGGGCGCGGGAGCTGCGGGACGTGCTGCGCGGGGACGGCGGGCTGCCGTTCCTCACGGGCATGGACGTGTTCGCGACGGCGACGGGCGGCCTCGCCCTGACCGGCGCGGGGGCGCCCGCGTCCACCCTGCGGGCGCTCGCGACGGCCCTGACGGGACATCAGAATCCGGACGGGGGATGGGGTTTCGACCGGGGGGTCGGGCAGAGCGACGTGGACGACACGGCGTACTGCGTGGAGTTCCTGCGGGCGGTGGCCCCGGAGCGGTGCGGGGCCGGGGTGGCGGCCGGCGAGCGGTACCTGCTCGCCCGGCAGGGCGCGGACGGCGGCTTCCCGACGTTCGAGCGGGGGACGGTTTCGGAGGTGGCGATAACGGCGGCGGCGGTGAACGCGCTGGCGCCCGAGCCCGCGCACCGCGCGGCGGTCGCGGCCGCCGTCCGGTTCGTCACGGCCCGGCAGGAGGCGGCGGGCCCGTTCGAGCGCAGCTGGAGCCTCAACGAGAGCAACGCCCTGTTCCGCACGGTCCTCGCCCACGACTCCTTCCTGGCGGCGGCGCCCGGGGCCGCGCGGGCCCGGGCGCGGGCGGTGGCCCGGCTGCTCGCCACCCAGAACCCGGACGGCGGCTGGGGGCACGTGCCGGCGGACCCGAGCGATCCGATCAGTACGGCGTACGCGCTGATCGCCGTGGCGCGCACGCCGGGCGCGCGGGCCGCGACCGTACGGGCGGTGCGGCACCTGCTCGCGCGGCAACGGCCGGACGGCGGCTTCACGTCGCGCCCGGACCAGGCGGGCCCCCGGCCGCTCGCGTACCACGTCCCGCTCCTGACGGACGTCTGCGTCCTGCTGGGCCTGAACCACGCGCGCGCGGGGCTGGCCTCCTAGCGACAGCCCGAAAGGTCCTCGGGGTCGACGGCGTCGAGCCGGACGGCCAGCGCGTGGAGGCGTTCGCGCAGGTCACCGATCTCCGCGAGGTCCAGGCCGGTGGCGGCGGCGATCCGGCGCGGCACGCCGAGGGCCTTCTCGCGCAGTGCCGTCCCCGCCCCCGTGAGGCGCACGGTGACGGACCGCTCGTCCTCGGGGCTGCGCCGCCGCTCGACGTATCCGGCCGCCTCCAGCCGCTTGAGCAGCGGCGACAGGGTGCCGGAGTCGAGGCGCACCCGCTCCCCGATGCCCTTCACGGACAGCTCGCGGTGCTCCCAGAGCACGAGCATCACGAGGTACTGGGGGTAGGTGAGCCCGAGTTCCTTGAGGGCCTCGCGGTAGACGCCGTTGAAGGCGCGGGTCGCCGCGTGCAGCGAGAAGCAGATCTGCCGGTCGAGGCGGAGGAAGTCCCCGTCGGGGAGACCGGCGAGGTCGCCGGGAGGACCGTCGGGGCCGTCGGGGCCGTCGGGCAGGGTGTCGGGCGTCTCCATGCCCCCAGGATACGCGAGGACGCATCACACCCGATTGAGTTGCGCACAACTAAATAGCGCGCTACAAATGAAGGGCCACCGCATCCCAGGGCGGCACCAGGCACCCCCGGACAGCACCGGCACCCCGGAACAGCACCAGGACGGAAGAGGAACCCATGGACGCGATCTACACCGCCGTCGCCACCGCCAGCGGCCGCGAGGGCCGCGCCGTCAGCTCCGACGGCCACATCGACCTCCCCCTCGCCCACCCGCAGGCCCTCGGCGGCAACGGACAGGGCACCAACCCCGAGCAGCTCTTCGCCGCCGGCTACGCGGCCTGCTTCGCCAGCGCGATGGGCGTGGTCGCCCGCCAGGAGAAGATCGACATCTCGGACGCCTCCGTCACCGCCGAGGTCTCCATCGGCAAGGACCCCGCCGACGGCGGCTTCGGCCTCGCGGTCGTCATGCGCGCCGAGTTCCCCGACCACCTCCAGGGCGAGGCGGGCCTGGCCCTCCTGAAGAAGACCCACGCCTTCTGCCCGTACTCCAAGGCCACCCGCGGCAACATCGAGGTCGAGCTGGTCGTCGAGTGACCGGCCGCCCCCTCCCGTAGGAGCCGTACGAAGGTCCCGGTGCCGCCCGCGCGCACCGGGACCTTCGCACGAACGGCACGGGGGGTTCGTCCGCCGTACGGCGGGCAGCCATGGGACGGCCGCCGGGCGGTGGCCCGCGGGCGCTGTCCTTGGGGCGCCCGCCGGGCAGGAGCCCGGCCGCCGCACGCACGCCCCCACCCGTGCCCGCCCCCACCCCGGAGGAGAACTCCCCCATGGCCGACCTCGACCGCCGCCGGTTCCTTCAGCTGACCGGCGGCGCCGCCGCGTTCACACTGCTCTCGGAGAGCATCGCCCGCGCCGCCGCGATACCGGCGCAGGGCTCCACCGGCACCCTCCAGGACGTCGAGCACATCGTGGTCCTGATGCAGGAGAACCGTTCCTTCGACCACTACTTCGGCGCGATGAAGGGGGTGCGCGGCTTCGGCGACCCCCGGCCGGTGACCCTGCCCAGCGGCAAGTCCGTCTGGAACCAGTCCGACGGCTCCAAGGTGACCCTGCCGTTCCGGCCGGAGAGCGCCCGCCTCGGCATGGAGTTCCTCCAGGGCCTCAACCACGACTGGGCGGGCGGCCAGAAGGCCTTCGCGCAGGGCCGGTACGACCAGTGGATCCCGGCCAAGACCAAGGCCACGATGGCGTACCTGACCCGCGAGGACATCCCGTTCCACTACGCGCTCGCCGACGCGTTCACGATCTGCGACGCGTACCACTGCTCGGTCATCGGCTCCACCGACCCGAACCGCTACTACCTGTGGAGCGGTCACACCGGGAACGACGGCACGGGCGGCGGCCCGGTCCTCAACAACGCGGAGGCCGGGTACGGCTGGAAGACGTACCCGGAGCGCCTGGAGGCGGCCGGGGTCTCCTGGCGGATCTACCAGGACGTCGGCGACGGCCTGGACGCGGCGGGGCACTGGGGCTGGATCAACGACGCGTACCGGGGGAACTACGGCGACAACTCCCTGCTCTACTTCAACAGCTACCGGAACGCCCAGCCCGGCAACCCGCTGTACGACAAGGCCCGCACCGGCACGAACGCCAAGAACGGCGAGGGACTCTTCGACCGGCTGCGCGCCGACGTCCAGGGCGGACGGCTGCCCAAGGTCTCCTGGATCGCGGCCCCCGAGGCCTTCTCGGAGCACTCCAACTGGCCCGCCAACTACGGCGCCTGGTACATCGCGCAGGTCCTGGACGCGCTGACCTCGAACCCGGACGTGTGGGCCCGTACGGCCCTGTTCATCACGTACGACGAGAACGACGGCTTCTTCGACCACGTGGTCCCGCCGTACGTCCCGGCGTCGGCGGCGCAGGGCCTCTCCACGGTCGCGACCGCCCTGGACCACTTCCCCGGCAAGTCCGGTTACGTCGCCGGGCCCTACGGACTCGGCCCGCGCGTCCCGATGATCGTCGTCTCGCCCTGGTCGAAGGGCGGCTACACCTGCTCCGAGACCTTCGACCACACCTCCGTCATCCGCTTCATGGAGGCGCGCTTCGGCGTCCGTGAACCGCAGATCTCCCCCTGGCGGCGGGCCGTCTGCGGCGATCTGACCTCGGCCTTCGACTTCACGCGCACGGACGCCCGGCCGGCCGCGCTGCCGCCGACCGGCGGCTACTACCCGCCGGACCGGAACCGCCACCCCGACTTCCCCGCCACCGCGCCCGCGACGGGCACCATGCCCCGCCAGGAGCGCGGCGCGAAGCCGACCCGCCCGCTGAAGTACGCGCCGTACGTGGACGGCGCCGCCGACACGACGGCCGGGACCTACCGCCTGACCTTCGGCGCGGGCCCCGGCGCGGGCGCGCAGTTCTACATCACCTCGGCCAACCGCACGGACGCGCCCTGGACGTACACGGCGGAGGCGGGCAAGTCGATCGCGGACACCTGGAACACCAGGTACTCCGGCGGCGTCACCGACCTGACGGTCCACGGCCCCAACGGCTTCCTGCGCCGCTTCCGCTCCCCCGGGAAGACGGCCGTCCCCGAGGTCGCCGCCCGCCACGACCGGGCCACGGGCCGCCTGGACCTGACCTTCACCAACCCGGGCGCGACCACGACGGTGACGGTCACCGACGCCTACGGGGCCGCCCCGAAGACCCTGACGGTCCCCCGGGGCGCCACGACCGCCCACACGGTCGTCCCGGCCGCCGGCCACCGCTGGTACGACGTCACGGTCACCTCGCCCGCCTCCCCCGACTACCTCCGCCGCCTGGCGGGCCACGTGGAGACGGGCGCCCCGGACGTCTCGGACCCGGGGATCCTGACGTACTGAGCCGCGTCCGCGCCGATGCCCGTTCCGGCGCCCGAGGGTGCCGAGACGGGTGTCGGTCCACAGCTCGTCGTCCCGGTGGGCGCAGGGGACGGCGGCCGCCCGAACGAAGGGGATTCAGCAGCACCGACGTGCCCCTTCGGAACCGTTCTCGACGCGCGGCCGACGCTGCACCACGAGAGACGCCGCGTCCACGTCGGGGGCAGCCTCCGCGACCAGCCGGCCCACGTGCCGGAACCCGGTCCACTCCCGCCGAAGTCCCTCTGCGGTCGAAGTCACGGGACTCGGTCTACGGATCCGGCCACAACACGGTCCGAACCGCCGCTGTCACCCCGCTGTCAGGTCCGGCCGGACGCGGAGGAGTGGGGGGCCATGGGCAGACCGCGGGGCGGAACCGTCCGCCGCCGATTCACGCTCCTGCACACGGGGGGGCGTTCCGCTGGAACCGAGCCGGTCTCCGCACCCGCCCGTCGCCCTCCCTGCCGCCGCGAAGGCCCCCGGAGACAAGCCGCCCGGCCCGTTCGCCACCGCCGGTGACCGTCTGCGAGCCTTCATCGGCTGCACCGGTGCCTCTTCCGAGGAACCCCGCGTGATCACCGGTGGCACCCGAACCGATCGCGGGATCGCCTCCGTCGCCGGCATCAGCGGCGCT
Source organism: Streptomyces sp. NPDC098101 (assembly GCF_044760185.1). Classification (NCBI taxonomy): domain Bacteria; kingdom Bacillati; phylum Actinomycetota; class Actinomycetes; order Kitasatosporales; family Streptomycetaceae; genus Streptomyces; species Streptomyces sp. NPDC098101. The sequence continues at coordinate 597,984 of NZ_JBIWAS010000002.1, read as the reverse complement.
CGTCTTCGAGAGCGCGGATATTCGATCCGGTGTGCGGCGTGTCACACCCAGGAACCGCGAGGCCGCCGTGGGATCATCTTCATGGCCTCAGCCTCACGCTTCACCGAAAACCCAGCCCAAGAGGGCCTCAACCCGGCGAGGCCGACCGGAGAAGCCCGTTTCGCCACACCGATGGGGGGCGATCGCCCCACGCAGAAGCACCCCAAGGGCGTTTCCGCAGGTCAGAACGTTTTTCTTTGGTGGGGCGGGTGGGACTCGAACCCACGGCCGACGGATTATGAGTCCGCTGCTCTAACCGGCTGAGCTACCGCCCCGTTCGGTGAGGCGCGTACATGTGTGCGCGCCGTCTGCCGCAGCATAGCCGCTCATACGATCTCCTGCTCCGGAAGATCGGCTCTGCTCGACCATGAAGACCGCACCGCGCCCCGCGCGGTTCCCCGGGACGCGAAAAAGGACCCCGAAGGGTCCTCTTCCGTTCCGCTCCCCCGGCTGGACTCGAACCAGCAACCCTCCGGTTAACAGCCGAATGCTCTGCCAATTGAGCTACAGGGGATCGCGCTCCCCCGACTGGACTCGAACCAGTAACCTGCCGGTTAACAGCCGGCTGCTCTGCCAATTGAGCTACAGGGGATTGCTGCGTTGCACCGAACGGATCCACCTCGGACCTTCCCGGGCGGCGCGCGTTCGCTGCGACACATACATTAGCGCAAGCAGGGGGGTGCTCCGCCAATCGGTATCGCCGTGGCACCGCCGTGGGCACCAGCGATGCATCAAGGAAGCTCTCCAGGGAAGGTGGTGGCCATGCGATACAAGCTGACGTTCGTCACAGGACTCGCCCTCGGTTACGTCATCGGCACGCGGGCCGGACGCGAGCAGTACGAGAAGTTGAAGAAGTCCGCCAAGGAGTTCAGCGAGAACCCGGCCGTGCGCAACGCCGCCGAGTCCGCCGCCCAGACCGGGCGGCAGGTCGCCGGGAAGGCCGCGCACGTCGTGGGCGACAAGGTGGGCGACCACCTGCCGCCCGCCGTGGCCGACAAGGTCCACGCGCTGCGCGAGCGCGGCCAGAGCAACGGGAAGGTCGACAACGAGGAGTGGGGCACCAGCAACACCTGAGGCCCCGCGTGCGGCAGAATCTCTGTCATGGGGATAGTCGCCGGACTGGACAGCTCTGCTGATTCCACACGCATCGTCGTCTGTGACACCGACACGGGTGCCGTACTGCGGCAGGGGTACGCCGCGCATCCCGGCGAGCCGAAGGCCGTGGACGTCGATCCGCAGACCTGGCTCCTCTCGCTGGGGGAGGCCGCCACCGGCGGACTCCTGGAGGGCGTGGAGGCCATCGGCGTCTCCGCGCAGCAGCACGGGCTCGTGCCGCTCGACGCGCAGGGCGGCCTCGTGCGGCCCGCGCTCGTGCGCAACGACAAGCGGGCGCAGGTCGCCGCCGCCGACCTCGTCGACGCGCTCGGCGGCCGGCACGCCTGGGCCGAGGCCGTCGGCAGCGTGCCCGCCGCCGGACAGCCGGTCGCCAAGCTGCGCTGGCTGGCCCGCACCGAGCCCGAGCACGCCCGGCGGACCGCCCTCGTCCTCCAGCCGCACGACTGGCTGGTCTGGCAGCTCCTCGGCCGCCCCGCGCGCCGCACCACCGACCGGGGCGCCGCCTCCGCCACCGGCTACTGGTCCGCCGGCACCGGCGCGTACCGCCCCGACCTGGTCGAGCTCGCGCTCGGGCACCGGGCCGCGCTCCCCGAGGTCCTCGGGCCCTCCGACGCCGCCGGCACCACCCCCGAGGGGCTGCTGATCTCCGCCGGCACCGGCGAGACCATGGCCGCCGCGCTCGGCCTCGGGCTCGGTCCCGGCGACGCGGTCGTCTCCCTCGGCGCCTCCGGCTCCGTGATGGCCGTCCACCACGAGGCCCTCGCCGACCCCGGCGGCATGATCACCTCCTTCGCCGACGCCACCGGGATGCACCTGCCGGTCGTCTCCACCTCCAACGCGGTGCGGGCGCTGCGCGGCACCGCCGAGATGCTGGGCCTCGACTCGCTCGACGAGCTCTCCGCGCTCGCCCTGAAGTCGACCCCGGGCGCCTCCGGGCTCGTCCTGCTGCCCTACCTGGAGGGCGAGCGGACCCCGAACCTGCCGCACGCGGCGGGCACCCTCAGCGGGCTGCGGCGCGAGTCGATGAAGCCCGAACACCTCGCGCGGGCGGCCTTCGAGGGGATGCTCTGCGCGCTCACCGACGCCCTGGACGTGCTGCGCGGGCGGGGCGTGGAGGTGCGGCGGGTCTTCCTGCTCGGCGCCGCCGCCGCGCTGCACGCGGTACAGGCGCTCGCGCCGGCCCTCCTCGGCGCGCAGGTCCTCGTCCCCCAGCCGGCCGACTACGCGGCGCTCGGCGCGGCCCGGCAGGCCGCCTGGGCCCTCGGGGTCGCGCGGGGCACCCTGTCGCCCGCCGCTCCCCCGGCCTGGCAGGGCGCCGCCACGCAGGTCCTGGAGCCGGGGGACGAGCTGGCGGCCGGGCAGGCCGTGCGGCAGCAGTACACGGCGACGCGGGAGCAGATCCACCCGGGCGCGTTCGGCGGCTGACCGCCGCCGTTCCGGGGCGGTGCACGGGGGGGGCCGCGGGGCCGCCGTTCGGGGGGCCGCGGGGTCGTTCGTAAAGACTTCCCCAGGCTTTCCACCGCCCCGGAAACCGGTCGTAACGGTCCCGGGCCGGGGGCGATAGTAAGTCCCGTGCTCATAAGACTTCTCCGGACCCACCTGCGCCCTTACCGAAAACCCATCGCGCTGCTCGTGCTGCTCCAGTTCCTGCAGACCTGCGCGAGTCTCTACCTGCCGACCCTGAACGCCGACATCATCGACAACGGTGTCGTGCACGGGGACACCGGCTACATCCTCCGGTTCGGCGCCCTGATGGTCGGCGTCTCCGTCGTCCAGGTCGTCTGCAACGTCGGGGCCGTGTACTACGGCGCGCGGACCGCCTCCGCCCTCGGCCGGGACGTGCGCGGCGCCGTCTTCGACCGGGTGCAGTCCTTCTCCGCCCGGGAGCTGGGGCACTTCGGCGCGCCCTCCCTGATCACCCGTACGACCAACGACGTGCAGCAGATCCAGATGCTGGTCCTGATGGCGTTCACGCTGATGGTCTCCGCGCCCATCATGTGCGTCGGCGGCATCGTGATGGCGCTCGGCCAGGACGTGCCGCTGTCGGGCGTGCTGCTCGCGGTGGTGCCGGTGCTCGGCGTCTCCGTCTCGCTGATCGTGCGGCGGATGCGGCCGCTCTTCCGGACCATGCAGACGCGCCTCGACACGGTGAACCGGGTGCTGCGCGAGCAGATCACCGGCAACCGCGTCATCCGCGCCTTCGTGAAGGACGGGTACGAGGAGGAGCGCTTCCGGGGGGCCAACGCCGAGCTGACCGACGTGTCGCTGGCGACCGGCCGGCTGATGGCGCTGATGTTCCCGACGGTGATGACCGTGGTGAACGTGTCCAGCGTGGCCGTGGTCTGGTTCGGCGCGCGCCGCATCGACGGCGGCGACATGGAGATCGGCGCGCTGACCGCCTTCCTCGCCTATCTGATGCAGATCGTGATGGCCGTCATGATGGCCACCTTCATGTTCATGATGGTGCCGCGCGCCGAGGTGTGCGCCGAGCGCGTCGAGGAGGTCCTCTCGACCGACTCCAGCGTGGTGCCGCCGGCCGAGCCGGTGACGGCGCTCGACCGGCGCGGGCACCTGGAGGTCAGGGGCGCGGAGTTCCGCTACCCGGGCGCGGAGGAGCCGGTCCTCAAGGACGTCGGGCTCGTCGCCCGGCCCGGCGAGACCACCGCGATCATCGGCTCGACGGGCAGCGGCAAGTCCACCCTGCTCGGGCTCGTCCCCCGGCTCTTCGACGCGACCGGCGGCGAGGTCCTCGTGGACGGCGTGGACGTCCGCGCCCTCGACCCCGCCCTCATGGCGAGGACCGTCGGGCTCGTGCCCCAGAAGCCGTACCTCTTCTCGGGGACGGTGGCGACGAACCTGCGGTACGGGAAGCCCGACGCGACCGACGAGGAGCTGTGGCACGCCCTGGAGGTCGCCCAGGCCGCCGACTTCGTACGGAACCTGGAGAACGGCCTGAACGCGCCGATCTCGCAGGGCGGCACCAACGTCTCCGGCGGACAGCGGCAGCGGCTCGCCATCGCGCGGACGCTCGTGCAGCGGCCGGAGATCTACCTGTTCGACGACTCGTTCTCCGCGCTCGACTACGAGACGGACGCCCTGCTGCGGGCCGCGCTCGCCGAGGAGACGGCCGACTCGACCGTGGTGATCGTCGCCCAGCGGGTGTCGACCATCCGGGACGCCGACCGGATCGTCGTCCTCGACGAGGGCCGGGTCGTGGGCACCGGACGGCACCGGGAACTGATGGCGGACAACGAGACGTACCGGGAGATCGTGCTCTCCCAGCTGACCGAGGCGGAGGCAGCCTGATGGCCGGTCCTGGCGGACGGATGATGGCCGGTGGCGGCCCCGACCAGCGGTCGATGGACTTCAAGGGCTCGGGCAAGCGGCTGCTGAAGCAGCTCGCGCCGGAGCGCGGGGCGCTCTGGGTGATGCTGGTCGCCTGTGTGCTCTCGGTGGCGGCCTCCGTGATCGGGCCGAAGATCCTGGGCCGGGCGACGGACCTGATCTTCGCCGGGGTGGTCGGGCGGCAGACGGACCCGGGCGCCACGAAGGCGGAGACCCTGGCGGGGCTGCGCGCCGACGGGCAGGACGGCATGGCGGACATGCTGTCCGGGGTCGACTTCACCCCGGGGCAGGGGATCGACTTCTCCGCCGTGGGCCGGGTGCTGCTCCTGGTCCTCGCGGTGTACGTGGCGGCGGGCCTGCTGATGCTGGTGGCCACCCGGCTTTCGATCACGGTGATCAACCGGACGGTCTACCGGATGCGGGAGGACGTCCAGACGAAGCTGGCGCGGCTGCCGCTTTCGTACTTCGACAAGGCCAAGCGCGGCGAGGTGCTGTCCCGGGCGACCAACGACGTCGACAACGTCTCGCAGACGCTCCAGCAGTCGATGGGCCAGCTCATCAACTCGCTGCTCACGATCGTCGGCGTGCTCGCGATGATGTTCTGGATCTCGCCGCTGCTCGCCCTGGTGGCCCTGGTGACGGTGCCGGTGTCGGTGTTCGTGGCGGCGCGGATCGGCAAGCGCTCGCAGCCGCACTTCGTGCAGCAGTGGAAGTCCACGGGCACGCTGAACGCGCACGTCGAGGAGATGTACACCGGGCACGCCCTGGTGAAGGTCTTCGGGCGGCAGGAGGAGTCCGCGCAGGACTTCCGCGAGCAGAACGAGGCGCTGTACGAGGCCGGGTTCAAGGCGCAGTTCAACTCCGGCGTGATGCAGCCGGTGATGTTCTTCATCTCGAACATCAACTACGTCCTGGTGGCCGTGGTCGGCGGTCTGCGGGTGGCGAGCGGCACGCTCTCCATCGGTGACGTGCAGGCCTTCATCCAGTACTCGCGCCAGTTCTCGATGCCGCTGACGCAGGTGGCGTCGATGGCGAACCTGGTGCAGTCGGGCGTGGCCTCGGCCGAGCGGATCTTCGAGCTGCTCGACGCGGAGGAGCAGGAGCCGGACGCCCCGACGGGCGAGAAGCCCCTGGAGTCGCGGGGGCGGGTCGCCCTGGAGCACGTCTCCTTCCGCTACGAGGAGGACAAGCCGCTCATCGAGGACCTCTCCCTGACCGTCGAGCCGGGACAGACGGTCGCGATCGTCGGACCGACGGGCGCGGGCAAGACGACCCTGGTGAACCTGCTCATGCGGTTCTACGAGGTGACGGGCGGCCGGATCACCCTGGACGGGGTGGACGTGGCGAAGATGTCCCGCGAGCGGCTGCGGAGCGGGGTCGGGATGGTCCTCCAGGACACCTGGCTCTTCGGCGGGACGATCGCGGACAACATCGCGTACGGCGCGACGCGTCCGGTGACCCGGGAGGAGGTCGAGGAGGCGGCACGGGCCGCGCACGCCGACCGCTTCGTCCGGACCCTGCCCGACGGGTACGACACGGTCCTCGACGACGAGGGGGCGGGGGTGAGCGCGGGCGAGAAGCAGCTGATCACCATCGCGCGCGCCTTCCTCTCCGACCCGGTGATCCTCGTCCTCGACGAGGCCACCAGCTCGGTCGACACCCGCACCGAGGTCCTGATCCAGAAGGCGATGGCCCGCCTCGCCCACGGCCGCACCTCCTTCGTCATCGCCCACCGCCTCTCCACGATCCGCGACGCGGACGTGATCCTGGTGATGGAACACGGCTCGATCGTGGAACAGGGCACCCACGAGGAGCTCTTGGCATCGGGTGGCGCCTACTCCCGCCTGTATGCGGCGCAGTTCGCGCAGGCGGTGGTGGAGGTGGACTGAGGGGATGAGTGGGGCGGTGGCCCGTTCCGCACTCGGTGCGGGTCACCGGTCGTTCCGGGTCTCTCCAGCGGGGCCCGGGGCGTCCCCTCCGTCCGGCAGGCGTTTTCGCCAGTGGGTGAGGTGGCCACGGGTGATCGACACATTGGGGTGGTCGGAACCGAGCACACGCAACTGATCGGCGAGCAGTTCCTCGAAAGCGACGACCCCCGCAGGATCACCCGCCAGGCCAAGGGAATTCGCGAGATTGTTTCGAACGGCCAGCGTGTTGGGGTGGTTGGGACCGAAAACGCGCAGAAACTCACCGAGCAGTTCCTCGTAGGCGACGACCGCTCCAGCGGGGTCACCCGCCAGACCACGACAGTTCGCGAGGTTGCTGCGGGCGGTCAACGTGTTGGGGTGGTTGGGACCGAAAACGCGCAGAAACTCACCGAGCAGTTCCTCGTAGGCGACGACCGCTCCCGCAGGATCACCCGCTTCACCACGCCAGTTCGCGAGGTTCCCACGGACGACCAACGTGTCGGGATGATCGGGATCCAGCACACGCAACCGATCGACCAGCAACTCCTCGGAAACGGTGACCGCCCTGGCAAGATCACCCGATACGCCGCACCAATTCGCGAGGGCAGTACGGGTGATCAACGTGTTGGGGTGGTCTGGACCGAGCACACGCAACCGATCGACCAGCAACTCCTCGTAGGCCACGACCGCTCCCGCAGGATCACCCGCTTTACCACGCCAGTTCGCGAGGCTGCCACGGACGGTCAACGTGTCAGGATGGTCAGGACCGAGCACACGCAACCGATCGGCCAGCAGTTCCTCGGAAGCAACGACTGCTCCCTCGAGATCACCCGCCAGACCACGGCAGTTGGCGAGATTGCCACGAGTGATCAATGTGTCGCGATGATCGGGTCCCAGCACACGCAACTGGTCGACCAGCAACTCCGCGAAGGAGGCGGCCGCCCCAGCGGGATCACCCGCCTCACCACGCCAGTGCGCAAGGTTGTTACGGGTGGTCAATGTATGGGGGTGATCGGGTCCCAGCACACGCAACCGGTCGACCAACAACTCCGCGAGAGAGGCGGCCGCCCCAGCGGGATCACCTGTCTCACCGAGCCAGCTGGCACGATTACTACGGGTGGTCAACGTATCGGGGTGGTCGGGGCCGAACAGCTCGCGGGCCGCGCCCTCCAGATCGGCGAAGAAGCTCTGGGCAGCGGTGAACTGTCCGGTTCTGCCGAGGGTGTTGCCGGCCTGGAAGAGGACGGAGTGCAAAGAGTCGTCGGCCGCGTTCCGGGGGAGCGCATGTCCTCTCAGGACAGTGGTGTTGTCCCGGAGCGCCGGACCGAGCGGGTCTTCCGACCGAGGCCAGGCCTCCAAGAGCCCGTCGGCCGCCGCCCGGCTGATTCGTTGCCGGGTGTCCTCCGTGAGCGGCTCGCGGACGGCCCGTTGGAGGAGCTGGTGGACGCGGACCACCTCGTGGGGGCCGGTTCCATCGATGTCGGCGAGGTTCAGGCGGTGCAGGACACGCAGGGCCCTGGTGACGTCCCGGTCGTCCGGCGGCGCAGAGTCGGGCTCGTGCTCGTGCAGGAACTTCCGTACTGCGGCGGTCTTCAGGACCGGGGCCGGGATGCCGCTGGGGTCGAGCAGGGAGCAGAGGCGCAGGAGCGGGGTCGCCAGGGCGCGGGGGCGGAGGGTGTCCGCGTACTCGACGGACAGGGTCCAGGCGGCGGCGACCGTGTGGCGCTGGTCGTCCGGCAGGCCGTTGATGTCGGGGAGGACGTCTTCGAGGGTGTTGCGGCGGTCGGCGAGTTCGGTGCGGTACTCGGGGACGGTGAGCCGGTTCTCGATCATGTACGAGGCGGCCTGCGCCAGGGCGAGGGGGAGGTGGCCCAAGTCCTCGGCCAGGGCCTGGAGGTCTTCGGGCGGTGGCTCCTGTTCCCGCGAGGCCAGGCGGGTGGTCAGGTAGTGGACGGACTCCGCCTCCGTGAACAGGCCGACGACGACCTCGTGGCGGTCGTCGGTGAGGCCCGCGTCCCGGTTGCGGGTGGTCAGGAGGGTGCGGCCCGCCCGGGTCTCGGGGGGCCACCAGCCGCGCAGGGTCCCGGCGTCGGGGACGTCGTCGAGGACGATCAGCCAGGGCCTGGTGGTGGTCTGCAGCCAGGTGAGGAACGCGTGGGCGGCGGCCTCCTGGTCCTCGCGGGCCGTCTCGTGGAACGGCAGGACGTCCTTGATCGCCGCCGCGGCCTGGGCGTACGCGGCCACGACGGCCTGGGTCGTGGACGCCTGGACCCATACCAGGAGGTCCACGGACGCCACCGGTACGGACCAGGGGCGGTCGCCGCCGTCCGAAGTGGTGACCGGGGCCGGCCAGCCGGAGGCGGCGCGGACGGTGTGGGCGTAGTGGACGGCTAGCTGGGTCTTGCCGACCCCGCCGATGCCGGTGACCACCCCGGCGGCGTGCGGCGGGAGGACCGAGCGGACGACGGTGTCGCCGTCGGCGAGGGCCTGGGCCAGGCCGGTGACGGCGTCGCGGTGCTGGAAGGCGCGGGCGAGCGGCGGCAGGACGCCGACCTGGCGCGGCCAGTCCGGGGCGTCGCCCGACGCGGCGGTCACCGGGTCCGCCCGGTCGCCCGTGCCGGGGTGGCCGTGCCGGGTGATCAGGGCGGCGAAGCCCGATGAGGCCAGCGCGTGGTGGATCGGGACGGCGTGCAGGCGGCGCCAGTCCATCCGCCGGTCGTCCTCGACGGCGACGCCGACGAGCCGCCCGTGGCAGAACACCGCCGAGCCCGACGCGCCCGCCCACGGGCGTTCCCCGTCGCCCTCCGCCGGCCAGACGGGGCAGTCCAGAACCCAGCCGGGCTCGGCCGTGGAGACCGGCGGCAGTTCGCCGCGCAGGTACTCGAACCGGTCCCCGTCGTCCTCCGGGTCGGCGGCGAAGGCCGGGAAGCCCGCGCCCTCGAACGGCAGGGGCGTCCGGCCGTCCGGCCGCCCCCAGCGGACGGGGCCGCCGTCGGTGGTCACCGGCGCGTCCAGCCACAGCAGGGCGACGTCGAGCGCCGTGCCCGGTGGGACGCCGTGGCGGGGGTCGGGCCAGCACACCTGTGCCTCCCGGTGGACCGCTCCCGCTCCGTACCGCGGGTGCCCCACCCGTACGGAGGCGCGCGACGCCCAGCGGCCGTCGTGCAGCACCACGTGCAGGGCCGTGAGGACGAGTTGGGGGCCGATCAGGTACCCCGACCCCGAGCCGTCCGGACCGTCCGTCCGCACCAGGGCCAGTCGCCGCGGATCCACTCCGGTCAGTCCCAGGGCCGGGCGGCGGAGCCGTCGGCCGCCGGTGCCGGGGCGTCCCCGGGAGCGGGAACGGGCCGCCCGTCGCCCCTCCGGCGGACCCTGACGCGCTCGCCTCCCCGCGCCTCGTCCTTCACCTGGAGCGTCAGGGTCAGCGTCTGCCGACTCGTACGGCCCGCGGCCCCGCCCGCCTCCACGCCGCCGAGCGGGCCGACCTCGACCTTCACCCCGCCGTTGCCGTCCTGGCGGAACTCGACCTCGAGCGCCAGCTCCGCCTGTTCGATCTCGAAGCGGAACTGCTGCCCCGCGCCCTCGTCCTGCGCCGCGTACAGCTCACGCCGCAGCTCGGCCAGTGCCTTGGCCAGTGGAATCCCCACGTCGCACCCTTCCTCCGCGTGCCGCGCTCCCCGGCGGACGCGCCCTGACCGCAGTCTGGCCGACCCGGCCGCCCCTCCGCAGCCGCTTTCGGCGACTAGTCCAGGTAGCCCCTGAGCTGGTCCGCGTAGGCGTGGTCGCGGAGTTTGCCGAGGGTCTTGGACTCGATCTGGCGGATGCGTTCGCGGGTGACGCCGAAGAGTTGGCCTATCTCCTCCAGGGTGCGGGGGCGGCCGTCGTCGAGGCCGTAGCGGAGCTGGACGACCTTGCGTTCGCGTTCGCCCAGGGTGGAGAGGACGTCCTCCAGGTGGCGGCGCAGGAGGAGGAAGGCGGCGGACTCGACCGGGGAGGTGGCGTCGCCGTCCTCGATGAGGTCGCCGAGGGCGACGTCCTCCTCCTCGCCGACGGGGGTGTGCAGGGAGACCGGTTCCTGGGCGAGGCGGAGGACCTCCCCGATGCGCTCGGGGGGCAGGTCGAGCTGGGCGGCGACCTCTTCGGGGGTGGGCTCGTAGCCGCGTTCCTGGAGCATCCGGCGCTGGACGCGGACGACCCGGTTGATGAGCTCCACGACGTGGACGGGGACGCGGATGGTGCGGGCCTGGTCGGCGAGGGCCCGGGACATGGCCTGGCGGATCCACCAGGTGGCGTACGTGGAGAACTTGTAGCCGCGCGCGTAGTCGAACTTCTCGACGGCCCGGATGAGGCCCAGGTTGCCCTCCTGGACCAGGTCGAGCATGGTCAGGCCCCGGCCCACGTACCGCTTGGCGACGGAGACGACGAGGCGGAGGTTGGCCTCGATGAGCCGGCGCTTCGCGATCCTGCCGAGGACGACGAGGCGGTCCAGGTCGCCCGCGAGGCGGGTGTCCAGGTCCGGGGTGCCGGCCAGTTTCTCCTCGGCGAAGAGGCCGGCCTCGACGCGGCGGGCCAGTTCGACCTCCTCCTCGGCGGTGAGGAGCGGGATGCGGCCGATCTCGCGCAGGTACTGCCGGAAGAGGTCGGAGGAGGGTCCGTTGCCTCCGGGGTCCGGGCGGCCGCGCCGGGGCGCCGGGACCGCGGGCTCCTCCGCGTCCTCCACGCCGTTCACGTCCTCGACGGACTCTGCCCGGTCCTGCTGGTCCTGCTGGTCCTGCGGCACGGTCTGGGTCTGCACGGCGGGCGACCTCCAGGAGGAGCGGAACGGCACCGTCATCCAGTGTGGGGTACGACACATCGCCGCCACGAGGGGCGTGCGGTGACTTTTTGAGTCCGCCGGGTGACCGAGCGTCAGAGCGCGGCGGCGCCGTCGTTCCGCAGGGACTGTCCGTACTGGGTGAGCACCCACAGTTCGTTCTGCACGGCCGCGACCTTCTCCGGGTCGCCGTTCGGGCCGAGGCGGGCCAGGGCGCCCTGGACGTCGCGGATGCGGCGGTCGACGGCCCGCAGGCGGACCTGGACGAGCTGGGCGCCCGCGTAGACCTCGTCGATCGTCTTGGCGAAGATCGTCTCGACGGCGAGTTCGGTGACGAGGGCGCGGACGGCGTCGTCGGGGGCGGCCGCGCGGACCGCGTCGAGGTAGTCGGCGGGGGCGCCGGTGGCGCCGCCCGCGTCCTGGACGCACTGGCGGACGGCCGCGTAGGGCGGGGCGGTGAACTCGTCGATGCCGTAGGCGTCGAAGGCCGGGGAGACCAGTTCGGGCCGCTGGAGGGCGAGTTTGAGGAGTTCGCGCTCGGTGCGGTGGGCGGGGCTGCGCAGGTTGAGCGCGGGGCCCGGCGGTGCCACGGGGGCCTGGATGCGGGGCGCCTCGCGGCGCGGCCGGCCGTCCGACTGGCCCCGGCCGCCGCGGTCCCGCTGCCAGTGGGCGATCTGGCTGACCCGCTGCACGACGAACCGCTCGTCCATGATCCCGAGCATTCCGGCGAGTTGGACGGCGACGCCGTGCCGCACGGCCAGGTTCTTGAGCTTGGCGACGATCGGGGCGGCCTCGTCGAGGGCGGCGGCCCGGCCCGCCGGGGTCTCCAGGTCGTAGCGCCGGACGATCTGGCGGAGGGCGAACTCGAAGAGCGGGGTGCGGGGTTCGACCAGGTCCGCGACGGCCTCGTCGCCCTTGGCGAGCCGCAGGTCGCAGGGGTCCATGCCCTCGGGGGCGACCGCGATGTACGTCTCGGCGGCGAACTTCTGGTCGTCCTCGAAGGCGCGCAGGGCGGCCTTCTGGCCGGCGGCGTCGCCGTCGAAGGTGAAGATGACGCGGGCCGAGCCGTTGTCCATGAGGAGGCGGCGGAGGATCTTGACGTGGTCGCCGCCGAAGGCGGTGCCGCAGGTGGCGATGGCGGTGGTGACCCCGGCGAGGTGGCAGGCCATGACGTCGGTGTAGCCCTCGACGACGACGGCCCGGCTGGCCTTGGCGATGTCCTTCTTGGCGAGGTCGATGCCGTAGAGGACCTGGGACTTCTTGTAGATCGGCGTCTCGGGGGTGTTGAGGTACTTGGGCCCGTTGTCGTCGTCGCGGAGCTTGCGCGCGCCGAAGCCGACGATCTCGCCGCCGACGTCCTTGATCGGCCACATGAGCCGGCCGCGGAAGCGGTCGATGGGGCCCCGGCGGCCGTCCTGGGAGAGCCCGGAGAGGATCAGCTCCTTGTCGGAGAAGCCCTTGCCGCGCAGGAAGCGGGTGAGGTGGTCCCAGCCGGCCGGGGAGTAGCCGACGCCGAAGTGCTCGGCGGCGGCCTGGTCGAAGCCGCGCTCGGCGAGGAACTTCCGGCCGATCTCGGCCTCGGCGGAGCCGAGCTGCTCGGCGTAGAAGCGGGCGGCGACCTGGTGGGCCTCGATCAGCCGGATGCGTTCCCCGCGCTGGTGGCCGGGGTTGTAGCCGCCCTCCTCGTACCGCAGCGTGATGCCCGCCTTGGCGGCGAGGCGCTCGACCGTCTCCGAGAAGGAGAGGTGGTCGATCTTCATCACGAAGGCGATGGTGTCGCCGCCCTCCTGGCAGCCGAAGCAGTGGAAGAGTCCCTTGCTCGGGCTGACCTGGAAGGAGGGCGACTTCTCGTCGTGGAAGGGGCACAGCCCCTTGAGGTTCCCGCCGCCCGCGTTGCGCAGCTGGAGGTATTCGGACACGACGGCGTCGATCGGGACCGCGTCCCGTACCGCCTTCACGTCGTCGTCGTTGATCCTGCCTGCCACGCGTGAAGTCTACGGGGAGGGAGTGACTACGGGAGCAGGCTCTCCAGGGGTACGGAGGGGTCCGCGAGGGCCTCGGGGTCCACCGGCGTCCGGGAACGGATGAGGTTCTGGATCGGCTCTGTGACGTCCCACACGTTCACGTTCATCCCGGCGAGGACGCGCCCCTCCTTGAGCCAGAAGGCGATGAACTCGCGCTTGCCGGTGTCGCCGCGGACCACGACCTGGTCGTACGAGCCGGGGGGCGCCCAGCCCGAGTACTCCATGCCCAGGTCGTACTGGTCGGAGAAGAAGTAGGGCACCCGGTCGTACGAGACGGGCTTGCCGAGCATGGCGCGGGCGGCGGCGGGGCCGCCGTTGAGCGCGTTGGCCCAGTGCTCGACGCGGAGCCGGGTGCGGAGCAGCGGGTGGTGGGCGGCGGCCACGTCCCCGGCGGCGAAGACGTCCGGGTCGGAGGTGCGCAGGGACTCGTCGACGGCGACGCCGCCGCCGTCGGCCCGGTCGACGAGGGCGAGCCCGGAGTTCTCGGCGAGGGCGGTGCGGGGGGCGGCGCCGATCGCGGCGAGGACGGCGTGCGCCGGGTGCTCCTCGCCGTCGTCGGTGCGGACGGCGAGGACCAGGCCGTCCTGGCCGACGATCTCGGTGAGCCGGGCGCCGAAGTGGAAGCGGACGCCGTGGTCGCCGTGGAGGTCGGCGAAGAGCTGGCCCAGCTCGGGGCCGAGGACCCGGTGGAGCGGGGTGGGGTCGGCCTCGACGACGGTGACCTCGGCGCCGTAGCCGCGGGCGGCGGCGGCGACCTCCAGGCCGATCCAGCCGCCGCCGGCGATCACCAGGTGCCCGTTGTCCCGGCCGAGGCCGGCGAGGACCTGGCGGAGCCGGTCGGCGTGGGCGAGCCGGCGCAGGTGGTGGACGCCGGTGAGGTCGGTGCCGGGCACGTCGAGGCGGCGGGGCTCGGAGCCGGTGGCCAGGAGCAGCTTGTCGTAGCGGATGACGGTGCCGTCGCCGAGGCGGACCGTGCGGGCCTCGCGGTCGATCGCGGTGACGGCCTGCCCGAGGTGCAGCTCGACGTCGTTCGCCGCGTACCAGGCGGGCTCGTGGACGAAGGCGGCGTCGCGCTCCTTGTCCCCGGTCAGGTAGCCCTTGGAGAGGGGTGGGCGCTCGTAGGGGTGGTCGCGTTCGTCTCCGATGAGGATCACCCGGCCGTTGAACCCCTCGGCGCGCAGGGTCTCCGCCGCTTTGGCCCCTGCCAGGCCCCCGCCGACGATGACAAAGGTCTGATCTGCGTCGACCACGTCGTTTCCTCCTCGTTGCGACCGGTTCCAACCTACGCCCCCGGGCGTTCTTCGGGCCGTACCGCCCCGGGGCCGCTGTGAGCGTCCCGCACGGAGGGGAGCGGCGGAAGAGGGCCGTACGGGTCCCTCACCGCACCGGCGGGTGGTGCAGGCGGGCGTGGAGGGCGCGGGCGGAGGCGTCGGTGAGGGAGGCGATCTGGTCGACGATCACGCGCTTGCGGGCCCGGTCGTCGGGGGCCGTGTCGAAGGCGGCGCGGAACTGCGGTTCGAGTCCGTCGGGGGCGCGGGCGACGAGGGCCTCGGCGAGTTCGGCGACGATGATCCGCTGGTCGGCGCGGAGGGCCTCCTGCTCGGCGCGCTGCATCACGTACCGGACGGCGACGGCCTTGAGGACGGCGCACTCGTTGCGGGTCTCGCGGGGGACGACCAGCTCGGCGCCGTAGCGGGTGAGGCGGCCGGAGCCGTACGCCTGCCGCGTGGCGCCCTCGGCGGCGAGGCAGAAGCGGCCGATGAGCTGGCTGGTGGCGTCCTTGAGGCGGGCCTGGGCGACGGCCGAGCCGTCGTAGCCGTGCGGCCACCACTCCTGGTCGACGAGCCGGTCCAGGGCCTCGGCCAGCTCCTGCGGGTCGGTGTCCTCGGGGACGTAGCGGCCGATCGCGACCTGCCAGATGTCGGCGCGCTCGGGCTCGGCGAGGAGGAGGTTGGGGTCGATGTGCCCGGCGTGCAGGCCGTCCTCGAAGTCGTGGACCGAGTAGGCCACGTCGTCGGACCAGTCCATGACCTGGGCCTCGAAGCACTTGCGGTGGGCGGGGGCGCCCCGCCGGACCCACTCGAAGACGGGCAGGTCGTCCTCGTAGACGCCGAACTTGGGCGAGCCGGGGTCCTGGGGGTGGCCGCCGCGTCCCCAGGGGTACTTGGTGGCGGCGTCGAGGGCGGCCCGGGTGAGGTTGAGGCCGACGCTGACGAGGTCGCCGTCGGCGTCCTTGACGAAGCGCTTGGGCTCGATGCGGGTGAGGAGGCGGAGCGACTGGGCGTTGCCCTCGAAGCCGCCGCAGTCCTTGGCGACGTCGTTGAGGGCCTGTTCGCCGTTGTGCCCGAAGGGCGGGTGGCCCATGTCGTGGGAGAGGCAGGCGGCCTCGACCAGGTCGGGGTCGCAGCCGAGGGCGGCGCCGAGCTCGCGGCCGACCTGGGCGCACTCCAGGGAGTGGGTGAGCCGGGTGCGGGGGCTGGCGTCCCAGGCGTGGCTCCTGGTGCCGGGGGTGACGACCTGGGTCTTGCCCGCGAGGCGGCGGAGCGCGGCGGAGTGCAGCACGCGGGCGCGGTCGCGCTGGAAGGCGGTGCGGCCCGGCTGCTTGTCGGGCTCGGGGTCCCAGCGCTCGGTCGCGGCGGAGTCGTACCCGGGGATCTCGGGGGTGTCGGTGCTGTCCTTGGTGTCCTTGATGCCTTCCATGTCCCCGAAGGTAACCGGAGGGGCCGACAGAAGCGCTCAGACGGCGGCGAGTTCCCGCCCGCGGGCGGTGGCGGTGGCGAGGGCGCGGTCGTGGCGGTGGAGGACCAGGCGGGCGAGAGCCGGGTGGGCGCCGAGCGGCGCGGCCGCGATCCCGGGGGCGTGGGCGGCGGCGCGGGCGGCGAAGAGGCCGGGGGCGGTGAAGCAGGAGGCGACCGCGATCCGGTGGCGGCCCCGGGCGGCGAGGGCGGCGACGGCCTCGGGGACGGTGGGGGCGGCGGCGGAGGCGTACGCGGGGACGACGGGGACGCCGAGGCGCTCGCCGAGGAGGGCGGCGATGCGGCGGGTCTCGGCGCCGGAGCGGGGGTCGCGGGAGCCGGCGGCGGCGAGGACGACGCCGGCGGTGCGGCGGTCGTGCGCGCCGGGCCGCCCGTCCGGGGTCCAGCCCGCTTCGGCGAGGCGGCCGGCGAGGGCCTCGGCGAGGAGCGGGTGGGCGCCGAGGGGGTCGGCGACGCGGGCCCGGAGGCCGGGTGCGGCGGCGACGGCGGCGGGCAGGTCGTGGGTGACGTGGTGGCCGGGGGCGAAGAGGAGGGGGACGAGGACCGCCTCCCGGCCCTCGGCGGCGAGGGCGGCGAGGGTCTCGTCGAGGAGGGGGGCGTTCAGCTCGATGTGGGCGAGGCGGACGTCGAGCCCGGGGCGGAGCTCGCGGACCCGGTCGAGGAGCCGGAGCAGGGTGGCGCGGGCGCGCGGGTCGCGGCTGCCGTGACCGACGGCGACGAGGGTCGCCTGGCGGCGACCGGGGGCGGGGACGGGGGCGGGGCGGTGGTGCGCGGGGGCGGTGCGGTGGTGCATGGCGGGTGTACCTCCTCATGGGGCTTCCCCTGCGGGCGCCCGTACGGACGCACCCGGCCGGATCCCTCCGGGGGGCGGCCCCGGGGCGGGGCGGCCGCGCTCGGCGTAGTGGGCGAGTCGCCCGACGTGGTGGGCGAGTCGCCCGGCGTCGGCGGCGGGGTGCCCGGGGTGGTCGGCGGGGTGCCCGAAGCGGTCGGTGGGGTGCCCGGGGTGGTCGGCGGGGCTGTGCCCGGTGGAGTGGGCGGTGCTGTGCCCGGAGTGGTCGGCGGGGCTGTGTCGGGTGGCGTGGGCGGTGCTGTGCCCGGCGTCGGTGACGGGTCCGCGCCCGGCGTCGTCGGCGGGCGGGTGCCGGGCGGGGGCGCCCAGGACTCCGGCGGACGGGCGCCGGGCGGAGGGGTCCGTCCCTCCGGTGCTCGGGGCTCCGGTGACCGTTCCTCCGGGGCCCGGGACTTCGGTGTCCAGGTCTCCGGTGGCTGGGGTCCCAGGGCCCGGGGTTCGAGGGCCCGGGATTCCGAGGTCCGGGTCTCCGGGGCCCAGGTTTCCGAGGCCCAGGGTTCCGGCGTCCGGCGCTCCAGGGCCCAAGATTCCGGGGTCCAGGTCTCCAGCGTCCGGGCCTCCGGGGCCCAGGGTTCCGGCGTCCGGGTCTCCAGGGCCCGAGATTCCAGGGTCCGGGTCTCCAGGGCCCGAGGTTCCGGGGTCCGGGACTTCGGTGTCCAAGTCTCCGGTGGCTGGGGTCCCAGGGCCCGGGGCTCCGAAGTCCGGGACTTCGGCGTCCAGGTCTCCGGTGTCCGGGGTTCCGGGGTCCGGCTCTCCGGCGCCCGGGGCTCCGGGCACCGTGTCCCCAGGCGGCGGGGGCCGTGCGGGTGGAGTTCGCGCAGTCGGTCGCCGAGGTGTTCGGTGATTCTGGTGAGCAGTTCGGCGGTGGTGTCGAACGTGCTGTCCGGCTCCGTCATGGACCGATCCTGCGGGTCCCGCGTTGCCTGCCCGTTGCGCGGGGGTCACGGCTGTTTTCCGTGACCTCACCGGCGCCGGGCGCGCGCTGTCAGGACGTTTCCGGGTGCCACGCGTACCGGACGTCCGGCTCGCGTTCCTCGTTGCGCGCGCCGTCGGTGTGCTCGGCGGCGACGAATCCGTGCCGCTCGTAGAAGCGCCGCGCCGGGGCGTTGACCTGGAACGTCCAGAGCTCCAGGCCGTCCGGGCGGCGCCGCTTGGCCAGGTCCACGAGCCGGTCGCCGACGCCCCGGCCGCGCCACGGCGGGTCGACGTAGAGCTGGTCCAGCTCGCCGCCGTCCAGGACCATCACGGCGACGACCGCGTCCCCGGCCGCCGCCACCCAGGTCTCCCGGTGGGGGACGAGCAGCTCCCGGAACCAGGCCCCGACCTCGTCGTCGGTGTGCGCCCGGCGCACGTCCGGGAGCGCCGCCGCGTAGGAGCGCAGCCAGACCCCGGCCGCCTCGGCGGCGTCGGAGCCGGTCGCGCGGCGGAGGACGGGGGCGTCGGTCTTCGTGCTCTTCACGGTCCGGATCGTACGGACCCCGCACCCCTCCCCTCCCCCCTTTTTTCCTTCCGAATCACGGAATATCTTTTCCACCATGAGAATGTCCCCCGCGTCGCTCCCCCGGCGCGCCGCCGCCGAGTTCATCGGCACCGCCGCCCTCGTCGCCGTCGTCGTCGGCTCCGGCATCCGCGCCGACTCCCTCAGCCAGGACACCGGCGTCCGGCTGCTGGCCAACGCCTCCGCCTCCGCGCTCGGCCTCGGGCTGCTCATCGCCCTCATCGGCCCGCTCTCCGGGGCCCACTTCAACCCCGTCGTGACGCTCTCCGAGTGGTGGTCCCGGCGCCCCGGGAGCGGAGGGCGCGAGGCCCTCGCCTACATCGCCGCCCAGCTCGCGGGGGCCGTCGCGGGCGCCCTGCTCGCCGAGGCGATGTTCGGCCGGGCGCCCGGCGCCTGGGCCACCGAGCCCCGCTCGGGGCTCCATCTGCTGCTCGGCGAGGCCGTCGCCACCGCCGGGCTCGTCCTGGTCGTCCAGGGGCTGCGCCACACCGGCCGCCCCGGCCTCGCCCCGGTCGCCGTGGCGGGCTACATCGGCGCGGCGATCTGGTTCACCTCCTCCGGCTCCTTCGCCAATCCGGCGGCCACCGTCGGCCGTTCCCTCTCCGACTCCTTCACCGGGATCGCCCCCGCCTCGGTGCCCGCCTTCGCCGCCGCGCAGCTCCTCGGGATGCTGGGCGGCCTGGTCCTGGCGGGTGTGCTGTACGGAACAGACCGGGCGTCCGGTGAACCGAACCCGGCCGAAGCGCGTCGGACGGGGTGACAGCACACCCGTTCCCGTCCACGGAGGTTCCCGCATGTCGGCACGGTTCACCCGGTGGCTCCCCCGCACCGTCCGGGCCCGCCGCCGCGCCGTCCAGGCCGTGATGGCGGGCGCCGTCCTCGCCCTCCTGCCCGCGACCTGGATGCACACGGCCGCCGCCGGGAAGCTCCGCACCACCGCGGACGTGCCCGCCCGGGACGTCGCCGTCGTCTTCGGCGCCGGCCTGTGGAACGGGCGCCCCACCCCGTACCTCGCGCACCGGCTCGACACCGCCGCCGAGCTGTACCGCACGGGCAAGGTGCGGGTCCTGCTCGTCACCGGCGACAACAGCCGGACCGCGTACGACGAGCCCAGCGCCATGCGCGCGTACCTCACCGAGCGCGGGGTGCCGGACGGGCGGATCGTCAGCGACTACGCGGGCTTCGACACCTGGGACTCCTGCGTCCGGGCCCGGAAGGTCTTCGGCGTCGACCGGGCCGTCCTCGTCACCCAGGACTTCCACGTCAAGCGGGCCGTCGCGCTGTGCGGCCGGGCGGGCGTCGACGCGTACGGCGTCGGGGTTGCCGAGCCCCACGACCGCACCTGGTACTACGGCACCACCCGCGAGGTGTTCGCGGCGGGCAAGGCCGCCCTCGACGCCGGTCTGCGGCCCGATCCGCACTTCCTCGGCCCGGAGGAGAAGGGCGTCACGGAGGCGCTGGCCTCCCCGGACCCGACCCGCTGAGACGGGACCCCTCACCCTCCGCCGCCCGCCGGGCGGAGGGCATGGCACCGCGCCCGTAATACGCCGCGCCGCCCCGCGTAACACTCCCGTCCCACGCTGACGGCATGTCCGACGCCACCGCCGTCCCCACCCACTGCCCCTACTGCGCCCTCCAGTGCGGGATGTCGCTGCGTCCCACCGGTGCTCCGGAGGCGCCCGCCGAGGTGGTCGAGCGGACCGATTTCCCCGTCAACCGGGGCGCCCTGTGCGGCAAGGGCCGCACCGCCCCCTCCGTACTCTCCTCCCGGGTCCGGCTCACCGGGCCCCTGGTCCGAAGCCCTGACACGGGGGCCCTGGTGCCCGCGTCCTGGGAGGAGGCACTCGCCGCCGTCGCCGACGGGCTGCGCCGGACCCGCGCCGACCACGGACCCGATGCCGTGGGGGTCTTCGGCGGCGGCGGCCTCACCAACGAGAAGGCGTACTCCCTGGGGAAGTTCGCCCGGGTCGTCCTCGGCACCTCGCAGATCGACTACAACGGGCGCTTCTGCATGTCGTCGGCGGCCGCCGCGCACCAGCGGGCCTTCGGCCTCGACCGGGGCCTCCCCTTCCCCCTGGAGGACGTCCCGCGGACCGGGTGCGTGATCCTCGTCGGCTCCAACCTCGCCGAGACCATGCCGCCCGCCCTGCGCTACCTCACCGAACTGCGGGAGAACGGCGGGAAGCTGATCGTCGTCGACCCGCGCCGCACCCGCACCGCCGAGCAGGCCGACCTGCACCTGGCGCCGCGCCCCGGCACCGACCTCGCGCTCGCCCTCGGCCTGCTGCACCTCGTGGTGGCCGAAGGACGGGTGGACGAGGAGTTCGTCCGGGAGCGGACCGCCGGCTGGGCGGAGGCCCGCGCCGGGGCCATGTCCCACTGGCCCGAGCAGGTCGAGCGGATCACCGGCGTGTCCGTGCCGCTGCTGCGCGAGGCCGTCGCCCTGTTCTGCGACGCGCCCGCCGGCATGGTCCTCACCGCGCGCGGCCCCGAGCAGCAGTCCAAGGGCACCGACACCGTCGGCGCCTGGATCAACCTCTGCCTGGCCACCGGCCGGGCGGGCAGGCCGCTGAGCGGGTACGGCTGCCTCACCGGCCAGGGCAACGGCCAGGGCGGCCGCGAGCACGGCCAGAAGGCCGACCAGCTGCCCGGCTACCGCAAGCTCGACGACCCGGCCGCACGCGCGCACGTGGCCGGGGTGTGGGGCGTCGACCCGGAGTCGCTGCCGGGGCCGGGCCGGAGCGCGTACGAACTCCTCGACGCGCTCGGCGGGGACGTCAGGGCCCTGCTCCTGATGGGCTCCAACCCGGTGGTGTCCGCGCCGCGCGCCGCGCACGTCGAGGGGCGGCTGCGGTCGCTCGACTTCCTCGCCGTCGCGGACGTGGTGCTCTCCGAGACCGCCGCCCTCGCCGACGTCGTCCTGCCCGTCACCCAGTGGGCGGAGGAGACCGGCACCCTGACCAATCTGGAGGGGCGCGTCCTGCTCCGCCGCCGGGCCCTCGACCCGCCCGCCGGGGTGCGGAGCGACCTGGAGGTGCTGCACGGGCTCGCGGAGCTCCTCGGACACGGGAAGGGCTTCCCGACCGATCCCGAGGAGGTCTTCGAGGAGCTGCGCCGGGCCTCGGCGGGCGGTCCCGCCGACTACGCGGGCATCGGCTACCGCCGCATCGAGGAGGAGCGGGGCGTCTTCTGGCCCTGCCCCGACGCGGAGCACCCCGGGACGCCCCGGCTGTTCCTGGACCGGTTCGCCACGCCCGACGGACGGGCCCGGTTCGTGCCGGTGACGCACCGGGCGGCGGCCGAGGAGACGGACGCCGAGTACCCGGTCGTCCTGACCACGGGCCGGGTGGTGTCCCAGTACCAGTCGGGGGCGCAGACCCGGCGGGTGGACGAGCTGAACGCGGCGGCGCCCGGCCCCTTCGTGGAGCTGCACCCCCGGCTGGCCGAGCGGATCGGGGTGGCCGAGGGCGAGCGGATCACGGTGGTCTCGCGGCGCGGCCGGGCCGTCGCGCCGGCCCGGATCACCGCGTCGATCCGGCCGGACACCGTCTTCATGCCGTTCCACTGGGCGGGCGAGGGCCGGGCCAACACGCTGGTCAACCCGGCGCTCGACCCGGTCTCCCGGATGCCGGAGTTCAAGGTGTGCGCGGTGCGCCTGGAGCGCGCGGGGAACGCCGCTACGGGCGGTTGAACCAGTCCCCGCTCTCGATGACCGGGCCCAGGGGCGCGTCCGGGCCCGCCAGGAAGACCCAGGCGGCCACCCGCGCCCCGTCCCCGGTCCGTACGACGTCCTTCGCCACCCGCTCGTAGCCGACGGGCAGCTCCAGGCGGTCGAGGAGGCCGAACAGCTCGCCGTAGGCGCCGGGCGCGGGCGTGAGCAGCGTCCCGACCACCCGCCCCTTCTCGGCCGGGACGACGTACGGATAGCCGGGCCCGTCGTACAGGACCGCGCCGTCGAGCACGGCGTCCGCCTCGGCGCCGATCCGGCCCGCGAGGAACCGGTCGTGGTTGTACGCGCCCGGGCGGAGCGTCCCGTACACGAAGAACGGCAGCTCGTCGGAGACCACCGGGCCCTCGACCGCCGGGTCCCGCGAGGTCTCCCGCTCGACCCAGCGGGCGTACCCCTCGCTCGCCCGGACGGTCCGGGCGGCGAGGATCTCGGGGGTCTCGTAGTCGTGGGCGGCGAGGAGGTGGGCCTCCAGGGCCGGGTAGCGGGCCTCGGTGGTCTTGAACTCCACCTGCCACTCCTCGGTGGTCTCGATCGCGCCCCGCCAGTGGTAGACGGAGGCGACGGGCCCCGAGACCTGCGCGCAGGCGGCGAGCCGGGCCTCGACGGCGCCGCGCGCCAGGGCGTCGGCCTTGGCGCGCGCGTCGGTGGTGGTGCGGACGGTGACGATCACGTCTCCACCGTACGGGCGAACTGGGCCGCGTGCAGCCGGGCGTAGGCCCCTCCGGCGGCGAGCAGCTCCTCGTGGCCGCCCTGCTCGGCGATCGCGCCGCGCTCCATCACCAGGATGGTGTCGGCGTCCCGGATCGTGGAGAGCCGGTGGGCGACGACGAAGCTGGTGCGGCCCGCGCGCAGCGAGGACATGGCCCGCTGGACGAGGAGTTCGGTGCGGGTGTCGACGGAGCTGGTGGCCTCGTCGAGGACGAGGATCACCGGGTCGGAGAGGAAGGCGCGGGCGAGGGTGACCAGCTGCTTCTCGCCGGCGCTGAGGCCGCCGCCGTCCTCGTCCAGGACGGTGTCGTAGCCGTCGGGCAGGGTGCGGACGAACCGGTCGGCGTGGGCGGCCCGCGCCGCCGCGACGATCCGCTCGCGGGAGACCTCGCCGGGGACCCCGTAGGCGATGTTCTCGGCGATGGTGCCGCCGAAGAGCCAGGTGTCCTGGAGGACCATGCCGGTGCGGGAGCGCAGCTCCTCGCGGGTCATCGCGGCCGTGTCGACGCCGTCGAGGGTGATCCGGCCGCCGGTCGGCTCGTGGAAGCGCATCAGCAGGTTGACCAGGGTCGTCTTGCCGGCGCCCGTGGGGCCGACGACGGCGACGGTCCGGCCGGGCTCGACGGTCAGGGAGAGGTCCTCGATCAGTGGCCGGTCGGGGTCGTGGCGGAAGGAGACCTCCTCGAAGGAGACCCGGCCGCGCAGCGGTTCGGGGCGCAGGGGCTCGGCCGGGTCGGGGGTCTCCTCCTCGGCGTCGAGGAGGTCGAAGACCCGCTCGGCGGAGGCCACCCCGGACTGGAGCAGGTTGGCCATGGCGGCGATCTGGGTGACGGGGCCGTTGAACTCGTACGAGTACTGGACGAAGGCCTGCACGTCCCCGACGGTGAGCGTGCCGCTCGCCACCCGCAGGCCGCCGACCACGGCGACGGCCACGTAGTTCAGGTTCCCGACGAAGGTCAAGGCGGGCTGGATGAAGCCGGAGACGAACTGGGCGCGGAAGCTCGCCCGGTACAGCTCCTCGCCCAGCTCGTCGAAGCGGCGCACGGCCTCCTCGCGCCGTCCGAAGGCGACGACCTCGGTGTGGCCGGTGACCATCTCCTCGACGTGGCCGCCGAGCCTGCCGGTGACCGCCCACTGCTTCACGAACTGCGGCTGGGCGCGCCGTCCGACGAGGGCGGCGACGGCGAGGGAGACGGGCACGGTGGCGAGGGCGACGAGGGCGAGCAGCGGGGAGATCCAGAACATCATCGCGAGGACGCCGACCAGGGTGAGCAGGGCGCGCACCATCTGGCTGAAGGCCTGCTGGAGGGTCTGGGTGATGTTGTCGATGTCGTTGGTGGTGCGGGAGAGGACCTCGCCGCGCGGCTGCCGGTCGAGGTGGGAGAGGGGCAGCCGGGCCAGCTTGTGCTGGGCCCGCTCGCGCAGCCGGTGTCCGGCCCGCTGGACGACGGCGGTGGCGATCCGCTGCTGGATCCAGAGGAAGACGGACGAGCCGAGGACGACGGCGGCGGAGAGGGCGAGGACCCGGGCGACGGCCGTGAAGTCGACCCCGGCGGGGCGGGTGACGCCGGTGACGACGAGGTCGGTGGCGCGGCCGAGGAGGAAGGGGCCGAGGACGGAGAGGGCGACGCCGGTGGCGCCGGCGGCGACCAGGGCGACCAGCCGGGCCCGGTCGGGGGCGAGGGTGCGCAGCAGGCGCAGGCCGGAGGCGCGGAAGGAGAGGGAGCGTTCGAGGGAGGGGACGGCGAGGCCGGGGCCGCGCTGGGGCGGGGGGCCGGTGCGGGCGGGCGCCGCGCTCCGGGGGGTGCGGGGCTTCGTGGTGGTGCTCACGCGGCTTCCTCCTCGGTGAGCTGGGAGAGGACGATCTCCCGGTAGGTGGGGTCGTCCCGCAGGAGGGAGGCGTGGGTGCCGGTGGCGACGACCCGGCCCCGGTCGAGGACGACGATCCGGTCGGCGTGGCGGACGGTGGAGACGCGCTGGGCGACGACGACCACGGTGGAGCCGGCCGTCTCCCGGGCGAGCGCGGCCCGCAGCAGGGCGTCGGTGCGGGGGTCGAGGGCGGAGAAGGAGTCGTCGAAGAGGTAGAGGCGGGGGCGGGCGACGAGGACGCGGGCGATGGCGAGCCGCTGGCGCTGGCCGCCGGAGAAGTTGGCGCCGCCCTGGGAGACGGGCGCGTCGAGCCCTTCGCCGAGTTCCCGGACGAAGTCGGCGGCCTGGGCGGTCTCCAGGGCGTGCCACAGCTCCTCGTCGGTGGCGTCGGGCCTCCCGTAGCGGAGGGTGGAGGCGATCGTGCCCGAGAAGAGGTACGGCTTCTGGGGGACGAGTCCGACGGTCCTCGCCGTGAGGGCGGGGTCGAGGGTGCGGACGTCGGCGCCGTCGACGAGGATGCGGCCCTCGGTGGCGTCGAAGAGGCGGGGCACGAGCCCGAGGAGGGTCGACTTGCCGCTGCCGGTGGAGCCGACGATCGCGGTGGTCTCGCCGGGCCGGGCGACGAGCCCGACGCCGTGCAGGACGGGTTCCTCCGCGCCGGGGTAGCGGAAGCCGACGCCGTCGAGTTCGAGCCGGCCGGGGCCGTGGAGCTCGCGGACCGGGTGCTCGGGCGGGACGACGGAGGAGCGGGTGTCGAGGACCTCGCGGACGCGCTCGGCGCCGGCCTCGGCGCGCGGCATGTGCATCAGGAGGAAGAGGGTCATCATCACGGACATGGCGGTCTGGAGCAGATAGCCGAGGAAGGCGACGAGCCCGCCCGGCTGGAGGGCGCCGGAGTCGATGCGGTGGGCGCCGACGTACACCAGGGCGACCGTGGTCAGCTCCCAGATCACCAGGACGACGGGGAACATGAGGGCCTGTAACCGGCCGGCCCGCAGGCCGACGGCGAACAGCTCGTCGTTGGCGGCGGCGAACCGTTTCCGCTCGTGCCGGTCGCGGACGAAGGCGCGGACGACCCGGACGCCGGTGATCTGTTCGCGCAGGATCCGGTTGGTCAGGTCGACGCGGAGCTGCATCCCCCGGAAGAGGGGCCTCATGCGCAGCACGACGGTGCCGACGGCCCCGGTCATGACGGGCACGAAGAGGACCAGGACGAGGGCGAGCGGCACGTCCTGGCGCAGGGCCATGGCGATCCCGCCGACGCACAGGAGCGGGGCGGCGACCAGCATCGTCAGGACGAGGACGGCGAACGTCTGGATCTGCTGGACGTCGTTGGTGGTGCGGGTGATGAGGGAGGCGGCGCCGAAGCGGCCCCGCTCCCGGGCGGAGAAGTCCTGGACGCGGCGGAAGACCTCGGAGCGCAGGTCGCGGGCGACGCCCATGGCGATCCGGGCGCCGACGTAGGTGGCGGCGGCGGCCGCCGCCACCTGGAGGAGGGTGACGGCGGCCATCCGGGCGCCCCCGGAGAGGATCCGGCCGGTGTCGCCGCGCAGGACGCCGTGGTCGATGACGCCGGCGTTGAGGGCGGGCAGGGCGAGGGAGGCCAGGGTCTGGACGAGCTGGAGGGCGACGAGGAGGACGAGGAGGGGCCGGTACGGCCGGAGGCGGGGAAGCAGGAGCCGGAAGAGCACGGTGCCGCCTCCTCACGCGCCGTACGGGCGGACGGACTTGGCGTCCCTGAGGGCGTGGCCCCACCAGGCGAGCTGGTCGAGGAGGGTCTTGGCCGCGCCCTCGGCGCCGTCCGGGTCCTTGTGCCGCCCGTCCTCGTCGAACTGGCCGTGGGCGTGGTGGAAGGAGACGGTGTCGCGGACGGTGACGGCGTGCATCTCGGCGAAGACCTGGCGGAGCTGCTCGACGGCCCGCAGACCGCCGGAGATCCCGCCGTAGGAGACGAAGCCGACGGGCTTGGCCTGCCACTCGGTGTAGTGCCGGTCGATCAGGTTCTTGAGGGAGGCGGGGAAGGAGTGGTTGTACTCGGGGGTGAGGACGACGAAGGCGTCGGCGGCTTCGAGGACCGGGGTGACCTTGGCGAGTTCGGCCCGGACGGCCGGGGAGGGCTCGTACGAGAGGGAGGTGGGGAGGTCGACCCCGGCGAGGTCGACGACCGTGACGGCGAAGTCCTCGCGCCCGGCGAGGCGGGCGAGGAACCAGTCGGCGAGGACGGGGGCGAACCGGCCTTCGCGGTCGCTGGCGACGACGAGGGCGAGGGAGAGGGGGGCGGAAGGGACGGAGGGCCGTGTGGCGTTCGTGAGGTCCATGTCGATGATCGTGGTACCTCAAGTTTGGTTGAGGTCAAGCGGTTGCCGGGGGCGGGGTCTTCCGGGCCGCACGAAGCCGCGCGAAGGGGCCGGGTCGGGGCCCCTACGGTGGGAAACATGACGCCC
Organism: Streptomyces sp. NPDC098101; assembly: GCF_044760185.1. NCBI lineage: Bacteria > Bacillati > Actinomycetota > Actinomycetes > Kitasatosporales > Streptomycetaceae > Streptomyces > Streptomyces sp. NPDC098101. The sequence continues at coordinate 570,885 of NZ_JBIWAS010000002.1, read as the reverse complement.
CCTCCGATCCCTCCCACGCCCCCCGTCTCCCCCGCTGACGACCGCGTCCACGTCGAGGCCGACGGCGTCCCGGTGGCCGGTCCGGAGCTCCTCGGCGCCCTCATGAGCGGCTACGGCCACTTCACGGCGATGCAGGTGCGGGACGGCCGCGTGAAGGGGCTCGGGCTCCACCTGGAACGGCTCGACCGCTCGACCCGCGAGCTCTTCGGCCGGGGACTCGACGGCGGCCGGGTCCGTGAGCTGGTGGCCGGGGCCCTGGAGGCCGCCGGGCGGCGGGACGCCTCGGTCAGGGTGTACGTGTACGAGGGACCCCGCACGGTCGTGACCGTCCGCGCCCCGGCCCCGGACGGCCCCGGCGCCCCGCAGCGCCTGAAGAGCGTGGCGTACGGGCGTCCGGCCGCGCACCTCAAGCACCTGGGCGGCTTCGGGCAGCGGTACCACGGCGAGGCGGCCCGGCGCGCGGGGTACGACGAGGCCCTGCTGACCTCCCCGGCCGGGGAGGTCTCCGAGGGCGCGGTCTCCAACATCGCCTTCTGGGACGGGACTTCGCTGGTATGGCCGTCGGCGCCCTGCCTCCTCGGCATCACCATGACCCTCCTGGAGCCGCGCCTGGGGTCGGTCCGGCGGCCGGTCCTCCTGGCCGACCTGCCCCGCTACCGGGCCGCGTTCACGACCAGCTCGCGGACGATCGCGCCCGTGACGGCGGTCGACGGGGTGGCGTTCGCGGTGGACGGGGAGCTGATGGAACGGGTGCAGGCGGCGTACGGGAGCGTGCCGCCGGAGGAACTGCGGGCCGGGTAGCCCCGGCGGCGCGGGCCCGGTCCCGGCCCCTCGCCGTCACCCGTTCGGCACGACTCGCCCGGCGGCGTCACGAAACCGCCCTCCACCTGCGCAAACGTCCGGAATCCAGTCGACACGCCGTGCCGTAGGGGTCTTTTCTGATGCCTCATCAGCAGGCGGCGGGCGGGCGGGGGGCTTTGGCTCGGTCGCAGAAGGTCCGGATCCGGGAAGTCCCTCCCGGGAGGACCGCCCCGGCATGACCGTTCGCGCGCTCCGGAGGACCCCCATGCGCACCACTGCCCGTCTGCTCACCGGTACCGCGCTGACGGTCGCCGCGATCGGGGCGTTCGCCGTCCCGGCGGCGCACGCCGGTGACGAGTGGAACGAATCCCTCGAAATCTATCCGTCGTCCGCGTCCCCGGGCACCACGGTCACCGTGAACACCCTCGCCTGCGGCAAGAACGGGCGGGGCGTCGGCGACGCGAACTCGCTCGGCGCGGGCGACTTCCACCTGAAGCCGAGCACGCACAAGGAGGTCGTGGTCGGCCAGTTCACCGTGCCCCAGCACGCCAAGGCGGGCACGTACGGCATCAGCGTGGCCTGCGACAACGGCAAGACGGCCCGGGGCGACCTGACCGTCACGCACCGGCGTCCCAGCGGCCACGTCCAGACGGGTGTCGGGGGCAGCGTCGGCCCCGACACCACCCAGGTCGCGGCGGGCGCGGCGGTGCTGGCCGCGACCGCCGTCGGTGGTGCCTGGTTCCTGCGCCGCCGGGCGAGCGGCGCGCGGGGACACTGAGGCACCGCCCCGTCCTGCCCCCGCCGCACGCCCGTACGGGCCCGGCGGGGGCAGGACCACATCCCGGCGCGTTCCGGCGGCGCGCCGGAGAGCGGCACGCCGGAGAGCGGCGCATCGCGAAGACGTGTCGCGAAGACGTGTCGCGAAGACGCATCGAGAAGGCGGAAGGGATCCAGGTGAGCAACAGGAGCAAGGGCTGGGCCTTGGCGGTGGCCGCCTGCGTGGGTCTCTGGCTCGTCCAGAACGGCTCGGAGAGCGTCACCCCGCCCGTGCCGTCCGCCGCCCAGGCCTTCGCCGCCGGTCCGAGCGTCCACACCGACGCCGCCGCCGACCCGCTGCCGCCCTCGGCCCCCGTACGGCTGCGCATCCCCGAGACCGACGTGGACACCCCGATGACGGGGCTGGGCCTGGCGGCGGACGGCACCCTCGAAGTGCCGCCGGCCGGGGACCGGAACCTGGCGGGCTGGTACGAGGGCGGCACCACGCCCGGCGCGAAGGGCACGGCGGTCGTCGCGGGCCACGTCGACAACGCGGACGGCCCCGCCGTCTTCTACACCCTCGGGGCGCTCAAGAAGGGCCACCGGATCGAGGTGGACCGGGAGGACGGGCGCACCGCCGTGTTCACCGTCGACGCGGTCGAGGTGTACGAGAACGACGCCTTCCCGAGCGGCAAGGTGTACGGCGAGGCGGACCGGGCCGAGATCCGGGTGATCACCTGCGGCGGCGGCTTCTCGAAGAAGAACGGCTACCAGGGGAACGTGGTCGCCTTCGGACACCTCATCGGCGTCAAGTAGCCCCCCACACACACCGGCCGGACCGGCGCCTCACGCCCACTGGTCGAAGGCGAGCTTCGCGACCAGGGAGAGCACGACCACGAGCAGCACGCCCCGGACGAACTCCGCGCCCTTGCTCAGCGCCATCCGGGCGCCGACCGTCCCGCCGACCAGGTTGAAGACCGCCATGACGGCGGCGAGCTGCCAGTAGACCGTGCCCTGGTACGCGAACATCGCGAGGGCGCCCGCGTTGGTGCAGACGTTGACGATCTTGGCGGTGGCGGAGGCGGTCACCAGGTCGAGGTGGAGTACGGCGGTCAGGGCGAGGACCAGGAAGGTGCCGGTGCCCGGCCCGAACAGGCCGTCGTAGAAGCCGATCCCGCCGCCGACGACCACGATCGCGGTGACGATCCGGGCCCGGGTCAGCGGCGCCCGCTCCTCCCCCTCGGCCCGTACGCCGAAGGAGGGCCGGAGCATCACGAAGGCCGCCACCCCGAGCAGCACCACCATGATCACCGGGCGCAGCACGTCGCTGCTGATCCCGGCGGCGAAGAAGGCGCCCGCCATGGAGCCGGCGAGGGCCGCGAGGCCGATCCGCACCGCCGTCCGGACCTGGACGGGCGCCCTGCGGACGTAGGTGACGGCGGCCCCGGTGGTGCCGACGATGGCGACGGCCTTGTTCGTGCCGAGGACCTGCGCGGCCGGGACGTGCGGGAGCCCGAGCAGCAGGGCGGGCAGCAGGAGCAGCCCGCCGCCGCCCACCACGGCGTCGATCCAGCCCGCGACGAGCGCGGCGAGGCAGAGCAGGACGAGCGTGGTCAGCGATATCTCGGGCATGACCGTGAGCCTAGGGACGAGATCGTTGGCCCGTCCATCAATCCCGGGAGAGTTGAGCTACGTCAGAGCTTGCGGTGCCCGGCGGGCGGTCGGGCGCGGGCGGGGCGGCCGGGGTGACGGCGGCGGTGAGCAGGGTCGCGGCGAGCGCCCCGGCGCCGAGCAGCCCGGCGGCGAGGCGTCGCCGGGCCCGCTCCACCGGGGAGGGCGGGGCGCCGTGCCTGGCCGAGGCCGAAGCCCTGCCAGGAGTCCTGACCGGAGTCCTGACCGGAGTCCTGACCGGAGTCCTGACCGGGGTCCTGACCGGAGTCTTGGTCACGTTCGTGGGTCTACGCATGGTCGAAGTCCTCGCTGTGGATGCGGGAGGCCGGCACCCCGGCCCGGCGCAGGGAGGCGGTCGCGGCCCGGGCCATCGCGGGCGGGCCGCACAGGTACACGTCGTGGGCGGCGAGTTCGGGCACGAGGTTGCGCAGGGCGCGCGGGGCGAGCGGGTCGAAGGAGCCGTCGGAGGGGCCGAGGAGGAAGTGCAGGGCGGCCCGCCGTTCGCGGGCGATGGACTCCAGCTCCTCGCGCAGGACGACGGCGGAGGCGTCCGACGCGCGGTAGAGGAGGGTGACGTCGCCGGGCCCGCCGGGCAGCGTCTCGAAGAGGGCCCGCAGCGGGGTGATGCCGACCCCGCCCGCGAGCAGCAGGACCTTGCGGCGGGTGCGGCGATGGGCGGTGAGCGCCCCGAAGGGCCCGGAGGCGAGGACGCGGGTGCCGGGGCGGAGCCGCCGGACCCGGCGGGTGTGGTCGCCGAGCGCCTTGACGGTGATCCGCAGGGTGTCGTCGCGGACGGGCGCGGAGAGCGAGAAGGGGAGGGCGGTGGCCCACAGGCCGCGCCGCAGGAAGCGCCAGCGGAAGAACTGGCCGGGTTCGGCGCGCAGTTGGTCCACCCCCTTGCCCCGGACCAGGACCGAGACGACCCCGGGGCCCTCGTCGCGGACCTCGGCGACCCGCAGGTCGTGGCGGAGCGCGGCGCGGGCGGGGACGACGATCCGGTACCAGAGGAGGAGGACGGCGACGGTGGCGTGCGCCATGGACCAGAGCCAGCGGGTGAGCAGGCCGCCGGCGATGTCGGGGCCCGCGAGCTGGTGGACGAAGCCGAGCGCGGCGGCGAGCAGGGCGCCGAGGTGGACGGCCCGCCAGGTCTCGTGCCGGAGCCTGCGGCGTACGGAACGGGCGGAGGTGATTCCGACGGCGGCGAACAGGGCGGTCCCAGCGGTGGCGGCGGCGACGGCCCCGTACGACAGCAGGTCCCCGGTGGCGGTGACCAGGTCGGCGTGGGTGTGGACGGCGTGGCCGCAGAGGGCGAGGACGGCGTGGGCGGCGATCAGGCCGAGGACGTACCGGCCGCCGAGGGCGTGCCAGCGGGCGAGCCGGTCGGCGCCGACGCCGTGCTCGACGGCCGGGACCCGGGCCATGAGCAGCAGCAGGACGAGGACGCCGTATCCGCCGAGGAGGCCGGTGAGGTGGGCGCCGGAGGCGAAGAGGACGTCGAGCCGGGCGGAGGGCCGGGCCTGGAGGCCCCAGAGGAGGCCGACGGCCCCGGCCCCGGCGACGATGCCGGTCCGCAGCCGCCCGGGGGCGAGCCGGAGGGCGGGGACGGGCGGGGCCGGAGGACGCCGGCGGCGGGGCCCGGCGGTCTGCGGCACGGTGAGGGGTACGTAGAGAGGGTGGCTGGCCTCGGTGGTCACATCCGGCACCCTAGGTCCGCCCGTATACGGGAATCCGCAGCTCAGCCGCGTCCGTCCGATCCTTAAGGCGGGCTTGAGGCGAGGCTGACCACGGGTTAACCCGGGGACGGGGCCTGCGGCACCTCATAGCGGCCGGGGCGGGCCCGGCGGCACCCCGCAGCGGCCGGAGGCGGTTCCCCCGGCCCCTCACAGCGGCCGGGGCCGGGGGCGGAGATCAGCGTTCCGTACGGGAAACAGACGGGATGCCGTCGGGTAACACCGGCCGCGCACGCTTCCGGTCATGAGTACACGGATCGTGGTGGTCGGGGGCGGGACGGCGGGCGCCCGGCTCGCCCGGCGCCTGCCCGTCACCCTCCTCGGCGAGGAGCCGCACGCACCGTACAACAGGGTGCTGCTCGCCGACGTCCTCGCCGGGCGGTACGCCCCCGAGGTGATCGCGCTGCCCGGGACCCGCGGGCCGGCCCGGCTCGGGACCCGGGCGGTGCGGATCGACCGGGCGGCACGGACGGTGGAGTGCGCGGACGGCTCGCGCGTCGGCTACGACCGCCTGGTCCTGGCGACGGGCTCGAACCCGGTGCTGCCGCCGCTGCGCGGACTGCGCGGGGCGGCGCTCCCGGCGGGCGTCCACCCCTTCCGTACGCTCGACGACTGCCTGGCGCTGCGCGCGGCGGTACGGCCCGGGGTGCGGGCCGTGGTCGTCGGCGGCGGGCTCCTCGGGGTGTCGGCGGCCCGGGCGCTCGCGGCGCTCGGCGCGGACGTGGTCCTCGCCCAGCAGGGCGAGCGCCTGATGGAGCGCCAGCTCGACGCCCACGCCTCGGCGCTGCTCCGGGAGCACGTCGAGTCCCTCGGGGTCGAGGTGCACACCGAGTGCCGGGTCGGCGGGCTGCGGCAGCGGGACGGGGCGGTCACGGCGGTCGAACTCGCCGACGGCTTCGTGCTCGACGCGGGGGTCGTGGTCCTGGCCTGCGGGGTGCGGCCCCGGGTGGCCCTGGCCCGGGAGGCGGGGCTCGACGTCGCCACCGGGATCGTGGTCGACGACGAGCTGCGGACCTCCGACCCGCTGGTCCACGCGGTGGGCGACTGCGCGGAGCACGCGGGCCGGGTCTACGGCCTCGCGGGCCCGGCCCTCGAACAGGCCGACGCGCTGGCGGAGGTGCTGGCGCGGGAGACCGGGACCGGGGCCTCCGACGCGCCCGCGCCCACGGCACCGGCCGCCTACACCGGCACCCGCTCCCTCACCCGGCTCACCCTCACCGGTCCGCGCCCCCTCGACCTGGCCGCCTTCGGCGAGGTCACCGCGCGGCCGGGCGACGACACCGTCCAGCTCACCGACCCCACCCGGGGCGCGTACCGCAAGGTCGTCGTCCGGGGCGACCGGCTCGTCGGGGGCGTCCTCCTCGGCGACCTGGCCGCGGTCGGCACGCTCGCCCGGGCCTGGGAGGGCGACGAGGCCCTCCCCGAGGCCCCCCTGCTCCACCTGCTCACCCACGACGGAGGCTCCTGACATGAGCGCTGACGCTGACACCACCGCGCACGCCCCGACGATCGTCCTGGTCGGCCACGGAATGGTCGGCCAGCGGTTCCTGGAGGCGCTCGCCGACCGGGGCCTGACCGGGCGGGCCCGGATCGTGGTCCTCTGCGAGGAGCCGCGCCCGGCCTACGACCGCGTCCAGCTCACCTCGTACTTCTCCGGGAAGACCCCCGACGACCTGTCGATGGTCGGGGCGGGCTTCATGGCGGAGCACGGCATCGAGCTGTACGTGGGCGACGCGGCCGCGTCGGTGGACCGGGAGGCCCGGACGGTGACCGCCCGTTCGGGGCGGGTCTTCGCGTACGACACGCTCGTCCTGGCCACCGGCTCGTACCCCTTCGTCCCGCCGGTGCCCGGCAAGGACGCCCGGGGCTGTTTCGTCTACCGCACGATCGAGGACCTGCTGGCGATCGAGGAGTACGCGAAGACGGCGACGACCGGCGCGGTGGTCGGCGGCGGGCTGCTCGGCCTGGAGGCGGCGGGCGCGCTCAAGGGCCTCGGACTCGACACGCACGTGGTGGAGTTCGCGCCGCGCCTGATGCCGGTGCAGGTGGACGAGGGCGGCGGCGCGGCCCTGCTGCGCACGATCGAGCGGATGGGCCTGACCGTCCACACGGGGACGGGCACGCAGGAGGTCGTGACGGCGGACGGCGCCGTGACGGGCATGAGGCTGTCGGACGGCTCCGAGCTGGCCACCGACATGGTCGTCTTCTCGGCGGGCGTACGGCCCCGGGACCGGCTGGCCCGGGACTGCGGCCTGGCCGTGGGCGAGCGCGGCGGCATCGCCGTCGACGAGCTGTGCCGGACCTCGGACCCGGCGGTCTTCGCGATCGGGGAGTGCGCGCTCGCGGTCGACGGGCGGGTCTACGGCCTGGTGGCGCCGGGCTACGAGATGGCGCAGACGGTGGCGGCGGTCCTCGCGGAAGAGGCCGGTGGCGGCTTCACGGGCGCCGACATGTCGACCAAGCTGAAGCTGCTCGGCGTGGACGTGGCCTCCTTCGGCGACGCGCACGGCACGGCCGAGGGCTGCCTCGACGTCGTGTACTCCGACTCCCGCTCGGGCGTCTACAAGAAGCTGGTGGTGGACGGCGAGGGCGTGCTGCTCGGCGGCGTCCTGGTCGGTGACGCCGACTCGTACGGGCTGCTGCGGCCGCTGACCGGCACGGTCCCGCCGGTCTCCCCCGAGCAGCTGGTCCTCCCGGCGGGCGCGGGCGCGCCGGTGGCGCTCGGCCCCTCGGCGCTGCCGGACGACGCGGTGATCTGCTCCTGCCACAACGTCACGAAGCACGCGATCGGCCAGTGCTCCTCGCTCGCCGAGGTGAAGAAGTGCACCAAGGCCGGGACGGGCTGCGGCAGTTGCGTGAAGGTGATCGAAAAGCTGCTGCCGGCCGCCGCCGACCAGGGGCTCTGCGGCTGCTTCCCGTACGGCAGGAGCGAGCTGTACGAGATCGCCCGCACCCTGCGTCTGACCTCGTTCGCCGCGCTGCTCGACTCGCACGGGCGGCCGGAGGCGCGGGGCGGCGAGGGCTGCGAGGTCTGCAAGCCGACCGTGGGCTCGATCCTGGCCTCGCTCAACAACGGCTACATCCTGGACGGCGAGCAGGCCTCCCTCCAGGACACCAACGACCACTTTCTCGCCAACATGCAGCGCAACGGCTCCTATTCGGTGGTGCCGCGCATCCCCGGCGGGGAGATCACCCCGGACAAGCTGATCGTGATCGGTGAGGTGGCCCGCGACTACGGCCTCTACACGAAGATCACCGGCGGGCAGCGGATCGACCTCTTCGGCGCCCGGGTGGACCAGCTCCCCGCGATCTGGACCCGGCTGGTCGACGCGGGCTTCGAGTCGGGGCACGCGTACGGCAAGTCGCTGCGCACGGTGAAGTCCTGCGTCGGGCAGACCTGGTGCCGGTACGGCGTGCAGGACTCGGTGAAGATGGCGATCCACCTCGAACTGCGCTACCGGGGCCTGCGCGCCCCGCACAAGCTGAAGTCGGCGGTCTCGGGCTGCGCCCGCGAGTGCGCCGAGGCGCAGTCGAAGGACTTCGGGATCATCGCGACGGCGAACGGCTGGAACCTGTACGTCGGCGGGAACGGCGGCGCGACCCCGCGCCACGCGGACCTGCTCGCCCAGGACCTGTCGGACGCCGAACTGATCCGGCTGATCGACCGGTTCCTGATGTTCTACATCCGGACGGCGGACCGGCTCGAGCGGACGTCGACCTGGCTGGAGCGCCTGGAGGGCGGGCTCGACCACCTCAAGGACGTGGTGGTGCACGACTCGCTCGGGCTCTGCGACGAGCTGGAGGCGCTGATGGCGGCGCACGTCGACGCGTACCAGGACGAGTGGGCGCAGACCCTCGACGACCCGGAGCGGCTGCGGCGCTTCGTCTCCTTCGTGAACGCCCCGGACGCGCCGGACCCCTCGGTCCGGTTCGTGCCGGAGCGCGACCAGATCAAGCCGGACCTCACGTTCCTCACCCTGGAAGGGGTTGCCTCCCGATGACGACGCCCGAACCGTTGACGAAGCTCGAACCGCCGAAGACGCCCGAACCGCTGAAGACGCTCGAACTGTCCCTCTCCCCCGAGTCCTGGATGGCCGTCTGCGAGGAGTCCCGGCTGACCCCGGGGCGCGGCGTGGCCGCGCTGCTGCCGGACGGCCGGCAGGCGGCGGTCTTCCGGGACCGGTCGGGCCGGACGTACGCGATCGACAACCGCGACCCGTTCACGGGGGCGCAGGTGCTCTCCCGGGGCCTGGTCGGCTCGGCGGGCGGGCGCCCGTTCGTGGCCTCGCCGCTCCTGAAGCAGCGGTTCGACCTGGAGACGGGCCGCTGCCTGGACGACGACGGGGTCGCGGTGGCGGTGTATCCCGTACGCTCCCTGTGACTTGACCGCTCGTTCCAGAAAAGCCTAGGGTCGGGGCGTGGCCAGGACCAAGGAATTCGATCCGGACGCCGCGCTCCGGGCAGCCCTCGAACTGTTCTGGGCGCGCGGCTACGAGGCGACGACGATGGCGGACCTCGTGGAGCACCTCGGGGTGGGCCGCGCCAGCATCTACGCGACCTTCGGGAACAAGCACGAGCTGTACCTGAAGGCGCTGGACCGGTACGCCGAGAGCCAGGACCCCCGGCTCGTCGAGGAGCTGTCCGCGCCGGGCCCCGCCCTGCCGGCCGTCCGGGCGCTCGTCCGCCGCTTCGCCGCCGAGGCGGCGACCGAGGGCGAGCGCCTGAACGGCTGTTTCGTCACCAACTCGGCGGCGGAGCTGGGGCCGCACGACACGGCGGTGGCCCGCCGGGTCGAGTTGAACTGGGAGCAGCTGGAGACGCTGCTGCACGCGGCGCTGGTCCGGGCCCGCGCCGGGGGCGAGCTCCCGGCCGGCCGTGACCCGCGGGCGCTGGCCCGGATGCTCCTGGTCCTGCTCCAGGGCGTCCGGGTGGTCGGCAAGGCGTCGAGCGACCCGGCCAGGGTGCGGGACGCGGCGGAACAGGCGCTGACCCTGCTGGACTGAACGATCCGGGGACGGGCGCCCGCGAGGGTGCCCTTTCTTCGGCCCGAATATTGGAACGTACGGTCAAGAATGTACCGTCACGACAGAAGGAGCCCCTCGTGTCCGCACGCTTCACCGACCGCGTCGTCCTCGTCACCGGAGCCGGTTCCGGTCTCGGCCGGGCCGTCGCGCTCGCCTTCGCCGCCGAGGGCGCGAAGGTCGTCGCCGCCGGACGCACGGCGGAGACCCTGGAGGAGACGGTCGCCCTGATCGGGGCCGCCGGGGGCACCGCGGCGGCGGTCACCGCCGACGTGACCGACGCCGCCTCCACCCGGGAGCTGGTCCGGCGCACGGTCGAGCGCTTCGGCGGCCTGGACGTCGCCGTGAACAACGCGGGGATCTTCCGGGGCGGCGGCCACCGCGCCGCCGACCTGCCCCTGGAGGACTGGCAGGCACTGCTCGACGTCAACGTCACCGGGGTCCTGCACGCCCTGCAGGCCGAGGTGGCGCACATGCGGGCGCACGGCGGCGGGGCGATCGTGAACGTCTCGTCCAACCTGGGCCCGCACGTCCGGTTCCCCGGCGTCTTCGGCTACCAGGTCTCCAAGGCGGCGGTGTCGGCGCTGACCAGGGCGGCCGCCCTGGACCACATCGGCGACGGGGTCCGGATCAACGCGGTCAGCCCCGGCGCCTCGGAGTCCACGATGTCGCTGCGGCCCGGCGAGACCGAGGCCGAGCGGGAGGTCCGGATGAAGGGCGAATCGCCGCTCGGCCGGATCTCGTCCGCCGCGGAGATCGCGGCGGCGGTCCTCTACCTCGCCTCGGACGCGGCCGGCTCCGCCGTCGGCACCGACCTGGTGGTCGACGGCGGGGTGGCGGCCTGAGTCTCCGTCCGCCGGATCAGCCCTGGGAGGCGGCCGGGTCCATCCAGAAGACCTCCCAGTGGTGGCCGTCCAGGTCGGTGAAGGAGCGGCCGTACATGAAGCCCATGTCCATCGGCTCCTTCGCCGGGGTGCCGCCGGCGGCGAGGGCCGCGTCGGCCAGCTCGTCCGCCTTCTCGCGGCTCTCGGCGCTCAGGGTGATCAGGACCTCGGTGGCCTTCGTGGCGTCGGAGATCTCCTTGCCCGGGGCGGTGAACTCCCCGAACTTCTTCTCGGTGAGCAGCATCGCGAAGATCGTGTCGCTGATGACGAGACAGGCGGCGGTGTCGTCGCTGAACTGCGGGTTGAAGGAGTAGCCGAGCTTCTCGAAGAAGGCCTTGCTGGCGTCGAGGTCCTTCACGGGCAGGTTCACGAAGATCATCTGCGGGGCCATGGCGTTCTCTCTTCCTCGGTCGGCCGGGCCGCTCGGTGCGTTCCGGCGCTTTCGAGAGGTAAGACGGGGGCGCCGCCCGGAACTCATCGCCGCTCGGGAAAGAATTTTTCCACCCGGCCCGTCCGGCCCGCCGGGGTCAGGCCACGGTGCGCAGCCGGAGGGCCGCGAGGGGCACGAACCCGCCGCCCGCGCCTTCGGCTTCGGTGGACGCGTCCGTTCCGGCGAGCCGCCGCAGCATGGCCAGGGCGATCCGCTCCCCCTGCGCCTTGGCCCGCTCGGCCCTCGGCCCCCGGTGGAGCCCGTCGACGGAGGCGCGCCAGAGCTGGACCCAGCGCCCGAAGTGGGCGGCGGTGAGCGGCCGGGCGGAGTGGAGGGCGGCGTGCGGGGCGAAGGCGTCCCGCCCGTAGGAGGCGGTGCGGAACAGGGCGCGCTCCCAGAAGTCGGTGATCCCCGGCAGGTGGGCCTCCAGGTCGGTCCCGGCGACCTCCGTGAAGAAGGGCCCGATGAGCGGATCGGCGAAGGCCTCGGTGTAGAAGCGGCGCAGCAGCACGTCGAGGTCGGCGCGGTCGCTGATGTCCCGGGTGGCAGGCATGTCCCCAGTCTCCCCCGCGCCGCCCCGCCCGCCCAGTGCCGAAGGTCCCCGGAGGGACCCGCCGTCCGGAAGGCGCCGGACCCGCGCGGGGCCGCGACCCGGCCCCTCCCCCGTAACCCCTCCCTCGTAATCCCTCCCTCGTACCCGCCTCCCTCGTACCCCCTCCCCCATACCCCCGCCCGCCGTCTCCCGGTCACCGTTCGTTGACGCTCCGTCAATCCCCCGCTCCTAGGTTCCGGAGACGCGCGACCCCGTCGCCGACCGGTGCGACGGGGCGTTCACCATCCTTCTCGGGAGTGAGACGTGGAGCGACGCGGTTTCCTGCGCGGAGCGGTCATCGGTACCTCGGCCGCCGCCTTCGGCGGCAGCCTGTGGCACGGTGCGGCCTTCGCCGCCCCTGCCCAGCCCGGCGCCGGCCCCTACGGGGCGCTCGGCACGGCCGACGCGAACGGCATCCAGCTGCCGGCCGGGTTCACCAGCCGGGTGATCGCCCGGTCCGGCCAGACGGTCACCGGCACCTCGTACACCTGGCACAACGCCCCCGACGGCGGCGCCTGCTTCGTCGACGGAACCGGCTGGATCTACGTCTCGAACTCGGAGATCAACCCCAGCGGCGGCGCGAGCGCGGTCAGGTTCAACGCGTCGGGCACGATCACCGGCGCGTACCGGATCCTCTCCGGCACCCGGCAGAACTGCGCGGGCGGCGCCACCCCGTGGAACACCTGGCTGTCCTGCGAGGAGGTGTCCCTGGGGTACGTCTACGAGTCGAACCCGTGGGGCGGCACGGCGTACCGCCGGGACGCGATGGGCCGCTTCAAGCACGAGGCGGCGGCCGCCGACCCGGTCCGGAAGGCGATCTACCTGACCGAGGACGAGTCGGACGGCTGCTTCTACCGCTTCCTGCCCACCACCTGGGGCAACCTCTCCTCCGGCACCCTCCAGGTCTTCAAGGCGTCCACGGCCACGTCCGGCACCTTCACCTGGCAGAACGTGCCGGACCCGGACGGCTCCCCGACCGTCACCCGCAACCAGGTCTCCGGCGCCAAGCGCTTCAACGGCGGCGAGGGCTGCTACTACGCGAACGACACGGTCTGGTTCACCACCAAGGGCGACAACCGGGTCTGGCAGGTGAACCTCGCCGCCGGCACGTACGAGCTGGCCTACGACGACTCGCTGGTCTCCGGCGGCGCCCCGCTCACCGGCGTCGACAACGTCACCGGCACCTCCTCCGGCGACCTGTACGTCGCCGAGGACGGCGGCAACATGGAGATCTGCGTCATCACCCCGGACGACGTCGTCGCCCCGTTCCTGCGGATCAACGGCCAGTCCGGCTCGGAGATCACCGGACCGGCCTTCTCCCCCGACGGCAGGCGGCTGTACTTCTCCAGCCAGCGGGGCACGAGCGGCAGTTCCTCGGGCGGCATCACCTACGAGGTGACGGGCCCGTTCCGCGCGTAGCAGCGCAGGTCCACCTTCTTCTGCTGGGCGCCGCCGAGGAGGGCGGCGCCCAGCGGCGTCAGGGTGTGCAGGACCGCGTTGCCGTGGCGCAGGGTCGCGATGAGCCCGGCCTCGCGCAGGACGCCCGCGTGCTGGCTGGCCGAGGCGAGCGACACCCCGGCGCGGCGCGCGAGCTCGCTGGTCGTGCCGCCGTCCCCGATGGCGTGCAGCACCGTGGAGCGGGTCTGCCCGACGAGCTTGGCGAGCGAGGAGCCGCCCGGCGCGCGGACGGTCGGCGCCTCGCCGTGGGTGACGGGGTAGACGAGGACCGGCGGCAGCGCGGGGTCGCGCAGCACGACGGGCGTCCCCCGGCAGAAGTACGAGGGCTGGAGCAGCAGCCCGCGCCCGTCGAGGTGGACGTCCCGGTCCACCGGGTAGTCCGCCTCCAGGACGGGCGCGCGCCAGCGCAGCATCGGCGGCAGCGAGGCGAGCAGTTCCTCGGCGCCGCCGTCCAGGAGGGCCCGGCCCCGGCGGGCCCGGTCGGCCTCGACGCGGGCCCGGATGTGCGGCCAGTACGGCTCGACGACGGCCCGGTGGTAGCCGCGCAGGGCCCCCACGAGCCGGTCGAAGGGCTCCGCTCCCCCGTCGGCGAGGGCGCGCAGCGAGTGGGGCACGGTCCGTCCGCCGGAGCGGTCGGCGGCGAGCAGCGAGAGCTCTCCGCGGAGCCGGCCGGGGTCGGTCGCGCGGATCGCCTGGAGGCCCTCGTCGAGGCCGTTGACCCCCTCGGCGGGCGTCAGGAAGTCGGGGAAATAGCCCCTGCTGGGGACGAGGGCGGCGAGGATCCGGGTCTCACCGCCGAGCCGCGCCCGCGCCTCCGAGCGCCATTCTCCGTAGACGACCGGACCGCGTCGGTCCCTTAACCGGTGAAAGCTCAGAATCGTTTCCCACAGAACATCCGGCCGGGCCGCCGTCCGCACCCCCGCCAAGTCGTTTCCGGTGAAATGAATCCGCAGCATGAGGTCCCCACCTGTGCACTCGCAACCACCCCCGACGACGAGTATGCACAGCATCACTGCACGTTACCAGGGTGTTTCAGCCACAGTTGAAAAGCATCGCGGCGAACGGGGCGGAACCGAAAAGCTGTACGGGTCGGGCAGGAAACCTTCTGGACCGAGGTGACGTGGTGAAGACCGTGGGGGGCTTTGCCCGTCCGGCGGCGGTCGGCGAGGGTTGCGGCTCACCTGCCCGGCATCGGTAAAGGGCGTGGCCTCCGGGTGGGGATCCGGGGGCCGCGCCCGCCCCGCTCTTTGCGGCACGGAAACAGAAAAGTTCAATGGCCAATAATTCAATCGGCCGTAATTGAACACGAATCCACATCTGATCGACGGCCCGGCGAAATGAGCGGCCGCGCCCCGGGGAGAAAAACGACGGGACGGACACCTCCGCACAAAGGTGTCCGTCCCGTCCCTGTGAATCCGGAGCCGCCGCCCGCCGGTGAGGGTGGAGAAGAGGACCGGCGACGGCCCCGGGGGTTCGGTGAATCCGCTGCTGAACGGGGGTTCAGCAGGGATCGGGGCCCGCTCCTGAACCGGGGTTCAGGAGCGGTCGGGGCCTCCGGCCGGACCGGAGCCCGGCGGAGGCCCGTACCGCCTCAGCGGCTGTCGCTGCCCTTCGACTCGGCCGCCGCGCGGCCCGCCTCCAGACGCGCCACCGGGATCCGGAAGGGCGAGCAGGAGACGTAGTCGAGGCCCACCTCGTGGAAGAAGTGCACCGACTCCGGGTCGCCGCCGTGCTCGCCGCAGACGCCGAGCTTGATGTCGGGGCGGGTGGCGCGGCCGGCCTCGACGGCGCTGCGGACCAGAGCGCCCACGCCGTCCTTGTCGATGGTCTCGAAGGGGCTGACGCCGAAGATGCCCTTCTCCAGGTACGCGGTGAAGAAGCTGGCCTCCACGTCGTCGCGGGAGAAGCCCCAGACCGTCTGCGTCAGGTCGTTGGTGCCGAAGGAGAAGAACTCGGCGGCCTCGGCGATCTGACCGGCGGTCACGGCGGCGCGCGGCAGCTCGATCATGGTGCCGAGCGCCAGCCTGAGGTCGACGCCGGTCTGCGCCCGGACCTCCTCGATGACCTGCTCGGCCTCCTCGCGGACGATCTCCAGCTCCTGGACGGTGCCGACGAGCGGGATCATGATCTCGGCGCGCGGGTCGCCCTTGGCGTCGATCCGCTGGGCGGCGGCCTCCGCGATGGCCCGGACCTGCATGGTGAACAGGCCGGGGATGACCAGGCCGAGGCGGACGCCGCGCAGACCCAGCATCGGGTTCTGCTCGTGCAGCCGGTGCACGGCCTGGAGCAGGCGCAGCTCGTTCTCGTGCGGCTCCTTGCGGGACTCCGCGAGGGCGACGCGGACCGACAGCTCGGTGATGTCGGGCAGGAACTCGTGCAGCGGCGGGTCGAGCAGCCGGACCGTGACGGGCAGCCCGTCCATGGCCTCGAAGAGCTCCACGAAGTCCTGCTTCTGGAGCGGCAGGAGGGCCTTGAGGGCGTCCTCGCGCTCGGCGTCGGTGTCCGCGAGGATCAGGCGCTCGACGTACTGGCGGCGCTCGCCGAGGAACATGTGCTCGGTGCGGCACAGGCCGATGCCCTGGGCGCCGAAGCGGCGGGCGCGCGAGGCGTCCTCGGCGTTGTCGGCGTTGGCGCGCACCCGCAGGCGGCGGACGCGGTCGGCGTAGGCCATGATCCGGTGGACGGCCTGGACCAGCTCGTCGGCGTCGTCGGCGCCCGCGTGCATCCGGCCCTCGAAGTACTCGACGACCGGGGACGGTACGACGGGTACCTCGCCGAGGTACACCTTGCCGGTGGAGCCGTCGATGGAGACGACGTCGCCCTCCTCGACCACCTGGCCGTCGGAGGTGGTCATCCGGCGGCGCTTGGTGTCGACCTCCAGCTCCTCGGCGCCGCAGACGCAGGTCTTGCCCATGCCCCGGGCGACGACGGCGGCGTGCGAGGTCTTGCCGCCGCGCGAGGTGAGGATGCCCTCGGCGGCGATCATGCCGTCCAGGTCGTCGGGGTTGGTCTCGCGGCGGATCAGGATGACCTTCTCGCCCGAGCGGGACCACTTGACGGCCGTGTACGAGTCGAAGACGGCCTTGCCGACGGCCGCGCCCGGGGAGGCGGCGATGCCGCGCCCGATCTGCTCGACCTTGGCGCCGTCGTCGAACTTGGGGAACATCAGCTGGGCGAGCTGCGCTCCGTTGACGCGCTGGAGCGCCTCGGCCTCGTCGATCAGGCCCTGGTCCACGAGCTGGGTGGCGATGCGGAAGGCGGCACCGGCGGTGCGCTTGCCGACGCGGGTCTGGAGCATCCAGAGCTGCCCGCGCTCGATGGTGAACTCGATGTCGCAGAGATCCTTGTAGTGGGTCTCCAGGGTCTCCATGATGTGCATGAGCTGGTCGTACGACGTCTTGTCGATCGACTCCAGGTCGGCCAGCGGCACCGTGTTGCGGATGCCGGCGACGACGTCCTCGCCCTGCGCGTTCTGGAGGTAGTCGCCGTAGACGCCCTGGTGGCCGGAGGCGGGGTCGCGGGTGAAGGCGACGCCGGTGCCGGAGTCCGGGCCGAGGTTGCCGAAGACCATCGAACAGACGTTGACGGCGGTGCCGAGGTCGCCCGGGATGCGCTCCTGGCGGCGGTACAGCTTGGCGCGGTCCGTGTTCCAGGAGTTGAAGACGGCCTCGATGGCGAGGTCCATCTGCTCGCGCGGGTCCTGCGGGAAGTCGCGGCCGGTCGCGGTCTTCACGATCGCCTTGAACCGCTCGACGACCTTCTTGAGGTCGGCGGCGTCCAGGTCGGTGTCGCTGGCGACCTTCTTGGCGGCCTTGGCCTCGTCGAGCGCGTCCTCGAAGAGCTCGCCGTCGACGTCCAGGACGGTCTTGCCGAACATCTGGATGAGCCGGCGGTACGAGTCCCACGCGAAGCGCTCGTTGTCGGCCTGGCGCGCGAGGCCCGTGACGGACTCGTCGGAGAGGCCGATGTTCAGCACGGTGTCCATCATGCCGGGCATCGAGAACTTCGCGCCGGAGCGGACGGAGACGAGCAGCGGGTCGTCGGCCTGGCCGAGCTTCTTGCCCATCTTCCGCTCCAGGGCGTCGAGGTGCGCGCTGACCTCGTCGCGGAGCGCGGCCGGCTCGGAGCCGCTTTCGAGGTAGACCTTGCACGCCTCGGTGGTGATCGTGAAGCCGGGAGGGACCGGCAGACCGAGGTTGGTCATCTCGGCCAGGTTCGCGCCCTTGCCACCGAGCAGGTCCTTCAGGTCCCTGTTGCCCTCGGTGAAGTCGTAGACGAACTTCTGATCATTGTTTTCCGACACGGGCCACGACTCCTCGACGACTCGGTTGGCTGCCCTGACGGCGAGGAACATACCCAGATCGAAGGCTTCTAGGGAGGTACGCCTAGCGGTCAGCTGGTCTTAACCACCCATCCGCCAGCGCTTTGAAAGTAACCAAGAGGTTGCTTCCGTTTTCAGGTTCCGAAGTTTCCATGACCCAAAACAGAGCTGGATCGCTCATGTGAGCATCCATCCCGGCACTTGCGTTCAACTTGTGAACGCAAAAAGGGTGGCACCGGGTGCCACCCTTCAGGCGGTGCAGTCGCCCGTAACCTGCTCATGTGAGCACCTACCCCCTCAAGGGTGGCGAGGATCACTCCCCGGGAAAGGCCGGATCTCAGCCGCCGGACTCACCCGCCGGACGTGTCCAGCTCCGCGTCCTCGCTCACGCCGGAGCAGTCGTAGGGGTCCTTCAACCAGCCGTCCGGCAGGACGACTCGGTTGTTTCCGGACGTACGGCCCCGGGGGCCGTCCGCGCCGACGGGCCACGACTGGTCCAGGTCGAGCTCGCTCAACTGAGCGCTCAGCTCGTCCAGGGACGAGGTGATCGCCAGCTTCTTGCGCATCTCCGAGCCGACCGCGAAGCCCTTCAGGTACCAGGCCACGTGCTTGCGGAAGTCGATGACACCGCGTGCCTCGTCCCCGAGCCACTCGCCGAGCAGCCGGGCGTGGCGGACCATCGCGTCCGCGACCTCCCGCAGCGGGGGCTGCGCGTAGGCGCCCGTGCCCTCGAAGCCCGCCACGAGGTCCCCGAACAGCCAGGGGCGGCCCAGGCAGCCGCGCCCGACGACCACGCCGTCGCAGCCGGTCTCGCGCATCATCCGCAGGGCGTCGTCGGCCGACCAGATGTCGCCGTTGCCGAGGACCGGGATCTCCGGCACGTGCTCCTTGAGGCGCGCGATGGCGTCCCAGTCGGCCGTGCCGCCGTAGTGCTGGGCCGCCGTCCGCCCGTGCAGGGCGATCGCCGTGACGCCCTCCTCGACCGCGATCCGGCCCGCGTCCAGGAAGGTGATGTGGTCGTCGTCGATGCCCTTGCGCATCTTCATGGTGACCGGCAGGTCGCCCGCGTTGGTCACGGCCTCGTGCAGGATCGCCCGCAGCAGCGGCCGCTTGTAGGGCAGGGCCGAGCCGCCGCCCTTCCGGGTCACCTTGGGGACCGGGCAGCCGAAGTTCAGGTCGATGTGGTCGGCCAGGTCCTCGTCGACGATCATCCGGACGGCCTTGCCGACCGTCACCGGGTCCACCCCGTAGAGCTGGATCGAGCGCGGCTTCTCCGTCTCGTCGAACCGGATGAGCTGCATCGTCTTCTCGTTGCGCTCGACCAGGGCGCGCGTCGTGATCATCTCGCTCACGAACAGCCCCTTGCCGCCGGAGTACTCGCGGCAGAGGGTGCGGAAGGGAGCGTTGGTGATGCCGGCCATCGGGGCGAGCACCACCGGGGGCTGCACGATGTGCGGCCCGATGGCGAGGGGGGTGAACGCGGTCATCCGCCCATTGTCGCGCACGGCGGCGGTCGCCGGTCGGCCGCGCTGCCCGAACATGCCCGAGGTCACATCCGGGCGGGCGGACACGGGGGTACGAGGGAGGGGCCGGGGCGCGTACGTGCGCGCTTCCGGCCCCTCCGTCGCTTGTCGTGCCTACCCCTGGGCGGCGCCCTCGGGGGCGGCGCTCCGAGCGCCCTGGGCGTCCTGGACGTCCTGGGAGTCGTGGGAGTCGTGGGCGCCCTCGGCTCCTCCGGCGCGCTCGCGCATCTTCTTCAGCAGGTCCTGCTTCCGGTCGTCGGCCGTGCGCCGGTCGTCGGCGCGGCCCCGGGTGGTGGCCTGCTGGTCGGCGCGGGACAGCTTCTTGCGCTGTCCGCCGACGCCGAGGAGGTTGTTGCGGCCCTTCGCCATGGGGTTCTCCCGTCAGTGGTGAGGTGGTCGGTGGTCGGGCTCGGTCAGCCCCGGCGCTGAGCGCTCACTCGTAGATCTGGAAGAACGAGGACATGCCGGGGACGCTACCCCGGCCCCCTCCCGGCGGCACCCGATTTTCCCCGCACCACTCGAAGGAATGACAGATATTGAAATCTGTCATCGCCCGTGCCAAGGTTGAACCATGACCACGACACAGAGCACCTCCCCCACCCCCGACCGCGTCCCCACCCGCCCGCTCGGCGCCACCGGCCCCCGGGTCTCCGCCCTGGGCCTCGGCTGCATGGGCATGTCCGCGCTGTACGGCGAGAGCGACCGCGCCGAGTCGATCGCGACGATCCACGCCGCCCTGGACGCCGGGGTGACCCTCCTGGACACCGGCGACTTCTACGGGATGGGGCACAACGAACTGCTGATCGCGGAGGCGCTGCGGACCGCGCCCGCCGCCGCCCGCGAGCAGGCCCTCACCAGCGTGAAGTTCGGCGCGCTCCGCACGGTCGAGGGCGGCTTCACCGGCTACGACGGCCGGCCGGCCGCCGTGAAGAACTTCGCGGCGTACTCGCTCCAGCGGCTGGGCGCGGACCACATCGACATCTACCGGATCGCCCGCGTCGACCCGGACGTGCCGATCGAGGAGACCGTCGGCGCCATCGCCGAGCTGGTCGAGGCGGGACACGTGCGGCACGTCGGGCTCTCCGAGGTCGGCGCGGACACCCTGCGCCGGGCGGCGGCCGTGACCCCGATCGCGGACCTCCAGATCGAGTACTCGCTGATCTCCCGGTCCATCGAGGAGAAGATCCTGCCCACCGCCCGCGAGCTGGGCATCGGCGTCACGGCCTACGGGGTCCTGTCGCGCGGTCTGATCAGCGGCCACTTCACCCGGGACCGGGAGCTGGCGCCGGGCGACTTCCGGGGCATGAGCCCGCGCTTCCAGGGCGAGAACCTCCGGCGGAACCTGGACCTGGTGGAGCGGCTGCGGGCGCTCGCCGAGGCCAAGGGCGTGTCGGTCGCGCAGATCGCCGTCGCCTGGGTGCTGGCCCAGGGCGAGCGGTGGGGCGCGGACATCGTGCCGCTGGTCGGCGCCCGGCGCCGGGACCGGCTGGCGGAGGCGCTCGGCGCCCTGGACGTCGTGCTCGACGCCGCCGACCTGGCCGCGATCGAGGAGGCCGTCCCGGCGGGCGCGGCGGCCGGCGAGCGCTACCCGGCGGCGCAGATGGCGCACCTGGACAGCGAGCGGTCGTGAGCGCCGGCGGGTTCCGGCCGAAAGGTACTGTCCTTCCATGGCCGCCACCGAGACCCTGACCGCAGAGCGCATCCTCGAAGCCACCGAGGAGGTGCTCCGGCGCTACGGTCCGGCGAAGGCGACCGTGGTGGACGTGGCCCGGGTCCTCGGCGTCAGCCACGGCAGCGTCTACCGCCACTTCCGCACCAAGGCGGCGCTGCGCGAGGCGGTGACCGAGCGGTGGCTCTCGCGCACCGAGACCGCCCTCGCGGAGCTGACCGCGGCCCCGGACCGGCCGGCGCCGGAGAAGCTCCACGCCTGGTTCTCCCACCTCTTCGAGGCCAAGCGGCACAAGGCGGGCGACGACCCCGAGCTGTTCGCCACGTACAACGTGCTGATCGACGAGAGCAGCGGGGTGGTCGAGCAGCACATCGGCGTCCTGATCGACCAGGTGCGGTCGATCGTGGAGGAGGGCGCCCGGGAGGCGGAGTTCACCGCCCCCGATCCGGACGCGACGGCCCGCGCGCTGTTCGACGCGACCTCCCGCTTCCACGACCCGGCCTACGCGCCGGAGTGGCGGCGCCCCACGATCGAGACCGAGTTCGAGGCCGTGGTGGGGCTGCTGCTGCGCGGCCTGCGCGCCTGACGCCCGACGGGCCCCGGACGAACGGGAAAGCCCCCGGTTCCGTGGTCCGGAACCGGGGGCTTCGCCGTACTGCCGTACTACAGGGGTGGTGCGGTTCAGCAGCCGAGGAGGCGGCTGCCCAGGTAGCCCTGGATCTGGTCGAGGGAGACGCGCTCCTGCTTCATGGTGTCGCGCTCGCGCACGGTCACCGCGTTGTCCTCGAGGGTGTCGAAGTCGACGGTCACGCAGAACGGGGTGCCGATCTCGTCCTGGCGGCGGTAGCGGCGGCCGATGGCGCCGGCGTCGTCGAACTCGATGTTCCAGTTCTGGCGCAGGTCCGCCGCCAGGCCCTTGGCCTTCGGGGAGAGCTGCGGGTTGCGGGAGAGCGGCAGGACCGCGGCCTTGACCGGAGCCAGGCGGTGGTCGAGGCGCAGCACGACGCGCTTCTCCATGACGCCCTTGGCGTTGGGGGCCTCGTCCTCGGTGTACGCGTCGAGCAGGAAGGCCAGCATGGCGCGGCCGACACCGGCGGCGGGCTCGATGACGAACGGCGTGTACGACTCGCCGGTCTCCTGGTTCAGGTAGGAGAGGTTGGCGCCGGAGGCCTTGGAGTGGGCGCTCAGGTCGTAGTCCGTGCGGTTGGCGACGCCCTCCAGCTCGCCCCACTCGCTGCCGCCGAAGGAGAAGCGGTACTCGATGTCGGCGGTGCGCTTGGAGTAGTGGGAGAGCTTCTCCTGCGGGTGCTCGAACCAGCGCATGTTCTCTTCGCGCATCCCGAGGCCGGTGTACCAGTTCCAGCGCTGCTGCATCCAGTACTCCTGCCACTCCTCGTCCTCGCCCGGCTTGACGAAGAACTCCATCTCCATCTGCTCGAACTCGCGGGTGCGGAAGATGAAGTTGCCCGGAGTGATCTCGTTCCGGAAGGACTTGCCCATCTGCGCGATGCCGAACGGGGGCTTCTTGCGCGCGGTGGTCTTCACCTGGGCGAAGTTGGTGAAGATGCCCTGGGCGGTCTCGGGGCGCAGGTAGGCGACGGAGCCGGAGTCCTGGGTCGGGCCGAGGTGCGTGGCGAGCAGGCCGGAGAAGTTCTTGGGCTCGGTGAAGGTGCCCTTGTTGCCGCAGTTGGGGCAGTTGAGCTCGGCGAGGCCGTTCTCGGGGAGGCGGCCGTGCTTCTCCTCGTACGCCTCCTCCAGGTGGTCCGCGCGGAAGCGCTTGTGGCAGGAGGTGCACTCGGTCAGCGGGTCGGTGAAGGTGGCGACGTGACCGGACGCCTCCCAGACCTCGGTGGCCAGGATGACCGACGAGTCGATGCCGACGACGTCCTCGCGCGCGGTGACCATGTAACGCCACCACTGGCGCTTGATGTTCTCCTTCAGCTCGACACCCAGCGGCCCGTAGTCCCAGGCGGCCTTCTGGCCGCCGTAGATCTCGCTGCAGGGGTAGACGAAGCCACGGCGCTTGCTCAGGCTGACGATGGTGTCGATCTTGTCGGCGGCCACGGTGCTCTCTTCATTACGACGACGAAGTGCGAATGCCACAGGTTACCGGCGCCCGTACCCCCCGCATCAAATCGGTTCCGCGCGAGGAGGGGGCGCGGGACGCCGGGAGGTCGCGTGGGCCGGACCACACGGAAGGCAATTGACAACCGTTTCCAATTTTGTTGAAAATGAGTGTCATGAACGTACGTCGCCTGATACCCACCACCGCCCTCGCCGGAGCCGTCGCGCTCGGCCTCGTCTCCCTCTCCGCCTGCGCCGGGACCTCCGACGCCGCCGACGGGGGGAAGGGCGGCAAGCTGGACGTGGTGGCGTCGTTCTATCCGATGCAGTACCTGGCCGAGCGGATAGGCGGCGGCCACGTCTCCGTCGAGACGCTCACCAAGCCCGGCGTCGAGCCCCACGACCTGGAGCTCAAGCCGAAGCAGATCGGCGCGCTCGGCGAGGCCGACGTCATCCTCTACCTCAAGGGCATCCAGCCCGCCGTCGACGAGGCCATCGCCCAGGCCGGCGTCAAGAACACGGTCGACGCCGCCACCCTCACCAAGCTCGAAGCCCACGGCACCGGGGCCGGTCACGACCACGACCACGGTCACGGCGAAGAGGGCCACGAGCACGCCGACGAGCACGGGGCGGAAGAGGGCCACGACCACGGCTCCGAGGCCGGCACCGACCCCCACGTCTGGCTCGACCCCGTGAAGTACGCCGAGGTCGCCAAGGGCGTCGGCAGCGCCTTCGAGAAGGCCGACCCGGACCACGCGGCCGACTACAAGAAGAACACCGACGCCCTGGTGAAGAAGCTCGGCGACCTGAACACCGAGTTCGAGACGGGCCTGAAGAACACCGCGACCCGCACCTTCATCACCACCCACTCCGCCTTCGGCTACCTCGCCGAGCGCTACCACCTGGAGCAGGAGGGCATCGCCGGCGTCGACCCCGAGTCCGAGCCGAGCCCCGCCCGCATCAAGGAGCTCCAGGAGATCGCGGCCAAGGACAAGGTCACCACGGTCTTCTTCGAGACCCTGGCGAGCGACAGGACCGCGAAGACCCTCGCGGGCGACACCGGTCTGAAGACCGACGTGCTCGACCCGCTGGAGGGCATCACGGACAAGTCCCGGGGCAGCGACTACGTCGAGGTCATGCGTTCCAACCTCACCGCGCTGAAGAAGGCCCTCGGCGCCAAGTGACCACAGCACAGCAGGAGGTACGGCCCATGGCACAGGGAACCCCCGCCGAAGCCGCCGACACCACCGAGGCCCCCGAAGCCGTCGTCTCCGTCCGCGGGGCCACGGCGGCCCTCGGCGGCCGGCCCGTCCTCCGGGGCGTCGACCTCACCGTCCACCGCGGTGAGGTCGTCGCGCTGCTCGGCGCCAACGGCTCCGGCAAGTCCACCGCCGTCCGCTCCGTCATCGGCCAGGTGCCGCTGACCAGCGGCACGATCGAGCTGTTCGGCACCGAGCGGAGGCGGTTCCGCGACTGGGCCCGCGTCGGCTACGTGCCGCAGCGCACCACCGCCGCGAGCGGCGTCCCCGCCACCATCCGCGAGGTCGTCACCTCGGGCCGCCTCTCCCGCCGCCGCTTCGGCCGGCTCTCCCGGGCCGACCGGGCCGCCGTCGAGCGGGCCATCGCCCTCGTCGGCCTCGCCGACCGCGCCGGGGACTCCGTGGACGCCCTCTCCGGCGGCCAGCACCAGCGGGTCCTGATCGCCCGCGCCCTCGCCTCCGAGCCCGAGCTCCTGATCATGGACGAGCCGATGGCGGGCGTGGACCTGGCCAGCCAGGAGATCCTGGCCGCGACCCTGCGCGAGCAGGTCGCGGGCGGCGCCACCGTCCTCCTCGTCCTGCACGAGCTGGGCCCCCTGGAGCCGCTGATCGACCGGGCCGTGGTCCTGCGCGACGGCTGCGTCGTCCACGACGGGCCGCCGCCCGAGGCCGTCGGACAGCACGCCCTGCCCGGCCACGACCACGTACATCCGCACGCGGCCGGAGAGCCGCTCCGCACGGGACTGCTGACCTGACATGGAATTCCTCGAACCCGCCTTCATGCAGCGGGCGCTGATCGCCGCCCTCCTGGTCGGGATCACCGCCCCCGCCGTCGGCGTCTACCTCGTCCAGCGCCGCCAGGCGCTGATGGGCGACGGCATCGGCCACGTCGCCATGACCGGCGTCGGCCTGGGCTTCCTGCTGAACTCCAGCCCGGTCTGGATGGCGACCCTCGTCGCCGTCGCCGGATCGGTCGCGATGGAGCTGATCCGGGCGTACGGCAAGACCCGCGGCGACCTGGCGCTCGCGCTGCTCTTCTACGGCGGCATGGCGGGCGGCGTCCTGCTGATCAACCTCTCGCCGACCGGCTCCAACGCCAACCTCACCTCGTACCTCTTCGGCTCGCTGACCACCGTCTCGCCGGAGGACATCACCGCGATCTCGGTCCTGGCGGCCTTCGTGGTCCTGGTCACGGTCGGGCTGCGCCGCCGGCTCTTCGCGGTCAGCCAGGACGAGGAGTTCGCCCGGGTCACCGGCCTGCCGGTGCGCGCCCTGAACCTGCTGATCGCGGTCACGGCCGCGGTGACCGTCACCGTCGCCATGCGGGTCGTGGGCCTGCTCCTGGTCAGCGCGCTCATGGTGGTCCCGGTCGCGGCGGCCCAGCAGCTCACCCGCTCCTTCCGGGCCACTTTCATCGGCGCGGTCCTCATCGGCGTCGCCGTCTCCCTGTCGGGCACGATCACCACGTACTACGTGGAGGCCCCGCCCGGCGCAACGATCGTGCTGTACGCGATCGGGGTCTTCGTCCTGCTCACGGTCCTCGCCACGCCGCTCGCGAGGCGGCGGGCCCGGGCGGCCGAGGCGGAGGCGGCGGACCCGGCGGCCTGTGACGTACGGGTCCCGGCCGGGCGGCGGCCGGGCGACGACGCGAAGGTGTGAGCCGCGGCAGATCCCGGGGGCGCGGGGGGCTGGCAGAATGGCGGGGGCAGACAAGCATCCAAGGAGGCCCCCGTGGTGACGGCAGGACCCCCCGTACGCGGCCGCTCGACCAAGCAGCGGGCCGCCGTGTCGGCGGCACTGAACGAGGTGGACGAGTTCCGCAGCGCCCAGGAGCTGCACGACATGCTCAAGCACCGCGGCGACTCGGTCGGCCTCACCACCGTCTACCGCACGCTCCAGTCCCTCGCGGACGCGGGCGAGGTCGACGCGCTGCGCACCAGTGACGGCGAGACGGTCTACCGCCGCTGCTCGACCGGCGACCACCACCACCACCTGGTGTGCCGTCTCTGCGGCAAGGCCGTCGAGGTGGAGGGCCCGATGGTGGAGCAGTGGGCCGAGGCCGTTGCCGCGGAGCACGGCTTCGTGAACGTGGCGCACACGGTGGAGATCTTCGGCACGTGCGCGGAGTGCGCCCGGAAGTGAGCCGAGAAGTGAGCCGATGAGTGACCTGACACACCTGGGACACGCGGGAGGGCCCGCACCGGACGGTTCCGGTGCGGGCCCTCCCGCGTGCCGTGCCCGTACGTCACGCCCGTGCGGTGCCCCGGTCCAGGAGCGCCCGCAGCCGGTCGGTGTCGGCCGCGTCGGCGAGCCCCCGCTTGGGCAGGTAGGCGAAGCCGGTGCCGGACGCCCGGTCGGTGAAGAGGACGAAGAGCCGGGGCGTCTCCGCGTACCGGGAGAGCAGGGTCCACCGGATCGCGGTGTCGGTGTCCCGGGAGGTCCATCGCGCCCCGTCCTCGTCCACGAGGGCCCTGACCTCGCCCTGGGCGCCGATCAGCCGGTAGAGGCTCCGGGCGGTCGCCCACGGGACCAGCTCGGCGCACGCCACGGCCACCGCCCCGAGGACGGCCAGCGCGGCGGCCGTGCCGGGCTCCGGAGCGGGCGGCAGCAAAGCCAGGACGGCGACGAGGAGGGCGACCGCGCAGCCCCCGTAGGCGGCCCACCGCAGCAGCCGCCACCGCCGGGTGGCCCGCAGCCGGGCCCGTACCGCCTCGTGCAGCTCGCCGAAGTCCGGCGCGTAGACCAGTTCCATCCGTCCCCCTCCCCCGTCTCCGCGTCTCAGCGCTTGTCGAGGACGGCCAGGTCGGCCGGGTCGACGCCGCCGAAGCGGCGGTCGCGGGAGGCGTACTCGACGCAGGCGCGCCACAGGTCGCGGCGGTCGAAGTCCGGCCACAGCACGTCCTGGAAGATCATCTCGGCGTAGCTGCTCTGCCAGATGAGGTAGTTCGAGGTGCGCTGCTCGCCGCTCGGGCGCAGGAAGAGGTCGACATCCGGCATGTCCGGGTAGTACAGGTACTTCTGGAAGGTCTTCTCGTTGACCTTCGACGGGTCCAGCTTCCCGGCCGCCACGTCCCGGGCGATGGCCTGCGCCGCGTCCGCGATCTCGGCGCGGCCGCCGTAGTTGACGCAGAAGTACAGGGTCATGGCGTCGTTGCCGACGGTCTGCTCCTGGGCGATCTGGAGCTCCTGGACGACCGACTTCCACATCTTGGGCATCCGGCCGACCCAGCGGATGCGGATGCCCAGCTCGTCCATCTCGTCGCGGCGGCGGCGGATGACGTCCCGGTTGAAGTTCATGAGGAAGCGGACCTCGTCGGGCGAGCGCTTCCAGTTCTCGGTGGAGAAGGCGTAGAGCGAGAGGTTCTTGACGCCCATCTCCAGGCAGCCCTTGAGCACGTCCAGGACGACGCCCTCGCCGACCTTGTGGCCCTCGGTGCGCGGCAGGCCCCGCTCCTTGGCCCAGCGGCCGTTCCCGTCCATCACGCAGGCCACGTGGTTCGGCACCAGCTCGGCCGGGAGCTTCGGCGGGCGGGCACCGGACGGGTGCGGCTCGGGAAGCTTGTACTCCCGGCGCTGGCGCCCGAGGATTCCGCGTCGTGCGATGGCCATGGCGATGGATCTCCTACCTAGGTCTTCTCTACGTATCGCAGGGAGCGCAGGCCACGCTCCAGGTGCCAGTGCAGGTAGGCGGAGACGAGTCCGCTGCCCTCCCTGACGTGACGCGGCTCGCACGCGTCCGCCGTCGCCCAGTCGCCGGTGAGGAGCGCGCTGAGCAGGCCGATGGCCTCCGCAGAGGGTACGACGCTTCCGGGCACCCGGCAGTCGCCGCATATGACTCCGCCCGCCGCGACCGAGAAGAACCGGTTCGGCCCCTGGAGTCCGCATTTGGCGCAGTCCTCGAAGCTCGGCGCGTAGCCGTTCACCGCGAGGGAGCGCAGCAGGAAGGCGTCCAGGATGAGATGGGGGGCGTGCTCGCCCCGGGCGAGGGTCCGCAGCCCCCCGACGAGCAGGAGGTACTGCTGGACGGCCGGCTCGCCCTCGTGGTCGGTGAACCGCTCGGCCGTCTCCAGCATGGCCGTGCCGGCCGTGTAGCGGGCGTAGTCGGTGACGATCCCGCCGCCGTACGCGGCGATCGTCTCGCTCTGCGTGCAGAGCGGCAGGCCGCGCCCGATCAGCTCGCTCCCCCGGGCGAAGAACTGCACGTCCACGTGCGAGAAGGGTTCGAGCCGGGCCCCGAACTTCGACTTCGTGCGCCGCACGCCCCGCGCCACGGCGCGTACGCGTCCGTGACCGCGCGTGAGGATCGTGATGATGCGGTCCGCTTCACCCAGCTTCTGGGTGCGCAGCACGATGCCGTCGTCGCGGAACAGACTCATGCGGCCCATTCTCCCGTACGGCACCGACACCCGGGTCCGGGGCCGGGTGCCGGTGCCGTACGGGAGCGCTACGGGGCCCCGCCGCCGCTCAAGGCACCTCGCCCCGGCTGCGGGCGTTGACGTGCGCGGTGGACGCGCTCAGCCGCTCGGCCGAGGTCGCCTCCCGCACCCCCTCGGGGTCCACGTCCCACTCGCGCCCTCCGCCGAGCGCGCGGATCTGGACGTAGGGGCCCTCGTGCCCCATGACCCTCCCGACCCGTCCGGTGCGGATCTCGACGACGTACGACCCGATGGGCAGCGTCACGATCGACTCTCCTCCCTCGGCAGTACGGCGGCGGCGAGGAGCCGGGCCGTTTCCACCGTGCAGCATCCCAATTCCACGAGCGGCCTCGGGGGATCGGCGGCGAGGGTGACGACGTCGAGACCGAGCGAGGGAAGGGTGATTCCCGCGCTCGCGAGTGCCTCGCGCAATTCCGCCACCGCCGCCTGCGCGGCTCCGATCGTCCCCGTGGACGCCTTCGTGATGTCTTCCTTCACCAACGTATGCCTTTCTGAATCCATTTCCCGCTTCGCCTCTCCAGGGTGACCCCTGATCCGTAGAATCGGCAGCTGCGCATGCCGTACAACTGCGGGGTAGGGCAGGGGAGTTAAGCCATGGCCAGAGGCAAGCGGCAGGACGTGTGGGAGTTCTTCGGGGACCTCCTGAAGGAACGCAGGGAGGGGGCGGGGCTCTCGCAGAGCGAACTGGGCGGACGGGTGTTCGTCTCGGGCGCCTACATCGGCCTGTTCGAGCAGGGAATTCGAAAACCCCAACTGGACGTCGCGAAAAGAATCGACGAGGTCCTACAAACCGGCGGTATTTTCGAACGCACCTGGCGCAAGCTCATCGACAAGTCGCCGTACGCGTCCTATTTTCACGCGGTCGCGGAGCTGGAGGCCGTGGCGACGAAGATCTGCGAGTTCGCGCCGACGGTCATCCCGGGTCTGATGCAGACGGGGGCGTACGCGCGGGCGGTGACGCTGGCGGTTCACCCCTTCGCGGCAGAGGCTTACGTCGAGGAGAAGGTCACCTCTCGGCTGGACCGAGCCCAGATCCTGCAGAGCACTACAAGGCCCGAGTATTGGGTGATCCTGCACGAGAACGCGATTCTCACCCCGGTCGGCGGCCCGGCAGCCATGGCGGAACAGCTCGACCACATCGCGACCCTGATCCGGAACCGGTGGGCGTTGGTGACCGTCCTGCCGCGCGAGGCCGGCGCACACGCGCACATGACCGGCACGCTCAAGCTCATGGAGTTCGAGGACCAGCCGCCAACGGCCTATACAGAGACGGAGTTTTCGGGGACTCTCCTCGACGATCCGGCGGTGGTGAAGCAGGCACAGCGCGCCTACGATCTGCTCAGGGTCGTCACGCTGTCGCCGGAGGCGTCCCTCGCACTGATCGAGTCGGCGGCGGAGGACTACAGACGATGCGCGAGTACGACCTGACCCACGCCAACTGGTTCAAGAGCTCCTACAGCAACGGTTCGGGCGGCGACTGCGTCGAAGTCTCGTACGACTTCACGAGCGCCGCCTGGCGCAAGAGCAGCTACAGCAACGGCGACGGCGGCAACTGCGTCGAGGTCCTGGACGACGTCCCCGGTGTCGTCCCCGTCCGGGACAGCAAGAACCCCGGCCCCGTCCTCGTCGTGCGGGCCGACGCCTGGGCGGCTTTCGTGGGGCACCTGGCCGGATGACCCCCAAGGCCCCCCTTGGGAAGTCATAAGTCCGCCTTATGACCTCATAGACAGGGGCGGGGTACCGCTCCGGGTCGTGCATTATTTAGGGTGACCTAAGTGTCGGCGGCTTCGCCGCCATGTCGCTGCGAAGGGAACCCAGTCATGCCCCGCCCCCTCCGGGTCGCGATCGTCGGCGCCGGCCCCGCCGGAATCTACGCCGCCGATGCGCTGCTGAAGTCCGAGGCCGCCGCCGAACCGGGCGTGTCGATCGACATCTTCGAGCGGATGCCGGCGCCCTTCGGCCTCATCCGCTACGGCGTCGCCCCCGACCACCCGCGCATCAAGGGCATCATCACCGCGCTGCACCAGGTGCTCGACAAGCCGCAGGTCCGCCTGTTCGGCAACGTCGACTACGGCACCGACGTGCACCTGGACGACCTGCGCTCCTTCTACGACGCCGTGGTCTTCTCGACCGGCGCCATGGCGGACCGCGAGCTGAAGATCCCCGGCGTGGAGCTGGACGGCTGCCTCGGCGCCGCCGACTTCGCCTCCTGGTACGACGGCCACCCGGACGTCCCGCGCACCTGGGACCTGTCCGCCGAGAAGGTCGCCGTCCTCGGCGTCGGCAACGTGGCGCTCGACATCGCCCGCATCCTGGCGAAGACGGCGGACGAGCTGCTGCCGACCGAGATCCCGGCCAACGTCTACGAGGGCCTGAAGGCCAACAAGGCCCTGGAAGTCCACGTCTTCGGCCGTCGCGGCCCGGCGCAGGCGAAGTTCAGCCCCATGGAGCTGCGCGAGCTGGACCACTCCCCCAACATCGAGGTCATCGTCAACCCCGAGGACATCGACTACGACGAGGGCTCGATCGCGGACCGCCGCAAGAACAAGCAGACCGACATGGTCGCGAAGACCCTGGAGAACTGGGCGATCCGCGACATCGGCGACCGCCCGCACAAGCTCTTCCTGCACTTCTTCGAGTCCCCGGTCGAGGTCCTCGGCGAGGACGGCAAGGTCGTCGGCCTGCGCACCGAGCGCACCGAGCTGGACGGCACCGGCAACGTCAAGGGCACCGGACAGACCACCGACTGGGACGTCCAGGCCGTCTACCGCGCGGTCGGCTACCTCTCGGACGAGCTGCCCAAGCTCCCCTGGGACGCCGTCAGCGGCACCGTCCCGGACGAGGGCGGCCGGGTGATCCAGGAGAACGGCGAGCACCTGGCGTCGACCTACGTCACCGGCTGGATCCGGCGCGGCCCGGTCGGCCTCATCGGCCACACCAAGGGCGACGCCAACGAGACCGTGGCGAACCTCCTGGACGACTTCGCGAACGGGCGCCTGCTCGCCCCGGCCACCCCGGAGACGGACGCCGTCGTGTCCTTCCTGGAGGGCAAGGGCATCACGTACACGACGTGGGAGGGCTGGTACGCCCTGGACGCCGCCGAGAAGGCGCTCGGCGAGCCGCAGGGCCGCGAGCGCGTGAAGATCGTGGAGCGCGAGGACATGCTGCGCGCGAGCGGCGCCATCCAGTAACCGTCGTCGCGCCGGTACGTCGACCGCGAGGGCTCGGAGCGGATCCGGGTCCTCGCGGAGCCGTTCCCCCCGGCCCCTCCCGGGATCAGGAGACGGTCCGCGCGGAGGCGAGGAGCCGGACGGTGTCGTCCGGGGGCAGCGAGAGCGCGTTGCCGACGGTGCCGAGGACCTCCATCTCGGCCGGGCTGTAGGCGCCGTCGGCCAGGGCGATCCGGGCGGCCTGGACGAGGATCGACTCCCGCCCGGAGGGGGCCAGGTGCGGGGCGAGCGGCTCCAGGGCCTCGTGGATCTCGATCGCGAGGAGCGTGCCCTCGGGGTTCACCTCGGGCATGAAGCGGCCCGTGTCGGCCTCCAGGGCCTCGACCAGGTCCACGAGCTGGACGGCCGTGCACTCCGCGAACCCGGCGGACCTGACGGCGCTGACGGCCCGGTCCAGGACGGCGCGGGAGCCGGTGCCGCCGGCCGCGAGGACGGCCAGGGCGACGGTGTGCACCCCGTCCCGCAGCATCGCGGAGAAACGGCTGGTCGTCGGGCGGTCGAGCACCTCCGTACCGAAGTGCGTGTGACAGGCCGCGCATTCGATCACGGGGCCCGTACAGCCCCGGGGCAGGACGGGGACGCCCAGGACGGCGAACCTGCGACGGCCGGTGCGCCGCCGGTAGTTGCGGTCGCCCCCGCACTCCTCGCAGAAGAACTCCCCGTCCCCGACGGTGTTCCAGGAGGTGCGAACCCCGCAGATGCCCATTTTCCCACCACGTGAATTCCGGGCAGACCGCATACGCACCTCCTCGACGCCCCGGCTGCACTGCCGGCGTGGGCGTGATGTTAGCCACATCCGTGATGTGGCGTCAGCACCCCGGAAGCAGTTCACCGTGGAGATGGCCGAGACACGTCACCGTTCGAACGCCGGGACATCACTCTCCGGAGTGGTCCCGCGCGCCCCCTCACGCCCTCCCCCGTTCGGGACGCGGCGCTGCCCCGCGCCCTCCGGGAGGGTGCGGGGCAGCGGGGTCGGGGCAGGTCAGCGGGCGGAGCGGTTGACCGCCGAGATGACCGCCTTCAGGGAGGCGCGGGTGGTGTTGGCGTCGATGCCGATGCCCCACAGGACCTTGCCGTCGATGGCGCACTCGATGTACGAGGCGGCCTGCGCGGAGGCGCCCTCGCTCATCGTGTGCTCCTGGTAGTCCAGCAGGCGGGCGTCCACGCCGACGGCCTGGAGCGCGGCGAAGAAGGCCGAGATCGGTCCGTTCCCGGAACCGGTCAGGACGGTGTCGACGCCGTCCACGACCGCCTCGACGGTCAGCGTGTCCGTGCCGTCGGTGTCGGAGGTGGTCTGGCCGGAGCGCAGCTGGATGCGCCCCCAGGCGTTGTCCGGGTTGGGCAGGTACTCGTCCTGGAAGACGGACCAGATCGCGGCCGGCGTGACCTCGCCGCCCTCGGAGTCGGTCTTCTGCTGGATGATCCGGGAGAACTCGATCTGCATCCGGCGGGGCAGGTCCAGCTTGTGGTCGTTCTTCAGGACGTACGCGATGCCGCCCTTGCCGGACTGCGAGTTGACCCGGATGACGGCCTCGTAGGAGCGGCCGACGTCCTTCGGGTCGATCGGCAGGTACGGGACCGCCCACTCGATGTCGTCCACGGTCTTGCCCCGGGCGGCCGCGTCGGCCTCCATGGCGTCGAAGCCCTTCTTGATGGCGTCCTGGTGGGAGCCGGAGAAGGCGGTGTAGACCAGGTCGCCCGCGTAGGGGTGGCGCGGGTGGACCTCCATCTGGTTGCAGTACTCGCTGGTGCGGCGGATCTCGTCGATCTGCGAGAAGTCGATCTGCGGATCGACGCCCTGGCTGAACAGGTTCATGCCCAGGGTCACCAGGTCGACGTTGCCGGTGCGCTCGCCCTGGCCGAACAGGCAGCCCTCGACGCGGTCGGCGCCGGCCATGACGGCCAGCTCGGCCGCCGCCACGGCCGTACCCCGGTCGTTGTGCGGGTGGGCGGACAGGCAGACGTACGCGCGGCGGGTCAGGTTCCGGGACATCCACTCGAACCGGTCCGCGTGCGTGGACGGCGTCGAACGCTCCACGGTGGCGGGCAGGTTGAGGATGATCTCGCGGCCCGGCCCCGGCTGCCAGACGTCGCAGACGGCCTCGCAGACCTCCAGGGCGAAGTCCAGCTCGGTGTCGGTGAAGATCTCGGGGCTGTACTGGTAGCCGAAGGTGGTCTCCGGGCCCAGCAGCTTCTCCGCGTACTCCATCACCAGGCGGGTGCCGTCCACGGCGATCTGCTTGATGTCCTCCTTCGAGCCCCGGAAGACGACCCGGCGGAAGGTGGGCGCGGTGGCGTTGTACAGGTGGACGGTGGCGCGCCTGGCGCCGACCAGGGACTCCACGGTCCGCTCGATCAGGTCCTCGCGGGCCTGGGTCAGGACGGAGATGGTGACGTCGTCCGGGATCGCGCCCTCTTCGATGATGGAGCGCACGAACGCGAAGTCGGTCTCGCCGGAGGACGGGAAGCCGACCTCGATCTCCTTGTAGCCCATGCGTACGAGCAGGTCGAACATCTCGCGCTTGCGGGCCGGGGACATCGGGTCGATCAGGGCCTGGTTGCCGTCGCGCAGGTCGGTGGACAGCCAGCGGGGCGCCTTGGTGATGCGCCGGTCGGGCCAGGTGCGGTCGGGGATCTCGACGGCCTCGTACCGGCCGTACTTGTGGATCGGCATCCCGGACGGCTTCTGCAGCGGCGTCTCGTTGGTGACGGGCGTGGGGCGGCCGATGAACGGGGACTGCGACATTGCGTAGGGCTCCTCGGGTCCAGCGGAGAGAAGGACGGCCGACTGTCGAACGCAACACCAGGTCCCGCGGGGAGGGGGTCGGCCTACGACTACAGGCCCTCGCCGCGGCAGCTAAGGAGAAGCAGCCCGAAACGCATGATGTGCCGCAGCTTAGCCCAGGGACGTGGAAGCGGACGTCCCGTTCCAGTATGCGGGACGCCCCGGGAATCAAACTCGAACAGTGACGGATCACTCCATTTCGCCAATCCTCGTCTCTCCTGGTGACAGTGCCATCACTCACTGCCACATTGCTGGAATGACCGCTCACACGCCCGTCTTCTGTTCGATCGTGCCGCCGCACCTCCTGGAGCACCTGGCGCACTCCTCCAACGCCGCCGTGGCCGCCACCGCCCGCCGGACCCTGGCCGCGGACGCCTCGGCCCGCACGTTCCGGGTGCTGCCGCTGCCCGGCTCCGCCCCGACGGTCGCCGCCCGCGACGCCGCCAAGCCCCACCGGACCGTCCACGACTGCCGGCAGGGCACCGACCTGCCGGGCGAGAAGGTCCGCTCCGAGGGCGAGGAGGCGACCGGCGACGCCTCCGTCAACCGCGCGTACGCGGGCCTCGGCGCCACCTTCGACCTCTTCCTGAACGCCTTCGGGCGCGACTCGATCGACGGCTCCGGGCTGCCGCTGCTCGCCTCCGTCCACTACGACCGGAACTACGGCAACGCCTTCTGGAACGGCGAGCAGATGGTGTTCGGGGACGGCGACGACGAGATCTTCCTCGACTTCACGCTGCCCGTGGACGTCATCGGCCACGAACTGGCCCACGGCTTCACCCAGTACACGGCGAACCTGGAGTACTTCAGCCAGTCCGGCGCCCTCAACGAGTCCGTCTCGGACGTCTTCGGCTCCCTCGTGAAGCAGTACGCGCTCGGGCAGAGCGCCGAGGCGGCGGACTGGCTCATCGGGGAGGGCCTCTTCCACCCGGACGTGGAGGGCAGGGCCCTGCGCTCCATGAAGGCGCCGGGCACCGCGTACGACGACGACGTCCTCGGCAAGGACCCGCAGCCCGCGCACATGGACGACTACGTCCGCACGGGCCGCGACAACGGCGGGGTGCACATCAACTCCGGCATCCCCAACCACGCCTTCTACCTGGCGGCGACCGAGCTGGGCGGCAACGCGTGGGAGCGGGCCGGGCAGATCTGGTACGACGTGATGACCGGCGGGACCCTCGCCCCCGAGACCCGGTTCGCCGAGTTCGCGGCGGCCACGGTGAAGGCGGCGAAGGACCGGTACGGCGACGGGGCCGAGATCCAGGCCGTACTGAAGTCCTGGGCGGCGGTGGGCGTGCCGACGGACTGAGCCGGGGTAGACAGGGCCCATGCGGATTCGAGTACGGCGCACGGGCGGTTTCGCGGGCATCGAGCGGTCGGCGGAGGTGGACACCTCGGGCCGCCCCGACGCCGGGGAGTGGACCGCCCTGGCGGGGGCGGTCCTCGCGGCGACCGGCGGCGACGGCGCCCGCTCCCGCGTCCCGGACGGCTTCTCGTACGAGATCACGGTCGACGGGCGCACGGTCCACTGCGGCGACCCCCACCTGACGGAAGCGCAGAGGACCCTCATCACGAGGGTCCTCAAGGAAGGCGCGTAGTTCTTCTACCGGCTCTAGAAGCCGAGCTTCCGCAGCTGCTTCGGGTCCCGCTGCCAGTCCTTCGCGACCTTGACGTGGAGGTCGAGGAAGACCGGGGTGCCGAGGAGGGCCTCGATGTGCTTGCGGGACTTCATGCCGACCTCCTTCAGGCGGCTGCCCTTGGGGCCGATGATGATGCCCTTCTGGCTGGGGCGCTCGATGTACACGTTGGCGTGGATGTCGAGCAGCGGCCGGTCCGCCGGGCGGTTCTCGCGGGGGATCATCTCCTCCACGACCACCGCGATGGAGTGCGGCAGCTCGTCCCGCACGCCTTCGAGCGCGGCCTCGCGGATCAGCTCCGCGACCATGACCTGCTCGGGCTCGTCCGTGAGGTCGCCCTCCGGGTAGAGCGGCGGGGACTCCGGGAGCAGCGGGATGAGCAGGTCCGCGACGAGCTGGACCTGCTTGTCGCCGACGGCCGAGACCGGGACGATCTGCTGCCATTCGAAGCCCAGCTCCTTGCCGAGCTGGTCGACGGCGATGAGCTGTTCGGCGAGGGTCTTGGAGTCGACCAGGTCGGTCTTGGTGACGATCGCGACCTTGGGGGTCTTCTTGATCTCCGCCAGTTCCTTGGCGATGAACCGGTCGCCGGGGCCGAGCTTCTGGTCGGCGGGCAGGCAGAAGCCGATCACGTCGACCTCGGCCCAGGTGGTGCGCACGACGTCGTTGAGCCGCTCGCCCAGGAGGGTGCGCGGCTTGTGGAGGCCGGGGGTGTCGACCAGGATCAGCTGCGCGTCCGGGCGGTGCACGATGCCCCGGACGGTGTGCCGGGTGGTCTGCGGCCGGTTCGAGGTGATGGCCACCTTCTGGCCGACCAGAGCGTTCGTGAGGGTGGACTTGCCCGCGTTGGGGCGGCCGACGAAGCAGGCGAAGCCGGCCCGGTGGACGGCTTCGGTTTCTTGGTTGCGAGCGCTCATGGGGGCCATTGTCCCCGATGAGCGCCCGCGTCACGCACCCAGAGCCCCCGGAGGCCCCGGGGAGGGCCCCGGCGGCGCGCCTCAGCCCGCCGTGACCGCCTGCCGCAGCCGGCCGTCCGGGCCCGCGAGCAGGACCGGGGTCTCCGGGCCGCCGAGGTCCCGCACGGCCGCGCGGTCCTCGTCCGAGGCCGTCTCGGCGGTCGTCACGACGGCCGCCGCCTCCAGGGACTCGGCGCCGCTGGCCACCGCCATCGCGACGGCGGTCCGCAGCGCGCTCAGCCGGAGCGAGTCGAGGGCCACGGTCCCGGCCACGTACGTCCGGCCGGTCTCGTCGCGGACGGCCGCGCCCTCGGCCACGCCGTTGCGGGCCCGTGCGCTCCGGGCGAGGGTGATGATCTTGAGGTCCTCGGCGCCGAGGTCGCCGTGCTCGCTGCTGAGTGTCATGGACCGAGCATAGGCGGGGGCCCGCACGCCCCGGACGGGACCTCAGCCCGCCAGCGGGTACATCGCCCCGCGCCGGCCCTCCGGGGAGACCAGCCACTCCAGCTTCGCCGCCGTGTCGGCCTCCGGGAGCGGGGTGTGCATCACGATGACCAGGTCGGGACGGGCCGGGATGCGGAGCTGGGTCGCCTCGACGACCAGCGTGCCGACCAGCGGGTGCTCCATCTCCTTGCGGTGCTGGCCGCCCGGCAGGATGTCCCGCCGCTCCCACAGCTCCGCGAACTCCGCGCTCCGCTCCCCGGCCTCCTCGACCACCGCCCGGAAGCCCTCGTCGTCGGGGCACTCCGAGCAGGCCGAGCGGAACTGCGCGACCACCCGGGGCGCCAGCTCCTCCCAGTGGCTCATCCGGGAGCGGTACAGCGGGTCGGTGAAGAAGGCGATCAGGCAGTTCTGGGAGATGTCCGGCCGCATCCCGAGCACGATCGACGCCGCCTCGTTGTACAGGACCGTGTTCCAGTACGCGTCCATGATGTGCGCGGGGAACGGCATCCACGCGTCGATCAGCCGCCGCAGCCCCTGGCACATGTCCCGGTCCTCCGGGGCCGCCTCCGGGGCCGGCGGGTTCAGGCCCGCCAGGACGTACAGGTGGCGCCGCTCGGCCGGGCTGAGCCGCAGCACCCGCGCCACCGAGTCCAGGACCTGGGGCGAGACCGTGATGTCCCTGCCCTGCTCCAGCCACTGGTACCAGGAGACCCCGACGCCCGCGAGGACGGCGACCTCCTCGCGGCGCAGGCCCGGGGTGCGGCGGCGGCCGCCGTCCGGGAGGCCCGCCTCGGCCGGGCGGACCCGGGCCCGACGGCTCATCAGGAACTCGCGCAGTTCACCGAGGCGGCGCCGCTTCGCGTCGGTGCCCTCGGCAGCGGTGGTCACGTGTGCTTCCTCCCCCTGGACGCCTGGTGGTACGAGCGGCCGGACGCCCGGTGGTGCCCGGGTGCCCGTCGCCTGGTGGTGCGACCAACAGGATAAGTACCCGCTCCCCAGGCTTGTTCCCGCGCGCCGAGGGTGGGGCCATGACGACCCTGACCCCTTCCTCCGCCGCTCCCCCGGCCCTCGGCCGGCGCGACCGGCTCGTCCTCTTCGTGCTGTGCGCCGCCCAGTTCATGGTGGCGCTCGACTTCTCCGTCCTGAACGTGGCGCTGCCCGTCCTCGGCGCCGACCTCGGCCTCGACCGGTCGGCCCTCCAGTGGGCCGTGACCGCCTTCGCCCTGCCCTCCGGCGGCTTCCTGCTGCTCTTCGGGCGGATCGGCGACCTCTACGGGCGCAAGCGGCTCTTCCTCGCCGGGCTCGCCGTCTTCGGCGCCGCCTCGCTGCTCGCCGCCTTCGCCTGGAACCCGGCCGCCTTCCTCACCGGGCGGGCCCTCCAGGGCCTCGGCGCCGCCGCGATCGTGCCCACCGGCATGTCCCTCCTGACCACCACCTTCCCGGAGGGGCCGCTGCGGGACCGGGCGCTCGGCATCTCCGGCACCCTGCTCTCGCTGGGCTTCACCATCGGCATGGTGCTCGGCGGGGTCATGACCGACACCCTCGGCTGGCGCTCCACGATGGGCCTGCTCGCCGTCTTCACCCTGGTCGTGCTGCCGCTGGCGCCCGGCCTGCTGCCCGAGTCCCGCACCCCGGACCGGCCCCGGCTCGACGTGCCCGGCGCGGTCACCGTCACCGGCGGTCTGCTGGCCCTGATCTACGCCCTGACGACGGCGGCCGAGCACGGCTTCGGCGGCGCGGACGTGCGGATCGCCCTGGTGGCGGGCGTGCTGCTGCTCGCGGTCTTCGTGCGGGTCGAGTCCCGGCACCCGGCCCCGCTGGTCTCGCTGCCGATGCTGCGGCGGGGCACGATCGCCTTCGGCAACCTGGGCGGGCTCGTCACCTTCTCGATGATGTCGACCGTCATCTTCGTGCTGACCCTGTACCTCCAGGACACCCTGGGCCTCTCGGCCTTCGCGACCGGTCTGGTCTTCGGGGCGCAGGGCGCGCTCTCGGTCGTCGCCGGGACGTTCGCGCCGAAGCTGATCGGGCGGATCGGCGCCCGCCGCACCCTGGTGGCCTCGCTCGCCGGCCAGGGCCTCCTGACGGCCGCGCTGCTCGGCGTGTCCGAGGGCTCGGGCGCGGTCCTGGCGACGGTCGCGGTCTCGCTGGCCTCCATGTGCCACCTGGGCGCGATCATCTCGTACGGCCTGACCGTCACCTCCGGCGTGCCCGACGGGGAGCAGGGCCTGGCGACGGGACTCGTGACCACGACCCAGCAGGTCGGCCTCACGGTCGGGATCCCGCTGCTCGGGGTGCTCGCCACGACGGGCGGGGACCTGTACGGGGGCGTCCGCACGGTCCTCGCCCTGGACGCGGCGATCGTGCTCGGCACGGCGCTGCTCGTCGGCCTCGGCCTGCGGCGCCGGGCCTGAGGACCGGGGCGGCGGCCCCGGGTCAGGGGCGGTCGAGGCGGAGCCGTACCGCCTTCGGGAGACCGGCGACGACCAGGTCGTACGAGTCCTCGACCAGCTCCCGGACCGTCCGGTCCGGGAGCTGGTCGAGGGTCACGGTGTTCCAGTGCCGCTTGTTCATGTGGTAGCCGGGGGCGATCGCCGGGTGCTCCTCGCGGAGCCGTACGGCCTCGTCCGGGTCGCACTTGAGGTTGACCTTCAGCGGCTCGGAGTCGAGCGCCGAGAGCGCGAAGAGCTTTCCGGCGACCTTGAAGACGGAGGTCTCCGGGCCGAAGGGGAACTCCTCCGTGGCGTCGTTGAACTCCAGGCAGAGGGCACGCAGCTCGTCGGGGGTCACTCGGGCTCCTCGGGGGTCACTCGGGGTCGGCGGGGGTCACTCGGATTCCTTCTCCGCTCCGACCGGTTCCACCGGCTCCACGAGCACCGTGACGATCTTGTTCCGGCGGCCGGCCGGGGACTCGGCGGTCAGCCGGAGGGAGCGCCCGTCGGGCAGCTCCACCACGGACTTCGCGCCCGAGATCGGGACCCGGCCGAGGGCCTTGGCGAGGAGACCGCCGACGGTCTCCACGTCCTCGTCGTCGTACTCGTCGGGACCCAGGCCGTACAGCTCGCCGAGGTCCCCGATGTCGAGGCGGGCGGTGACCCGGTAGCGGTCCCCGCCGAGCTCCTGGACCGGCGGCAGCTCCCGGTCGTACTCGTCGGTGATCTCGCCGACGATCTCCTCCAGGATGTCCTCGATGGTGACGATCCCGGCCGTGCCGCCGTACTCGTCGACGACGACGGCCACGTGGTTGCGCTCCTGCTGCATCTCGCGCAGCAGGTCACCGGCGTTCTTGGTGTCCGGGACGAAGGTGGCGGGCCGCATCGCGGTCGACACCAGGTCGGACTCCGACTCCCGGTTGACGTGGGTCCGGCGGGCCAGGTCCTTCAGGTAGACGATGCCGACGATGTCGTCCTCGTTCTCCCCGGTGACCGGGATCCGGGAGAAGCCGGAGCGCAGCGCGAGGGTGAGGGCCTGGCGGACGGTCTTGTACCGCTCGATGCAGATCAGGTCGGTGCGGGGCACCATCACCTCGCGCACGAGGGTGTCGCCCAGCTCGAAGACGGAGTGCACCATGCGGCGCTCGTCGTCCTCGATCAGGGACTCCTGCTCGGCGAGGTCGACCAGGGCCCGCAGCTCGGCCTCGGAGGCGAAGGGGCCCTTGCGGAAGCCCTTGCCGGGGGTGAGCGCGTTGCCGATGAGGATCAGGAGCTGCGGGATCGGGCCCATGATCCGGGCGAGCGGCACCAGGACGTACGCGGCGGCGGTCGCCGTGTTCAGCGGGTGCTGGCGGCCGATGGTGCGCGGCGAGACGCCGACGGCCACGTACGAGACGAGGACCATGACGGCGATGGCGACGAGGAGCGCCTCCCAGGTCTCCGGGAAGGCCTCCAGGCAGGCGTACGTGACGAGGACGCCGGCCGCCATCTCGCAGGCGACGCGGACGAGCAGCGCCACGTTGAGGTAGCGGGTGGGGTCGGAGGCGACCTGGGCGAGCTTCTCGGCTCCGCGCCGCCCGGACCGTACGGCCTCGGCGGCGCGGAAGCTGGAGATCCGGGCGAGGCCCGCCTCGGCGCAGGCGGCCAGCCAGGCCACGACGACGAGCGCGACCGCCCCGAGGATCAGCGAGACGTCCATCGGGGTCAGGAGACGGTCGGCGCCGGCGAGGGGCCGGTGAGGCCCTTCTCCGCGCGCCAGCCGTCGACGATCGCCGCCTGGAGGCCGAACATCTCGGCCTTCTCGTCGGGCTCCTCGTGGTCGTACCCGAGGAGGTGCAGCACTCCGTGGACGGTGAGGAGCTGGAGCTCCTCGTCCATGGAGTGCTGCGTCGGCGCGTCCTTGCCCTGCTGGGTGGCGACCTCGGGGCAGAGCACGATGTCGCCGAGGAGCCCCTGCGGGGGCTCCGCGTCGTCCTTCGCCGGCGGACGCAGCTCGTCCATCGGGAAGGACATGACGTCCGTGGGGCCGGGCAGGTCCATCCACTGGATGTGGAGCTGCTCCATCGCCTCCGCGTCCACGACGATCACCGACAGCTCGGAGAGGGGGTGGATGCGCATCCGCGCGAGCGCGTAGCGGGCGATGTCGAGGATCGACTGCTCGTCGACCTCGGTGCCGGACTCGTTGTTGACGTCGATCGACATGGTGGTTCTGTGACTACTTCCCGTTGCGGCCGTTGCGGCTGTCGTACTGCTCGTACGCGTCGACGATACGGCCGACGAGCTTGTGCCGGACGACATCCTGCGACGTGAGCGTGGAGAAGTGGACGTCCTGGACCCCGTCGAGGATGTCGCGGACCTGCCGCAGACCGCTCTTCGTCCCGTTCGGCAGGTCGACCTGGGTGACGTCACCGGTGATGACGATCTTCGAGTCGAAGCCGAGGCGGGTGAGGAACATCTTCATCTGCTCGGGGTTCGTGTTCTGCGCCTCGTCCAGGATGATGAACGCGTCGTTCAGGGTGCGGCCCCGCATGTACGCCAGGGGCGCGACCTCGATCGTCCCGCTCGCCATGAGCTTGGGGATGGAGTCCGGGTCGAGCATGTCGTGCAGGGCGTCGTAGAGCGGGCGCAGGTACGGGTCGATCTTCTCGTAGAGCGTGCCCGGCAGGAAGCCGAGCCGCTCGCCCGCCTCGACGGCGGGTCTGGTCAGGATGATCCGGTTGACCTGCTTGGACTGCAGGGCCTGGACCGCCTTGGCCATGGCGAGATAGGTCTTGCCGGTGCCCGCGGGGCCGATGCCGAAGACGATCGTGTGCTTGTCGATGGCGTCGACGTACCGCTTCTGGTTGAGCGTCTTGGGACGGATCGTGCGTCCCCGGCTGGAGAGGATGTTCTGCGTGAGCACCTCGGCGGGAGTCTCCTCGCCGCCCTCCGCCGATCCGTTCTCGCTCGCCCTGAGCATGGCGATCGAGCGTTCCACTGCGTCCTCCGTCATCGGCTGACCGGTGCGGAGCACCAGCATCATCTCGTCGAACAGGCGCTGGATCAGGGCGACTTCCGCCGCGTCTCCGACCGCGCTGACCTGGTTGCCCCGGACGTGGATGTCGGCGCCCGGGAACGAGCGCTCGATCACGCGGAGCAGGGAGTCCCCGGAGCCGAGCAGGGTCACCATCGGGTGCTTGGCGGGGACGGTGAAGTGGGCGCGGGCCTGTCCGTGCGCCTCGTCGCGGGGCGCTCCGTCGTGGGCTGTGGGTGTGTGAGTCATGGGCCGGCACTGTGGCCTGCGCATACCTCCCGTCGCAGGGTTCTCGCTGCTCGACAACCTCCGGATCACCAAGCCTACGACTTGGCACCGACAAGGCCTAAGGGGTTTACGGAGAGCCGTTCGAGCGCGGCGCGTCCTTCCGGGCGGGGCGTCCTACGAGGCGGCCGCGCGGAAGCCGATCGTGGGGACCGCCCTGCGCAGCGGCCAGGGGCGGGCGGGGGCGGGCAGGAGGCGCTCCAGGAAGGCGTAGCGGCCGCGCAGGGCCTCGGGGTCCTGCCGGGCGTCGCCCTGCGCCCGCTGCCACCAGGCGGCGATCTCGTCCCAGGTGGGGGCGGAGAGGGAGCCGCCGAACTCCTGGACGGAGAGGGCGGCGGTGAGGCCCGCGAAGGCGAGCCGGTCGGCGAGCGGCCAGTCGGCGAGGGTGCCGGTGACGAAACCGGCGACGAAGACGTCCCCGGCGCCGGTCGGGTCGAGGGCGGAGACCTGGATGGCGGGGACCTCGGCGGTCTCGCCGGTGGCGCCGTCGACCGCGTAGGCGCCCTCGGCACCGAGGGTGACCACGGCGTAGCGGACCTTGTCGGCGAGGGCGCGGGCGGCGGCCCGGGGGCAGTCGGCGCGGGTGTAGCGCATCGCCTCGGCCGCGTTGGGCAGGAACGCCTCGCAGTGCTCCAGGTCGGGCAGGGCCGCCAGGTCCCAGCGGCCGGTGTCGTCCCAGCCGACGTCGGCGAAGACCTTGGCCCCGGCACGGGCGGCCTGGGCGACCCACTCCTCGGGGCGGCCGGGGGCGAGCGAGGCGACGGCCGCGCGCGCGTGCGGCGGATAGGCGGGCAGGGCGTCGTCGGGCGGCGGGGCCGCGTGGCCGTGGGAGACCATCGTGCGCTCACCCTCGTAGGCCATGGAGACGGTGACCGGGGAGTGCCAGCCGGGGACGGTGCGGGAGAAGGAGAGGTCGATGCCCTCGCCCTGCTCCAGGGCGTCCCAGCAGTACTCGCCGTAGTGGTCGTCGCCGAAGGCGGCGGCGAGGGAGGTGCGCAGGCCGAGGCGGGCGAGGGCGGTCGCCATGTTGGCGACGCCGCCGGGGCTGGAGCCCATGCCGCGGGCCCAGGACTCGGTGCCGCGGACGGGGGCGCTGTCGAGTCCGGTGAAGATGATGTCCAGGAAGACCGTGCCGGTCAGGAAGACGTCGCAGGCGGGATCGGTGGGCTCGCGCAGGCGCTCCAACGGGTCGATCTCGGCGTCGTGTTGCGGCTGCTCTCCCCTGGGTGTGGTCACGGCGGGCTCCCCGGTCGCGGTGCGGATCCGCCCAGTGTGCCCGATGGGGGGTGGGAGACGGGTGGGACGCACGAGGAGAACGGCCCTTTACCCGGAAACCGCCCCGCCAAACCAAGAGTGTCACGGATCACATCGCGTACCGGTGGAAACCGTCTTCTCCCACCCCGCGCCCGCTTGATACACATGGTCCCGCGACCCCG
The DNA here is from genome assembly GCF_044760185.1 of Streptomyces sp. NPDC098101. Lineage (NCBI taxonomy): Bacteria > Bacillati > Actinomycetota > Actinomycetes > Kitasatosporales > Streptomycetaceae > Streptomyces > Streptomyces sp. NPDC098101. The sequence goes on along the minus strand of NZ_JBIWAS010000002.1, from coordinate 526,052 downwards.
TGCCTCTCGCGCACCACCGGGCGCTCCACCCCCTCCCCTCCTTGTTCCTGGGAACGCCCATGTCGTCGCGGTCTCGCGGCGCGGGGGCCCTCGTCGCCCTCGTCGCACTCTTCACGGCCGGTTACCTGGCCCCGTACCTCCTGCCGACCGTCGTCGGACGGCTCTCCGCCGGGCTCGGCCTCACCCCCGCGCAGGCGGGTCTGGTCGGCTCCGTGCTGCTGCTCGGCTCCTCGTCCGCCGGTTTCGCGCTCGCCGCGCGCGGGGAGCGGATCGGGCCGCGCCGGGCGGCCCGCGCGGGCCTGCTCGCCATGCTCGTCGGATACGGCTCCGCCGCCGCGACCGGCACCGTGCCGCTGGTGGTCGCGGGCGCCGTCCTCGGCGGCCTCGGCTCGGGCACGGCGACGGCGGTGGCCGCCGCCGGGATCGCCGGGCGGCCGGACCCGCACCGGGCCTCGGCCCTCGGCCTGCTCTCCGTCTCGGCCACGGCCGGCGCGCTCTACCTGACGCTCCCCCACCTGGGCGGGGGCCACGCGCCGCCGCTGCTCGCGATCGCCTGCGCGGCGGCCCTGGTGTGGCCGGTGACGGGCCGTCTGCCGGGCGGTACGCGAGCGCGTGCGCGTACGGACGCGGTGACGGGCCCGCTGCCGTACCGGCGGGCGGGGGCCGTCCTCGCGGGCGGCATCCTGTGCTGGTCCCTCGCGCAGAACGCGCTGTGGGGCGTGAGCGGCCGCATCGGGCTCACCCAGGCCGGGCTCTCCGAGGTCACCGTCGGCGCGGTCTTCGCGGTGGCGCTCGGCGCGGGGCTCGCCGGGGTCACGGCGGCGGGGGCGCTCGGCTCGCGCCTGGGCCGCGCGGTGCCGATCGGGGCCGGCACGGTCCTCATCGCGGGCTGCGTGCTGCTCAGTTCGGCCGCCGGGGACCTGCTCTCCTTCGCGACCGGCGAGATCCTGTGGAACGCCGTCTACCCGGTCGTCCTGTCGTACCTCCTGGGCCTGGCCGCCTCCCTCGACCCGCGCGGCCGCTGGGCCGTCCTCGTCGGCTCGGCGTCCTCCCTCGGCGTGGCCTGCGGCCCGGTGACCGGCAGCCTCCTCTCCGAGGGCGTCGGCTATCCGGGCATGGGCGCGGTCCTCTGCGCCCTGCTCCTCCTGGTCGCCGCCCCCATGACGGCCGTGGCCCGCCACGTCTCCGGCCGCCCCCTGGTCCCCGGCTCGATCCGCCGCCGCGGGGGCGCGCCCGCGGCCGTCCTCGCCGGCACCGCCTCGGCCACGCCGTCCCTGGTCCCCCAGGTGGGGGCGCCGGAGCAGCCGGTGGCTTCGATCCGGGTGCCGGGCGCCCGCCGCCGGTTGACGAGGGCGGCGGTCGGGTTGGCGGGGGTGAGGGGGCGGGAGTAGGGGGGGTGGGGGGCGGGGGCCGCTGCGCGGGGCTTGTTCCCCACCCCGCCCCTTCCCGAAACCGGGGGCGAGCCCCCGGACCCCGTACGGCCTTCGGGCGTGTCCTCAAACGCCGGACGGGCTGAAAATCCAGCCCCGCCGGCGTTTGAGGCGCGGGGTCCGGGGCGGAGCCCCGGTTACGGGAAGGGGCGGGGTGGGGAAGAGGCCCGCCGCAGGCGCCCGGCCCGCACCCGAACGCGCCCCGCACCCACCCCACCCGTCTACGCCCCCTCGTCCCCGAACTCGTACGCCTCCACCTCCGCCAAATACCTCCCCCTCCGCTCCTCCTCGTCCTCCAGGAACGACGCCAGGAAGGAGTTCCGGGCCAGCTCCCGGAGCTGGTCGTTCGTGAGGGCGAGGGCGGTGCGGACGCCGTCGTAGTTGTCGCCCGCGTAGCCGCCGAAGTAGGCGGGGTCGTCGGAGTTGACGGTGACGAGGAGGCCGGCGGACATCATGGCGCGGAGGGGGTGGTCGGCGAGGGTGTCGATGACGCGGAGGCGGACGTTCGACAGGGGGCAGAGGGTGAGCGGGACCCGTTCGCGGGCGAGGCGGGCGACGAGGTCGGGGTCGTCCATGCAGCGCAGGCCGTGGTCGATCCGCTCGACGCCGAGGACGTCGAGGGCCTCGCGGACGTACGCCGCGGGCCCCTCCTCGCCCGCGTGCGCGACGCGGCGCAGGCCGAGCGCGGCGGCGGCCTCGTACACCTCGCGGAACTTGGCCGGCGGGTGGCCGACCTCGGCCGAGTCGAGGCCGATGCCGGTGATCCGGTCCAGGTAGGGCTTCGCGGACTCCAGGGTGGCGAGGGCCGACTCGGCGGACTCGTCGCGCAGGAAGCACATGATGAGCCGGGTGGAGATCCCGTACCGCTCCTCGGCGCGGTCGAGGGAGGCGGTCAGGCCCTCGATCACGGTGCCGATCGGGACGCCGCGGGCGGTGTGCGCCTGCGGGTCGAAGAAGATCTCGGCGTGCCGGACGCCCTGGGCGGCGGCCCGCTCCAGATAGGCGTCGGCGAGTTCGGTGAAGTCCCCGGCGGTGCGCAGGACCGCCATCAGGCCGTAGTACAGGTCGAGGAAGGACTGGAGGTCGCTGAAGCGGTACGCCTCGCGGAGGGCGTCGGTGTCCGCGTACGGCAGGGTGACGCCGTTGCGCGCGGCGAGCGCGAAGGCCAGCTCGGGTTCGAGGGTGCCTTCGATGTGGAGGTGCAGTTCCGCCTTGGGTACGGGCATGTTCACGTTCGTTTCGGTACGGGGACCCTCATGAGGTCCTGGGCAATGCTCAGCTCGCCGTCGAACCCGGCCGCCCGCGCCTGCCGTTCGAACTCGGCGGGGTCGTGGTAGCGCTGCGAGAAGTGGGTGAGGACGAGGTGCCGCACGCCCGCGTCGCGGGCGACCGCGGCGGCCTGTCCGGCCGTGAGGTGGCCGTGGTCGACGGCGAGGCGGACGTCCTCGTCGAGGAAGGTCGACTCGATGACGAGCATGTCGGCGCCCTCGGCGAGGGCGTGGACGCCGTCGCAGAGCCGGGTGTCCATGACGAAGGCGAAGCGCTGTCCGCGCCGGACCTCGCTGACCTGGTCGAGGGTGACGCCGTTCAGGACGCCGTCGCGCTGGATGCGGCCCACGTCGGGGCCCCGGATGCCGTGCTCGGCGAGCTTCCCGGGCAGGATGCGGCGCCCGTCGGGCTCGATCAGCCGGTAGCCGTAGGACTCGACGGGGTGGGAGAGCCGGCGCGCTTCCAGGGTGAACGCGTCGGTGACGGCGAGCGGCCCGTCGGCGGCGACGGGCACCTCGACCAGCTTCACGGTCTCGCGGTAGGCGGTGGCGTACCGCAGCCGCTCGAAGAAGTGCCGTCCGCTCGCCGGGTAGTGGGCGGTGACCGGGTGCGGGACCTGGTCGAGGTTGATCCGCTGGATCACCCCGGCCAGGCCGAGCGAGTGGTCGCCGTGGAAGTGCGTGACGCAGATCCGGTCGAGGTCGTGCGCCGCGACCCCGGCCCGCAGCATCTGGCGCTGGGTGCCCTCGCCGGGGTCGAACATGATGCCCCGGCCGTCCCAGCGCAGCAGGTAGCCGTTGTGGTTGCGGTGCCGGGTCGGGACCTGGCTGGCGGTCCCGAGGACGACCAGTTCGCGTACGGACACGGTTTATCCGGGGGGCCAGTTGAGGCCGCGGCCGCCCAGGACGTGCGCGTGGGTGTGGAAGACGGTCTGGCCCGCGCCCGCGCCGGTGTTGAGGACGATCCGGTAGCCGGTGCCGTCGGTCTTCTCCTGGGCGGCGACCTCGCCGGCCTCGCGCAGCAGGTCGGCGGCGACGTCCGGCGCGCCGGCCGCGAGGGAGGCGGCGTCCGGGTAGTGCACGCGCGGGATCACCAGGACGTGGGTCGGCGCCTGCGGGTTGATGTCGCGGAACGCGACGGTCGTCTCGCTCTCGCGCACGATCGTCGCGGGCACCTCCCCCGCCACGATCTTGCAGAACAGGCAGTCGCTCTGCGGCTCTCCGGCCATGGTCCGGGCCTCCTCGCCTCCGTCGGTCACTACACGCGCATGGTATCCGCCGCCGCCGACAAGATCGGATCCGGTTTTCCCGGAGAGGCCGGTCAGTCCTTGGGCGCGCGCCGGTTCAGGAACGAGCGGCTCACCCAGTACGTGATGATCACGCCCCAGAACAGCACTCCGCCGAGCGCGCCGGGCACGCCCGCGTCGAAGGACCAGAGGGCCATGGTCAGGACCGAGTAGAGCCCGAGCAGCCCGACGGCCGTCGCCATGGCGATCACCGGCCGGCAGCCGCGCGCGACGAGCAGCAGCGGGCGGCGCAGCCGGGGCGGCAGCCGGCGGCTCATCCACAGGGCCCAGCCGCCCCAGGCGCCGACGAGGACGGCCGCGCCGACCAGGAACGGGACGACCGCCCCGGCCCCGGTCGCGCCGCTCCGGACGGGGGCGACGCCGAACGCGGAGGCCACGAAGCCGAGCAGGGCGACCCAGCGGGCCCCGGCGGCGGTGTTCCAGGCCATGGCCTCCAGGTTGTAGCGGGCCTTGCGGTCCTGGAGGTCGAGCGCGGCGGAGGCGACGAACCCCTCGGCGGCCTGCGTCCACGCCCCGCGCCGGCACCAGCGGCGGCGCAGCCGGAGCAGCGAGAGGTTGTTGTGGGCCTCGCTGCTCTGCGGGTTGAGCCGCAGCGCCGTCTCGTACGCGCGCTGCGCGGTGGCGTGGTCCCTCCGGCGCTGGGCGGTGAGGCCGACCAGGAAGTGGGCCGCGTCCTCCTCGGGCGCGAGGTTCACGGCGGTCCGGGCCGTCTCGTACGCCTCGACGGTACGCGCGTGTGCGAGGAAGCGCTCGCCGTGCTCGCCGTGCTCCGCGAGGGCGGTGCCGAGCGCGTAGTGGGTGCCCCAGTGGTGCGGGGCGAGCGCGACGGCGTGCCGGGCGGTGGACTCGGCCTCCTGGAACCGCCTCTGGGAGAGGAGGACCTGGACGCGCATCAGCCAGGCGCCGAGCAGTTCGGGCTCGGCCCGCAGCGCCTGGTCCACGGCGGCCAGGGCGGCGGGGTGGCGGCCGCCCCGGTGGTGGCAGCGGGCGAGCAGGACGAGGGCCTCGGCGTCCTCGGGCTCGGTCGCCAGGTGCTGGGCGGCGAGCTCCCCGGCCCGCTCGTACCGTCCGGCCTCGTACAGCGCCTCGGCGCGCCGCAGCGCGGTGCCGTGGGCGCCCCGGGCCTCCGCCTCGCTCACAGCTTGCGCTTCCGCTTGAGGTGGGCGAGGAGGTCGTCGTAGAGGCCGCCCTCGTTGGCGAACATGGCGACGTTCCGGGCGGCGGCGAACCACGGTTCCGTGGACGGCTTGATCTGCTTGGCCGCGCCGAGCAGGTCCTTGGTGGTGATCAGGCGTACAGAGCCGCTGCGGGCGGAGTCGAGGAGCGCGGCCTCGGCGGCCGTCTCGCAGACGTGGGCGAGGTCGGCGCCGGAGAAGTCCTCGGTGGCCTTGACGAGCTTGCCGAGGTCGACGGCCTCGATGGGGCGCTCGCGCAGGTGGTAGCGGAGGATCGCCTCGCGGGCGGCGGCGTCGGGCGGCAGCACGAGCAGGGTGCGGTCGAGGCGGCCGGGGCGGCGCAGCGCGATGTCGACGTCCCAGGGGACGTTGGTGGCGGCGAGCACGAAGACGCCCTCGTTGCCCGCGCCGCTCGCGATGCCGTCGAGTTCGGTGAGGAGCTGGTTGACGACGTTGCGCAGGCCGCTGTGGTGGGTGCGGGAGCGCTTGGCGCCGAGGGCGTCCAGCTCGTCGAGGAAGACGACGCAGGGGGCCTGGCGGCGGGCGGTCTCGAAGATGTCGTGGATGTTCTTCTCGGAGGCGCCGATCCACATGTCGAGGACGTCGGAGAGCGAGACGGTGAGGAAGCTCGCGCCGAGTTCGCCCGCGACGGCCCGGGCGATGAAGGTCTTGCCGCAGCCGGGCGGTCCGTAGAGGAGCAGGCCGCCGCGCAGCGACTTGCCGTACAGCCTGCGCAGTTCGGGGTTGCGCATGGGGGCGAGGAAGGCGGCCTCCAGGCGGTCCTTGACCTCCTCCATGCCGCCGACGTCGGCGAGGCGCACGGAGCCGGGGGCGTCGACGTCCCAGGCGGCCGCGTCCCCGGCGGTGCCGTCGCCGTCGGCGGCCTGCGGCTCCTCCAGGAAGCGGGGGCCGACGAGGTCCTGGACCTGCTGCTCGGCGGCGTTCCAGTCGAAGGAGGGGGTGGGGGCGTCCGGTGCGGGCTCGTCCGGGGCCGGAGTCGGGACGGGGGCTTCCGGTGCGGGCGGGGTCGCGGCCTGAGGCGTGGGCGGGGCCGGGGGCGTGGCCGGAGGCGTGGGCAGGCCCATCGCGCGGACCATCAGGGCGCGGGCGTCCGCGTCCCCGGGCGCGTGCTGGAGGGCGACGGCCGCCTCGGTGACGGCCTCGTCGTTCCGCCCCTCCGCGAGGAGGAGCTCGGCGAAGTGGAGACGCAGGGGCACGTCGCCGGGGGCGGCGGCCACGGCGGCACGGAGACTGCGGATCAGGGGGGACTCGTCGGCCATGCGGCCACCCTAAGGAGCCCCCGGGGGCGGCCGTCCACCGGGTTGGCCCCCTCTTCCTCCGTCGTGCCTCCTTCGTACACTGCGCCGCATGAGACGGGACGGGGCCCCGCGCGGGCTGACGGTGGACGGCACGGTCTGGCTCTGGAACGTCCGGCACCGGCACCCCGGCTGCCGGACCGTGCTCGCCCTGCGCCGCGCCGGACGCCCGCACGCCCTGCTCCGGCTGGTCTTCCGGGAGGCGCCGGGCCGCGCGGTGGCCGGTTTCCCGATGGGCCGGCACGAGGTGCTCGCCGCCGGGGGCGGCCGGCTCAACCTGGACGAGCCCGGGGTCGCCCGCCGGTTCCTCGACGCGGCGCTGGCCTGCGGCCTCGTCCCCGTCGCGGACGGGACGCGGGAGGAGGACGGCTGGCCGCTCTTCGACGCGCTGACGGCCGACGGACCCTGATTCCCCGTCCCTGTCGTGCCGGACGGCTCCTAGCTCCAGCGGCCCGTCCGGCCCAGGACCAGGGCCGTCGCCGCCGTGCCCGCCGTGGAGGTGCGCAGCACGCTGCGGCCCAGCCGGTACGGCTTCGCCCCGGCCGCCTCGAAGGCGGCGAGCTCCTCCGGGGATACCCCGCCCTCGGGGCCGACGACGAGGACGACCGAGCCCTTCGCGGGGAGGCCGGCGGTGGCGAGCGCGCCGCTGGGGTGGTCGCGGTCCTCGTGCAGGACGGCCGCGAAGTCGGCCCCCGCGAGGAGGGCGGCGACCTGCTTGGTCGTCATGAGGTCCGCGACCTCGGGGAAGCGGGTGCGGCGCGACTGCTTGCCGGCCTCGCGCGCGGTGGACCGCCACTTGGCGAGCGCCTTGAGGCCCCGGTCGCCCTTCCACTGGGTGATGCAGCGGGAGGCGGCCCACGGGACGATCGCGTCGACGCCGGTCTCCGTCATGGTCTCGACGGCCAGCTCGCCCCGGTCGCCCTTGGGGAGCGCCTGGACGACGGTGATCCGGGGCTCGTCCTCGGGGTCCTCGTGGACCTCGGCGACCCGCACGGTGAGGTGGTCCTTGCCCTCGGCGGCCAGCACCTCGCAGGCGGCCCAGCGGCCCCGGCCGTCGACCAGGACGAGTTCCTCGCCCTCCCGCAGCCGCTTCACGGAGACGGCGTGGCGGCCCTCGGGGCCGTCCAGGAGGAAGGTCCCGGCGCCGGGGACGGCGTCGACGACGAAGACGGGTGCGGTCACGAAGTGCTCCTGTGGGCCAGTTCCGAGAGGGCGGTGTCGAGTTCGGCGGCGAGGACCCCGACCAGCTGCCCGGCGGGGAGCGCGCGGGCGAGGCGGTGGCCCTGGCCGGCCCAGAGGGCCATGCCCTGGGCGTCCCCGGCGGTGGCGGCGGCCTTGCGCAGCGGGGCGGTGAGGTGGTGGACCTCGGGATAGGCGGCGGGGGCGTACGGGCCGTGCTCGCGCATGAAGCGGTTGACGAGGCCGCGCGCCGGGCGCCCCGAGAAGGCCCGGGTGAGGGCGGTGCGGGTGAACAGCGGATCGGTCAGGGCCCGCTTGTGCAGCGGGTGGGCGCCGGACTCGGGACAGCCGAGGAAGGCGGTGCCGAGCTGGGCGGCCCCGGCCCCGGCGGCGAGGACGGCGGCGATCTGGGCGCCGCGCATGATCCCGCCCGCGGCGACGATCGGGAGGCGGGTGCTCTCGCGGACCTGGGTGACGAGGGCGAGCAGGCCGGTGCCGGGCGCGCCGTCCTCGTCCGGGTCGTCGCGGTACGTGCCCTGGTGCCCGCCGGCCTCGACGCCCTGGACGCAGACGGCGTCGGCCCCGGCGCGCTCGGCGGCCAGGGCCTCCTCGGCGGAGGTGACGGTGACCATCGTGTACGTGCCGGCGCGGGCGAAGGCGGCGAGGGCGTCGGGCGCGGGGCAGCCGAAGGTGAAGGAGACGACGGGGACCGGGTCCTCCAGGAGGATGGCCAGCTTGGCGTCGTAGGCGTCGTCGCGGGAGTCGTCGGTCTCGCCGAGCGGGGTCCGGTACCAGTCGGCCTCTCCGGCGAGCTGGTGCCGGTAGACCTCGACGGCGGCCGGGTCGGCGGGCCGTCCGGTCTGCGGCACGAAGAGGTTGACGCCGAAGGGGCGCGCGGTGAGCCCGCGCACCTGCTTGACCTCCTGGTACAGGCCTCCGGCCGTCTTGTAGCCGCCGGCCAGGAAGCCGAGCGCCCCGGCCTCGCAGACGGCTCCGGCCAGCTCGGGACAGGAGGCGCCACCCGCCATGGGGGCCTGCACGATCGGGAACCGAGAGAGATCGTTCAGTGCGGTGGTGGACATATGGGCATCGTGTCATGCCACGGGGAGGGGTATGGAAAGGGGCGGTATCCATGTATGGACACCGCCCCTCCCCATGCGTACGGGATGCGTACGGGCTCGGCCTACCGCCCGTTGAAGGCGTCCTTCAGGCGCGAGAACAGGCCCTGCTGCCCCGGCTGGAACTGTCCCGTGGGGCGTTCCTCGCCGCGCAGCTTGGCGAGCTCGCGCAGGAGGCGCTCCTGCTCCGCGTCGAGCTTGCCCGGGGTCTGGACCTCGACGTGCACGATCAGGTCGCCCCGGCCGTTGCCGCGCAGGTGGGTGACGCCGCGGCCGTGCAGCGGGATCGACTGGCCGGACTGGGTGCCCGGACGGACGTCGATCTCTTCGAGGCCGTCGAGGGTCTGCAACTGGACCTTGGTGCCCAGCGCGGCCGCCGTCATCGGGAGGGTGACCGTGCAGTGCAGGTCGTCGCCGCGCCGCTGGAACGTCTCGTGCGGGGTCTCGTGGATCTCGACGTACAGGTCTCCGGCGGGGCCGCCGCCGGGGCCGACCTCGCCCTCGCCCGCGAGCTGGATGCGGGTGCCGTTGTCGACGCCGGCCGGGATCTTGACCGTGAGGGTGCGGCGGGAGCGGACCCGTCCGTCGCCCGCGCACTCGGGGCACGGGGTCGGGACGACGGTGCCGAAGCCCTGGCACTGCGGGCAGGGCCGGGAGGTCATGACCTGGCCCAGGAAGGACCGGGTGACCTGGGAGACCTCGCCCCGGCCGCGGCACATGTCGCAGGTCTGCGCGGAGGTGCCGGGCGCGGCGCCCTCGCCGGAGCAGGTCGTGCAGACGACCGCCGTGTCGACCTGGATGTCCTTGGTGGTGCCGAAGGCCGCCTCGTTGAGGTCGATCTCCAGGCGGATCATGGCGTCCTGGCCGCGGCGGGTGCGCGAGCGCGGGCCGCGCTGCGAGGCCGTGCCGAAGAAGGCGTCCATGATGTCGGAGAAGTTGCCGAAGCCACCGGCTCCGAAGCCGCCCGCGCCGCCTCCGCCGGAGGCCGAGAGCGGGTCGCCGCCGAGGTCGTAGACCTGCTTCTTCTGCGGGTCCGAGAGGACCTCGTAGGCGGCGTTGATCTCCTTGAAGCGCTCCTGCGTCTTCGGATCGGGATTGACGTCCGGGTGCAGCTCGCGCGCGAGCCTCCGGAACGCCTTCTTGATCTCGTCCTGGGAAGCGTCGCGGCGCACGCCGAGTACGGCGTAGTAGTCCGTGGCCACTTACGACTCCGCCAGGATCTGTCCGACGTAACGTGCCACTGCGCGTACCGCTCCCATCGTTCCGGGGTAGTCCATGCGGGTCGGTCCGACCACGCCGAGTTTGGCGACTGCCTCGCCGCCCGAACCGTAGCCGACCGAGACGACGGACGTGGAGCTCAGCCCCTCGTGGGCGTTCTCGTGCCCGATCCGTACGGTCATGCCCGATTCCTTGGCCTCGCCGAGCAGCTTGAGGAGGACGACCTGCTCCTCCAGAGCTTCCAGGACGGGCCTGATCATCAGGGGGAAGTCGTGTCCGAAGCGGGTGAGGTTGGCGGTGCCGCCGATCATCAGCCGCTCCTCGTGTTCCTCCACGAGCGTTTCGAGGAGGGTCGCGAGCACGGTCGAGACCGTGGCGCGGTCCTCGGTCTCCTCGAAGGACTCGGGGAGGTCCTGCACCAGCTGCGGCACGTCGGCGAACCGGCGGCCGACGACCCGGCTGTTGAGCCGGGCCCGCAGGTCGGCGAGCGAGGTGTCGCCGAAGGGCGCGGGGCAGTCCACGACCCGCTGCTCGACCCGGCCGGTGTCGGTGATGAGGACGAGCATCAGGCGGGCCGGGGCCAGCGAGAGCAGTTCCACGTGCCGGACGGTCGAACGGGTCAGCGAGGGGTACTGGACGACTGCGACCTGCCGGGTCAGCTGCGCGAGCAGCCGGACCGTGCGGCCGACGACGTCGTCCAGGTCGACCGCGCCGTCGAGGAAGTTGTGGATGGCCCGCCGCTCGGGCGTCGACAGCGGCTTGACCCCCGCGAGCCGGTCGACGAAGAGCCGGTAGCCCTTGTCCGTCGGGATGCGGCCCGCGCTGGTGTGGGGCTGGGCGATGTAGCCCTCCTCCTCGAGGACGGCCATGTCGTTGCGCACGGTGGCGGGCGACACGCCGAGCTTGTGGCGCTCCGTGAGCGCCTTGGAGCCGACGGGCTCCTCCGTCCCGACATAGTCCTGGACGATGGCGCGCAGCACTTCGAGTCTGCGTTCGCTGAGCATCGTGCGCACCTCCAGCTGGCGTCGGTCGTTCCGGTTGCTCCGCTTTTGGCACTCGCCCTGTCCGAGTGCCAGCGATCCCGGGCCAGTGTACGGCGGCACACGTCGCTCCTGGCAAGGAGGCGACGCCCCACCGGTTAGCGTCGGGGCATGGACGTCGACTGGGAAGCACGGGGATGGGAACGGCTCGCGGACGGGGTGGGCCGGCGCCGGCTGCCCGTCTGGGACGCCACGGTGGGGCTCGTCGTGGGCGAACGGGCGGTGCTGCTGTACGACACGGGGTCGTCCCTCGCGGAGGGCGCGGAGCTGCGGGCGGAGGTGGCGGAACTCACGGGCGGCCGGAGGGTGACGCACATCGCACTGAGCCATCCGCACTTCGACCACGTGTTCGGCACGGCGGCCTTCGCGGGTGCGGAGGTCTTCGGCGCGGTCGGTACGGAGGAGCTGCTCGCCCGGGAGCCGGACCGGGAGGAGCTGCGGGCGGACGGGGTGGCGCAGGGCCTCGACCCGGCGGCGGCCGCCGAGGCGGCGGACGTCCTCGTGGCCCCCCGGCACGTGGTCTCCGGCGAGTGGACGCTCGACCTGGGCGGCCGGCAGGTGCTCCTGGCCAACGTCGGCCCCGGGCACACCGGCCACGATCTGGCGCTCCTGGTGCCCGGCCCGCCGGAGGTGGTCTTCTGCGGGGACCTGGTGGAGGAGTCGGGCGAGCCGCAGGCGGGCCCGGACGCGATCCCGTCCCGCTGGCCGGACGCCCTGGACCGCCTCCTGTCGCTCGGCGGCGGGGACGCGGTGTACGTGCCGGGGCACGGTGCGGTGGTGGACGCGGCGTTCGTACGACGCCAGCGCGAGGAACTGGCGACGCGCTTCTCCGTCGCATAACGTCGCCCGAATGCGCAGCTACAACCCGGACTTGACGCCCCCCTGGAAGCGCTCGGCGCCCGTTCCCGAGGTTCCGGCCGACCGGGACCTCGTCGTGGAGGAGGTGGCGACGGGGTTCTGCGGGGCGGTGATCCGCTGCGAGGCGGGGACGGTGACCCTGGAGGACCGCTTCGGCAAGCACCGGGTCTTCCCGCTGGAGCCGCGCGGCTTCCTCCTGGAGGGGAAGGTCGTGACCCTGGTCCGCCCGGCCTCGGGACCGGCCCGCCCGACCCGTACGGCCTCCGGATCGGTCGCGGTGCCGGGCGCACGCGCGCGCGTGGCGCGGGCGGGCCGGATCTACGTCGAGGGCCGCCACGACGCCGAGCTGGTCGAGCGGGTCTGGGGCGACGACCTGCGGATCGAGGGCGTGGTCGTGGAGTACCTGGAGGGCGTCGACGACCTGCCGGCGATCGTCGCGGAGTTCGGTCCGGCGCCCGACGCCCGCCTCGGCGTCCTGGTGGACCACCTGGTCCCGGGCTCCAAGGAGTCCCGGATCGCCGCGCGGGTGACCTCGCCGGACGTGCTGGTCGTCGGCCACCCGTACATCGACGTCTGGGAGGCGGTGAAGCCGTCCTCGCTCGGCATCCCGGCCTGGCCGGCGGTCCCGCGCGGCCAGGACTGGAAGACGGGCGTCTGCCGGGCCCTGGGCTGGCCGGACAACACGGGCGCGGCCTGGCAGCACATCCTGTCGCGGGTCACCTCGTACAAGGACCTGGAACCGGCGCTCCTGGGGCGGGTCGAGGAGCTGATCGACTTCGTGACGGCGCCGTAGCCCTCCGGCGCGGCGCCGTCCCCGTACGCCCCCGGCCCGGTCAGGGGCCGTCCGTGGCGCCCTTGAGGAGCCAGGCCACCACGGCCCGTACGGCGCCGGAGACGGCCGCGCCCGCCAGCGCGAGCGCCACCTTGAGGGAGGTCCGGTCCTTCGCCGTCTCCTCGGGGGAGGTCCTGTCCGTCGTCGCCTCGGAAGGGGCGCGGTCCGTCGTCGCCTCGGGAAGGGGCCTGCGCGTCATCGTCGTCGCCTTTCGGGAGTGACCGGTCGGTGCGTCAACTCTCCGCAGGGCGGAACGTGTTGCGCCAAGCTCTACGTGTTGCGGATGCTGTGGGACACGGTCCGGGCACGACCCCGAGGAGCGGCACGGGTGGACGAACGACACCACGACGAGGACGGCGGCGCGCCGGTCACGGGTGAACTCGTCCCCTTGGACGACGCGGCGAAGGCCCTGCTCATGGGCCTGCGCCCGATCCCCGACGAGGTCGTGGGCGAGCGCCGGGAGCTGGCCGAGGCGCTGCGCCGCTGCTTCTCCGAGCTCAAGGTCTCCGTGCGCAGGTACGCCGTGCTGCGCCGCTACAGCGCGAGCAGCGTCAGCCGCTACCTGAGCGGCGAGACCGTCGCCCCGGACCACTTCGTCAACGCACTGGTGGAGGACGTCGGCAAGGAGCTGGGGCGACCGATGTCCCCGCAGGCGCGGCTCCTCCTGACCCGTACGCAGCGCGCGGCCCTCAAGTCGGGCAACACCCGCGCCTGGCGGATCCAGGAACTGGAGGACCTGCTGGCCACCGCCCTCCAGGAGAAGGCCCTCGCCAGGACGATGGCCGACGCGGTGGCCACCTCCCTGCTGGAACACCAGGAGCGCGTCGTGGCCCTGGAGGCCGAACGGCAGGCGCTCACGCGGGAGGCGGCCGCCCACCGGGCCGCCGGGGTCGAGCTGAGCCTGTTGCGCGCGGAGCAACACCGCGTGCTCACCGACCACGAGGCGCTGCGGCGGCGGGTCGCCGAGCTGGAGGCGGCCCTCGAAGCGGCCGAGCGGCGCGTCGCGCTGGCCGAGCAACGCTGTGCCGACCTGGAGCACACCCTGCTGGCGGCCGACGCGGCGGCGGCCGCCGAGGAGGCGGCGGAGAACCGGGAGGCCGAGGAGAGGGCGGCCCGGAGCCAGGACGAACTGGCCGCGCTGCGCGCGGAAGTGGAGGCGCTCAGGGCGGGCGCGTACCGGGCGCCTCCCGAGATCCCGTACGACCCGGATTCCGGAAAGCCGGTCCGGCCGGTCCCCAGGGGCGCCGCGTCGGCCGTCACCGTCGTCTTCCCCGGCCGTCAACAGCCCTGGGCGGCGTGGATCGGCCGCCGGCTGGAGGACAACGGCCTGTCCCCCACCCTCCTGCGCTGGGACCCCGACCCCGGGATGTCGCTCGACGAGGTCTTCGGCGACCTGCTGCTCTTCCCGGGCCGGGTCCTCCTCGTCCTCGACGCGTCGTTCTTCGAGCCGGGTCTCCGGCCCGCCGGCGAGTGGAACGAGGTCCTGCGCGGCTTCGTCGCCGCCCACGCCGACCGGTTCGCCGCCGTCACCCTCACCAGCGGCGTCCTGCCCCCCGCGGCCTCGGTGCTGGAACCGGTGGCCATCTGGGGCACCGAGGAGAAGGAGGCCGAGGCCCGGCTGCTCGACAGGCTCGGCATCACGCCCCGCGTCGTGATCCACCGGCCCCCTCCGGGCGGCCCCGCCCGCCATCCGGAGACCCCGCCGGGCATCTGGGGCACGGTCCCCCAGCGCAACCACAGGTTCACCGGCCGCGACGACGTCCTCGGTGCGCTCCACGAACGGCTGATGGGCTCCGGGCACGGCGACACCGCCTGCGCCCTGGTCGGCGCGCCCGGCATCGGCAAGACCCAGATCGCCGCCGAGTACGCCCACCGCTTCAGTTCCTCCTACGACGTCGTCTGGTGGGTCCGCTCCGAGGACTCCCGCGCCCGGCGCGTCCGCTTCGGCAAGCTCGCCGCCGCCCTGGACCTTCCGGTGAGGGGCGGGCCCGACGAGTGGGTCGCGGCCGTGCTGGAGGCCCTGCGCCGCGGTGAGCCGCGTTCCCGCTGGCTCGTGGTCTTCGACGGCTGGGACGCCGTCGAGGACGTCGACGCGATGCTTCCGCACGGACCCGGCCACGTCCTGATCACCTCCCGCCACCATGCCTGGCGGAAGCACACCGACGTCCTGGAGGTCCCCGCCTTCGACCGTGCCGAGTCCATCGGCTATCTGATGCGCCACGCCCCACAGCTCAAGGCGGTCGAGGCCGACGAGGTCGCCGCCGAGGTCGGCGACGTACCCCTGCCGGTCGTACAGGCCGCCGCCTGGCTCGGCGATTCCGGGATGACGGTCCCCGCATATCTGGACATGGTCGGGGAAAGGCCCCCTTCCGGCGCCGACGAGTCCCCGGCGGGCGACGATTCGTCCCCCGCGTTCCTCGCCTCCCTGCCGCCCCTCCTCGACCGGCTCCGCCCCACGGAGCCGCGGGCCGTCGACCTCCTCGTCCTGTGCGCCTCCTTCGCCCCCGGCCGCATCCCGCTCGGCCTGATCCGCGCCTGCCCGGAGGACCGGCTGCCGGAGGACCTACGCTGGACGGCCACGGACCCGGCCGCCTGGACCCGCGCGCTCGACACCCTCGTCGGCCGCTCCCTCCTCACCCGCGCGCCCGCCGACGAGGACACGCCCTTCGGGGAGGCGGTCCACATGCGCCGCCACGTGCACGAAGCCGTCTCCCGGCTCACCGACGGCGCGCACCGCGAGGCCCACCGCGAAACCGTCCGCGCCCTGCTCGCCGGGGCCGACCCCGGCGACCCCTCCGACAGTCGGCAGTGGGCCCGGTACGCCGCGCTCCTGCCGCACCTCGAACCCTCCGGGGCCCTGCGCAGCACCGACCCCCGCGTCCAGGCCACCGTCCTGAACTGCCTGCGCTCCTGCGAGCGCGGCGGCGACCACGCGACCGGCCTCCGGTTCGCCGGGCGCGTCCGGGAGAGCTGGAGCGAGTTCATGGACCCGGTCCACGGGCCGATGCCCGCCCTGGCCCTCCTGGAAGGCGACCTCCTCCGCGCCGCCGGCCGCTTCCGCGAGGCGCACGAGAAGAACCTCCTCGCGCTCGCCCGGCTGGAGGAGGCCGGCGCCGACGACGGGCCGGCCGGGCCGGCGGCCAGGGGCGCGGTGGCCGGCGGCCTGCGCCGCCTGGGCCGGTACGAGGACGCGTACCGGCTCCAGCAGGAGGTGCTCGACGACGTCATCCGGCTCGACGGCGCGGACGACGCCCCCGTGCTCGCCGCCCGGCACGACATCGCGGCCACGCTCCGCGCCCTGGGCCGCTACCGGGAGGCCCACGAGTACGACACGGCGACCCTGACCTGGTGGGGGGACATCGCGGGACCGGACCACGTCGCCACCCTCGCCTCGGCCGACTCCCTCACGCACGACCAGCGGCTCCTCGGCCTCCACGGCCTCGCGCTCGCCCGTCAGGAGGAGGTCGCCCACCGCCACGCGCGGGTGCTCGGGGCGCGCCACCCGCAGACCCTGGACGCCGAGATCCAGCTCGCCCTGTGCCACCGCCACAGCGCCGACCGGCCGCACGACGAGGAGCGGGCCTCGCTCGCCTCGCTCCTGGAACGGGCCGTGGAGCTGCACGGCCCCGAGCACCCCGTCGCCCTCCGGTGCCGGGTCCACTACGCCGACTTCCTGCGCGAGCACGGCGACCTCGACCGGGCCGGGGAGCTCGCCACCGAGGCGGAGTCCGGCTACCGGGCCCTCCTGGGCCCCGCCCACCCCGTCTCCGCCGGCGCCCTCGTCGGCACGGCCCTCGTCATGGGGGCCGCCGGGGAGCGGGCGACGGCCCTGACCGTGCTGGAGTCCGCGCTGACCGGACTCACCACGACGCTCGGGCACGACCACCCCTGGGTGCTCGGCTGCGCCCTCGACACCGCCGCCGCCCGCAGCGCCCACGGGCGCGTGGACGAGGCCGTCACGCTCGGCCGCGACACCCTGCGCCGGGCCCGCCGCGTCCTCGGGGAGGAGCACCCGCTGACCCTCTCCTGCCGGCTGTCGCTCGCCGAGGACCTGTCCGGCCTGGGCAGCCTGACCGAGTCCGTCAACGCCAACGCGCTGCGTGCGGAGACCCTGCTCGCCCTCACCAGGGTCTACGGCGCCGATCACCCCCGTACGGTCGCGGCCCACCGGCGCGAACGCCCGTCCTGGGGCTTCGAGCCGTACCTGGACTGACCGGTGCCCACCCGGCGGACCGGTCGGCCGGGGGCTCTCCGGCAGATCACGGCCGGAGGCTTCCCGACGGATCACAGCCGGGGGCGCGGCCCCGGTCCGCCGGACCGGTCGGCTAGTCCACCAGGTCCCGCACCACCGCGTCCGCGAGCAGCCGTCCCCGCAGGGTCAGGACCGCCCGCCCCTCCCCGTACGGCCCGGGGTCGAGCAGGCCGTCCGCCAGGGCCTTTCCGGCGGCGGCCAGACCGGCCGGCCGGAGCAGGTCCAGGGGGCAGCCCTCCCGGAGCCGCAGTTCGAGGAGGACGCGCTCCACCCGCCGGTCCTCCTCGGAGAGGAGCTCGCGCCCGGCCCCGGGCGTCCGGCCGGCCGCGAGGGCCGCCGCGTACGTGCCGGGGTGCTTCACGTTCCACCAGCGGACCCCGCCCACGTGGCTGTGCGCGCCGGGCCCCGCGCCCCACCAGTCGGCGCCGCGCCAGTACAGCTCGTTGTGGAGGCAGCGCCCGGCCTCCGAGGTGGCCCAGTTGGACACCTCGTACCACTCGAAACCGGCCCCGGACAGCACCTCCTCGGTGATCAGGTACCGGTCGGCGTGCACGTCGTCGTCGGTCATCGGCACCTCGCCGCGCCGGATCCGGCGGGCCAGCTGGGTGCCCTCCTCGACGATCAGGGCGTAGGCGCTGACGTGGTCGGGTCCGGCGCCGATCGCCGCGTCGAGCGAGGCCCGCCAGTCGTCGTCGGACTCGCCGGGCGTGCCGTAGATCAGGTCGAGGTTGACGTGGTCGAACCCGGCGGCCCGCGCCTCGGCGACGCACGCCTCGGGGCGGCCGGGGGTGTGGGTGCGGTCGAGGACCTTCAGGACGTGCTGCCGGGCGCTCTGCATCCCGAAGGAGATCCGGTTGAAGCCGCCCTCGCGCAGCTCCGCCAGATAGGCCGGGTCCACCGACTCCGGGTTCGCCTCGGTCGTGACCTCGGCGTCGTCCGCGAGCCCGAACTCGTCGCGGATCGCCCCCAGCATCCGTACGAGGTCGCCGGCGGCGAGCAGGGTGGGCGTGCCGCCGCCGACGAAGACGGTCCGGACCGGCCGGGGGTCGTCGCCGAGGACCTTCCGGGCGAGCCGGATCTCCTCGGCGACCTGCTCGGCGTAGTTGTCCCGGGAGGCGAGCACGCCCCCCGTGCCGCGCAGCTCGCTCGCCGTGTAGGTGTTGAAGTCGCAGTACCCGCAGCGCGTCGCGCAGTACGGCACGTGCAGGTAGAACCCGAGCGGGCGCTCCCCGGCCCCTTCCAGGGCGTGCGGGGGCAGCGCCCCGTCCTCGGGAACGGTCTCACCATCGGGCAGTACGGAAGGCATGAGCCCATTGTCCCGTACTGCCCGGGGTGGGCCGGCTGCCTGTGGACAACCGGCTCCCGTGCTGGTCGGCCCCGGTGCGGGGCCGCCGGTCAGGCCTCGCGCGAGCCCGCGTACATCTCCTCGATGAGGTGCTTGTACTCGCGCTCCACGACCGGCCGCTTCAGCTTCAGGGACGGGGTCAGCTCGCCGTGCTCGATGTCGAGGTCGCGCGGCAGCAGGCGGAACTTCTTGATCGTCTGCCAGCGCTGGAGGCCCTCGTTGAGCCGGTCCACGTACCCCTGGATCAGCTTCTCGGTCTGCGGGGCGGCGACGACCTCGGCGTACGGCTTGCCCGCGAGGCCGTGCTCGGCGGCCCAGCCGAGGATGGAGGGCTCGTCGAGGGCGATCAGGGCGGTGCAGAAGTTCCGGTCGGCGCCGTGGACCAGGATGTTCGAGACGAACGGGCAGACGGCCTTGAACTGGCCCTCGACCTCGGCCGGCGCGATGTACTTGCCGCCGGACGTCTTGATCAGGTCCTTCTTGCGGTCGGTGATCCGCAGGTAGCCGTCGGCGGACAGCTCGCCGATGTCGCCGGTGTGGAACCAGCCGTCGGACTCCAGGACCTCGGCGGTCTTCTCCGGCAGGCCGTGGTAGCCCTCCATGACGCCGGGGCCGCGCATCAGGATCTCGCCGTCGTCGGCGATGCGGACCTCGGTGCCGGGGAGCGGCTTGCCGACGGTGCCGGTGCGGTAGGCCTCGCCGGGGTTGACGAAGGAGGCGGCGGAGGTCTCGGTGAGGCCGTACCCCTCCAGGATGTGGATGCCCGCGCCGGAGAAGAAGTAGCCGATCTCGGGGGCGAGGGCGGCGGAGCCGGAGATGCACGCGCGCAGGTTGCCGCCGAAGGCCTCGCGGATCTTGCCGTAGACGAGGGCGTCGGCGACCTTGTGCTTGACGCCCAGACCGAAGGGCGCGGAGGCGGTGCCGGTGCGGCGGAAGTTGTCCTGGGTGGTCTTCGCGTACTCGCGGGAGACCTCGGCCGCCCACTGGAAGATCTTGTACTTGGCTCCGCCGGCGGCGCGGGCCTTGGCGGCGACCCCGTTGTAGACCTTCTCGAAGATGCGGGGCACGGCCGCCATGTAGGTCGGCTGGACCACCGGCAGGTTCTCGATGATCTTGTCGACGCGGCCGTCGACGGCGGTGACGTGGCCGACCTCGATCTGGCCCGAGGTGAGGACCTTGCCGAAGACGTGGGCGAGCGGCAGCCACAGGTACTGGACGTCGTCCCGGGTGACGAGGCCGGTGGCGGCGATGGCCTTGGCCATGTACGACCAGTTGTCGTGCGGGAGGCGGACGCCCTTGGGGCGGCCGGTGGTGCCCGAGGTGTAGATCAAGGTGGCGAGCTGCGTGGAGGTGATCGCGGAGACCCGCTCCTTGACCGCCTCGGGGTGCGTCTCCAGGTACGCCCGGCCGCGCTCCTCCAGCTCCGCGAGGGTGAGGACCCAGTCGCCGTCGCTCTCGACGCCGGTGGCGTCCACGACGACCACGTGGCGGAGGTTCGGCAGGTCGGCGCGGCGCTCGACGGCCTTGGCCAGCTGGGCCGCGTCCTCGGCGATGAGGACCTTGGACTCGGAGTCCGAAAGGATGAACGCCGACTCCTCGGCGTTGGTCTGCGGGTAGACCGTGGTGGTCGCGGCGCCCGCGCACATCACGCCGAGGTCCGCGAGGATCCACTCGACCCGGGTGGAGGAGGCGAGGGCGACCCGCTCCTCGGACCGCACGCCGAGGTCGACCAGGCCGGCGGCGATCGCGTAGACCCGCTCGGCGGCCTGCCCCCAGCTGAGTGACTTCCAGTCGTCCGGGCCGCTGCCGGACGCGGCGGGGACCGGGTAGCGGTAGGCCTCCGCGTCGGGAGTCCGCTCGACTCGCTCAAGGAAGAGGGTCGCCACGGAGGGCGGCCGGTTCTCGATCTGGGTCTGTGTGTCGCTCACGACGTCCTCCGGGCGGCGGCGGTGCCTTCTGGTGGTTCGTAACTAACTGGCGAGTAACCTTCGAGCCGGGATCAGACTAAAGGCC
Source organism: Streptomyces sp. NPDC098101 (assembly GCF_044760185.1). Lineage (NCBI taxonomy): Bacteria > Bacillati > Actinomycetota > Actinomycetes > Kitasatosporales > Streptomycetaceae > Streptomyces > Streptomyces sp. NPDC098101. The sequence continues at coordinate 505,701 of NZ_JBIWAS010000002.1, read as the reverse complement.
CGAGGTCCGGCGCGTAAGGCCTTGCAGTGCGTCGCTTCATAACGAACGGGTCCACGCGCGTGGTGCGCGTGGACCCGTTCGTGCCGCCCGTGGGACGGGGGGCGCGCCTCGCGGCCCCGCCCCCCGTCACGCCCCCGATCGCCCGGGGACGGCTACTTCTTGCCCTTGCCGGAGGACTCGTCGCTCGACAGGACGGCGATGAAGGCCTCCTGGGGCACCTCCACCGAGCCGACCATCTTCATGCGCTTCTTGCCTTCCTTCTGCTTCTCCAGGAGCTTCCGCTTCCGGGAGATGTCACCGCCGTAGCACTTGGCGAGGACGTCCTTGCGGATGGCGCGGATGGTCTCGCGGGCGATGACCCGGGAGCCGATCGCGGCCTGGATCGGCACCTCGAAGGCCTGCCGGGGGATGAGCTCGCGCAGCTTGGCAACGAGCCGCACCCCGTAGGCGTACGCGGCGTCCTTGTGGGTGACGGCGGAGAAGGCGTCCACCTTGTCGCCGTGCAGCAGGATGTCGACCTTGACCAGGCTGGACGCCTGCTCGCCCGTGGGCTCGTAGTCGAGGGAGGCGTACCCGCGCGTCTTGGACTTCAGCTGGTCGAAGAAGTCGAAGACGATCTCGGCGAGGGGCAGGGTGTAGCGGATCTCGACCCGGTCCTCGGAGAGGTAGTCCATGCCGATCAGGGTGCCGCGCCGGTTCTGGCAGAGCTCCATGATCGCGCCGATGAACTCGCTGGGCGCGAGGATCGTGGCGCGGACGACCGGCTCGTACACCTCGTCGATCTTGCCCTCGGGGAACTCGCTCGGGTTCGTGACCGTGTGCTCGGCGCCGTCCTCCATGACCACGCGGTAGACCACGTTGGGTGCGGTGGCGATCAGATCGAGGCCGAACTCGCGCTCCAGGCGCTCGCGGATCACGTCCAGGTGGAGCAGGCCGAGGAAGCCGACGCGGAAGCCGAAGCCGAGCGCGGCCGAGGTCTCCGGCTCGTAGACGAGCGCGGCGTCGTTGAGCTGGAGCTTGTCGAGGGCCTCGCGCAGGTCGGGGTACTCCGAGCCGTCCAGCGGGTAGAGCCCCGAGAAGACCATCGGCTTCGGGTCCTTGTAGCCGCCGAGCGCCTCGGTGGCGCCCTTGGCCTGCGAGGTGATCGTGTCACCGACCTTGGACTGGCGGACGTCCTTCACGCCGGTGATGAGGTAGCCCACCTCGCCGACGCCGAGGCCGTCGGACGGCGTCATCTCCGGGGAGGAGACGCCGATCTCCAGCAGCTCGTGGGTGGCGCCGGTCGACATCATCCTGATGCGCTCGCGCTTGTTGAGCTGCCCGTCGACGACACGGACGTACGTCACGACGCCCCGGTACGAGTCGTACACGGAGTCGAAGATCATCGCGCGGGCGGGGGCGTCGGCGACGCCGACCGGCGCCGGGACGTCCCGGACGACGCGGTCGAGCAGCGCCTCGACGCCCAGGCCGGTCTTCGCGGAGACCTTGAGCACGTCCTCCGGCTGGCAGCCGATGAGGTTGGCCAGCTCCTCGGCGAACTTCTCCGGCTGCGCGGCCGGCAGGTCGATCTTGTTGAGGACCGGGACGATGGTGAGGTCGTTCTCCATCGCCAGGTAGAGGTTGGCGAGGGTCTGCGCCTCGATGCCCTGCGCCGCGTCCACCAGGAGGATCGTGCCCTCGCAGGCCGCGAGGGACCGCGAGACCTCGTAGGTGAAGTCGACGTGCCCGGGGGTGTCGATCATGTTCAGGATGTGCGTGCGCCCCTGCTCCGGCCCCTCGGTGGGAGCCCACGGCAGACGGACGGCCTGGGACTTGATCGTGATGCCGCGCTCACGCTCGATGTCCATCCGGTCGAGGTACTGGGCGCGCATCTGCCGCTGGTCGACCACACCGGTGAGCTGGAGCATCCGGTCGGCGAGCGTGGACTTGCCGTGGTCGATGTGCGCGATGATGCAGAAGTTGCGGATCAGAGCCGGGTCGGTACGGCTCGGCTCGGGCACGTTGGTAGGAGTCGCGGGCACGCAGGCTTCTCGTCTCGGGCGATGTTCTGAACGGATACGTAGGCTCCATGGTCCCATGCCCGGCGGCCGACGCCCGGTTTGGGCGGTCGCGGGGGCGGCTGATACCGTGGACAGCTGTGTCTCGTCTGCCCTCTCAGCTCACGAGGCACTTCCAGAAGGAACATCGAACCTGTAAAGGCTCTTTTCGTGGCGAACATCAAGTCCCAGATCAAGCGGAACAAGACGAACGAGAAGGCGCGCCTGCGCAACAAGGCCGTCAAGTCCTCGCTCAAGACCGCGATCCGCAAGGCCCGCGAGGCCGTCGCCGCCGGCGACTTCGAGAAGGCCACCGTCGCCACTCGTGCCGCCTCGCGTCAGCTCGACAAGGCTGTCTCGAAGGGCGTCATCCACAAGAACGCCGCCGCCAACAAGAAGTCGGCGCTGGCGATCAAGGTTGCCTCCCTCCAGGGCTGAGCTCTGATGTGAACGGCCGTACGGGATCCAGCGGGCCCTCTCTCCCGCTCCCGCCCGGCCACCCCGGGCTCGTGCGCGGACGCGTTCGCCACGCGGGTGCGAGCCCACTTGCTCGAACGACGAAGGCCCCGCCGCCTCCTTCCCCGGGAGACGGCGGGGCCTTCGTCCGTCGTACGGGGCCATCGGGGGTCCGTACCCTCGCCCCATGGACGACTACCTGCCGCTGTTCGTGATCGGGGCCGCGCTCGCCGGGACGGTGGGCCTGCTGGCCCGGCTCGCGGTCGTGGTGCGCCGCCGGGGAACGGCGGGCGCGGCGATCGGCGCGGCGATGGCGGCGCACGACGAGGCCTTCCGGGTCACGGCGCACGAGTCGTACCACGAGATCAGGGCCCAGGCGGAGCGCAAGGCCCCCGTACTGTCCCCGGACGGCCCGTGGGGCGGCACCGAACCCCTCCCCCGGCACCGCGACGGACACCGGCCGCGCCGCGCCCGCTTCTTCGGGCGCCTGCGACGCGGCTGAACGGAAACGGGGCTCCGGGGCCCTGGATCAGTCGGGCCCGGCCCGAACCGGTCAGTCGGCCCGGCGCATCCTCGCCGCCCGGGCCACCGCGACGACCGCCTTCTCCAGGGCGTACTCGGGGTCGTCGCCCCCGCCCTTCACGCCCGCGTCCGCCTCGGCGACCGCGCGCAGGGCCAGCGAGACCCCGTCCGGGGTCCAGCCGCGCATCTGCTGCCGCACGCGGTCGATCTTCCAGGGCGGCATCCCCAGCTCCCGCGCGAGGTCGGCGGGGCGGCCGCCCCGGGCCGAGGAGAGCTTGCCGATGGCCCGCACGCCCTGGGCGAGCGCGCTGGTGATGAGCACGGGCGCGACCCCGGTCGAGAGCGACCAGCGCAGGGCCTCCAGGGCCTCGGCCGCCCGCCCCTCGACGGCGCGGTCGGCGACGTTGAAGGAGGAGGCCTCCGCGCGGCCCGTGTAGTACCGCCCGACGACGGCCTCGTCGATCGTCCCGTCCACGTCGGAGGTCAGCTGCGCGACGGCGGACGCCAGCTCCCGCAGATCGCTGCCGATCGAGTCGACCAGGGCCTGGCAGGCCTCCGGTGTGGCCGAGCGCCCGAGCGCCCGGAACTCCTGCCGCACGAACGTCAGCCGCTCCGCCGGCTTGGTCGTCTTCGGGCAGGCCACCTCCCGCGCCCCCGCCTTGCGCGCGGCGTCGAGCAGGCCCTTGCCCTTGGCCCCGCCCGCGTGGAGCAGGACGAGGGAGATGTCCTCGACCGGATCGCCCAGGTAGGCCTTGACGTCCTTGACCGTGTCGGCGGAGAGGTCCTGCGCGTTCCGCACGATCAGGACCTTGCGCTCGGCGAAGAGCGAGGGGCTGGTGAGCTCCACGAGCGTCCCGGGCTGGAGCTGGTCGGAGGTGAGGTCGCGCACGTCCGTGTCGGCGTCGGCGGCGCGGGCGGCCGCCACCACCTCCTGGACGGCGCGGTCGAGGAGCAGGTCCTCCTGCCCCACGGCGAGCGTCACGGGGCCGAGGAGGTCGTCGGGGGAAGTCTTTCTGGTGGCCATCGCGGTCCAGCATCCCACGGGCCACCGACAGCGGGGGACGTCACGGGCCACCGTCGGCCGTGCCCGAGAATGGCGGGGTGAGTGAACGACACGTACTGGTGCTCCCCGACCGCGACGCCGCCGAGGAGGTCGCCGAGGAGCTTCCCGACCGCTTCGGCCTGGCCGAGGAACCGCAGCTCGTGCGGGACGCCCTGGCCGGGGAGGACGACGCCGAGGACGCGCAGTGGCTGGTGGTCGTCGAGGACCCGGACGGCCGGCTCGACCCGGCGGCCCTCGACGGCCTCGCCGCCGAGTACGAGGGCTGGCTGGAAGCCCCTTAGCCCCCGGCCTTCTTGGGCACGATCTGGACGTCGAGGTCGATGCCGATGCTGGACCCGACGGCCGCGATGCCGCGCGCGAGCAGCGTCTGCCAGGTGAGGGTGAAGTCCTCGCGGTGGAGCTCGGTGGTGGCCCGGCAGGCGCCCCGGGTCTCGCCCTCCAGACCGCTCCCCAGGCCCAGGTACTGGGTGTCGAGGGTCACCGTGCGGCTCACCCCGTGGAGGGTGAGCGCCCCGGTGACGGCCCAGCGGCTGCCGCCCCGGTGGGTGAAGCGCTCGCTGTAGAACTCCAGCGTCGGGTACGTGCCGACGTCGAGGAAGTCGGCCGAGCGCAGGTGGTCGTCGCGCATCCGGACCCCGGTGTCGATGGAGGCGGCGTCGATGACGACGTGCATCGCGGAGTGCTCCATGCGGTCGGCGATCCGGACCGCGCCCGCGAAGTCGTTGAACCGGCCGTGGATCCGGGCCAGTCCGATGTGGCGCGCCGTGAACCCGATCTGCGAGTGCGCCGGGTCGATCTCCCAGTCGCCCGGCTCCGGGAGCGGGGCCTGCGGGGCGACCTGGAGCAGGACGTCGCCGAGGCCGGTGTGGACGCCCTCGGCGACGACGGCGCTGCCGTGGTGCGGCGTGTAGCCCTCGGCGGTGACCGCGAGCCGGTACTCGCCGGCCGGCACGGTCGCGAGCGCGGTGCCGTACGGGTCGGTCTCCCCGGCCAGCACCTTGCGCCCCGCCGCGTCGCTGACGACGAACTCGGCCTGCCGGACGGGCTCGTGCACGGGGTCGAGCACCCGGCAGCTCAGCACTCCCGCCGAGGACGGGACGGTGAGCCCGGCGAGCGGCCCGCCCCGCGCGGCGTTCCCTCCGCGCTTCCCGAAGAGACGATCGAACATTCTTCACGCACCCCCGTGCGACTCGTTCACTATGCAACGAAGTCGCATTCGATCACCCTTGAGGCGTTCGAGGCAAACCGGAGCAAGTGTCGGCAAGTGTTACCGGGAGTCCGAATTGACGTCCTCCTTCCGCGCGGGAGGCCGCGCCACGACGGGCAGCGCGTCGAGCTCGATGCCGAACAGCTCCCGGTACGCCTCCCGCACCTCGTCGTCCCCGCCGAGGATCCGCTCGTCGCGCTCGCCGTGGGCGCGGGTGATCAGCTTCCTGCCGCTGAGGCTGATCCGGCCCTCCTCGGTGAGCCGGGAGCAGATGAGGGAGCGCGGGAAGTGCGAGTCGGGCGAGGTCCGGTGGTACCAGGCCCCGGCCGCGAAGTCGGCGAGCTCGCGCGGCCGGGTCTCCATCAGGTACTGGGACTTCCCGTCCCGCAGCACGTCCAGATCGCCGTCGGCGGTCTCCACGATCCGGAAGACACCGCCCGGGTCCTCCTGGTCGTCGCGCGCGTCGAAGGCCAGCGGGAAGTGGCTGTGGTCGCCGAACCCGACGTCGGCCAACCACCGCTCCCCCTCCACCGTCTCCACCCGCAACGCCATGTGGTCGTACGGGATGCCCAGCTTCCCGCCCTCCCCGACGACCCGCGCCTGGAGCAGCTCGACCCCGTACCCGAGCCCCCTCAGCAGGACCGCGAACGCGGTGTTGATCTCGTAGCAGAAGCCGCCCCTGCGCGCGCCCACCACCTTGTCCAGGAGGGCCTTCTCGTCCAGGACGACGGGCTCCCCGAGGTGGATCGAGAGGTTCTCGAAGGGCACGGTCCGCAGATGGAGCAGGTGCAGTTCGCGCAGCGCGGCGGCGTCCGCGCGCACCGGCCGCTCCGCCCCGATCCGCCGCAGATACGCCTCGACCTCGGCCGGCGCGGGAACGAAGGGCACGGACGGAGCGAAGGAGCCCCGCGACGCCGGGGACTGGTCCTGGGCCTGGGCCTGGGGCTGAGCCTGCTTCTGGGCCTGGGCCCGGTCCTGGGGCTCGGACTCGGACTGGGGCTGGGGCTCGGACTCGGACTGGGGCTGGGGCTGGGGCTGGACAGCGGGTGTCGGCTGTGTGGTCATACGGACAGTCTGCCGGGCCGATAGCCCGACCCTCCTCTCCTCACGATCACCGATTCCCCTCCCCTGCCAGGGAGTTCACTCCCCCTTCGGCACGGCCACGAGCCCCCTCCCCGCCCCCACCACCGCGATCGCCCCGTCCCGATCGGTCCGCAGCACCCGCGCCCCGCCGCCCCGCAGCGCCTCCAGCGTCCGGGGCGAGGGATGTCCGTACGGGTTGTCCCGGCCCGCCGACACCAGCGCGAGCCTCGGCCGCACGGCCCGTATCAACGCCGGGTCCTGGTGCGCGGAACCGTGGTGGGCGACCTTGAGGACGTCCACCGGCGCGAGCCCCGGATGGGCCCGCAACAGCGCGCGCTGCGCCGGTGGCTCCAAGTCCCCGAGGAGCAGCAGGCTCAGCCCTCCGGCGGCCCGGACGAACAACGTGACACTGGCGTCGTTGGGCCCCTCGAACGACCCCCCGGCCCCCGGGACCGGCTCGGCCCCCGCGATACGTCCGGTCGTCGGCCACGGCCAGAGCACCCGCCACTCCAGGGCCCCGATCCTCCGCGTCTCCCCCGGCTCGGCACCGACGAGCGGCACCCGGGCCGCGGCCGCCGTCCGCCGCACGAACGCGGCCTGGGCGGGCGGTTCTTCGAGCCCCGTCGTCTGGATCGCCCCCACCGACCGTCCCCGCAACACCCCTGGAAGCCCGGCCACGTGGTCCGCGTGGAAGTGGGTGAGCACCAGCAACGGCACGCGCTTCACCCCGAGTTCGCGCAGACAGCGGTCCACCGGCACGGGGTCGGGGCCCGCGTCCACCACGACGGCGGAGTCCCCGCCCGCCGCGAGCACGGTCGCGTCCCCCTGGCCCACCTGGCACATCGCGAACGCCCAGCCCGGCGGCGGCCATCCGGTGGCCCACCGGGTCAGCGGCGCCGGCCGCACCACGGCGAGCAGGAGCAGAGCGGCGGCGAGCGCGCCGACCGCACCCCGGTACGGCAGTCTGCGCGCCCCGAGGACCACGGTCGCGGTGAGCAGCGCGAGGGCCAGCCCGCCCCACCACCCGCCGGGCCAGGCCAACTCCGCTCCCGGCAGCGCGCTCCCGGTGCGGGCCACCCAAGCGATCCACCCGGCCGGCCGGCCCGCCACCCACGCCAGACCCTCCGCCGCCGGCATCCAGAGCGCCGCCAGGGCCAGCGCGCCGAACCCGCACACCGTCGCGGGCGCCACGGCGAGTTCGGCGAAGAGGTTCGCCGGGATCGCGACCAGGCTGACCCGGGCCGCGAACACCGCCACGACCGGAGCACACACCGCCTGCGCCGCCAGGGCCGCTGCCAGCGCCTCCGCCAACCGGCCTGGCACCCGGCGCCTGCGCAGCGCGTCGCTCCACCGGGGAGCGATCGTCAACAGCGCCCCGGTGGCCAGGACCGAGAGCAGGAACCCGTAGCTCCGCGCGAGCCAGGGGTCGTAGAGCACCAGCACGAGGACGGCGGCGGCCAGCGCGGGGATCAGCGACCTCCTGCGTCCCGTGCCGATCGCGAGCAGCGCGACGCATCCGCAGGCGGCGGCACGCAGCACGCTCGGATCGGGCCGGCAGACGACCACGAAGGCGAGCGTCAGACCTCCCCCGGCCACCGCGGTGACCCGCAGCGACAGCCCGATCCGGGGCGCGAGCCCACCCCGCTCCGCCCGGTGCGCCCGCCCGGGACGCCCGATCAGCAGGAGCAGCACAATGGTCAAGTTGCTGCCGGAAACCGCCAAAAGATGGGTGAGATCGGTGGCTTCGAAGGCGTCCCTCAGCTCGGGGCCGATCCGGGAGGTGTCCCCGACGACCAGCCCGGGCAGCAGGGCCCGCGCGTCGGGGGCCAGCCCCTCGGTCGCCCTCCGCAGGCCCGCGCGCAGTTCCCCCGCCGTCCGTTGCAGCGCGTTCGGCCGGCCCACAATCAGGGGCGGGTCCGATCCGTCGACCTTGAGCACCGCCGCGAACGGTTCGCCCGGGTGCGACGGCGGCGCGAGCCGGCCGCCGACCCGCAGCCGGGTGGAGGGCAGGAGTCGCAGCCACTCCTCGCGCCCCTCCCCCGGTGACACGAGCACCAGGACCGGCGTCCGGGTCCGCCGGACCGCACCGTCCGACCGCTCGACCCGGGTGACCTCGCCGTCCAGGACGACCGAGACCGGCGCCATGGCGTTGCCCCGCACCTTGGGCCGGGTGAGCCTCGGGTCGGAGGTCACCACCACCTCCAGGCGCGCCCGCGCGTACTCCTCGGCCAGGACCGGCACGGGCCCGCGTCGCAGGTCCGCCGCGTGCAGCCCCGCCGAGGCGGCCCCGGCCGCGGCGCACAACAGGACCCCGGCCCACGCGGTGGCCCGCAACCGCCGCCCTGCCCCGACTCCCGGCGGAGCCGCACCGCGCCCCCTCCGCCGGGCCGCCCCACGGCTCCCCTCGGCCCCGGGGTCTGCGCGCCGCCGCACCGCGCCCCGCACCAGCAGGACCGCCGCCCCCACCAGGCAGACCGCGACACCGGTCACCGTCCACCACCCGGTGACGCCCACGGCGCAGGCCGCGGCCGCCCAAGCCGCCGCCGCGAGGGGAACGAGCCGCAGATCGGCCGGCCCTTCCCACCGGCCCGACACCCGCGCCGCTGTTCCCGACTCCTCCGTCTCCGTCTCCTCGGCCACTCCCCCGTCCCGCTTCACGGCCGGACCAGGGGTTCGAGGTCGGCGAACCGTCGCTGGCCGATGCCGCTGACCTCCCGCAGCTCGCCCACCGACCGGAAGCCGCCGTGTTCCGTGCGGTGGTCGATGATGTGCTGGGCGAGGACCGGTCCGACGCCCGGGAGGGTGTCGAGCTGTTCCACCGTGGCCGTGTTGAGGCTCACCGGGGTCCCCGGCGCCCCTCCGCCCGCTGTGCCTCCCGCGCCTCCGCCGCTCCCGGGGCCGGGCCCGGATCCGCCCGCCGGTGCCCCCGGCACGTCGACCAGGACCTGTTCGCCGTCGGCCAGGACCCGGGCCCGGTTGATGCCGGTGAGATCGGCGCCGGACCGCACCCCGCCCGCCGCCCGCAGGGCGTCCGCCACCCGCGAACCCGCGGGCAGGGTCAGCACCCCCGGCCTGCGCACCTTCCCGCCGACGTCGACGACGACCTCGGCGCCGGAGGGAGCGGGCGACACGGGTGGGACGGGCGGTGGTCCCGCCTCCTGCCGGGCCTCCTGCTCCGGCCCGGTCCGCCCTGCGGGCACGGCCGTCACGGGTGCGGCCGTCGCAGGCGCAGCATGGACGAGCTCGGGAGCGCGCACCGGCTCCGGCCGCCCCGTCCAGAAGTAACCGGCCGCGAGCCCCACGGCCACGACCAGGACCATGGCCAGCGCGGTCAGCGTCCTCGGTTCCAGTCCGCAGCGGGTCTGCACCCACAGCGGTGTCCGGTCCCGGATCCCCGCCACCAGCCGTTCCCGCACCCCGGGCGGAGGGACCGGCGATGTGACCCGTTCCGGCGCCTCCGGCAGCTCCTCCGCCCCGGGCGCCGCCACCCCGGCGGACGGCTCCGGCGGGAACGCCGTCGGGAACAGCGCGTCCCCCCGTCGCCGTACGACACCTCCGGGCACGTCGACGGACCGCCCTCCGACCCGGGCGCGCGGTCGCCCCCGCCCGGGAGGCGAACCGCGCCCTCCCGGGCGACCGCGCCCGTCCGAACCGGCCGCCCGGCCGGGCCCACTGGTCGAACCGCCGGTGGCCCTCACGGCCCCCGTCGTCCTCGCGGCTCCGGGAACAGCCGTGTCCGTGGTTCCGGCGACGGCGGTGGTCGATGCGATGCGTGTACGAAGCGTCATGCCTGTGACCGTAGAGATCACGAATGCCCCGTGCCGGTCTCCCTCACGGTCCGTGGACAGCGGCCCCGCTGTGGAAAACTCCGTCACCCCCATGGGGACGACCAGCACGTGACCGGTACGTGCAGGCGGCCCTCAGCGCGGTGAGACGACGACCGCGAGGAGCCCGGGGCCCGTGTGGGCGCCGATGACCGCGCCCACCTCGCTGACGTGGAACTCCCCGATCCCCGGGATCCGCTCCCGGAGCCGGTCCGCGAGCGTGGCGGCGCGCTCCGGCGCGGACAGGTGGTGCACGGCGATGTCGACCGGCCCGGAGCCGGCCCGCTCCACCGCGATCTCCTCCAGGCGTGCGATGGCCTTCGAGGCCGTCCGCACCTTCTCCCGCAGCTCGATCCGCCCGCCGTCGAGTTCGAGGAGCGGCTTCACCGCGAACGCGGAGCCCAGCAGCGCCTGCGCGGTGCCGATGCGCCCGCCCCGGCGCAGGTAGTCCAGGGTGTCGACGTAGAAGAAGGCGGAGGTCCCGGAGGCGCGCTTCTCGGCCGCCGCGACGGCCTCGTCGAGCGAGCCTCCGGCCTCCACGGTCCGCGCCGCCTCCAGGGCACAGAAGCCCAGTGCCATCCCCATCATGCGGGTGTCCACCACGCGCACGGGCACGGGGGCGTCCTTCGCGGCGAGCACGGCCGCGTCGTAGGTCCCGGAGACCTCGGCGGACAGGTGGAGCGAGACGATGCCCCGCGCACCGGCTTCGGCTGCCTGGCGGTAGGTCTCGGCGAAGACCTCGGGGCTGGGCCGGGAGGTGGTGACGGGCCGCCGCTTCTGGAGGGCCTGGGCGAGGGCTTCGGCCGAGATCTCCGTGCCCTCCTCCAGGGCGCGGTCGCCGATGACGACGGTCAGCGGGACCGTGGTGACGGCGTGCCGCTCCCTCGTCTGGCGTGGCAGGTAGGCCGTGGAATCGGTGACGATCGCGACATGCCGGGACATGAGCGGGAGGTTACCCGCCGGGACCGCCGCACGGCAGCCCGGCCCCCCACCGGATCACCGGGCGTCGGCGAACACTCCGCCTCCCGACCGGATCACCGGATCACCGAATCACCGGACATCGGGCAAGCACCCGTCCCGATCGGCCCTGCCGTCAGGTCGTGGTCTCCGGGCGGGCCGACTTCTCCCAGGGGTAGGAGGTCAGCCGGGGGTCGGGCCCCGTGATGGCGGACGGCTCGCTCCCGGCCCCGGCACCCGCCGTCCGGCCGTGGGCCCCCGTGCCCGCCGTCCGGCCGCCGGCCCCGGCGGCACGCCCCCGCTCCTCCGCACCGGCCGTACCGGTGGCGGCGCCCGGCGCGGGCTCCGGGTCGGCCCAGTGGCGCAGGGCTCCGGCCTCGACGTCGATCTGGGCGCTGAGCGTCGACAGGTCGTCCTCGGCGAACCGCACGGCCCGGTCCCGGGCGGCGCGGCGCAGCGCGTCGGCCGAGCTGGTGATCCGCTCGGTCCGCGCGGTGAGTTCGGGGAGCTGTCCGGCCACCCACGCCCGGTCGGGCTCCCGCTCCAGGCGCTTGAGGTCCGCGTCGAGTTCGAGGCCGTGTCCGCTGAGCCGGTTGAACAGGTCGAGCGACTCCTTCAGCGAGGCGTCCTGCCCGACGCCCGCCTGCAGCGCCTCCTGCGTGGCGCGCATCGAGGTGCGCAGCGAGAGCCGCAGCCGGGCCAGCTCGCCCGCCGCCCCGGCCTGGCCGAAGCTCTTGGCCCGCAGCGTGGTGTCCTCGACCGTGCGCCGGGCCTGGTCCAGGGTGCGGTCGACACCGCGCTTGGCGGCCTTGGTCACCTTCACGGTGGCGTACACCCCGAGCGCCACGAAGGCGACGAAGAGCAGCGCCAGGATCGTGAGAATCGTGGCTTCCATGGGCGCCCCTCCGGCATCGGTCGACTCACCACACGGTTGTGGTCCCTCCACGGTAAACGGAACGGGCAGGCCGAGGGTTCCATCGGAACCCCCAACCTGCCCGTAGGGGAAACCCCTATGCGCGGCCGGTCACCGGTCGCGCATCAGCCGCCGTGCACCGGCTGTCGCACGTCGGCGGTCGCGCCTCACCGGCCGCGCGCCGGCGATCCGCTAGCCCGCGACGATGTTGACCAGCTTCGGCGCGCGCACGATCACCTTGCGGATCTCGGCACCGCCCAGCGCCGCGACCACGTGCGCGTCGGCCAGGGCCAGCGCCTCCAGCTCCGCGTCCGTGATCGACGGGGAGACCTCCAGGCGGGCCTTGACCTTGCCCTTGATCTGCACGACGCAGGTCACGGTCTCGTCGACGACGTACGCCGGGTCGGCGACCGGGAAGTCCTGGTGGACGACCGACTCGGCGTGGCCCAGCCTGCGCCACAGCTCCTCGGCGATGTGCGGCGCCAGCGGGGCGACCAGCAGCACCAGCTGCTCGGCGACCGTGCGGGACAGCGCGCCACCGGACTTGGTCAGGTGGTTGTTCAGCTCGGTGATCTTGGCGATGGCGGTGTTGAAGCGCATCGCGGCCATGTCCTGGGCGACGCCGTCGATCGCCTTGTGCAGGGCGCGCAGCGTGTCCTCGTCGGGCGCGGCGTCGACGACGGTGACCTCGCCGGTCGCCTCGTCGACGATGTTGCGCCACAGCCGCTGCAGCAGCCGGTACTGGCCGACCACCGCGCGCGTGTCCCAGGGGCGCGACACGTCCAGCGGGCCCATCGCCATCTCGTACAGGCGCAGGGTGTCGGCGCCGTACTCGGCGCAGATCTCGTCCGGCGTCACGGCGTTCTTCAGGGACTTGCCCATCTTGCCCAGGACGCGGGAGACCTTCTCGCCCTGGTACCAGAAGCCGCCGTCGCGCTCCTCGACCTCGGCCGCCGGCACGGCGATCCCGCGCGCGTCCCGGTAGACGAAGGCCTGGATCATGCCCTGGTTGTACAGCTTGTGGAAGGGCTCGGCCGAGGAGACGTGGCCCAGGTCGAACAGGACCTTGGACCAGAAGCGCGCGTACAGCAGGTGCAGCACGGCGTGCTCGGCGCCGCCGACGTACAGGTCGACGCCACCGGTCGGCATCCCCTCGCGGGGGCCCATCCAGTACTGCTCGACGGCCGGGTCGACCAGCTTCTCGGAGTTGTGCGGGTCCAGGTAGCGCAGCTCGTACCAGCAGGAACCGGCCCAGTTGGGCATGGTGTTGGTCTCGCGGCGGTACTTCTTCGGCCCGTCGCCCAGGTCCAGGGTGACGTTCACCCAGTCCTCGTTGCGGGACAGCGGGGTCTCCGGGCGGGTGTCCGCGTCGTCCGGGTCGAAGGTGCGCGGCGAGTAGTCCTCGACCTCGGGCAGCTCCAGCGGCAGCATCGACGCGGGCAGCGCGTGGGCGACGCCGTCCTCGTCGTAGACGATCGGGAAGGGCTCGCCCCAGTACCGCTGGCGGCTGAACAGCCAGTCGCGCAGCCGGAAGTTGACGGTGCCCTCGCCGATGCCGCGGTCGGCCAGCCAGGAGGTGATCCGGGCCTTGGCGTCGACGACGCCCAGGCCGTCCAGGGAGATCTCGTCGTTGGCGGAGTTGACCAGCTTCGCCTCGTAGGAGGAGAAGGCGTCGTCCCAGGTGGACGGGTCGGTGCCGCGGTCGTCCGAGGGCTCGACGACGCAGCGCATCGGCAGCTCGAAGGCGCGCGCGAAGGCGAAGTCGCGGCTGTCGTGCGCGGGGACGGCCATGATGGCGCCGGTGCCGTAGCCCATCAGGACGTAGTCGGCGATGAAGACGGGGACCCGCTCGCCGCTGACCGGGTTGGTCGCGTACGCGCCGGTGAAGACGCCGGTCTTGTCCTTGGCCTCGGCCTGGCGCTCCACGTCGGACTTGGAGGCGGCCTGCTTGCGGTAGGCGCCGACGGCCTCGGCGGGGGTGGCGTGACCGCCGGTCCACACGTCGTGGGTGCCCTCGGGCCAGGCGGCCGGGACGATCTCCTCGACCAGCTCGTGCTCGGGCGCCAGGACCATGTAGGTGGCGCCGAACAGGGTGTCCTGGCGGGTGGTGAAGACCGTGATGGCACCGGCGTCGCCGACCCGGAAGTCGACGCGGGCGCCCTCGGAGCGGCCGATCCAGTTCCGCTGCTGCAGCTTGATGGCCTCGGGCCAGTCCAGCGCGTCCAGGTCGTCCAGCAGGCGGTCCGCGTAGGCGGTGATCCGCATGTTCCACTGGCGCAGCTTGGACTTGAAGACGGGGAAGTTGCCGCGCTCGGAGCGTCCGTCGGCGGTGACCTCCTCGTTGGCCAGGACGGTGCCCAGGCCGGGACACCAGTTGACGGGCGCGTCGGAGGCGTACGCCAGGCGGTACTCGCCCAGGACGTCGGCGCGCTCGGTGGCGCTCAGCTCGCTCCACGCGCGCGTGGTGCCGGGGATCTCACGCGTGCCGTTCTCGAACCGCTCGATCAGCTCGGCGATCGGACGGGCCTTCCCGGCCTCGTCGTCGTACCAGGAGTTGAAGATCTGCAGGAAGATCCACTGGGTCCACTTGTAGTACTCCGGGTCGATCGTGGCGAACGACCGGCGCTTGTCGTGGCCCAGGCCCAGCCGGCGCAGCTGGACCTTCATGTTCTCCATGTTGGCCTCGGTGGACACGCGCGGGTGCGTGCCCGTCTGCACGGCGTACTGCTCGGCCGGCAGGCCGAAGGCGTCGAAGCCCAGGGTGTGCAGCACGTTGTGGCCGCTCATGCGCGCGTGGCGGGCGAAGACGTCCGTCGCGATGTAGCCCAGCGGGTGGCCGACGTGCAGTCCCGCGCCCGAGGGGTACGGGAACATGTCCATGATGAACTTCTTGGGGCGTGCGGCGACCGCGGGGTCGCCCGCCAGGTCACCGGTGGGGTTCGGGGCCTCGTACGTGCCCTCGGCGTCCCAGAAGTCCTGCCAGCGTGCCTCGATGTCGGCGGCCATGGCCGCCGTGTAGCGATGCGGGGCCGCCGTCTCGGCGGCCGTATTGATCTCGGTCATGGTCCTTGAAGCTCCATCGATCGTCTCTGCCCACGGCCACTGACTGCCCGAAATGAAAAATCCCCTCGCACAGGAGGGGATGCCGCGCCGACTCCGACGGAATGATCTGTCACCCGTCGGGACTGGTCAGCGCGGCTCGGTAAGCAGGAGGCGTACGGCACGCATGGCGCCAGGGTACCGCAGCGGCCGCACGGGCCGCACCGGCGTTCCGGGGACCGGGACACGAGAAAGCGGGCCACCCGATCCGGGTGACCCGCTTTCCCTTCCACGAGGCTTCCGTGGAGTTTCTGTGGAGCTAAGGAGAATTGAACTCCTGACCTCCTGCATGCCATGCAGGCGCTCTACCAACTGAGCTATAGCCCCTTGCTTTCCGTCTCCGCTGCGGTTTCCCTCGCGGCGACAGACAGAACATTAACCGGCCTCCCGGCAGATCTCCAAATCGATTCCCGGGGCCCTTCCGGGCCGCCGGGTAGGGTCGCCGACTGTGTCCGTCTCCGTGCTCTCGAAAACCCGTGCCCGGCCGTGGCCCCTGGTCACCGCCGCGGCGGTCTGTCTGCTCTCGTTCGCGGCCTTCTGGGTGGCGCAACGCCTCGCCCACGTGAACATGCTCGACGTGATGGTCTACCGGGCCGAGGGCGAGACGGTCCGGGCGGGCGGCGACCTGTACGCGATGCGCGCCACCTCGGCGAACCTCGGCATGACGTATCCCCCCTTCGCCGCCCTGCTGTTCGTGCCGCTGACCCTGGTGGGCGTCCCGCTGATGCGGACGCTCGCCACCGGGGGGAACCTGCTCCTGGTGGTCGCCCTGGTCCAGCTGTCGGTCCAGCTGGTGCGCCCGTCGCTGTCCCGCGCGGACCTGTGGCGCGCCACGTTCTGGATCGCCGCGGTCGTGGTCTGGTGCGAGCCGGTGTGGACGACCCTGCGATACGGCCAGATCAACCTGCTCATAGCCGTGGCGGTGCTCTGGGACCTCACCCGGCGCGAGGGGAGCCGCTGGGCCGGCCTCGGCACCGGTCTGGCGACCGCGGTGAAACTCACACCGGGGCTCTTCGTGGTCCTGCTGCTCGTCGCGGGCGTGCTGCTGTGGCGCCGGGACCGGTCCTGGAACCAGTGGCTGCGGACGGCGGCGACGGCGACCGGGGTGTTCCTCGGGACGACACTGGCCGTGGCCCTCGCACTGCCCGCGGACTCGAAGAAGTTCTGGACGGAGACCCTGTTCGAGACGGGCCGGGTCGGCTTCGCCGAAGAGACCGCCAACCAGTCGATCCGCGGCGTCCTGGCCCGGCTGATGCACACCGACGACCCGGGCATGTGGTGGGCGGTGTCGGCGGCCCTCCTGGGCGGCGTCGCGATGGTCGTGGCGGTACGGGCCGCACTGCGCGGCGACAAGGCGGTGGCGGTGGTCGTCTGCGCGTTCACGGCGCTGATGATCAGTCCGATCTCGTGGTCCCACCACTGGGTCTGGTGCGTGCCGCTGCTGATCCTGCTCGCGGACCGGGCCACGCACGCGTGGCGGGTGACGGGGCCGGTGGCCCTGGTGTTCGCGTCGTTCGCGCTGTGGTGGGTCCCGCACGACCCGGGCCGTCCCGAACTGGACCAGAACGCGGGCCAGATGCTGCTCTCGGCCGTCTATCCGCTGACGACGGCGGCGCTGTTGGCGGGGTACGTACTGGCCCGGCGGAGGTCGCTACCGGCTCGACGGAGGCCTCGCGGGGCGGATACCGGCCACGGGACGGAGGTCGCCACGGCGGCGGAACCGCTCCTGGAGGCCGTACCGGAGCAGGAGCGTCCGATGGCGCCGGAGCGGGAGCGTCAGGCCGTGGCGAAGGAGTAGAACCGCTTGAGGGTGCAGTGCTCGTCGAGGAGCCGACCGTAGATCGGCTCCCCCTCCAGCTCGCGGTAGGTCTCGATCGGGTCGCCTTTTATGATCAGCGCCCGCGCGCACTCCTCGCACCAATACTGGAACCCGGGGTTGACGGGGTCCATGTCGCGCACGATGGGCGTGCCGCTGCCGCACCAGTCGCACTTCCGCCTGTGTGCACCCATCAGTCAGCTCCAGCTGTGGCCGCGGGTCGCGCGCCCCGTCGTGCACCTGGTCGTGCACCGACAGGACACCCTGCCGTTGTCGCCGAGCACGTGGGCCACCCTCCCGTCCGGATCCTGTCCCCCTCCGGCCGTCCGATTCTGCCATGGCCCCGCAAGGGGGTCGGCGTACTCGGCGCAACGGGACGAAACGACGAATCCCGCCCCCTGATGGGGACGGGATTCGGTGACTGTGGAGCTAAGGAGAATTGAACTCCTGACCTCCTGCATGCCATGCAGGCGCTCTACCAACTGAGCTATAGCCCCTCGTGTTCTTCGCGCTCCGCGCTGCGAACAAGAAGAACTCTAGCCTGTGACCTGCCGGAAAGTGAAATCCGGGTCCGGCGGGCCCGTCACGGGGCCCGGTGGGGCTCAGTCGTCGTCGCCGAGGACCGGCTCGGGCAGCGTGCCGGCGTTGTGCTCCAGCAGGCGCCAGCCGCGCGCGCCCTCGCCGAGGACGGACCAGCAGCAGTTCGAGAGCCCGCCCAGGCTCTCCCAGTGCCGGGACTCCAGGCCCAGGAGCCGGCCGATGGTGGTGCGGATGGTGCCGCCGTGGCTGACCACGACGAGCGTGCCGTTCTCCGGGAGCTTGTCGGCGTGCTCCAGGACCACGGGGGCGGCCCGGTCGGCCACCTCGGTCTCCAGCTCGCCGCCGCCCCGGCGCACGGGCTCGCCGCGCTTCCACGCGGCGTACTGCTCGCCGTAGCGCGCCACGATCTCGTCGTGGGTCAGCCCCTGCCACTCCCCCGCGTACGTCTCGCGCAGCGCGGCGTCGTGGGCGACGTCGTGGCCGGTGAGCGCGGCGAGCTCGGCGGCGGTGGCCGCCGCCCGCTTCAGGTCGGAGGCCACGACGGCGTCCGGTTCGAGGGCGGCGAGCAGCCGTGCGGCCCGGCGCGCCTGGGCGACGCCGGTCTCCGTCAGCTCGATGTCCGTCGAGCCCTGGAAGCGGCGCTCCAGGTTCCAGGAGGTCTGGCCGTGGCGCCAGAGGACGATGCGGCGGCCGGTGCCGCCCCTGGTGGTGCTCAGCTCAGCTCACCGTCCGGTCCGTCGGGCAGGCCGGAGGCGTGGCCCGCGGTGTCGACGCCGGTCAGGGCGGCGTGCTCGGCGCCCTTGCCGCGGGTCTTCAGGGCGTCCTCGGGCAGCTCCAGCTCGGGGCAGTCCTTCCACAGCCGCTCCAGGGCGTAGAAGACCCTCTCCTCGCTGTGCTGGACGTGGACGACGATGTCGACGTAGTCCAGCAGGATCCAGCGCGCGTCGCGGTCGCCCTCGCGGCGGACCGGCTTGGCGCCGAGCTCCTTGAGCAGCCGCTCCTCGATCTCGTCGACGATCGACTTGACCTGGCGGTCGTTGGGCGCGGAGGCGAGCAGGAAGGCGTCGGTGATCGACAGCACGTCGCTGACGTCGTACGCGATGATGTCGTGCGCGAGCCGGTCGGCGGCCGCCTGGGCGGCGGTCTTGACGAGCTCGATGGAACGGTCCGTGGCGGTCACAAGCAGGCTTTCGTCGGCGGTCCAGTACCCCTCCAGGGTCTCACGGACCGCCGACGACGCCGTCGGCCTTTTCCGGAGCGCCGCTAGCGGGCCCCCGGAACCTTGTAGTCCTGCCCCAGGACGACGGTGACGGCGGCCGCTCCCGCCGTGTCGCCCTTGCGGACCGAGCCGGCCGGCAGGCCCAGCGTCTTGGCCACCTCGGCGGCCGCCGCCTTCTGGGCGTCGTCGCCGTAGAGGACCTGCGACTTGTCCTGGTCCGGTGCCACGGCGGCGCCCACGATGGCGTAGCCGCCGTTGGCGAGCACGATCCGGGCCGCCTCGGTGGCGTTCTTGCCGGAGCCGTCCCGCAGGGAGACCCGGGTGATCCCGTCCGCCTCGGGGGCGGTGACCTTGCCGCCGAGAATGTCCTTCACGACGCTGTCGCTCGCGCCGCCGGTCAGCGCCCCGTCCTCCTCCACCGGGAGCAGGGCCGTCTTGTAGGCGCCGAGCTTGGCGTGCTCGGCGAGCTTGGCCAGGGAGGCGCCGAGGTCCTTCTCCGGGAGCGAGGGGTCGAGGATCTGCTGGAGCGTCTCGATGGTGACCGTGGCGGCCGCCGGGTCGTCGGAGATCTTCCGCAGCACCCCGTACAGGACCTGGCCGAAGCGCTGGAGCTGCTTGGCGTCGGCCTCGCCGGGGGCCCGGTAGGTGGCGTAGGCGACCGCGGCGCGGCCGTTCAGCGTCTGCTTCTCGCCCTTCCTGACGAGCGGCTCGGCGCCGTCCTTGGGGGCGGGCACGTCGGTGTCGGTGTCGGTCTCGATGCCGCTGACGACCTCGACGAGGTTCTCCAGGTACGGGGTGTCCAGGCGCCAGGTTCCGGTGATCTTCGCGCCGAGGAGGTTGCCGATCGACTCCCGGGTGCCGCTGGAGCCGTCGTCCTCGACCGACTTGCCGAGGGTGGTCGCGGAGCCCTCGGCGTCGGCGACGACGACGGAGTTGGGGAGCAGGACCGTGGTGCCCTGGCGGGTGGTCGCGTTCTCCACGAGCAGGGCGGTGGAGGTGCCGCCGTTCGTGGTGTCGTGGAGGTGGACCACGATGGTGTCGCGCTTCTGGGGACCGGTCGTGGCGGCCCCGTTCCGCTCCGGCGCGGAGGTGCCGGGGAGCAGGCCCGCGGACCACAGGTAGCCGACGCCGCCGACGACGGCGAGCACGAGGACGACGACGAGCGCGACGATCCGGTTGCGGCCCCGGCGCCTGGCCTCCTCGCGCCGCTCCGAACGGCTCTCGGTGAACTTGAGCCAGTCGATGACGTCCTCGGAGTCCTCGTCGGGCTCCTCGATGAACGAGAACTGCTCGGTGCGGTACTCGCGGTCGTCGCCGTCCGTACGGGACGGAGCGGGGCGCCCGGAGGCCGGCCGGCCGGGGACGGGCCGCTCGGAGGCGGGACGCTGGCCGGGGACGCCGGGCGGGGCGGTGACGGGCGCGGCCGGGGCCTCGGGGACCGGCCGGACGGACTCGGGCCGGGCCTGCGACTGCGCCTGGGGCTGCGGGGCCTGCGGGGCCTGCGACTGCTGGGCCCGGGGCTGGACGGCCCACTCCTGCCCGGTGTCGTACTGCTGACCCGTTTCGTACTGCTGGCCGGTGTCGTAGGAGGGGTAGGCGTAGCCCTGCTGACCGTACGGGTCGTACGGGGGCTGCGCCTGCGGCTGCTGCTCCTGGGACGGCTGCTGCTGGGCATAGGGGTCGTAGCCGTACGTCTGCTGCGACGGCTGTTGCCGCTGACCGCCGTACGGGTCGTAGTGCTGCGCGGGCTGCTGCTGCGCCTGCGGCTGCTGGTACACCGGCTGCCCGTACTCGTCGTAGCCGATGATCTGCGGCTGCGGTCGATACGGATCGTACGGGTGCTGCTGATCGTTCACCGGTGCCCCTCCCCGAAGCTCACTCGCCGCGGTACAGCTGGCGCTTGTCGATGTAGCGCACCACGCCGTCCGGGACCAGATACCAGACGGGGTCCCCCTTCGCGACCCTCGCCCGGCAGTCGGTGGAGGAGATGGCGAGCGCGGGGATCTCGACGAGCGAGACCCCGCCCTTGGGCAGGCCGTCGTCGGTGAGGTCGTGGCCGGGGCGGGTGACGCCGATGAAGTGGGCGAGCGAGAAGAGTTCCTCCGCGTCGCGCCAGGTGAGGATCTGCGACAGCGCGTCGGCCCCGGTGATGAAGAAGAGGTCCGCGTCGCCGTTGAGGGAGTGCAGGTCCCTCAGGGTGTCGATGGTGTAGGTCGCGCCGCCGCGGTCGATGTCGATCCGGCTGACCGAGAACTGCGGGTTGGACGCCGTGGCGATGACCGTCATCAGATAGCGGTCCTCGGGCGCGGACACGGCCTTGTGGCTCTTCTGCCACGGCTGCCCGGTCGGCACGAACACCACCTCGTCGAGGTGGAACAGGGCGGCGACCTCGCTGGCCGCCACCAGGTGTCCGTGGTGGATCGGGTCGAAGGTTCCGCCCATCACACCGAGTCGGCGCTTGCCGCGCCCGCCAGTAGGCACTTCCTGCTCTCCCATGCGTGCAGAGCCTACTGGCACGGCAGCGGCCGCCGGATCAGCGGTGTCGGTTCAGCGGTCGCGGTTGAAGCGGGTGGTGATCCACAGCAGCAGCATGAGGGCACCGAAGGCGCCGAAGCCGGTGAGGTAGGGGCTGAGGCTTTCGTGGTTGCCGCCGTGCTCGGCGCCCTCGGCGAGGGTGACCAGGTGGGCGGCGGCGCTGTGGAGGCTCATCTTCGGCAGACCTATCGATCGGGGATGGGAGCGGAGACTTCGCGCACATCGTATGCGGGCCGTCCGGAGGCGCTCACGCCGACTCAGGCGTTCGCGTCGCGCTCCGCGTTGCCGTCCGCCCGGCCGGTACCGCCCGGCGCACCGACACCGTCAGTCCCGCCGATGCCGCCCGCCCCGCCGGCACCGTCCGTACCGCTCGCGCCGTCCGTACCGCTCGCGCCCGGCGCGTCACCCACGTCACCCACGTCGCCCGTGTCGCCCGTGTCCTCCGTGCGGTAGCCGCGCAGCAGGAACCAGGCGAGTAGGACTCCGCCCACGAGCGAGGCGAGCAGCACGATCCGGAGGGTGTCGCCGAGGCCTTGGCCCGCGGGGGCGGCGAGCAGCGCGGCAGCGGCGTCGGCGGTGGCGGCGGTGTCCGGCATGTCGGTCGTGCCCTTCGGTCGTCCTCGGTGCCCGAGTTATCCACAGGCCCCGCCACACGGTAGCGCCAGCGCCTAGGCTGGGTGCAGTCAGGGGGACGAGCACCGACTCGTACGAACAGGGGGCATCCATGACCGAGAACGACCACGGGAGCGCGCCGAGCAGGCAGCGGCGGCGGTTCCCCGGCATCTCCTCGCGGGCCTACGAGCATCCGGCCGACCGCTCGGCGCTGGTGGCGCTGCGCAAGCTCAGCGGCTTCGACACGGCCTTCAAGGCGCTCAGCGGGCTGCTGCCGGAGCGCAGTCTGCGACTCCTCTACCTCTCGGACTCCGTCCGGGTGAGCGACGCCCAGTTCAGCCACCTCAACGACATGCTGCGGGACGCCTGTTACATCCTGGACCTGGAGAAGGTCCCGCCGATGTACGTGACGCAGGACCCGAAGCCCAACGCGATGTGCATCGGCCTGGACGAGCCGATCATCGTGCTCACCACCGGTCTGGTGGAGCTCCTCGACGAGGAGGAGATGCGGGCGGTCGTCGGCCACGAGGTCGGACACGCCCTCTCCGGGCACGCCGTGTACCGCACGGTCCTGCTGTTCCTCACGAACCTGGCGCTCAAGATCGCGTGGATCCCGCTGGGGACGGTCGCGATCACGGCCATCGTGACGGCGCTGCGCGAGTGGTTCCGCAAGTCGGAGCTCTCCGCCGACCGGGCCGGGCTCCTCGTCGGGCAGGACGTGCGGGCCTCGATGCGCGGCCTGATGAAGATCGCCGGAGGCAACCACCTGCACGAGATGAACGTGGACGCGTTCCTCGCCCAGGCCGACGAGTACGAGAAGGCCGGGGACCTGCGGGACTCGGTCCTGAAGATCCTCAACGTGCTGCCGCGCTCGCACCCCTTCACCGCCGTCCGCGCGGCGGAGCTGAAGAAGTGGTCGGAGAGCCGCGACTTCCAGCGGATCATGGACGGGCACTACCCGAAGCGCTCGGAGGACAAGGACACCTCGGTCTCGGACTCCTTCCGCGAGTCGGCAGGGCACTACGCCGAGACCGTGCGGACCAGCAAGGATCCCCTCTTCAAGCTGGTCGGGGACATAGCCGGCGGCGCCGGTGACCTGGCGGGCGACCTGGGCGGCCGGCTGCGCAACCGGTTCGGCGGCCAGGGCTCCCCGAAGGCGGACGGCGGCGCGGCCGGGGACGGCGGGACGACCGGGGGCAAGGACTCGGGCGCCAAAGACTCCGGCGGCAAGGCCTCGGCCGGGGACGACGACGCGCGGGGCGACGCCGGGGACGGTCAGAGCGAGGGCTGAGCCTTCGGCGCCAGCGCTCCGCACAGCGAGGGGGCGGCGGGCCGGTCGGTGGCGTACGGGTCGGTGACCGCCGGGCCGTCGTCCGCCCCGGGGGCCCGCGCTCCCGCCAGGAGCGGCTTCAGGACGCCCGTGGTGTCCGTGTCACAGGCCTGCGGTCCGGCCTCCGAGGTGCTGCTCAGGAGCTCGGCGCGGTGCGCCCGCAGGTCCTCGCGGTCGAAGCGGAAGTGCACCACGCGGTGGACGGTGAAGAGGGACGCCGCGGCGACCGGCCCGGTGCCCCGGACGGCCGGACGGAGCGCGTAGGTATACGTGTGGTCCGCCGTGACGTCCAGGGTGTCGGGACCGGTCTCCTCGAAGCGGAGGGTGCCCCGCACCCGGGCGGCGGGGTCCGCGAGGGCGACCTCCCGGGGGTCGAAGCGGACGAGCCAGGCGGCGGAGGCGTGCCGGCCGTCGTCGGCGGGCGACTCGACGCTCCGGTCGAACTGCTCCAGCTGGTCGGGGTCGAGCAGCAGGCGCACGGGCCGCACGGTGGCCCCGGTCAGGACGTCGGGCTCCAGGGAGGAGGCCACCAGGTAGTCCTTGGCGATGCCGAGGGCGGCGACGACCTGGCTCTCGGCGAAGTGCAGGGTGCGCCCGGCGACCGGCAGGTCGATGCCGGCGGCCCCGGC
The DNA here is from genome assembly GCF_044760185.1 of Streptomyces sp. NPDC098101. Classification (NCBI taxonomy): domain Bacteria; kingdom Bacillati; phylum Actinomycetota; class Actinomycetes; order Kitasatosporales; family Streptomycetaceae; genus Streptomyces; species Streptomyces sp. NPDC098101. The sequence continues at coordinate 481,860 of NZ_JBIWAS010000002.1, read as the reverse complement.
GCGGTACTCGGCGGCCGGGCTGTGGGCGAAGAGCCGCGCGGGCTCGCCGCCGGGGACGGGGTCCCGGGGGGCGAGCCGGACCACGGTGGTCCGCAGGGGTTCGGCGCGCTGGTCGACGGGGGGCTGGTACGGGTTGCGGACGCCCAGGTAGATGGCGGTGCCGAAGGCGAGGAGGACCAGCAGGACCAGCAGGACGGCCTGGCGGGAGCCGCTCCGGACCGTCCCGGAGGGGAGGCTGCGGACGGCCTGGGCGTGCTCGCCCATCCGTTCCCGGGCGGAGAACTCCTGGAGGCGGGCAGCACGGACGAACGCCTCGTCGAAGACGACGGATCGGTACTCGTCCTCACCACCGCCGGGGAACCCCTCGGGTGTCCCCTCAGGCGGGTCGCCACGCCCTGCCATACCTTCAGGGTAGGTCTGCGGGGGCTTCGGTAAACGCCCAGGTACACGACAAGTTCCGAAGAATTCCGCCATCGGTGCGACGGGGACCCGGGACGGCCCCGGCACGCTCCCGGTCGGGAGCCGATTCCGGGTCCGATTCGGGTCCGATTCGGGTCCGGGAGGCCGGTGGGGGCTATCCGGGGGACGTGGAGCGTGCGGCAGGGGCGTGGGCCGCGGGCGGGGCCGGGTTCGGGCTCGGCGCGTCGACCCCGGTGGTGGCCGGCGGCGGGACCTGGTCCTGGCGGTTGGCGGAGGCGCCCCGGTAGACGGCGCTGAAGGCGAGGGCGACCATGCCGACCCCCATGACGAGGGCGAGGACCCAGGCGACGGGCCGGTGCCAGCGGGCGCTGCCCCGGTAGGGGCGCAGGGCGCCGCCGTGGGGGCCGTAGGGGCTGTCGTCGTCACCGATGTCGTCGGGCTCGTAGGTGACCAGCGGGTCGTGGCCGTCCCCGTAGGGGTCGTCGTCGGCCGGTCCGCCGCCCGCGCGGGCGCGGGCCGCCTCGGCCTCGGCACGGGCCTGGGCGGCGGCGAGGAGCCGCTCGACCGCGGTCGGCTCGTGGACGGCGGCGGCCCGGACGAACTCCTCGTCGAAGACCACGGCGGCGTGGACCTCGTCAGCGCCTCCGCGGTCGACAGAGTCCTCGGGGTCTCCGCCGTTCTGGAACGGCCTGCCCCCCACGTCGTCCGGCACGGATTCAGAGTAGACCCGGAAGGGGGTTTTGGGCAGGGAGAGTGCGAACCCTCCCCGTCCGTACCGAAAGACCGTCCGTACCGAAAACCGACCCGTACGGGAAGGGGGTGTTACCGCACGTGACCGTCGCCGGTGACGATGTACTTGGTCGAGGTCAGCTCGGGAAGGCCCATGGGGCCCCTGGCGTGCAGCTTCTGGGTGGAGATGCCGATCTCGGCGCCGAAGCCGAACTGGCCGCCGTCCGTGAACCGGGTGGAGGCGTTCACGGCGACCGTGGTGGAGTCGACCAGCTGGGTGAAGCGGCGGGCCGCGGCCTGCGAGGTGGTGACGATCGCCTCGGTGTGGCCGGAGGACCACGCCCGGATGTGCTCGACGGCCTTGTCGAGGGAGTCGACGACGGCGGCGGCGATGTCGTACGAGAGGTACTCGGTCTCCCAGTCCTCCGGCGTGGCCGGGACGACGGTGGCCTTGGAGCCCTCGGCGAGGGCGAGGGTCCGCTCGTCGGCGTGGACGGTGACGCCGGCCTCGGCGAGGGCGTCGAGGGCCCGGGGCAGGAAGGCCTCGGCGACGTCCTGGTGGACGAGGAGGGTCTCGGCGGCGTTGCAGACGCTGACCCGGTGGGCCTTGGAGTTGATCAGGACGTCCACGGCCATGTCGAGGTCGGTGTCGGCGTCGACGTAGACGTGGCAGTTGCCGGTGCCTGTCTCGATGACCGGGACGGTGGACTCCTCGACGACGGTCCTGATCAGGGAGGCGCCGCCGCGCGGGATGAGGACGTCGACGAGGCCGCGGGCGCGCATCAGCTCGCGGACCGACTCGCGGGACTCACCGGGGACGAGCTGGATCGCGTCGGCGGGCAGCCCGGCGCCCCCGACGGCGTCGCGCAGCACGGTCACCAGGGCGGTGTTGGAGGCGTACGCGGAGGAGGAGCCGCGGAGGAGGACGGCGTTGCCGGACTTGAGGCAGAGGGCGGCGGCGTCGACGGTGACGTTCGGGCGGGCCTCGTAGATGATGCCGACGACGCCGAGGGGGACGCGGACCTGGCGCAGGTCGATGCCGTTGGGGAGGGTCGAGCCCCGGACGACCTCGCCGACGGGGTCGGGCAGCGCGGCCACGTCGCGGACGTCGGCGGCGATGGCCCGGACGCGCTCCGGGGTGAGGGTGAGCCGGTCGACGATGGCCTCGCTGGTCCCGGCCTCGCGGGCCTTGGCGATGTCCACGGCGTTGGCCTCGACGATCTCGGCGGTGCGCACTTCGAGGGCGTCCGCGATCGCGAGGAGGGCCTCGTCCTTGACCGCGCGCGGGAGTGGCGCGATTTCGGCGGCGGCGCCACGGGCGAGGCGGGCGGCCCGGGTGACCGGGGAGAGGTTGTCGAGGGGCGTGAGCGAGGTCATGTCCGCAGGGTACTGGCACCCCTGCGGACATCCCTCACGTATCCCGCACTCCGAGACGTGCCCCCGGACTCGTCCAGGGGCACGTCGTGGTCGTTCCCGGCGGGTCCGCCCCTCAGTAGGGGTGGACGCCGACCGGGGCGGCGGGCGGCGGGCCGTAGCCCTCCGCGATCCGCTGGTGGTAGGTCTCGCGGTCGATGACCTCCAGGCCCACGATCTCCCAGGGCGGCAGCTTGGCGGTCTGCCGGTGCTCGCCCCACAGGCGCAGGGCGACGGCCGCCGCGTCGTGCAGGTCGCGGGCCTCCTCCCAGTACCGGATCTCGGCGTGATCGTTGGCGTAACGGCTGGTCAGCAGGAAAGGATGGTCGTGGGCCAGCTGTTCCAGCCCCCGGCGCACCTCCTTCAGCGGCGACTCCACGCCCGACACGCTGAGGGTGATGTGCCAGAGCTTGGACACGGGCCGCTCCTCGGCGCGTGCCTCACGTGTCTCGCGTACCTCGCGTGTGTCGGTGGTGGTCTCGGTCTTCCTGTCCGTGGACCTGTCCCGTGCCTCGTCGAAGTCGGCTCCGGCCTCGACACTGGTCAGGGCGCGTTCGGCAGTCCCACGGGGCGGCGCCCCTGGGCGCGCTCGTCTCACCGGCGGCCTCCTGTGTGATGCGTGTGGTGCTGTACCCCGCCTTGCTCATAACCCCCGGGACAAAGTTGACCAGTCCGAGGGGGTACTTGGGGCGGTTTTGGTGAACGTCCCTTCCGGATGGCCGCAGTTTCAGCCGTTTCGGCGGGTGGTGTTCGACGGATGGCGTACGGTGCCCGGCGTACGGCCGGTGACGCGTCCGGCACGGGACGCGTACGGCCGGTGACGCGTTCAGGCGATGACCACCAGGTCGTCGCGGTGGACGATCTCGCGCTCGTACTCCGGGCCCAGTTCCTTGGCGAGCTCGTGGGTGGAGCGGCCGAGCATCCGGGGGATCTCCTTGGCGTCGAAGTTGACGAGGCCACGGGCGACGGCCCGGCCTGCGGCGTCGCGCAGCTCGACCGGGTCACCGGCCACGAAGTCGCCCTCGACGCCCGCGAGACCGGCCGCGAGCAGGGACTTCTTGCCCTCGACGACGGCGCGGACGGCCCCGTCGTCGAGGGTGAGGGAGCCCTGCGGGGTGGAGGCGTGGGCGAGCCAGAGGAGCCGGTCGGCGGAGCGGCGGCCGGTGCGGTGGAAGTACGTGCCGGTGTCCCGGCCCGCGAGGGCGTCGGCGGCGCGGCTCGCAGAGGTGAGGACGACGGGGATGCCGGCGGCGGCGGCGATCCGGGCCGCCTCGACCTTGGTGACCATGCCGCCGGTGCCGACGCCCGCCTTGCCGGCCGAGCCGATCTCGACGTGGGCGATGTCCTCGGGGCCCGCGACCTCGGCGATCCTCGACGTGCCGGGCTTGGCCGGGTCGCCGTCGTAGAGCCCGTCGACGTCGGAGAGCAGCACGAGCAGGTCGGCGCGGACGAGGTGGGCGACGAGGGCGGCGAGCCGGTCGTTGTCGCCGAAGCGGATCTCGTCGGTGGCGACGGTGTCGTTCTCGTTGACGACGGGCAGCGCGCCCATGGTGAGGAGCTGGTCCAGGGTCCGGTACGCGTTGCGGTAGTGGGCGCGCCGGCTGGTGTCGTCGGTGGTGAGGAGGACCTGGCCGACGCGGACGCCGTAGCGGGCGAAGGAGGCGGTGTAGCGGGCGACGAGCAGGCCTTGGCCGACGCTGGCGGCGGCCTGCTGGCGGGCCAGGTCCTTGGGGCGGCGGGTGAGGCCGAGCGGGGCGAGGCCCGCGGCGATGGCGCCGGAGGAGACGAGGACGATCTCCTTCTCGCCGCCGCTGCGGACCTTGGCGAGCACGTCCACGAGGGCGTCGACCCGGTCGGCGTCGAGGCCTCCGGAGGCGGTGGTGAGGGAGGAGGAGCCGACCTTGACGACGATCCTGCGGGCCTCCGTCACGTACTGCCTCGACCCGTACTGCCTCGACCCGTCCGTCTGACCCGTCACCTGCGTCGTCACCTGCGTCGTCCTCACTCGGCCGTTCCTGCGGGCCGCGCGCTCGACGCCGCGGCTGCCAGGCAATCTACGCGAGCCGGGAGGGCTGCCGCTCGTCCGTTTCGCTCCCCGGACCGGCCGCGCCGGGGCCCCGGCCGGTGCCCCGGGGCACCAGGATCCGCTGGGAGATCAGATAGGTGAAGGGGATCGCGACGACGGCCGCCACGAGTGGCGCGATCCGGTCGTCCATTCCGGCCCAGGTGACGAGCGCGTACAGGCCGACGCTCTGCACCAGGTAGTTGGTGACGTTGGTGAGCGGGAAGAGCGCGAACTTCTTCCAGGTGGGGCGGGTGCGGTAGGTGAAGTAGGTGTTGAGGAAGAAGGAGCCGACCATGCTGAGGAGGAAGGCGAGGGAGTACGCGGCGAAGTACGGCATCCACGGGTGGAGGAGCAGGTAACAGCCGAAGAACGTGCCGGTGTTGACGCCGCCGACCAGGGCGAAGCGGAAGATCTCCGCGAGCCGCGCCCGCCGTCCGACCGCCCTTCCCGACTTCTCGGCCGCCCCTCCCGGCTCCCCGGCCGCCCCTCCCGGCTCCCCGACCGCCCTTCCCGAATCCCCGGCGGCCCTTTCCGACTCCCCGACCACCCCTCCCGACTTCCCGGCCGCCCTTCCCGGCCCCCCAGCCGCTCCTCCGGAGCGATCGCCCCCCGCCCCCATCAGCGCTCCCTCTCCGCCGTGGTGACCCGGATGCGTTCGGCGGCGGCGCGTTCGGCGGCCGCGCGGCCGAAGGAGCGGTGGGTCTCCTTCACGAGGAAGTGCGGCCGGCGCTTGGTCTCGTAGTAGATGCGCCCGATGTACTCGCCGATCAGCCCCAGCATCACCATCTGCACGCCCCCGAGCCCCACGATGATCGCGACCAGGGTGACGTAACCGGGGGCGGTGACGCCCTGGGAGAGGGCCGCGGCAGTCACCCAGACCGCGTACACGGCGGCGAGTCCGGTCAGCATCATGCCGAGCCAGAGGGCGATGCGCAGCGGACGGTTGTTGAAGGAGATCAGGCCGTCCATGCCGTAGTTGACCAGGGAGCTGAACTTCCACTTCGTCTCGCCGCCCTCGCGCGCGGCGTTCTGGTAGTCGAAGGTGACGGTGTCGAAGCCGATCCAGGAGAACAGCCCCTTGGAGAAGCGGTTGTACTCGGGCAGCGACAGCAGGGCGTCGACGGCGGGGCGGGAGAGCAGCCGGAAGTCCCCGACGCCGTCGGTGAGTTCCACGTCCACCCAGCGGTTCACGGCCCGGTAGTAGACGCGGCTGAGGGCGGTGCGGACCTTCTTGTCCCCGTCGCGGGTGCGCCGCGCCATCACCTGGTCGTGGCCCTGGTGGTAGAGGTCCAGCATCCGTCCGAGCAGCTCGGGCGGGTGCTGGAGGTCGGCGTCCATGATGACCACCGCGTCGCCCGCGGACTTGCGCAGGCCCGCGAGCATGGCGGCCTCCTTGCCGAAGTTGCGGCTGAAGGAGGCGTACTGGGTGCGGTGCGGGTGCCGGGCGGCGATCTCCCGCAGCTTGCCCAGCGTTCCGTCGGAGCTTCCGTCGTCCACGTAACAGATCTCGTAGCCGACCGGGAGGGCGTCGAGCACCTGGCGCATCCGCGCGTCGAACCGCTCGACGACGTCCTCCTCGTTGAAGCAGGGGACGACGACGGAAAGCCTGGTCATGGAACGGTCACTCCAGAGGGATGGGCAAGCGTACGTCCTGAAGGACCACCACCGAACTCGCCTTCGAGCAGCGGGGCCACGGTACGGAGCGACGGTGGCGATCCGGCGTCCTCCGAGTGGCCGCCCCCGGTCGGCATGTCGTCCATGCAGCAAAGCATGGGGGCAAGATATTGGTATACGCGGCATTTTCACTCGCCGGTCACCCATAGGGGCGACCGGGGGCCACCTCGGGCCAGGGGGATCGATCACCGGTGAGCAGGACGACCATCTCGGAGCGCGGCGAGGCACCCGTGCCGGAGGACGGAGCGGGGGACGGCGCCGCCGGAAGCGCCGGGAAGGGCGGCCTCTCCCGGGCCCCGGGCGCGGTCGCGCTCGTCGTCGCCGCCGGTTCGGCGGCGCTGCTCTCGGTCGGCGCCTTCCTCGGCCTCTACGTGCGCCCCACGTCCGACGACTGGTGCGCCCTCTGGAAGGCGCGGGACATGGGCGTCCCCGGGATCACCGAGGACTTCTACCTCACCCAGAACGGCCGCGTCACCAACGCCTTCCTGACCGGCCTGGTCTACTCCGACGGCATGAGGGGGCCGAAGCTGCTGCCCGCCTTCCTCGTGGTCGCCCTCGGGGCCGCCCTCTTCCTCCTCGCCCGCGCGGCGCTGCGCGCCCTGCGGCTGCGCGCGGAGCCGCCCGCGGTGCTGCTCGTGGCCGCCGTGGCGCTCGTCGAGGCGCTGCTGTTCTTCGCCGGCACGCGCACGTACCAGGTGTTGCTCTGGGCCCCGGCCACCATCTCCCACACCCTGCCGGGCGTGATCGGCCTCTGGGCCGTGCTCGGCGCGGTCCTCGCGGCCCGCGCCCGGCGCCCGTGGGCCCGCAGCGCCGCCGTGGCCACGGCGGCGCTGACCGGCCTGGCGTGCGGGATGCTCAGCGAGCCGTTCAGCATCGTGGCCGGACTGTTCGCGGCCGCCGTCGGGACCCTCTGCCTGCCCCGCCTCGGACGGGCGAGGGACCGGTACGTCTCCACCTGGTGCGCCGCGGCCTGCCTCGGGCTCGCCGGGGGCCTCGTCCTCCTGTACACCTCCCCCGGCGCGCGGTGGCGGCGCGCCCAGCATCCCCGGGAGCCGATGTCGTTCGCGGAGCTCGGGGAGACGTTCCACGACTGGTGGCGCGTCTGGCAGACGATCGGCGGCCAGTGGGCGTACGCGGGGGCCCTCGCCGTGGGCGTCCTCCTGGGCCTGGCCCTCGCCCGCTCCGGCCCGTCCGGGGACCGCGCCCCCGCCGGAAGCGCCGCCGGTGAGGAGCGCCCGCGCCGGACGCCGTGGGTCGCGGCGCTCCTGCCGCTGCCGCTGCTCGCCCTCGCGAGCCTGGGCGTCACGTACGGCCTGCGCAGCGGCTACGGGGTGGAGGGCTGGACGTTCGGCCGCACCTGGACGAACTTCCTCCTCCCCCTGCTGCTGCTCCTCTGCGCGTACGGCACGTGGGGCGGGTACCGGCTGGGGCTCCTGCTCCTGTCCGCCGGGCGCCCCTCCGCCCGGGCCGCCGCGCTGGTCGCGGCGGGCGCGGTCGCCGTCGGGAGCACGACCGCCCTGGTGCGGCCGGTGTACGCGCTGACCACGAGCACGGTGGTGCGGAGCGTCGCCTGGGACCGCCAGGACTCCCGGATCAGGGCCGAGGCGGCGGCGGGCGCCCGGAACGTCGCGTACCGGCCGCTGCTCATCGGCGGCCTCAGCGAGCCGCTGTTCGCCTCGTCGTACGAGCGGGACTGGGCGGCGCGGTGCGCGGCCACGTACTACGGGGTGAGCCGGATCCACCGGCCCACGGACGCGCGGAGGCCCTGAAGCGCGGAGGCATGAAGCACGGAGGCCCTGAAGCCAACAGGGAGGAGGGGCGCCCCGGGAAGCCCGGGACACCCCTCCTCTCGTCCTCTCGGCGGTTCGCCGAACGTGTCGGCCGTCGGCCGTCAGCCGTCAGCCGTCGGCGCGGGCCGCGCGGTTCGCGCCCCAGCCCTCCCAGGCGGAGCTGATCATGGAGCGGACGTCGTGCTGCGCCTTCCAGCCCAGCTCCGAGCCGATGCGCTCGGCGGACGCCACCACGCGGGCCGGGTCGCCCGGGCGGCGCGGGGTGACGACGGGCTCGACGTCGTGCCCGGTGATCTCGTTGATCAGGTTCACCATCTCGCGCACCGACACGCCCTCGCCGCGCCCGATGTTCAGGGTCAGCGTGGCCGTCTCGCCCGCCTCGCCGGCGGCGGCGAGGGCGCGGGCGGCCGCCACGTGGGCGTCCGCGATGTCGGCGACGTGGATGTAGTCGCGGATGCAGGTGCCGTCCGGCGTCGGGTAGTCGTCGCCGAAGATGCGCGGGGACTCCCCGGCGTCGAGCCGCTCGAAGACCATCGGCACCAGGTTGAAGACGCCGGTGTCGGCGAGCTCGGGGGCCGCCGCGCCCGCCACGTTGAAGTAGCGCAGGGAGGCGGTGGACAGGCCGTGGGCCTGGCCGGTCGCGCGGGCCATCCACTCGCCGACGAGCTTGGTCTCGCCGTACGGGCTGAGGGGCAGGCACCGGGTGTCCTCGGTGACGAGGTCCACGTCGGGCATCCCGTACACGGAGGCGGAGGACGAGAAGAGGAAGCTCTTCACGCCGGCGGCGACGGCCGCGTCGAGGATGACCTGCAGCCCCGTCACGTTCTCGTGGTAGTAGTACAGCGGCTTCTCGACCGACTCGCCGACCTGCTTCTTGCCGGCCAGGTGCACGATGCCCGTGACCTCGTACTCCCGCAGGACCCGGTCGAGGAACGCGCGGTCGAGGACCGTGCCGCGCTCCAGGACGACGCCCTCGGGCAGGCGCGCCGGGTTGCCGGTGCTGAGGTCGTCGACCACGACGACGCGCTCGCCGCCCTCGGTCATTGCCTTGACGACGTGGGAACCGATGTAACCGGCACCGCCGGTGATGAGCCAGGTCATTCCGACAGTGTAGCCACCCCCTCCGGAACGCCCCGGGGGACGGGGAAGCCCCCGGCAGGACGCGAGGTCCTGCCGGGGGCTTCCCCCATCGGCGCCGTTTCGGTGCGGCTAGCGCTCGATCTCCTCGAACGCCGACTCCCACCGGTCCAGGACGTGCGGCAGCGCCAGGTGCGCGACGTGCTCCCGTCCGGCCCTGCCGTACCGCTGCCGCAGCTCGGCGTCGTCCATGAGCTCGCCGAGCGCGACGGCGAGCCCCGGCACGTCGGCCGGCGGCACCAGGGTGCCGGTGACGCCGTCCGCGACGAGCTCCCGGACACCGCCGGACACGTCGAAGCTCACGCACGGCACGCCGCAGGCGGCGGCCTCGGCCAGCGCCATCGGGCGGCCCTCGCGCTCGCTGCTGAGCGCGACGACGGACAGCTCGCGGTAGGCGGAGGCCATGTCCTTGGCGGTGCCCCGGAAGACGACCTGCTCGGCGACGCCGAGGTCCTCGGCCTTCATCCGCAGCTCGGTCTCCAGCGGACCCTCGCCGAAGAGGTGCAGCTCCCAGCCGTCACGGCCCTTGTGGGCCTGCGCGAAGGCCTCGATCATCCGGTCGTACCGCTTGATCGGGTCGAGCCGGCCGACCGCGCCGATCCTGCGGGTGTCGAGCGGCGCGGGCTCGTCCGGGTAGAACGGCAGCGGGTTCGGCATGACCCGCACGTTCGGCACGCGCTGGTTCACGAACTCGACCGCGTCGCCCTCGGAGAGGACCAGGGTCTGCTCGAGCGCCGGGTAGTGACGCCGGATCAGCCCCAGGTTGGCGCTGCGCTTCGCCTGCGCGAAGGACTCGTGGTACTGCCCGATGCCCTTGAGGTGACGCCACTTCAGCGGCATCACCCAGTCCACCGCCCACGGCGAACCGAAGACGATGTAGCCGTCCTCGACCGCCTCCAGCTTCCGCTGCATCTCCGCCCGCGCGTTGTCGCGGTCGGACCGGGCCCGCCGGGCGTCGGCGCGCCGCGCCAGGCTCAGCCGGTCGCCGACCGTGCGGACGGGCGGCTTCGGCTCGGAGGGGGCCGGGTAGAGCGTCGAGTGCAGGTACGAGCGCGTGGCGTTGTACGGGAAGGGCTCGGGGCTGGGGCGGATGCCGATCAGCTCGACCCGGTGACCGCGCTCCCCCATCCCCTGGGCGAGGGTGTGCAGCACCCGCTGGGAACCGCCCATCGAGTCCACGTCGATGCCGACGAAGAACACGTTCTTGCGGGCAGGGGAGGCCTCAGTCATCGGTGCCGCCTTCGAAAAAAGCGTCGACCACCATCTTGCTGGCGTGGCCGGTCTCGTACGAGCAGAACATTTCCTGGAAGCGCGCGTACTGCTGCGCGTGCCGCTCCTGGACGCCCTCCAGGTCCCGCACGGCGGCGGCGAGGTCCTCGGTGGTCGTCAGCATCGGACCGGGCGCGATGTCCTCGAGGTCGTAGTACGTGCCGCGGTCGCCGCCCTTGTACGCCTCGTAGTCGTCCGTGTAGAGCAGGATCGGACGGCCGGTGTTGGCATAGTCGAACATCAGCGACGAGTAGTCCGTGAGGACCGCGTCCGAGGCCAGCATCACGTCGTTGATGTCGGCGTAGGCCGAGCCGTCCCGCAGGAAGTGCCCCAGCTCGGGAACGATCTTGAACCGGTCGTACGGGTGGGTGCGCACCACGACGACCCACTCGTCGGACAGCTGCGGGGCCAGCGCTTCGAGGTCGACCCGGACCGACTGGCCCGTGCGGCGGCCCGCGTCGCGGAAGGTCGGGGCGTAGAGCAGGACCTTCTTGTCGGCCGGGATGCGCAGGGCCTCCCGGACGGCGGCGGCCCGCGCCTGCTGCTCGGGCTCCGCCCAGCGCACGAGCACGTCGTTGCGCGGGTAGCCGGAGCGGATCAGGTCGGCCGAGACCTCGAAGGCCGGGACGAAGGTCCGCTCGAACTCGGCGCTCGGGCAGACGAGCGCGTCCCAGCGGCTCACGGCGGCGCGGAAGCGCCCCTTCTCGATCTCGGAGGCACCGCGCAGCGAGGGGACGTCGAAGCCCATCGCCTTGAAGGTCTGGCCGTGCCAGGTCTGCAGGTACCGGGTGCCCTTCGGCTTCGGGTACAGGTACGGCAGGTTGTGCGAGTCCACCCAGTAGGCGGCCCGGGCCAGCGCGCGGCCGTAGGCGAAGCTGCCGCGCCGGACGAGCTTGACGTCCTCGGGGAACGACGAACGATCGCCGGAGTACGCCCAGACCACGTCGATCGGGAGGTTGCGGCGCTTCAGCTCCTCGTAGATGTAGCGCGGGCTGTCCGCGTAGCCGCGGCCCTCCATCGCCTCGAAGACGGCGAGGCTGCGCTTGCGCGGCAGCTTGGAGACGGCGTCGTACGCGGTGGCCTTGCCCTCGTTGCCGACGAGGATCTTGCGGACCTTGCCCACCCGGCCCTTGGCCTTGCGGGCGTAGGGGCCGAGCGGCTCCAGGGACCGCAGGACGCCGGAGCGCCGCCAGACCACCTCGAGGCGTCCGGCGCCCTTCTGCTCCGCCTTGACGCTCAGGTGGTGGACGCCGAACTTGTGGTAGACGACGGTGGCCCGGAACTCGGGCTGGTCGTACTCGGCGAGCAGGATGTCCGTGCGGTGGGCGCCGTCCCGCTCCAGGGAGACCACCGGGTGGCGGCGGGTCGCCACGCCGACCTTGCCGACGGGCACCTTGTGGAGGTCCAGCTCGGCCGTGGAGACGTACTGGCCCCCGCCCTCCGGGCGGAGCACCAGCGGCACCGAGAGCGGCACCTTGTGCGCGGCCAGCTTGACCGAGGCCTTGGTGTCCTCGGTGATCAGGCCGGCGGGGTCGTACGTGCGGATCTCCAGGCGCAGGACCGAGCCGCGCAGCGACACCGAGGTGAGCTCGTGGCGGAGGCGGCCGGTGGCGAGCACCTGGTCGCGCATGTACCACTCGCTGATGTCCAGCTCGGAGCGGCTGGCGTCGTCGGCCGGGGCGACGGCGCCCCAGTAGGTGACGCCGTCCTGCTCGGTGGCGAAGCGGGGGGCGAGGACCGGGCGGCCCAGCTGGCGCGCGGCGACCCGGAGCTCCTCCAGGCGGCCGGTGCGCAGCAGGTGGATGCAGACGCGCTCCTCGCGGGAGAGGCGCGCGTAGGTCTCGTCGGCGATCTCGTCCAGGTAGGGGTTGACCACCTCCGCGAACTCGGCGATCCACTCCAGGTCGCGGAACGGCAGGTCGCCCAGGTACAGCCGGAAGTCGTGGCGGAGGAACTTGTAGTCCTTCTCCGCGCGCAGCTCCGCGCGGCCGTTCTCCTCGAACCAGGCGTCGATGAGCCGGGCCACGCCGATGCGGTCCGCGACGTTCTGGATCTTGTGGCGGCTGGAGGAGATGGAGACGCTCTCCGGGGCGAGGCGCCAGGTGTAGACCGACCACGGGACGACGGCGAAGGACTCCGCGAGCGTGAACGCCTGCGCGGAGAACAGCTGGTCCTCGTAGTGGATGCCCTCGGGGAAGGTGAGGGCGTTGTCCCGGATGAAGGAGGTCCGGTAGAGCTTGTTCGTCGACAGGTGGTCGAAGAAGTACTCGGGGCGCTCGGCGATGCCGTGGACGACCCGCTTCTCGGTGAAGAGGTGCGGGTACCAGAGGCCGGTGGTGTTCGACTCCTCGAAGAGGCGGGTGACCTCTCCGGTGACGAAGTCGACGCCGGTCTCCTCTGCGACGAGCAGCAGGCTCTTGCAGGCGTGCCGGGGCAGCTCGTCGTCACTGTCCAGGAACATGACGTACGGCGCGCGCGCGACCGCGATGCCGCGGTTGCGCGGGGCGCTGCAGCCGCCGCTGTTCTGTTCGAGGCGCACGTAGCGCACGCGCGGGTCGGATGCCTCCAGGGCGCGCGCGACCCCCTCGGTGCCATCGGTCGAACAGTCGTCGGCGATGATCACTTCGAGGTTGTTCAGGGTCTGGTCGAGCAGGGACCGGACCGCTCGCGGGAGCCGTTCCTCATCGTTGTAGACGATGACGACGACGCTCACATCAGGGACGTCGCTAGTCGGCATCCAAGTCCTCTCACAAGTGCGGGCGGCAACGGTTGGCACGCGTCTCGGCCGGGGCGTCGCCTGCCTGCGCCGCGGTCAACGGCGCGTTGCTGCCTTCAGGGGTGGAGGGTGTCGCCGCACACGTGCGAGGGCGTCACCCAGCGACCGGAAAGCCTACCCGGCAGGAGAAAGTGTTCCATACCCGATCTCCCGCCCCTCGGGTGATGTTCACCGCATCGCAAACACCCTCTTGAGCCGCCCGGAGACCACTCTACGGGCTCCCACCGAGCCGCCCGCGAACCGCAGGACGAGGCCCCGTCGCGCCGAGGCGACCACCTGGACGAGCAGCACCCGGCCCAGTCGGCCGAGGACCACGCCGCGCCGGCCCGCGAACCCCTCCGGGGCCCTGACCTCGGCGGTTCCCGTCGATCCGTCGGCGTAGCGCAGCTCGGCCAGGAGCGTCCAGGAGGCGAGCCGGCCCGCACGGAGCAGCTTCGCGGTCGGCACCCGTACGGTCGCGGTCCAGGAGCCGTCCCCCGGCAGCAGCGGCGCCTCGGCCGCCAGCTCGGCGTCCGAGTGCCGCTCGGTGAAGACGGCCCGGACGGCGACGGGGGCCAGCGCTCCGACACGCCCGTAGAGGTCGTGGACGGTCAGGGTCAGCCGGGTGGACGCGCCGACGGCCACGGAGCCGTCCACGGCGACGGGCAGCCCGTCGGGCGCCAGCTCCGCGAGACCGTCCAGGGGTACGTCGGCGGGCGCGGCGGCGAGGACGGGGGCGCCGTCCCCGGCGCGCGGGTACGGGGGGACGAGCCGGGGGCGGGGGGACGCCAGTTCGACGAACCGGTTCAGCTCCCGGCCCTCGGGCACGGCGGGGAGCGCCGCGAGCGCGGCGTGCAGCCAGCGGGACGGCGCCCGGGCGGCGTCGACCGCGGCGGCGTCGAAGCCGGCCAGGTGGGCGCGGGTCGCCGTCCACCAGCCGGCCCGGTAGGCGGCGCTGCGCTGCGGCAGCTCGCGCAGGTACATGGGGAGGTCGTAGTCGAGGAACTTGGTCTGCGCGGCAAGGACGAGCGCGGGCCGGCCGGCCGCGCGGAACACCTCGACGACGGCGGAGTGCGCGGCGACCCGGTGCTCCCAGTTCGCGAGCGAGGCGCGGCGCAGCGAGATCGACAGGGTGGCGGCCTGCCGCCGCACGTGCCAGACGTACACGGGGACGTCGGTGACGGCGAGCCGGGGTTCGGCGGCCTGGACGCGGGCGCTGAAGACGAAGTCCTCGTAGTGGAAGGCCCCGTCGGGGAAGCGGATCGCGTGCCGGTCGAGGAAGTCGCGCCGGTAGAGCTTGTTGACGGAGAGGGTGTCGAGGACGAACTCGGGGTGCTCCCCGATGCCGTCGAGGACGGTGCCGGGGAGGGTGGCGCCCCGGGAGACGTCGTACAGCGAGGGCGCCCAGACGGTCTCGCGGCCCTCGGGGACCTCGCGCCGGACGCAGACGCCGGCGACGACGTCCGCGCGGTGCCCGGTGGCGACGGCGAGCAGTCCGTCGACGGCGCCGGGCAGCAGCAGGTCGTCGCTGTCCAGGAAGAGGACGTACGGGTGGACGGCGGCGTCGATCCCGTCGTTGCGGGGGGTGCCGCAGCCGCCGCTGTTGTCCTTGCGGATCAGCGGCCGCACCCGCGGCTCGTCGGCGAACCCGGCGAGCACCCCGGGCGTGTCGTCCCCCGAGGCGTCGTCGACCACGACGACCTCACCGACCGCGTCGCCCTGCGCGAGGGCGGAACGGATCGCGTCGCCGACGTGGGCCGCGTCGTTGTAGGCGATGACGACGACACTGACACGGGCCCGGTCCTGCTGCCGGAGGGTCTCACTCACGCGTGAATCCTACGGGAGCGCTTTCCGCCACCCGGCGGACGCCCGGACGCCGCTCGGCGGACGCCCCGAGCCGGCCGGGAGGCACCTGGTGGACGTGCCGGGGACCGGCCGACGGACGCCCTGAGCTGCCCGGAGGCGCCTGGCGGTCGTACCGGGGACAGCCCGGAGGCGCTTTGGCGGTACGTGCCGGGGACCGCCCGGAGGCACGTGACGGTACGCCGCCGGGGACCGGCCCGGCAGGCACCCGGAACGGCCCGGCAGGTACCCGGAACGGCCCGGAGGCACTTGGCGGTACGCGACCGAACCCGCCCGGCAGGCGCCCGGAACCGCCCGCCCGGCGTTGCGGAAGCGGCCGGGCCGCCGCCACGGTTTCGCGTGGCGGCGGCCCGGTGTCGACCGCACCCGTCAGAACGGGTTGAACTCGTCGAACTCGCGCTGCGGGTCCGAGCGCTCGGCGTCGCGGTCGCGGCGGCGCTGGGCCGCGGGGCGCGGGGCCTCCAGGCGGTGGTCCTCGCCGCGGCGGCCGAGCATCTCGGCGCCGGCCATCATGCTGGGCTCCCAGTCGAAGACGACCGCGTTCTCCTCGGAGCCGATCGCGACGCCGTCGCCCGCGCGGGCGCCCGCCTTCATCAGGGCGTCCTCGACGCCGAGGCGGTTGAGGCGGTCGGCCAGGTAGCCCACGGCCTCGTCGTTGTTGAAGTCGGTCTGGCGGACCCAGCGCTCCGGCTTCTCGCCGCGCACCCGGTACACCTCCTCGGTCTCGTCGTACGTGACCGTGAAGCCGCTCTCGTCGACGGCCTTCGGGCGGATGACGATCCGGGTCGCCTCCTCCTTCGGCTTGGCCGCGCGCGCCTCGGCCACGATGCCGGCGAGGGCGAAGGAGAGCTCCTTCAGACCGGTGCGGGCCACGGCGGAGACCTCGAACACCTGGTAGCCGCGCTCCTCCAGGTCCGGGCGGATCATGTCCGCGAGGTCCTGGCCGTCCGGGATGTCGATCTTGTTGAGGACGACGATCCGGGGCCGGTCCTCCAGGCCGCCGTACTGCCTCAGCTCCTCCTCGATGATGTCGAGGTCGGAGACCGGGTCGCGGTCGGACTCCAGCGTCGCCGTGTCCAGGACGTGGACGAGGACCGAGCAGCGCTCCACGTGGCGGAGGAACTCCAGGCCCAGGCCGCGGCCCTGGCTGGCGCCCGGGATCAGACCCGGGACGTCGGCGATGGTGTAGACGGTCGAACCGGCGGTGACGACGCCCAGGTTCGGGACGAGCGTGGTGAAGGGGTAGTCCGCGATCTTCGGCTTGGCGGCCGACAGGACCGAGATCAGCGAGGACTTGCCGGCGCTCGGGTAGCCGACGAGGGCCACGTCGGCGACGGTCTTGAGCTCCAGGACGACGTCCCGGGCCTCGCCGGGCTCGCCGAGGAGCGCGAAGCCGGGGGCCTTGCGGCGCGCGGAGGACAGCGCCGCGTTGCCGAGGCCGCCGCGGCCGCCCTGGCCCGCGACGAAGGTGGTGCCCTGGCCGACCAGGTCCGCGAGGACGTTGCCCTGCTTGTCGAGGACGACGGTGCCGTCGGGCACGGTCAGGACCAGGTCCTGGCCGTCCTTGCCGGAGCGGTTGTCACCGGCGCCGGGCTGGCCGTTGGTGGCCTTGCGGTGCGGGGAGTGGTGGTAGTCGAGGAGCGTGGTGACCGCCTGGTCGACGACCAGGATCACGTCGCCGCCGCGACCGCCGTTGCCGCCGTCGGGTCCGCCGAGCGGCTTGAACTTCTCCCGGTGAACGGAGGCGCAGCCGTGGCCTCCGTTACCCGCGGCGACGTGCAGCTCGACGCGGTCCACGAAGGTGGTCATGGGGGTGCCTCCATTGATGACGTTTATTACGTACGGAATGTCTATCTAGTAACACGCGAAAGGCGGACCCGCTTCCCTTGCCGGGAAGTGAGGTCCGCCTCCGCGAAAGATCCGATCAGGCGACCGGAACGATGTTCACGACCTTGCGGCCACGGTGGGTGCCGAACTGCACCGAACCGGCCTGCAGGGCGAACAGCGTGTCGTCGCCGCCACGGCCGACGCCCGCGCCGGGGTGGAAGTGGGTGCCGCGCTGGCGGACCAGGATCTCACCCGCGTTGACGACCTGACCGCCGAAGCGCTTCACGCCGAGCCGCTGGGCATTGGAGTCGCGCCCGTTCCGGGTGGACGATGCGCCCTTCTTGTGTGCCATGTCTCAGTCCCTCTTACTTCGCAGCCGCGGGGATACCGGTGACCTTGATCGCCGTGTACTGCTGACGGTGACCCTGGCGACGGCGGTAGCCGGTCTTGTTCTTGTAGCGCAGGATGTCGATCTTGGCGCCCTTGTGGTGGTCCACGACCTCGGCCGTGACCTTGATGCCGGCCAGGACCCACGGGTCGCTGGTCACGGCGTCGCCGTCGACAACGAGCAGGGTCGAGAGCTCGACCGTGTCGCCAACCTTGGCAGTGGAAATCTTGTCAACCTCAACGATGTCGCCGACAGCAACCTTGTGCTGGCGACCACCGCTGCGCACGATGGCGTACACGCGGATCTCTCTCTCACTCGGGAACGAACCCCTGACGCCAGCCGCTCGACGGGCCGGGGCCCGTGCCGATCCGGAAGTGGACGAGCGGCCTCTCCCGGCGGACCGGGAGGGGGGTGCTCAGGGGTGCGACGGGTCGTAGGACACGTCGAGGGTCAAGGGTACGGGTCCCGGCTCGACACGGTCAAACCGGGACCCGTACAGCGAAGGTGCGCACGACCAAGCCGTCCGCACGGAGCTCCGGACGCTTCGCGCCTGCGGTCGAGGTGGAGACGCGGGGGGCACGGGTTCGATCACCGGATACGCGCGCATTCCTCACTCAGGCGTACCGCAGTATTGAAATCCCGCCTGTAACTCCACTCCTCCTTGGGGAAGGTTTCCAGCACCGAACCGAAGAAATCGACCGCCCCCGACAGCAGGCCTTCCAGGACATCCTTCTCCCGCCCCAGGGCGGTACGCCTCTCCTCCTGGTCCTCGAATTTCACCACGACATTTCCGCCGGGAATTCGCTTCAGGCCGAGTACATATCTACGCTCAGGGAACCTGAGGGCCCCCTCCCCGCCTTCCAGGAAATCTTCCAGGAAGGCGAGGAGCAGGGACCAGAGCGCGTCAATCGTGTCAGAATTCTCGCGCCCAAGGATCAGGACCCCGCCGACACGGATCTCGACGAACCCCTGAACGCGGCGATCTCTAGCGAAATCGAGGTGACACTCTCCAACCTCTACGGGTTCTTCTGATTCAGAGATGACAAAAGTCTTCACTTCCGTCCCCGCCGGGCTTCTGAATGTCATGCCACTCCTCCGGTCCGATCGCCCCTATGGAACCGGATAGAACTGACCGATCACGCCTTCCCCGAATCCGAGAACGTAGGAGCGCCCTTGATACTCTCCGTACACCTTATCCCACTTTCCTTGAGAGTACTCCGCGCCACCTAGCTTGCCCTGATTCTGCCTCATGACGGCAGATATCGCGTTCTGCACGTCTTCTATGCTCATGCGCTTGTCGAACAAGGTGTTCTTTCCCGTGTTCCCGCGAAGGTAGGAAGGATGGTGACCTTCGAGGATATGAGTGAAATCACTCTTCCTCAACAGGAATGAATTACCTCCGAAATCGAAGCTTTGACTTTGCCATTTCTTGAGGGCGCTGCCGACTCCGCAGTTCGCGTTGTGGACGAGCAGGGGAACCGTGTCCGCCAGCACGTAGTACGCGTGGACGCCCTCGATCGTGAGGTCGTGCGTTCGCTGGCGTTCCGTGAAGGAGCGGACGGACGTCACCGGCAGGGTGTCGCCCTCCGGCGTGCGCAGGTGCATACCGGGCTTCAGGTCGCCGGCCTCGACGAAGCGCTTCTCGTCCTCGACCCAGAAGGGGTGGGTGACGGTCGAGACCAGGGAGGAGTCGGTGCCGTCCTCCGTGGTCACGGTGAGATCGACGAAGTCCTTGTCGTCCTCGGTGACGATGGTGCCGACCACCGTCCGCGTGACCTTCTCACCCGTCGACGGATCCGTCGTGGTGATCTCGTCGCCGACCCGGACGTCCTCGATCTTCTTCGTACGTCCGTCGGCGAGGAGTACCTCGGTGCCCGGCAGGAAGCTGTGCGGCGACGGGCACGTGCCCTTCAGTTTCTTCTTCGCCGCTTCCAGCGCGCCCTTGGCCTTCTTGACCTTGTCCGAGGCGTCCCACCAGGCCTTGGCGCCGTCGACCAGGTCCTTCCCGAGGCCGACCAGGCGCTTGATCAGCGCGCCCGCCTTCATCCAGTTCCACGGCCCGCCGTACTTGACGATCACCTTGCCCGCCAGGCCGCCGACAAAGCTGCCCGCGATGTTGAGCACGGTCTCGCCGCACGCCCCCAGATCACCGCTGGAGAAACAGTCGAGCGCGGCGTCGACGCCGAGCTCCTGCAGCATGATCTTGGTGAGCTCCTTGGCCGCGGTCTTGACCTTCTCCTTGGCTCCGGAGACTTCGCCCTCGGCCTGGGCGACGTCGTTCTGGGCCTTGTTGACGTCGCTCTGGCCGCCGTCGTCCGGCGTCGGCGCGGGCTTCGGCTTGCTGGAGTTGACCCTTCCGCCGGTGCACTTGGACGGGTTCTTCTGGCACCAAGCCCGCTCGTCCGGGTCGTACAGACCCGTCGGGTCGCTCGCCGAGACCGGGCGGTTGTGCGCGTACGCGTACGCGTTGAGCTGCTGGGCGTCGTTGACGTCGACGACCGGGTCCGGGGTGATGAACTTGCCCAGGAACGAGTCGTACTCGCGGGCGCCGATCGTCGTCAGGCCGGTCGACGCGTCGATCGTGCCGCCGACGAAGCCCTTCTCCCCCGGCCAGGTGCCCTGCGGGGTGCCGCGGTCGTTGCCGTACGGGTCCATGCGGCGCTGCGTGATCGCGCCGGTCACCGCGTCGATCGCCAGTTCGCCCGTACCGTGGTGGTCCGAGGCGAGGAAGGACAGCTTGTCCGCGGTGCGGATCGCGATGCCCTGGCCGGCGAACGCGTAGTACCGGGTGGCCTTCGCCTCCGTCGCCCCGGCGTCCAGCCGCAGTTCCATACCCGGCAGGTAGACCGTGGTGCCGGTCGCGTCCTTGCGCTGGACGCGGCTGCCGTCGGGCCCGTAGAGGAAGGTCGTCTCCGACGCCTCGTTCTTGTCGGGGGTGGTGACGTCGTCCGGAAGGCTGTTCCTGACCACCTTGCCGAAGGCGTCGTACTCCAGGGTCTGGGTGTCGCCTCCGATGGTGCGGGTGGTGGTGTTGCCCGTGGCGTCGTAGCCGTAGCCGTACTGCCGGTCGCCGGTCGGGGTCTTCTCCAGGACGCTCAGGACCCGGTGCGTCCCCGCCTTGTAGGTGAGGGTGCGCTTGACGTCCTTCGCCGCGTCCAGACCGGTGTGGTGCGCGGTCTCGGACATGCGGTTGCCGACCGCGTCGAAGGTGTACGAGTTCCAGTACGGCGCCGGGCCGCCGAGGGCGGTGGTGCCGGGAGCCTGCGCGCACGCGGCGGGGCCGGAGCCCGAGACAGGGACCTGGCTGCCGACCGTGCCGGCCGCGCCGGCCGCCGCCTTGGTGGTCGCCGGGGTCCAGGACTCCGTCATCCGGCTCTGGTAGTCGTACGCGAAGCACTGCAGGTCGGGCGCGCCCGATCCGGCCGTGTCGGCGATGGAGCGGACGTTGCCGATCTGGTCGTACGAGTAGTTCGAGGCCTTGGCCGGGCCCGTGGTGGAGCCGTAGACGTCCACCGTCGACCGCATGAGGCGGTCCGTGCCCGTCTCGTACTGGAACGTCTGCCAGGTCTGCTTGCCGCCGCTGTTCAGTTCGAGCTGCTGGAGCAGGGTGCGTCCGGACCAGATGGCGTTAGTGACGTACGGCGTCGTGCCCGTCATGCTCGTGGGGCGCTGGATGTCGTCGTACCCGTAGGCCAGCGTCTCGGCGGTGAGCCCGCCGGCCGCCGGGAACGAGTCGCTCTGCTTGGTGCCGTCCCGGTTGTAGGCGCTGCCGTAGACGTAGGTGCCGGCCAGGCCCGCGCCCGAGGAGGCGGGGACCGAGTAGGCCGTCTTCATCGGCTGGTAGAAGTCGTCCATCGCCTGGACGACCGTGGCGAAGTACTCCGTCGCGTTGACGTAGCGGAGCGAGGCCCATCCCTTGCCGAGCCAGCCCGCCTTGTCGTACATCTGCTCGGTGAGCTTGGTACCGGTGCCGACCGCGCCGTCCCACGTCGTCAGGACCCGGCCGAGCTTGTCGTAGGCCGTCGAGACGGTCTCGGTCAGGGCGTTCGTGACGGAGGTCGGCCGGTCGACCGCGTCGTACGTCATCGTCCGCTTGCCGGAGTCCGGGTCGACGGCCTCCTTCAGGCGTCCGAGCTGGTCGTAGGTGTAGGTCCACTCATTGCCGGCGGCGTCGGTCAGCCGGCTCAGGTCGCCCGCCGGGGTGTAGATGTACTTCGTGGCGTCGTAGCCCGACGCCGGTCCCGTCGGGGCCGGGGAGGCGCCCTTGTAGTGGCGTACCTCCGTGGTCCGGTCCTGCGCGTCCGTCAGCGTCGTGGTCGGCGTGCCGCCGACCGGCGGGTCGATGTGGACGCGGTCGCCGCCGTGGACGTACGTCGTGCGCCACTGCTCGCCGCCGGACACCGCGAAGATCTCGGCGGTGGTCCGGCCCAGGCCGTCGTACTCGTACAGGGTCTGCGCGCCGACGTCGCCGTTGCGGACGACCAGCAGGTCCCGCGAGGGGGCTCCGGCCGCGTTGTACGTGGTGTTGACCTTCTCGATCTTGCTCGACGGCGTGTAGAAGGTGTCGGCCACCATACGGGTGCCGGCGGGACCCTCCGTCTGCAGCTGCCGGGGGCGCATCAGACTGTCGTACAGCTGGTACTCGGTGCCGTACGAGCCGTCGATCTCGATCTTCTCGGTCTTGACGGCGGTCGGCTTGTCGAGGCTGAGGTCGTAGCTGTACTTGATGCTCGGCGTCTGGCCGGCGGCCTTGGAACGGTCGGGCATCCACACCGAGACGAGCCGCCCGAGCGGGTCCAGTTCGAGGTCGCTGCGCTTGCCGTTCGGATCGGTCTGGCCCCTCGACTGGCCCCAGGCGGGGGCGTAGTCGGTGGTGGTGACGTGACCGAGGGCGTTGGTGACCTTGGTCTGCGAGATCAGGCCGTTGACGTCGGTGTACGCCATCTTGGTCTCGGCGTCCGACGCGTCCTTCTGGGAGGTCGGCCGGCCGAAGCCGTCGTACGCGGTCGTGCCGGTGACCTGGTAGGTGGCGGTGGTCCCATTGTGGGAGGTCATCCGCTCGGTCTTGGTGGCGTTGCCCACGGTGGGCGCGGCGCCGAAGGCGAGGCCGTCGTAGGAGGTGCGCTCGTCGGAGATCACCTGGGTCTTGCGGTCGGGCACGACTCCGCACCTGACGGAGACCGTCTCGATCCGGGAGGCCAGGCCGAGGATGTTGGCCGTCGTGTTGTCCGCGTACGTCGTACGGGTGCAGGAGTCGTCGGTGGCGGTGGACAGGTCGCCGAGGTCCTCGGAGGTGAGGACCCGCCCGGTGCCGTTGGCCAGGTCGTACGTGGTGTTCGTCTCGGTCTCGCGGCGCCCGTCGCCGCCCTCGATCGCCGTGTAGCCGAGGGACTTGGAAGTCTTGACGATCGTGGCGTGGCTGGTGCCCCAGGTGTTGGTGTCCGTGGCGGTGTGGTGCCGCATGGGAACCTTGATGGCCTTGGAGACGAGCTTGTCGCCGTCGTAGGTCGCGACCTCCAGCTCGTGCCCGGTGAACTCCTTGTGGTCGGTGTACTTGCCGCCCTCGGAGTCGGTGACCTCGACCGAACGGGCCGTACCGTCCGGCTTCTTGTCGCCGTTCATGCCCTGGAGGTAGGTGTAGTCGATCCGCGTCCGCCGGTCGTTCGCGGCGCCGCTGGTCACCTTGACCTTGCCGTAGCCCTGCCAGCCGCCCCAGGTGAGGTACTTGGCCTCGGTGATGCCGTCGGGCTCGGCCTTACGCCAGGCCGCGGGGCCCTGGTAGTCGTACTGGGTGACCTGTTCGGGGCTGTCGCCGGTCCGGTCGGTCTCGACGACCTGGAAGACGACGTACTTGTGGAACCAGTCGGTGATGGGGTCGAGGTACCCGGGCGGGGACCAGACGACCGGGTAGCAGCGCGAGGTGGACTCGCCCGGCTTGGGCAGGGTCGCCTTGGTGCACTGGGCCGGGGCGTAGAGGACGTCCAGCTGGGCGCCGGTCTCGCTCAGGACGGTGGAGAGGCGGAAGCGGTGGAAGGGGGCGATGCTCTCGCCGACGGCGTCCACCCGGTTGGCCAGCTGGGTGCCGAGGAGTTCGACCGAGGGGACCTTGGCGACGCCGCCCTTGCGGCCCTCGTGGTCGATCTTGGACAGCCAGAGGGTCTTCGACTGGTCGCCGTTGTCGGTGAACGTGTGGGTGAAGGACCAGGCCTCCACGTCCTCGTAGTTCGTGGCGTCCTTGCGGATCTGAGTGGTGACGGCGGTCAGCCGCTGCCGGGTCCAGAAGGTCGCGGCGACCTGCGTGGCGTTGCACTTGGTGCCCGCGGCGCAGTACCGGTCCATCGGCACGTCGGGCCAGCGGGCGGCGTTCGCCGTCTTGAAGTCGGCCGGGAGGCACTTGAAGGTGCTGTCCGGCAGGCAGCGCTCCTGCGTGGTGAACACGACCCGGGCCGGGGCCTTCGCCGTGTAGACGTTCGCCTCGCGCTGGCCGTAGTCGACGCGCTTGACCCAGCCGCCGGCGGTGTACGGGGTGCCGTTGACGTCGGTCTTGCCGTTCAGGGCGTAGTGGTTCGTCTCCTTGCCGTAGAAGTACGACATGACGTTGCCCTGGCGGTCCTTGACGTAGTCGAGGTTCCAGCGCCAGGCCTGCTGGCACCACGCGTTCGCGAACGTCGCGTTGTAGCAGGGCTCGCCCGTGTTGTTGCCGAAGACCGGGACGGTCCAGACGGAGGAGGTCTCCTCCTTGCCCGCCGCCCAGCCCGGGAGCTGGTGCTTGCCGAAGTAGTACTCGGTGCCGTCGGTGGTGGTGATCCGCCAGTACTCGCCGTCGTTGTCCCCGTTGGGGGCGCCGGTGAGCCGGTCGACCTTGGAGCCGTCGTCGGACGCGAACCGCCACTTGCCGTCGGTGTCGTCCTTGATCAGCTCGGTGGACATGCCGTTGAGCATCACGGTGGCGTTCTCGAAGGCCCAGCACTGTTCGGCGGAGGTCTTCTGGCCGTCCTGCGCACAGGGCTTGTAGCGGCGCTCGATGTAGCCGGCCTCGTACGAGAAGCCCTCGCCGATCCAGGAGCCCTGGTTGTTGGTGTCGGAGGTCCGTCCGTCCGCGGTCTGCGAGGAGTAGCCGAGGCCGACCGTCGGAACCAGACCGCCGGGGGTCGGCGGGGTGCGCAGGGGGTACGACCAGGAGAAGTCGCCCGAGGAGGCGGACACGTTCCACTTGGCCGAGGGGGCGAGCGGGGTCGCCGCGTAGGTGCCCTGGGCGGAGGAGGTGCCGGACGCGAGGGCGACCATCGCGCCGCTCGTGGCCGCGCCGGCCGCAGCCGCGGACGCGCCCTGCGGGCGCGCCGGGACGGTGAGGTCTGCAGAGACCGTCCTGCTGCGCGCGTCGTTGACCGTCTTCAGCGGCTTGGGCAGCTCGGGACAGGCGGCTGTACCGGGTGCGGCGACCGCCGCGCAGGCCGGGAGCTGGACGAGGGCCAGGCGGGAGCCGTAGCTGCCGCCGAAGCCCTCGGCGAAGGCGGAGTAGTCGACGTTCAGCCGGACCTGGCCGCCGCCGGTGGCGAGGTCGGCCCGCTGGACGCGCAGCAGCGCGCCGGCGCCGAGCTCGGTGGCCCGCTGACGGGGCATGACGTCGACCCGGACCTTGGCGGGCCGTTCGACCCGGGCGGCCGCGGCCGAACGGGCGGAGGAAGAGGAGGCCGCGGCCGTGCGGGGCGCGGCCTCCTTCGGGGCGGTGACGCTGACGGGCAGGCCGCCCACCTTCACCCGGGCCGGGGTGGTCCCGGTGGCCGGGACGGCCAGTTCGGCGCTGCCGCCGCCGGGCCACAGGGGCGTGTCGAGCTTCTTGACGGCGGCCTTGGCCGTCGCGTTCACCGGGCGCTTCTTGGCCTTGGCGACGGTTCCCTCGACAGGGTCGCCGAAGTCCTGGACGCCCGGTCGCTGGGTGGTTCCGGCAGGGGCCTCGGGCAGGGCCTGTGCCTGGACGGTCGAAGCGGAAAGGGTCAGGACCAGTCCGAAGACGATCGAGCCCAGGGTCCGTTGGGGTATGCGCCGATGGAGCAATCGGCCGCGTAGAGACATCGGTAGGACTCCGCAGAAAGAGGTGGAAAGGGAAGGAGCCGTGGGGCAGGTGCGTCCGCCCGCGCGGAGCGGACGCACCTGCCCGTGGGAGAAGCAGGGCGACCCGGGGCTAGCGGTCGGTCAGCTCTCCAGTGGCGGCGAGCTGCACGATCGACGTCGGATCGAGGGCGCCGTTGTACGCGCGGACCTCGTCGACGACTCCGGCGAAGTACTCGGCGGCGCCGACGGCCGAGCGGCCGACCTGGAGACCGCCGGTGGCGGCCCAGGTGGTGTTGTCCGGGCCCTTGGCCGAGTCGGCCAGCTGGGCGTCCACGTACAGCAGGATCTGGCCGGCGAAGGCGTCGTAGACGACGGCCAGATGCTGGCCGACCGAGTTGGTGTCCGGCAGGTCCTGGTCGTCGGACCAGACCTTGGGCTTGACACCGGCCGTGTCGGTGGCGGCCACGGCCAGTTCCCAGCGCTTGTTCGAGGCCTGGTAGCGGACCTGCACCCGGTTGGCGTTCCGACCGGGCAGCGAGAACACCGTCTGCGAGGTGGTGGCGTCGAGCGAGCTCAGCTGGACCCGCGCCGAGAGCGTGAAGCTCGACGCTCCGGTCACCGGGGCCGTCGCCGTCGTGGCGTACTGCCCGGCGCCGTCCAGAACCAGGTGTCCGGCTCCCACCATGGCGGCGGTGGCGAGGACGTCCTCCGGGTTCGGGATGTACAGGGACGCGTTGCCCGCCAGCGTCAGCGGCTGACCGCCGGCGATCTCCCCGACGGCGCCGGCCTCCTGCGCGTTCATCTGCCAGTAGCCCCGGCGCTCGGGCCTGACCAGGCTGATCTCGGTGATCTGGGCCGGCAGGAGCGCCCTGTTGAATGCCCGGACCTCGGCGAGGTCGCCGACGAAGGAGTCCTCGTACCCCGTCTTGTCGATGTGGCGGCCGATCTGGAACGCCCCGTGCGACTTCCAGGCGGAGCGGCGGATCGTCTCCGCCCTGAGCACCTTGTTCACGTACAGCTGGAGCTTGCGGCTGGTGCGGTCGTACACACCGGTCAGCAGTACCCAGTCGCCGACGACCGGGGCGGTTCCGGTGGCCACGGCCTTCCACTCGCCGAGACTCTCCACGTCGGCGGCCGGGACGGAGAACTTCCAGTTCTTGGCCACCGCGTCGTAGCCGAGGACGAAGCCCGGCTCACCGGTGCCGTCCTGGCTGACCACCGTCATGTTGCGGCTCAGGTCGGTGGGACGGGCCCAGGCGCTGACGCTGAAGCCGTTGAAGGTGTCCAGCACGGTGCTGCGGGCTTCGACCCAGCTGTCGGCGGTGCCGTCGAAGCGCGCCGCCGAGTCGATGGCGCCGCCCGGTCCGGGAACGCCGAAGGTGACGCCGGAGCCGAAGGCCGCCGGATACTTTTCCTGTTCCTCGAAGACGCCCTCACTGCCCGGCTCGTCGGCGAGGTTCCACTGCGCGGCCGCGATCGCGCCGGAGGTCACCTTGAAGCTGTACCGGGTGAGGACGCTGGGGTGCGCCGCCTTGTCGACCGCGACGACGTCGACCCAGTGCGGGCCGGGTCGGGTGGGCGTCCAGCTCACGGAGGCGGGACCGCCGCCGGTGGTGTTGGCGACCTCCTTGTTGGGCTCCCCGTCGAAGGAGTAGCGGTACTTGATCACGTCCTTGTCGAAAGCGGCGTTCTTACCGCTGGGCGCGAAGGTGAACGTGCCCGGAGCTCCGACGCCGTCGTGGTAGAAGTCGTCGCTCGGGTACTGCAAGGTGGTGACGGTGGGCTGGCTGGGAGACGTCTTGTCGTACATGAACTCGCACTTGCCGCTCCACGGACCCCAGCCGTCCCCGTCGTGCGCGACGACGCTCCAGGAGATGGGCGTGAGTTCGGGGATCACCGACCTGACCTTGTGGTTGAACGAGGTCGTGGAGGTCGGCGCCTTGTAGACCGTGTCCTCCTCGTAGGACTTGGCCGCACCGGCCGCGTCCTTCCACTCGACCCTGAAGCGGACCTTGACCTGGTCGCCCTTGTCGGCGTCGTTGGCGTAGACCTTGAACGTCGGCGGCACGTCGGTGTAAGGCCGGTTCGCGCCCGTCACACAGGCGCCGCCGGGGTTCGCCGACATGGCGCCCGCCTCGATCTTGCCCGGCAGCGTGTTGTAGCTGATGGACAGGTAGGCGTTGCCGCAGACCCGCTTCCAGCCGCCGAAGGTGCTCTCGTCCTGGGCCTTCAGGCCGAGGACCATCGAGTTCCAGCCCTCCTGGGCCGCAGTACGCACGCTGTTGCTGAGGCCGCCGTTCGGCGCTGACTTGATGTTCAGGTTCGCCTGGGACTCGCAGTTCGAGGGCTGGATCTTCTGGTCGAGCGTCTCCAGCGTGGTGAGGGTGACGTTCTGCGTGTTGCTCCAGTTGCTGCTGGAGTCGATGCGGGCCGTGCTGCCCGCCACCCGGTACAGCTGGACGGGTTCCGCGCGGGCATCGGCCCAGTACACGTGCTGGACGCGCGCCGCGAAGTTCGCGCTCAGGATCTGCTTGTTCTTGTAGAAGGACAGCGGGAACGTGAACATCACGCGGCGCACGCCGACACCGGCGCAGGACGCGGCGTTGTAGTCGGTCGGGCACTTGCCGACTCCCGCGCTGCCCGAGTACTGCCACTCGCCCACCGTGGGCTTGCCGGACATGACGGCGGTCCAGCCGGTGCGGTCGGTGGTCTTCTGGATGGGGTCGATGACCACCGGGAAGACCGTGGAGCCGGAACGCAGCATCGTCTGGTCGGGGACCAGGGTCATCTTCCCCTGGGACAGTTCGACACCGAGCGGAACGGCCTTGCCACCGCCGCCCGGTCCTTCCAGGGCGGGAACGGGGGCCGTGTCGGCGGTCCGCGCCGCCGGAGCGGCGTCCGCGCGCGCCGCGGTCAGCGACTTGGCGACGGCCGCCGGCCCCTGGGCGCGGGCGGCGTCCTCGAGGGAGGCGGCCGAGTCCCACATGCTCGGGGCACCGGACTGGAAGACCGTGCCGCCGACCACGCTGTCCTCGGCGGTGACCGCGCCGTTGGCATCCTTCTTGTACGTCAGCCCCTTGGTCTTCAGGCCTAGGTCCAGCTTCAGCAGTCGCGGGTCCGCGGCCGCCTCCGGGGTCTTGACCACCAGCAGGTGACCGAAGCCGTTCGCCTCGGCCCGCACCTTGAGGTCGACCCCCGGCAGGGCGTCGGGGTAGGTCGCGGAGTCGCCGTCGATCACGGGCGCGGCGAGCTTGCCGTGGGGCCAGGTCAGCGCCATCTCACGGGTGCCGCGGCGCATGGTGACGAAGGGCTTGCCCGCCTCGCCGTCGGAGAAGGTCAGGCCGACGGTGACCGCCTTCGGACCGACGCTGCCGTCCGCGCGCCTGACCAGGGTCTTGTCGATGTCGACCCACTTGCCGTTCTGCACGGCTCGGATCGGCTCGGTGTATTCCCGTGCCGTGTACGTGCCGTCCGGCGCGGCGAAGATCTCGCGCCGCTCGGTGCGCAGACCGAGGACCTCGACCTGCTTGCCGCTCTTACGGGCCGTGGCCAGGGCCTCGGTCTCCGTCCGGGCGGGGGCGTCGGCGGCGACGGGCTCCGCGGCCGTGGCGGGCCCGGTGCCCGCCCCCGTGCCGGGGAGGACCGTGGTGGCGGCGAGGGCTCCGGCGAGGAGGGCCGCCAGGGAGACGCGGCGCAGCGTGGTGCGTTCCGCGGGGGTGTGACGGTTCGGGTGACGGAACATCAGCGGACCACCGTTCCGAAGGTCTTGTGCTCGGCGGGCAGCCCGCCTTCACCCGGCCTGAACGTGCTGCTGGGGGTGTCGCGCCAGGTGGTCGCCCCCCTGCTGGCGGGCCACGCGTAGACGTGGACGGCGTGGCCCTCGGGCGGGCCGTAGGGCAGGCCCACGTACAGTCCGTTCGCACCGTCGCCGATGTTCAGGCCGGTGTACAGACGGGGTCCGGCCGGGGCCGGGATCTCCACGCCCGGCTCCAGGAGCCGGTCGGAGGTCCCCGGGGCGCTGTAGGCCGTGAATATCTGCACGGCTCCGCGGTCGACGACACCGTCGACGTCCTGCCCCGGAACACCGACCGCGAGGTGGATCAAGTTGGGACCGGGTTCCGTGTGGGCCACGATGCTCCGGCCGAAGTAGTCGCCGGCCTCCACCTTGTCCTCGACGTCGGCGCTGTCCTGGTCGATCCAGTTCTCCTCCGTGTACGCGCCCGCGCTGTCGATCGAGAAGACCTGGACGGCGCCGCCGTCGACGGCGAGGTACTCGGTGGAGAGGCCGACGTCGGCGGTGAGGTCCTCGCCGGGGATGCCGACGGCGAGGAGCAGCTTGGGCCCGACGGCAGCGCTGGTGAAGGGGGTGACCGCCGCGAGCGCCGTGCCGAAGCCGTCGTCGAACTCACAGCCACCGTTGACGTTCGGGCTGTCCTGGGTGATCGCGTTCAGCGGCTTGGGCACGTTGGAGGTGAGGGCGTGGTTGAAGATCGTCACCGCTCCCGCCTCCTCCAGGGTCCCCTGGGCCTCGCCCGGGGAACTGGCGGCCAGGTAGTGCGGGGTCGCCACGAGGACCTCGCCGAAGCGGTCGTACGACTCCACGGCGTCCGGCACGGCTCCGGCGGTGGTGCTCACGTCCTGGTTGACGACACCGGCCGTCACGGTGGTGGAGCCGGAGAAGTAGACGAAGGCTCCGGCGTCGATGCCCGTGCCGATGTCCTCGCCGGGCATACCGGCGGCCATGAACGGCACTCCCCCCGCGGTCTTCCCGGCCGTGACGGAGTAGCCGAACCAGTCGTAGGCCTCGGCCGCGATGGCCGCCAGCGGGGCGGTCTGCTGGACGTACTCGGTGGTCGTCCGGCCCGCGCCCAGGCCGGCCGGCGCACCGTAGACGACGACGACCCGGCCCGAGTCGACCTGCGTGCCGACGTCCTCGTACGGCGTGCCGATCGCCAGATCGGCGCATCCGTCGAGGTCGGCGTCGTAGACGGCCAGCGCGTGGCCGAAGGCGTCGTCCGCCTCGGAGGGGCCGGCCTTGGCCGCCTCCTGCGTCAGTTCGAGCGTGCCCGCACCGCCGCCGTACACGATGTGCACGACTCCGGCCTTGGCGATGCCGTTGACGGTGGCCTGCGGGTCGGCGACGGCCGTGTCCCGGAACCCGTCACCGTTGAAGTCCGATCCTGCTCCGGAACATCCGGGGGCCGCGACGGCCGCGTTCCCCAGCGGCTCCGGCCCGGCCGAGAGGGCTATCGCGAGGGCGGCGGCCGAAACGGCCACCACCCCCCTGGCGGTGCGCCGCCAGACCGCGCCACGTGGCGCGGAACTGGTGCTTCTTCTCACGAGCTTGTGTCCATCTCCGTCGTGCGCGCGATGCGCTTGGGCAGCGGTCTACGCCGCAGGAGACAGACGGAACGCGCGTACAGCAGCAAAAGAGAAGGCGGGTGCGTCGTACGCAGACCCGCCCTTGTTCCCCCGATGTCGGAATCCCCACCCACGACAACCGCAAAAGAGCTATGTCGATACTGTGCACTTCCTGTGAGGGGAGAGCAACGGGCGATGTCCGACATCGAATGATCTTCGCCAAAAAATTGTCGGGCACATGCAGAAGCCCCGCTCGACACCGGGGGTTCCGGTGCCGAGCGGGGCTCTGGTGAATCTTCCCGCCGGTCAGTCCTGGGCCGGGGCGGAGGTCTTCTCCGCCGCCTTCTTGGCCGTGGTCTTCTTGGCGGTCGTCGTCTTCTTCGCCGCGGTCTTCTTGGTCGCCGCCGTCTTCTTGGTGGCGGCCTTCTTGGCCGTGGCCTTCTTCGCCGTGGTCTTGCGCGCCGCCGTCTTCTTGGCGGGGGCGGGCTCGGCCTCGGTGTCGGCGACCTCGGTCTCCGCGGCCGGGGTCGCGGCGACCACCACGACGGCGGCCTCCTCGGCGCCCGCGGGCGAACCGGCCGGGGCGGTGGCCTTGCGGACCACCCGGCGGCGGGCGCGCGGCGGGGCGGCCACGGGGGCCTCCTCGGCGGCGGGTTCCTCGGTCACGACGGGCTCCGGCTCCGCGACCGGTGCCGCGACGGCCTCGGTCTCCACGACGGTGACCGGCTCGGCCGGCTCCGTGGTCGAGACGACCAGGGAGGTCGCCCGGCGGGTGGCACGGCGGCGGCCGCGCGGGGCCGGGGCGGCCGGCTCCTCGGCCACGGTCTCCACCGCGGTCCCGGTCTCCGCCACGGGAGCGGGCTCGGGCTCGACGGCCTCGGGACCGGCGGCCGGCTCGGCCACGGGTTCGGTCACGACGACCGGGGCCGGGGCGACCGGCGTCGGGGCGACGGGCGTCGAGGCGACCGGGGCGGTCACCCGGCGGGTCGCGCGACGGCGGCCACGGCCGCGCGTGGCGGCCGCCTCCGCCTCGGCGACGGAGCCGTACAGCTCCTCGTCCGGGGCGATCGGCACCGGCACGGCCACCGGGGCGGCCAGCTCCGCGGCGACCTCGGCCTCGGTCTCGGTCTCCTGGGCCTCGGCGTCGACGCCGGACTCCACGGCCTCGGCGTGCTCGTGCTCGTGGACGTGTCCGTCCCCGCCGCGGCCGCGCTTCTTCGCGCGCTTGCCGCCGCCACCGCCGCCGGAGGTGGTCGGCTGCTCCATGTGGACGATGACGCCGCGCCCGTTGCAGTGGACGCAGGTCTCGGAGAAGGACTCCAGGAGGCCCTGGCCGACCCGCTTGCGGGTCATCTGGACCAGGCCGAGCGAGGTGACCTCGGCCACCTGGTGCTTGGTCCGGTCCCGGCCCAGGCACTCCAGGAGGCGGCGCAGCACCAGGTCGCGGTTGGACTCCAGGACCATGTCGATGAAGTCGATGACGACGATGCCGCCGAGGTCGCGCAGCCGCAGCTGGCGCACGATCTCCTCGGCCGCCTCCAGGTTGTTCCTGGTGACGGTCTCCTCCAGGTTGCCGCCCTGGCCGGTGAACTTGCCGGTGTTGACGTCGACGACGATCATCGCCTCGGTCTTGTCGATCACCAGCGAGCCGCCGGACGGCAGCCAGACCTTGCGGTCGAGCGCCTTCATCAGCTGCTCGTCGATGCGGTACGTCGCGAAGACGTCGACCTCGCTCGTCCACTTGGACAGGCGGTCGGTCAGGTCCGGGGCGACGTGGCCGACGTACCCGTGGATGGTCTCCCACGCGTCGTCGCCGCTGACGATGACCTTGGAGAAGTCCTCGTTGAAGATGTCGCGGACGACCCGGACGGTCATGTCCGGCTCGCCGTAGAGCAGCGTCGGGGCGTTGCCGCTCCTCGCCTTCTTCTGGATGTCCTCCCACTGCGCCTGCAGGCGCTCGACGTCGCGGCGCAGCTCGTCCTCGCTCGCGCCCTCGGCGGCGGTGCGCACGATGACGCCCGCGTCCTCGGGGACGATCTTCTTGAGGATGGTCTTCAGGCGCGCGCGCTCGGTGTCGGGGAGCTTGCGGCTGATGCCGGTCATCGAGCCCTCGGGCACGTACACGAGGTAGCGGCCGGGCAGGGAGACCTGGCTGGTCAGACGGGCGCCCTTGTGGCCGATCGGGTCCTTCGTGACCTGGACGAGGACCGACTGGCCGGACTTGAGGGCGGACTCGATGCGGCGCGGGCCGTGGCCCATGCCGAGCGCCTCGAAGTTGACCTCGCCGGCGTACAGGACGGCGTTGCGGCCCTTGCCGATGTCGACGAAGGCGGCCTCCATGGACGGCAGGACGTTCTGGACCTTGCCCAGGTAGACGTTGCCGACGTACGAGGTGGCCTGCTCCTTGTTGACGTAGTGCTCGACGAGCACGTTGTCTTCGAGGACGCCGATCTGGGTGCGCTCGCCGCTCTGGCGGACGACCATGACGCGCTCGACGGCCTCGCGGCGGGCGAGGAACTCGGCCTCGGTGATGATCGGGACGCGGCGGCGGCCCTGCTCGCGGCCTTCGCGGCGGCGCTGCTTCTTGGCCTCCAGGCGGGTCGAGCCCTTGATGGACTGGACCTCGTCGGCGCCGGTGCCGGGCTCGGCCTTCTCGCGGGCCGGGCGGGGCTCGCGGACCTTGACGACCGTACGGACGCCGTCCTCGTCGCCCGCCTCGGCGGCGTCGGCGGAGGCGTCCCCGCTGCGACGGCGGCGACGGCGACGACGGCGGGAGCTGCTGGAGCCTCCGGCGAGGCCCTCGGCGTCCTCGGACTCCTCCTCGCCGTCCTCGGACTCCTCGGACTCGTCCTCGGCGTGCGGCTCCTCGCCCTCCTCGGACTCCTCGGCCTCGGCGAGCTCACCGCGACGGCGGCGGCGGCCGCCACGGCGACGGCGGCGGGAGGGACGGTCCTCGTACTCGTCCGTCTCCTCGGCCTCCTCCGTCTCCTCGACCTCGTCGGCGGCGGCCTCGACCTCGGGCTCGTCGGCCACGGTGGCCGGGACGGGCTCGACGGCGACGGGCTCGCCGCGACGGCGGCGACGGCGGCGGGAGCCGGTCTCGGCGGCGGCCGGGGCGGCCTCGGGGGTCTCCTCGGCCTCGACCGTCTCGACGGTCTCCTCCGTCTCCTCGACCTCGTCGGCCTCCGGCTCCGCGGGCACGGCGGCGGCGGCCGCGGCGGCCGTCTCCGGGGTCTGGAACATCGGCTCGGCGAACACCGGGGCCTGGAAGACGGCGACGGCGGGGCGCGCGGCGCGGCGCGGCTCGCGGGCCGGGGCCGGCTCGGAGGTGAACTGCGGCGAGGAGACGCGGCGGCGGCCGCGACCGCGCGTGGCGGCGGTCTCGGCGGCGGCGACCTCGGTCTCGTCGGCGGCGATCTGCGCGACGGCGGCCTCGGGCAGCGACTCACCGGCGACGGGCGTCTCGACGGCCGCCTCGGCGGCCTGCGTCTCGGCGACCGGCTCGGGAGAGGTGGCCTTGCGGGTGGCGCGACGGCGGGTGCGCGGCGCGGGGGCGGCCTCGGCTTCGACCGGGGCGGCCTCGGGCGCGGAAGGCGCGGCGGCCTCGGCGACCGGCTCGGCGGCCTCCTCCGGGGAGGTCACCGGAGCGGTGGCCTTACGGGTGGCACGGCGGCGGGTACGGGCCGGCGGAGCGGCCTCCTCGACGGCCGGCTCGGCGGCGGGCGCGGCGGTCACCGGCTCGGCGGCCTCGGGCGCGGAAGGCGCGGCGGCAGCGGGGGCCTCGGCGGTCTCCGCCGGGGAGGTCACCGGAGCGGTGGCCTTGCGGGTGGCGCGGCGACGGGCCGGGCGGGCCGGAGCGGCCTCGGGGGCCTCGGGGGCCTCCTCGGCGGCCTCGGGCGCGGTCTCCGCGACCGGCTCGGGCGTCTGCGCCGGGGCCTCGGCCGGCTGCGTCGGCTCCGCCGTCTCCGCGGCGGGCGCGGTGGCCTTGCGGGTGGCCCGGCGGCGGGTGCGCGGCGCGGGGGCGGCCTCGGCTTCGACCGGCGCGGTCTCGGCGGCCGGCTCGGGGGCCGACCGGGTGACCTCGGCGGACTCCGGCGCGTCGGCGGCCGGGGTCTCGGCGGTCGCGCCCGTCACCGGCGGACCGGCGGGGCGGGAAGCGGCGCGGCGCCTGCGGCGCGGCGGCAGCTTGTCACCGGGGGCATTGGTGTCTTCGTTGGACTCGGGCATCCGGGGTTCTCCCGTCACGCTCCCGGGCGCCGCGTCTGGTTCCGGTCCGGCGGCACGGTCACGCCTGGGGCGAGGTGCCGCCGTCCGGGGCGCGGGCGCCGCACGGGAGCTGTATGTCTGGCTCGCCGGTTCCGTACGCCCTGTGCGGACGGCCTGGCGAAAGTCTTCTGGTCAGTGCGCGGCCCGACCCAGGTGGCTCCCGAGTGCCAGGGCTGCGCTGCGACGACCGCTCCCTACGCGGTGTCCGTACCCGGCGCCGTCGCCGGGGCGGTCGCGGCGGCCGTGGGTGAAGCGGCCGTGACTGCCTCGCGGTCGGGCGCGAGCGGGTCGGTCACCGTGCCGGACTCCTCGTCGAAGGGCCCCTGCGCCAGCCTGGTCACCGCGGCGGGGACCGGCGGCGCCAGGTCGGCCACGGCTCGGAGACCGGACAGGACGTCGTCGGGTCGTACGGCAGGTGTCACGTGCCGAACAACCAGCCGCAGTATCGCACAGGCGCTGTCCAGCGGCCCATCTTCCCGGGGGTCGCCCTGGGGACGGACGGCCGTCAGCTCGGTGACCGCGGAACGGGTGTCGAAGGTGCGGACGCCGTTCTTCGTCTTGCGCTGTACTTCCACGGTCTCGGCCGCGAGAAACGCCTCGACGGCCTTCTCCGCCGCCTCGGGGGCGACGCCTTCGAGGCGCAGCTCCCAGACGGAGGCGGTGAGCCGGTCGGCGAGGCCCGAGGTGCGGGCCTCGACGGCGTCGGTGATGTCGAGGCCGGCGGGGAGGGACTCGTCGAGCAGGGCCCGCAGGGTCTCCGGGTCGCGCGCCTCGGTGAGGGCGATCTCCAGGTACTCGGCCTCGGAGCCGGTCCCGGTCGGGGCGGCGTTGGCGTACGACACCTTGGGGTGGGGGGTGAAGCCGGCCGAGTACGCCATGGGCACCTCGGCGCGGCGCAGGGCGCGCTCGAAGGCGCGCTGGAAGTCGCGGTGGCTGGTGAACCGGAGGCGGCCGCGCTTGGTGTAGCGCAGTCGGATGCGCTGCACCGCCGGTGCGGGCGGCGGGCCTTCGGGCTGTCGCTTGCCCAGTGGTTCTTCTCCTCGTTGCGGGGCGGCGCGGGCGTGCGCCGTCCACGAGATGTGCGGGTCGCTTCGGGGGGTCCGCCCGGTTCACCCCCGCTTCCGCAGGGAGATCTCGGGGGCGGGCACCGCGCCGGAGACGTTCGTTGTACTACCCAGAGTACGCGCCCGGGCCGCCTCCGGTTCCCGGGGCTCGACCGGCCGGGCCGCGCCGACGAGCGCGCGCCAGGCGTCCCGGCGGGCCTCCCGGACGGTGGCGCGGGCGGAGACGAGCGCTTCCTTCGCGGCGCGTCCCGCCTCGACGGCGACCCGGCGCGCCGGGGCCCAGACGCCGTCCCGGACCCAGCGCCCGGCCGGCCGGACGACGGCCGCCCACACCAGGGCGACGGGCCGCGCGACGAGGTGCCGACCGCACCAGCGGAGCCCGCGCCATGCCCGGGCCAGGGGCCGCGCGACGAGATGCCGGCCGCACCACCGGAGCCCCTGCCAGACCCGGACCAGGGGCCGTCCGAGCAGGTTCCACGCGAGCCACTTGAGTCCCCGGCCGACGGCCCGCGACACGAATCCGGCGACCCGCCAGCACAGGGCGAGCGCGTCCCGCACCTCCCGCCCGACGGGCACGAGGACCCGGGTCCAGAGCCAGACGGCGGGGACGGCGATCCCGTACCGGGCGACGGGCGCGACCACGTACCGCCACAGCCCGGCCCACGGCCACACGAACAGCGCCCGGCCCAGCCGGGGAAGGAACCACCCGAGCCCCCGTCCGGCCTGCCGGAAGCACCGTCCCAGGCCCCGCCCCAGCGGGGTGAGCACGTGCCGGCCGAGCCAGAGCGCGGGGACGGCGACCCCGTACCGGAGCAGGGGGACCAGGACGTACCGGAAGAGCGCGACGAAGGGGACGAGGAGGAGTTTCTCCAGGAGGAACAGGCAGCCGGTGCCGAGCGGGGAGAGGACCCGGCGGTACAGCCACACGGCCGGGACGGCGATCCCGTACCGGGCCACCGGCACGACCACGTACCGCCACAGCCCCACCCACGGCCACACGAACACCGCCCGGCCCAGCCGGGGAAGGAACCACCCGAGCCCCTCCCCCGCCACCGCGAGCCCCCGGAGCAGCCCCCGCCCGGCCGGGCGCAGGAGCGTCCGGTACAGCCACACGGCCGGGACGGCGACCCCGTACCGGGCCACCGGCACCACCACGTACCGCCACAGCGCCACCCACGGCCACACCAACACCGCCCCGAGCAGCCACACCAGTCCCCGGCCCGCCGGTGCGAGGGCCTTTCGCCACAGCCACTCCAGGCCACGGCCCGCCGGGCGGAGCAGGGTCCGGTCGAGGAGGCGGCCCGTGGCGGTGAGGGCGTCCCAGGCCATGCGGACCGGCAGGACGGCCACGAGCACGACGATCCGGACCGGGATGCGGATCAGCGCAGGTGACGTCGGGTGTTCCATGCTCATGCCGAACATGACGCGACGGCCCGGCGGAGGGT
This sequence comes from Streptomyces sp. NPDC098101, assembly GCF_044760185.1. NCBI lineage: Bacteria > Bacillati > Actinomycetota > Actinomycetes > Kitasatosporales > Streptomycetaceae > Streptomyces > Streptomyces sp. NPDC098101. The sequence continues at coordinate 444,339 of NZ_JBIWAS010000002.1, read as the reverse complement.
TCACCCCTCGCGCCGGGCCGTCGCCCGGGGCCCTACGTGACGACCGTGATGCCGTAGTCCCGGACGAGCTGCCCCAGCCCTCCCGTGTACCCCTTGCCGCCCAGTACGAAGTCCCAGTCGCCGTTGTCCCTGCGCCGGAAGGAACCGAGCACCAGGGCGGTCTCCCGAGGGCGCCCGTCGGACACCGCGAGTCCGGCGAGTTCCGTCATGGACGGATCGAGCAGGCGGATGCGCGCATCCGTGAACCCGGCCAGATCCGCGTCGGGGTCGACCTCCGGGGCGATCGCGACCGCCAGGACGACCCGGTCGGCGGCATCCGGCAACGAGTCGAACGAGACGCGGATCGCCGCCTTGTCCGGCACCACGGCCGGGAGCAGGCGCACGGAGCCGTCCGGGCTCCGAACGTTGTTGTAGAAGACGAAGTGATCGTCGCCGAGGACCCGGCCGCCCGAGCAGACGAGCGCGCAGACGTCCAGGGCGACGTCGCCGGACCAGGACACGCCGAGCACGTTGTGGTCGTCGGGCGGGGTCGCCGGGCCCGGGGGCGACGGCGGGGGCGTCGGTGCCGCCCGGCCGCCCTCTCCCAGGCGTCCGCGCAGTCCGTGCCGGTGGAGCAGGTCGATGAGCTCACCGCCCGAGACGAGTTCCAGGGGCTTGCCGTGGGCGAACGCGTGCGAGCCGGGGCCGAACCCCGCCGTGGTCACCAGGACGCCCTTGTTGGCGCCCGCGTCCTGCATCGTGCCGTACAGGTCGCGGACGGCCGTGGGCGGCACGGTGGCGCGGTAGCGCTTCACCTGTACGACGATCTTGCCGCCGCGGATCGGAGCGGGGTCGACGGCATCGACGTCCACACCGCCGTCGTTCGAGCGCTGGGTCGTCACGGCCCGCATTCCCATGGCCCGGAAGAGCTCGGCGACGAGCGCCTCGAAGGCGACGGGGTCCATCGCGTACAGATCCGGTTCCTCGTCGTCGCCGTGGGTGACCACGTGGTCTCCGACGTCCTGCGGCACGCGGGCGGGACGCACGGGGTCGAGTCGGTCCGGCCGGGACGAGAGCTGTCCCCGCAGCCCGTCGGTCAGGCAGCTCACCGCGTCCACCTGTTCCAGGCGCAGCCCGTTGAACGCCGGTCGTCGTGTCATGACGGTCGCCAGGAAGATGCGCGCCCGCCGGCCCGTCACCGGGTCGTGATCGTCCACGAATCCGTTCAGCGCCACGGATTCGAGCACGTCGAACTCGTCCGCCGCGAACAGGTCGTGCAGGACCAGCAACACGCACTGCGCGAGAACCTCGCGGTACAGCGCACGGCGTTGGCCCTCCGGACGTGGCGTCTCCTTGTCCTGGTCGAGGGTCGGCACGTACCGCACCGACTTCGCCTCGGGAACGATTCCGTACCCCGGCAGCTCCCAGTCGAGCACCAGCTGTCGTGCCGCCGTGTCGTAAGCCGCCGCGACCTGCCGGGGGAACCCTTCGGGCCGTGCCGGGGACGCGTGGAGGGCCGTCGTGAAGTACTCGACGACGGCGTCGGGCTCTCCTCGCCGGACCTCTTCGAGCATCCTGGTGACGCCCGCGTTGTGCCGACGCGCCTCCGATCGTCGCGCTTCCGCCCACCGGTCGTACTCGCGCCGCTGGACCGCCACGTGCTGCTGCCGCCGGGCCTCCTCGGCCTGGGCCGCCTGCAGGTCGCGCTCGAAGCAGGCACGTGCCTCGGCCCGCGCGCGCGTCCGCCGCATCGAGGTCCATCCGGTCCGGGCCCGGTACTCGTCCGGGTCCGGCAGGGGAACCGGCGCCGCCAACGGTCCGGGCGAGAAAGGGCGGACCTCTTCGGAACGCAGCAGCGAAACCGCTCTGAAGGCAGGAACCCGGCAGCCGGTGGAGAGCACCTCCCGCAGCGACGCGACCCGCGCCTCCAACTCTGCCGTGCGCCGTCGGGCCTCCGCCTGCCGTTGCTCCCGGTGAGCCTGCGCGGCACGCCGTTGGCGGGCCCGTTCCTGCCGCTCTTGTTCCCGCTGCTGTCTGGCCTCGGCCTCCAGCCGACGCTGCTGTTGGCGCTGCGCCTCGGCCCAAGCGCCGGCGAAACCACCAGTACGACGACTCATGCGCCGTCAACCCTCTTCCGGACGTCGGCACTGCCGGCCCGACCGCCTCCACGGCCAGGAGTGACGAGACGGCCGCATCAGGCGGCGTCCGTCTCGTACGTGGGCTTGCCAAAGACAACCCGCTCAGTCCGTTTCCGCAGGTCACCGTCCTTACAGGGTAGCCAAGGACGCATCGGACGGCATCGCGAGACCGATGTCGGAAGGGCCGGTCAGCGGCCCTTCCCATCGCCGTGGAGGACGGCTTCGGCGATCTCACGGACGCGGTCGAGACCGATGCCCGTGCGCTGCTCGACCGCGAGAGGATGATCGGTGGGTTCGAGCTCGATGTAAGGGCGTCGGCCGACCGGGCGGGTGTGGGCGTTCGTCTTCAGGTGGGTGGTACCGGGCGAGTAGACCGGCAGTTCGGTGGTCAGCCAGCCGAAGTACGGCTTCTCGTCTTCACGGCCGGGCGTGTTCCACATGTCCGCGGCCCGGGAGAAGTTGTCCCGGCTGAGGGAGACCCAGACGCCCCACGAGAACACCTCGTCACTGCCGATGACGGGTATCTCGATCAACCCCTTGATGAAGTAGTGCCGGGCCTTGATGACGCACTGGTCCGACGAGAGCAGGCTGTCGGACCGTCCTTCGAAGCGCGCGTCCCAGACGTCGGGGGCCGCAGCGCTGTAGCCCATCGGAAGTTCCGCGTGGTACTCGCCGCAGCATGAGCAGGTGTAACCGAGACGGTCGATCATGCGCGGAAGCCTAGCTTCGCCGCGAAGCGCCACGACGAGGCGTCTCGGGCTCGATCTTCCGGGACGACGTCCGGTCCCCGGCTCCGAGCCGGCCGCCCTCGGGGGCGAAGGCGAGCCGTGGGGGTTCTTCCTGAACAGGCCCCGAGAACGCCGAGAGGCGCCCGGACCGGATCGTCCGAACGCCTCTCTTCCGCGCCGGGCCGTCGCCCGGAGGTCCTACTTGACGACCGTCAGCGGCAGCAGCTTCTTGCCGGTGGGGCCGATCTGGATGTGGGTGTCCATCTGGGGGCAGACGCCGCAGTCGAAGCACGGGGTCCAGCGGCAGTCCTCGACCTCGGTCTCGTCAAGGGCGTCCTGCCAGTCCTCCCAGAGCCAGTCCTTGTCGAGGCCGGAGTCCAGGTGGTCCCAGGGCAGGACCTCCTCGTAGGTGCGCTCGCGGGTGGTGTACCAGGCGACGTCCACGCCGTACTCGGGGAGCGTCTTCTCGGCGCAGGCCATCCAGCGGTCGTACGAGAAGTGCTCGCGCCAGCCGTCGAAGCGGCCGCCGTCCTCGTACACGGCGCGGATGACGCTGCCGAGGCGCCGGTCGCCGCGCGAGAGGAGGCCCTCGACGATGCCGGGCTTGCCGTCGTGGTAGCGGAAGCCGATCGAGCGGCCGTACTTCTTGTCGCCGCGGATCTTGTCGCGGAGCTTGCGCAGGCGCTCGTCCGTCTCCTCGGCCGAGAGCTGCGGGGCCCACTGGAAGGGGGTGTGCGGCTTGGGCACGAAGCCGCCGATGGAGACGGTGCAGCGGATGTCGTTCTGGCCGGAGACCTTGCGGCCCTCGGCGATCACGTTCATCGCCATGTCGGCGATCTGGAGGACGTCCTCGTCGGTCTCCGTCGGCAGGCCGCACATGAAGTACAGCTTCACCTGGCGCCAGCCGTTGCCGTACGCGGTGGAGACGGTCCGGATGAGGTCCTCCTCCGAGACCATCTTGTTGATGACCTTGCGCATCCGCTCGGAGCCGCCCTCGGGGGCGAAGGTGAGGCCGGAGCGGCGGCCGTTCCTGGTCAGCTCGTTGGCCAGGTCGACGTTGAAGGCGTCCACGCGGGTCGAGGGGAGGGACAGGCCCACCTTGTCCTCGGTGTAGCGGTCCGCGAGGCCCTTGGCGATCTCGCCGATCTCGGTGTGGTCCGCCGAGGAGAGGGAGAGGAGGCCGACCTCCTCGAAGCCCGTCGCCTTGAGGCCCTTCTCGACCATCTCGCCGATGCCGGTGATGCTTCGCTCCCGCACGGGGCGCGTGATCATGCCGGCCTGGCAGAAGCGGCAGCCGCGGGTGCAGCCGCGGAAGATCTCGACGGACATGCGCTCGTGGACGGTCTCCGCGAGCGGGACGAGGGGCTGCTTGGGGTACGGCCACTCGTCGAGGTCCATGACGGTGTGCTTGGAGACGCGCCACGGCACGCCGGACCGGTTGGGCACGACGCGGCCGATGCGGCCGTCCGGGAGGTACTCGACGTCGTAGAAGCGCGGGACGTAGATGTTGCCGGTCCTCGCGAGGCGGAAGAGGAGCTCTTCGCGGCCGCCCGGCCTGCCCTCCGCCTTCCAGGCGCGGATGATCGCGGTCATGTCGAGGACGGCCTGCTCGCCGTCGCCGATGACCGCCGCGTCGATGAACTCCGCGATCGGCTCGGGGTTGAACGCGGCGTGGCCGCCGGCGAGCACGATCGGGTGGTCGACGGTCCTGTCCGCGGCGGTCAGCGGGATGCCCGCGAGGTCCAGCGCGGTGAGCATGTTGGTGTAGCCCAGCTCCGTGGAGAAGGACAGGCCGAACACGTCGAAGGCACCGACCGGGCGGTGGCTGTCGACCGTGAACTGCGGCACCTCGTGCTCGCGCATCAGCTCTTCGAGGTCCGGCCACACGCTGTAGGTGCGCTCGGCGAGGACGCCCTCGCGCTCGTTCAGTACCTCGTAGAGGATCATGACGCCCTGGTTGGGCAGGCCGACCTCGTACGCGTCCGGGTACATCAGCGCCCAGCGGACGTCGCACTCGTCCCAGGGCTTGACCGTGGAGTTCAGCTCTCCGCCGACGTACTGGATCGGCTTCTGCACGTGCGGGAGCAGGGCTTCGAGCTGCGGGAAGACAGACTCGGCAGCAGACATCTCGAACCTTCGTGAGCGGGCAGGGGGGCGACTCTCAAGCGTACCCCGGTGCCCGGTGGCCCCGAGCCGCCCCGCGAGGCTCCGGGGTCAGGGGGACGCGGCCTCCGCCCAGACCTCCGGCAGCGCGCGCTCGGCCGCGTCCGCCGCCGCCTCCTCCCTGCCGTACAGGAGTCCCCAGGTGAAGGCGGTCTCGCCGGCCGCGTGGGCCTGGGCGGCGAGGTCGCGGAGGGTGGCGCGGGCGACCACGCCGTCCTGGTGCTCGCCGAGCAGGGACTGCACCTTCTTCACACGTTTGGAGAGTTTCTTGGCGGACTTGCCGAGGGTGGGGCGGGCCGCGTCGGCGGCGTAGCGGGCGCGCTTGGCGGCCTTGCGGGCCTCGTGGAGGGCGAGGTCGCGCTCGTGGCCGGGGGCGAGGGAGAGCGCGCGGTCGACGCGGGCGGCGAGCCGGGCGCGGTCCTCGCGGACGGCGCGGGCGAGGACCTTCGCGGCGTCCCGGGAGGCGGCCTTCCGCAGGGGCGGGTCGGCGAGCAGGGCGTCGAGCCGGTCGAGGAGGGCGAGGTGGCGGTCGGAGTCGAGGGCGGCGAGGGCCCTGCGGCGGGCCGCCTTGGTGCGGGCGGTGTCCCAGATCCGCAGCCGGGCCTTCACGGGGCCCCGGCGCAGGGGCCGGGGGACGTCGTCGAGCCGGGCGCGGAGGCGGGCGGCGAGCACCTCCTGGTCGCGGGCGACGCCCAGTTCGCCCGCGAGCCACTTGAGTTCGGCGCCGAGGGGGTCGGTGGCCCTCCGGTCGAGGACGGAGCGGTACGTCTTGAGGGCGCTGCGCAGGCGGCGGCAGGCGACGCGGAGTTGGTGCACGGCGTCGGGCAGGTCGCGGCGGACGGCGGGGTCGAGCGCGACGATCGCCTCGGCCTGTTTCCGTACGTAGGCGAGGACGGCGGCTCCGGCGGTGCCGGGTGCGGCGGGCGGCGGGGCGTCGGGACGGTCGTCGGCGTCGTGGTCGTCCGGGGCGGTCTCCGCGAGGGCCCTGGCCAGTTTGGAGGGGGCGTGCGCGGGGCGGACGCCCGCCTTCTTCAGGCGCTTCTCGACGGCGTCGAGGATGCCGGGGTCCGCGTCGTCGGCGGCCTCGACCTCGATCTCGGTCCAGGAGGCCCGGGGGCCTCCGGGCAGGCGCCGGGCGCGGACGGTGTCGACGGAGAGTTCGGCGAGGAGGCCGCCGTCGGCGTCGAGGAGCCGGCGGACGTCGCGGGCGGAGCGGAGCCGGACGACGGGCACGACCTCGGCGCCCCGGACGCGGGAGCGCAGCAGGGCGGCCAGGTCGGGCGGGAGGGCGTCGGAGAGCGGGGTGCGGATCTCGTCGCGGACGCCGGCGGCGACGGGGAACTTCAGGTGCCAGCCCTCGTCGGAGCCGCCGGTGCGGCGGCGCAGGGTGATCGAGTCGGCGGCCAGGCGCAGGTCGGGGGTGTCGTGGTAGGTGGCGTCGAGTTCCACGACGCCGTCGTCGACGACGGTCGCGACGTCCGGGACCCGGGTGAGGTCCGGGACGCCGCTTCCCGTCGTGGCTTCGTACTTCCGCTCGATCTCGCGCTTCGTCTCGGCCATACCCCGCTTCTAACCGCCGACGGGCCCGCGTACTCGGGCGAACGGGCGGAAAGGCCGGTATCAGGCCGTCATCGGGCGCTGGACGCGGATCGACTGGAGGAGTCCGATCGCCACCCACACCGCGAACATCGACGAGCCGCCGTACGAGACGAACGGCAGGGGCAGGCCCGCGACCGGCATGATGCCGAGGGTCATGCCGATGTTCTCGAAGGACTGGAAGGCGAACCAGGCGATGATCCCGGCGGCGACGACCGTGCCGTAGAGCTCGGTGGTCTCGCGGGCGATCCGGCAGGCGCGCCAGAGGACGATCCCGAGGAGGACGAGGATGAGGCCGGCGCCGACGAAGCCCAGCTCCTCCCCCGCGACGGTGAAGATGAAGTCGGTCTGCTGCTCGGGCACGAACTGGCCGCTGGTCTGGTGCCCCTGGAAGAGGCCGGTGCCGTAGAGGCCTCCGGAGCCGATGGCGATGCGGGCCTGGTTGGTGTTGTAGCCGACGCCCGCCGGGTCGAGGTCGGGGTTGGCGAAGGCCGCGAAGCGGTTGATCTGGTACTCGTCGAGCATTCCGAGCGCGGTGACGAGGAACGCGCCGAGGACGCCCGCGCCGATCAGGCCGAGGACCCAGCGGTTGGACGCGCCGGAGGCGAGCAGCACACCGAGGACGATGACCGCCATCACCATGACCGAGCCGAGGTCGGGCATCAGCATGACGATGCCCATGGGCAGGGCGGCGAGGACGAGGGCCTTGGCGACGGTCCCGTGGTCGGGGTGGAGCTGGTCCCCCGCGTCGACCTTGGCCGCGAGCAGCATCGCCATGATCAGGATGATCGTGATCTTGACGAACTCGCTGGGCTGGAGGGAGAAGCCGCCGCCGATCACGATCCACGCGTGGGCGCCGTTGATGGTGGCGCCGAGCGGGGTGAGGACGGCGAGGATCAGCACGATCGAGATGCCGTAGAGGACCGGCACCGCGCCGCGCAGGGTGCGGTGGCCGAGCCAGATCGTGCCGACCATCAGGGCGAGGCCGATGCCGGTGTTGAGGAGGTGCCGGAAGAGGAAGTAGTACGGGTCTCCCTGGTTGAGCTGGGTGCGGCCCCGGGTGGCCGACCAGACGAGCAGGGCGCCCAGCAGGGAGAGGGTGAGCGCCGAGAGCAGCATCGGCCAGTCGAGGCGGCGCAGCACGGAGTCGCGGGCGGTGAGCTTCAGGAGCGGCCCGCGCTGGGGGGCGTAGCGGGAGACGGAGAAGCTGGTGCGGGTCGTCATCGGGTCAGTCCCTCCGGCCGGGCGGCGGCCCCGCCAGGGGCGGCTGTCCGTCGTTCTCCCCCGTGGGCTCGCCGTCCCCCGCGGGGACGGGCTTCTGCTTCGCGGGGTCGTACGGCTTGATCGCGGGGGCGTCGATGGTGCCGTAGCGGTTGATCTTCGGCAGGGCCTTCTGCGGCTGGGGCAGCAGGGCCCGCTTGAGGTCCTGGTTGCCCTCGCCGTCGAGGCCGTAGAGGGCGTCGTAGATGTTGCGCACGGCGGGGCCTGAGGCGCCGGAGCCGGTGCCGCCCTGGGAGATCGTCATGACGATGGTGAAGTCGTCGGTGTAGGTGGCCAGCCAGGAGGTGGTCTGCTTGCCGTACACCTGGGCGGTGCCCGTCTTGGCCCGCATCGGGATCTTGTCCTGGGGCCAGCCGCCGAACCGCCAGGCGGCGGTGCCGCCGGGCTCGACGACGGAGCGCAGGCCCTTGTCGAGGTCGTTGATGGTCTGGGCGTTGACCGGGAGCTTGCCGTGGGAGGTGGGCTTGATCTCCCGGACGCTCTTGCCGTCGGGGCTGATGACGGCCTTGCCGACGGTGGGGTCGTAGAGGGTGCCGCCGTTGGAGATGGCGGCGTAGATGGTGGCCATCTGGATGGGGGTGACGAGGACGTCGCCCTGGCCGATGGCGAAGTTGATGCTGTCGTAGGCCTTCAGTTGGTTGCCTTCGAGGCAGCTCTCGTAGGCGATCTGCTGGACGTAGGTGCCGCCCTTCTTGCCCTGCTTGCACCAGACGTCCTTGTTGGCCGCCCAGAAGTCCTGCTTCCACTTGCGGTCGGGGACGCGGCCGGTCACCTCGTTCGGCAGGTCGATGCCGGTCTCGGCGCCGAGCCCGAAGTCGCGGGCGGTGCGGTAGAACCAGTCCTTCGCGTCCTTCTTGGGCGTGATGCCGCCGTCGCGCTGCCACTCCTGGTGGCCGAGGGCGTAGAAGACGGTGTTGCAGGAGTACTTGAGGGCCTCGCCGAGGGTGATGGGGCCGTGCCCCTGGGACTCGAAGTTGGCGAAGCTGCGGCTGCCGAGGCTGTACGAGCTGCTGCAGTTGTACTTGTCGTTGAAGTCGTGGCCGGCCCGCACAGCGGCGCTCGCCGAGATCACCTTGAAGATGGAGCCGGCGGCGGCCTGGCCCTGGATGGCGCGGTTGAGCAGCGGGTAGTTGGAGGCCTTGCTGGTCAGGGTGGAGTAGTCCTTGGCGGAGATGCCGCCGACCCAGGCGTTGGGGTCGTAGTCGGGCTGGGAGGCCATCGCGACGACGCGGCCGGTCTTGGTCTCCATGACGACGACGGCGCCCGCGTCGGCCTCGTACTTCCGGCCGGTGATCTTGTCGGTCTCCTTCCGGACCTCCTTCATCGCCGCGTGGAGCTCGTACTCGGCGACGGCCTGCACGCGGGCGTCGATGCTGGTGACGAGGGTGGAGCCGGCGACCCCGGGGTCGGCCTTGGCCTGGCCCATGACGCGGCCGAGGTTGTCGACCTCGTAGCGGGTGACGCCCGCCTTGCCCCGCAGCTCCTTGTCGTAGGTGCGCTCGATGCCGGAGCGGCCGACCTGGTCGGAGCGGAGGAACGGCGAGTCGGTGTCCTTGGCCTTCTCGATCTCGGAGTCGGTGACGGGCGAGAGGTAGCCGAGGACCTGCGCGGTGCGGGCCTTGCCGGGGGCCGGGTAGCGGCGGACGGCGGTGGGCTCGGCGGTGATGCCGGGGAAGTCCTCGGAGCTCTCGCGGATCGTCAGCGCCTGCTGCGTGGTGGCCTCGTCCGTGACCGGGATCGGCTGGTACGGGGAGCCGTTCCAGCAGGGCTTGGGGGTCTTGGAGTCGCAGAGCCGGATCGCGTTGACGACGTCCTCGGGCTTCATCCCGAGGACCCCGGCGAGCCGGGTGAGGACGGCCTTGCCGTCGTCCTTCATCTTCATCAGCTCGGTGCGGGACGCGGAGACCACGAGCCGGGTCTCGTTGTCGGCGAGCGGGACGCCGCGGGCGTCCAGGATCGAGCCGCGGACGGCGGGCTGGACGACCTGCTGGACGTGGTTGTTCTTGGCCTCGTCCGTGTACTCCTTGCCGTTGCGGATCTGGAGGTACCAGAGCCGTCCCCCCAGGGTGAGGAGCAGGGAGAAGACGAGGATCTGGATGACGACGAGCCGGATCTGGACCCGGGGGGTCCGGCCGGTCTCGGGGATGTTGCTCATGCTGCCGTGGCCCCCTCGTTCACAGTCGCTTGACTCCCTTGATGCGTCCGGCGCGCGCGGCCCGGTTCCGGGCGGCCTTCACGCGCAGGCCGCCGCGCTGGGCACCGATGCTCAGGCCGGTGCCGGAGGCGAGCCAGCCGGAGGCGACGTCGGTGCCGGCACCCCCGCCGGCGTCGGCGAGCGGATCGTTCTCGGCGCGGCGGGCCAGGGCCATGACGAGCGGCACCACGAAGGGCGCGAGGAGCAGGTCGTACAGGGCCGCGGTGAACAGCAGGAAGCCCAGGCCGACGTGGCGGGCGGCGGTGTCGCCGACGAGGGCGCCGACGCCCGCGTAGAGGAGCGTGGAGCCGACGGCCGCGGCGACGACGACGGCCATGGGGCCGGCCGCGGAGGTCAGCCGGCCGTTCTCCGGGCGGGCCAGGCCGACGAGGTAGCCGATGACGCAGAGCACGAGGGCGTAGCGGCCGGCGGCGTGGTCGGCGGGCGGGGCCAGGTCGGCGAGGAGTCCGGCGGTGAAGCCGATGAGGGCGCCGCTGACGTGTCCGTAGACGAGGGCGAGGCCGACGACGGTGAGGAGGACGAGGTCGGGGACGGCGCCGGGGAGCTGGAGGCGGGCGAGGACGGAGACCTGGACGACCAGGGCGACCACGATCAGGGCGGCGGAGAGGAGGATCCGGTTGAACTTCACGGTGTCGTGTCCCCCTGGTTCTGGTTCTGACCGGCCTGGTTCTGTCCGGCCTGGTTCTGACCGGCCTGGTTCGGGTCCTGCCCCGTCTGTTGTCCGTCCGCCGGTTTCGGCGTGACGGTGACGGTGACGGTCGGCGCGGGCTTCGGCTTCTGCGGCAGGACCGCGTCGCGCGGGTCGGAGCGCGGGGCCTGGACGACGACGCCGACGATGTCGAGCTTGGTGAAGCCGACGTACGGGCGGACGTAGACGTTGCGGGTGAGGCCCCCGCCCGCCGGGTCGACGCGGACGATCTCGCCGACCGGGACGCCGGGCACGAAGGGCTTGTCGGCGCGCGAGCCGAAGGTGACGAGCCGGTCGCCGGGCTTGACCTCGGCCTTGCCGTTGAGGAGCTGGACGCGCAGCGGGCTGTTGCCCTGGCCGGTGGCGAAGCCGAGCTCGTCGCTCTTCTCCATGCGGGTGCCGACGGTGAAGTCGGGGTCGTTGGCGAGGAGGACCGTGGAGGTGGAGGGGCCGACGGTGGTGACGCGGCCGACGAGTCCGGCGCCGTTGAGCACCGTCATGTCCCGGCGGATGCCGTCGCGGGCGCCGACGTCGATGGTGACGGTCCAGGAGAAGCCCTGGGCCGCTCCTATGGCGACGACCTGGGCGCCCTTGATGCCGTACTGGCCGGCTCCGGCGGTCTTGAGCAGGGTGTCCAGCTCGTTCAGCCGGTTGCGGTTGCGGTCGTCGCTGCCGAGCTTCGCCTTCAGCTCGGCGTTCTCCTTCTCCAGGGCGGCGAGCCGGGTGTGCCGCTCGCCGGAGTCCCGTACCGCGCCTATGGCGTTGCCTACGGGGTCGACGGCGGCGGCCACACCGTTCTCGACCGGCCCGAAGACCGCCGCCGCGGCCTGCCGGGCACCGTCGACGGGTGACTCCTGGCCGCCGCGGATGTCCACCGTGATCAGCGCGAACGCGATGGCGATCAGCAGTACCAGGAGCAGCCGGCTCTCTCGTGTGTCCCTCACGTGCGGCGGCCGTGCCTTTCCTCGTGGTTCGTCTGTTCCGTTGTTCCGTGGTGTGCCGGGTGTGCCGGGGGTCGGTGCGGTAGTTCTACCGCACCGACCCGGTCCGTGGTGCTAGCGGCGCGGCTGGGCGTCGAGGACCTGCTGGAGGGCCTCGAACTCCTCGACGCACTTGCCGGAGCCGAGCGCCACCGAGTCCAGCGGGTCCTCGGCGATGTGGATCGGCATCCCGGTCTCGTGGCGGAGGCGCTCGTCGAGGCCGCGCAGCAGGGCGCCGCCACCGGTGAGAACGATGCCGCGGTCCATGACGTCACCGGAGAGCTCCGGGGGGCACTTGTCGAGGGTGGTCTTCACCGCGTCGACGATCGCGTTGACCGGTTCCTCGATGGCCTTGCGGACCTCGGCGGCGGAGATGACCACGGTCTTGGGCAGACCGGAGACGAGGTCGCGGCCGCGGATCTCGGTGTGCTCGTCCTTCTCCAGGTCGTAGGCGGAGCCGATGGTGATCTTGATCTGCTCGGCCGTGCGCTCACCGAGGAGGAGCGAGTACTCCTTCTTGATGTGCTGGATGATCGCGTTGTCCAGCTCGTCGCCGGCCACCCGGATGGACTGTGCCGTGACGATTCCGCCGAGGGAGATGACGGCGACCTCGGTGGTGCCGCCGCCGATGTCCACGACCATGTTGCCGGTGGCCTCGTGGACGGGGAGGCCCGAGCCGATGGCCGCCGCCATGGGCTCCTCGATGATGTGCACCTGGCGGGCGCCGGCCTGGGTCGAGGCCTCGATGACGGCGCGGCGCTCGACTCCGGTGATGCCGGAGGGCACGCAGACGACGACCCGGGGGCGGGCCAGGTAGCGGCGCTTGTGGATCTTGAGGATGAAGTAGCGGAGCATCCGCTCGGTGATCTCGAAGTCGGCGATGACGCCGTCCTTGAGGGGGCGGACGGCGACGATGTTGCCGGGGGTCCGGCCGATCATCTTCTTCGCCTCGGCGCCGACCGCGAGGATGCCGCCGGTGTTGGTGTTGATGGCGACGACGGACGGCTCGTTCAGAACGATGCCTCGACCCCTGACGTACACCAGCGTGTTGGCGGTCCCGAGGTCGACAGCCATGTCACGGCCGATGAACGACATTGAGTTCCCCTTGATTTCCCATGGCTGAGAGGTGGTGCGGCGTGGAGTTTTCCATCGTAGTGCTGCCCGCCGGAATGCCGCGCGGTGGTCCGCCTCTGTACAGGTGACGGCAGGATGCGGCGATCCGTTCCCGGGATTGTCGTTCATATACCCGGGGGCGACCGAAATTCCTTCGGTCGCCCCAGCGGGATGGTGCGTTCGGCTGACGCCGGATCAGACGGGGCCCGGTCCGCACGAGAACCGGATCGGACGACAGCCGGATCGGACGACAGCCGGATCAGACGAGGCCCGGGAAGAAGATCTTCAGTTCGCGGAGCGCCGACTCCTCGGAGTCCGAGGCGTGGATCAGGTTCTCACGGACGATGGTGCCGAAGTCGCCCCGGACGGAGCCCGGCGCGGCGGCGATCGGGTCGGTCGGGCCGGCGAGCTGCCGGACGCCCTCGATGACCCGCTCGCCCTCGACGACGAGCGCGACGACGGGGCCGGAGGACATGAAGCCCATCAGCGGCTCGTAGAAGGGCTTGCCCTTGTGCTCGCCGTAGTGCTGCTCCAGCGTCTCCTGGTCCAGCTCGCGCAGCTCCAGGGCCGCGAGCGTCCAGCCGGCCTTGCGCTCGATGCGGCCGATGATCTCGCCGACCAGGCCGCGGCGGACGGCGTCGGGCTTGAGCAGGACGAGCGTGCGCTGGCTCACGGGAGGACTCCTTCGGGAAAAGCGGTGTGCGGGCCTCCGAGGCTACAGGGCCCGCACGTGCTCCGATTACGCAGCGTCAGGCTCTGCCGGGCCCTGGGCGTTCTGCGCCGCCCAGCGCGCCTTGACCGCGTCGACCTGCCGGCCGTAGTGCACGGAGGCCCACCACAGGGCGGCGAAGGCCGCGCCGAGGAAGAACATGACCGGGACGAAGAAGCCGCTGGCGATCAGGCCGATCTGGAGCGCCCAGCCGAGCTGGACGCCGCCGGGCCGGGTGATCATCCCGCACAGCAGCACCGAGAGGACCATCCCGATCCCGCAGACCCACCAGACGGTGGACGTCGCCAGGGTGTCGTCCTTCATGGCGACGAGCCCGGCGAAGCCGATGACGAAGAACTCGCCGATGAGCGTCGAGGAACAGAGCGTGCGCATGGGATTCAGCCCCTCTTGAGCAGCAGCCGGGCGTCGCCGACCGTGAAGATCGAACCGGTCACGAGGACGCCCGCGCCGCCGTACTCGGCCTCTTCCTCCGCGAGGGTGATGGCCGCCTCGATGGCGTCGGGAAGCCGTGGCTCGACGACGACCCGGTCCTCGCCGAAGACCTCGACCGCGATCGCGGCGAGCGCGTCCACGTCGGTGGCCCGCGGGTTGGAGTTCGTGGTGATCACGACCTCCGCGAGGATCGGCTCGAAGGCCTCCAGGACCCCCCTGGCGTCCTTGTCGGCGCTGGTGGAGAGCACGCCGACGAGCCGGGAGAAGCCGAAGGCCTCGCTGATGCCCTCGGCGGTGGCCCTCGCTCCGTGCGGGTTGTGCGCGGCGTCCAGGACGACCGTCGGGGAGGAGCGGACGATCTCCAGGCGGCCGGGCGAGGCCACCCGCGCGAACGCCTGGCGGACCGTGTCCACGTCCAGGGTGCGGGCGTGCTGCGCGCCGATCCCGAAGAAGGCCTCGACGGCGGCGAGCGCCACGGCCGCGTTGTGCGCCTGGTAGGCGCCGTGCAGCGGCAGGAAGACGTCCTCGTACTCGCCGCCGAGTCCGCGCAGGGTGAGGAGCTGGCCGCCGACCGCGACCTCGCGGGAGGCGACGCCGAACTCCATGCCCTCGCGGGCCACGGTGGCGTCGGCCTCGACGGCCTTCCTCAGGAGGACCTGGGCGGCGTCGACCGGCTGCTGGGCCAGGATGACGGTCGCGCCGGGCTTGATGATCCCGGACTTCTCGGCCGCGATCTCGGCGGGCGTCCCGCCCAGCCGGTCGGTGTGGTCGAGGTCGATGGGGGTGACGACGGCGACGGAGGCGTCGATGACGTTGGTGGCGTCCCAGGTGCCGCCCATGCCGACCTCGACGACGGCCACGTCGACCGGGGCGTCGGCGAAGGCCGCGTAGGCCATGCCGGTGAGGACCTCGAAGAAGGAGAGCCGGTACTCCTCGCGGGCGTCGACGAGGTCCACGTACGGCGCGATGTCCCGGTACGTCTCGATGAACCGCTCGGCGGAGATCGGGGCGCCGTCGAGGCTGATCCGCTCGGTGATGGTCTGCACGTGCGGCGAGGTGTACCGGCCGGTGCGCAGCTCGAAGGCGCCGAGCAGGGCCTCGATCATGCGGGCCGTCGACGTCTTGCCGTTGGTGCCGGTGATGTGGATGGTCGGGTACGCGCGCTGCGGCTCGCCGAGGACGTCCATCAGGGCCGCGATCCGGGTGACCGAGGGCTCCAGCTTGGTCTCGCCCCAGCGGGTGGACAGCTCGGTCTCGACCTCGCGCAGCGCCTCGTCCAGCTCCGGGTCCTCGGGGCGGCTCGGCACGGGGTCGCCCTGGGGCGGCCCGGCCTGCGCGCGCAGGGTGCGGCTGCCGGCCTCGATCACCGCCAGGTCGGGAGTGGGGGTCCCCCCTGATCGAGCGGAGTCGAGATCTTGGGGGAGGGTGGTCTCGTTGTCGACGATCTCGTCGAAGGCGTCGGGGGCGCCGGACGGGTCGTCGGGCGTGTCGGACGGGTCGCGGGGCTCACTCACGGGGCCAGTCTACGGAGAGCCGTGCCGCCCGCTTGACGGACCTGCCCATCGGGCTCCGGGCAGATGGAGGGCCCCAGGCAGGTAGAGGGCTCCGGGCAGGCGGAGGGCCCCGGCGCGGGCGGGCGAGGGAGCCGCGCGAGTCGGACGGGTCGGGTCCTAGCGGAGCGGCCCCGCCGGAAGCGTCGCCCTCACCACGTACTCCCCCGCCTCCGGTCCCGCCGTCAGCGTGCCGCCCATGCTGGTGACCCGTTCCTCCATGGAGAGCAGGCCGGTGCCGGCCGAGACGGGGGCCCGGTCCGGGGGCGCGGACGGCAGCGGGTTGCGCACCTCGATCCGCAGGTCGGTCCCCTCCACCGCGATCACGACCGTCACGGGCAGGCCGGGCGCGTGCTTGGCCGCGTTCGTCAGGCACTCCCGGACGACCCGGTGGACGGCCGTCTGCCGGAGCGGGGACAGCGCCTTCGCCTCCTCGGCGACCGTCAGCTCCACCGGGGAGCCCATCCGCCCGCTCTCCCGGGCGAGGACGGCGAGCCCGTCGAGGCCGGTGGTGGCCGGGTCCCGGTCGGCGCGCCGCACGATCGTCTCGTTGAGCATCCGGTGGGCGCGCCGGGCGGTGTCCGCCAGCTCCTCGAAGTCCTGCCGGTGGGCCTCGCCCCGGGCCCGCGCGGCAAGCACCTCGGCCCGGACCGCGAGGACGGTGAGCTCGCGGCCGACCAGGTCGTGGACGTCCCGGCCGACGGAGATCCGCTCCTCCTGGACGGCCTGCCGGGCGGCGGCCTCGCGGCGCTCGGTCTCCAGGGCGCGGACGAGGTCGTGGCGGTACGCGGCGATGCCGACGCCCGCCGCGAGGACCCCGATCGGGACGACGACGCTCAGGAAGTCGCTCAGGGTGTAGCCGTGGAGGTGCCGGCCGGGCGTCTGGAAGAGGGCGTACGCGACGGCGACGTACAGCACGGTCGCGGCGACGGCGGCCCGCCGGCCCCGGAAGCGGCCGATCGAGTACAGCGCGAACTGGATCATGGTCAGCTCGTGCAGCCAGCCCATCAGGGCGAGCGCCACCAGGTACGGGAGCCACGGCAGCCGGCGCCGGAGGACCAGCGTGGCCGCGCCGGCCGCCAGGACCAGGGTGGCGGTGACGCCGGTGAGGGAGTTGTCCTCGCGGGCGAGGCCCGGCACGTCCAGGACCATGAGGCCGAAGGCGCTGAGCGCGGCGACGGCGTCGAGGGCGCGGGGCGAGCCCGTCCACCGCTCCGCGCGACGGCGCAGCGCGGGGACGGCGGGGAGACGGACCATGCCTTCCATCATCCAGGGTCCCGGGCCCCGGCGCCGGACCCCGGAGAACCGTTTCCTCCACAAAAGAGCGTTTCACCCGCATTGCTGTTTGAATCGCCCCTGTGGACCAGGTCTCCCGGGAACAGCTCTCCTTCGCCGCCGCCCTCCTCGACGCGCTCCCCCAGGCGGCGCTGCTCCTCGGCCGCGACCTGCGCGTCGTCCGGGTCAACCGCCGCTTCACCGCGCTCCTGCGCCTGCCCGAGGGCCTCGACGTCTCCCCCGGCACCCCCAGGGAACGGGTGGTGGACCACCTGGCCGGGCTGCTCGACCGCCCCGAGGAGCGTCAGCGGCTCCTGGCGGAGAGCGAGACGCACGGCCCGGTGACCCGCACCGCCGACTACCACCTGCGGGACGGGCGGATCCTGCGCCGCCGCCGCTCCCCCGTCCGCGAGGGCGACCGGCTCGTCGGACACCTGTGGCTGGTCGAGGACGTGACCCGGCGGCGCGACGCGGAGGAGAACCTCTACGCGCAGGTGCGGAAGCTGGCGGCGCTCGCCGAGGAGCGGGCCGCGTTCGCGAGCCGGACCCTGCACGAGCTGCGGACCCCGCTCGCCACCGTCCTGAGCTTCGCCGAACTGCTCCTCGAACCGGCCGGCGGACCGCTGGGCCGGGAGCAGGCCTCGTACGTGGAAGCCATCCGCCGCAGCGCGCTGCGGATGCGGACGGCCGCCGAGAACCTGCCGAGGGCGGCCGCCGGGGGACCGGCCGCCGAGCCGCGCCCCGGCCGGGTCCTCGTCCACGAGCTGATCGAACGGGTGGTCCTCGAAGCGCTCCAGCGGGACGGGGGCACCGGGCCGTACGTGGCCGCCGAGTGCCCGCCCGACGGGCCGCCCCTGGTGGCCGACGCCGGGATGCTGACGGGCGCCCTGGAGGAGCTGGTCGCCAACGCGCTCCGCTTCACCCCCGACAGCGGGCTCGTCGAGGTCGTCGGCAGGCCCGCCGCCGACCACTGGACGATCGAGGTCCGCGACGACGGCATCGGGGTGCCGCCGGAGTACCGGGAGGAGGTCTTCGTCCCCTTCGTCCGCGCGCCCAACGCCCGGCGCGGCGGCTTCCCCGGCACCGGCCTCGGCCTGGCGGGCGCCCTGGACGCCGTACGGCTGCACGGCGGGACCATCGAGGTCCGCGACCGCGAGGGGCCCGGCGCCGTCTTCACGGTCCGGCTGCCGCTCGCCGGCCGCCGTCCGGCAGGGCCGCGCCCGTGACCCGGCTCCTGGTCGTGGAGGACGACCCGGACCTGGCGCTCGCCCTGCGGGTCCTGCTCGCCCGGCGCGGGTACGAGGTGTCCGTCGCCGCCGACGGCCGCGAGGGGCTCCGGCTGCTCTTCGCCGAGCGCCCGGCCCTGATGCTCCTCGACCTGCTGCTGCCCGGCCTCGACGGCTGGGAGGTCCTGGACCGCACCCGGGACATGAGCGACCTGCCCGTCCTCGTCCTGTCCGGCCTCGGCGACGTCGACGACCGGGTCCGGGCGCTGCGCTCCGGCGCCGACGACTACCTGGTCAAGCCCTTCGCCCACGCGGAGCTGCTGGCCCGCGTCGAGGCGCTGCTCCGCAGGTCGGGCCCCCGGCAGTGGGCGGGCGAACCGGCCGGGGACGACCTCCTGCTCGTCCCGGAGCGGCGCGCCGCGCTCTGGCACGGCACCGAGATCCGGCTCAGCGACATCGAGTACCGGCTGCTCCAGGTCCTGGTCCGCAACCGGGGCCGGGTCGTCACCACCGAGCAGCTCCTGGAGCGGGTGTGGGACGACACGACGGCGCTCGGCCGGGACCGCGTGAAGTTCGCGGTCCTCCGCCTGCGCCGCAAGCTCCGCGCGGCGGGCGGGCCCTCGGCCCACGATCCCCTGGAGGCGGTACGGGGCCTGGGCTACCGCTACGAGAGCGCGCCGGCCCGCACGACGGGGGCCTCCGACCGGGGCGCGAACGCCTGAGGCCCCCACCCGCCACCCCGCTCCCCGCTCCCCGGGACCAAAGTCCCCCGCACCCGGGGCCCGGGGACCCGGCCGGAAGTCCCCGGACGTACCGCCCGCCCCCACGGCAACCGTCGCGCAACCGTGCGCCACCGGACCGCACGACCGTCACCCGGCACCGTCGTCTGCATGAAGAACCTCCCCGCCCGCAGCGTCGCCGTCGTCCTCGGCACCCGTCCCGAGCTGGTCAAGCTCGCCGAGCTGATCCGGACCCTCGGCCCGGCCGCCCGGGTCCTGCACACCGGCCAGCACTACGACGACGACCTCTCCGGAAGCTTCCTGGACGAGCTCGGACTGCCCGAGCCCGAGTACCTGACCGGGGTCGGCGGGCGGCCCCGCGCCCTCCAGGTCGCGAACGCGCTCGCCGGCCTCGACGAGCGGTTCGCCACCGAGCCGCCGCTCGCCGTCGTGGTCCAGGGCGACACCAACGCCGCCCTCGCCGGCGCCCTCGCCGCCAACGCGCGGGACCTGCCGCTCGTCCACGTGGAGGCGGGGCTCCGCAGCCACGACCGGGCCATGCCCGAGGAGCACAACCGGGTGCTGATCGACCGGCTCGCCGACGTCCTGTGCGCGGCCACCCCCGACAACCGGGAGCTGCTGCTCGCCGAGGGCGTGCCGGCGGAGCGGATCGCCGTCACCGGCAACACCGTCGTGGAGGCCGTCCACGACCACCTGCCGCCGCCGGAGGAGCGGGCCGGGCTCCTCGCCCTCGGCGGCCTGGTCCCCGACGGCTACGTCCTGGCGACCGTGCACCGCCCGGAGAACACCGACGACCCGGCCGCCCTCACCGCCGTACTGGAGGAACTCGCCGCGCTCGCCCGCGAGCTGCCCGTCGTCCTCCCGCTGCACCCCCGCGCCCGGGCCCGGATCGAGGCGGCCGGACTGCTGCCGCTGCTCGACGGCCTGACGGTGCTGCCTCCGGCCGGCTACGGCACCTTCCTGGCCCTGGCCCGGCACGCGGCGCTGATCGTCTCCGACTCCGGCGGCGTCCAGGAGGAGACCACGGTCCTCGGCCGCCCGCTGCTCGTGGTCCGGCGCTCCACCGAACGCCCCGAATCGCTCGCCGACTTCGCGGACCTCGTCGCGCCCGGCCCCGGGATCGGCGCGGCGGCCCGCCGCCGGCTGGCCGAGGGCGCGTCCGGACTGCGCCGGCTCGCCGCGCTCCCCAGCCCGTACGGCGACGGCACCGCCTCCCACCGGATCGCGGCCCTGATCGAGGAACTGGCCGCCGGCCGGAGCACCGCGACCCCGGCCGCCCGCCCCGCCGCCGCCGCGCCGTCCCGGGTCCCCGCGTACGCGGCCTGATCCGGCCCCGCCCCGGCCCGCTCCCCCACTCCCGGAGACCCCGATGAGCCTCCACCTCCTGCTGTACGTCTTCCCCTTCCTCCTCCTCGCCTGCTTCCTCCTCTACTGGGCGGGCTCCCGCCACGCGTACGCCCGCCGGAAGCCCGCCGGGACCGGCGACCCCACCGCGTACGACTGGCACTTCTTCGTGCCCTGCCGGGACGAGGAGGCGGTGGTCGCGACCACGGTGACCCGGCTGCGGACCGACTTCCCCGCCGGTCACGTCTGGGTGATCGACGACGCGAGCGACGACCTCACCGCCCCGATCACGGCCGCGCTCGCCGGGCGCGACCCGCACGTGCACCTGGTCTCGCGCCGCCGCCCCGACGCCCGGGTGGGGAAGGGCGCCGCGCTGAACGCGGCCTACGCGGAGCTGAACGCGCACCTGGGCGACGCGGCGGACCGCGCCCGGGTGATCGTCTGCGTCGTCGACGCCGACGGGCAGCTGTCCCCGGACGCCCTCGCGCACGTCAGCGGCCCGGACGCCTTCGGGGACCCGGACACGGGCGGGGTGCAGATCGGGGTCCGGATGCGGAACGTGGAGGACGAGCGCCCGCTGGAGCACGGCGGCCGCCTCGCCAACGCGTACGCCCGGCTCCTGATCCGTATGCAGGACGCCGAGTTCGCCGTCTCCAACACCGGGATGCAGTTGCTGCGCCGCCGCACCGGCTCCGTCGGCCTCGGCGGCAACGGGCAGTTCACCCGGCTCACCGCGCTCGACCGGATCGCGGCGGCCGAACGCCGCCCGTGGCAGCACGACGCGCTCCTGGAGGACTACGAACTGGGCCTGCACATGCGGTTGGCCGGTTATCGCGTCACCCACGTGGCCGACACCTGGGTGACCCAGGAGGCCCTTCCGTACACCCGCCGGTTCCTGACCCAGCGGACCCGCTGGGCGCAGGGGAACATCGCCTGCGTCCGGTACGCGGGCCGGATCGTCTCCTCCCGGCACTACCGGGCCCGGGGCGTCCTGGAGTCGCTCTACACGTTCTTCCAGCCGATCGCCCATCTGGCGACCCTGCTGCTGACCGTCGCCATGACGGCCGCGCTCCTGGTGGGCGGCGGCGTGCTGCTCGCCGCGTGGCCGCCGGCGCTCGCCCTGGCCGTGGTCTCGATCGTGCCCTTCCTGCTCTGGGGCCCGGTCTACCGGCGCGAGTTCGCCCCGGACCGCTCCCGGCTCAAGGGCCTGCTGTGGGGGTTCGCGCTCTGGCTCTACGCGTACCACCTGTTCATCGTCTCCGCGCGCGGCTTCGTCCGGCTGCTGCGCGGCCGCACGGGCTGGGCGAAGACCCGCCGCAACGCCGAGACGGCGGGCGTCGGCCCGGTGGCCATGGAGGCGTGAGGGGTACGGGAAGGGGCCCGGAACCGCATCGGTTCCGGGCCCCTTCCGTCGTGCGTCCTAGGCCTGCGGCAGGTTCGCCAACTGGGCCTGGATGCGGGCGATGTCCTCGTCCGCCTTGGCGAGGCGGGTGCGGATCTTCTCGACCACGTTGTCCGGGGCCTTCGCCAGGAACGCCTCGTTGCCCAGCTTGCCGTTCGCCTGGGCCTTCTCCTTCTCGGCCGCCGCGAGGTCCTTCGTGAGGCGCTTGCGCTCCGCCTCCACGTCGATCGTGCCCGACAGGTCGAGCGCGACGGTGGCCCCGGCGACCGGCAGGGAGGCGGTGGCGGAGAAGCCCTCGCCCTCCGGCTGGAGGCGGAGCAGCTGACGGATCGCCGCTTCGTGCGCGGCGAGCGCGGTGCCGCCGAGCTCCAGTCGGGCCGGGACCTTCTGGCCGGGCTGGAGGCCCTGGTCGGCGCGGAAGCGGCGGACCTCGGTGACGACCTGCTGGAGGTTCTCGATCTCCGCCTCGGCGGCCGCGTCCCGGAAGCCCGAGTCCTTCGGCCAGTCGGCGATCACGACGGACTCGCGCCCGGTCAGCGTGGTCCACAGGGCCTCGGTGACGAACGGGACGATCGGGTGCAGCAGCCGCAGCATGACGTCCAGGACCTCGCCGAGGACCCGGCCGGAGACCTTG
The DNA here is from genome assembly GCF_044760185.1 of Streptomyces sp. NPDC098101. Classification (NCBI taxonomy): domain Bacteria; kingdom Bacillati; phylum Actinomycetota; class Actinomycetes; order Kitasatosporales; family Streptomycetaceae; genus Streptomyces; species Streptomyces sp. NPDC098101. The sequence continues at coordinate 422,125 of NZ_JBIWAS010000002.1, read as the reverse complement.
GCCTGCTCGCCGCCCGCGAAGAACGTCGTCTTCGACAGCTCGACGTACCAGTCGAAGACCTCGTCCCACGCGAAGTGGTAGAGCGCGTCGCTGAGCTTCGCGAACTGGTAGTCCTCGTAGAGCGCGTCGACCTGCGCCACCGTCGCGTTGAGCCGGGACAGGATCCAGCGGTCGGTCGCCGACATCTCCGAGGCGTCCGGCAGCGGGCCCTCGATCGTCGCGCCGTTCATCAGCGCGAAGCGGGTCGCGTTCCAGATCTTGTTGGCGAAGTTCCGGGAGGCCTTGACCCAGTCCTCGCCGATCGGGACGTCGACGCCCGGGTTGGCGCCGTTGGCCAGGGTGAAGCGGACGGCGTCGGAGCCGTACTCGTCCATCCAGTCCAGCGGGTTGACCACGTTGCCGAAGGACTTCGACATCTTCTTGCCGTTCTGGTCACGGACCATGCCGTGCAGGGCGATGGTGTGGAACGGCGGGGTGCCGTCCATCGCGTACAGACCGAACATCATCATCCGGGCGACCCAGAAGAAGAGGATGTCGTAGCCGGTGACCAGGACGGAGTTCGGATAGAACTTCTCCAGGCTCTCGGTCCGCTCCGGCCAGCCGAGCGTGGAGAACGGCCACAGGCCGGAGGAGAACCAGGTGTCCAGGACGTCGGTGTCCTGGTGCCAGCCCTCGCCGGCCGGCGGCTGCTCGTCGGGTCCGACGCAGACGACCTCACCGTTCGGGCCGTACCAGACGGGGATGCGGTGGCCCCACCACAGCTGGCGCGAGATGCACCAGTCGTGCAGGTTGTCGACCCAGTCGAAGTACCGCTTCTCCATCTCCTGCGGGTGGATCTTGACCTTGCCGTCGCGGACCGCGTCGCCGGCGGCCTTCGCCAGCGGGCCGACCTTGACCCACCACTGCATCGACAGACGCGGCTCGATGGTGGTCTTGCAGCGCGAGCAGTGGCCGACGGAGTGGACGTACGGACGCTTCTCCGCGACGATCCGGCCCTCGGCGCGCAGCGCGGCGACGATGGCGGAGCGGGCCTCCAGGCGGTCCAGGCCCTGGAAGGGGCCGTGCGCGGTGATGACCGCGCGCTCGTCCATGACGGCGAGGTTCGGCAGGCCGTGGCGCTGGCCGATCTCGAAGTCGTTCGGGTCGTGCGCCGGGGTCACCTTGACGGCGCCGGTGCCGAACTCGGGGTCGACGTGCTCGTCGGCGACGACCGGGATGCGGCGGCCGGTCAGCGGCAGCTCGATCTCGGTGCCGACGAGGTGCCTGTAGCGCTCGTCGTCCGGGTGGACGGCGACGGCGGTGTCGCCGAGCATCGTCTCGGCGCGGGTGGTGGCGACGACGATCTCCGCGTCACCGGAGCCGTACCGGATGGAGACGAGCTCGCCGTCGTCGTCCTGGTACTCCACCTCGATGTCCGAGATGGCGGTCAGGCAGCGCGGACACCAGTTGATGATGCGCTCGGCGCGGTAGATCAGCTCGTCGTCGTAGAGCTTCTTGAAGATGGTCTGGACGGCCTGGGACAGGCCCTCGTCCATGGTGAACCGCTCGCGGGACCAGGCGACGCCGTCGCCCAGGCGCTTCATCTGGCCGGAGATCTGGCCCCCGGACTCGGCCTTCCACTGCCAGACGCGCTCGACGAACGCCTCGCGGCCCAGGTCGTGGCGGGACTTGCCCTCCTTGGCGAGCTCGCGCTCGACGACGTTCTGGGTGGCGATGCCGGCGTGGTCCATGCCCGGCTGCCACAGCGTCTCGTAGCCCTGCATCCGCTTGCGGCGGGTGAGGGCGTCGATCAGCGTGTGCTCGAAGGCGTGGCCCAGGTGGAGCGAACCGGTGACGTTCGGCGGCGGAATGACGATCGTGTACGGCGGCTTCTCGCTCTTCGCGTCCGCCTCGAAGTACCCGCGCTCCACCCAGCGCTCGTACAGCGGCCCCTCTACCTCGGCCGGCGCGTACTGGGTCGGCAGTTCGGTGGTGGGCGCTGTCTGCTGCTGAGTGTTCTCGGTCACGGGGCCAGTTTAGAGGTGTCGCGACCCTGTACTGAAACGCTTTGGTTCGGTAACGGTGTGGCCCCCGCCGCACCGAGTGTCCGACGGTTCCGCCAGGATGTTCGGCAGGCATAAACATCCTGTGAGGGGAACCTGTCCATGAGCTACAACCAGCCGGGCCCGTACGGCGGCCAGCCGCCCCAGCAGCCCGGGCCCTACGGCCAGCCGGGCCCCTACGGCCAGCAGCCGCAGCAGCCGGGGCCGTACGGTGCCCAGCCCGGCTACGGGTACCCCCAGCAGGCCCCGCAGGGCGTCCCGCCGCAGCAGCAGCCGTACGGCTACCCGCAGCAGCCCGGCCCGTACGGCCAGCAGCCCCCGTACGGCGGCCCCCAGGGTCCCGGCGGCTTCCCGCCGCCCCCGCCGGCCCCGAAGAAGTCCAAGGCGGGCTGGATCGTCGGCGCGGTGGCCGTGGTCGCGGCGATCGCCGTGGGCGCGTACTTCGTGATCGGCGGCGGCGGTTCCTCGGTCGCGGACGACGGTCCGCACAAGCTGATCACCCCGGAGACGGTGCTCGGCGAGTACAAGAAGGACGCCGCCGGCGGCAAGTCGAGCGGCGAGGACTCCCTCAAGGAGGCCCAGCAGAACGGCGTCAAGAACGCCCAGCAGGTCAGCGCCTCGTACAAGGTGGAGAACAAGGCGAACCCGCTGGCGGGCAAGCTCATCTCCTTCAACGGCCTCTACGGCGAGATCGAGGACCCCGAGAAGGTCGTCGACACCATCTTCGCCGCCGCCAAGGCCGAGTCCGTCAAGGACGCGGACAAGGCCGGCACGCCCCAGCTGGAGGGCAGCCCGCAGGAGTACGAGCCGGCGGAGCTCGACGGCGCGGTCCTGAAGTGCCAGCAGGCCAAGACGAAGGCCGACACCGCCAACGGCACGCCCGCGTTCGCCATCACCATGTGCGTCTGGGCCGACCACAGCACCGTGGGCTTCGTGGTCCCGGCCGACATGGCCTCCATGATGACCGGCGCGGGCGGCTCGGCCGAGGAGGCCGCCTCCATCACCGCCAAGCTCCGCAAGGAAGTTCGCGTCAAGCTCTGACCGGACGGCCCGCACACGCGTGAGGGGGTCCCGCCCGAAGGCGGGACCCCCTCACCGTCGTTCGTCCGGCGTCAGGCCGACTTCTCGTGCCTGCCGTCGTTCTTCACGATCCGCGGGACCAGCGTCGGGTTGACGTTGTCGCGGACCACGTCGGCCGTGATGACGACCCGGGCCACGTCCTTGCGGGACGGGACCTCGTACATCACCGACTGGAGGACCTCCTCCATGATGGCGCGCAGGCCGCGCGCGCCGGTGCCGCGGAGGATCGCCTGGTCGGCGATGGCCTCCAGGGCCGGGCGGTCGAAGTCCAGCTCCACGCCGTCGAGTTCGAAGAGGCGCTGGTACTGCTTCACCAGCGCGTTGCGCGGCTCGACCAGGATCTGGAGGAGCGCCTCGCGGTCCAGGTTGTGGACGGAGGTGAGGACGGGGAGACGGCCGATGAACTCGGGGATCATCCCGAACTTCACCAGGTCCTCCGGCATGACCTCCTGGAACTGGTCGCTCGCCTCGATCTCGCGCTTGGAGCGGATGGTCGCCCCGAAGCCGATGCCCTTGGCGCCCGCCCGCGACTCGATGATCTTCTCCAGGCCGGCGAAGGCGCCGCCCACGATGAAGAGCACGTTCGTCGTGTCGATCTGGATGAACTCCTGGTGCGGGTGCTTCCGGCCGCCCTGCGGCGGGACGGAGGCGGTGGTGCCCTCCAGGATCTTCAGGAGGGCCTGCTGCACGCCCTCGCCGGAGACGTCGCGCGTGATCGACGGGTTCTCGCTCTTGCGGGCGACCTTGTCGATCTCGTCGATGTAGATGATCCCGGTCTCGGCCTTCTTGACGTCGTAGTCGGCCGCCTGGATCAGCTTCAGCAGGATGTTCTCGACGTCCTCGCCGACGTAGCCGGCCTCCGTGAGCGCCGTCGCGTCGGCGATGGCGAACGGGACGTTGAGCATCCGGGCCAGGGTCTGCGCGAGGAGCGTCTTCCCGGAGCCCGTGGGGCCGAGCAGCAGAATGTTGGACTTCGCCAGCTCGATGGCATCGTCACGGCCCTGCGCGCCGCCGTTCTCGCCGGCCTGGACGCGCTTGTAGTGGTTGTACACCGCGACCGAGAGGGCCTTCTTCGCGGGCTCCTGCCCGACGACGTAGCCCTCGAGGAACTCGTAGATCTCGCGGGGCTTGGGGAGTTCCTCCCAGCGCACCTCGCTCGTCTCCGCGAGTTCTTCCTCGATGATCTCGTTGCAGAGGTCGATGCACTCGTCGCAGATGTACACACCGGGTCCCGCGATGAGCTTCTTCACCTGCTTCTGGCTCTTTCCGCAGAACGAGCACTTGAGCAGGTCGCCGCCATCACCGATGCGTGCCACGAGGTGCTTCCCCTTCGCCTGGGAGCCGCGTGGTTCAGCGACTCCTGGTGCCTCATATTCGACGGTACCTTGCCGGGCCCCCCGTTCGGGCCCCCCTTGGCACGGTTCACATGGTCGCGATTCGGCCACGCGGACCGTGCCAGGGGAAGGTCGAGCGTCAGACCGCGGCGGCCGTGCTCTTGCGGGTCGAGACGATCTGGTCGACCAGACCGTACGCGAGGGCGTCCTCTGCGGTCAGGATCTTGTCGCGCTCGATGTCGTCGCGGATCTTCTCGATCGGGGTCGAGGAGTGCTTGGCCAGCATCTCTTCGAGCTGGCTGCGCATCCGCAGGATCTCGTTGGCCGCGATCTCCAGGTCGGAGAGCTGCTCGCGGCCGGTGCCGCCGGAGGGCTGGTGGATCAGCACGCGGGCGTTCGGCAGGGCCATCCGCTTGCCGGGGGTGCCGGCGGCGAGCAGCACGGCCGCGGCGGAGGCCGCCTGGCCCATGCAGACCGTCTGGATGTCCGGCTTCACGAACTGCATCGTGTCGTAGATCGCCGTGAGCGCGGTGAAGGAACCGCCGGGGCTGTTGATGTAGATCGAGATGTCGCGGTCCGGGTCCATCGACTCCAGGCACAGGAGCTGCGCCATGACGTCGTTGGCGGAGGCGTCGTCGATCTGCACGCCGAGGAAGATCACGCGCTCCTCGAACAGCTTCGCGTACGGGTCGTACTCGCGCACGCCCTGCGAGGTGCGCTCCACGAAGCGCGGCACGACGTAGCGGTTGTCCATCGGCGCGCCGGTGTAGAGGCCGCTCGGGGAGAGGTTGTTCTGCATCTGGGTGTTCACCGTCCTGGTGGCGTTCGGTGGGCTGGGGCTCTTGAGCGGGCCGGCGGGGCTCAGGCGCCCGTGCCGCCGCCGCCCGGAACGCCCGAGGCGGCAGAGATGATCTCGTCGATGAGGCCGTACTCCTTGGCCTCCTCCGCGGTGAACCAGCGGTCGCGGTCGCCGTCGCGGATGATCGCCTCGACGGTCTGGCCGGAGTGGTGCGCGGTGATCTCGGCCATGCGCTTCTTGGTGCGCAGGAGGTACTCGGCCTGGATCTTGATGTCCGAGGCGGTACCGCCGATGCCGGCGGAGCCCTGGTGCATCAGGATGTCGGTGTTCGGCAGGGCGAAGCGCTTGCCGGCGGTGCCGCCGGTCAGCAGGAACTGCCCCATGGAGGCCGCCATGCCCATGCCGATGGTGACGACGTCGTTCGGGATGTACTGCATGGTGTCGTAGACGGCCATGCCGGCCGTCACCGAGCCACCGGGGCTGTTGATGTAGAGGTAGATGTCCTTGTCCGGCTCGGCGGCCAGGAGGAGCATCTGGGCGGTGATCTTGTTGGCGATGTCGTCGTCGACCTGCTGGCCGAGGAAGACGATGCGCTCGCCGAGCAGCCGGTTGTAGACATGGTCGCCGAGGCCGCCACCGATGGACGGCTCACCCGCGGCGTAAGGCTTCAGATTCGTCACGTATCCACCTGCTCGTCTCCGACGGCCCCGGGCCGTCTCCGCGTCTCGTTCGGAAGGCACTGCCCTCGTATTCATGGACCCTAACGCGCAGGTGGGACAACGCCATCCCGGTTCCCGAACTGTTCGCTGGGAGCGCAAGGTAGTTGGGGGCGCGTAAGGGGGTCCCGGTACGCCCACGGGCCCGTGCGCACAGCTGTGCGCACGGGCCCGTGGAGGGGTGCGGCGCGGGGGTCCGGCCCCCGCGCCGCTCCGGACTCACTTCTCCTCGGAGACCTCGGCCGCGTCGCCCTCGGCCGCCTCGACGGCGGTCTCGGCGGCCTCGTCCTCGTCGTCGGAGAGGTCGACGGGCTCGCCGTTGGTGTCGACGACCTTGGCGGCCTCGACGACGACCGCGAGGGCCTTGCCGCGGGCGACCTCGCCGACGAGCATCGGCACCTGGCCACCCTGGGCCACGGCCTGGGCGAACTGGTCGGGGCTCATGCCGGAGGAGGCGGCACGGCGGAACAGGTGCTCGGTGAGCTCCTCGCGGGAGACGTCGAGCTTCTCCCGGTTGACCAGCTCGTCGAGGATGAACTGGGTCTTGATGCCCTTCTCGGCCTGCTCCTTGGTCTCGGCCAGGAACTCCTCCTCGGTCTTGCCCTGGATCTCCAGGTACTTCGCGAGGTCGAGGCCCATCTGGCCGAGCTGGTGGTGCTCCAGGTTGTGCTTGCGGGTGTTGATCTCGTCCTCGAGGAGCTTCTCGGGCATCGGGACCTCGACCAGCTTGAGGAGCTCGTCGAGGACGCGCTCCTGGGCCTGGGTGGCCTGGTCGAACTGCTTCATGTTCTCGAGGCGCTTGCGGCTGTCGGCCTTGAGCTCGTCGAGGGTGTCGAACTCCGACGCCAGCTGCGCGAAGTCGTCGTCCAGCTCGGGGAGCTCGCGGGCGGCGACGGCGGTGACCTTGACGGTGACCTCCGCGTCCTTGCCCTCGGCGGAGCCGCCCTTCAGCTGCGAGGTGAAGGTGGCCTCGCCGCCGGCCTCCAGGCCCTTGACGGCCTCGTCGATGCCGTCGAGCAGCTCGCCGGAGCCGATGGTGTACGAGACGTCGCTGGCGACGCCGTCGGGGAGGACCTCGCCCTCGACCTTGGCCTCCAGGTCGATGGTGACGACGTCGCCGTCCTGGGCGGCGCGCTCGACCGGGGAGGTCGAGGCGAAGCGCTCGCGGAGCTGCTCCACGGACTTCTCGACGTCCTCGTCGGTGACCTCGACCGCGTCGACGGTGACCTCGATGCCGGAGTAGTCCGGGATCTCGATCGTCGGGCGGATGTCGACCTCGGCGGTGAAGGCCAGCAGCTCGCCGTCCTTCAGCTCGGTGATGTCGACCTCGGGCTGGCCGAGCGGGTTGACCTCGGCCTCGTTGACGGCCTCGGTGTAGAACTTCGGGAGCGCGTCGTTGACGGCCTCTTCCAGCACGGCGCCGCGGCCGAACCGCTGGTCGATCACGCGAGCCGGGATCTTGCCCTTGCGGAAGCCCTTGACCGTGACCTGCTGGTTGATCTTCTTGTACGCCGCGTCGAGGCTGTCCTTGAGCTCCTCGAAGGGCACCTCGACAGTGAGCCGAACCCGGGTCGGGTTCAGGGTCTCCACGGCGCTCTTCACGGTTCGGTCTCCTTGTGGCTGATTCCTGGATGCAGCCGGACCGCGCGGGGCGGGTCCGGCCGATCGGCCCGGTCAGAGAGACACACGGGCACGCAGCTTGCATAGTAACCGCAAGCGGGAGGACGCCCACAACATGATCAAGAACGCCCGGGACGGGCACGTGATCGTCATGGTCGGGGTGGCGGGATTTGAACCCACGGCCTTCCGCTCCCAAAGCGGACGCGCTACCAAGCTGCGCCACACCCCGTCGGTGCGACACGTAGGGTACATGGGCGGGGACTCTGCGGCGCCCCTCTTTTCACGGGGTGTGCGAAGAGGGCCGCGGACCCGGTACCATGCTCTTCGTGCCGCGGTCCTCGTGACCTGCGGCGCGATGCTGTGCGGGTGTAGCTCAATGGTAGAGCACTAGTCTTCCAAACTAGCTACGCGGGTTCGATTCCCGTCACCCGCTCCACATGACCCGGGGCCCGGACCGCGAGAAGCGGTCCGGGCCCCGGGTCGTTCGCCGTGTCTCCCGGCGTGGGCGTCCTCAGAACTTGATGGACGCGACGGTCTGCGTGATCGAGTCCAGGAAGCGCTGGATGTCGTCGGCCATGCCGGTGGAGGCGAGGAAGAAGCCGAAGAGGACCGCGACGACGGCGGGCCCCGCCTTGAGGCTCCCCCCGCGGATCAGCACCACCATGATGATTGCCAGGAGCAACACCACAGACAGCGAAATGGCCACAACTGATCACACCCTCGGTCGGTCCCGCCCAGCCCACCGGGGAGCGTGTTCCGGACACCCCCCGCTGTCTCCATCGTGCCACCAACCCCCATGCCCTCGCTGCCCGGTGACGAATCGTCGTGCGGAAGATCACGTCCGCCCGGCCGGGCGTCAGGTGCGGCGGCTGATCAGGAGCAGGGCGCGGTCGTCGTTGACGTCCTTGGCGACGGCCTCGATGAGGTCCCAGGCGACGCCGTCGAAGCCGTCGGTGACGCAGCGGTCGGCCTCGCCGGTGAGCCGGTCGATGCCCTCGGCGATGTCCCGGTCGGCGGCCTCGACGAGGCCGTCGGTGAAGAGCATCAGGACGTCGCCGGGGCGCAGGGAGCCCTTGGCCGGGTGGAACTCGGCGCCGTCGTAGACGCCGAGGAGGGGCCCTTCGGCCTCCTTCTCCTCCCAGCGGCCGTTGCCCGCGTGGAGTTGGAGGGCGGGCAGGTGGCCGGCCGAGTAGAGCTCGTAGTCGCCGGACTCCAGGTCGAGGACGAGGTGGATGGAGGTGGCGAAGCCCTCGTCCCAGTTCTGGCGCAGCAGATAGCCGTTGGCGGCGGGCAGGAAGCCGTGCGGCGGGAGCGAGCCGAGGAGGCCGCCGAAGGCGCCGGAGAGCAGCAGGGAGCGGGAGGCGGCGTCCATGCCCTTGCCGGAGACGTCGGTGAGGACGACCTCCAGGGTGCGGCCGCCGTGGGTGCGGGCGGCGACGACGAAGTCCCCGGAGAAGGACTGGCCGCCGGCCGGGCGCAGCGCCATCTCGCGGTGCCAGCCCTGCGGGAGCCGGGGCAGGGCGCTCTGCACCCGGATGCGCTCGCGCAGGTCGAAGAGCATGGTGCCGCCGCGCCGCCAGGGCACGCCGACCCGGGCCCGGAACTGGGCGATGAGGAGCCCGAAGAGGCCGCAGGCGGCGACGACCAGGACGGTGCCGGGGGTGACCCGGGCGGGGCCCTGGGTGTACGGGCCGAGGACGACGGACTCGACGATGAGGGCGCCCGCGGCGGCCGCGTACAGACCGAGCAGGCTGGCGGGGCGGAGCAGCAGGCCGCCGGCCACGATGGGCAGGGCGAGCGCGGTGGGCGCGCACCAGACGGGGTCGACCAGGGTGCCGAAGGCGATGGCCGGAATCATCAGGAGGAGTCCGGCGAAGGCGATCCAGTCGGCGCCGTCCCCGCGGAAGTAGTCGACGCCGGATTTGCGCAGCGCGACGCGGGCCCGGCGCACGCGCCTGCGTGTCCGGGCCGCGTACGCGTTCACTCCGCCGCGGTGTCCCATGGCCCGGACCCTATCCATCCCGTCCGGCGCCGTGCAGGGGTACCCCGGTGACAATGTGCGCGAAACCGGGTCGCCCCGGGCGCGGGCCGCTGATATCGATGGCATATGACTTGGCATATGACTACGGAGCTGCGGGTTCTCGACCCGCTCGAATGGGACCGCTGGTACGGAGTGCTCGAGCTGGCGTTCGGAGGGGTGGCCGAGTCCCCGGAGGAGCGACGGCTGTGGCGGGACCTGACCGAGTTCGACCGTTCCCTGGGGGCCTGGGACGGCGAGCTGTGCGTGGGGACGGCGGGGTCGTTCTCCTTCCGGCTCACGGTTCCGGGCGGGGCGTCGGTGCCGGCGGCCGGGGTGACGATGGTGAGCGTGGCGGGGACGCACCGGCGGCGCGGGATCCTGACCTCGATGATGCGGCGGCAGCTGGACGACCTGCGGGCGGCGGGCGAGTTCCTCGCGGTGCTCACGGCCTCGGAGCCGGGGATCTACGGGCGGTTCGGCTACGGGATCGCCTCGTACTCGCTGCGGGCGGTGATCGACACGAACCGGGTGCGGCTGGCGGTGCCGGAGGGCACGGACGGGGTGGTGCTGCGCCAGGCGGACCCGCTGGAGTCCTCGGCGGCGTGCGAGGCGGTGTACGCGCGCCTGGTGTCCGCGCGGCCGGGGATGATCGCCCGGGGGCCGGGCTGGGAGCGGCTGCCGCTGCTCGATCCGGAGGGCGAGCGGGGCGGGGCGTCGCCGCGGCTGTGCGTGCTCGCGGAGCGGGACGGGGAGGTCGTGGGGTTCGCGCACTACGCGGTCAAGCCGGACTGGTCGCCCGCCGGGGCCGACGGGTCGGTGCACGTGCACGAGCTGCTGGGGCTCGATCCTGCGGCGGAGGCGGCGCTGTGGCGCTTCCTGTGGTCGGTGGACCTGACGGCGTCGGTACGGCTCCAGGGGCGGCCGGTCGACGACGGCTGGCAGCACCTGGTGAGCGACGTGCGGCGGTGCGCGCCGACCCTGCGGGACGCGCTGCACGTGCGCCTGGTGGAGGTGGGTCCGGCCCTGGAGGCGCGGACGTACCAGGCGCCGGTGGACGTGGTGTTGGAGGTCGAGGACGCGTTCTGCCCGTGGAACGAGGGGCGTTGGCGGCTGACCGGGGACGCGAAGGGCGCGGTGTGCGTCCGGACCTCGGACCCGGCCGACCTGTCGCTCTCGGTGCGGGAGTTGGGGGCCGCGTACCTGGGCGGCGTCCCGCTGGCGTCCCTGGCGGCGGCCGGCCGGGTGCGGGAGCTGCGGGAGGGCGCGCTGGTGGAGGCGTCGGTGGCGTTCGGCTCGCCGGTCGCGCCGTGGCTGCCGCACGGGTTCTAGAGGAGAACCCCTAGCGGGTCTGGCAGCCCGGGCACCAGAAGAGGTTGCGGGCGGCCAGGTCCGCCGTGCGGATGTCGGTGCCGCAGACGTGGCAGGCCATCCGGGCGCGCCGGTAGACGTACACCTCGCCGCCGTGGTCGTCGACGCGCGGCGGGCGGCCCATGGCCTCGGGGGTGTGCTCGGGCCGTACGGTGTCGATGCGGCCCCGCCGTACGCCCTCGCGCATGAGGAGGACCAGGTCGGCCCAGATCGCGTTCCACTCCTCCTCGGTGAGGTCCTTGCCGGCGCGGTACGGGTCGATGCCGTGCCGGAAGAGGACCTCGGCGCGGTAGACGTTGCCGACGCCGGCGACGACCTTCTGGTCCATGAGGAGGGCGGCGACGGTGGTGCGGGACGTGGAGATCCGGCGCCAGGCCCGGTCGGGGTCGTCGCCGTCGCGCAGCGGGTCGGGGCCGAGCCGGTCGTGTATCGCCCGCTTCTCGGCGTCCGTGACGAGGGCGCAGGTGGTGGGGCCGCGCAGGTCGACGTACGCCTCGGGGTTCGCCAGGCGCAGCCGGACCGTGTCGGTGGGCGGCGGGGCGGGGGCGCCGCCGAAGGTCACCTTGCCGAAGAGGCCGAGGTGGATGTGGATCCAGCCCTGGCCGGCGAAGCCCAGGAAGAGGTGCTTGCCGTGGGCCTCGGCGGTCTCCAGGACGGTGCCGTCGAGCAGGGCGGCCGAGTCGGTGAACCTGCCCTGCGGGCTGGAGACGCGCACGGGCCGGCCGCCGAACCGCTCGCGGTGGTCGGCGGCCAGCCGGTGGATGGTGTGCCCCTCGGGCATCAGGCGGTCGGCTCCTGCGGGTGGTGGGCCGGGATCGGGGGGAGCTCGCCGGTGTTCTCGTAGGCGGTGAGCATGTCGATCCGGCGGGTGTGACGCTCGTCACCGGAGTACGGGGTGTTGAGGAAGATCTCGACGAACTTGGTCGCCTCTTCCCGCGTGTGCATCCGGCCGCCGACGGAGATCACGTTGGCGTTGTTGTGCTCGCGGCCGAGAGCGGCGGTCTGCTCGCTCCAGGCGAGGGCGGCGCGCACCCCCTTCACCTTGTTCGCGGCGATCTGCTCGCCGTTGCCGGAGCCGCCGATGACGATGCCGAGGGCGTCCGGGTCCGCGGCCGTCCTCTCGGCGGCGCGCAGGCAGAACGGCGGGTAGTCGTCGAGGGCGTCGTAGACGTGGGGGCCGCAGTCGACGGGCTCGTGGCCGTGGGCCTTCAGCCACTCGACGAGGTGGTTCTTGAGTTCGTAGCCGGCGTGGTCGGAACCGATGTAGACGCGCATGGTGCCGAGTGTGGCACGTGCGGACCGGGGTAGTGGGCAGCGGGGTCGGGACCTTCGTCCGGCCTGGTACGGACCTTCGGCCCTCGCGCGTCCGTCCGTACAACGATCCGGAATAGGGTCTTCCGATCCGCCCTGCCGACAGGGTTGAATGCCCGGGCTCGCGACCCGAGCACCCCCCACACCCGAGGAAGCGTCCATGAACACGCAACCGACCCTGACGAAGGACGACGGCTCGACCGGCACCACCGGGACGCCCGAATCCTCCGACGGTCTCAAGGCCGGTCTCAAGAACCGCCACCTCTCCATGATCGCGATCGGCGGCGTCATCGGCGCCGGCCTCTTCGTCGGCTCCGGCTCCGGCATCGCCGCGGCCGGCCCCGCGATCCTGCTCTCGTACGCGCTCGTCGGCACCATGGTCGTCTTCGTGATGCGGATGCTGGGCGAGATGGCCGCCGCCCGGCCGTCCTCCGGCTCCTTCTCGGCCTACGCGGACCAGGCCCTCGGCCGCTGGGCCGGCTTCAGCATCGGCTGGCTGTACTGGTTCTTCTGGGTCGTCGTGCTCGCCGTCGAGGCGACCGCGGGCGCGGTGATCCTGGAGAGCTGGATCCCGGCCGTCCCGCAGTGGGCCTGGGCGCTCATCGTGATGGTGGTGCTCACCGCCACCAACCTCGCCTCGGTCGCCTCCTACGGCGAGTTCGAGTTCTGGTTCGCCGGCATCAAGGTCGTCGCCATCGGCGCCTTCGTCGTCATCGGCCTGCTCGCGGTCTTCGGCGTGCTGCCCGGCTCGGACAACCCGGGCGCCGGGTTCGCGCACCTCACCGACGCCGGGGGCTTCCTCCCGATGGGCGCGGGCGCCATCCTCACCGGCGTGCTGATGGTCGTCTTCTCCTTCATGGGCAGCGAGATCGTCACCCTGGCCGCCGGAGAGTCGGAGGACCCGCAGCGCGCGGTCACCAAGGCCACCAACAGCGTGATCTGGCGGATCGGCGTCTTCTACCTGGGCTCGATCTTCGTGGTCCTGACGCTGCTGCCGTGGAACGACAAGTCGATCGTCGAGAAGGGCTCGTACGTCGCCGCCCTCGACTCCATCGGCATCCCGCACGCCGGCCAGGTCATGAACGTGATCGTCCTGACGGCCGTCCTGTCCTGCCTGAACTCGGGCCTCTACACCGCCTCCCGGATGGCCTTCTCGCTCGGGCAGCGCGGCGACGCCCCGAAGGCCTTCGCCCGCACCAGCGAGCGGGGCGTGCCGCGGGCGGCGATCCTCGGCTCGGTCGTCTTCGGCTTCGTCGCGGTCTTCTTCAACTACAAGTGGCCGGACACCGTCTTCGCCTTCCTGCTGAACTCCTCCGGCGCGGTGGCGCTCTTCGTCTGGCTGGTCATCTGCGTGACCCAGCTGCGGATGCGCGGCATCATCCTGCGCGAGTCCCCGGAGAAGCTGGTCGTGCGGATGTGGCTCTTCCCGTACCTGACCTGGGCGACGATCGGCATGATCGTCTTCGTCCTCGGCTACATGATCTACGACGGCGGCAGCGCCCGGGAGCAGGTCGTGCTCTCGCTCCTGGTGGCCGCCCTCGTGGTCGCGGTCGCGCTGGTCCGCGAGCGGATCGGCAGGTCGTCCGCGAAGCTCTGACCGCTTCCGTACGCACGTGAAAGGGGCCCCGGCGGAGTGCGCCGGGGCCCCTTCGCGTGCCGTGCGGGGCTCAGCCCTTGCGGCCGACGAGCTTCCAGGCGGCCGGGAGGACGCCCATCGCGAGGGCGGCCTTGAGGGCGTCGCCGATGAGGAACGGGGTGAGGCCGGCGGCGACGGCCTGGCCGAAGGTCATGCCGGTGGCGAGGGCCAGGTAGGGCACGCCGACGGCGTAGATGATCACGGAGCCGAGCGCCATCGCGCCGGCCGTGCGGAGCACCGAGCGGTCGGCGCCGCGGCGGGCGAGGGCGCCGACGACGGTGGCGGCCAGGAGCATCCCGAGGACGTACCCGAAGGACGGCATCCCGTAGCCGGAGGTGGCCTGGGCGAACCAGGGCACGCCCGCCGCGCCCGCCACCGCGTACAGGGCGAGGGCGAGGAAGCCCCGGCGGGCGCCGAGGGCGGTGCCGACGAGCAGGGCGGCGAAGGTCTGGCCGGAGACCGGGACCGGGGAGCCGGGGACCGGGACCGAGAGCTGCGCGGCGAGGCCGGTGAGGGCGGCGCCGCCGACGACGAGGGCGAGGTCGCGGGCGCGACTGGCCGGGACCAGGTCGGCGAGGACGACGCCCGGTCGGAGGGAGCGGGCGGGGGCGGCGATGCTCATCGGTACTCCGCGGGGGTGAGGGTGGAGGGACAGGTTGACGCTATGCCAGGGGTGAACGCCCGATCACCGTCAGCAGCCGACAAAGCCGGAGCCAGCCGCTTCATGGAGTTCTGACAAAGGACGGTTTTCATGCCGTGCGCCACGTGACCCTTGTCACTGGCAACTCGCTGGGAGACGCCCCTTTTGCGCCGGAGGGAGGTCAGCGGAGAGACTGTGGAGTCTCCATAAAGCGCCACCTCCCGAGAGCACGAGCCCCTCACCATGCCCGACGCCCCGCCGCCCTCTCCGCTCACCGAACCGGAGCCCCTCTCCCACGGTCTGAAACAGCGTCACCTGACGATGCTGGGGCTCGGCGGGGTGATCGGCGCGGGGCTCTTCGTGGGCTCGGGGGCCGGGATCGCCGTCGCCGGTCCGGCCATCGTGCTCTCGTACCTGATCGCGGGCGCGCTCGCGATGCTGGTGATGCGGATGCTGGGCGAGATGTCGGCGGCGATGCCCGCGTCGGGCGCCTTCTCGGTGCACGCGGAGCGGGCGCTCGGCCGCTGGGCGGGCTTCTCGGTGGGCTGGCTGTACTGGTTCCTGCTGGTCGTGGTCCTCGCCGTGGAGGCGACGGGCGCGGCCCGGATCGCGCACGGCTGGGTGCCGGGGGTCCCGCAGTGGGGCTGGGTGCTCGTCTTCATGGTCGTGTTCACCCTGGCCAACCTGGCGGCGGTGAAGAACTTCGGCGAGTTCGAGTTCTGGTTCGCCGCGCTCAAGGTCGGCGCGATCGTCCTCTTCCTGGTCCTGGGCGTCCTCGCGATCGCCGGCTGGCTCCCGGACACCGATCCGGTCGGCCTCGCGAACCTCACCGGGCAGGGCGGTTTCCTGCCGAACGGCTGGTCGGGGGTGGTGTCGGGGGTGCTCGCCGTCGTCTTCGCCTTCGGCGGCCTGGAGGTCGTCACGATCGCGGCGGCCGAGTCGGACGACCCGGCGCGGAACGTGGCGCGGGCGGTGCGCAGCGCCGTGTGGCGGATCCTCCTCTTCTACGTGGGCTCGATGCTGGTGATCGTGACCCTGCTGCCCTGGACGTCGATGGAGCCGGGCGAGTCGCCGTACGTGGCGGTCCTGGACGCGATCGGGGTCCCGGCGGCGGGCCAGATCATGAACGTGGTGGTGTTCGTGGCGCTGCTCTCGGCGCTCAACGCGAACCTGTACGGCTCCTCGCGGATGGTGTTCTCGCTGGCCGAGCGCGGGGAGGCGCCGAAGGGGCTCCTGAAGGTCTCGGGCGGCGGGGTGCCGCGCCGGGCGGTGCTCGCCTCGGTGGCCTTCGGCTTCGTCTCCGTCCTGCTCAATCTGAAGTGGCCGGATTCCGTCTTCCTCTACATGCTCAACGCGGTCGGCGCGGTGCTGCTCTTCGTGTGGGGCCTGATCGCGGTCTCGGAGCTGCGGCTGCGCCGCCGGATCGAGCGCGAGGCGCCCGAGACGCTGACGCTGCGGATGTGGGGCTTCCCCTGGCTGACCTGGGTGGCCCTCGCGGCGATGGGCGCGGTGCTGGTCCTGATGCTGTACGACGAGGGGGCGCGGCCGCAGGTGCTGTGGTCGGCGGCGGCGACCGGGGCGGTGCTGCTGGTGGCGTGGGTGCGGGAGCTGCGGGCGGGCCGGGACCGGGCGCGGGGCGGGTCCGCGTAGAACCCGTACGGGCTTCACGCGCGGGAGCCCGTACGAGCTTCACGTGCGGGCGTCGCCGGGCGTCGCGTACGCGCTTCACGCGCGGGAGCCGCGTACGAAACGGAACCGGATCTTCACCTTGTGTGAACCCCGTGCCCGTATAGCGGACATCGGTTCCCTCTCAGCGGTGCGCCCGCCCAGACTGTGGCCCGTTCCCCCGTCCCAGCCAGTGAACAGGGCGGCCCATGTCCCGGACCACCGCGCCCGCGCCCGTCGACCGCGAGGACGACGGCGCGGCCCCCGCCGAGGGGCTCTCCCACGGCCTCAAGCAGCGCCACCTCTCGATGATCGCCCTCGGC
This sequence comes from Streptomyces sp. NPDC098101, assembly GCF_044760185.1. NCBI lineage: Bacteria > Bacillati > Actinomycetota > Actinomycetes > Kitasatosporales > Streptomycetaceae > Streptomyces > Streptomyces sp. NPDC098101. Next base: position 405,571 of record NZ_JBIWAS010000002.1, on the reverse strand, counting down.
GGCGTCATCGGCGCCGGCCTCTTCGTCGGCTCCGGCGCCGGCATCGCCGCCGCCGGCCCCTCCATCGTCGTCGCCTACGCCCTCTCCGGCATCCTCGTGATGCTGGTGATGCGGATGCTCGGCGAGATGTCGGCCGCGAACCCCGCCTCGGGCTCCTTCTCCGTCCACGCCGAGCGCGCCTTCGGCTCCTGGGCGGGCTTCACCTCGGGCTGGGCCTTCTGGTTCCTGCTCTGCGTCGCCGTCGGCCTGGAGGGCATCGGCGCGGCGAAGATCATGACCGGCTGGTTCCCCGGCAGCCCCGAGTGGGCCTGGGTCGCGCTCTTCATGCTGGTCTTCTGCGTCACCAACCTGGCGGCCGTGAAGAACTTCGGCGAGTTCGAGTTCTGGTTCGCCGCGCTCAAGGTCGGCGCCATCGTCCTCTTCCTGGGCATCGGCGTGCTGGCGATCACCGGTCTGCTGCCCGGCTCGGACGCCCCCGGCACCGCCAACCTCACCGGCGACGGCGGGTTCTTCCCGCACGGCTCCGAGGGCCTGATCGTGGGCCTGCTCGCCTCGGTCTTCGCGTACGGAGGCCTGGAGACGGTCACCATCGCGGCGGCCGAGTCGGAGCACCCGGTGCGGGGCGTCGCCAAGGCCGTCCGTACGGCGATGTGGCGGATCGCGCTCTTCTACATCGGCTCCATGGCGGTCATCGTCACCCTGGTGCCGTGGGAGGACCCGGCGGTCGTCGAGAAGGGCCCGTACGTCGCCACCCTCGACCACCTGGGCATCCCGGCCGCCGGCCAGATCATGAACGTGGTCGTGCTCGTCGCCCTGCTCTCCGCGATGAACGCCAACGTCTACGGCGCCTCCCGCATGGCCGCCTCGCTCGTCGCGCGCGGCCAGGGCCCGAAGGCGCTCGGCCGCACCTCCGGCGGCGTCCCCCGCCCGGCCGTGCTCGCCTCCTCCGTCTTCGGCTTCGGCTGCGTGCTGCTGAGCTACTGGCGGCCGGACGACATCTTCGTCTGGCTGCTCAACACCATCGGCGCCATCATCCTGGTCGTCTGGTTCTTCATCGCCGCCTCCCAGCTGGTGCTGCGCCGCCGCACCGAGCGCGAGGCGCCCGAGAAGCTGGTCGTGCGGATGTGGGCCTTCCCGTTCCTGACCTGGGTGGCGCTGGCCGGGATGGCGGTGGTCTTCGTCCTGATGGCCCGTGAGGAGGGCACCCGCGTCCAGCTGTACTGGACGGGCGGCCTGACCCTGCTGCTCGCCGGCATCGGCCTCGTGCGCCAGAAGTCGGCGGGGAAGCGCGCTTCCTGACCGCGCCTCCGCACCGACGGGAAACCCCCGGACCGTTCACCGGTCCGGGGGTTTCTCCATGCCGGGACACGGGACCTAGGACGAAGGGCTGATCACGTGGAGATCGCACCTGCTGTTAGCCTGCACCTGCATACAGGTTGCAATAAGCAGGAGCAGTCGAAGGGCCGGGCACATGCCGATCTACACACTTCCCGAGCTGCCGTACGACTACGCGGCGCTGGAGCCGGTGATCAATCCGCAGATCATCGAGCTGCACCACGACAAGCACCACGCGGCTTACGTCAAGGGTGCGAACGACACCCTGGAGCAGCTGGAGGAAGCCCGCGACAAGGACCAGTGGGGGTCCGTCAACGGGCTGGAGAAGAACCTCGCGTTCCACCTCTCCGGCCACATCCTCCACTCCATCTACTGGAACAACATGAACAGCCCGAAGGACGGGGGCGGCGGCGAGCCGCTGGCCGCCGACGGCGTCGGTGACCTCGCGGACGCGATCACCGAGTCCTTCGGGTCCTTCGCGAAGTTCAAGGCCCAGCTGACCAAGGCCTCCGCGACCACCCAGGGCTCCGGCTGGGGCGTCCTCGCGTACGAGCCGATCAGCGGCCGCCTCATCGTCGAGCAGGTCTACGACCACCAGGGCAACGTCGGCCAGGGCTCGGTCCCGATCCTGGTCTTCGACGCCTGGGAGCACGCCTTCTACCTGCAGTACAAGAACCAGAAGGTCGACTTCATCGAGGCCATGTGGCAGGTCGTCAACTGGCAGGACGTGAACAAGCGGTACCACGCCGCCAAGGCCTCGGTCCCGCTGATCTCCTTCTGACCGGCGACCCACCGTCGTCCCACTCGTGATCGTCTTCTCAACCTTCACGTGCGGGCGGAATGAGGAAGAACCCCCGCGATGACGTGAATCGCGGGGGTTCTTCTGTCTCCGGGGAACGCGGTGGCTACTCGAAGCTCGGCGCCGCCGTCCGGGTGCGCTTGATCTCGTAGAAGCCCGGCGTCGCCGCCACCAGCAGCGTGCCGTCCCACAGCCGGGCCGCCGCCTCGCCGCGCGGGGTCGGGGTGACGACCGGGCCGAAGAAGGCGACCTCCTCGCCGTCCGGGCCGGGCACCGCGATCACCGGGGTGCCGACGTCCTGGCCGACCTTGTCGATGCCCTCCTGGTGGGAGGCGCGCAGCTCGGTGTCGTAGGTGTCCTTGTCGGCGTACTCCACCAGGTCCTCGGGCAGGCCGACGTCCTTCAGGGCCCCGGCGATCGCCTCGCGGGTCGGGCCCTCGCCGTTGTTGTGGAAGCGGGTGCCGAGCGCGGTGTAGAGATCGCCGACGACCTCGTCGCCGTGCAGCTGCTGGGCGGCGATGACGACCCGGACCGGGCCCCAGGCCTTGGTCCGCAGCATCTCCTGGTACTCCTCGGGGAGCTCGTCGATCCGGTCCTCGTTGAGCACGGCCAGGCTCATCACCTTCCAGCGCACGTCGACCGGGCGCACCTTCTCCACTTCGAGGATCCAGCGGGAGGTCATCCAGGCCCAGGGGCACAGCGGGTCGAAGTAGAAGTCTGCGGTGGTCCTGCTCTCGGACATGTCACTCCTCGGTACGGCCACGGGAAGGAAGGCGGTGCGCCGAAAGGGGAGAACGCCACGGACCCGGATGGGCATTCCCGTGTACCGGGCGACAGGGGCACATGGGAGGATCGGTGCTGTTTCGAACGCGCCACGAAGGAGTGACCGTGCCCGGTGAGAATCTGTCCCGCGACGAGGCCCACGAGCGGGCCGCGCTGCTGTCCGTCGACGGGTACGAGGTCGCCCTCGACCTGCGCTCGGCGGTCGGCGCGTCCGACGAGGCGGTGCGCACCTTCCGCTCGGTGACGACGATCCGCTTCCGCCGCACGGGGACGGGGACGAGCACCTTCGCGGACCTGATCGCCCCCTCGGTGAACGCGGTCACCCTGAACGGGCGCTCCCTGGACCCGGCCGAGGTCTTCGACGGCGCGCGGATCGCGCTCGACGGCCTGGCGGACGAGAACACCCTGGTGGTGGACGCGCAGTGCGCCTACAGCCGGACCGGCGAGGGGATGCACCGCTTCGTCGACCCGGAGGACGGCGAGGTCTACCTCTACACGCAGTACGAGCCGGCCGACGCACGCCGGGTGTACGCGAACTTCGAGCAGCCCGACCTGAAGGCCCCGTACCGCTTCTCGGTGACGGCGCCGGAGGAGTGGACGGTCTGGTCGAACGGCGCCGGGGAGCGGGACGCCGAGGGGGTGTGGCGGTTCGCGGAGACGGCGCCGATCTCCACGTACATCACCTGCGTGGTCGCCGGTCCGTACCACTACGTCACCGACACCTACCGGCGCGGGGACCTGGAGATCCCGCTCGGGGCGATGTGCCGCAAGGGCCTCGCGAAGCACTTCGACGCGGACGACGTCTTCCTGATCACCAAGCAGGGCTTCGACTTCTTCCACGACAACTTCGACTTCCCCTACCCCTTCGGGAAGTACGACCAGGCCTTCGTCCCCGAGTACAACCTCGGCGCGATGGAGAACCCGGGCATGGTGACCTTCCGCGAGGAGTACGTCTTCCGGGGCAAGGTCACGCAGGCCTCGTACGAGGCGCGGGCCAACGTCATCCTGCACGAGATGGCGCACATGTGGTTCGGCGACCTGGTCACCATGGTGTGGTGGGACGACCTGTGGCTGAAGGAGTCCTTCGCGGACTTCATGGGGTCCTTCGTGAACGCCGAGGCGACCCGCTTCACGAACAGCTGGGTGACCTTCGCCAACAACCGCAAGTCCTGGGCGTACCGCGCCGACCAGCTGCCGTCCACCCACCCGATCACGGCCGACATCCGTGACCTGGAGGACGCCAAGCTGAACTTCGACGGCATCACGTACGCCAAGGGCGCGTCGGTGCTCAAGCAGCTCGTGGCGTACGCCGGGCGGGACGCGTTCCTGGAGGGGGCGCGCCGCTACTTCAAGCGCCACGCGTACGGGAACACGCGCCTGGGCGACCTGCTCGCGATCCTGGAGGAGACCTCCGGGCGCGACATGAAGGGCTGGGCGAAGTCCTGGCTCCAGACCTCGGGCGTGAACGTCCTGGCGCCGGACGTCACCTACGACGCCGAGGGCCGGATCACCGAGCTCGCCGTCCTCCAGGAGGGCGACGAGCTCCGTCCGCACCGGACGGCCGTGGGCCTCTACCGGCTGGACGCGGACGGCGCGCTCACCCGGTACGCGCGGGCCGAGGCGGACGTCACCGGCGTCCGCACGGTCGTGGCCGGGCTCGCGGGCGAGGAGCGGCCGGACCTGGTGCTCGTCAACGACGACGACCTCACCTACTGCAAGATGCGCTTCGACGAGGGCTCCCTCGCCACCCTGCGGGAGCACCTGGGCGACGTCACCGATCCGCTGGCCCGCGCGCTGTGCTGGTCGGCGCTGTGGAACCTGACCCGCGACGGGCTGATGCCGGCCCGGGACTTCGTCGCCGTCGTCCTCGCCTTCGCGGGCCGCGAGACGGAGATCGGCGTCCTCCAGATGGTGCACGCCTGGACGAAGTCGGCCGCCACGCTGTACGCGGCGCCGGAGTGGCGCGAGGAGGGCGGCCGGCTGCTCGCCGAGGGCGGGCTGCGCGAGCTGCGGGCGGCCGAGCCGGGCAGCGAGCACCAGCTGACCTGGGCGCGGTTCTTCGCGGCGACGGCCTCCACCGACGCCGACCTCCAGCTCCTGGAGGGGCTGCTCGACGGCACGGCGCGGATCGACGGCCTGGACGTCGACCAGGAGCTGCGCTGGGCGCTGCTCTCGCCGCTCGCGGCGCACGGGCGGGCGGACGAGGCGCGGATCGGCGAGGAGCTGGCCCGGGACGACACGGCGACGGGCAAGCGCCACCAGGTGCGGCTGCTCGCCTCCCGTCCCTCGGCGGCGGTCAAGGCGCAGGCCTGGGCGCAGGTCGTCGAGTCGGACGCCCTGTCGAACGCGCTGGTCGAGGCGACGATCGCGGGCTTCGCGCAGCCCTCGCAGCGCGAGCTGATCGCCCCGTACGCGGAGAAGTACTTCGCGGCGATCGAGCGCCTGTGGGCCGAGCGGTCGATCCAGATCGGCATGGACGTGGTCCGGGGCCTGTTCCCGGGGCTCCAGGACGACGCGGCGACGCTGGCCGCCACGGACGCCTGGCTGTCGGCGCACGAGTCGGCCGCGCCGGCCCTGCGGCGGCTGGTCCTGGAGGCCCGGGACGACCTGGCGCGGGCGCTGCGCGCGCAGGAGTGCGACCGCGCGGCGGAGTGACGACCGGCTGAACGCGGCGGGGGTCACGGGCTTCGGCCCGGGGCCCCCGCCGCCGTGTCGGCGCGCGGGCGCCGCACCCCATCGGCACTCGAACGCACGTACTTTAGGGCGAGCTTGTCCCCAATTGTCGACGAGCGTGTAACAGGGGTTAGGGGAGCCTTCGGAAGCGGAAGACCCCCGGCATGAACCACAACGCCCCCCTCACCCCCCGCTCCCTCCCCCTCTCCTCCCGCACCGGCCGCACCCAACGCCTCGCCACCTCGGCCCAGTTGAGGGCGCGGGGCGTTTCCGCCGCCGACGTCGCCGCGCAGTGCCGGCCGGGCGGCTGGCAGCAGGTGCTGCCCGGCGTCTTCCTGCTCCGCCCCGGGCCGCCCACCAGCGAGGACCGGCTGCACGCCGCGCTGCTCTACGCCCGCAGGCCCGGGACCCTGCCGCAGCAGGGGCCGGAGGCGATGATCACCGGGCTCGCCGCCCTCACCCTGCACCGCTTCTCCTCCGCTCCCCCGCTCACCGCCCTGGAGCGGATCGACGTCCTGGTGCCGCGCACCCGACGGCTGCGCTCGACCGGCTGGGTGCGGGTGGTGCGCGCCCCTCAGGCGCCGGAGCCGGTGCAGCTCACGGGCGTCCCCGTCGCCCCGGTCGCCCGCGCCGTCGCCGACGCGGTGGCGGGCCTCCCGGAGGCGGAGGCGGAGGCGGTCCGCGCGCTGCTCACCGAGGCGGTGCGCGGCGGCCACTGCGAACCGGCCGCCCTCGTACGGGAGCTGAGCCGGGCCCGGATCCTCTCCCGGCCGCACGTGGTGGACGCGGTGGACGCGCTGCTCACCGAGGGGCGCGCGCTGTCCGAGGAGCGGCTGTACGAGCTGGTGCGGGAGTTCGGCCTTCCGGACCCGCTGTGGAACGTGGACCTGCGGCTGCCGGGCGGCCCGCACCTGGGCGGGGTGGACGCCTACTGGCCCGACCAGGCGGTGGCCGTCGAGCTGGACACCCGGGCGCCCCGGCAGGACGACGACGCGCTGTGGTCCGAGTACACCCGCAAGCGCGAGCACCTGGAGCGGCTCGGCATCACGGTCGTGCACCTCACCCCGCGCAAGCTGCGCGAGGCGAGGGACCAGCAGGCCACCGTGGTCCGTACGGCCCTGATGGCCGCGCCGGACCGGCATCCCGCCGCGTACGTCGTCGTCCTGCCCCGCTGACTCAGCCGCGGGGAGGGGCGCCGCAGAACTCGGCCTCCAGGACGGCGCCGCCGTCGCCCGTCCAGTCGGCGTTGAGGTTCAGGGCGAGGGAGTGCTCGCCGTCGCGGGTGACGCGGCCCTCGGTGGCGGAGCCGTGGATGCCGCCGGCGTGACCCCAGATCTCCTTGCCGCAGCTCAGCTTCTGCCACATGATCCCGAGCCCGTACCGGATCTGCGGGACCTCCGGGGAGACCTGGACGGTGGTGGTCAGCTCCCGCATCTCCGCCTTCGGCAGCAGCCGGCCCTTGAGGAGGGCGCGGTAGAAGGTCTGGAGGTCGTTCGAGTCGGAGATGATCTCGCCCGCCGCCCCGGCCATGGACGGGTTGAGCCGGGAGACGTCGTGGACGGGCGCGTCCGGGTCGGCGGAGAGCTTGGACCAGGCCGGGCTGCTGGGCCTCGGCATCGACGGGCGGGTGCCGGGGACGCTGGTGGCGCGGAGCTTCAGGGGCTTGATGATCCGGTTCTCGACGGCCTTTCCGTAGGGGCGGCCGGTGACCTTCTCGATGATCATGCCGGCGAGGACGTAGTTGGTGTTGGAGTAGCTCCAGCTCGTGCCGGGCGGGAAGTCGGCGGGGTGGGCCAGGGCGACGTCGACGAGCTCGCGCGGGGTCCAGGTGTCGTAGCGGTGCTCCAGGAAGCCGGGGCCGAAGACCTTCTCCTGGAAGGCGGGGTCGGAGGTGACGTCGTAGACGCCGCTGGTGTGGTTGAGCAGCTGGCGGACGGTGATCCGCCGGCCGTCGTGGCCGTTGCCCCGGACGACGCCGGGCAGCCACTTCTCGACCGGGTCGTCGAGGTCGATCCGGCGCTCGGCCTGGAGCTGGAGGAGGACGGTGGAGACGAAGGTCTTGGTGAGGGAGCCGACCCGGTAGCGGTCGTCGCCCCCGCGCTCGCCGGCGGTGCCGGTCCAGTTCCCCCGGCCGTCGCGGGCCTGCGCGACGGCCCCGGGCACGCCCGCGTCGACCTGGGCCCGGAGCGCCCGCTGCGTGGCCTCGTGGCCCCACTGCCGGGATTCGGGGGCCGCGAGGGCGGGGGTGGCGAGGGCGGTGGCGGTGAGGCCCGCCGCGAGGACGGCGGCGACGGCGGTGCGGACGGTACGGGTGGTGCGGACGGCTGACATGCGGGCTCCCCTGGACTCTGCGCGGCGCGCTCCGGGTGTACTGCGGTCGGCGGGCAGGACTCGGCGGGGTGCCGGGAGGGTTGAGCGGGTCGGGGACGGTTGAGCCGTTTTCAGCCGTTCGGCGGCAGGGCGGGGTCGAACGGCGCACCGAGCCGGGAACGGCCGGTCGGGGGCCGCTCGCGCCACAGGTCGAGGGCGATGTCGACGAGTTCGACGCGGGGCAGGCCGGGGACGGCGGAGAGCGGGTGCCAGGCCGCCAGGTCGGTGGAGCCTCCGGTCTCGTGGCGCAGTTCGCCGCCGGTGATCCGGGCCTCGTAGACGATCCGGATGCCGTGGAGGTCGCCGGGCCGCTCGAAGCGGCGCGGCCGGCCGCTCAGGCGGATGGAGTCGATGCCGAGGAGGGCGGTGGGTTCGGCGGTGTACCCGGTCTCCTCCTCGACCTCCCGGACCATCGTCCGGGCGGGCTCCTCGCCGTGGTCCATGCCGCCGCCCGGCAGGGTCCAGCGCCTGGTGCCGTCGCCCGCCACCCAGCGGGCGAGCAGCATCTCGTCGTCCCGGACGCACACGGCGTAGGCCGCCACCCTCAAGTGCCGCTTCATGGAACGAGGTTAGGGCCGGTGCGCGGGCGCGGGCGAGAAGGCCGAGAAACGACCAGGGGGGCGGGTCCCGGTGTCAGGGCGCGGGCGGGTTGGCCGGGGAGTACTCCGGGGGCGACCAGCGCAGGGGGCTGGCGCCGGGGGTCTCCACCACCCGGTCGGCGCGGAAGCGGACCACCCGGTCCTCCGGGCCGTACTCGGTGTGCGCCCGGCCGGTGAGCTGGAGGGTCGTGCCGGTCTCCCAGTCCGGGAGGAGCAGGCCCGCGCGGCCGTCCGCCTCCAGGTTGCCCAGGGTCAGGAACATCGCGTTGCCCGGGTAGTCCCGCCAGCTCAGCTCCCGGGGCCCGTCGACCCGGACGAAGCCGGGGTCGCCGCCCCGGTGGCTCGCGTCGACGCCGGCGGGGGCGGCGGTGGCCACGAAGAAGGTGTCCGCCGCACGGACGCGGGCCGCCTGGGCGGGGGTGAGCGCCTCGCCGTGATGCGGGGTGCCGGTCCCGGGGCCCGCGAGCTCGGAGTCGTACCGCTCTCTCCTCTGGAGGTACTTGGGGCAGTTGGAGAAGACCCGTTCCGCCTCGACGGTGAAGCCGCGGCGGCTGGGGCGGGCGGTGCCGTTGAGGCGCATACGGCGGCGGGTGCCGGGGTCGAGGGCGAGGGTGCCGACGGGGGTGCCGGCCGGGGTGATCGCCCCGGCGAGCGGGTCGCGGGCGGGGACGCCGCCGGCGACGGAGACGGTGGCCGGGCCGGTGGCGCGGACGAAGCCGGGCGCGCCGGTGAGCAGGCTCGCCCAGACGCGCCCGTCCGCGTCCGCCGCGCCGATCACCAGCATCGGCCGGGCCTCCAGGAAGGCGGCGGCGACCGGCCGGATGCCGGCGCCGATGGAGCGGCCCACGTGCTCGGCGAGGTCGCGGACGCCGACGCGCTCCTGCACGGCGAGCGATCCGGGGTGGTAGGCGCCCATGGGGTCCTCCGGGGTCCGTCCGGGCGGCCTCCGGAAGAAGCCGCGGGTGGGAGCGGTTCCCTCCTGAGCGGGCCACCTCGGCCAATCTAACTCTCTCCTGCGACTTTAAGGGTTAGACAGAGGGCGCGTCAACCGGTCACGTACTCTTGAGGGGTTAGTTCATCGAGGAGGACGCCCGCCCATGACCGCCATCGACCCCCGGCCGCTCACCGGCGAGCCCCTCTCCCTCGACCTGCTCAACACCCGCTGGGTCGAGGAGGGCGCCCGCCGGGACCTGCTCACCGGTGTCGAGGGGCTCGCCGTCTGGCTCGCCGCCAACGGCCTGGAGGGGCGGTTCGCCGCCGACGCCACCACTCTGCGCCACACTCTCGCCGCCCGGGACGCGCTCGCCGCGCTCGTCGACCGGCCCGGCGACCCCGACGCCACCGCCCGCGTCGACGCCGTCCTCGGCCACGGCCGCGTCCGGGCCACGCTCACCGCCGAAGGCCCCGGCGAGGAGGCCGAGTTCGCGGATCCGGCGTGGGGGCCGGGCTGGACCGCCGCCCGCGCCCACCTCGACCTGCTGCGCACCGCGCCCGACCGGATCCGGGCCTGCGCCCACGAGGCGTGCGTCCTGCACTTCTTCGACACCTCGCGCAACGGCACCCGCCGCTGGTGCTCGATGGCGGTCTGCGGCAACCGGGCCAAGGCCTCCCGGCACTACGCCCGCACCAAGGAGGCGTAACACCCCGGTTGGGACCGTTTCACCCCCCGTGGCGCATCGGGCACACTGGCGGGTTCATGCCACGAAGCACACCTCCTCCCCGTCAACTCTCCCCAAAACCCTGTCATTCGCGAAAGGCTGAGCGGTCATCCGGAACCGATATCCGGACCCTCTCCTTCACAGACAGGGATCTACATTGGCCACCCCCCAGACTCCGGGCTCCATAGCCCGGCCCTCGGCGCCCGGACGGAGACGGGCGGCCCGTCTCGCGGCCGCCACCGGTCTCGTCGCCGCGCTCGTCGCGACCGGCACCGTGCCCGCGTTCGCCTCCGCCGACCCGGGGACCACTCCCCCGGTCAAGGCCTCGGACTCCGCGGACAAGCTCGGCGCCGTCGACGCCCAGCGCCTCACCGAGGCCCAGGCGACCGGCGAGAAGAACGTCACCGTCCTCGTCGCCACCGCCCCCGGCGCCACCGAGCAGGTCGCCGCCCAGCTGGACGCCGTCGCCGGCGCCTCGGTCGGCAAGCAGCAGGACGCGCTCGGCTACGTCCGCGCCACCCTGCCGACCGCCAAGGCCGAGGCCGCCATCCGGGCCGCCACCGCGCTCTCCTCGGTCCAGGCCGTCGACCTCCAGGCGGAGATCCCGCTGGACGACCCGCGTCCGGACACGGGCGGCGCGACGGGCCCCGTCGAGGGCACCACCGTCAAGAAGACGTACCCGGCGCCCGGCAAGAAGACCCCGGCGAGGAACCCGTACAACCCCTCCCACGAGACGGGCGCGGTCGACTTCGTCGAGAGCCACCCCAAGGCCGACGGCCGCGGCGTGACCATCGGCATCCTGGACTCCGGCGTCGACCTCGGCCACCCGGCCCTGCAGAAGACCACCACCGGCGAGCGCAAGATCGTCGACTGGGTCACCGCCACGGACCCGCTGACCGAGGGCGACGCCACCTGGCAGCCGCAGATCACCGCGGTCTCCGGCCCCGTCTTCAGCGCCGCCACGCAGAGCTGGAAGGCCCCGGAGGGCTCGTACCGGTTCAGCCGCTTCACCGAGTCGATCACCGCGGGCGGCGACCCGGCCGGCGACATCAACCGGGACGGCGACACCACCGACGTCTTCGGCCTGCTGTACGACCCGGTCGCCGGGACCGTCCGCGTGGACACCGACCAGAACAACGACTTCACGGACAACGCGCCGATGAAGCCGTACAAGGACGGGTTCCAGATCGGGTACTTCGGTACCGACAACCCGGCCACCGAGGTCGTCGAGAAGACCCCGTTCGTCGTGGAGATCCGCAAGGACGTCCCGATGGACCCGGCCGGCGGCACCTGGGTCGGCAAGAAGCTCGACTTCGTCAACGTCGGCCTCGTCGAGTCCTCGCACGGCACCCACGTCGCCGGCATCACCGCCGCCCACGGGCTCTTCGGCGGCAGGATGAACGGCGCGGCGCCCGGCGCGAAGATCGTCTCCTCGCGCGCGTGCACCTGGACCGGCGGCTGCACCAACACCGCCCTCACCGAGGGCATGACGGACCTCGTCGTCAACCGCGGCGTCGACATCGTCAACATGTCGATCGGCGGCCTGCCGCAGCAGAACGACGGCGACAACGTCCGCGCCCGCCTCTACACCCGTCTGATCGACCAGTACGGCGTGCAGCTGGTCATCTCGGCCGGCAACTCGGGCCCCGGCATCAACACGATCGGCGACCCCGGCCTGGCCGACAAGGTCCTCTCGGTCGGCGCGGCCGTCTCCAAGGACACCTGGGCCGCCAACTACGGCTCGGCCGTCACCAAGAAGTACGCCATGTTCCCCTTCTCCTCGCGCGGCCCGCGCGAGGACGGCGGCTTCACCCCGACGATCACCGCCCCCGGCTCGGCCGTGAACACCATCCCGACCTGGCTGCCGGGCGCAGGCCTCGCCGAGTCGGGCTACGCGCTGCCCGCCGGCTACGGGATGCTCAACGGCACCTCGATGTCCTCGCCGCAGGCGGCGGGCGCGAGCGCGCTGCTGCTCTCGGCCGCCAAGCAGAAGGGCATCGCGCTCTCCCCGCTGACCCTGCGCACCGCGCTGACCTCCACCGCGCAGCGGATCCCCGGGGTCGCCGCGCACGAGCAGGGCGCCGGCCGCATCGACATCGAAGAGGCCTGGGAGTCCATCAAGGACGGCGCCACGGCCCACGACTACAAGGTGCAGGCCCCGGTCGACACCCTGATCTTCCCGGCCCCGCGCGCGGGCACCGGCGTCTACGACCGCGAGGGCGACCTCAAGGTCGGCCAGAAGCGGATCTACGACGTCACCCTCACCCGCACCAGCGGCCCGGACCGCCCGGTCCGGCACGACCTGGACCTCAAGTACAACGACGGCACCTTCCGCATCGTCGGTGACGACCGGATCTACCTGCCGCTGAACAAGCCGGTCACCGTCAAGCTCCAGGCCAAGGCCTCCACCGCAGGCGTGCACAGCGTCATCCTGGAGGCCGACGACGAGCGCACCGAGGGCGTCGACAAGCAGATCCTCGCCACCTCGGTCGTCGCGCACGACCTGGTCGCCCCGGGCTACAAGTACACCGCCCAGGGCTCCGTGCAGCGCAACAGCACCACGTCCTACTTCGTCACCGTGCCCCAGGGCGCCAAGACGCTGGAGGTGGCGCTGTCCGGTCTGAAGGCGAAGAGCCAGACCCGGTTCATCGCGATCCACCCGGTCGGCGTCCCGGTCGACCCGACCGCGACCACGGGCTGCTACCCGCACTACAACCCGGCCAACACCTGCCGCCCCGACCTGCGTTCGTACGCGAACCCGACGCCGGGCGTCTGGGAGGTCGAGGTCGAGGCCCGCCGCACGTCGCCGGACCTGGACAACCCGTACACCCTGGCCGTCTCGGCCCTCGGCGTCGACTTCGACCCGGCCGTCCAGACCGTCCCCGAGGCGAAGGTCGGCACCCCGGCCCCCGTCCAGTGGAAGGTCACCAACCGCTTCGCGGGCATCGAGGGCACCCTCAAGGGCGGCTCCCTCGGCTCGCAGAAGACCGAGACGCCGACCATCCTGCACAAGCAGAAGCACACCCGGACCGTCACCATCGGCGAGGGCGTCGAGCGGCTCGACATCGCGATCGGCAACACCTCCGACCGGGCCGCCGACCTCGACCTGACCGTGTCCTTCAACGGCAAGCAGGTCGCGCAGGCCGCCGACGGCGACTCGGAGGAGGCCGTCTCCCTGGTGAAGCCGGCCGCGGGCACGTACACCGTCGTGATCGACGGCTACTCGGTCCAGGCCGAGGGCGGCACCACGTACGACTACAAGGACGTGTACTACTCGTCCGCGCTCGGCACCGTGAAGGTCGACGGCTCGAAGCCGGCCGCCCTGCCCAACGGCGGGTCCGCCACGGTGACGGCCGAGGTCCTGGTCGCCGGCGCCGCTCCTGAGGGCCGCCAGTTCTTCGGCGAGGTCCAGCTGGTCAACGCCCGCGGCACCGTCGCGGGCGCCGGCAGCGTCCTGATCGGCGCGGTCACTCCGTAACACCGCACGACGAAGAAGGGGCGGGCGCCGGTTCCGGCGTCCGCCCCTTCCGCGTCTCCGTGCCGTCAGGCCCTGATGCCGCCGATGTTGATCTCGGGGCAGACCCGCTCGATGAACTCGCCGACCCGGTAACTGGACTTGCGGGCCGCCTCCTCGTCGCCGTGTCCCGGCTTCGCGTACCACGAGAGGAGCCGGTCGAAGTCCTCGGAGACGTCCTCCGGGGCCATCCGGCCGAGGTCTTCGATCACGTGCTGCCGGGTGTGGGAGTCGAGCTCCTCGGTCTTGCGCAGGTCCAGCGGAGCCGCCTCGTCGCAGAACCGCGCGCTCCGCGCGGACTTCTTGAACGCCTCCTCCTCCGAGTCCCGGGTGACCAGGAATCCGGTGGCGGTGAGCGCGAGGGCGGCCACCGCGGCACCCGCCGCGACGATGCTCCTCCTCATGGTCACGTCCCCGCCTTGATCGCGTTCAGATCGTGCTGGTCGTAGCGCGTCGGCCAGATCTCGATGCGCATACAGGAGTTGTTGTCCGAGTCGGTCGACTTGTACCGGTGACCGAGGTCCGCGGTGTGGCCGAACTCGTGGCAGCCGAGGCTCTTCCACTGAGACGCCGTCTTGGAGTACGACTGGTTCAACCGCACGCGGATGATGTCGCACGAGGTCCACAGGGCGTTCCAGTCGGTGCAGTCGGTGCGGCCGTGCCATCCCGTGTCGCCGTAGGTGGAGTCGTACACCTCGATGTCTCCGCCTCCCCACGAGGTCGTGATGACGCTGCGTTCCAGTTCGGCCTTGCCGTGGTTCATCGCGCTGGTGCCGTTGGACGTGAGGCTGAAGCCCTTCACGGCCTGGTTGCGGTTGTCGGGGTCGGTTCCGCTGTCGTCGTGGCCGGCCTGGGCGGCCGAGGGAACGGCCAGGACGAGGGCGGCCGTCACGGCGAGGAGCGCCATGACTCTGGGCGAAGAGGGCAGCACGGGAGGTCGCTTCCTGGGAGGAGGTGGGCCGGATCTGTCGTCGAGTGCCACGGGGCTCAGGTCGAGGACGGGTACGGAGTCGGCTCCGAACCGTCGTCGGTGGAGTCGTCGGGAATGGGCTCCTCGGTCTCCTCTCCGGGCGCGGGCGTGCTCGCCGCGTCACCGGTGACGACTTCGGGCTCCGCGTGCGGCTGGGGCAGGTCCGTCGGCGGCTTCTTCGTGTCGGTGAGGCGCTTGAGCTCGACTTCGAGGTCGAGCGCGTCCATCCAGATGGAGGAGGCGAAGGGGGACGTCGGATCGGCGGACAGTTCGAGCCGGCCGTTCTTGTCGAGCATCCGGCCCTGGTTGCTCACCAGGCGCCACCGGCCGGGGGCGTCGCTCGGCTTGAGGAAGTAGTAGCCCTTGTGGCCGATTTCGCTCCAGGTGACGTTCTCCACCTGGTAGCCGTTTCCGTCACCGTCCCAGCCCCATTCCTCCAGGACGATCGTCTGGGGCACCGTCGGAAAACGCTTGTAGGACGTCGTGACGGAAAGCGTGACATCACGCGCCTGATCCAGTCCGCCTTCGTCCGCGGAACCGATCGTCCGCCCCGGCTGGATTCCCACGACTTCCGCCTTGACGATGACACTGGAAGTCGAGGTTATTTCTGCAAGGTTCTTGAAGTCGAACACCTCGCGCCCGGAAACAATGCGTTCGGGCCGCTCGTCCCGGTGCGCCGAAGTGGCCTCCGCACCCACGTTCGCCCAGGCTGTGGCGCCGATTGCAGTCGCCGCGACCGCCAGTGCCACGGCGACTCTGCCCATTATGGGCATTTTCCTTCTACTCACCTGATACCCCCCACTCGAACTGCCGATGAAAATCTTGCTGAAATCGAGCAGGGGTAATCTAGGTCTCGGCTCCGCAGGGGTCAACGAGTTTTCAATCGAATGCCCACCGGCCGCTCCGTCCCGGTTTCCGGACCGGCCGGTTCCGATCGGTATTCGATGGTCATAAATTCACCCATTGGCCTCGCATTTCAGGCCGGCGGCCTCCGGCAGGGCGGATTCAAGCCATTTCCGGCCGTACTCCAGCTCGTCCCGCACCGGGCCGACGTCCTCTCCCTCCTCGCCCGGCGGGGGCGCCCCCTCCCGGAAGGTGAGCGCGGACTGTCCCGGAGAGGCCGGGACGAGGACGAGGACGCGGGTGCCCGGCCGGAAGTACGGCTCGCCGGCCTCCGTACCGGAACCGGCCGAGTCGAAGGTGAGCCGCCGCGGGCCGTCCGCCGGCTTGTACGTACGGTCCACCCGGAGCACCACCCGGAACTCCCCGGTCCCGGGCAGCGGCTCCACGCGGGTCACCGTCCCCTCCGCGACGTCCGTGGAGCAGGCGACGACGCCGGCGGGGGTGGGCTTCGCCTCGTCGCCGTCGGTGTCACCGCCGTGGGCCGCCAGGTAGGCACCGCCGACGCCGAGCGCCGCCACCGCCACCGAGGCGGCGAGCGTCCACGCGAGGAGCTGCCCCCGACGCGACCGGATCCGGGCGGGAGCGGGCGACGGGTCCTGACCGGGGGGAGCGGGCGGGGGGGCCTGGTCGGCCGGAGCGGGCCGGGGGTCCTGGCCCGCCAGGACCCGGCCGACGAGCGCGAGCTGTTCGCGCAGGACGGCCACGTCGGCCAGGGCCCTCGCGACCTCCGGATCGCTCGCCGCCCCCTCCGGCAGGGGCTCGTCCGACAGGGCCAGCATCAGGGGGTCCGCGTCCTCGTTCCTCACCCTCACACCTCCTCGTTCGTGTGGAGCCGCTCCCGCATCGCGCGCACGGCCGCGTGCAGTCGGCTCTTGACCGTTCCTTCGGGGACCCCGAGCTCCTCGGCGATCCTCGCCATCGGCAGGTCCGCGTAGAACCGCAGCACCAGGACCTGCCTCTGCTTGTACGACAGGCGTTCGAGGCCGTCGGCCACCGTGAGCGCCAGGACGCGCGCCTCCTCGCCGCCCACGCGGTCCGCGCTCCCCGGCCACATCGAGGTCAGTCGCTCGCCGAGCCGTTCCTCCCGGCGCCGCGCCCGGTGCCAGTCCACCGCGACGTTCGAGGCCACGACGGCGCACCAGGCCGCGACGGAACGCGGCGGGCCGGTCTTGGCCCTGGCTTCGAGCAGCCGCAGCCGCACCTGCTGCACCCCGTCCTGGAGCTCCGCGTGCGGCACCCCGCCCAGCGCCAGAATCGCGCGCACCCGGTCCACGAGCGCCGCGTCCATCAGCCCGTCGTCGTCCTCCGGGCCCCTCCTCCGTGCCGCCACCACGCCTCCTCCCCTGTCTGTGTCCCCCCTGTGACGCCGCGGCCGGTCGAAACGTTCGGTCGCCGTCCCGCTCCGTCCCGTCTGCTGGACAATGGATTGGACAAGGTCGCCGTGGTCGCCCGCATCATGGAAGGGCAGCACCCCGCCCATACGTCCCCAGAGCACGGAGGAGTCCCCGTGAAGGTCGGAATCGTCGGAGCCACCGGTCAGGTCGGCACAGTCATGCGCAGCATCCTGACCGAGCGCGCGTTCCCGCTCGACGAGCTGCGGCTCTTCGCCTCCGCCCGTTCCGCCGGGACCGTCGTGGACGGCATCACGGTCGAGGACGCCTCCACCGCCGACTACACCGGCCTGGACATCGTGCTCTTCTCCGCCGGCGGCGCCACCTCCAAGGCCCTCGCCGAGAAGGTCGCCTCCCAGGGCGCCGTCGTGATCGACAACTCCTCCGCCTGGCGCCGCGACCCCGAGGTCCCCCTCGTGGTCTCCGAGGTGAACCCGCACGCGGTCAAGGACCGCCCCAAGGGGATCATCGCCAACCCGAACTGCACCACGATGGCCGCGATGCCGGTCCTCAAGCCGCTCCACGAGGAGGCCGGTCTGGTCGCCCTCGTCGCCACCACCTACCAGGCCGTCTCCGGCTCGGGCGTGGCCGGCGTCGCCGAGCTGGACGGGCAGGTCAAGGCCGTCGCCGAGGGCGCCGCCGCGCTCGCCCACGACGGCGGGGCCGTCGAGTTCCCCGAGCCCGGCGTCTACAAGCGCCCGATCGCCTTCAACGTGCTGCCGCTCGCCGGTTCGATCGTCGACGACGGCTCCTTCGAGACCGACGAGGAGCAGAAGCTCCGCAACGAGTCCCGCAAGATCCTGGAGATCCCCGGCCTGAAGGTCTCCGGCACCTGCGTGCGCGTCCCGGTCTTCTCCGGCCACTCCCTCCAGGTCAACGCCCGCTTCGAGCGCCCGATCGGCGTCGAGCGCGCCCACGAGCTGCTCAAGGGCGCCGAGGGCGTCGAGCTGTCCGAGATCCCGACCCCCCTCCAGGCCGCCGGCAAGGACGCCTCCTACGTCGGCCGCATCCGCGTGGACGAGACCGTCGAGAACGGCCTCGCGCTCTTCGTCTCCAACGACAACCTGCGCAAGGGCGCGGCGCTGAACGCCGTGCAGATCGCGGAGCTGGTCGCGGCCGAGCTCAAGGGCTGACGACCCCGCGGGGCGCGTACGAGCGGAGGGGCGGTCTCCCTTTACGGGGAGCCGCCCCTCCGGCGCGTCCGGCCGTGCCAGAGTGCCCCCATGAACCGGATACCCGAGGGGGACGGCGTCCCGGTCCCCGCGCAGGCGCTCCACGTGGCGGTCGGCTGGCTGACCGGGCACGGGGTGCCCGACGCGGACGTGTCGGCGCTGCTCCTGGACGCCGCGGGGCGGGTGCGGGGCGACGCCGACCTGGTCTTCTACAACCACGCCGAGCACCCCTCGGGGGCCGTGCGGCACCTGGGCCGGTCGGCCCCCGGCGCGCCCGGCAGCCCGGCCGCGGACTGGCTGTGGCTGGACCTCGCGCGCGTGGAGCCGGACGTGGGGCGGATCGTGGTCGCCGCCTCCGCCGACGGGGGCGCCTTCGGACGGGTGCCCGGCCTCGACGTGCGGATCACGGACGCGGCCGGGACGCCCGTCGCGTACCGGGTGATCGGGGACGCGACGACGGAGACCGCCTTCGTCTTCGGCGAGTTCCACCGGTGGGGCGGCGGCTGGCGCTTCCGTACGGCCGTCCGGGGGTACGCCTCCGGGCTCGCCGGGCTCGCGACGGACTTCGGCATCGTGGTCGAGCCCCCGCCCCCGCCGATCCCGGGACCGGGGTACGTGCCTCCGGCGGCGCCCCCGGTGTACGCGCCTCCGGTGTACGCGCCGCCGGTGTACGCGTCTCCGGTGTACGCGCCGCCCGCCCCGGTGCGGGCGGCCCCCGCGCCCGTCCCCCGCGGCGTGGAGTTCCCGCCCGCCGTGTACCGGGGGCGCGGCAAGGAGACCGTGCACTGCGACCCGCACCTGCCGGGGGGCGGCTGGGTGCTCCTGGAGGTGGAGTCGTACCACTCGCTCCTCACCACGGTGGAGTCCTGCGACGCGTACGGGCGGGCCGAGGACTCCCTGCTCATGGCGTACGAGGACGACGTCCGGGCCCGGACCGTCGCCCTGGTCCCGCGCTCCCGCCCGCTGACCCTGCGGGTGGACGCCGACGCCCCCTGGACGCTGCGGGTCCTGCCGCTCTCCCACGCGCGCCGCTTCGACAGCCACGTCGAGGGGATCGCGCACGACCTCGTGGTCTACGACGGGCCGCCCGGGGTCCTCGACTTCCTGCACCAGGGGGAGGGCCGCTTCGCCGTGCACCGGCACGCCCCGCCGGAGGACCCGCTGCACGACGACGAGGAGCGGACCCAGCTGGTCGACGAGATCGGCGAGGTCCGGGCGAGCGCCCCCGTGGCGGGTCCCGGACTGCTGCGGATCAGCGGCGACGGGCCGTGGAAATGTGCCGTGCGTCGCTGAGCCGCCCCGTGGAAGGATGGGCCCCATCGTCATGAAACAGAGGAGTTGACCGGGTGCCTGGCACGAACCTGACCCGTGAAGAGGCTCGGCAGCGGGCGGCGCTGCTGACCGTGGACGCGTACGAGGTCGAACTCGACCTCTCCGGCGCGCAGGAGGGCGGCACCTACCGGTCCGTCACCACCGTCCGCTTCGATTCCGCCGAGGCCGGCGCCGAGAGCTTCATCGACCTCGTCGCCCCCGCCGTCCACGAGGCCGTCCTGAACGGGCACGCCCTGGACGTCGCCGCCGTCTTCCGCGACTCGCGGATCGCCCTGCCGCACCTGCGGGAGGGCCGCAACGAGCTCAAGGTCGTCGCCGACTGCGCGTACACCAACACCGGTGAGGGCCTGCACCGCTTCGTCGACCCGGTCGACGACCAGGCCTACCTCTACACCCAGTTCGAGGTGCCGGACGCGCGGCGCGTGTTCGCCTCCTTCGAGCAGCCCGACCTCAAGGCGACCTTCCAGTTCACCGTGAAGGCCCCGGCCGGGTGGAAGGTCATCTCGAACTCTCCGACCCCGGAGCCCGAGAACGACGTGTGGGTCTTCGAGCCCACGCCCCGGATCTCGACGTACATCACGGCCCTGATCGTCGGCCCGTACCACTCGGTGCACTCGACGTACGAGAAGGACGGGCAGACCGTCCCGCTCGGCATCTACTGCCGTCCGTCGCTGGCCGAGTTCCTGGACGCGGACCACATCTTCGACGTCACGCGCCAGGGCTTCGACTGGTTCCAGGAGAAGTTCGCCTACGACTACCCGTTCGCCAAGTACGACCAGCTGTTCGTGCCGGAGTTCAACGCGGGCGCGATGGAGAACGCGGGCGCGGTCACCATCCGCGACCAGTACGTCTTCCGCTCGAAGGTGACGGACGCGGCGTACGAGCGGCGGGCCGAGACCATCCTGCACGAGCTCGCCCACATGTGGTTCGGCGACCTCGTGACCATGGAGTGGTGGAACGACCTGTGGCTGAACGAGTCGTTCGCCACCTACACCTCGGTCGCCTGCCAGGCCGCCGTGCCCGGCACCCGCTGGCCGAACGCCTGGACCACCTTCGCCAACGCGGAGAAGACCTGGGCCTACCGCCAGGACCAGCTGCCCTCCACGCACCCGATCATGGCCGAGATCAACGACCTGGAGGACGTGCTCGTCAACTTCGACGGCATCACGTACGCCAAGGGCGCCTCGGTCCTCAAGCAGCTCGTCGCCTACGTCGGCCAGGACGAGTTCTTCAAGGGCGTGCAGGCGTACTTCAAGGCGCACGCCTTCGGCAACACGCGCCTGTCGGACCTGCTCGGCGCCCTGGAGAAGACCTCCGGCCGCGACCTGACGTCCTGGTCGAAGGCGTGGCTGGAGACGGCCGGCATCAACATCCTGCGCCCGGAGATCGAGACCGACGCCGACGGCGTCATCACCTCCTTCGCGGTCCTCCAGGAGGCCCCGGCGCTGCCCGCCGGCGCCAAGGGCGAGGCCGTCCTGCGGCCGCACCGGATCGCGATCGGCTTCTACGAGCTGGACGAGACCGGCCGCCTGGTCCGCACCGACCGCCTGGAGCTGGACATCGCGGCGTCCGGGCGGACCGAGGTGCCGCAGCTCGCCGGCAAGGGCCGCCCGGCCGTCGTCCTCCTGAACGACGACGACCTGTCGTACGCCAAGGTCCGGCTCGACGACGTGTCCCTGGCCAACGTCACCGAGCACCTGGGCGACTTCGCCGAGTCGCTGCCGCGCGCCCTGTGCTGGGCCTCGGCCTGGGACATGACCCGCGACGGCGAGCTGGCCACCCGCGACTACCTGGAGCTGGTGCTGTCGGGCATCGCCAAGGAGTCCGACATCGGCGTGGTGCAGTCGCTCCAGGGCCAGGTCAAGGCGGCCCTCGACCTGTACGCGGCGCCGCAGTGGCGCGAGACCGGGCTCTCCCGCTGGACCGAGGCGACGCTGGCGCACCTGCGCGCGGCCGAGCCGGCGAGCGACCACCAGCTGGCGTGGGCGCGCGCCTTCGCGGCGACCGCCCGCACCCCGCAGCAGCTCGACCTGCTCGCGGCCCTCCTGGAGGGGCGCGAGACGATCGAGGGCCTGGCGGTCGACACCGAGCTGCGCTGGGCGTTCGTGCAGCGGCTCGCGGCGACCGGGGACTACGACGAGGCGGAGATCGCGGCCGAGCTGGAGCGCGACCGCACGGCGGCGGGCGAGCGCCACGCGGCGACCGCGCGGGCGGCCCGTCCGACGGAGGAGGCCAAGGCCGAGGCCTGGGCGTCGGTCGTCGAGGACGACAAGCTGGCGAACGCCGTGCAGGAGGCCGTCATCGGCGGTTTCGTCCGGTCCGACCAGCGCGAGCTGCTCGCCCCGTACACCGCGAAGTACTTCGCGGCGATCAAGGGCGTCTCGGAGACCCGCAGCCACGAGATGATCCAGCAGATCGTGGTCGGCCTCTACCCGACGCTCCAGGTCTCGCAGGAGACCCTGGACGCGACGGACGCGTGGCTGGAGGAGCACCGGCCGGCTCCGGCGCTGCGGCGTCTGGTGACGGAGTGCCGCGCGGGCGTCGAGCGCGCCCTGAAGGCGCAGGCGGCGGACGCGGCGGCGGCGGTCTGAGACCGCCGGTAGGCCGTACGTGAGAAGGGGCGCCCTCCCCTGTGGGGCGCCCCTTTTCCGTGCCCTGCCGGGACGTCAGCCGCCGAGCTCGGTGAACCGGGCGCGCAGGTCGGCCGCGCCCCGCTCCGTCAGCGTGCCGTGGAGCCGCATCCGGGCGACGCCGCCGTCCGGGAAGGCGTCCAGGCGCACATGGGTGACGACGGCCCGGGCGGGCAGCTTGAAGCGGTGGAGGGTGTCGGGCTGGAGCCGGGTCCTGGGGATGATCTCGAACCACTCGCCGCTCTCGCCGTTGCGGCCCTGGAGGGCGATCCAGCCCGCCGAGTTGCCCTTGAGGTAGGCGGTGTCGATCTCGACGGCGCGGACGGCACCCTGGGCGGCGAGCCGGAAGCGGACCCAGTCGTGGGTGTCGCGGACCCGGCGGCGTCGGTTCTCCCAGCCGTCGTCCATCTTGCGGGAGGTGCCGGGCAGGATGATCTGGGTGGGCGAGGAGTAGAACCGGTCGGAGGCGTCCTCGTACGTGCCGCCGTTGAGTACGGAGACCAGGTCGAGGGTGCCGAGGAGCTCCAGCCACTCGGGGTCGGGCACGACCTCGCCGTGGACGCGGAGCCGGGCGACGCCGCCGTCGGGGTGCTGGCGGAGGCGGACGTGGGTGAAGCGGCGCCCGGCGTCGATCGCGAAGCCGTTGGCGGCGTGGCCCCGGACGGGGGTGGGCGGGACGAGCTCCTCCCACGTCGCGTCGAGGAGTTCGGCCGGGCTCGGGCTGCCCTCGACGGCGGTGGCCTGGACCGACACCTTCTGCGGGTAGTTGCCCCGGAAGTGGGCGGTGTCGACGACGATCCCCCGGACGACGCCGGGGGCGCCGAGGCGGACGATCGCCCAGTCGTGGTCCTCGGGGGCGGGGAAGACGTTCCCGGCGTCGGCGCCCCGGCGGCGGCGGGTCTCCCAGCCGTCCATGATCTTGCCCTTGTGGCCGAAGCGCTCGGGGTCGAAGACGGCGCGCTCGCGGACGAGGAGGTTCTCCCGCTCGGCGAAGAACTCGTCGTTGGCGGCGACGACCCCGGCGCCGAGGCGGCGGTCGGCGAGGTCGACCAGCTCGGTGAAGGGGAAGTCCCCGGTGCGGTAGTCGGCGTAGGGGTCTCCGCCGGAGTAGGGGGCGGCGTCGTTGGCGTGCGGGTCCTGGTTCTCGTCGAAGCTGCTCATGGACCGACCTTCCCGCGCCCGCCCCTTCCAGGTCCATCGAATGTTTTCGACGGTTCCTTTCAGTTCCGCTGAACGGTTTCCCGTTCGGCCGCGGCCTGCCGGAGCGCGGCCAGGACCCGGGCGACCGCCGGGCCCTCCTCCGCCCCGCCGCGCACCGCCGCGACGACGTGGCGGCGCGGCTGGTCGGCGGAGAGGACGCGCATGACGACCCCGGTGCCGCTCCGGCGTTCGGCGGAGGCCATGCGGGGCACCAGCGCGATCCCCATCCCGGCCTCGACCATGGCGAGGATCGCGGTCCAGCCCGAGGCGCTGTGGGCCTGCTCGGGCACGAAGCCGGCGGCCTCGCAGGCGGCGGTGGTGATCTCGGACCAGGGTCCGGACCCGCCGTAGATCCAGGGTTCGGCGGCGAGGTCGGCGAGCCGCAGGCCGGGCGCGCCGGCGAGCGGGTGCCCGGCGGGCAGGGCCACGTCGAGCGGGTCGGCGAGCAGCGGCACCCGGCTGAACTTGGGGTCGCGGGCGGAGGGCGCGTGGGCGGCGAGCGAGAGGGCGAGGTCGACCTCGCCGGCCGTGAGCAGTTCGTACGCCTCCGCCGCCTCGGCCTCCCGGACGCGGACGTCGAGCCGGGGGTGCGCGGTGCGCAGGCGGCGCACGGCGGGGACGACGAGCGCGGGCACGGAGGTGGAGAAGGCGGCCAGCCGGACCCGTCCCGCCTCGCCCCGGAGGTAGCCGTCGAGTTCGGCGTCGGCGCGCTCCAGCTGGGCGAAGACCGCCTCCGCGTGCCGCAGGACCAGGTGGGCGGCGTCGGTGAGGCGGACCCGGCGGCCCTGGGCCTCCAGGAGCCGGACGCCGAGCTGCTTGGCGAGGTTGGTGAGCTGCTGCGAGACGGCCGAGGGGGTCATGAGCAGGGCCTCCGCGGTCGCGGTGACGGTGCCGCGGTCGCGGAGGGTGCGGAGGATCCGGAGCTTCTTGATGTCCCACTCGGTCATGGGCGCAACCTATCGGGGCGCTTCGGAGGCCTCCGGCTCGGCCGGAGCCTCCCGCTCCCTCCGTTCGGGCGCGCTGAAGGTTTCGGCCGGGACCTCGGTCGGGGTAGCGGTCGGGACCTCGGTCGGGGTCGCGGGCTTGCGGGGGTTCAGCTGGCCCACCAGGGTGGCGCCGAGGGCGATCGCCATGCCGAGGAGCTGGACCGGGCCGAGCGCCTGGCCGAGGGCCGCCCAGCCGATGATCGCGGCGGTGACCGGTGAGAGGGGGCCGAGGAGGGTGACCGAGGAGGCGCTCAGCCGCTCGATGCCGCGGAACCAGAGGACGTACGAGATCGCGGTGTTGCCGAAGGCCAGGTAGGCGTAGCCGGCCAGGTTCGTGCCGGTCAGGGCCGGTGGGGCGCCCTCGACCAGGAGGGCGATCGGCAGGATGACCAGGCCGCCCGCGGTGAGCTGCCAGCCGGTGGCGGCGAGGGCGCCGACGCCCTCGGGGCGGCCCCAGCGCTTGGTGAGGACGACGCCCGCCGACATGGAGAGGGCGGAGAGCAGTCCGGCGACCACGCCGACGAGGTCGAGCGCGGCCCCGGCCTGGAGGACCACGAGGCTGACGCCGAAGGCGGCGGCGACGGCGGTGACCAGGGCCCGGACGGTGGGCCGGTCGCCCAGGAGGAGGGCGGCGAGGCCGACGACGAAGAGCGGGCCGACGGAGCCGACCACGGCGGCGACCCCGCCGGGGAGCCGGTAGGCGGCGAGGAAGAGCAGCGGGAAGAAGGCGCCGATGTTGAGGGCGCCGAGGACGGCGGCCTTCCCCCACCAGGCGCCCTTCGGGAGCGTGCGGGTGAGCGCCAGGAGCAGGAGTCCGGCGGGCAGGGCGCGCATCAGGCCGGTGAAGAGGGGCCGGTCGGGCGGCAGGAACTCGGTGGTGACGTAGTAGGTGGAGCCCCAGGAGATCGGGGCGAGGGCGGTCAGCGCGACGAACGCGGCCCTGCGGGACGTGGCGGTCGGGTGGGACATGCGGGTTCCCCCTGGAGACGAGTGCCGGTGCGCGGGGTGCGGAGACCCCGGTTTCGCTTGGCGTTGATTAACTTAGCACTAAGCTACTTACGCACAAGTGGCTTTCTTGCCGTCGAGTCGTACGGAAGGGGAGACTGGAACCCATGGACACGAAGACCCCCGGCCCGGGCCCCGCCCACGACGCCGTCGACGCCATCACCGACCAGTGGGCGGTCGTCCGGCCCGACCTGGACACGGTGCCGATGGCCGTCTTCGGCCGGATCTACCGGCTGGCGAACGCCATGCGCGGCCGGGTGGACAAGGCGTACTCGCCCTACGGCCTGGCGCTCGGGGAGTTCGACGTGCTCGCGACCCTGCGCAGGTCCGGGGAGCCGTACACGCTCTCGCCGCGCGAGCTGTCCGCCACCCTGATGATCACCACGGGGGGCATGACGGGCCGTCTCGACCGGCTGGAGAAGGCCGGGCTGCTCCGCCGCAGCCCCGACCCGAACGACCGGCGCGGGCTGCGGGTCACCCTCAGCGAGCGCGGCCGGGAGCTGGTGGACCTGGCGGTCGCGGACGGCCTCGCGGAGCAGCGGACGGCCCTGGAGTCGGCGCTCGACGCGGAGGAGACGGAACAGCTGGCCGGGCTGCTGCGCAAGCTGCTCGCGGCCACGGCCTGACGAAGGCGGAGGCGGAGGCGCGCGAAGGCGCCGCACGGTACCGACGTACCGTGCGGCGCCTTCGCCGGAGCCGGAGGAAGGGGGCGCGCCTCCTCGGAGTTACGCCTTCTTGGACTTGTCGAGCACCATCACCAGGCCGGCGATGACCAGGAACAGCACCAGCGGGGCGGCCACGAACAGGCCGAGGGTCTCGACGACCTCCAGCTTGGGGGCCGGGTCGTCACCGTCGTCGCGGGTGAGCGCGAGCGCGGGGGACGACATGAGCAGCATCATCAGCGTCGTACCGGCCGCGACGGCGCCGGCGCGCAGGGCGTTCTTCTTGTCCACGGTGCAAACGTAGCGAACGCCTAAACGCGCCGCGCGCCCGGGGGTGCCGTACGGGCGTGCAGCTCGCTCAGGAGGGCGTGCGCCCGGGGCGAGGCGGCCAGCGCCTCCAGGGTGAGCGGCTGCCCGTCGGGACCCGCGACCGGCAGCCGCCAGTTGGGGTACTCGTCCCAGGTGCCCGGCAGGTTCTGCGGTCTGCGGTCGCCCACGGCGTCCGGCAGCCACACCCCGACCATCCGGGCCGGGGTGGCGAGCAGGTACCGGTGGACGGCCCGGATCTCGGCCTCCTCCCCCGGCCCCTCCGGGAGCAGCCCGAGCCGCTCGAACAGGCCGCGCCACTCGGCGGTCTCGGCCCGGTCCGCCACCCGCTCGCGCTCCAGGTCGCCGGGGAGCAGCCCGAGCCGGTGCCGCAGCACGACGTGGTCGCCGGAGAGCCGGGCGGCGGTGGAGGGCAGGTCGTGGGTGGTGGCGGTGGCGACGCACTCGGCGCGCCACTCCTCCGGGGGCAGCGGGCGGCCGGTGCCCGCCCAGTCCCGCTCGAACCAGAGCACGGAGGTCCCGAAGACCCCGCGCCGGGCCAGCTCCTCCCGTACGCCCGGCTCGACCGTGCCGAGGTCCTCGCCGATGACCAGGGCCCCGGCGCGGTGCGCCTCCAGGACCAGGACGGCGAGCATCGCGTCGGCGTCGTACCGGACGTACGTGCCCTCGGTGGGATCGCGGCCCTCCGGCACCCACCAGAGCCGGAAGAGGCCCATCACGTGGTCGATGCGCAGCGCGCCCGCGTGCCGCAGGAGTTCGCGCAGGAGTCCCCGGTACGGGGCGTAGCCCGCGGCGGCGAGGGCGTCGGGCCGCCAGGGCGGCAGGCCCCAGTCCTGGCCCCGGGAGTTGAAGGCGTCGGGCGGGGCGCCGACCGACATCCCGGCGGCGAAGGCCTCCTGGCCGGCCCAGGCGTCCGAGCCCTCCGGGTGGACGCCGACCGCCAGGTCGTGGACGATCCCGATCTCCATACCGGCCTCGCGGGCGGCCCCGGCGGCGTCGGCCAGCTGCCGGTCCGTCAGCCAGGCGAGCCGGCAGTGGAAGTCGACCCGGGCGGCCAGGGCGGGGTCGGCGCGCACGGCCGCCTCCGCCGCGCGCGGGGTGCGCAGCGCGTCGGGCCAGGCGCGCCAGTGGTGGCCGTGCCGCTCGGCGAGGGCCTGGTAGGTGGCGTGGTCCTCCAGGGCGCGGCCCCGCCCGGCCAGGAAGTCGTGGAAGTCGGCGCGCCTCCCGGGGCCGGGCTCCACGCTCGTGAGGAGCAGTTCGAGGGCCCGCCGCTTGACCTCCCAGACCGCGTCCCGGTCGATCAGGGCCCCCTTGCCGAGGACCCGTTCGCGCAGCTCGGCCGCGTCGGCGAGGATCCGGTCCAGCTCCTCGCGGCGCTCGGGGCCGATCAGGGCGTACTCGGGGATCTCCTCGATCCGCAGGTGGACGGGGTCGGGGAAGCGGCGCGAGGAGGGGCGGTACGGGGAGGGGTCGGTGGGCGCGCCGGGCACGCCCGCGTGGAGCGGGTTGACCTGGACGAACCCGGCGCCGTGCCGTCGGCCCGCCCAGGTGACCAGTTCGCGCAGGTCGCCGAGGTCGCCCATGCCCCAGGAGCGGGTGGAGAGCAGCGAGTAGAGCTGGACGAGGAGGCCGTACGCGCGCCGCTCCGGTCCGGGCACGCGCGCGGGGCTCACGATCAGGGTGCCGGTGGCCGTGCGTCCGTCGGGGGCCTCGGCCTCGACCGTGTGGACGCCGAGGGGCAGTTCCGACCAGTCGTCGCCGAGGACGACGGCGCCGTCCTCGGTGGTGACCTGGAGGCGGGTGCCGGGCGGGAGGTGGCCCGGGGGGCGGAGCGGGGGTTCGCCGGCCGGGTCCGTCCGCCCGCGCGGGCCGGTGCCGGGCCCCTGACCCCCGTCCCCGGTCCGCCAGTGGACCAGGGTCGGGGGCAACAGGCGCTCCCGGTCGGCACGTTCCGCCGCGGCGAGGGCGGCCGCGACCGCCTCCGGCGTGGACGCGTCCACGCCCAGGGCGGCGAGGACGGCCACCACGGTGGCCTCCGGCACGGGCACGTCGGCGCCGTCGGCGGGGCTGTGGACGGTGGCGACGCCGTGACGGGCGGCGAGACGGGCCAGGGTCACTTCACACTCCGGGGGACTCCGGGCCGCCCGCGTGGACGGGGGCGGTGGGTTCGCTGGTCAGATGGGCCTCCGCGGTCAGCGGGGGCTCGCTGGTGAGGGGGGACGCGTCGGGCAGGGGCGGTTCGCTGGTGAGCGGTTCGCCGACGGGTGCCGACTGCTGCGGAATCCGTATCCGTCCGTGGCGGGCGGTCGTGGTCACGGGGGTCTCCCGGTTCGTCTCGACAGGTGGGACCTGGACAACTACAGAGGCCTACCCACCGCACCTCGTTTTACCGGCGGGACGTGACGAAATGGCGTCACCTCGCCGTCGGCCCGCCGGGCAAAGCCGACACATCGGCCATGTGCATTGACACTTGCGTGCGACGGGTGGTGGGCTCGTGACCGACTCGTGACCAACCGGCGGAGCGGCCGGCCCCGCCGAAGGGAGACCCCCGTGCACCTCGGGCGCAGGAAGCGCACCGCGACGGCCGTCGCCGCCGCGGTCATCGGCGGCCTCCTCGGAGGGGCCTCCCCGGGCACGGCACAGACGCTGCCGAAGGCGCCGACGATCCCCGCGTTCCCCGCGACTCACGCGTTCCCCGCCGCTCCCGCGTCTCCTACGGCCCCCACGCCCCCTGCGGCTCCGGCCGCCACCCGGGCCCCCGCGCCCCCGGCCTCCGCGCGCGTGCCCGCCGTCTGGCCCCGGCCGCAGTCCCTGGCGGCCGCCGGGCCCTCCGTACGGCTCGGGGACGAGGTGACGCTGCTCGCGGACGCCGACGCCGATCCGTACGCCCTGGAGGCCCTGCGCGAGCTGCTGCGGGCGGCCGGGGTGCGGACCGTGCACACCGGACTCCCGGGCCGGGGCCCGGTGATCCGGGCCGCCGGACCCGCCGGGGAGGGCGCCGAGGAGGCGCTGACCGCCCTGGGCGTGCCCGAGCGCCTCGACCTGCCGCGCGGCGGCTACCGGCTCGCCACCGGCCGGTTCCGGGGCCGGGAGACCGTCGTCCTGGACGGGGTCGGCGGGGACGGCCTGTTCCACGCCGTGCAGACGCTGCGCCAACTCCTCGGCTCCGGCCGGGAGGTACCCGGGGTCGTCGTCCGCGACTGGCCCGGCACCGCCGAGCGCGGCATCACCGAGGGCTTCTACGGGCGCCCGTGGACCCCGGAACAGCGGCTCGCCCAGCTCGACTTCCTCGGCCGGACCAAGCAGAACCGCTATCTGTACGCGCCCGGGGACGACCCGTACCGCCAGATCCAGTGGCGGGAGCCCTACCCGGCCGCGCAGCGGACGGAGTTCCGCGCGCTCGCCGAGCGGGCCCGCGCGAACCACGTGACGCTCGGCTGGGCCGTGTCGCCCGCCCAGTCCATGTGCCTGGCCTCGTCCGCCGACGTGGCGGCGCTGACCCGGAAGCTCGACGACATGTGGGCGCTCGGGGTGCGCTTCTTCCAGCTCCAGTTCCAGGACGCCTCCTACGACGAGTGGCACTGCTCCCGGGACGCCGACGCCTTCGGGCGCGGTCCCGAGGCCGCGGCCGCCGCCCACGCGCGCGTGGCGAACACGGTCGCCCGGCACCTGGCCGGGCGGCACCCGGGCGGCGAGCCGCTGACGGTGATGCCGACGGAGTACTACCAGGACGGATCGACCGCGTACCGGGCGACGTTCGCCGGGGCGCTCGACGCGGACGTGCGGGTGGCCTGGACCGGCGTCGGCGTCGTGCCGCGCACGATCACCGGCGGCGAACTGGCGGGCGCCCGCGCGGCGCTGGACCACCCGCTGGTCACCATGGACAACTACCCGGTCAACGACTACGCGCAGGACCGGCTGTTCCTCGGCCCCGCGACGGGCCGGGAGCCGGCCGTGGCCGCCGGTTCCGCCGCCTATCTCGCCCACGCCATGGAGCAGGCGGCGGCCTCCCGCGTCCCGCTCTTCACCACCGCCGACTACGCCTGGAACCCGAAGGGCTACCGGCCCGACGCGTCCTGGCGGGCCGCCGTCGACGACCTCGCGGGCCCGGACCCGGCCGCCCGCGAGGCGCTGCGGGCGCTCGCCGGGAACGGCGCCTCCTCGATCCTCGCCCCGGCGGACGAATCGGCCTATCTGAAGCCGCTCCTGGCCGCCTTCTGGGAGGCCCGCACGGCCCCGGACAAGAGCGCGCGGGAGCGGACGGCGCGCGAGCTGCGGGACGCGTTCACCGTGATGCGGCAGGCCCCCGAGCGGCTGACGGCCACCGCGGGCGGCGCCCTCGACGACGCGAACGAGACGGGGCCGTGGCTGGAGCGGCTCTCCCGGTACGGCCTGGCGGGCGAGCGGGCGGTCGACATGCTGCTCGCCCAGGGGCGCGGCGACGGCGCGGCGGCCTGGCGGGCGCAGGGTGAGCTCGAAGGGCTGCGGAAGGCCCTGGGCGGCGGCCGGGTGACGGTCGGCGCGGGGGTCCTCGACCCGTTCCTCACGCGCGCGGTGACGGAGGCGGCGGCCTGGACCGGGACCGACCGGGCCCCGGCGGCGCCGGCCGAGCGGGCCACCGGCTCGTACACCGTGCGGCTCGACCGGGCGCGGCCCGTGGAGACCCTGACGGTGCTCGCCGAGCCGGGCCCGGAGGGCGGGCGCGCGGGCACGGACGCGCGCGTGGAGGCGTACGTGCCCGGCGAGGGCTGGCGGCCGCTCGGCCCCCTGTCGCCGTCGGGGTGGACCCAGACCGATCTGAAGGGGCTGCGGGCCGAGGCGCTGCGGGTCGCCTGGAGCGAGGGGACGCCGGCCCCCGGGGTGCGGTCCCTGGTGCCGTGGTTCGCGGACGGGCCGCGCGCCGGCGTCGCCCTCTCCCGCGCGGAGACGGACGCGGAGATCGGCGGCCCGGCGCAGCGGGTGGACGTGGAGCTGACGGGCCGGCGGGCGGGCGAGGTGCGCGGGCCGCTGACGGCGAGGGCCCCGAAGGGGATCGCGGTCCGGCTGCCGGGGCAGGCCTCGGTGGAGCGCGGCGCCCGGACGCGCGTCCCCCTGGAGGTGTCGGTGGCGGCGGACGTGCCGGCCGGCGCGTACCGGGTGCCGGTGTCCTTCGCGGGCGAGGAGCGAGTCCTGACGGTCCGGGCCTTCCCCCGTACGGCGGGCCCCGACCTGGCCCGGACGGCGACGGCCTCCTCGTCGGGCGACGAGACCCCCGACTTCCCGGCCTCCTCGGCGGCGGACGGCGACCCGGCCACCCGCTGGTCCTCCCCGGCGGAGGACGGCGCCTGGTGGCAGCTGGAGCTGCCCGCGCCGGCCCGGATAGGGCAGGTGGTGCTGCACTGGCAGGACGCGTACGCCTCCCGCTACCGCGTCCAGGTCTCGGCGGACGGCCGGGTGTGGCGCACGGCGGCGACGGTCGCGGAGGGCAGGGGCGGCCGGGAGTCGGTCCGGATGGACGCGGCGGACACGCGCTTCCTGCGGGTGCAGGGCGAGAAGCGGGCGACCCGCTTCGGCTACTCGCTCTGGTCGGTGGAGACCTACGCGGTGGCGCCGGAGAAGCCGAAGGCCCCCGAGGGGCCCGGCAAGGGCCGGCCGGAGCAGCCCGCGACGCCTCCGGAAGCCTCCGGGACCGCGCCCCCGGGCGTGCCGGAGGAGCGGCCCGCCCCCTAGGGGTGCGCCGCTCCGTGCCGCAGGCCGTACCGCAGGCCGTGAGGCCGTGCCGCGGGTCGTGAGGCCGTGCCGCGGGTCGTACCGAAGGCCTCCGCGTACGCGAAAGGCCCGGCTCAACCCGTCGTGAGCGCCCCCACGGGGGTCTCGGCGACGGAGTCGATCCGGGCCATCACGTCCTCGGCGCCGTACGGCCGCAAGTACGGCAGCCAACGGGGGTCCCGGTGGCCGGTTCCGATGATCCGCCAGGCCAGGCCGGTCGGCGGGGCCGGTTGGTGGCGCAGCCGCCAGCCGAGCTCGCGCAGGTGCCGGTCGGCCTTGACGTGGTTGCAGCGGCGGCAGGCCGCCACCACGTTCTCCCAGGCGTGCGTGCCCCCGCGGCTGCGCGGCACGACGTGGTCGACGCTGGTCGCGACGCCCCCGCAGTACGCGCAGCGCCCGCCGTCGCGGGCGAAGAGGGCCCGGCGGGTCAAGGGAACGGGCCCCCGGTAGGGGACCCGCACGAAGCGCTTCAGTCGCACCACGCTGGGCGCGGGGACGACTTGGGTCTCGCTGTGCAGGAAGGCGCCGGACTCCTCGAGGCAGAGGGCCTTGTTCTCCAGGACGAGGACGAGTGCGCGGCGGAGCGGTACGACGCCGAGCGGCTCGTACGACGCGTTGAGGACCAGGACATGCGGCACGGATGCCTCCTATGACGCCGGCGGCGCGTGGCTCGCGCCGGGACGAACTGCTCTCAGTCTCTCCTCATGCCTGGTCGGAGCGCCACCACGTATCGGAATCGGGGTGACGGGCCCGGAGTGTTCTCGACCACACCGGCCGCACCGGTCTCCCTCCTCCCTCCCCTGGTGAGGTCCGTCTCTCCCCCGATCGGGACAACGGGACCACGTCCGGCGCCCCGTTACTGTGGATGGCCTGCGTACGCGATGCCTGGAGGTTGTCCCGTGTCCTGGTCCGCCCTGGCGGCTGCCACCGAACCCGAACCCATGCCGGTGACCCTGGACGAGGCCGCGGAGCGGGCCACGAACGCCGCCACCTGGGTGGAGGAGAACTGGTCCACCTGGCTGAACACCGGCCTGCGCATCCTCCTCATCCTGGTCGTCGCGCTGCTCCTGCGGATGGCCGTCCGCCGGGCCCTGACGAAGCTGATCGAGCGGATGAACCGCTCGGCGCAGGCGGTGGAGGGGACGGCCCTGGGCGGTCTCCTCGTCAACACCGAGCGGCGGCGGCAGCGCTCGGAGGCGATCGGGTCCGTGCTGCGCTCGGTGGCGTCCTTCCTGATCCTGGGCACGGCCGGGCTGATGATCCTCGGCGCCTTCAAGATCGACCTGGCGCCGCTGCTCGCCTCGGCCGGTGTGGCCGGTGTGGCGATCGGTTTCGGCGCCCGGAACCTGGTGACCGACTTCCTGTCCGGCGTCTTCATGATCCTGGAGGACCAGTACGGCGTCGGCGACTCGATCGACGCGGGCGTGGCCTCCGGCGAGGTCGTCGAGGTGGGCCTGCGGGTGACCAAGCTGCGCGGGGTGGACGGCGAGATCTGGTACGTGCGCAACGGCGAGATCAAGCGGATAGGGAACCTCAGCCAGGGCTGGGCGACGGCGGCCGTGGACGTGACGGTCCGGCCGACGGAGGACCTGGACCGGGTGCGGTCGGTGATCACCGAGGCGGCCGAGGCCATGGCGAAGGAAGAGCCGTGGAACGAGCGCCTGTGGGGCCCGGTGGAGGTGCTCGGCCTGAACGAGGTGCTGCTCGACTCGATGACGGTCCGGGTCGCGGCGAAGACGATGCCGGGCAAGGCCCTCGGCGTGGAGCGCGAGCTGCGCTGGCGGATCAAGCGGGGCCTGGACGAGGCCGGCATCCGGATCGTGGGCGGGCTCCCGGCCCCGGCCGAGGAGGCGGCGGCCGACCCGACGGCGGGCATGGCGGCCCCCTCGGTCTTCGCCAGCACGACCTCGCCGCAGTCGGCGGCGGCGACGCCGCTGCCGAAGGACCTCTCCAAGTAGGTCCCGGCGCTATCTGTTCGAAGCACCTATCCGCTTCGAATCCCCCGTCTGTTCGAAGCCCCCGCAGGCAACGGAAGCGTTGCCTGCGGGGGCTTCGTGCGTTCACGGGTATTGACGGGCCGGTGACGGGCGATTTATTTTCCTTCCACCCAATAGGAAACTTTCCTAACAGTGCAAGGGCAGGTGCGCACCCGATGGCCGGTACGACTCCGGGGACCCCCGGCACGCCCCGCGTGCTGCGGGCCATGAACGACCGGGCCGCCCTGGACCTGCTCCTGGAGCACGGCCCCCTCTCGCGGACCCGGATCGGCAAGCTCACCGGCCTGTCCAAGCCGACCGCCTCGCAGTTGCTCGCCCGCCTGGAGGCGGCCGGCCTCGTCGTCGCCACCGGCACCACCGAGGGCCGCCCCGGACCGAACGCGCAGCTCTACTCGGTGAACGCGCGCGCCGCGTACGCCGCCGGACTCGACGTCACCACCCGCCGCATCCGCGCCGCCGTCGCCGACGTCACCGGCGAGATCGTCGGCGAGTCCGAGCTGCCCACCCCCGGCCGGTCCGCCGCCGGGGTCGTCGGCCAGGTCACCGAGGTCCTCGACGGGGCCGTGAAGGCGGCCGGGATCGCCCGCGCGGACGTGCGGCGCCTGGTCATCGGCACCCCCGGCGCCTTCGACCCGGCCACCGGGCGCCTGCGGTACGCCTCCCACCTGCCCGGCTGGCACTCCCCCACGCTCCTGGAGGAGCTGGCCGCCGCCCTGCCGATGCCGTTCGAGTACGAGAACGACGTCAACCTCGTCGCCCTCGCCGAGCAGCGCCTGGGCGCCGCCCGGGGCCACACCGACTTCGCCCTGCTCTGGAACGAGGAGGGCATCGGCGCCGCCCTCGTCCTCGGCGGGCGGCTGCACCGGGGCTTCACCGGCGGCGCCGGAGAGCTCGGCTTCATGCCCGTGCCCGGCACCCCGCTCGTGCGCCAGGTCACCAAGGCCAACTCGGGCGGCTACCAGGAGCTCGCCGGGGTCCAGTCCGTGCCCCGGATCGCCCGCGCCCTCGGCATCGACACCCCCGAGCAGCCGTACGTGCCGGTGGCGTCCGGGCTCCTCGCGCACGCCGCCGGGGCGGCGGACGAGGACCCCCGTCACGCGGCCCTGCTCGACCAGTACGCCGAGCGGGTCGCCATCGGCCTCTCCTCCGTCGTCGCCGTCCTCGACCCCGAGCTGATCGTGCTCTCCGGCGAGGTCCTCGTCGCGGGCGGCGAGCCCCTGCGCGCCCGCGTGCAGTCCGCGCTCGCCGACCTCGCCGCCTCCCGGCCGCGCCTGGTCACCGCCGCCGTCCTCCGGCGCCCCGTCCTGCGCGGAGCCCTCGAAAGCGCCCTCGCCGCCACGCGCGACGAGGTCTTCGACACGTCCCGCTGACCCCCGCTTCCCCTCCGCCCCGCCCCAGGGAGAACCGTCATGCCCGTACGCCCGCGCAGAGCCGCCGTCGCGCTCGCCGCCACCGCCTCGATCGCCCTCCTCGCCTCCGCCTGTACCGGCTCCGCGGACAGCGCGGCCGCCGACGACCCGAACGCGAAGACGACGATCACCTTCTGGCACGGCTGGTCGGCGCCCGCCGAGGTCAAGGCGATCGAGGCCAACGTCGACCGCTTCGAGAAGGCCCACCCGAACATCACGGTGAAGGTCGTCGGCAACATCAACGACGACAAGCTCGGCCAGGCCCTGCGCGCGGGCGGCTCGAACGGCCCGGACGTCGTCTCCTCGTTCACCACGTCCAACGTCGGCAAGTTCTGCGCGTCGGGCGCCCTCGCGGACCTGAAGCCCTTCATAGAGAAGTCGAAGCTGGACCTGGACAAGACCTTCCCGAAGGTCCTCCAGGACTACACGCAGTTCGAGGGCCGGCGGTGCAGCCTGCCGCTGCTCTCCGACGCGTACGGGCTCTACTACAACAAGGACGCCTTCCGGCAGGCCGGGCTCGACCCCGAGGCCCCGCCGAAGACCTGGTCCGAGTTCACCGAGGTCGCCAAGAAGCTGACGAAGACCAGGGGCGACTCGTACGAGCGGCTCGGCTTCATGCCGACCTACCTCGGCTACGAGACGGTCGTCTCGCACTACATGTCGCAGTGGAAGCACGGCGGTTACTTCGACGAGGACGGCAGGTCGACCGTCGCGAAGGACCCGGCGTTCGCCGAGATGATGACCTACCAGAAGTCCCTGGTGGACGCCCTCGGCGGGTTCCGGAAGCTCGACAAGTACCGCACCACCTTCGGTGACGAGTGGGGCCCCAAGCACCCCTTCCACACCGGTCAGGTCGCCATGCAGCTCGACGGCGAGTGGCGGCTGAAGTTCGCCGAGGAGGCGAAGCCCGGCTTCGAGATCGGGGTCGCGCCGCTGCCGGTCGCGGACGACGAGGCGGCCGAGTACGGCAAGGGCTACCTCTCCGGCACGATCATGGGCATCGCGCCGCAGAGCAGGAAGCAGAACGCGGCCTGGGAGCTGGTGAAGTACATGACCACGGACACCGACGCCGTGGTCGCCTTCGCCAACGACATCGGCAACGTGCCCTCCACCCTGGAGGCGCTGAAGTCCCCGAAGCTGAACTTCGACCCGCGCTTCAAGACCTTCCTGGACATCGCCCGGCACCCCGCCTCCACCACCTCGGACGGCGCGGTCAACGGCTCCGCCTACCAGGACACCCTCCAGAAGTTCTCCCAGCAGTACGAGAAGGGGCAGGTCACCGACCTGAAGAAGGGCCTCGCCGACACCGCCGCCCAGATCGACCGCGACATCGCCGCGGCGAAGTGACGGCCGGACACCGCCCATGAGCACGGACACCCTGCCCGCGAAGGAGGCGGCCGGCCCGGCCGCCCCCTCCCCCGGAGGACGGAACACGCTGCGGTCCCGGCGCCGGCGCGACGCGCTGCGCACCCTGGCGTTCCTGTCGCCCTGGCTGATCGGATTCGGCGTCTTCTTCGTCTATCCGCTCGTCTCCACCGTCTACTTCTCCTTCATGCGCTACGACGGCCTCAACCCGCCCGAGTGGCGGGGCCTCGACAACTGGGCGTACGTCTTCGGCGACTTCCCGCAGTTCTGGCCGGCCCTGCGCAACACCCTCTGGCTCTGTGTCGTCATGGTGACCTGCCGGGTCGTCTTCGGCCTCGGCATCGGCCTGCTGATCACGAAGATCAAGACGGGCACCGGGGTCTTCCGGACCCTCTTCTACCTGCCCTACCTGGCCCCGCCGGTGGCCGCCACGCTCGCCTTCGTCTTCCTGCTCAACCCCGGCACCGGACCGGTCAACTCGCTCCTGGAGGCGGTCGGCCTGCCGGCCCCCGCCTGGTTCACCGACCCCGCCTGGTCCAAGCCGGCCCTCACGGTCCTCGCCGTGTGGGGCGTCGGCGACCTCATGGTCATCTTCATGGCCGCGCTGCTCGACGTGCCGAAGGAGCAGTACGAGGCCGCCGAACTGGACGGCGCCTCCGCCCTCCAGCGGTTCCGCCACATCACGCTGCCCAACATCACGCCGATCGTCCTGTTCGCCGTGGTCACCGGGATCATCGGCGCGATGCAGTACTACACCCAGCCGATCGTGGCCTCCAAGGTCGCCTCGGGGGTGTTGGGCGGCTCCGGCGTCACCTTCGTCCCCGGCTACCCGGAGGACTCCACGCTCACCCTGCCGCAGCTCGTCTACAGCCTCGGCTTCAGCCAGTTCAACTACGGCGCCTCCTGCGTGGTCGCGCTGGTGCTCTTCGCCTTCTCCATGGCCTTCACCGCGCTCCTGATGCGCCGGCGCGGCGGCCTGATCGGCTCGGGTGACTGACCATGACCTCCACGACCACCGCCCCCGCCCCCGCCCTGAAGCGGGCCCGCCGCACGGCGCTGCTGCACTGGATCGCCGTGCACGCGCTCGGCGTCGCCGCCGCCCTGTTCTTCGTCCTGCCGTTCGTCTTCGTGTTCCTGACCTCCCTGATGAGCGACCAGCAGGCGCTCACCCGGGACCTGACGCCGAACTCCTGGCACTGGGACAACTACGTCCGGGTCTTCGAGACCGAGGGCTTCCTCACCTGGTGGCGCAACTCCCTGCTGTACGCCGGGCTCGGCACCGTCCTCGTCGTGGTGTCCTCGGTCCCCGTCGCGTACGCGCTCGCCAAGTTCCGCTTCCGGGGACGGCACCTGTCGATGCTGCTCGTCATCTCGATGATGATGCTGCCGCCGCAGGTCGTGATCATCCCCATGTACCTGTTCTGGGCGAAGCAGATGGACCTCTCCGGCACCCTGTGGCCGCTGATCGTCCCGATGGCGTTCGGCGACGCCTTCGCCGTCTTCCTGCTGCGCCAGTTCCTCCTCACGATCCCCGACGAGTACGTGGAGGCCGCCCGGATCGACGGCTGCGGCGAACTGCGCACCCTGCTGAGGATCGTCGTCCCGATGGCCAGGCCGGGCATCGCGGCCGTCGCCCTCTTCCAATTCTTCTCCTGCTGGAACGACTACTTCGGACCGCAGATCTACGCCTCCGAGAACCCCGGCGCCTGGACCCTGAGCTACGGCCTGGAGTCCTTCAAGGGCGCGCACCACACCGACTGGAATCTGACCATGGCCGCGACCGTCCTGGTCATGGCCCCCGTGATCCTCGTCTTCTTCTTCGCCCAGAAGGCGTTCGTCGAGGGAGTCACACTGACCGGAGTGAAGGGCTGAACCACACATGAAGCTCACTGTCGTGGGGGGCGGTTCCACCTACACCCCCGAACTGATCGACGGCTTCGCGCGGCTGCGCGACACCCTGCCGATCACCGAACTCGTCCTCGTCGACCCGGCGGCCGACCGGCTCGACCTGGTCGGCGGGCTCGCCCGCCGGATCTTCGCCAGGCAGGGGCACGACGGCAGGATCACCACCACCTCCGACCTGGACGCCGGGGTCGAGGGCGCCGACGCCGTCCTGCTCCAGCTGCGGGTCGGCGGACAGGCCGCCCGCGAGAAGGACGAGACCTGGCCGCTGGAGTGCGGCTGCGTCGGCCAGGAGACCACCGGCGCCGGCGGCCTCGCCAAGGCGCTGCGCACGGTCCCGGTGGTCCTGGACATCGCGGAGCGGGTCCGGCGGACCAACCCGGACGCCTGGATCATCGACTTCACCAACCCCGTCGGCATCGTGACGCGGGCGCTGCTCCAGGCCGGGCACAAGGCCGTCGGCCTGTGCAACGTGGCCATCGGCTTCCAGCGCAAGTTCGCCGCGCTCCTGGACGTGGCCCCGTCGGACGTGCACCTGGACCACGTCGGGCTCAACCACCTGACGTGGGAGCGGGCGGTGCGGATCGGGGGCCCCGGGGGCGAGAACGTGCTGCCCCGGCTGCTCGCCGAGCACGGCGACGCGATAGCGGACGACCTGCGGCTGCCGCGCCCGGTCCTGGACCGGCTCGGCGTCGTCCCCTCGTACTACCTGCGCTACTTCTACGCGCACGACGAGGTCGTGCGGGAGCTGGGCGAGAAGCCCTCGCGGGCCGCCGAGGTCGCCGCGATGGAGAAGGAACTCCTGGAGATGTACGGGGACCCGGCGCTCGACGAGAAGCCGGCCCTGCTCGCCAAGCGCGGCGGCGCCTTCTACTCGGAGGCGGCCGTGGACCTGGCGGCGGCGCTGCTTGGCGGCGGCGGTTCGCCGTACCAGGTGGTGAACACGTACAACCGCGGCACGCTGCCGTTCCTGCCGGACGACGCCGTGATCGAGACGCAGGCGGCGGTCGGCCCGCAGGGCGCGGTGCCGCTCGCGGTCGCGCCGGTGGACCCGCTGTACGCCGGGCTGGTCGCGAACGTGACGGCCTACGAGGACCTGGCCCTGGAGGCGGCGCTGCGCGGCGGCCGGGACCGGGTCTTCAAGGCGCTGCTCGCGCACCCGCTGATCGGGCAGTACGCGTACGCCGACGGCCTCACCGACCGGCTGATCGCGCACAACCGGGAGCACCTCGCGTGGGCGTGAACG
This sequence comes from Streptomyces sp. NPDC098101, assembly GCF_044760185.1. Classification (NCBI taxonomy): domain Bacteria; kingdom Bacillati; phylum Actinomycetota; class Actinomycetes; order Kitasatosporales; family Streptomycetaceae; genus Streptomyces; species Streptomyces sp. NPDC098101. The sequence continues at coordinate 365,595 of NZ_JBIWAS010000002.1, read as the reverse complement.
GGACCCCCCTCGCGGTGGACGCGGGGACGCTCCTCGCGGTCGACGCGGGGAACAGCAAGACCGACGTCGCGGTCCTTTCCGGGGACGGCGCCGTCCTCGGGACGGCCCGCGGCGGCGGGTTCCAGCCCCCGCTGGTGGGGGTGGCGACGGCGGTGGACGGGCTCGCGGAGATCGTGGCGCGGGCCTGTGCCGACGCCGGGGTGCCGGCGGAGTTCGCGCACGTCACGGCCTGTCTCGCCAACGCCGACCTGCCGGTGGAGGAGACCGCGCTCCGGGACGAGGTGCTCTCCCGGGGCTGGAGCCGGTCCGTGCGGGTGCACAACGACACCTTCGCCATCCTGCGGGCCGGGATCGACGAGCCCCGGGGCGTGGCGGTGGTGTGCGGGGCCGGGATCAACTGCGTCGGGATGGTCCCGGACGGGCGGACCGCGCGCTTCCCCGCGATCGGGAAGCTGTCCGGGGACTGGGGCGGCGGCAGCGGCATGGCCGAGGAGGCGCTGTGGTGCGCGGCGCGCGGCGAGGACGGGCGCGGCGAGCCGACCGAGCTGTCGCGGGCGCTGCCCGCGCACTTCGGCCTGGGGACGATGTACGCGCTGATCGAGGCGCTGCACCTGGGCCGGATCCCGATGGAGCGGCGGCACGAACTGGCGCCCGTGCTCTTCCGGGTGAGCGCGGCGGGCGACCCGGTGGCGCTGTCGCTCGTGCACCGGCTGGCGGAGGAGGTCGTGGCCATGGCGTCGGTGGCGCTCGGGCGGCTGGGGCTGCTGGACGAGCCGGCGCCGGTGCTGCTCGGCGGCAGCGTGCTCGCCGCGCGCCACCCGCAGCTGGAGGAGCGGCTGCGGGCCCTGCTCGCGGAGCGGGCGCCGAAGGCGACGGTCGGCTTCGTGACGGCGCCGCCGGTCCTGGGGGCGGGCCTGCTCGCCCTGGACGAGGTGGCGGCGGAGCCGTCGGCCGCGGCCCGGCTGCGGGAGCACTACGGGGTGTGAGAGGGGTGCGGGTGCGGGGCGTTCACGCCGGTCCGGCGGGGGGCGCCCCGCACGCGCGTTCCACCGGACTCGCACCTGTGTTCACCCGTTCGAGCGATGTCCGGTGCGGAACCGATCGCGGACCGGGGACGTATTCAAGGTGAGGGGATTCTCCTGCGGACGCGTGGGGGGCGTGGGGCACGATAGGAGCCGTCAGGAACAAGATCCAGTCAATCCCGGTGTGCGGAAGGGCCCGTGCGGCCATACTGCTCGCCGGGTGGTCCTCCACCGGAGCCGGTCCGCCGGCACCCGGGACGGACCGTTCGTCAACGACCGAGGGGGAGGTCAAGTGACACACCCGCCGCACCCGTCCGCCGCACCGGCGGCGCGGAGCACGGCCCCGGCGCCCGCGCGCCCGGCCGGCGTGCCCGCGCAGCCTTCGCCGGCGCCTCCCGCCGCGCCGCCCGCGGGGCGCGGGGCCTGGGCCGTGGGGCGGGAGCGGCTGCGGACGGCCACGACGACCGAGCCGGGCCGGCTCCAGATCCTCGGGGCCGTACTGGCGCTGCTCGTCGTCGCGTTCGGGGCCGTCACCGCCCTGGAGGTCACCGGCCGGGCCTCCGCCGCCGACGACGTCGTGGGCCGCAGCCAGCCGCTGAGCGCCGACGCCGCCGCCCTCTACCGCTCCCTCGCGGACGCCGACACCACCGCCGCCAGCGGCTTCCTGGCCGGCACCCTGGAGCCGGCCGGGTCGCGCGAGCGGTACGCGAAGGACATCTCCACCGCCTCCCGGCTCCTGGTCAAGGCCGCGGCGCACACGGACGGTTCGCCGGAGTCGGCCCGCGAGATCACCGTCCTCGGCGAGCAGCTCCCGCGCTACACGGGCCTCGTGGAGCGCGCCCGGGCCGCCAACCGGCAGGGCCTGCCGCTGGGCGGCGCCTATCTGCGGTACGCCAACCAGCAGATGACCACCGTCCTGCTGCCCGCCGCCGAGCGGCTGTACGCGGCGGAGACGGAGCGGCTCCACCGGGACGACGACGCGGCCCGCGCCTGGCCGTACGTGTCGCTCGCGCTCGGCCTGGTCGCCCTCGCCGCCCTCGGGTGGGCCCAGCGCCGCACCTACGTCCGCACCCACCGGGTCTTCAACCACGGGCTGCTCGCCGCCACCGCCGCCACGGGCGTCGTGCTGCTCTGGCTCGTCGCCGCGCACACCGTCGCCCGGGCCGAGCTGGACAACGCGCGGGCGCACGGGCAGGAGTCGCTCCAGGTCCTCAACACGGCCCGGATCAGCTCGCTCACCGCCCGCGCCAACGAGAACCTGACCCTGGTCGCCCGGGGCGCCGTCCTCACCGAGGACGGCAAGAACGACAAGTACGAGGCCGACTACACCGCGAGCATGGGCGCCCTGACGGAGGCGCTCGCCTCGGCGCGGAAGCTCGCCGACGACGACGCCGGCCGGGGTCCCGTCGAGGAGTCCGCCGCCCGCACGGGCGAGTGGCGCCAGCGCCACAAGGAGGCGCGGGCGAAGGACGACGCCGGCGACTACGAGGGCGCCCTCGACCGGATCGTCGGCGCGAAGGGCTCCACCGGGGAGACCTTCGACCGGGTCGACGCGGCCCTGGAGCGGGCCCTCGCGCACGAGCAGGCCGAGTTCACCCGCTCCGCCGGGGACGCCCGGGGCGCGCTGACGGGGCTGCCCGCGGGCGCGGCGGCCCTCGGGATCCTGGGGGCGGCGGGCGCCGTCCTCGGCATCAACCGCAGACTGTCGGAGTACCGGTGAGAGGGGGAGGGATGTCCGAGGGCACGGAGCCGCTGGGGCGGCGGGCGGCGAAGCGGCTGCGCGGCTGGGGCGGAGTGGCGGCCATGGCCGTGGCCTGCGGGCTCACCGCCTCGCTCACCCTGCTCCCGCTGGCCCGGGAGGGCGGTGGCGCGGCGGCCGCGCCCGGCCCGGACCGGACGGCCGGATCCGGCGCGGACACCGGCACGGACATCCGGGTCAGGGCGGACACCTGCCGGAACCCGGAGGCCTCCCTCACGCCCTCCACGGAGGACGGCCCGTCGATCCGGGCCATCAAGGAGCGCGGAAAGCTGGTCGTCGGCGTCGACCAGTCCAGCTACCGCTGGGGCTACCGGAATCCGGAGAAGGGCGTCCTGGAGGGCTTCGACATCGCCCTCGCCCGGGCCGTCGCCAAGGGCGTCCTCGGCGACGAGAACGCCGTCATCTTCCGCGCGATCCCCACCAACCAGCGGATCGCCGCCCTGGACAGCGGCAAGGTCGACCTCGTCGTGCGCACCATGACGATCAACTGCAGGCGGATCGAGCAGGTCGCCTTCTCCACCGCCTACTTCCAGGCCGGGCAGCAGGTCCTGGCGCCCAAGCGCTCCGACATCACCGGCTACGACCCCTCGCTGCGCGGCAAGCGGGTCTGCACCGCCGAGGGCTCCACGGCCCACGAGGCCCTGGAGGAGAACTCCTTCGGCGCCGTCTTCAAGGACGAGGGCGACGGCACCAAGGACGACGCGGACCTGCTGACCGTCCCCAACCAGCTGGACTGCCTGGCCCGGCTCCAGCTCGGCGAGGTGGACGCCGTCGTCACCGACAACGCCCTCGCGGCCGGCCAGGCCGCGCAGGACCCGGCGGTCGAGCTGAAGGGGAAGCCGTTCACGAAGGAGTACTACGGCGTGGCGGCCAAGCTGGGCAACGACGACCTGGTGCGCCGGGTCAACCACGTCCTGGTGGGGTACCGGCAGGGCCCCTGGCAGGCGGCGTACAGACAGTGGCTGGAGAAGGACCTGCCCGGGATATCCGGGCCGCCCGCTCCCCTGTACAAGTAGCCGCCACGAGCAGTTCCCGCACACAAGACTCCTTGCACACATGGCGGAAGAGGTGACCGATGGGCGTCACGGGACCCCCTGGGCCGGTGATGGACCGGGACGAGGTGGACCGTGCGCTGGCGCGGCTCGGCGCCGAGCACAAGGCGGTCGAGGACTCGCTCCTCGCGCTCCAGGACCACGCGGGCCGCAGGCTCCTCGAAGGGGCCGACCTGACCGGCACGACCCGGGAGCGCTGGGCGGTGGCCGAGCGGACCATCACCCTGCTCTGGACCTGCTTCGACGTGTACACCGACGCGCTGCGGGAGGCCCGTGAGGTGCGGGCGCGGCGCCGCTGGCCCGGCCGGGAGGAGCTGGTGGAGCTGACCGACCGGCTGCGCGGCGAGAGCGTCCTCGTCCCGGGCGGGGCCGGGGAGGAGGCGCTGCTCTCCGAGCGCTTCACCCTGGAGGGCCTGGTCCGGCGGATGAACGAGCTGTACGCCTCCTCGCTCGACCTGGTCGTCACCGCCGACGCGGTCTGGTCGGCGCTGCCCGCCCGGATAGACCTGCTCGCCGCCGAGCTGGGCCGGACCCGGTCCCTGGCGCACTCGGTGGGCGTGCGGCCCGGCGAGCACCCGGCCGGGGACGAGCTGGAGGAGATCACGGCCGAGCTCGGCCTGCTGCGCTCCCAGGTGATCACGGACCCGCTGGCCTTCTGGCGTCCGGCGGCGGGGAGTTCGGCGCCCGGCGGGGGCCGCCCCGACACCGGGCGGTACGACCGGGCCGCCCTGGCCCTGGAGGACGTGCGGCGCGAGATCGAGGCCGTCCTCGCGGTCCGGCAGGACTCCGAGGACCGGCTGCTGCGGCTGCGGGACCTGCTCTCGCGGGCGGACCGGACGCTCGCCGAGGCGCGGGCCGCGCGCGGCGAGGTCCTGGCGAAGATCGCCGCCTCCGAGGTGCCGGCCGTCAGCGGCCCGCCGACGGCGCTCCAGGAGCGGCTCGTGGCCGCCGCCGAGTACCGCAGGCACGCCCAGTGGCACCGACTCTCCCCGCTCCTGGACTCCCTGGAGCGGGAGGCGGAGGAGGAACTGCTGCGGGCCCGCGAGTCGTTGACGGCGGTCACCGCGCCGCTCGCGGTCCGGGCGGAGCTGCGCGGCCGGCTCGACGCGTACAAGGCGAAGGTGGCGCGGCTCGGCGCGGCGGAGGACCCGCTCCTGATCGAGCGGTACGACGCGGCCCGGCGGATGCTGTGGAGCGCGCCCTGCGACCTGCGGGTCGCGGAGGAGGCGGTGCTGCGCTACCAGCGGGCGGCGGCGGAGGTGCTGTCCGCGCCCGGGGGCGCGGGGAGCGCGGAAGGTGCGGGAGGACGACAGTGGTGAGCGGGGAGACGGGTGTGGGGAGCTGCCAGCGTCCCTCGTGCGGGGGCGCGTACGAGGACATGGGCGGCGGCGAGCTGTACTGCGACACCTGCGGGCTCGCGCCGGTCGTCGCGCCGGGCGGGATGATCGGCTCGTCGCCGACCGGGGTGGCCGTGCCCGGCCGCTCCTCCCGCACGGGCACGGGCGTCGGCGGGCCGGACTCCGGCTCGTCCCGGAGCGGTTCGCGGGCTTCCTCGCGGTCCTCGTCCCGCTCCTCGACCTCGCGCCGGTCGGTCTCGGGGCGCCTGTCGCGCTCGCTCTCCGGGCGGGCCACGGGCCGTTCGGTGTCGGTGCGCAGCTCGGGCTCGTCGACCGGGCAGTCCGCCCGGAACCGGCTGGGCGCGGGCCTGGTCACGATCCCGGAGGTGCCGCGCCCCGACCCGCGGGGCGCGGTGATGGAGAACCCGGAGGTCCCCGAGCGGAAGCGGTTCTGCTCCCGCTCCGACTGCGGGGCGCCGGTGGGCCGGGCGCGGGGCGACCGGCCGGGCCGCACGGAGGGCTTCTGCACCAGCTGCGGGCACCCGTACTCCTTCGTGCCGAAGCTGCGCTCCGGGGACATCGTCCACGGGCAGTACGAGGTGGCGGGCTGTCTCGCGCACGGCGGCCTCGGCTGGGTCTACCTCGCCGTCGACCGGGCCGTCTCGGACCGGTGGGTCGTCCTCAAGGGCCTGCTCGACACCGGCGACCAGGACGCCATGGCGGCGGCGATCTCCGAGCGCCGGTTCCTCGCGGAGATCGAGCACTCCAACATCGTCCGGATCTACAACTTCGTCGAACACCTCGACCAGCGGACCGGCTCCCTGGACGGCTACATCGTCATGGAGTACGTCGGCGGCAAGTCGCTCAAGGAGATCGCCAACGGGCGGCGGACACCGGACGGGCGGCGCGACCCGCTGCCGGTGGAGCAGGCCTGCGCGTACGGGATCGAGGCCCTGGAGGCGCTCGGGCACCTGCACAGCCGGAACCTGCTGTACTGCGACTTCAAGGTCGACAACGCCATACAGACCGAGGACCAGCTGAAGCTCATCGACATGGGCGCGGTCCGGCGGATGGACGACGACGAGTCGGCGATCTACGGCACCGTGGGCTACCAGGCGCCGGAGGTGGCCGAGGTCGGCCCGTCGGTGGCGAGCGACCTGTACACGGTGGCGCGCACGCTCGCCGTGATGACCTTCGACTTCCAGGGCTACACGAACGTCTTCGTGGACTCGCTGCCCGACCCGGAGAACATCGCGGTCTTCCGGACGTACGAGTCGTTCTACCGCTTCCTGGTCCGCGCCACCGACCCGGACCCGGCGCGCCGGTTCGCCTCCGCGCAGGAGATGGCCGAGCAGCTGACGGGCGTGCTGCGGGAGGTGGTGGCGGTCCAGTCGGGGCGGCCGCGGCCGGCGCTGTCGACGCTGTTCGGCACGGAGGTGCGGGTCACGGACACGGAGCTGTTCGCCGAACTCGCCCAGGACGTCTCCCTGCTGGGGGCCCGGCGGGTCCGGGGCGGCCGGAAGGCGCGCCCGGGGGCGGGGACCGCCGCCGGTGCAAGTGCCGGTGTCGGCGCCGGTGCCGTGGTTCCGCCGCGAGCCGGTGCCGGTGCCGACGGCGTGGTTCCGCCGGGGGCCGGGCTCGGGGGGCTGCTCGCGCCGCTCGACGCGCCCGCCACCGCGCTCGCGCTGCCCGTGCCGCACGTCTCCCCGGGCGACCCCAACGCCGGTTTCCTCGCCGGGCTCGCGGCCGCCGCGCCGGGCGAACTGCTCGGGGCGCTCCAGGCCGCGCCCGCGCCCTCCGTCGAGCTGCGGCTCCGCACCCTGCGGGCCGAGCTGGAGCTGCGCGACCTGCCGGCCGCCGCCCGTACCCTCGCCGGTCTGGAGGAGCGGGACCCGGACGACTGGCGGGTCGTCTGGTACCGGGGCATCGCCTCCCTGGTGACCGGGGACCACGAGCACGCGGCGCTCGCCTTCGACGCGGTGTACGACGCCTTCCCCGGCGAGCCCGCGCCGAAGCTGGCCCTGGGGATCTGCGCCGAGGTCCTCGGCCAGCTGGACAACGCCGCCGAGTACTACCGCCTGGTGTGGACGACCGACCCCGGCTTCGTCAGCGCGGCCTTCGGACTCGCCCGGGTGCGGCTGGCGGCGGGCGACCGCGCCGGAGCCGTACGGACCCTGGAGTCCGTGCCCGAGGCGTCGATCCACTACACGGCGGCCCGGGTCGCGGCCGTGCGGGCGCGGCTGCGGCGGCGCCCGCCGTCCGAGCCGCTCGGCGACGACCTGACGGCGGCCGCCGCGCAGGTCTCGGCGCTCCGGGGCTTCGGTCTGGACGCGGTGCGCCGGGAGCGGTTGTCGACGGAGGTCCTCGGAACGGCCCTGGACTGGGTACTCTCCGGGAGTCCCGGTGCGGCACCGGGCGGCGGCGCGCTGCTGCTCGGGAGCGAACTGGACGAGCGCGGACTGCGCTTCGGCCTCGAACGCTCGTACCGGGTGCTGGCCCGGCTCGCCCAGCAGGGCGGGGAAAGGATCGAACTGGTGGAGCGGGCGAACCGCTTCCGCCCCCGGACGTGGGTGTGAGGATGTCCCAGAAGCCGAAGCCGTCGCACGGACTCGCCGCCTGCCCGGGCTGCGCGGAGCCGCTGGAGTCGGGTGACCGGTTCTGCGGGGCGTGCGGCTACGACCTGTCGGCCGTCCCGGCCGCCGAGACCGGTCCCGACCGCCCGACCGTGGCGATCGGCACCCCGGTGAACTGGCCGGACGCCCCGCCCCGCGAGGCCGGTTCGCTCTCGACCATGACCCAGCACCCCGGCGACCTGCCGGGCACCGACTCCGGCGGGCACGACCTGCCGGCGGACCCGGCTCCCGCCCCCGGCGGAGACTTCGAGCTGGCCGCGCCCGACCCCCGGGCCGCCGTACGGGTCGACGACCCGGCACCGGCCCCCGTACCGGCACCGGCGGCGCAGGCCACCGGGGCGGTCCCGGAGGGGGCGCACGCCGACGGGCTCTGCGTGGCCTGCCGGGCCGGGCGGGTCGACACCGACGGGTACTGCGAGAACTGCGGGCACGCGCAGCCCCGCGAGCGCGACCACATGGAGCGGGAGCTCGGCGGCCTGGCGGCCGTCAGCGACCGGGGGCTGCGCCACCACCGCAACGAGGACGCGTTCGCCGTCTCCGCGACCACCCTGCCGGACGGCTCCCCCGCCACCGTCGCCGTCGTCTGCGACGGCGTCTCCTCGGCGACCCGCCCCGACGAGGCCTCCGCCGCCGCCGCCGAGGCGGCCGGGGCCGCGCTGCTCGCCGCGCTGCCCCGGGGCACCCACCCGCAGCAGGCCATGCACGAGGCGATCGTCGCCGCCTCCGAGGCCGTCAACTCCCTGGCGGAGAAGGCGGCGGACGGCGATCCCCACCGCAACGCGCCCGCGTGCACCATCGTCGGCTCCGTCGTCGCGGACGGCCTGCTCGTCGTGGGCTGGGTCGGCGACAGCCGCGCCTACTGGGTGCCCGACGACCGCGCCGCCCCGGCCGCCCGGCTCACCGAGGACGACTCGTGGGCCGCGCAGATGGTCGCGGCGGGCCTGATGAGCGAGGCCGAGGCGTACGCGGACGAGCGCGCCCACGCGATCACCGGCTGGCTCGGCGCCGACGCGTACGAACTGGACCCGCACACGGTCGCGTTCAAGCCGGACCGGTCCGGCGTGGTCGTGGTCTGCACGGACGGCCTGTGGAACTACGCGGAGGGCCCCGAGGACATGGCCCGGGTCGTTCCGCCCGACGCGGCGGAGCGCCCGCTGCACGGCGCCCGGGTCCTGGTCGGGCACGCCCTGGACGGCGGCGGCCACGACAACATCACGGTCGCGCTCGTCCCGTTCGCCGCACCTCCCCAGGGGGCGGGGCCCGCCTGAGCGGCCGCCGGTCCCGTCCCGCCACCCCACCGCCGTTGTCCGAGGAGCCGAACAGATGGCGAACTTCTCCAAGTCGACCGTGCCCCAGTTCTCGGTGGACGTGTACCAGAACGAGTTCCTGCCGGAGGGCGGCAGGGACGTCAGCGCGATCGTCACGGTCACCTCGACCGGCGGCGGCACCAGCGGCGCGACCGGGATCGCGGGCGTCCCCGGCGCGGCCGGCGTCGTGATCATGGTCGACTGCTCCGGCTCGATGGACTACCCCGCCGCCAAGATGCGCGGGGCGCGGGAGGCGACCGCCGCCGCCGTCGACACCCTGCGCGACGGCACCTCCTTCGCCGTCGTGGCCGGCACGCACGTGGCCAAGGAGGTCTACCCGGGGAACGGGCGGCTCGCCGTCGCCGACGCCCGCACCCGGGGCGAGGCCAAGGAGGCGCTGCGCCGGCTCTCGGCGGGCGGCGGCACGGCGATCGGCACCTGGCTGCGCCTCGCGGACCGGCTGCTCTCCTCCGCCGACCTCGCCATCCGGCACGGCATCCTGCTCACCGACGGGCGCAACGAGCACGAGTCCCCCGAGGAGCTGCGGGCCGCGCTGGACGCCTGCGCGGGCCGCTTCACCTGCGACGCGCGCGGGGTCGGCACCGACTGGGAGGTCAAGGAGGTGACCGGGATCGCCTCGGCGCTCCTGGGCACCGCCGACATCGTCGCCGACCCGGCCGGTCTCGCGGCCGACTTCACGGCGATGATGGAGCAGGCGATGGGCAAGGGCGTGGCCGACGTCGCGCTGCGGCTGTGGACCCCGGTCGGGGTGGAGATCGCCTTCGTGAAGCAGGTGGCGCCGACGGTCGAGGACCTCACCGGGCGGCGCACGGAGGCGGGGCCGCGCGCCGGGGACTACCCGACGGGCTCGTGGGGCGACGAGTCCCGCGACTACCACGTGAGCGTGCGGGTGCCGCGGGCGGCGGTCGGCCAGGAGATGCTGGCCGCCCGGGTCTCCCTGATCGCCCCGGACCCGGCGGGCGGCGACGCCCGCCCGCTGTCTCAAGGGCTGGTACGGGCGGTGTGGACGGACGACCTGGCGATGTCGACGTCGATCAACCCCCAGGTGGCGCACTACACGGGCCAGGCCGAGCTGGCGGACGCCATCCAGGCGGGTCTGGATGCCCGCAAATCGGGCGATCACGACGGCGCGACGGCCAAACTGGGGCGTGCCGTGCAGCTCGCGGCGGCCTCCGGCAACGCGGATACGGCGAAACTGCTTTCGAAGGTGGTCGACGTGGTCGACGCGGTGGCGGGTACTGTGCGTTTGAAGGCGAAGGTCGCCGAAGCGGACGAGATGACACTCGAGACCCGCTCCACGAAGACCGTTCGCGTCAAGAGGTAGCCCGGCCAGCGGGCCGGACGACGAGAGGGGGAAGCACCGACATGCCGACCTGCCCGAACGGACACCAGTCGGTTTCCGACGACTGGTGCGAGGTCTGCGGCCATCGCATGGCCGGGGCGGGTGCGCCGACGGGTGCCGTACCGCCGCCTCCCCCGCCGCCGCCCCCCGCGTACGGATATCCCGGTCCCGGCGGGCCGGGCGGTCCCGGTGGCTCCGGTGGCCCCGGTGGCCCCGGTCAGCCTCCGGCGGGTCCTCCGCCGGGCGGCCCGGGCGGCCATGGTGGTCCGGGTGGCCACGGTGGTCCCAACGGGCCGGGTGCTTTCGACGGCCCCGGTGCTCACGGCGGCCCGAACGGCCCCGGCGGCCAGAGCGGTCCCAACGGGCCCGGTGCTTTCGACGGTCCCGGCGGCCAGGGCGGCCCGAACGGACCGGGTGCTTTCGACCGCCCCGGCGCTCCGGGCGGCCCGAACGGTCCCGGCGCCTTCGACCGCCCCGGTGGCCAGGGCGGTCCGAACGGGCCCGGTGCCTTCGACCGACCCGGTGCGTACGGCGGTCCTGCCGGTCCCGGCGGCCCCGCCGCTCCCGGTGGCTTCGGTCCCGGTGGTGATCCGAACGCCACGGCCCAGGCGGAGCTGTGCCCGCAGTGCCGTACGCCGCGCGAGCACATGGCGCCGTTCTGCGAGGAGTGCCGCTGGAACTTCCTCACGAACACGGCGACCTCGTACACGCCGGTGGCCCCCTCCAACATCCCGCCGCGCCAGCCCGGGCCGCCGCCCGGCCTGAACCTGCCGCCGGGCTTCCAGACCCCGCCGCCGGGACCCCCGCAGCAGCAGGACCCGTTCGGCTACCAGGGCTCGCGGCCCTCCCAGGTGAACCGGCCGGCGGAGCCGCTGGGCGCCGAGCCCACCCACCACCAGGCCCCGCCGCAGCGCCCGCAGGCACAGCAGCAGCCCCCGGCGCCCCCGCAGCACCAGCAGCAGGAGCCCCCCTCGTACCGCCAGGCGCCCGCCCAGGCCCCGCCGCCGCCCGCGCCGCCGCAGCCGCGCGCGGACGACGACTGGCTCCTGCCGCCGCCGTCGCAGCACCAGCCGCCGCAGGCACCTCCGCAGCAGGCGCCTCCGCAGCACCAGGGCCCGCCGCCGCAACAGCAGCACCAGGCCCCCCAGCCGCCCCCGCAGCAGTTCCAGCCGCCGCAGGCGCCGCGGAGCTGGAGCGCGGTCGTCGGTCCGGACCGCGAGTACTTCATGGCGATGATGCAGCGCAGCGGCCCGGAGGCCACGGGCCTCAACCTGCCCGCGTACTCCCCGGACAAGCACCTGCCGCTCCAGGGCAACCAGATCTCCATCGGCCGCCGCCGGCACTCCACCGGCGAGTCCCCCGACATCGACCTGTCGGTGCCGCCGGAGGACCCGGGCGTCTCGCACCAGCACGCGGTCCTGGTGCAGCAGCCGGACGGCTCGTGGGCGGTGGTGGACCAGAACTCCACCAACGGCACCACGATCAACGGCGGCGAGGAGCCGATCCAGCCCTACGTCCCCGTCCAGCTCCAGGACGGCGACCGGGTGCACGTCGGCGCCTGGACCACGATCACGATCCGCGTGGGCTGACCCCGCGAGGGGACCGGGGGCCGGAGTCCTGGACCTCCGGTCCTCGGCCGGGGCATCTGAGACGATGGAGCGGTGAGCGAGATTCCCGGGGACACGACACAGGAGCAGACCTTCTACGAGCAGGTCGGCGGCGAGGAGACGTTCCGCCGTCTCGTCCACCGCTTCTACGAGGGCGTCGCGGAGGATCCGCTGCTGCGCCCGATGTACCCCGAGGAGGACCTCGGCCCCGCCGAGGAGCGCTTCGCCCTCTTCCTGATCCAGTACTGGGGCGGGCCCCGCACCTACAGCGACCGCCGGGGCCACCCCCGCCTCCGGATGCGCCACGCCCCCTTCACCGTGGATCGGGCCGCCCACGACGCCTGGCTCCGCCACATGCGGACCGCCCTGGACGAGCTCGGCCTCGCGCCCGCGCACGAGGCGGAACTCTGGCGGTACTTCACCTACGCCGCCGCCTCGATGGTGAACACGGCGGGCTGACCCCGCCCCCGCGTCACGTCCGTTCGGGCAGGTTCCGGGGTGCTTCCGGGCAGCCCCTCCGTACGGAGGGGCACATTCCGGAGCCCGGACACCGGATAACGGTCACGATCCCATCAAGGTGGGCCCGCAAGCGGTTTCCAGCCGTGCGTGCACTCTGAAAGCATCCGGAGGGGGTCCGGGGGCGTTCGGAAGGCGTTCGACGCACGGACCGTGATCAGGGTGGCCAGGGGGACGGGTGACGGGGTTCGTATTTCTGCGCGTCAGGGCGCACCGACTGCTGCTCGCCGCCGCGCTGCTCTCCGTCCTCCTGACCACCTCGGTGCTCGCCACCCTCGCCGCCTTCTCCGGCGCGATCGGGGACGCCGCGCTCCAGGCGGGCCTGCGCGGCCGGTCCGCGGCCGCCGCCTCGCTCCTCGTCGGCGGCCAGGTGCCCCCCGAGAAGCGGGCCGGTGCCGACGCCGCCGTCCGCGACGGGATGCGGGCGTCCTTCGACGGACTGCCGGTGACCGTGCGGCGGCTCGAACGCTCGGGGGCGTACGCCCTGCCCCGGAGCCTCCGGTCCGACGCCGCCCGCGAGGGCGACCCCGACCTCACCCACTTCGCCGCGCTCGACCGCTCGCGGCTCTCCCTCGTGCGCGGCTCCTGGCCCTCGGCCGCCCGGAGCGGCGGCACGGTCGAGACGGCGCTGCCCGAGGAGGCCGCCCGGCGCCTGAAGGCCGGCCCCGGCACCGTGCTCGACCTCACCGACCGGCTCACCGAGAAGCGGGTGAGGGCCCGGATCACCGGCGTCTACCGGCCCGTCGACACCACCGACCCGTACTGGCGGCTGGATCCGCTCGGCGGCCGGGGCGTGCGGACGGTCGCGTTCACGACGTACGGGCCGCTGCTCGCCGACCCGGCCGTCCTCGCCTCCGGGGCGCTGAGCCACGGCGACACCTCCTGGCTCGGCACCGCCGACTTCTCCGGCCTCACCACGGACCGGATGGACGCCCTGCGCGCCGCCGCGACCGAGGGCCCGGAGGCGCTGGCCGGGAACCGGGCCGCGTTCGGCGCGACGGTCTCGGCGACCACCGCGCTGCCGGCCGTCCTCGACCAGACCGGGCGGGCCCTGCTGGTCTCCCGCTCCACCCTGCTGATCGTCGCCGTGCAGCTGGTGCTGCTCGCCGCGTACGCGCTGCTGCTCGTCGCCCGGCTGCTCAGCACCGAGCGCTCCGGCGAGACGGCCCTGCTGCGGGCGCGCGGCGCCTCGCGGCGCCGGATCGCCGGGCTCGCCGCCACCGAGGCGCTGCTGCTCGCCCTGCCCGCGGCGCTCGCGGCGCCCCTCCTGTCCGGGCCGCTGACCGGGCTCTTCGCCGAGCGGTCCGCGCTCTCCTCGCTCGGGGTGCGGCTCGACACCTCGCCCTCGCCCCAGGTGTGGCTGGTCGCCGCCGTGGTGGCGCTGTGCTGCGCGGCGGCCGTCGTGGCGCCCGCGCTCGCCGCCGGGGACGGCGCGGCCGTCTCGCTGCGCAAGGCCCGCTCGTCCTCGCTGCCCGGTCCGGTGCGGGCCGGGGCGGACCTCGGGCTGCTCGCCGTCGCCGCCGTCGCGTACTGGCAGCTCCAGCGGCCCGCCGCCGCGGGCGGCACCCTCGGCGGGGGCTCGATCGACCCGGTGCTCGTCGCCGCGCCCGCCCTGGCCCTGCTCGCCGGGACCGTCCTGACGCTGCGGCTGCTGCCGCCCGCCGCCAAGCTGGCCGAGCGGCGCGCGGCCGGCGGGCGCGGGCTCTCCGCCGCCCTCGCGGGCTGGCAGTTCAGCCGCCGGCCACTGCGGGGCGCGGGTCCCGTCCTGCTGCTCGTCCTGGCCGTGGCGATGGGCATGTTGGCCATCGGGCAGAGCGGCTCGTGGGAGCGTTCGCAGCGCGACCAGGCCGACTTCCGGACCGGGACGGACGTCCGCGTCCTGAGCCCCGGGCCCGGCGAGCCCACGCAGACCGAGCGGCTGGGGGCCGTGCCGGGCGTCGAGGCCGTGGCGCCCGTGCACCGCACCACCCTGGACGTGTCCGGCAGGAACGCCACGGTCCTCGCCGTGGACACCCGCCAGGCCGCGGGCGGCCTGCTGCTGCGCCCCGACCTCGCCGGGACCACGGCCCGCTCCCTGCTCGCCCCGCTGACCCCGGCGGCAGGCCCCCGCCCCGGGCTCGCGCTGCCCGCCGGGACCCGGACGCTCGCCGTGGACCTGCGGGCCGCCGCGCCGGAGGGCAGCGGGGCCTCCCGGGTCACGGCCGTCCTGGAGGACCCGAGCGGCGTCCCGTACCGGCAGACCCTGGGAGCGCTGCCCTCCGACGGCCGCGTCCACCGGCTGGTCCTCGACCTCGGCGCGCTCACCGCCGTGCCCGGCGGCGACGGCGGTCCCGGCTCCGGCGGCCTGCTCACCCTGACCGGCCTGGAGCTCGACGGACAGATCGCGGAGGAGCCGCACCACATCCGCACCGTCCGCGTCGAAGGCCTCGCCGCCACCGGGGCGGACGGCGGCACGCGGACGCACTCCCCCGCGAAGGTCCTCGCCGGCTGGTCGTTCGGCTTCGAGCAGACCGAGAGCGAAGGGGGAAAGAGGAGCGGCACGGCGGGCGGCGGCCCGGGCCCGGCCGGAGCGGCCGGCTCCGCCCCGTACACCGTCTCGTTCGGGGTCGACGGAGCCCATCCCACCAATGAGCACGCGGCGCCGGAGGAGTACGCCCTGCGGATGGCGGCCCCCGCGCCGAAGCCGCCCGAGCGGCTGCCCGCCGTGGCCACCGCGGCCTTCATGGCGGCGTCCGGCGCCGAGCCCGGCGACACCGTCGAGGTCGCCCTCGACGGCCTGCGGGTCCCCGTCGTCGTCGACCGGGTCGTCGAGGAGCTGCCGACCACCGGGCCGGTCGCGCCGACGGCCACCGGCCCGTCCGTGACCGCCCCGGCGGACGGCGGCACGGTCCTCCTCGACCTGGTGACCGTCAACCGGTACCTGGCCGGGTCCGGCGACGGGACCCTGTCCGTGCCGGCCACCGAGTGGTGGCTGACCACCGCCCCCGGGAAGACCGCCGAGGCCGCCGCCGCGCTGCGGGCCCGCCCCGACGCGGACCCGGCGCAGGTCCTCGTACGCGACGAGATCGCCGCCGAGCTCCTCGGCGATCCGCTCGGCGCGGGGCCCAACGCGGCCCTGATGGCGGTGGCCGCGGCCGCCGCCGCGCTCGCCGCCGTCGGCTTCGCGGTCGGCTCGGCCGGTGCCATGCGGGAACGTTCCGCCGAGTTCGGGGTGCTGCGGGCCCTCGGCACGCCGCAGCGGCGCCTCGCCCGGCTGATCGCCGCCGAACAGGGGCTGCTCATCGGCATCGGCCTGCTCGTCGGCATCGGACTCGGCACCGTCCTGGCCCGTGCCGTCGTCCCGCTCGTCGTCCTCACCGGGCAGGCCGCCCGGCCCGTCCCCCCGGTCCTGGTCGAACTCCCCCTCGGCCAGGTCGCCCTGCTGATCGCCGGGGTCGCCGCCCTCCCCCTGGCCATCGTCGCCACGATCGCCCTCCGCCGCACGGACCCGGTCGTCACCCTGCGCCACCAGGCGGCGAGCTGATGACACCGGACGACCCCCACGAGACGCCGACCGACCTCCCCGGCCCCGCCCCGGACGGGGCTCCCGGGCGGACACCGGACGGAACCCCCGGCCCGGACGGGACCCCGGACACCGACGAAGCCCCCGGCCCGGACCGGGCCCCGAACACCGGCGGAACCCCCGACCTGGACCGGACCCCGGACACCGGCGGAACCCCCGACCCGGACGGGACCCCGGACACCGGCGGAGCCCTCCGTCCGGACCGTACGCCCGCCGCCCCGGACGGGGGCGCCCCCGACAAGCCCGACGCACGCAGGAAGGCCCCCGACATGCCCCGGTCCCGGTCCTCGCGGCCCGACCAGCCTTCCGGGTCCGGCAGGACCTCCCGTACCGTCGCGCCCTGGGTGCGGACCCGGCTGCGGACCGCGCCCTGGGCCGCCGCGTCGCTCGCGCTCCTCGTGCTGGTCACCGCCTACCTCGCGGCGGCGCTGCCGCGCGCCGTCGACCGGTACGAGACGGAGGGCCTCCGGCACGACATCGCGTCCGCCGCGCCCCGCGACAGCGTCCTCGAAGTGACCGCGCCGCTGGCCATCGGCACCCCGGCCCAGTACAAGGGCGTCCTGGCCCCCGCCGCCCTCCGGAAGCGGAGCGACGCGCTGCGGGCCCTGCTGCCCGACCCGATCAAGACCGACCCGGCGCAGGGCGTCCACGGCGTCCGTACCGTCAGCCGGGTCGAGGGGCTCGACCCCTGGCTGCCCCGGCCCGACGGGCTCTCCCCGGAGTTCGTGCTCTCCTCCCCGTCCGACCTGACCCGGCACGCGACGCTCCGGCAGGGCCGGCCCGCCGGGGGCGACCTCCTCCGCCCGGAGGCGGTGGTGACCTCGAAGACCGCCGCGTCCCTGCGTCTGGAGCCCGGTTCGGTCGTGCACGTGCCGAGCCGGAGCGGCGGCGAGCGGGTGGCGGTCACGATCACCGGCATCGTCGAGCCGCGCGGCCCCGAGACCGCCTACTGGTCGGTGGAGCCGCTGCTGCGGACCCCCGCGCTCGCCCCGCTGGTCGAGGACGAGGTGAAGTACTACTGGCAGGCGGCCCTGCTCCTCTCCCCCGCCTCGGCGGCCTCGATGGTCGGCACCGCCGGCGAGCAGGAGGCCTTCTTCCGGTTCGTGCCCACGTCCGGGCACCTCACCGGGCGGGACACCGACCGGCTCTCCGCCGCCCTCGCCTCCGCGGGCGGCGGCCCCGACCTGGTCAAGCTGCGCAAGGCCATGGGCGGCGTCGGCGCCCTCACCACCGGTCTCGACGAGATCGTCGACTCGTACCGCTCGACCCGCGACGCCATCGGCCCGGTCGTGGCCGTCGGCGTCTTCGGGATCGGCGCGATCACCGCCGTCGTCCTCGCCATGACCGGCGGTCTCTTCGTCGCCCGCCGCGACGGCGAACTGGCGCTGCTGCGCTCCCGGGGCGCCTCCCTCACCGGCATCGGTCTGCGGCTGCTCGGCGAGACCTCGGCGGTCGCCGTGCCCGCCGCCGCGCTCGCCCTGGGCCTCGCGGTCGTGACGGTCCGCCCGCCCGGCGGGCCGGGGGCAGCCGCCGGGATCCCCCTCGCCCCCTCCCTGCTCGCCGCCTCCGTCGTCGCCCTGGCCGCGATGCTCGTCCTGCCGCTGCGGGCGGTCGTGCTCCACCGGCGCCCCCGGCTGCACGGCGGCCGCGACGACCTGCTGACCGCGCGCCCCTCCCGGCGCCGCACGGTCCTCGAACTCACCCTGCTCGTCCTGGCCGTGGGCGCGGTCGTCTCGCTGCGGCTGCGCGGCGCGGGCGACTCCGGCGACCACCTGGTGAGCGCCGCCCCCGTGCTGGTCGGCCTGATCGCCGCCACGGTGCTCGTACGGGTCTATCCGCTGCCGCTGCGGTGGCTGGGCCGCCCGGCCCTCCGGCTGCGCGGGGTGGTCGGCCCGCTGGCCCTGGCCCGCGCCGGGCGCGCGTCCTCGACGGGCACGCTCCCGCTGCTCGCGCTCGTCCTCGCGCTGACCACGGCCGCCTTCGGCGGTTCCGTCCTCGCCGGCGTCGCCGACGCCCGCGACCGGGCCGCGCTCCTGGCGACCGGCGCGGACGCCCGGATCGACGGCGCGGTCGAGTGGACCCCGCTGCCGGCGGGCCTCGACCGGGCCGTGTGGGGCACGGCGGGGGTGCGGGACCTGGCGCCGGTGCAGATCGAGTACGGGGTGGAGCTGCCGTCCCACGAGGGCACCTCCGCCAAGGCGATGAGCGCGCCGCTCGTGGGCGTCGACCCCGCCTCGTACACCCGGCTTGCGAAGCGGACCGGCTTCGGCGCGTTCCCGGCGGAGCTGCTCGCCCCGACGGGGAAGGGCGGGGCGGGCGCCGTGGCCGACACCGGGCGGGTGCTGCCCGCGATCGCCTCGCCGTCGGTGGCCGAGCGGCTCGGCCGCGAGCCGCTGGAGGTCGTGGCGGCGGCCGGGACGTTCCGGGTGGAGGTGGTCGGCGTCCGGTCGGCCACCCCGGCGCTGCCCGGGGAGGACTTCCTCCTCGTCAACGGCGCCGACCTCACCCGCCGGGCGGCCACCGCCCTGCTCGTCACGGGGCCGGTGGACGGGGCGGCGCTGCGGAGCGCCGTCGAGGAGAGGTCGAAGGCCCTCGCGGTGACGCTGCGGTCCGAGGAGCGGGCCACCTATGTGGACTCGCCGCTCCAGTCGGGAGCCGAGCGGATCTACCTGGGCGCGATCGGCGCGGGCGCCGGTTACGCCGTGGTGGCCGTGCTGCTCTCCCTCGCACAGAGCGCGCCGGAGCGGAACGCGCTGCTCGCCCGGCTGCGGACGATGGGCCTGACCAGGAAGCAGGGGCGGCGGCTGCTCGGTCTCGAAGCGCTGCCGCAGGCGGTCCTCGCGGCGCTCGGCGGCGCGCTCGCGGGCTGGGCGACGGTGCCGCTGCTCGCGCCGGGCATCGACCTGTTCCGGCTGGCGCTCGCGACGGCCCCGGGGCTCGCCCGGCTCGACGGCGCCCCGCTGCGGGCGGACCCGTGGTCGCTGCTCGTCCCCGCGCTCGCCGTCGTGCTCCTGACGGCGCTCGCGGCGGCCGGGCAGGCCTGGTGGGCGGGGCGCAGGGGCTCGATCAAGGAACTCAGGGCAGGAGACGCACGATGACGGAGACCGGGATCCGGGCCGGGGCGGGGACGGGGGCGGGAGCGGGGTCCACGAGCCTCGAAGAGCTGGAGCGGCGGGCGACGGCGCGGCGCGACCGGCCCTCGTACGGGCACGACGCGCTCATCGCCTGCGACCGGCTGGTCCGCATCTTCACCACGGACGGGGTGGAGGTGCAGGCGCTCCAGGGCCTCGACCTCCTCGTGAAGGAGGGCGAGCTGATGGCCCTGGTCGGCGCGTCGGGCTCCGGCAAGTCGACGCTGATGAACATCCTGGCGGGCCTGGACGTGCCGACCGCGGGCGCGGCCCGGGTCGGGGGGTGCGACCTGCTCGCGATGGACGGGAAGGCGCGGCTGCGCTACCGGCGCGAGGTCGTCGGCTTCGTCTGGCAGCAGACCGCCCGCAACCTGTTCCCCTATCTGACGGCCGCCCAGAACGTGGCGCTGCCGATGCAGTTGCGGGGCCGGTCGAAGGCGCGGCAGAAGGCGGAGCGGGCGGAGGAGCTGCTCGCGATGCTGGGCATCGCGGAGATCCGCGACCGGCGGCCGCACCAGCTCTCCGGCGGCCAGCAGCAGCGGGTGGCCATCGCGGTGGCACTGGCCAACGATCCGGCCGTGCTCCTCGCCGACGAGCCGACGGGCGAGCTGGACTCGGCCACCGGCGAGCAGGTCTTCGCGGCCTTCCGCCGTGCCAACGAGGAGCTGGGCACGACGATCGTGATCGTCACCCACGACCAGGCCGTCGCCTCCGAGGTGCGCCGCACGGTCGCCATCCGCGACGGCCGGACCTCCTCGGAGGTGCTGCGCCGCACGGAGGTCGACGACCAGGGCCAGGAGTCGCTCGTGGCCCGGGAGTACGCGATGCTCGACCGCGCGGGCCGGCTCCAGCTCCCGGCGGAGTACACCAAGGCGCTCGGCATGGAGCACCGGGTGGCGCTGGAGCTGGAGCAGGACCACATCGGGGTCTGGCCGGACGACGCGGACCGCTGAGAAGCCCTCCGGGGGTGCCGGGGTCAGCGCCCCGGGGCCACCGGCAGCGCCATCGGTACGGTACGGAGGGCGACGGAGCCGTACGGCGTGCGCAGCCGCAGCCACGGGCCCGAGGCGAACAGCGCGACCGGGCCCTCCTCCGTCCCGGCGGGCGGCAGGAAGCCGAGGGACTGGGCGGCGTGGACGGCCCGCAGGGGCAGTCCGGTGCCGCCGAGGGTCCTGGACCAGATCTCGCGGCCGATCCGCTCGCGCTCGGTCCGGGTGCGCCGCTCCTCGGGCAGTTCCTCGTCCCGCGCGCGGAACTCGGCGACGGCCGCCGCGACCGCGCCCCGCATCTCGGCGGCGCCGGGGAGCCCCTCGACCGGCCGCCAGCCGGAGCGCGGCGGCAGCACGCCCGCCCAGGGCGGCCCGGTCACGGCGCCGGGGACGGCCGCCTTGCCCGCCGTCTCCTCAATGCCGTCGAGGAGTTCGCCGGCGGAGACGGTGACGTCGAGGTCCACGGCGTCGACGAGCCGGGCCGTGCGGATCGCGAGCACCTCGAACGACGGCGGCCGTCCGAAGACGGCCAGCGCCCCGCCGCCCGCCTGGAGGCGGACGGCGGCGGCCCGGTCGTAGTGCACGAGCCGGGTGAGGAAGGCGGCGAGGGCCGCCGCCTCCCGGGCGTCGGCGAAGTGCAGCGGCGCGAGGACGGTCATGCGGCGGCGGTCATCCCGTCGTCCACGTACTCCTCCAGGAAGGCGCGCTCCTCGGCGCTGATCCGCCGGGGCCGCTGCGCCTCCAGGTCGAAGGGCACGACGACCGTGGACGCCCGTACGTAGACGGTGTCGGGGTCCTTGATCTCGTACGCGATCGTCAGCGACGCCGCGCCTATCTTCGTGACCCACGACTCGACGGTCACCGGCTCGTGCCGGTGGACCAGCGGCCGCACGTAGTCGATCTCGTGCCGGGCCACGACGGACCCGCCGGAGAACGAGGGGGAGCCGTTCCCCGGCGCCAGGCGGAACATGAAGTCGATCCGCGCCTCTTCCAGGTACCGCAGGAAGACGACGTTGTTGACGTGCCCGAAGGCGTCCATGTCCGACCAGCGCAGGGGGCAGCTGTAGATGTGCCTCGCCATGGGTCCGTCAGCCCCGGGTCAGCTTCTTGTGGGTGGCGCGGTGCGGACGGGTCGCGTCCGGGCCGAGCCGCTCGACCTTGTTCTTCTCGTACGACTCGAAGTTGCCCTCGAACCAGAACCACTTGGAGTCGCCCTCGTACGCCAGGATGTGCGTGGCGACCCGGTCGAGGAACCAGCGGTCGTGGGAGACGACCACGGCGCAGCCGGGGAAGTCGAGGAGCGCGTTCTCCAGGGAGGACAGGGTCTCGACGTCGAGGTCGTTGGTGGGCTCGTCGAGGAGCAGCAGGTTGCCGCCCTGCTTGAGGGTGAGCGCGAGGTTGAGGCGGTTGCGCTCGCCGCCGGAGAGCACGCCGGCCGGCTTCTGCTGGTCCGGGCCCTTGAAGCCGAACGCGGAGACGTAGGCGCGGGACGGCATCTCGACCTGGCCGACGTTGATGTAGTCGAGCTCGTCGGAGACGACGGCCCACAGCGTCTTCTTCGGGTCGATGTTGGAGCGGCCCTGGTCGACGTAGGAGATCTTGACGGTCTCGCCGACGCGGATGTCTCCGGAGTCGGGCTTCTCGAAGCCCTGGATCATCTTGAAGAGCGTGGTCTTGCCGGCGCCGTTCGGGCCGATGATGCCGACGATGCCGTTGCGCGGCAGGGTGAAGCTGAGGTCGTCGATGAGGACCTTGTCGCCGAAGGCCTTGGAGAGGTTGTTGACCTCGACGACGACGGAGCCCAGGCGCGGGCCCGGCGGGATCTGGATCTCCTCGAAGTCCAGCTTCCGCATCTTGTCGGCCTCGGCGGCCATCTCCTCGTAGCGGGCGAGGCGGGCCTTGGACTTGGCCTGGCGGCCCTTGGCGTTGGAGCGGACCCACTCCAGCTCTTCCTTGAGGCGCTTCTGGCGCTTCTCGTCCTTGCGGCCCTCGACCTTGAGGCGCTCGGCCTTCTTCTCCAGGTAGGTCGAGTAGTTGCCCTCGTAGGGGTGGGCGCGGCCGCGGTCGAGCTCCAGGATCCACTCGGCGACGTTGTCGAGGAAGTACCGGTCGTGGGTGATGGCCACGACGGTGCCCTTGTACTGGGCCAGGTGCTGCTCCAGCCAGTTCACGGACTCGGCGTCGAGGTGGTTGGTGGGCTCGTCGAGCAGCAGGAGGTCGGGGGCCTCCAGGAGCAGCTTGCAGAGCGCGACGCGGCGCTTCTCGCCACCGGAGAGGTTGCCGACGGGCCAGTCGCCGGGCGGGCAGCCCAGGGCGTCCATGGCCTGCTCCAGCTGGGCGTCGAGGTCCCACGCGTTGGCGTGGTCCAGGTCGTCCTGGAGCTTGCCCATCTCCTCCATGAGCTCGTCGGTGTAGTTCGTCGCCATCTCCTCGGCGATCGCGTTGAACCGGTTGAGCTTGCCCTTGACCTCGGCGACGCCGTCCTCGACGTTCTCCAGGACGGTCTTGGACTCGTCGAGCTTCGGCTCCTGCATGAGGATGCCGACGGAGTATCCGGGCGACAGGAAGGCATCGCCGTTGGAGGGCTGCTCCAGGCCGGCCATGATCTTCAGCACGGTGGACTTACCGGCGCCGTTCGGGCCGACCACACCGATCTTCGCACCGGGCAGGAAGCTCAGCGTCACGTCATCGAGGATGACCTTGTCGCCGTGCGCCTTGCGCGTCTTGCGCATGGTGTAGATGTACTCAGCCAAGAGAAACCGTCCGGCAAAGAGTGAGTGGGCAGATACACCCCATCTTGCCTGACCGCCACCCCCTGGCGGAAACCGGTAAGCCCGGCGGGCGGGTGCGCGGGGGCGCGGATCCGGTGCGGCGGGGCCGGTGCGGGGCCCTCGCGGGGCCGGTCCGGGGCCGGGGACGGGATCGGGGCGGGGGCTTTCGGGGGCCGGGCGCGGTCCCGGACGTGCGGCTCGGACGTGCGGCCCGGACGCGCGACGACCCCGGACGCGGGTGCGGTCCGGGGTCGTGCGGGGTTCACGGGGAGGGCGTCGTGTGACGCACCTCACTCCGCGGGTGGTGCTTCGGGCCGGGGCCGGGCGCGAGGCCCGGCACCCGTACCTCGGCTCAGTGGCCGGTGGCCTTCTTCTTGCGGAGGAAGAACACCGCGCCGCCGCCGATCACGACGAGCGCGGCGGCGATGCCGGCGATCATCGGGGTGGCGTTGGAGCTGCCGGTCTCGGCGAGGTCGCCGCCGCCGGTGGTGCCGGTGGTGCCGCCCGTGGTGTCGCCACCGGTGGTGCCGCCGGTGGTGGTGTCACCGGTGGTGCCGTCCGTGGTGGACGGGGAGGGAGAGGCCGGGGTGGAGGGCTCCGTGGTGGGGGTGGTCTCGGAAGGCGTCGGGCCGGGGGTGGCCGTCTCGCAGTCCAGGACGCCCTCGAAGGTCTGCTCGAAGCCGTTCGGGCCGGTGATGGTGAAGTTGTACGCCTCGTCCTCGGCGAGCTTGACCGAGATGGTCTTGGTCTCGCCACCGGCGACGGTGTAGGAGGTGCCCTTCAGGTCGAAGGTCCAGTCCTCGTCGCCCTCGTTGGAGGCGATGACCTCCAGGCCGCCCTTGGCGCAGTCCTTGGCGACCGTGACGGCCGGGACGGCACCCTTCTTGGCCCAGGTGGCGGCGGCCTTGGCGGTCACGGTGGACTCGCTGGAGCCGGCCAGGATCAGGGTCTGCGACGGGCCGTCGATGGAGACGAAGGCGCGGCCCAGCTGAACCTTGGTGGTGGCCTCGGCGGCCAGCTCGGCGGTGCCGTCGGCGGTGCCGGCCGGAACGTCGAGGAAGAGCTCGTCGCCGTTGGCGGCGGTGGTGACCGCGGCGCCGGTCTTGTCGACGACCTTGACGCCCTCGGGGGCGCCCGGGACGACGGAGACCTTGACGTCCTTGGCGTTGGTGTTGACCGTGACCGGGCCGAGCTTCTCGCCGGCCTTGCCCGCGACGGAGGACGGGGAGAGGCTCAGGGAGGCCTTGGGCTCCTCGAGCTTCGTCGCGTTCTCCAGCAGGTACTGGGTCAGCTTCCGGGCGTCCGCGTCCTTCGGCTTGGCCGTGACGTCGTCCGAGAGGGTCCAGATCGCGGCCTGGGTGCCGGCGGCGGCCTCGCTCTTGGAGAGGTCCACGCCGAGCTTCTCACCGAGGTCCTTGGTGGAGAGCTTCGGGTAGCCGTTCTCCAGGATCCAGAGGATCTTGCCCGCGTTGTCGTTGTTGTGGAGGGACGACTGGTCCCAGCCGACCTCCTTGTAGTCGAAGTCGTGCTTCGCCGGGGTGCGGAGGTCGATGCAGTACGTCGACAGGGCGCCGCCGCCCTCGACCTGCATGTTGAAGAGACCGCCCCGAACGGACCACGTGGAGCCGTTCTTCTCGGAGATCTCGACGCTGCCGGACTCCTCCTTGGACAGGCTGCCGAGCTTCGCCTTGACGCCACCGGCGCCCGGGGCGTCATCGGCCAGCGCCGGACCGGCCATCGCTATCGTGCCGGCGGCGACGAGCCCCGAGACGAGGGTGGCGGCGGCGAGGCGACGCGCGGTGCCCCGCCCACGAACTGAAAACATTGGATTCCCCTCCGGGCGAGCCACTCCGCGAACAGCGTTGTTCCGCGTGGGGGGAGCGCACGCCAACAGACTCACAGACTCGATGGGCTCACGTGCCACATGAGTACCCGGGAATCCTAGGGATGCGGAACCCCCCGGTGCCCGGCCATACGGTCAGATAACCATTCCGTCTCGGAATCGTTATCACGTGCGGTGAGTTGGTCGACAAATCGCCACGACGCAAGGTCAGGACGCGGTTACCAGCCGGTGTTCCGGACTCGTCCGCTCGTCCTTTCCTCCGCTTTCCTCCCGCGAAACGCCCGTTTCCTCCATCGATGCCGCCCCCGCGAGCCCTTCCACCACCGCCGTCGTCCACGGATCGTCCTCCGGGGCCGGGCCGGGCACGGGCCCGGCGGCGGAGGGCGGTTCCCGGTCCGGCAGCGCCCGGGACTCGGCCCGCGCCGCGCGCCGGAAGGCGGCCGTCCCCCGGGTCAGGTCGTGGCCCACGGCCAGCGCGTCCACGTCCACGAAGGTCTTGCGCTGCCCCTCGCGCTCGTCCTCCCGCACCTTCAACCGGCCGTGCACCACCAGCGGTTCCCCGACCGAGACCGAGGCCGCGAGATTGGCCCCCAGGGAGCGCCAGGCCGACACCGTGTAGAAGCTGGTGTTCCCGTCGGACCAGAGGCCCCGCTCCCGGTCCCAGCGGCGCGCGGTCACCGCGAACCGGAACCGGGCCACCCCGCCGGCCGCCGTCTCCCGGTACTCCACCGCCGTCGCCACGTTGCCGACGAGCGTCACGGTCGTGTCGTTCATGGTCCCGCCCCCATCCGTTCCACCGGACGCCCTTCGGCCGGGCGCCCTTTCGACCTCATGGTGGGGCGAATCCGAAAATCCCGCCGGAGCCTGTGGAAAACCCCGTAACAGTGGACAACTCCCTTACCCGGGAGGGTGAGGACGGACGGGGGAAGCGGGGCGGGCACACCCTCCCCGCCCGGGCTTCCGCCTACCTCCCCCGCGCCCCCGCGCGGGTGGCGCCCAGGCGCCTCGTACCGGAGCGGTGTCCGCCCACGACGCGGGCCGGTGCGCGGGAGCCCACCACCGTCGCGTACTGCTCGCGCACCTCCCGGTAGCGCACCAGCTCGGCCGCCACCGGGTCGAGCACCCGGGCCCGGCCGCAGGCGGCGGCCGCCTCGCGCAGACGGCGCTCGGCCTCCTGCCCGTACCGGCGCGCCGGGCCCTTCACCGCGCCCTCGCAGGCCCATTCGACGAGCGGGCCGCCCACGATCCCGGCGAGCATCACGAGGACCGGCGGGAGCAGTCCGGGCTCCACGACGCCGAGGATCTGCCCCACCAGCCAGAGCGCGCCGAAGACCTGGAGGAGTGTCATCACGACCTGGGCGAGGACGGCGGCGGGCCACCAGGCGGGCCGGGGCGGGCGGGCCGCCGGGTCGCCGAGGGAGACGGTCAGTTCGTCCAGGGCCTCGGGGAGGCCGTCCGCGCCGCGCGTCGCCGCCTCGCGGACGGCCTGCGCCCACGGGGCGGGGAGCCCGCGCGAGGCGTCGTCGGCGACGATCCGCACGGCCTGCTCCACGCGCTGGCGCGCCGTCAGCTCCTCCTCGGCCGGGGGCGTGGGGTGCGGGTCGGTGGAGCCGTGCTCGCGCTTGCGCTCGTACCAGCGGTAGAGCCGCAGCCAGGGGGTGCCGCAGGCGCGGATGGCGCCCCGGCGCCAGACCCGCTCGGCGGCCTCGCCGGCGGCCTGGGCGCCGACGGCGGCCGCGAGGCGGTCCGTGAAGGCGTCCCGGGAGCGTTCGCCGAGCCCCGCGCGCCCGTCGGCGACGTAGGCGGGGCGGAGCCTGGCGGCGGCGGCGTCGATGTCGGCGGAGAGGCGGCGCTCGGGGGCGGTCTTCTCCTGGACGAGGCGGGCGACGAGTTCGCGCAGTTCGGGGACGCCCTCGCCGGTGAGGGCGGAGAGGGCGAGGACGGTGGCGCCGGGTTCGCCGTGCTCGCCGAGGGCCACGCCGTCCTCGTCGAGGAGGCGGCGCAGGTCGTCGAGGACGAGGTCGGCGGCCTCGGTGCCGAGCCGGTCGATCTGGTTGAGGACGACGAAGGTGACCTCGGCGTGCCCGGCGAGGGGGCGGAGGTAGCGCTCGTGGAGGGCGGCGTCGGCGTACTTCTCGGGGTCGACGACCCAGATGACGGCGTCGACCAGGCCGAGGACCCGGTCGACCTGGTCGCGGTGGGCGGTGACGGCCGAGTCGTGGTCGGGCAGGTCGACGAGGACGAGGCCCTGGAGTCCGGTGTCGCCCGCGCCGCCCGCGAGGGGCCTGCGGCGCAGCCGGTTGGGGATGGCGAGCCGGTCGAGGAGTCCGGCGGCGCCCTCGGACCAGCTGAGCGCGATGGGCGCGGCGGTGGTGGGGCGGCGCAGGCCGGTCTCGGAGACGGCGACGCCGGCGAGGGCGTTGAAGAGGGTGGACTTGCCGCTTCCGGTGGGTCCGGCGAGGGCGATGACGGTGTGCCGGGAGGAGAGCCGCTGGCGGGCGGCGGCCTCGTCCAGGACGCGCCCGGCCTCGGCGAGGGCGTCGCTCTCCACGCGCGCGCGGGAGAGGCCGACGAGTTCGTGGAGGGCGTCGAGGCGGTTGCGGAGGGGGCGGCCGTAGTGTCCGCCGAAGGAACCCGGCGCGTCCTCGTCGGGACCCGCCCCGCCGCCCTCGGAGCCTCCCTCGAAGTCGCCCGTGAAGCCGCCCCGGGGCCCGTCCTGGAGGGCGGCGGCGCGTTCGCTCGCGCGACGGGCGATCAGCCCGTCGTCCCAGCGCCCGCGCTCGGGCTCACGGTCGCGCTCGGGCTCACGGTCGCGGTCCCGGTCGCTCTCGAACGCGCGGTCGTGGTCGGGGCGGGAGCCTCTCTTGCGGTCGTCTTCCAGCTGCACGTCACTTCTCCTTCTGCAGTACGGAGAGCGCGGCGATCAGCTCCGCCTGCGGCTCGGGGGTCACGTCGAGCGCGTCGAGGGGGGCGAGGCGCCGGTCGCGTTCGGCGTGCAGGACGCGGTCGACGTACGCGAGGACCAGTGCGCCGCCCTTGTCGCGCAGCCGCAGGGCGACCTGGGCGCCGAGGAGTTCGGCGAGGCGCTCGCCGGCGGGGCGGGTGCGGCGGCCGCCGAGGAGGGAGGCGGCGAGGAGGGCGGCCACGGTGTCGGCCTCGGGCAGGGCGCCGCGGGCGCCGGCGGGGCGCTCCACGGTCCGTACCTCCTCGTCGGCCAGTTCCTCGAGTTCGCGGCGCCAGCGGCGCACCTCCAGGCCGATCCGCTCGCCGGTCTCCCGGTCGGCGCAGGTCGGCACGGGGCCGAGGGCCTCGGCGGCGGGCTCGTGGCGCCAGCCGTCCCGCACCCGCTCCTCGGCGGCGGAGACCGCGCAGTGGAGGAGGGCGGCGAGGGACTCGGCGAGGGCGTCCAGGAGTTCGTCGGCGGTGCTGTCGCGGGGGTAGGCGCGCCAGCGGGTGCGGGCGTCGCCGGCGAGGACGGCGCCGCGGCTGAGCTGTTTGCGCACCCGGCCGCCCTGCTCGTGGTAGGCGGCCTCGACGACGCCGCCGAGGCGGACGGCGGCGGCGTACTGGGCGGAGACCGCGCCGGCCAGCTCGGGCAGTCGGGTGTCGAGGGAGTCGATGACGCCGAAGGCGGTCCGGTCGGCGGCCTGCTGGTGGGCGGCGGGGTCCTCGGCGCGGTGGGCGAGCCAGCCGCGGAGGGGGGCGACGGCGCTGTCGGGCAGCAGTCCGCTGCCGCCGCCGGTCGACTCGGGCAGCTCGGGGATGGTGAAGCGGGGCACGTCGCCGAGCCCGGCCCGGTCGAGCAGGGCGCCGTACTGGCGGGAGACCTCGCCGATGACCTGGTGGGGGACGCGGTCGAGGACGGTGACGAGGGTGGCGTCGTACTCCTTGGCGGTGCGGAGCAGGTGCCAGGGGACGGCGTCGGCGTACCGGGAGGCGGTGGTGACCATGACCCAGATGTCGGCGGCGCAGATCAACTCGGCGGCGAGGAGGCGGTTCTCGACGACGAGGGAGTCGATGTCGGGGGCGTCGAGCAGGGCGAGGCCCCGGGGCAGGGAGGAGGAGGTCTCGACGCGGAGGGCGTTGTCCTCGGGGGCGGGCTCGTCGACGGGGTGGTCCTCGTCGGCCTGGGGCAGCCAGACGCGGGTGAGCTGCGGGAGGACGCGCATCCCGGCGAACCAGTGGTGGTCCTCGGGGTGGCAGACGAGGACGGGGGTGCGGGTGGTGGGCCTGAGCACACCGGCCTCGCTGACGCGCCGCCCCACAAGGGAGTTGACGAGCGTGGACTTCCCGGCCCCTGTGGAGCCGCCGACGACGGCGAGGAGCGGGGCGTCGGGGTCCTTCAGCCGCGGCACCAGGTAGTCGTCGAGCTGGGCGAGCAGCTCGACCCGGTTCTGGCGGGCGCGGTCGGCGCCGGGAAGGGGGAGTGGGAGACGCACGGCGGCGACACGGTCGCGCAGGGCGGAGAGTGCGTCGATCAGCTGAGGCCGTTCGTCCAAGGTCACCACATGCGAAGAATGCCCAATTTATGAGTGTTTTTGAAGCGTATGGGGGCCCTGCGCGCCGAAGAAAAGGGCGGTGACCGGAAGACGGGGCATAACGAGTGCACAACACCCGCCCCGAGCGATGCGAAAAGCGCTGCGCGAATCGCACCTGCCTGCGATTATCGTTCCGCTTCACCGAACCTACACATCGTGCCACGCAGGTGAAGCAACCGGGCCAAGGCGATCGGAGCCCTATCCT
This sequence comes from Streptomyces sp. NPDC098101, assembly GCF_044760185.1. Taxonomy (NCBI): domain Bacteria; kingdom Bacillati; phylum Actinomycetota; class Actinomycetes; order Kitasatosporales; family Streptomycetaceae; genus Streptomyces; species Streptomyces sp. NPDC098101. The sequence continues at coordinate 335,960 of NZ_JBIWAS010000002.1, read as the reverse complement.
TGTCCCGGCAGGCCACACCCCACCCACCAGGGGCTCCTGGCCACACGGCCACCACCCGGCCCCCGTAGCTCAGTGGATAGAGCAGGTGCCTTCTAAGCACTTGGCCGCAGGTTCGAGTCCTGCCGGGGGCGCTTTTCTTCGTACGGCTTTGCCGTGCGGTCCTGACCCTCCTTCGGGAGGGTCTTTTCGCTGGTCAGGGAGGATTTTCGGCCAGCGGTCGAGAAGTCTGGAAGCGGCAGTCGGCCGGCTCGGGAGGTTCGGTCGGCGGAGGGGTTCGGGGGGCGATCGGTCCGAAGGGGGCACGATGCTCGGGCTGTCCGCCGGGGCTGGATACCGGGCTCGTACGCCGCGAGGAGGCGCCGGTCCTGGCCTGGCGTCGGCTCGAACCGGTCGACGCGGCGCCGAGCCGGGGCCGGTACGGTTCCGTGGCCGCCCCAACAGCGATCTGCGGAACGTCCGTTCCCGCCGAGCCGTGCGGAACGCCGCTGCCGAAGGTGGCGCGCCGCAGGTGCGGGCCCGGCGACGGCCTCGGGCCGGACTTGTCGGCCGGGCCCGTACACGCATCTCGCCAAGCTCCCCCGGACGCCACCACCGGTTGTGCGGCGATCCGCGCGGTACGGCACCGGTCGGCCGGCCAAGGCTTCATGCGGTCGGACGGCCCTCCGGCGTCACCCCCGCCCGGCAGGGCGCAGTTCGCGGGTGAGGGCGGTGAGGGCGAAGGCGTGGGGGGAGGCGTGCTGCCAGCGGGAGCGGCCGAACATGACGTCCTCGGAGAGGCCGCTCAGCATGGCCACCGCCCGGACGACGAACTCCGGGATGTCCACGTCGGCGAAGTGCCCCAGGTCGCGGCCCTCGCGGAGGATGGCCTCCAGGCGCTCGTCCCAGCCGTCCAGCAGTTCGGTGAGGATCCGCCGGCCCGCCTCGTCGTGGCGTTGCGCCAGTACCTGGGTCCACAGCGCGTAGCGCTCGTCGCCCCGGTGGCGGGGCAGGTAGAAGCGGACGAACAGGTCCAGCTTCTCGGCGGGGGACGCCGCCCGGTCGGCGGCCTCCTGGAACCGGGCCCAGAGGTCGGTCTGGCTCCATGCAAGGACTTCGAGCAGGAGCCGGTCCTTCTTCCCGAAGTGGTAGAGGATGTGGCCGGTGCTCATGCCGGCCCGCTCGGCGATGTCCGCCATCCGCAGGGCGGCCGCGCCCTTCTCCGCGATGACGCCGACGGCGGCCCGCATGGCCCGCTCCCGTGCCTCGTCCCCGCTGGGCTGGCGCTTCCTGTCGATCGGGATCCGGGGCGCGGGCCGCGAGACGGCGCCGGCCCCGCCGTCCACCGGCCCGGCCCCGTCGTCCGTCGGCCCGACCCCACCGTCCGCCGGTCCGCCCGCGCCGTTCGGCGGCGGAAGGCGGCGGGGCGGCTCGGGCCCGGTCTCTGACATCGGCATGAACTCACTCCCGGCTCCGGAAATCCAGGCTGCCAGTCTAGATTTCGGCAACCTAGACTTTTACTCTAGTCTGAAAATCTAGACTGGAAATCTAGTGAGATCGACGGGGGCGCGACCGACCCCCGTGGCCCGTCTGTCCTCCTCCTCCTCCTCCTCCTGGGGCGCGCCGCGGCGGGGGGGGGGCGGGCGCG
>NZ_JBIWAS010000002.1:0-334326 GCF_044760185.1 Streptomyces sp. NPDC098101 | reverse complement strand
TATTTTGTTCCCCGGGGGGGCGCCCCCCCCCCGTGGCCCGTCTGTCCACCCCCCCCCCCCCCCCCCCCCCCCCCCCCCCCCCCCCCCCCCCCAGGAGACCCCCGTGACGCGCGGATTCGATGTCGTGGAGACCTGTATCGCCGACCTGCGCGCGGCGCTGGAGAAGGGCGAGACGACTGCGGTCGGACTGCTCGACGCCTACCTCGCGCGGATCGAGGCGTACGACCGGCCCGGCACGGCCACCGCCCTGAACGCGGTGGTCGTGATGAACCCGCGCGCCCGGGCGGAGGCCGCGGCCTCCGACGCCCGCCGCGCGCGCGGCGAGACGCTGGGGCCGCTGGACGGCATCCCGTACACCGCCAAGGACAGCTACCTCGCCGAGGGGCTCACGGCCGCGTCCGGCTCCCCCGCCTTCGAGCACCTCGTGGCCCGGCGCGACGCCTTCGCCGTCGAGCGGCTGCGCGCGGGCGGCGCGGTCCTCATCGGCCTGACCAACATGCCGCCGATGGCGAACGGCGGGATGCAGCGCGGCGTGTACGGCCGCGCGGAGAGCCCGTACAGCGCCGACTGGCTCACCAGCGCCTACGGTTCCGGCTCCTCCAACGGCTCCGGCACGGCGACGGCGGCGTCCTTCGGCGCGTTCGGCCTCGGCGAGGAGACCTGGTCCTCGGGCCGCGCCCCCGCCTCGAACAACGCGCTGTGCGCCTACACCCCCAGCCGCGGCGTGATCTCGGTCCGCGGCAACTGGCCGCTCGTGCCGACCATGGACGTCGTGGTCCCGCACACCCGCACCATGGCCGACCTGCTCGAACTGCTCGACGTCATCGTCGCCGACGACCCGGAGACCCGCGGGGACCTGTGGCGCGCGCAGCCGTGGGTGGCGCTGCCCCCGGCGTCGCGGGTGCGCCCCGCCTCCTACCCGGCCCTCGCGCCCGCCGACGCCGGGGCCGCGTCCGCCGTGCTCGCCGGCAAGCGCGTCGGCGTGCCCCGGATGTACGTCAACGCCGACCCGGACGCCGGGACGAACCCCGACGGAGGCATCGGTGGCCAGACGGGGCAGCGCGTCGACACCCGCCCCTCGGTGATCGCCCTGTGGGAAGCGGCCCGCCGCGACCTGGAGGCCGCCGGGGCCGAGGTGGTCGAGGTCGACTTCCCCGTGGTCACCAACTACGAATCCGACCGCCCCGGAGCGCCCTCGCTGCTCACCCGCGGCCTCGTCGGCCGCGCGTACCTGACCTTCGAGATCGAGGACCTGTCCGCCTGGGCCTGGGACGACTTCCTGCGGGCCAACGGCGACCCGGCGCTGTCCAGCCTGGCCGACGTCGACGGGGACCGCATCTGGCCCCGGCGGGAGGGCGAACTGCCCGACCGGTACGAGGGCTTCGACGACACGATCGGCGAGTACCCCCGCTTCGTGCGCGAGCGCCCGTACGCCTCCCTCGCCGACATGCCGCTCCTGGAGGAGGGGCTGCGCGGCCTGGAGGAGACGCGCCGCGTCGACCTGGAGCTGTGGATGGACGGGCTGGGCCTGGACGCGGTGGTCTTCCCCGCGGTCGCCGACGTCGGCCCCGCCGACATGGACGTCAACGCGGCGTCCGCCGACCTCGGCTGGCGCAACGGCGTCTGGGTCGCCAACGGCAACCTGGTCCCCCGCCACCTCGGCATCCCGACCGTGACCGTGCCCATGGGCACCATGACGGACACGGACATGCCCGTCGGACTGACCTTCGCGGGCCGCGCCTACGACGACAACGCCCTGCTGTCCCTCGCGGCGGCCTTCGAGAAGACCGGCAACCGCCGCACGGCACCGCCGCGCACGCCGCGCCTGCCGGCGGAGTGATCCGACCCACCGCCGGGCGCGGCATCCGGCCGCGCCCGCTCCGAGCCGGACCGGGTGGCCGGCCTCAGTGGTCCCGTCGCTCGGCGGTCCTGCGGGGGTCGTCCGCCAGGATCCGGGCGGCGAGCCGGCGGGCCTGTTCCTCGGGCGGGTGGTCGGGGGTGGTGAGGAGTGCGTACGTGTACGCCTCCGGGGGCTCGCCGGGGCCCCGGGTCCGGTGGAAGTCGACGTCGACGCCCTCCGGGTACGCGAGCTCCTCGGGGACGCCGGGCTCCGCGCGGCGGGGCGAGACGTCCGTGAGGACGCAGCCCCAGCGCGCGAACCAGCCGCTGTCCGCGAGGATCCCGCCGAGGAGACGGGCGACGGTGTCCACCGGCTCCTCCCAGCCGCGGTCCGCCGCCGCCCGGGCGAGTTCGGCCTCGTACCGGGCGGCGTCGAAGCGGTGGGGCGGCGGTACGGCGAGGGTGCCGCCGGTGTTCTCCCAGGAGTCCCAGATCACCAGGTCGCCCTCGCGGCGCACGGTGACGTACAGGGCCCCGCAGCAGCCGGCCGTGCAGGTCGGCTCGGCGATCGCGACCCTGCGGGGCTCCTCCGTGGCCGTCAGCGGCCAGGTCCCGGCCGGCCCCGTCCAGTACCGGCGGCTGGGCGCCCTGCCGTCCGGGCAGGCCTCCCCCAGGACGTCCGCGCCGTCGATCAGGGGCCGCACCTCGGCCCACGGGTCCGCCGTCCAGTCGTCCGGGATCCGGTGCCGCAGGGTCAGGGTGTGGAGCACCACCGGGTCGTCGTCGGTCATGCGTACATGATCGGCCAGTTCGGTACGGGCGCCCAAGCCGTTTCCGGGCGGGAGAGCCCCCGCGTGCGCGGACCCCCGTACCGCGCACGCGGGGCGTATCGGGAGTGGTCAGCAGTGGGGCACGTAGTTCTGGATGCGGCCCGTGGTCAGGTAGTAGTCGCTGACGTAGCGGTAGCCGGAGGCCGTGTAGAGGCCGGCCCAGATGTTGTAGTTGTTGACGGAGGTCCCGGTGGTCCAGCAGTCGACCTCGACCTTGGTGCCGTTGGCCAGGGTCCACAGGGTGGTGGAGGTCGTGCTCGGCCGGCTGTGGACCTTCAGGCCGCTGGGCGCCTTCTGCACGTAGGCGCACCAGGCCCTGGGGTCGCTGCCGGAGGAGCCGCAGCGGAAGGCGTCGGCGGAGGCGCCCGGCGCGAGGGCGAGGCCCGCGGCGAAGAGCGCGGCGGTGGCGGCCGCGACGACGGACGCGGGCTTCCTGTGCTGACGGAACATGTGATCCCCCTCGGACATGTGCTCTCTCGGACACGTGCTTTCTCGGACCGCACCGGTTCCGGCCGCGTGCGGCCCGGTCCCGGTGCCTCGCGAGTCGGTCGTGGACAGGGAAGACGTTAGGGTCCGGCCGCCTCCGCGCGCGTCCCACGGTGAGTTGATCCCGGGTAAACCTGTGCGGTACTCCGCCGGGAGCCCGGACACGGGCCGCTCCGGCCGCTCCGGCCGCTCGGCTCCGGGTGATCCGCGTCACAGGGCGCCGGAGGTGTCACAGGAACCGGTCGGGCGGTGTCTTGAGGACGAGCCCCCCGGAAGGGGCGGCCCCCTTGAACGGAGGAGACACCATGACCGGGAACACCGAAGTGGTCGTGATCGGCGGCGGGTACGCCGGTGTCATGGCGGCCAATCGTCTGACGCGGCGCGACGACGTGGCGGTGACGCTGGTCAACCCGCGCCCGTCGTTCGTCCACCGGGTCCGGCTGCACCAGCTGGCGGGCGGGACCGGCGAGGCGGTCGTCGGCTACCCGGAGGTGCTGGGCGCACGCGTCCGGCTGGTGGTCGGCAGCGCCGTGCGGATCGACACGGCCGGGCGCCGCGTGGAGCTGGCCGGCGGCGGCACGGTCGGCTACGACCGCCTGGTCTACGCGGTGGGCAGCGGAAGCGCCGACCCGGACGTGCCCGGAGCCGCGCGGTTCGCCCTGCCGCTCGCCTCCCTGGAGGAGGCCGAGCGGCTGCGGCCGGCGCTCGGCGCCGCGCCCGCGACGGCCCCGGTGACGGTCGTCGGGGCCGGTCCGACCGGCATCGAGACCGCCGCCGAGCTGGCGGAGACCGGGCGTGCCGTGACCCTGGTCTGCGGCGGCGTGCTCGGCCCGTACCTGCACCCCCGGGGCCGGCGTGCGGTCGCCCGGCGGCTGGACCGGCTCGGGGTGACCGTGCTCGACGGCTCCGGCACGCGGGTGGCGGAGGTGACCCGCGAGGCCGTACGGCTCGCCGACGGGCGCGGGCTGCCGAGCGCGGTGACGATCTGGACGGCCGGGTTCGGCGTGCCGGACCTGGCCGCGCGCAGCGGGCTGAGCACCGACGCGCTGGGCCGGCTGCTCACGGACGAGACGCTGACCAGCGTGGACGACGAGCGGATCGTCGCGGCCGGGGACTCGGCGGCGCCCTCGGGCCTGCCGCTGCGGATGAGCTGCCAGGCCGCGATCCCGCTGGGCGCGCGGGCCGCCGACACGGTGCTCGCCCGGATCGCGGGGGAACGGCCCGAGCCCCTGCGCGAGTCCTTCGCGGGCCAGTGCGTCAGCCTCGGGCGGCGGGAGGGCATCTTCCAGTTCGCCCGCCGCGACGTCGCCGTCCCGTTCCACGTCGACGGGCGCGCCGGCGCGAAGCTCAAGGAGAAGGTGTGCGCGGGCATCGTCGGGCATCTGGCGGGCGAGGCCGGCGCCCCCGGTTCGTACCGTCTGCACCGCGTCCCCGGGGACACGCGGCGCCGGCGGCTGGCGGAGGCGCGTCGTACGGGAGAGGCTCTTGCCCCGGACCCCACCGGCGCCGCCGACGCCACGAGCACCGCGAGCGCCACGAGCACCCCGACCGCCGACCGCCCGCCCCGGTCCTGAGGGAGCCGACGTGAAGCAGCCCGAGACGGGAGAACCCCGCGTGAACGAGCCCGGAGCCGACCGGAGCGGCACCGACCTGAGCGGCACCGATCGAACCAGTACCGGTACCGGTACCGGCCGGCACGGTGGCGGCCCCGCCACCGACGTCTTCGTCGCCCACCGCAACCTGCTCTTCACCGTCGCCTACGAGATGCTCGGCTCGGCGGCCGACGCCGAGGACGTCCTCCAGGAGACCTGGCTGCGCTGGATCGAGGTCGACCTGGAGGAGGTGCGCGACCGGCGCGCCTACCTGGTCCGGATCACGACCCGGCAGGCGCTCAACCGGCTGCGCGCGGCGAGCCGCCGCCGGGAGGCGTACGTCGGCCCGTGGCTGCCCGAGCCGCTGCTGACCGCGCCGGACGTGGCCGAGGACGTCGAGCTCGCCGAGAGCGTGTCGATGGCGATGATGCTCGTCCTCGAAACGCTGTCGCCGACCGAACGCGCCGTCTTCGTGCTGCGCGAGGCCTTCGGCGTCGGGTACGACGAGATCGCGGCCGCCGTCGGCAAGAGCCCCGCCGCCGTCCGCCAGATCGCGCACCGCGCCCGCCGGCACGTCGACGCCCGCCGCCCCCGCCGGGTGGTCCCCCCGTCCGAGGCGAGGGCGGCCCTGGAGTCGTTCCGGAACGCCGTCGAGGGCAGGGACCTCCAGGGGCTCCTCGACGTGCTCGCCCCCGACGTCGTCCTGGTGAGCGACGGCGGCGGTGTGAAGCGGGCCGCGGTGCGGCCGGTCGTCGGGGCCGGGAAGGTGGCCCGCTTCTACCTCGGCGGCTCCGCGAAGGCCGGGTTCGCGATCACCTGCGAGCCCACGGCCGTCAACGGCGGCCCGGCGCTCGCCGTGTACCTGGACGGCGCGTTCGACGGCGTCATGGCGCTCCGGGTCGTGGACGGCCGCGTCACCGGCCTCTATTACGTCCGCAACCCCGAGAAGCTGACCCGCGTCACGGCGGAGACCCCCCTCACCCTGCGGTGAGCCCGTCCCCCGGCAGGGGACCTCAGCGGACGGGACGGTTCAGCCGCACCTTGACGAGGGTGGTCTCCACGCCGCTGTCGACCAGCCGGCCGTTCGCGTCGAAGGCGCCGGGGCCGTCCGTCATGCCGAAGTCGTTGTCGTTGAGCAGGACGAGGGTGGAGGAGCCCTCGACGGCGACGCCCTCGATCTTGCCGGGGACGCCCTTCACCGTGTTGAGGTCGATGACGAGGTCCTTCCGGAGGACCGGCACGCGCGCCGACGCCGGGTCGTCGAGCTGCTCCAGGGCGGGCCGGGTGGCGGGGTCGTCCCAGGCCGAGCCCAGGATGTCGGCGGAGCGGCGGAGGCGGACCTCGTAGAGGCGGGCGGCCTTGTCGGTGCGCTCCTGGACCAGGAGGCGGTCGCCGCCGAGCGCGACGAGCGCGGACAGCTTCAGCTCGGAGGTCTTGGTCTGGCCGGGCTCGACGGTGCCGACCGGGTCGAAGCGGTAGGCGTACTCGGCGGTGACGCGGTTCTGGCGCGGGGAGAAGCGCAGCAGCCGGGTGGTGCGGGACTCCTTGCCCGCGGCCTCGTCGGGGTTGAGCAGCGGGCTCTGGAGGCCGAGGACGAGGTCGCCGCCGGGGAGCAGTGCGAGGCCCTCGAAGCCGCGGTTGATCTTGCGCTTGAGGAAGATCGCGGGCAGTGACTCGACCACCGGGTAGTCGGCGCCGGTCAGGTTCAGGCCCTTCGGCACGTGGCGGGCGAGGACCCGGCCCTTCGCGGAGACGTGGACGAGGGACGGCCCGTACTCGTCCACCAGCCAGAAGCCGCCGTCCCGGTCCCGCACGATGCCCTCGGTGTCCAGGCCGTTCGGGTCGTACGGGAGGGGGGTGGAGGCGTCGTACGTGTAGGGGGCCTCGTCGCGGCCGGGCTGGTTGGACAGGCCGGTCACGGGGGCGCCGCGGGAGGTGGTGACCGGGAGCGTCTCCAGGACCTGGATGCGGCCGCCGACGACGCGGATCTTCACGATGGCCGGGTCGAAGCCGGGCACGGGGAAGGTGCGGCGCTTGTCCTTGCCGATCTCGATCTGGCCGTTGGGGCCGCGGTCGGTGACGGTCCAGTACTCGCCGCGCCGCTCCGCCGGGAACAGGTCGCTGCCGATGCCGCCCAGGTCGATGTCCCGGTCGTCCGCGACGCTGCCCGGGATCACGGCGTTGCTGAAGGCGGCCAGCGGGAGGTCGGGCAGGGTCGCGGTGGAGACGACGCGGCCGGCGGGGCCGCCGTGGCCGCGGTGCGCCGACGCCCCGTCCGCCGTCCCCCCGACCACCGTGAGGGCGAGCGCGGCGGACAACGGCAGGACCACGGCGGCGGGCCGGCGGCGCAGGAGGCGCGGAATCATCTGGGTGAACTCCCTTGGAGCACGTGGGCCTTCGGACGCGCGAAGGACGGAGGGGCGGGGGACGGCGGCCCCATGGTCTGTTTCCGGCCACAACGCGGAGCGACGCGTACGCGGCGCCGGGGCGATCCCTGGGTGAACGCGCGGCACCGCCCCGCACACCGAAGCGAAAGCGTGTTCGAAATCCCTCTCCGTGCGAGAGGATCCCCCCATGCCGATCACTCCCCGCGCCCTCAACCGCTCCACCCTCGCCCGGCAGTTGCTCCTCGCCCGCGAGCCCGTCGGCGTCGAGGACGCCGTGCGGCGGGTGGTGGCCCTCCAGGCGCAGCGGCCGGGTTCGCCGTACGTGGCGCTGTGGAACCGGATCGCGGGCTTCGACCCCGCGCGGTTCGACGAGGCCCTGAACGGGTTCCGGGTGGTCCGGTCGACGCTGATGCGGCTCACCCTCCATCAGGTGCACGCCGACGACTACCGGGCCTTCCGGGAGGCCATGGAGCCGACGCTGCGCGGCGGGCGGCTCCACGACCCCCGGTTCAGGGCCGCCGGGTTCACGGCCGCCGACGCCGACGCGCTCCTGCCCGGCCTGCTCGCCCACGCCTCGGAGCCCCGCACCGGGGCCGAGCTGCGGGAGCTGGTCGAGCGGGGCCGGGAAGGGCCGGTGGCGCCCGTGGTCTGGCGGATGGTCCGGCAGTACGCGCCGCTGTGGCACGCGCCGGAGGGCCCGCCGTGGGCGTTCGGGAGCGCGCAGTCCTTCGTCACCGCGTCCGAACGGCCCGCGCTCGCCGACCCGGAGGCGTCCGCCACCGGTCTGGCCGTACTGCTCCGGCGTTATCTGGAGGGGTTCGGTCCGGCCTCCGACGCGGACATGGCCCAGTTCACGACGGCGCCCCGCCGCCTGGTCCGCGAGGCCGTACGCGTACTGCTGGAGGAGGGAACCGAGCGGCTGGAGGGGGCCGACGGGACGGTGCTGTACGACGTCCCGGGCGCGCCGCTCCCCGACGGGGAGGCCCCGGCCCCGCCGCGCCTCCTCGGCATGTGGGACAGCGTCCTCCTCGCGTATGCGGACCGCTCCCGGATCATCCCGCCCGCGTACCGCAAGCTGGTGATCCGGGTGAACGGCGACACGCTGCCGACGCTCCTCGTCGACGGGTACGTCGCCGGGGTCTGGCGGCCCGTCGACGGCGGGATCGAGGCCACGGCCTTCCACCCGCTGCCCGCCGGGGCCTGGGAGGGGCTGGCCGCCGAGGCCGCGGCGCTCGGCGGCCTCCTCGCCGCCCGGGATCCGCTGGTCTACCGCCGCTACGACCACTGGTGGGCCAAGGGCTTCCCGGCGGCCGGGACGCGGGTGCTGCCCGCGGGGTGACGGGCGGTCCGGTCAGCCCTTCGCCGCCACCAGCTCCCGCAGCGCCACGTTGAGCGCGAGGACGTTGACGCGCGGCTCGCCCAGGAAGCCGAGGGCGCGGGGCTCGGTGCGGGCGGCGACGAGCTCCGCGACGGCGGCGACGGGCAGGCCGTTGCGCCGCGCGACCCGGTGGACCTGGAGCCGGGCGTACTCCGGGGAGATGTGCGGGTCCAGGCCGGAGCCGGAGGAGGTGACGGCGTCGGGAGGCACGTCCGCGGGCCGCACCTCGTACGAGGGGGTGGAGTTGTCCGCGACCACGGCCGCCTTCGCCTCCCGCACCCAGCGGATCAGGTCCTCGTTGTCGCCCGAGCGGTTCGTCGCGCCGGACAGGACCAGGGAGTAGCGGGTGTTGACGGAGTTGACGCCCAGGCCGTTCGAGGGGCGGGGCTGGAACCAGCGCAGGTCGGGGGCCGGGGCCCGCCCGCCGTCCTCCGCCGGCAGGTCGTAGCGCTGTCCGACGAGCGAGGAGCCGACGACCCGGCCGCTGCCGTCCCGCACCTCGGAGCCGTTCGCCCGCCCGGGGAAGGCCAGTTGGGCGACGGCGGTGACGGCGAGCGGGTAGAGGACGCCGCACACCAGGGTGAGGACGAGGAGGGCGCGCAGGCCCGCCCGGAACAGGCGTCCGGTCCTCCTGACGGAGTTGTTCATGATCAGTACGCCTTCCGCGTCAACGCAGGCCGGGGAGGAGGGACAGGAGCAGGTCGATGAGCTTGATGCCGGCGAACGGGGCGACCAGGCCGCCGAGTCCGTAGACCGCGAGGTTGCGCCGGAGCATCGCGTCGGCGCCGGCCGGCCGGTAGCGCACGCCCCGCAGGGCGAGCGGGACCAGGGCGACGATGACCAGGGCGTTGAAGATCACGGCGGAGAGGATCGCGGACTCGGGCGAGGCCAGGCCCATGACGTTGAGCCGGTCCAGGCCCGGGTAGGCCGCCGCGAACAGCGCGGGGATGATCGCGAAGTACTTCGCCACGTCGTTGGCGATCGAGAAGGTCGTCAGGGCGCCCCGGGTGATCAGGAGCTGCTTGCCGATCGCGACGATCTCGATGAGCTTGGTGGGGTCGGAGTCGAGGTCGACCATGTTGCCGGCCTCCTTCGCGGCCGACGTGCCGGTGTTCATGGCGACGCCGACGTCCGCCTGGGCGAGGGCCGGGGCGTCGTTCGTCCCGTCGCCGGTCATCGCGACCAGTTTCCCGCCCGCCTGCTCCCGCCGGATGAGGGCGAGCTTGTCCTCGGGGGTGGCCTCGGCGAGGAAGTCGTCGATCCCGGCCTCCTCCGCGACGGCCTCCGCGGTCAGCGGGTTGTCGCCGGTGACCATGACCGTACGGATGCCCATGCGGCGCAGTTCGGCGAACCGTTCCCGCATCCCCTCCTTGACGACGTCCTTCAGGTGGACGACGCCCAGGACGCGGGCGCCCCCGCCGTCCTCCACGGCCACGAGCAGCGGGGTGCCGCCGGCCCGGGCGATCCCGTCCGCGAGCTCCCGCGCGTCCCCGGCGACCCGGCCGCCGCGCTCCTCCACCCAGGCCGCGACCGCGCCGCTCGCGCCCTTGCGGATCCTGCGGCCGCCGGCGTCCACGCCGGACATGCGGCTCCGGGCGGTGAAGGCGACCCACTCGGCGTCGGCCGGGGCGTCCGGGAAGGGGGCGGCGCCCGCCTCCGCGAGGTCCACGATCGAGCGCCCCTCGGGCGTCTCGTCGGCGAGCGAGGAGAGCCGGGCGGCCCCGGCGAGCTCGGCCTCGGTGACGCCCGCCACCGGCACGAACGCGCCGGCCCGCCGGTTGCCGAGGGTGATCGTGCCCGTCTTGTCCAGGAGCAGGGTGCCGACGTCGCCCGCGGCCTCGACGGCGCGGCCGGACATCGCGAGGACGTTCCGCCGGACCAGCCGGTCCATGCCCGCGATGCCGATCGCGGAGAGCAGCGCGCCGATCGTCGTCGGGATCAGGCAGACGAGCAGGGCCGTCAGGACGATCAGGGAGGTCTGCCCGTCGGCGCCCGCGTAGACCGCGAAGGGCTTGAGGGTGACGACGGCGAGCAGGAAGACGACCGTGAGGGAGGCGAGCAGGACGTTCAGGGCGACCTCGTTGGGGGTCTTCCTGCGGTCGGCCCCCTCGACCAGGCCGATCATCCGGTCGATGAAGGTGTCGCCGGGCTTCGCGGTGATCCTGACGACGATCCGGTCGGAGAGCACCTTCGTGCCGCCGGTCACGGCGCAGCGGTCGCCGCCCGACTCGCGGACGACCGGCGCGGACTCGCCCGTGATCGCGGACTCGTCCACGGAGGCGACCCCCTCGACGACGTCGCCGTCGCCGGGTATGACGTCGCCGGCCTCGCAGACCACCAGGTCGCCGACGCGCAGTGCGGTGCCGGGCACCGGCTCCTCCCCGATCCCGGCGGACCCGCCGGTCCCTGCGGACCCGCCGGTCCCGGTGACCCGGCGGGCGACCGTGCCGGTCCTGGCCCTGCGCAGGGTGTCCGCCTGGGCCTTGCCCCGGCCCTCCGCGACCGCCTCCGCCAGGTTGGCGAAGAGCGTGGTGAGCCACAGCCAGGCGCTGATCGCCCAGCCGAACAGGTCGCCGGGGTCGGTGAGCGCGAGCCCGGTGGTGAGCACGGAGCCGACCCACACCACGAACATGACGGGGGACTTGACCATGGCCCGGGGGTCGAGCTTCCGGAGCGCGTCCGGGAGGGCGGCGGCCAGCTGCCCCGGGTCGAAGAGGCCTCCGCCGGCGCGGCCGGACCGGGTGTCCGGGCGCTGGTCCCCGGGGGCGCCGGCCCGTGGGGGCCGGGCGGGTGCGGTGGTGCTCATGCGGCGAGCCCTTCGGCGAGCGGTCCCAGCGCGAGGGCCGGGAAGTGGGTGAGTCCGGCGACGATCGCGACCGTGCCGAGGAGGAGGCCGCCGAACAGCGGCTTGTCGGTGCGCAGGGTGCCCGCGGTGCGGGGCACGGGCGTCTGCCCGGCGAGCGAGCCGGCCAGGGCGAGGACGAACACCATCGGCAGGAAGCGGCCGAGGAGCATCACGACGCCGAGCGTGGTGTTGAACCACGGGGTGTCGGCGTTCAGGCCGGCGAACGCGGAGCCGTTGTTGTTGGCGGCCGAGGTGTACGCGTAGAGGACCTCGGAGAAGCCGTGCGCGCCGGAGTGGGTCATCGAATCGGCCGTGGCGGGCAGGGCCAGCGCGACGGCGGTGAACCCCAGGGCGAGCGCCGGGGTGACCAGGAGGTAGCAGGCGGCGTGCGTGATCTCGCGGACGCCGATCCGCCGGCCCAGGTACTCGGGGGTGCGGCCGACCATCAGGCCGGCGACGAACACCGCGATCACGGCCATGATCAGCATTCCGTACAGGCCGGAGCCGACGCCGCCGGGCGCGAGTTCGCCCAGTTGCATCCCGAGCAGGGTGATCCCGCCGCCGAAGCCGGTGTACGAGGAGTGGAAGGAGTTCACGGCGCCGGTCGAGGTCAGCGTGGTCGCCACCGCGAAGAGCGCCGAGCCGCCGATCCCGAAGCGGATCTCCTTGCCCTCGGTGGCGCCTCCGGCGAGGTCGAAGGCGGGGCCGTGGGGGGCGTGTTCGGTCCACAGCATCAGGGCGGTGAAGCCGGCCCAGATCGCGGCCATCGCGCCGAGGATCGCGTACCCCTGCCGGAGGGAGCCGGCCATCCGGCCGAAGGTCCGGGTCAGGGAGAAGGGGACGAGCAGGATCAGATAGACCTGGAAGAGGTTGGAGAAGGCGTTCGGGTTCTCGAAGGGGTGGGCGGAGTTGGCGTTGAAGTAGCCGCCGCCGTTGGTGCCGAGGACCTTGACGGCCTCCTGGGAGGCGACCGCGCCGCCGTTCCACTGCTGGGTGCCGCCCGTGAACCGCCCCACCTCGTGGATGCCGGAGAGGTTCTGGATCGTGCCGCACGCGACCAGGACGACGGCGGCGACGACGGAGAGCGGCAGCAGGATCCGGACCGTGCCCCGGACCAGGTCGGCCCAGAAGTTGCCCAGTTCACCGGTACGGGATCCGGTGCGGGATCCGGTGAAGCCGCGGACGAGGGCGACCGCCACCGCCATGCCGACCGCCGCCGACACGAAGTTCTGCACGGCGAGGCCGCCGGTCTGCACGACGTGGCCCATGGCCTGTTCGCCGTAGTACGACTGCCAGTTGGTGTTGGTCACGAACGAGACGGCGGTGTTGAACGCCTGGTCCGGGTCGATCGACGCGAAGCCGAGCGAGCCCGGGAGGACGCCCTGCGCCCGCTGGAGCAGATAGAGGAGGAGGACGCCGGCGGCGGAGAAGGCGAGGACGCAGCGCAGGTAGGCGGGCCACCGCATCCGCGTGTCGGGGTCGGCGCCGATCGCCCGGTAGATCCACCGCTCGGGGGCGAGGTGCCGCTCCGAGGAGTAGACGCGGGCCATGTGGTCGCCCAGCGGGCGGTGGGAGAGGCCGAGGGCGACGGCCAGGGCCAGGAACTGGAGGGATGCCGCGAGGACGGGGCTCATTCTTCTCTCGCCTCAGAACCGGTCGGGCTTGACGAGGGCGAGGACGAGATAGCCCAGGAGGCCGGCGGCCACCAGGAGCCCGACGACGTTCTCGGTGCTCACTGCTTGGCCACCCCCCTGGCGACGAGGGCCACCAGCGCGAAGAGCGCGATCGTGGTGGCGACGAAGGCCGCGTCGGCCATCGTGGACTCCCGGATGGAGAGGGTCCCGGCTGCGGGAGCGGGACGGAGCTTTTCGGACGAGACGAGGAAACCCCCTCCCGGACCGCCCGCCGCCTTCCGTTGACGCTCCCCTGACGTCGCGGACGTCCTTCTTGACGCTTCCCGTACGTCTCCTGACGCGCTCCTGACGCCCGGGCCCCCGCCGTCACGGACCCATTGCCAGGCGCCCGGACGTGCGCATATCTTCGAGGCCACACCTACGGACCGGGATGCTCGTCAGTCCCGGGGCGGTCCGCCGTTCACGGGCCGGACGGCGGGGAGCGGACCCTCGGGACGACGGGGACGCTGGACGCCGGGCGTACGGGATATCCGTATCCACGTACCCGCGGGAGCTGAGCAGCACATGAGCAAGCACGTCCTGGCACAGAACCAGTACGGCAAGGCCGAGAACCGGATCGTCACCGTGACCCGCAAGGGCGACGACGGGGCCTGGCACGAGATCCGCGACCTGAACGTGTCGGTGGCGCTGCGCGGCGAGTACCGCGACGTGCACCTGACCGGCGACAACGCCAACTGCCTGCCGACCGACACCACCAAGAACACGGTCTACGCCTTCGCCAAGGAGCACGGCGTCGCCTCCCCCGAGGCCTTCGCGATCCGCCTCGCCCGGCACTTCGTGACCTCGCAGCCGGTCGTCCACGAGGCGCAGATCCGGGTCGAGGAGTTCGCCTGGGAGCGGATTCCGGTCCCGACGCGCAAGGAGCAGCACTCCTTCGTCCGCAAGGGCCAGGAGGTCCGCACCGCGCAGGTCACGTACTCGGAGGCCACCGGCCTCCAGGTCCAGTCGGGCCTGAAGGAGCTGACCGTGATGAACTCGACCAACTCCGAGTTCCACGGCTTCATCAAGGACGAGTACACGACGCTCCAGGAGGCGTACGACCGGATCCTGGCCACCAAGGTCACCGCCCGCTGGGCGCACTCGGCCACGGCGGCGGCGGACCCGGAGCACGACTGGGACCGCTCGTACGGAAAGGTGCGCCGGCACCTCCTTGAGGCCTTCGCGGAGACGTACAGCTACTCCCTCCAGCAGACCCTGCACGCGATGGCGGACCGGGTCCTGGACCACGTCCCCACGGTCAACGAGGTGCGGCTCAACCTGCCGAACAAGCACCACTTCCTGGTGGACCTGGAGCCGTTCGGCCTGAAGAACGAGAACGAGGTGTACTTCGCGGCCGACCGGATGTACGGCCTCATCGAGGGCACCGTCCACCGGCAGGGCGTCCGGCCGGTGATCGCGACGAGCGACTGGATCACCGCCTAGGGCCGGAGCGGGACCGTCCGAGGCGAGGCGCACGGGCCCGGTTCCCGGCCTGGGGCATTAACCGGCCCGGCCCGTGCCGCCTCGCTCTGCGATGGTCCGGCCACGCAGGGCGACGGGTCAAAGCACGGACGGTGAGTCTGTCAGATCCCCGCGGGGCGTTCCGGAGGGCCGCGCGGGGGTCCGCCGGGGGTCGTGGAGAGGGCCGTGACCTGCGCGGAAGCGGGGGGAGGTGGTCCGGCCACCATCAGGCGGCCGATTCGGGTGCCGGGTACACCTCGTCCCCGGGGGCGGTCACGGGCGACGGTGGTGGTGCAGCGGGAAGGAGCTGCGCACCCCTTCGGGCAGGAGTCTCGTGAGTACATCCGTCGCAACCAAGCGCAGGGCCACCACCGGGGCCGTCGCCCCGGCCGTCCCCCTGGGCGCCGCCAGGTCCGCCGGCGCGGCCGGTACGCGCGAGAACGTCTACGCCGAGCTGTGTGCCGCGCTCTTCTCCGGCTTCGCCCGCCGCGACCAGCGCCTGAAGGCCGAGCAGTACCTGCACGGCCTGCTCACCGCGCAGGGCCGCAAGTCGATCCGCAACATCGCCGCGCAGATCGGCGGCCCGGCGGCCGAGCAGAGCCTGCACCACTTCGTCTCCAGCTCCACCTGGGACTGGCAGCCCATGCGGGCGGCGCTCGGCCGCCACCTGGAGCGGAACGGCTGCCCGCAGGCCTGGGTGGTGCGGCCCATGCCGATCCCGAAGGCCGGGGAGCACTCCGTGGGCGTGGACCGGCGCTTCGACCCGGAGCGCGGTCAGGTCTTCCACGGCCAGCAGGCCTTCGGCGTGTGGTTCGCGGGCGAGGACCTGAGCGTCCCGGTCAACTGGCGTCTCTTCCTGCCGGACCCCTGGGTGAACGACCGCACGCGGCGCGACCGCGCGGAGGTCCCCGACGAGGCCGGCGAGGAGACCCTGGAGGAGTGCGCGGTCGCGGCCGCGCTCGACACCGCCCGCTGGTCCGACGTCACCCGCAAGCCGGTCCTCATCGACATCCGGGGCGGCGCGGGCCGCGCGGCCCTCACCCGGCTCGCCGCGGCCGGGGTGCCGGTCGTGGCCCGGATCGGTCCGGGCTCCCGGCTCGCGATCGCGGACCGCTCGCTGCCCGGCTTCGGGGCGGGCCCGCTGTCCGCCGTGCAGATACTGGAGTCCCTCAAGGGGCTGCGCAGGCCGGTGAGCTGGGTGGACACGGTGGGGGGCGTGCGGACCTCGCGGACCTCGCTCGCCACGGCCGTCCGGGTGGCGCTGCCGACGCCGGGCGGGGAGCGGATGCGTCCGCTGGTGCTGCTCGGCGAGTGGGACGACCCCCGGCGGGCCCCGTCCCGGGTGTGGATCAGCGACCTGACCGGTTCCCAGGTGGGCACCCTGCTGCGGCTGACGAAGCTGGCGCGCCGGGTGGAGCGGGACTTCACCGAGGTCGGGGAGGGGGCGGGGCTCCGGGACTTCGTGGGCCGCTCGTTCCGCGGCTGGCACCGGCACATCACCCTGGCCTCGGCGGCCCACGCGGCGACGCTCCTGTCCGCCCAGTGGGAGTCGGGCTACGGCTCGGCGCGGGGTTACGGCTCGGGGCAGGGGTACGGCTCCGGCTACGGTTCGCGGCGCTCGGCGAGCTGAGGCCCGAGGGCCCGCCGGGCGGCGATCGGCCCCCGGCCGGGCTCAGCGCTCCGGCCAGGTGCCACGCTCCGGTCAGGCTCCGCGCTCCGGCGGGCGGAGCGGCTCGGGGACGACGCGGCCCCGGGCCAGGGCCTCCCGGGTGCGCTGGAGCCGGAGCGCCAGCTGCACCTCCAGGACCTGGCCGGGCTTCTGCCACTCGGGGCCGAGGAGTTCGCCGATCCGCTCCAGTCGGCGGGAGACCGTGTTGGGGTGGACGTGCAGCGCCTCGGCCGCGTTCGTCGGGCTGCCGCCGGAGGCGAAGTACGCCTCCAGGGTGTGGGTGAGGTCGGTGAACCGCTCGGCGTCGTAGTCGAGCACGGGCCCGATCGCCGACTCCACGAAGCCGTCCACGTCGTTGTCGTCGGAGAGCAGCAGCCCCAGGAAGCCCAGGTCCCGCACGGAGGCCGCCGAGCCGGCGCCGCCGAGGGCGCTCATCGCGTCGAGGCAGCGCCAGGCCTCCCGGTGCATCCGCCCCACGGCGTCCGGGCTCCAGCCGGGTCCGGCGGAGGCGACGGAGACGGGGTGCCCGAGCAGCGGGGACAGTTCGGCGGCGACGGCCCGGGCGGCGGCCGAGGCGTCGTCCCCCGGCAGCAGCAGCACGATGCAGCCGCCCTGCACGGTCTTCAGACCGGAGAGGCGGTACGCGTACGAGGACGCCCAGACGACCGCCCGGCCCTGCTCGCCGCCCTCGGGCCGGGCGAGCACGAGGACGTGCGGCCGGCGCAGGTCGACGCCGAGGCGGCCGGCCCGCTGGGCGATCTGCTGCGGGGCGTGCGGCGGGTCCGCGATGAGGTCGTCGAGGAGTTCGTCGCGGACGGGGCCCTCGGCGACGGCCGTGGAGCGCCGCATGAGGAGGAGGAAGGCGACGGACTGGGCGGCGAGTTCGAGGAGCCGTTCGTCCTCGCCGGTGAGTCCTCCGGCGGCGTGGACGACGAGGCCGCCGAGGTTCTCGGAGCCCGCGATGACGGGCGCGACCCAGGTGTCGTCGGCGGCGAGGACCGGGCGGCGGCGGGCGTGGGCGTCGAGCGAGGCCTTCTCCACGGCCTCTTCGACGGCCTCCTCGTCGAAGCCGGGGACGTCCCCGATCATGGCGAGGACCCGGCCGCCGGGGTCGCGGATCAGGACGCTCGCGTCGAGGGCGTCGGCGGCGGCCTTGGCGACGTTGCGCAGGTCGCCGCCCGCGAGGACGAGGTTCATGATGCGGCCGTGGGCCTCGCTGACGTGCCGCATCCGGGTGAGCCGGGTCCGCACCCGGGAGCTGTCCCGCTCCAGTTCGGAGACCTCGGCGCGGGTCCGGTCGAGGAGGCCGGCCTTCTCGACGGCGAGGGCGGCCAGGTCGGCGAGGGCGGCGAGGAGTCCGATCTCCTCGGCGGTGTGGTGGCGGACGCGCCGGTCCGCGCCGAACAGGGTGCCGATGACGGTGTCGCCGCTGCGCAGCGGCGCGGCCACGATCGCGTGCAGGCCCTCGGTGCGCAGGGCGGTTTCGGCGGCCTCGTCGAAGGCGGGGGCGTGGACGCCCGCGTCGAGGGAGCCGGAGGGGGCGAACCGCTCGTCGGCGAGGTAGTCGGGGGTCCAGACGGGTTCGCCGTGGAGCTGGACGGCGCCGCCGAGTCCGTACCCCTCGGTGATCCTGAGGCCGGGGGCGAGGCGCGGTCCCTCGGCGTGGCCGGGCCGGGTGCCCTCGGCGGTGTGGACGTAGCAGGCGCCGTGCGGGCCGCGCAGGGTGACGTAGGCCAGGTCGAGGCCGAGGAGCCGGCGGGCGCGGCGGGTGATGACGTGCAGCAGGCCGTCGAGGTCGTAGGAGAGGGTGAGGTCGCGGGCGGTGTCGGTGAGGGCGTCGAGTCCGGCCTCGCGGCGCGCGTCGTGGGCGCGTTCGGCGTGGACCTGGCCGGCGAGGACGACGGCCCGCTCCAGGCGGTCGAGGTCCGCGCGGCCGAGGCCGTCGCGGCGGGCCTCGTCGAGGAGGGCGTCGAAGCGGGTGGGCGGGGCCTGCCGGGCGAGCAGTTCGAGGACCGTGAGCAGCGCGTCGGCACCACCGGCTCCGTCCGCGCCGTGCGTCGTCATGGTCCGAGCCCCCGTATGTCGAGCGAAATCGGGCACCTCGGAGGAAACCCGTCCTGCCCGCCGAAACTAATTCGGCTTCGGAAGCCGGTCAACGGTGAGCTGCGGCACTTCATTCCCTCCGGGGAGCCGGAAGGGGCCGGTCGGCGGCCCGGGAGCGGCCGTTCGGGGGCCGACGGGCCGTCAGACGGGGGAGCCCGCCGGGACGAGCCGGGGGCGGGGCGGGGTGTACTGGGCGGGGACGCGGAGGCCGAGGGCGGGGCGTCCTCCGGTGTGCCGCACGGCCAGGACCGAGCGCTGGAGGCGGCGCAGCCGCGCCGAGGGCTCCATGCCGCTCTCCGCCTTGAGGGCGAGGCGCAGCCGCTCGTACACGGTGAGGGCCTCGTCGTGCTGGCCGCAGCGCAGCAGGGCGACCATGAGGTGGGCGTGCAGGGGCTCGTTGGTGCGGTAGCGGGCGACGAGTCCGGTGAGCTCCGGGACGAGTTCGGCGTGCCGGCCGAGGCCGAGCTGTGCTTCGAGCCACTGGTCGAGGACGCTGAGCCGGGAGGTTTCGAGGCGCTCGATCTCCCTGCGGAGCCGGGGTCCGGCGGCGACGCCCGCGTACGGGTCGCCGCGCCAGAGGGCCAGGGCCTCGCCGAGGCGGAGGGCGGCGCGCGGGAGGTCGCCGGCCTCCATGGCGCGGTAGCCGGCGCCGGCCGCGCGCTCGAACTGCCAGACGTCGTGGGCGCCGCCGCCGGTGTCGAGCCGGTAGCCGCCGGGCTGGGAGACGAGGACCGCGTCGGCGGTGCGCCGGCCGGACCAGTCGGCCCCCCGGCCGGCCGGGCCGGTGCCGCGCAGGGCGTCCTCGACGAGGGCGCGCAGCCCGGCTATGTGGGCCTGGAGCTCCGCGCGGGCGCCGCGCGGCGCGCCGGACGGCCACAGCTCCTCGGTCAGGACCGTCACGGGGACGACCTGGTCGGCGCTGGCCGTGAGCAGGGCGAGCAGCTGCCGGGGCGCGGCCGCCGTCGGGGTGATCGACGCCCCGTTCTCACGTACCGACAGTCCCCCCAGGATCCTGACGTCCACCTTGCCCCCTCAGTGCCTGCGCGGCGTCTGCGCGCGGGATGACTCTCGATGATTAGAAAAGACCCCCGTAGGCATGTCAATAAGAAACCGGAGGGTACGGAATCACCTCCCGGGATATCGGGGTGATTCACCCCCTTTGTCGTGCTATTGGTGCGTCAAGTTTTCGTCACTGGCCGATAACGCACCCGTGGCGAAAGACTGTTTCCGGACTCGGGGGTACGCTTTCGGGGGTCCTTCGCGGAGTGCGGGGTGACCGGGACCCTCGACTTCGCGCCACAAACAGACGGCTCGGTACGGTTCCGGGCGGGGGGGCGCGGGCGGTTCCTAGAGCACCGCGGCGGCGGTGAGCAGGCCGAAGGCGATGGTGACCAGGACCGTGCGGGCGCGGTGGAAGCCGTTCCAGCGGTCCTCGAAGGCGGCCCGGACCGCCGCCGGGTCCCCGGCGGGGGCGCTCGCCAGGGCGTTGTTGAGGGGGATGTTGCCGCCGAGGGTGACCGCGTGGTTGAGGACCGCGCACACGAGCCCCGCGAGGAGGAGCCACTTCTGCATGTCCGTGCGCCCGTCGACGGGGACGAGGAGCGCGGCGGCGGGGAAGGCGACCGCGCCGAGGAAGACCGTGAGGAACACGGCCCTCGGCACGTACTCGTTGATCCGGCGCATCGTCGTGACGAACTCGGCGTCCGTCAGGCGGGCGAGCGCGGGCATGACCCCGGTCAGGAAGACCAGCATGAAACCGGCGTAGAGGCCGGTGCAGACGACGGCGAGGGCGAGCAGCAGGGTGGCCATGGGCCATTCTGTCCCGCTGCCCGCCCCGTACGTCAGGCGTCGCGCATCGCGCGAGGGGGGCGGTCAGGCGTGCGCGTCGCGCGAGGGGGGTCCGTCAGCTGTACGGGTCGCCCGACCGCAGTTCGCCCTCCCCCGGCCGGCCCGGCTCCGACGGTTCCTCCGCCGGGCCGCGCAGGCGCTCCGCCCGCCGCACCGCGTCGGCGAGTTCCCGCACCACCGCCGAGCCGGAGCGCCCGGCGATCGCGTCGGCGTGTCCCGCGAGCGTCCCGAGCGCCGGCGTCCCCGGCAGCGCGCCGCCGCGCAGGGTGTCCGCGAAGTAGGCGGCGATCGCGGTCAGTTGCAGGCTGTCGTGGCCGGAGCCCCAGATGTCGGCGGTCAGGGCGCCGGTCGCGACGGTGCCGGAGCGCTCGCGCGGGGCGCGGGTGGCGGGGTCGAGCCAGCGGACGGTGGCGGTGGCGACGGTCCCGGTCGCCCCGGGCCTGGTCCGCACCGCGTACAGCGCGGTGACCGTGTGCCCGGCCCCGATCTCGCCGCCGTCCACCCGGTCGTCGCGGAAGTCCTCGTCCGCGACCTCCCGGTTCTCATAGCCGATCAGCCGGAACTTCTCGACGGTCCGCCGGTCGAAGGCGACCTGTGCCTTGGCGTCGCGGGCGCGCAGCTCGACGTGGGCGGGCAGCTGGTCGACGAAGACCTTGCGGGCCTGCGCCGGGGTGGAGACGTACGTCGTCTGGCCGTCCCCCTTGTCCGCGAGCTTCTCCATGAACGCGTCGCCGTACTCGCTGCCGACCCCGACGCCGAAGAGGGTGATCCCGTACGCCCTGCGCTCCTCGTCGATGCGGGCGAGGATCGTCTCCGCCTCGGTGGAGCCGGTGTTGGCGAGGGCGTCGGAGAGCAGCACGACCCGGTTGGTGGCGCCCTTGCGGTGGCCGGCGACGGCGACGTCGTAGCCGGTGCGGACGCCGGCCTCGACGTTGGTGGACGCGCCGGTCGCCAGGGAGTCCACCACCTCGCGGATCCGGCCCCCGGCCTCCCCGACGCGGGTCATGGGCAGCCGGGTCTCGGCCTCGGAGCTGAAGGTGACGAGGGCGATCGAGTCGTCGTCGCGGAGCTGGTCCACGAGCAGCCCGAGGGACTCCTTGACGAGGTCGAGGCGTCCGGGCTCGTCCATGGAGCCGGAGACGTCGACGACGAAGGTGAGCGCGGCGGGCGGGCGTTCGCCGCTCCGGTCCGCGCCCCGGGTGGCGAGCCCGACCCGGACCAGGGACCAGCCGTCCCGTCCGGCGCGGGCGCCGTCGAGGGTGACGCTGAAGCCGTCGTCGGCGGGGCGTTCGTAGTTCGGGCGGAAGCTGTTGACGAACTCCTCGGGGCGCACGGTCGCCGGATCGGGCAGCCGCCCCTCGGCGAGGGCGCGGCGGGCGTAGCCGTACGAGGCGGTGTCGACGTCCAGGGCGAAGGTGGACAGGTAGTCGGGGGCGGGCGACGGGGACCGCTGCTCGCCCTCCCGGGGCGCGGCCGTCCCGGTGCGGCCCGCGTCGGGGGCGCCCGTTCCGGCGCGGCCGCCGTCGGGGACGGCCGGGGCGGTGCGGCCGTTCTCCTTCGCGCCCCGGTCGACGGCGGTCCCGTCGCCGGACGCGCCGCAGCCCGTGAGGGCGATTCCGGCGGCGAGCAACCCCGCGATCACGGCCGGGACCCGGGCCCGGCGGGGCCGGGACCCGCTCGTCTCGTTGCGTTCCATTCCATGTCCCCCTCTTCGTAAGGCACTTGTGAATGTGACGAACGACGGCTCCGAAAAGAGCAGTCGAAGGGGTTGCGGATGGATCTCGATGCGGCAACGGCGACACGGGTGAACCCCGGTGGCATGGATTCGCCATCCTTCTCAACAGGGGTTGTCACCGTGTGCAGTCACATGCGTACATGGAGTGGACATCGATCGGCGGGGGTGGTCAGCGGTGGCAGAGAGCGCGGGCTCCGTGATGCTCGCCCGTTCGGCGATGAACCGGGCCGCGACCGAGGGACAGCGGCCCGCGGGGCGTCCGGTCCGGGGAGCGCGGCGCATCAGTGCCGCGCTCGCCGGGCTGGCCGCCTCCACCCGGCACGAGTTGCTGACCTTCGACGACCCGGTCGCGTCCACGGGCTACGCGATCCCCGAGCCGTTCCTGGAGCTGGCGGGGGCGTGCATGAGGGCCGCGGCGGAGCGGGCCGACGAGGTGCGGCGGATCCTCCCCCGGCACGCGCTGCCCCACATCGAGGGCGGGCCGGGGATCCCGGGCCGGGCCCGTCTGGTGGAGTCGATCCCGTTCAAGATGATCCTCGTGGACCGGACGGTGGCGGCGGTCCCGCTCGATCTGGAGCTGTTCTACAACGGGCTGCTGCTGATCCGCGATCCGGTGGTGGTGCAGGCCCTCGGCCGGGCCCACCACGTCTGCTGGGCGATGGCCGAGGACCCGGTGGCGTACACGGTGCCGTCCCCCTCGCCCCCGCCGGACGACCTGCCGCCGCAGCTGCGCCCGGTGCTCGACGCGCTCCTCGCGGGGCTCACGGACGAGACGGCGGCGGCCCGGCTCGGCATGTCCGCCCGGACCTACAGCCGGCGGGTCGGGGAACTGATGGCGGCCCTCGGCACGACGAGCCGCTTCCGCGCGGGCGCGGAAGCGGCTCGGAGGGGGTGGTTGTGAGGGCCGTTCACCCGGTCAGGACACGATGTCCTTGCGGGCGAAGCCCCGGAAGGCGAGGGCGAAGAGGACCAGGGCGTACGTCAGGGAGATCGCCGTGCCCTTCACCATGCCGCCCCACTCCAGCTGGGGCTGGAGCGCGTCGATCCAGGCGAACTGCCAGTGCGCGGGCAGGAAGTCGCGCCAGTCGCCGAGCGCGGTGACGGCGTCCAGGACGTTGCCGACGATGGTCAGGCCGACGGCGCCGCCCACCGCGCCGAGCGGGGCGTCGGTGCGGGTGGAGAGCCAGAAGGCGAGTCCGGCGGTGACCAGTTGGGAGGCGAAGACGAAGGCGACCGCGATCGCGATCCTGACCAGGGCGTCCCCGGCCGGCACCGAGCCGCCGGTCGGCAGCTGGAGCGGGCCCCAGCCGTAGGCGACCGTGCCCGCCACCAGGGCCACCAGCGGGAGGAGGACCATCGCGGCCGCGCTGTAGGCGAGCGCGACCACCAGCTTGGAGGCGAGGAGCCGGGAGCGGGGCACGGGCGCGGCGAGCAGGTAGCGCAGCGAGGACCAGCCGGCCTCGGAGGCGACGGTGTCCCCGCAGAACAGCGCCACGGGGATGACGAGGAGGAAGCCGGCCGAGACGAAGAGGCAGGTGGCCGCGAAGTTGGCGCCCGAGGTCGTCGCCGTGTCCAGGAGGGTGACGCGGCCGTCGCGGTCGCCGTCCCCGGTGCCGCCGATCGCGAAGGCCGCGATCAGGACGAACGGCAGGGCGGCCAGGACGGCGCCCATCACCAGGGTGCGGCGGCGCTTCCACTGGCGCAGGGCCTCGACGCGCAGCGGCAGGGTGCGTCCGGGCCGGTAGCCGGGGGCGGACTCGGCCGGGCGTTCGGCCGTGAGGGTGCCGGGGGTACGGGGAGTGCCGGGGGTATGGGGGGTGCCGGGGGCGCTGCTCATGCGGCTCCTCCTCCGATCAGGGTCAGGAACGCGTCCTCCAGGCGCCGGTGCGGCCCGACCCCGGTCAGCGGCACGTCCAGGCGGACGAGTTCGCCGATGAGGGCGGTCGCGTCGGCGCCGTCGAGCCGGACCAGGAGTCCGGCGTCGGTGCGGGCGGCCGAGCCGACGCCCGGCAGGGCGCCGATCTTCTCGACGAGGGCGTCCGGGAGGACGGGCAGGGGCGCGCCGTCGGGGGTCCGTTCGGCGAGGGTGACGAGGAGGGTGTCGCCGGAGCCGGTGATCTCCGCGACCGGCCCGGCCTGCACGAGCCGTCCCCGGTCCATGACGACGAGGTGGGTGCAGGACTGCTCGACCTCCGCCAGGAGGTGGCTGGAGACGATGACGGTGCGGCCCCCGGCCGCGTACCGGATCATCACCTCCCGCATCTCGCGGATCTGCGGCGGGTCGAGTCCGTTGGTCGGCTCGTCCAGGATCAGCAGGTCCGGCAGGCCGAGCATGGCCTGGGCGAGGGCGAGGCGCTGGCGCATCCCCTGCGAGTAGGTGCGCACGGCGCGCTCCAGGGCGCCGCCCAGGTTGGCGATCCGCAGGGCCTCGTCGACGTGGGCGTCCCCGGCGGGGCGGCCGGTGGCCTTCCAGTACAGGTCGAGGTTCTCCCGGCCCGACAGGTGCGGCAGGAAGCCGGCGCCCTCGACGAAGGCGCCGACCCGGGAGAGGACCGGGGCGCCGGGCCGGATGGCCTGACCGAAGACCCGGATCTCGCCCTCGTCGGGGGCGATGAGGCCCATCAACATGCGCAGGGTGGTGGTCTTGCCCGCGCCGTTGGGCCCGAGGAGGCCGAGGACCTGGCCCTGCTCGACGCGGAAGGACAGGTCCTTGACGCTGTACCGCTCGCCGCCCTTGTACTTCTTGGACAGGCCGGTGATCAGGAGCGGTACGGCGGCGAGTTCCGGGTCGGGGGCGGGCGCGGCGGTCCTGCGGCGGGCCGTCAGGAGCAGGACGGCGGCGGCGGCGAGACCGATCAGCGGCAGGCCCCACACCCACCAGGGCAGAGCGGCGGCCCGGGTGGTGAGGCCGGGCGCGGTGGGGACGGTCAGCGGGCCCTGGACGGCGACGGTGTAGGCGGCGGGGGCGGCCGGGGAGGCGTAGCCGAGGTCGGTGGCGGCGACGACGAGCCGCAGCCGGTGCCCGGCCTCCACCTCGTGGTCGATCGCGGGCAGCGTCAGGGTGACGTCCCGGCCCGCCCGGGCGTCCTCGACGCGGACGGGGGCGACGAGCTGGGCGGGCAGCACCTGCCGGCGGCCGTCGGGGCCGACGTCGTACACCTTGGCGAAGAGGACGGCGGAGCCGTCGGCGGCGGTCGAGGTGACCTTGACGCGGACGGTCGGCGCACCGGTGATCCGCAGCGCCCCGGTCTGCGGCTTCGCGTCGAAGCGGGCGTGCTGGCCGGGGAAGTCGAGGGAGAGGCCGACGCCGAGGGAGGAGAGGCCGGAGAGTCCGCCGCCGAGGCCGGGGACGGCCGAGACGGCGGGCGGGGCGCCGCCCGGCGGGTTGGCGAAGGTCTGCGGGGCGCCGCCGAGGGGGACGTCCGCGGTGCCGGAGGCGAGGCCCGGGTAGCGGTCGGCGGTCGCGGCGCGGGTGGTGGCCCGGCCGTTGGTGGAGTCGACGCCGCCGGTGCGGCTGACGCGGAAGGCGGGTCCGGTGTCGGCGGAGGCGTCCTTCTTCAGCCAGCGGTCGAACCAGGCGCCGACGCGCCGCTCGACGCGCTCGGTCTCCTGGTCGCCGCCGTCGTGGCCGCCGGCGGTCCAGTCGACGGCGACGGGGGCGCCGTTGGCGGCGAGGGTCCGGGCCATGGCGTCGGACTGGGCCAGGGTGAAGAGCGAGTCGGACTGGCCCTGCACGAGGAGCGCGGGCACCTTGATCCTGCTCCCGACGGCGGAGGGGCTGCGGGCTTCGAGCAGCGCGCGGGCGGCGGCGTCGGGCTTCCCGGAGACGGCGACGCGCTGGTAGAGCGAGCAGAGCTCGGCGGTGAAACGCCCGCAGGCGGGGGGCTTGGCGGCGGCCTTCCCGGCTCCGGCGGCGGTGGCCCCGCCGGGAGCAGGGGCCGTGGCCGGGGTCTCCCCGGTGGCGGGCCCCTCCCCCGCGCCCGGCCGGACCCCGGCGCCCGCCCCGTTCCCCGCGGAGAAGAAGATCCCGGCCCAGAGCTTCTTGAAGACGCCGTCCGGGAAGAGGGCGTCGGCGAGGTTCCAGTACGTGATCCGGGGGGCGATCGCGTCGACGCGCGGGTCGTGCCCGGCGGCGAGCAGGGAGATCGCGCCGCCGTAGGAGG
Source organism: Streptomyces sp. NPDC098101 (assembly GCF_044760185.1). Taxonomy (NCBI): domain Bacteria; kingdom Bacillati; phylum Actinomycetota; class Actinomycetes; order Kitasatosporales; family Streptomycetaceae; genus Streptomyces; species Streptomyces sp. NPDC098101. The sequence goes on along the minus strand of NZ_JBIWAS010000002.1, from coordinate 308,317 downwards.
CGCCGCTGACGCCGACGCGCGGGTCGCCCGCCTTGTCGAGGAGGACCTCGGGCCGGTCCGCGAGCCAGTCGATCAGCCGGCTGACGTCCCTGACCTCGTGCTCGGGGTCGTTGAGGCCGATCTCCCCGGTGGAGGCGCCGAAGCCGCGGGCGGACCAGGTGAGGACGGCGTAGCCCTCGCGGGCCAGCCCCTCGGCCTGGGCGCGGACGTCGTCCTTGGAGCCGCCGAAACCGTGGCCGAGCAGGACGGCGGGCCTGCGCCCGTCGCCGTCGCCGGTGAAGTACGAGGTGTCGAGCCGTACGCCGTCGACGTCGAGCGTCCGGTCCGCGCGGTGCACGGGCGGTGGATCGTCCGAGGCGACGGCGGTCCAGGTGCCGGCACCCGCGAGGACGGTGAGCGCGGCGGTGACCGCGGCCCACCGGGGAAGTCGGAGTCGCATGGTCCCGAGCCTAAGCGGCGCCCCTGTGGACCGCGGCGCCCCGAAGGCGGAGGTCCCGCACCTCCTGGGGTCGTACGGAGTACGGTCCGCGTACCGCAGGCGCGGTACGAGGGCGCGAGGAGGACACGTGGTCGAGATCCGGCGGGCGACGACGGTGGCCGAACTGGTCGCGGCGGAGCACCTCTACGACGGCCCGGCCCGGGAGGAGTGGGCGGCCCGCTTCCTGGCGGCGCCGGGGCACCTGATGCTGATCGCCTACACGGAGGACGGCTTCCCCGCCGGCTTCGTGTCCGGCGTCGAGATGACCCACCCGGACAAGGGCACGGAGATGTGCCTCTACGAACTCTCCGTGGACGAGGCCCACCGACGGCGCGGAACGGGCCGCGCCCTGACGCAGGCCCTGCTCACGGCGGCCCGCGACCGCGGCTGCCACGGCGCCTGGGTGGGCGTGGACACGGACAACGCCCCCGCCCTGGCGACCTACCGCGCGGCGGGGGCGGCGGACGAGGGGGTGTTCGCGATGCTGGGGTGGACCGTCCCGGAATGAGGACGCCCGGTTCCCGGAGTGCGCGGCCGCGCTCCGGGAACCGGGCGTCCGTCCGTCGTCAGTGGTTGCGCGGGAAGCCCAGGTCGACGCCGGACGGGGCGTCGGAGGGGTCGGGCCAGCGGGTGGTGACGACCTTGCCGCGGGTGTAGAAGTGCACGCCGTCGTTGCCGTAGATGTGGTGGTCGCCGAAGAGCGAGTCCTTCCAGCCGCCGAAGGAGTGGTAGCCGACCGGGACCGGGATCGGGACGTTGACGCCGACCATGCCGGCCTCGACCTCCAGCTGGAAGCGGCGGGCCGCGCCGCCGTCGCGGGTGAAGATCGCGGTGCCGTTGCCGAACGGCGAGGCGTTGATGAGGGCGAGGCCCTCCTCGTACGTGTCGGTGCGCAGCACGCACAGGACCGGGCCGAAGATCTCGTCCCGGTAGGCCTTGGCCGTGGTGGGGACGCGGTCGAGGAGGGAGAGGCCGATCCAGTGGCCGTCCTCGTGGCCCTCGACGGTGTGGCCGGTGCCGTCGAGGACGACCTCGCAGCCCTCGTCCGCCGCGCCGTGGACGTAGGAGGCGACCTTGTCGCGGTGGGCGGCCGTGATGAGCGGGCCCATCTCGGAGGTGGGGTCGGTGCCGGGGCCGATCTTGATCTTCTCGGCGCGCTCGCGGATCTTGTCCACCAGCTCGTCCGCGATCGAACCGACCGCCACGACCGCCGAGATCGCCATGCAGCGCTCGCCGGCGGAGCCGTACGCCGCCGAGACGGCCGCGTCGGCCGCCGCGTCGAGGTCGGCGTCCGGGAGGACCAGCATGTGGTTCTTGGCGCCGCCGAGCGCCTGGACGCGCTTGCCGTGGGCGGAGGCGGTGGTGTGGATGTGGCGGGCGATCGGGGTGGAGCCGACGAAGGAGACCGCCGAGACGTCCGGGTGCTCCAGGAGCCGGTCCACGGCCACCTTGTCGCCGTGCAGGACGTTGAAGACGCCGTCCGGGAGGCCCGCCTCGGCGAGCAGCTCGGCGATCTTCAGGGACGGGGAGGGGTCCTTCTCGCTCGGCTTGAGGACGAAGGTGTTGCCGGTCGCGATGGCGATCGGGAACATCCACATCGGCACCATGGCCGGGAAGTTGAAGGGCGTGATGCCCGCGACGACGCCCACCGGCTGGCGGATCGAGGCCACGTCCACCCGGTTGGAGACCTGGGTGGAGAGCTCGCCCTTGAGCTGGGTGGTGATGCCGCAGGCCAGGTCGACGATCTCCAGGCCGCGCGCGACCTCGCCGAGCGCGTCCGAGTGCACCTTGCCGTGCTCGGCGACGATCAGCTCGGCGATCGCGTCGCGGTGCGCGTCGAGCAGCGCGCGGAACTTGAAGAGGATCGTGGTCCGCTGGGCCAGCGAGGAGGTGCCCCAGGTGGCGAAGGCGGCCTTGGCGGCGGCCACCGCCGCGTCGACCTCCTCGACGGAGGCGAGCGCGACCCGGGTGGTCACGGCGCCGGTGGCCGGGTCGGTGACCGGCCCCCAGTTGCCCGACGTGCCCTCGACGGTCTTGCCACCGATCCAGTGGTCGACGGTCTTGACGGTGTTCGTCATGACGAAATGCTCCTTCAGAGATGGCGGCGTCGGGCGGTGACGTGCCGGTCGTACTCCTCCCGGGCCTTGACCGCCGACGGGCGGGTCGAGGTCTCGGCCACGGGCACATCCCACCACGCCGCGGCCGGGGGCGGGCCCGACACTGTGTCGGGCGTTTCGGTCTCGACGTAGACACATGTGGGAACCGTCGCGGCCCGCGCCTCCTTGAGGGCTTCCCGCAGGTCACGCACGGTGCGGGGGCGCAGCACCCGCATCCCGAGGGAGGCGGCGTTGGCCCCGAGGTCCACGGGGAGCGGCGGCCCGGTGAAGCCGCCGTCCGCGTCCCGGTACCGGTAGTCGGTGCCGTACCGCTCGGCGCCGACGGCCTCCGAGAGGCCGCCGATCGAGGCGTACCCGTGGTTCTGGAGGACGACGAGCCGCAGCGGCAGGCGCTCCTGCACGGCGGTGACGATCTCGGTGGGATTCATCAGGTACGTCCCGTCCCCGACGAGCGCCCAGACGGGCCGGCCGGGGGCGGCGAGCAGGACGCCGATCGCGGCGGGGATCTCGTAGCCCATGCAGGAGTAGCCGTACTCGATGTGGTACTGGTCGGCGGAGCGGGGCCGCCACAGCCGGTGGAGGTCGCCCGGGAGCGATCCGGCGGCGTTGATCAGGATGTCGCTCGCGTCGACCAGGGTGTCGAGTGCGCCGAGGACCTGGGTCTGGGTGGGGCGGGCGTCCTCGGCGGGGACGGCGTACGCGGTGTCGACCCGGCGCTGCCAGTCCCGCTTGGCGGCGGCCCACTCCTCCGGGTCCCGCGACCGGTGGCCGTCCAGGGCGTCGGTGAGGGCGGTCAGGCCCTCGCGGGCGTCGGCGACGAGCGGCAGCGCGGCCTGCTTGTGGGCGTCGAAGCCGGTGACGTTGAGGTTGAGGAAGCGGGCGTCCCCGGGGAAGAGGGTGCCGGAGGCGGTGGTGAAGTCGGTGTAGCGGGTGCCGACGCCGATGACCAGGTCGGCGGTGCGGGCCAGGGCGGCGGCGGTCTCCGTACCGGTGTGGCCGACGCCGCCCACGTCGCAGGGGTGGTCGTACGGCAGGACGCCCTTGCCCGCCTGGGTGGTGGCGACGGGCAGCCCGGCCCGCTCGGCGAAGGCCCGCAGGGCCTCCTCGGCGCCGCTGTACTTCACCCCGCCGCCCGCGACGACCAGGGGGCGTTCGGCGGCCCGCACGGCCCGTACGGCCGCGTCGAGTTCGGCCGCGTCGGGACGGGGGCGGCGGACCCGCCAGGTCCGCTCCGCGAAGAACTCCTCCGGCCAGTCGTACGCCTCCGCCTGCACGTCCTGGGGCAGGGCGAGGGTCACAGCGCCGGTCGCGGCCGGGTCGGCGAGGGTCCGTACGGCTTCGAGGGCGGCCGGGACCAGGGCCTCGGGGCGGGCGACCCGGTCGAAGTACACCGAGACGGGCCGCAGGCAGTCGTTGACGGAGACGTCGCCCGCGGAGGGGAGTTGGAGCTGCTGGAGGACGGGGTCGGCGGGGCGGGTCGCGAAGGTGTCGCCGGGGAGGAGCAGGACCGGGAGGCGGTTGATCGTGGCGAGGGCGGCGCCGGTGACGAGGTTGGTGGCGCCGGGGCCGATGGAGGTGGTGACGGCGTGCGCGGAGAGGCGGCGGGACTGGCGGGCGTAGCCGACGGCGGCGTGCACCATGGCCTGTTCGTTGCGGCCCTGGTGGAAGGGCATGGCGCCGGGGTCCTCGACGAGCGCCTGGCCGATCCCGGCGACGTTGCCGTGGCCGAAGATGCCCCAGGTGGCGGCGATCAGGCGGTGGCGCTCGCCGTCGCGCTCGGCGTACTGGGCGGCGAGGAAGCGGACGAGGGCCTGGGCGGTGGTGAGCCGGACGGTGCTCATGCGTGCCTTCCCGTGGTGTCTTCCGGGACCGGCCGGACGCCGCTCACGCGTATCCCTCCGCGTGTTCCGGGTGGAAGCTGATCCTCCACTCCCGTTCGGGTCCGGGACCCGCCATGGCGTTGAGGTAGTAGAGGTCGTGGCCCGGCTGGGCGATCGAGGGGCCGTGCCAGCCGTCGGGGACCAGGACCGCGTCGCCGTCGCGGACCTCGGCGAGCAGGTCGGCGCCGCCGGGCCGGGAGGGCGAGATCCGCTGGTAGGCGAGGCCGTGCGGGCCCGCGACCTCGTAGTAGTAGATCTCCTCCAGGACGGATTCGGCGCCGGGGCGGTGCTCGTCGTGCTTGTGCGGCGGATAGGAGGACCAGTGGCCGCCGGGCGTGACGACCTCGACGGCGATGAGCCGGTCGCAGGGGAAGGCGTCGGCGGAGGCGAAGTTCCGCACCTCGCGGGCGCGGTCGCCGCTGCCCCGGGTCTCGACGGGAACCTCCGGCGCGGGGCCGTAGCGGGCGGGGAGTCGTCGCTCGCACTTCGCTCCTGCCAAAGCGAAGCGGCCCCCCGCGCCGGAGGCGATCTGGGCGTGGGCGTCGCGCGGTACGTAGGCGAAGTCGGTCACTCCGTCGAACACGCTCGCGCGGCCCCGGAGTTCGAAGATCTCGCCGTCGACGCGCACGCTACAGGCACCGGCGAGGGGAAGCACGGTCCATTCGGAATCCCCGCTCGCGAAGGAGTGGGTCTCCCCCGGCCCGAGGGTGAGGACGCGGAGCGAGGAGTACGTCCATCCGGCCCGCCCGGGGTCGATGTCGACGGCGTACGGGCCGCGGGCGGCGGCTCCGGCGGGGAGGTGGAGGGACGCGGGGCGGGGGGTGTGGCGGGCGTCGGGGCTCGGGCTCATGACGGTCATCCCTACCCCCTTTCCGGAAGCGTTCCCGTACGGATCGGGTACGTACTCCCCGTCGCTCCCGTACCGATCGTTCCCGTGCCACTCGCTCCCGTACCGACCGTCCCCGTCCCCCCGGCCAGGGCCTCCGCGATCTCCGCCGGGTCCGGCATCGCGGAGGAGCAGGCGAGCCGGCCCGCGACGATCGCCCCGGCGGCGTTGGCGCGGCGCAGGGTCTCTTCGAGGTCCCGGCCCGCGAGGAGGCCGTCGACCAGCGCCCCGCCGAACGCGTCGCCCGCGCCCAGCCCGTTGACCACCTCCACCGGCAGCGGCGGCACCTCGGCGCGGGTCCCGTCGGCGGCGAGCGCCAGGACGCCCTTCGGGCCCTGTTTGACGACGGCGAGCCGGACGGCGCCGCCGTCGGAGGCGAGCAGGGCGCGGGCGGCGGCCTCCGGGTCCCGCTCCCCCGTCGCGACCTCGCACTCGTCGAGGTTGCCGACGGCGACGGTGGCGTGGCGCAGGGCCTCGGCGTAGTACGGGCGGGCCTCGGCCGGGTCCGTCCAGAACATCGGCCGCCAGTCCAGGTCGAACACGGTGGTCCCGCCGCCGCCCGCCCCGGCCCGCAGCGCCTCCAGGGTCGCGGTGCGGCTCGGCTCGGCGCACAGGCCGGTGCCGGTGGCCCAGAAGACCCGGGCGGCGCGGATCGCGCCGAGGTCCAGCTCGTGCGGGTGGATCTCCAGGTCGGGGGCCTTGGGCAGCCGGTAGAAGTAGAGGGGGAAGTCGTCGGGCGGGAAGACCTCGCAGAAGGTGACCGGGGTGGGGTACGCGGCGGCCTCCGTCACCCAGCGGTCGTCCACGCCGAAGCCCTCGAGCTCCCGGTGCAGGAAGGTCCCGAAGGGGTCGGCGCCGGTGCGGGAGACGAGCGCGGTGCGGCGGCCGAGCCGGGCAGCGGCGACGGCCACGTTGGCCGGGGAGCCGCCGAGGAACTTGCCGAAGCTCTCGACCCGGTCGAGCCCGACGCCGGTCTGGAGCGGGTAGAGGTCCACGCCGAGGCGCCCCATGGTGATCAGGTCGTACGGCTCCGTCTCCTCCGTCTGCACGCGCCACCTTTCGTCCTCGGCCCCGTCCTCAGGTCTAACTCCCTACCCGGGGGGTGTCAACGACATGTCCGGACATGCGGACCGCCGGCGCGCTTGACGGTGCTCCCGGCCCCGGTCAGGGTGGCTGTCATGACGAAGCCGTCCCCGCAGCCGTCACCGAACGCCCCGTCCCGGCCGTGCGCGCCGCCGTCGTCCCGGATCCGGGTCGGGTCCGCTCCCGACTCGTGGGGGGTGTGGTTCGCCGACGACCCCCGGCAGGTGCCCTGGCAGCGCTTCCTCGACGAGGTGGCGGGCGCGGGCTACGAGTGGATCGAGCTCGGCCCGTACGGCTATCTGCCCACCGATCCGGCGGTCCTCGCGGAGGAGACCGCCCGGCGCGGGCTGCGGGTCTCGGCGGGGACGGTCTTCACCGGCCTGCACCACGGGCCGGACGCCTGGGACCGGACCTGGGCGCACGTCGCCGAGAACGCGGCCCTGGCGCAGGCGATGGGGGCGGGCCACCTGGTCGTCATCCCGTCGTTCTGGCGGGACGACCGCACGGGCGAGGTCCTGGAGGATCCCGTCCTCACCGCCGGGCAGTGGCGGGACCTGACCCGGCTGACGGAGCGTCTGGGCCGGGAGGTGCGCGAGCGGTACGGGCTGCGGATCGTCGTCCATCCGCACGCGGACACGCACCTGGACGGCGAGGAGAGCGTGACGCGCTTCCTCGACGCCACCGACCCGGAGGCCGTCTCGCTCTGTCTGGACACCGGGCACTACGCGTACGCCGGCGGGGACAGCGTCAAACTGATCGAGCGGTACGGGGAGCGGATCGGCTATCTGCACCTGAAGCAGGTCGACCCGGCGGTCCTGGCGGAGGTGGTCGCCGAGGGGACGCCGTTCGGTCCGGCGGTGGCGCGGGGCGTGATGTGCGAGCCGCCGTCCGGGGTGCCCGCCCTGGAGCCGGTGCTCGCCGCCGCCCGCGCCCTGGACGTGGACCTCTTCGCGATCGTCGAGCAGGACATGTACCCGTGCGACCCGGACGTCCCGTACCCGGTCGCGCTGCGGACCCGGCGCTTCCTCCGCTCCTGCGGGGTGTGACCCGCGCCCCCTTACCGTCCCGGCCCGGGGCCGCGCACGCGGACACACCGGTGGCCCGATGCGTCACTTCCGTCACACAGGTCCCTCCTTCGTCACGCTTTTCTCCGTTACGCGGGTTTCCCGTCACAGGCGCGTGACAGCCGTTCTCCTCCTGTCTGAGGGGGTCGTTGCAGGGGGCACAGGCTCAGTGATCGCCAACGCCCACCCGCAGCGCCCCCGAACGGCACCCCCGCCGCCGCTGCGCGGTGCGCAGGGAGGTACCAGGCATGACGGACAAGAGGCTCTGGTCGTACAAGGACATCGCGGCGCACATCCGGGTGCAGCCGGACACCGTCCGCTCCTACCGGAAGCACGGGTTGCTCCCGCCGCCCGACCACGTCGAGTCGGGCAAGCCGTTCTGGTACGCGGACACGATCCGCGCCTGGGTCGCGAGCCGCCCCGGCAACCGGACCCGCCGCGACTGATCCCGTCCCCGTCCCCCGTACGCGCCCGGCGCCGGGTCCCGGAACGTTCCGGGGCCCGGCGCCGGGCCGTGCGGCGGATCAGACGATCAGGTCGTAGATGTTCCAGCTCCAGCCGGCCGGGCGGGGGGCGTACGGCTCGCTGCCGCCGTTCACGCGGCGGGTGCCGTAGACCAGCAGGTCGCCGTTCTTGGTGCGGGCCGCGAGGGAGGGCTCCTGGTCGCCGATCAGGCCCGCTCCGGCCAGGGCGTCGTAGCGGTTCCAGCCGCCGCCGACCGGGCGGCGGGGCTTGAAGGGCACGGCCGGCCGGGCGCCGTCCGCCTTCTCGTAGCGCCACAGCTTTCCGTCGGCGGTCCGGGCGACCAGGCCGTCGCCGAAGGCGGTGAGGGCGGTGTAGACGTTCCAGCCGCCACCCACCCGGACCGGGGGTGCGAAGACCGGCGTGGTTCCTCCGGAGCGGTGATAGCGCCAGAGCACGCCGTTCCGGTCGCGGGCCACCAGGTCGCCGCCGGGCAGGCCGACGAGGGCGGTGTAGACGTTCCAGCCGCCGCCGACCCGGAACCGGGGCTCGAACGGCGCGTTCGGCCGGCGGCCGTCCTCGTAGTACCAGAGGACGCCGTCCCGGTCGCGCGCCACCATGTCCCCCAGGCCCGAGGCGTCCTTGGGGCCCAGCTTGGCGAGCGCCGTGTAGACGTTCCAGCCGCCGCCGACCCGCTTGCGCGGCTTGAGCAGCGTGTTCGTGCGTCCCGTGGCGTCGTACTGCCACAGGACGCCGTCGCGGTCGCGGGCGTGCAGCGTGGACCGCCGCCACGCCTCGGGGGTGCCGGGCACGAACCGGAAGGCCAGCTCGCCGCGCGCGACCACCCCGCGCTGGTCGCGGAGTTCGACGGAGGTCGAGAGGAGTCCGAGCCACTCCATTCCCGAGCCCGTGTCGACGGTGACGTCGTAGGTGACGGTCGAGGAGCCGGCGGGCACCTCGGCCCGGGGGAGGTCGAAGCCGAGCCAGATGCCTTCGACCGTCTCGGGGTCCGGGGAGTGCCACGGGCAGGGCGCGAACGCTCCGCCGTTCACCGCGCAGGTGGAGGTGACCAGTTGGCCGGGGCGGCTGCCCGGCCGGCCGTTCTCCACCTCGAAGCCGAGCCGCTCCTCCCGCAGCGGTCCGGTGGTCCCGGGCGGCAGGGTGACGGTGAGCCGGGTGGTGACCGGCCCCTCCTCGCCCGCGGGGACGGTCAGCGGGCCGCCCTCCTGCACGATCGTGCCCGGGGCGGCGGCGGTGGCGCCGGGGGCGGCAGGGGCGGGGGCCCCTGCCGCGGGCAGCGCCGGGGCCACCACGGCGAGGGTGACGACCGTCGTGGCCAGGGCCACGCGCACACGTCTCATGTCGATCACTCCGGTTCCGTCTTGCGTCGGAGGAGCCGCCCGCGCACGCACCGGCACGACCGGCTCAGGGGGATGAGGAGACGGTCTCCCGGCGCTCCTCGGACACCTCTGTGACCTCCGGAGTACGGGGAGGGTTGTACGGGTCCGACTCGCTGACGCCGAAGCGGTCGTGGAAGCGGCGCAGCGGTCCCGGGGCCCACCAGGTGAGGCGGCCGGTCAGCTTCATGACGGAGGGGACGAGGAGGCTGCGGACCACCATCGCGTCCATGAGGACGGCAAGGGCGACCCCGAGGCCGAGCATCTTGGTGTTGGTGACGCGGGAGGTGCCGATGGCGACCATGACGACGGCGAGGATGACGGCGGCGGCGGTGATCAGGCCGCCGGTGCGGCTCAGGCCGAAGCGGACGGAGTGCTCGTGGTCGCCGGTGGCGTCGTACTCCTCCTTGACGCGGGAGAGCAGGAACACCCCGTAGTCCATGGAGAGTCCGAAGGCCACGCAGAACATGAGCACGGGCAGGGTGGTCTCGATGTCGCCGGTGGGGGTGAAGCCGAGGAACCCGGAGAGGTGTCCGTCCTGGAAGACCCAGACGACGGCGCCGAACATGGCCGTGAGGCTCAGGGCGTTGAGGACGACGGCCTGGAGCGGGATGAGGACGCTTCCGGTGAGCAGGAAGACCAGGAGCAGGGTGACGAGGGCGACGATCCCCGCCGCCCAGGGCAGCCGCTCGCCTATGGCGTCCTTGGAGTCGACCAGGACGGCGGCCGGGCCGGTGACGGAGACGTCGAACGGCGCCTCGGCGGCGCGCAGTTCGCCGACGGCCCGCTGGGCTCCGGCGCCGACGGACTCGCCGTCGGGCACGACGGTGAAGTAGGCGCGGGCGGAGTCGCCGCCGCCCGTGGTGACCGGTCCGTCGGCCCGGCCGACGCCGTCGAGGGCCTCGATGCGCTCGCGGTAGGCCTCGTACTGGGCGGGGGTGGCCGGTCCCTCGGCGAGGACGGTGATCCCGCCGCCGGGGCTGCCGGGGAAGCCGTCCCGCAGCTCGTCCTGGACGATCCGGGAGGAGGCGGTGACGGGGAGCTGGCGGTCGTCGGCCGTGCCGAACTTCACGCCGAGGAAGGGCAGTCCGAGGAGGACGAGGCCGGCGGTGGTGAGGACGGCGAAGACGGGCGCCCTGCGCATCACCAGACCGGCGGCGCGCGCCCAGCCCGCGCCCGGGGCGTCCCCGCCGGGCTCGCGGCCGCGCCGGAACAGGCGCCGCAGGTCGAGGGCGTTGACCCGGTGGCCGAGCAGCACGAGGGCGGCCGGGAGCAGGGTGAGCGCGGCGGTGGCGGCGAGGAGGACGACCGCGATCCCGGCGTACGCGAAGGAGCGCAGGAAGTACTGCGGGAAGACCAGCATCGCGGCGAGCGAGACGGCGACGGTCAGGGCGGAGAAGAGCACGGTCCGTCCGGCCGTGCGCAGGGTGGTGCGGACGGCGGTGCGGGTGTCGGCGCCGGCGGCGAGCTCCTCGCGGTAGCGGCGGACGACGAACAGGGCGTAGTCGATGGCGAGTCCGAGGCCGAGCGCGGTGGTCAGGTTCTGCGCGAAGACGGAGACGTCGGTGAACTCGGTGAGGCCGCGCAGGATGGCGTTGGTGCCGAGGATGGCGACGATGCCGACGCCGAGGGGCAGCAGGGCGGCGACGGCGCTGCCGAAGACCATGACGAGCAGGACGAGGGTGAGGGGCAGGGCGATGAGCTCGGCCCGCAGCAGGTCCTCCTCGATGAGCGTCTGCATCTCGTGGCGGACGGCGAGCTCGCCGCCGAGCGAGACCTCCACGGGGCCGTGGGCGCCCCGGTAGGCGGGGGCGATCCGGTCGAGGACGGCCGCGGCCTCCTTCTCCTCGCCGGTGATCCGGGCGGCGATCACGGCCTTGCGGCCGTCCTCGGAGCGGAGGGCGGGCGAGCCGGTGGACCAGTAGGAGCCGACGCCCTCGACGCCCGGCTCGGCGTCGAGCCGCCCGGCGAGCCGGCGGGCCTCGGCGGCGACGGCCGGGGCGTCGGTCCCGGCCGTGCCGGAGTCGACGAGGAGCAGCAGGTTCGGCCGGGAGCCGGGGAAGTGCCGCTCCAGCTCCTCGGCCGCGTACGTGGACTCGGCGGCCGGGTCCTCCCAGCCGCCGCTCCCCATCCGGTCCGCGACCCCGCCCCCGGCGAAGACGGCGAGGGCGGTGAGCACGAGGGCCACGAGCAACGTGACCCGGGGCCGCGCGGTCACGAACCGCGTCCATCCCCCACCGGGGGATCCGGCACGGGACCCCTTGCCGCCCCCGGCGAGAACTCCGGAGCCGGACGCCCCACCACCCCCACCCCGGGTCCCGGGACCGGACGCCTTGCCGCTCACACCCCGGCCTCCGGGACCTGACGTCCCGCCGCCCCCACCGGGGGATCCGGCACCGGACGCCTTGCCGTTCCCGGTCCTGGGCCCGGAACCGGGTCCGGACGCCCCGTCGGTCCCGGTCGGGGATCCCGGCGCGGCTCCGGCGCCCGGGCCGGGGCCGTGCGCGGCGCCCGCCCCGGTCCCGGGGCCCGGCGCGCCCCCGGCACCCCCCGCCCCGGCCCCACCTGCGGTTTCTCCCCCGCCGCCGGTTCCGTCGGGGGCTGTTTTCTTGACTTCGGCCATGACGAGGTGTCCCCTTCACCTGACCCGTGCGCACACGCTTCCCGGCAGGACGCGCGGGTCACCCATTGCCATAGACTGGCAAACACGAGCGATCACTCGCGTTTCACAAGAATGCGAGCGACCTCTCGCGTTTGTCAAACGGGTCGAGAAGAGCTGGGGACAGTCATGTCCGAGGACACGTCCGAAGAACCGAAGCCGCGCCGCCGTCAGGCGCGGGGCGAGCGCCGCATCGCGCAGTTGCTCCAGGCCGCCGCGAACGTCTTCTGCGCGAACGGCTACACGGCGACCAGCACCAACGCGATCGCCCGCGAGGCGCACGTCTCGCCCGGCACGCTCTACCAGTACTTCCCGAACAAGGAGGCCATCGCGATCGAGCTGGGCGAGCGCCTCCTGCACGACATGCGGGAGGCCCACGGCCAGGCGTTCACGGCGGAGAACCTCGGCCTGCCGCTGCCCGACCTGCTGGACGCGGTCGTGGACCCGCTGATCGAGTTCAACTGCGCCAACCCGGCCTTCCTCGCCCTGATGCACGGCTCCGACGTCCCCGGCCGGATCGCCGAGGAGCACGACGAGCTGCACGCCACCCTGCTCACCCGGGTGGAGGAGGTGATCGGCCATTACGCGCCCGCGCTCTCCGCCGCCGACCGGGGCCGGATCGCCGGGATGACCTTCGCCGCTTTCAAGGGCGGCCTGGACCTCGTCCTCGCCGCGCCCGAGGGCCCCGAGCGGGACGCCACGGTCGCCGAGCTGAAGACCCTCCTGCTGCGCTACCTCGCCCCCCTGGTCGAGGAGCCGGCCACCGCGACACGGCCCGGCGCGACACGGTCCGGCACGAGTGGAATTCATACCCCCTAGGGGTATAAGCTCGGTCCCGTAAGGCTCCGAACCCTACGAGGAGAACGCCATGACCGCAGAGGCGCAGACCGAACTCACCACCGTCTACCAGGTCAAGGGCATGACCTGCGGGCACTGCGAGGGCGCCGTCTCCGGCGAGATCTCCGAGCTCCCCGGCGTCACCTCCGTCACGGCCGTCGCCAAGACCGGCGAGGTCACCGTCGTCTCCGGGAGCCCGCTCGACCGCGAGGCCGTGCGCGCCGCCGTCGACGAGGCCGGTTACGAGCTGGTCTGACCGCCGGCCCGCCGGCACCCCGTGGGGTCGTACCGTTACCGGGTACGGCCCCGCTCCCGTTTGGAACCGCTGATGACGTCCACGATCACCGAGCTGACGATCGGTGGCATGACCTGCGCCTCCTGCGCCGCCCGCGTCGAGAAGAAGCTCAACCGGATGGACGGGGTGACCGCGACGGTCAACTACGCCACCGAGAAGGCACGGGTCGAACACCCCCCGGAGCTCCCGGTCGACGCGCTGATCGCCACCGTCGTCAGGACCGGCTACACCGCCGAGGAGCCCCCGCCGCCGGAGCCCGAGCCCGACCCCGTACGGGAAGCGGAGGCTCCGGAGGACCCCGAGACGGCCTCGCTCCGGCAGCGGCTGACCGTCTCCGCCGTCCTCTCCGCGCCCGTCGTCCTGCTCGCGATGGTCCCCTCCCTCCAGTTCGACCACTGGCAGTGGCTCTCGCTCACGCTCGCCTCCCCCGTCGTCGTCTGGGGCGGGCTGCCCTTCCACCGGGCCGCCTGGACCAACCTCCGGCACGGCGCCGCCACCATGGACACCCTGGTCTCGATCGGCACCCTCGCCGCCTTCGGCTGGTCCCTGTGGGCCCTCTTCCTCGGCGACGCGGGCACGACCGGCATGAGGCACGGCTTCGACCTCACCGCGGACCGCTCGGACGGCTCCTCCGCGATCTACCTGGAGGTCGCGGCCGGGGTCGTCACCTTCCTCCTCCTCGGGCGGTATCTGGAGGCCCGTGCCAAGCGGAAGGCGGGCGCCGCGCTGCGGGCCCTGATGGAGCTCGGCGCCAAGGACGTGGCCGTCCTCAGGGGCGGCGCGGAGACCCGGATCCCGGTCTCCGGGCTGCGGGCCGGCGACCTCTTCGTCGTACGCCCCGGGGAGAAGATCGCCACCGACGGCACCGTGACCGAGGGCGCGTCGGCGGTCGACGCCTCCCTGCTCACCGGCGAGTCGCTGCCCCTCGACGTCCTCCCCGGCTCGGCCGTGACCGGCGGCTGCGTCAACGTCTCGGGCCGGCTGGTCGTGGAGGCCGTCCGGGTCGGCGCCGACACGCGGCTCGCCCGGATGGCGAAGCTGGTCGAGGAGGCCCAGAGCGGCAAGGCCGCCGTGCAGCGGCTCGCCGACCGGGTCTCGGCCGTCTTCGTGCCGGTCGTCCTGCTGATCGCGCTCGGCACCCTCGTCGTCCGGCTGCTCGTCACGGACGACCCGACGGCCGCCTTCACGGCCGCCGTCGCCGTCCTGATCATCGCCTGCCCCTGCGCCCTGGGCCTCGCGACCCCGACCGCGCTCCTGGTCGGCACCGGCCGGGGCGCCCAGCTCGGCATCCTGATCAAGGGCCCGGAGGTCCTGGAGTCCACCCGCCGGATCGACACGGTCGTCCTCGACAAGACGGGCACGGTCACCACCGGCCGGATGCGCCTCGCCGGAGTCCGGGTGTACGGGGGGACGTACGGCACCGAGGGCGCCGACGAGGACGAGCTGCTGCGGCTCGCGGGCGCCCTGGAGCACTCCTCCGAGCACCCGGTGGCCCGCGCGGTCGCGGAGGCCGCCGCCGGGCGGTGCGGCCCGCTCCCGGTGCCGAAGACCTTCGAGAACGTCCCCGGGCTCGGGGTGCGCGGCTCGGTCGAGGGGCGGCTCGTCGTCGTCGGGCGCGCCGCCCTGCTCGCGGCGGAGGGGATCGAGGTGCCCGCGGCCTCCGAACCCGGCGCCGTCCACGTCGCCTGGGACGGGGTGGCCCGGGGCACCCTGACCGTCGCCGACACCGTCAAGGACACCAGCGCCGAGGCGGTCGCCCGGCTGCGCGCCCTGGGGCTGCGCCCGGTGCTGCTCACCGGGGACCACCGGGCGGTGGCGGAGGCCGTGGCGGACGAGGTGGGCATCGACGAGGTGATCGCCGAGGTGCTGCCCGAGGGGAAGGCGGAGGTGATCCGGCGGCTCCAGGAGGAGGGGCGGACGGTCGCCATGGTCGGGGACGGGGTGAACGACGCCGCCGCGCTCGCCACCGCCGATCTGGGCCTGGCGATGGGCACGGGCACGGACGCGGCCATCGAGGCGAGCGACCTGACCCTGGTCCGGGGCGACCTGCGGGTCGCGGCGGACGCCGTCCGGCTCTCCCGGCGGACCCTCGCCACGATCAGGGGGAACCTCTGCTGGGCCTTCGGCTACAACGTGGCCGCGCTGCCGCTCGCGGCGGCCGGACTGCTCAATCCGATGATCGCGGGGCTCGCGATGGCCCTTTCGTCCGTGTTCGTCGTATCCAACAGCCTGCGACTCCGGCGGTTCACGTGAGTTCACCTACACGTGATGCACAGGACCTTCACATCGAGACCTAGATCACAGATATTGTGGGGTAACCATCTGGGCTGTTCGTGAGTCTAAGTGGGCGATGCCGAGAACGTCTTGGGGGACGTTCATGGGATGTCTTGGGGGACGTCCCAGGCAAGCGTTGGCCGGGGGACGTGCACCGGGGAGCTTTGAGCGGCCCTCCCGTACGGACCCCGGCAGACCGCGTCGCACCCGATCCGCACAGCCACCGGCTGTCGCCGGCAGACGCCCGGCCCGGATCCCGTGGGGGGAATCCGCACCGGGGATATGGGAAGCGCCCCGCTCGCCGACCCGTGGGGGGATCGGGGAGCGGGGCGCTTCTCGCTTTCCGGTGTCCGCTTTTCCGGTGTCCGGTTCTCCGGTGTCCGGCGTGTCGCCGCGAAGGGCTAGCGGGCCTCGACCGGGACGAAGTCGCGCAGGACCTCGCCCGTGTAGATCTGGCGCGGGCGGCCGATGCGGGAACCCGGCTCCTTGATCATCTCGTGCCACTGGGCGATCCAGCCGGGAAGGCGGCCGAGCGCGAAGAGCACGGTGAACATCTCGGTCGGGAAGCCCATGGCGCGGTAGATCAGACCCGTGTAGAAGTCCACGTTCGGGTAGAGGTTGCGCGAGACGAAGTAGTCGTCGGAGAGCGCGTGCTCCTCCAGCTTGAGCGCGATGTCCAGCAGCTCGTCGGACTTGCCGAGCGCGGAGAGGACGTCGTGCGCGGCCGCCTTGATGATCTTGGCGCGCGGGTCGAAGGACTTGTACACCCGGTGGCCGAAGCCCATCAGGCGGACGCCGTCCTCCTTGTTCTTCACCTTGCGGATGAAGGAGTCGACGTCGCCGCCGTTGGCCTTGATGCCCTCCAGCATCTCCAGGACCGACTGGTTGGCGCCGCCGTGCAGCGGGCCCCAGAGGGCGGAGATGCCGGCGGAGATCGAGGCGAACATGTTCGCCTGCGAGGAGCCGACCAGACGCACGGTGGAGGTCGAACAGTTCTGCTCGTGGTCCGCGTGGAGGATGAGCAGCTTGTCGAGCGCCGAGACGACGACCGGGTCGAGCTCGTACTCCTGCGCCGGGACCGAGAAGGTCATGCGCAGGAAGTTCTCGACGTACCCGAGGTCGTTGCGCGGGTAGACGAACGGGTGGCCGATCGACTTCTTGTACGCGTACGCCGCGATCGTCGGCAGCTTGGCGAGCAGCCGGATCGTGGAGAGGTGCCGCTGCTCCTCGTCGAACGGGTTGTGGCTGTCCTGGTAGAAGGTGGACAGCGCGGAGACCACCGAGGACAGCATCGCCATCGGGTGGGCGTCCCGCGGGAAGCCGCGGAAGAAGTTCTTGACGTCCTCGTGGACCAGCGTGTGCTGCGTGATCTCGTTCTTGAAGGTCGCGAGCTCGTCGACCTTGGGCAGCTCACCGTTGATCAGCAGGTACGCCACCTCAAGGAAGGTGGAGCGCTCGGCCAGCTGCTCGATGGGGTAGCCGCGGTACCGCAGAATGCCCTGCTCACCGTCGAGGTAGGTGATCGCGGATTTGTAGGCGGCGGTGTTGCCGTATCCGCTGTCCAGGGTGACCAGACCGGTCTGGGCTCGGAGTTTACCGATGTCGAAGCCCTTGTCACCGACGGTGCTCTCGACCACCGGGTAGGTGTATTCACCGTCCGCGTACCGCAGTACTACAGAGTTGTCGCTCACGTCATCCCTCACCGACGTAGTGCCTCTTCTTCGAGGTGCCCTGACTGTCTCTACCATCCCCCATTTGGCTCAGGAGAGTGCACTCGGGGTCGACCATTGGGCCAATTGGAGGCACTCAGTGCCGCCAACCTTCATATCCTGTCCCCTTCGCCCCGGTTCCGGTACCCCTCCGTGATCTTTCACACGAGGGCGGGCCCTGTGAGCCGGTGGGCGAGTGCGGTAAAGCGGCGGCCGGCCGAGACCGTGCGCACCGCCTGGGCGATGGCGCGGCGGGAGCCGACCAGGACGACCAGCTTCCGGGCCCGGGTCACGGCCGTGTAGAGCAGGTTGCGCTGGAGCATCATCCAGGCACTCATGGTCACCGGGATGACCACCGCCGGGTACTCGCTGCCCTGCGAGCGGTGGATGGTGACCGCGTACGCGTGGGCGAGTTCGTCCAGCTCGTCGAAGTCGTACGGCACCTCCTCGTCCTCGTCCGTCCGCACGGTGAGGCGCTGCTCGACGGGGTCCAGGGCGGTGACGACGCCGACGGTGCCGTTGAAGACGCCGTTGGCCCCCTTGTCGTAGTTGTTGCGGATCTGGGTGACCTTGTCGCCGACGCGGAAGACCCGGCCGCCGAACCGCTTCTCCGGGAGGTCGGGGCGGGCCGGGGTGATGGCCTGCTGGAGCAGTCCGTTGAGCGCGCCCGCACCGGCCGGGCCGCGGTGCATCGGGGCCAGGACCTGCACGTCCCGGCGCGGGTCGAGGCCGAACTTGGCCGGAATGCGACGGGCCGCGACCTCCACGGCGACCCGGGCCGCGTCCTCGGTCTCCTCCTCGGCGAAGAGGAAGAAGTCCGGGAGGCCGTCGGTGCGCGGGGGCGTGCCGGCGTTGATCCGGTGCGCGTTGGTGACGACGCCGGACTGCTGGGCCTGCCGGAAGATCCGGGTCAGCCGGACCGCCGGCACGGGGCTGCCGGGGGCGAGCAGGTCGCCGAGGACCTCGCCCGCGCCGACCGAGGGGAGCTGGTCCACGTCCCCCACGAGCAGCAGGTGGGCGCCCGGGGCCACCGCCTTCACCAGCTTGTTCGCCAGGAGCAGGTCCAGCATGGAGGCCTCGTCGACGACGACCAGGTCCGCGTCGAGCGGCCGGTCCCGGTCGTAGGCGGCGTCCCCGCCGGGCTTGAGCTCCAGGAGCCGGTGGACGGTGGAGGCCTCGGCGCCGGTCAGCTCCGCGAGCCGCTTGGCGGCCCGGCCGGTGGGGGCGGCGAGCACCACCCTGGCCTTCTTGGCGCGGGCCAGCTCCACGATGGAGCGGACGGTGAAGGACTTGCCGCAGCCGGGGCCGCCGGTGAGGACCGCGACCTTGCGGGTGAGGGCGAGCCGCACGGCCTCCTCCTGCTCGGGGGCGAGGGTGGCCCCGGTGCGGGTGGCGAGCCAGGCCAGGGCCTTGTCCCAGGGCACGTCCCGGAAGGCCGGCATCCGGTCCTCCTCGGCCCGCAGCAGCCGCCGGAGCTGCCCGGCGAGGGACAGCTCGGCCCGGTGGAACGGGATGAGGTACACGGCGGTGACGGGTGTCCCCTCGGGCCCCGGCACGGTCTCCCGGACGACCCCCTCGGGGTCCTCGGCCAGCTCGCCCAGGCACTCGATGACGAGCCCGGTGTCGACCTGGAGGAGCTTCACCGAGTCCGCGATCAGCCGCTCCTCGGGCAGGAAGCAGTGCCCCTGGTCGCTGGACTGCGACAGGGCGTACTGGAGGCCGGCCTTCACCCGGTCGGGGCTGTCGTGCGGGATGCCGACGGACTGCGCGATCCGGTCGGCGGTGAGGAAGCCGATGCCCCACACGTCGGCGGCGAGCCGGTAGGGCTGGTTCCGCACGACGGAGATGGAGGCGTCCCCGTACTGCTTGTAGATCCGGACCGCGATGGAGGTGGAGACGCCGACCTCCTGGAGGAAGACCATCACCTCCTTGATCGCCTTCTGCTCCTCCCAGGCGGCGGTGATGTTCTTGGTCCGCTTGGGCCCGAGCCCCGGGACCTCGATCAGGCGGCCCGGGGACTCTTCGAGGATGTCGAGGGTGTCGAGCCCGAAGTGCTGGGTGATGCGGTCGGCGAAGACCGGCCCGATGCCCTTGACCAGACCGGAGCCGAGGTAGCGGCGGATGCCCTGGATGGTGGCGGGCAGGACGGTCGTGTAGTTCTCGACGGTGAACTGCTTCCCGTACTGCGGATGGGACCCCCAGCGGCCCTCCATGCGCAGCGACTCCCCCGGCTGGGCACCGAGCAGCGCGCCGACGACCGTGAGCAGGTCACCGGCCCCGCGCCCGGTGTCGACCCGGGCGACGGTGTATCCCGTCTCCTCGTTGGCGTAGGTGATCCGCTCCAGGACCCCTTCGACCACTGCCGGACCGCGACCCTCGTTGGACATGTGTCGACCGTAGCGAAGGGGTCGGACAGGAAGCCGGCGAGCCCGTGGAGGACCGGGGGTTCCGGATGCCGGAGGGGCGGACGAACCGTAGCGTTTCCGGCATGAGTGAACCTTCCTTCCAGGACGACGTGCTGAACGAGCTGGGTGCCGACCGGCTTCACGAGATCGCGGGGCTGCTCGGTACGGACGCGGACGGGGCGCAGGAGGTCGTGGGCAGTTCGGTGGCGGAGCTGTCGGGCGGGCTGCGGCAGGCGGCCGCCGAGCCGGGCAGCGCGGACGAGGTGCGCGCCGCCGTCGACGAGGTCGCCTCCCCCGAACCGCCGCTCCAGGGGGTCGCCGCCCTCGGCGGCCTGGTGAGCGGCGGTCTGATGGCCGGGGTGCTCGCCAAGCTGGCGAAGCCGGCGGCGAACGCCGTCGCGAAGCGCACCGGCATCCCGCCGGCCACGGCGAACCGCGCGGTCGAGCTCCTCGTCCCGGTCGTCGTCGCGGTCCTCACCAAGCGCGCCGCGAAGAAGGGCGGCGCGGGAGGCGGCCTCGGGGACCTGCTGGGCGGCCCGAAGAAGTAGCGGCCGGGAAGCGGGGCCTCAGATCGCCAGGAAGCGTTCCAGCGTCTCCTCCAGGACCTCGGCCCCGTCCCTCGCCCACAGGGCGGCGTTGAAGAGCTCCACCTCCACCGGGCCCGTGTGGCCGGTCCGCTCCAGGAGGGCCGTCCAGGCCCGGAGGTCGATCGCGCCCGTGCCCAGCTGGCCCCGGCCGTCGAGGACCCCGGCCGGGAGGGGCGTGGTCCAGTCGGCGAGCTGGAAGGCGTGGACGCGGCCGGCCGCGGCCGCGCGCTCCACCGCCGCCGGGGCCCGGTCGTCCCACCAGAGGTGGTACGTGTCGACGACCACGCCCACCTGGGAGGACGGGAAGCGTTCGGCGATCTCCAGGGCCTGGTCCAGGGTGGAGACGGCGCACCGGTCGGAGGCGTACATCGGGTGGAGCGGTTCGACGGCCAGGCGGACGCCGCGCTCCTCCGCGTACGGGGCCAGTTCGCCGATCGCCTCGGTGATGCGGGCCCGGGCGGCGGGGAGGTCCGGGAAGGCGGGGGTCAGGCCGCCGGAGACCAGGACCAGGGTGTCGGTGCCGAGGGCCGCCGCCTCGTCGACCGCCGCGCGGTTGGGGGCGAGCCAGTCGTCCGAGGTGAAGAAGCCGCCCCGGCAGAGGCTGGTGACCGCCAGGCCCGCCTCCCGTACGAGCCGGGCCGCCGCCTCCACCCCGTACTCCCGGACGGGTTCGCGCCACAGGCCCACGCCCCGGATGCCCAGGCGGACGCAGTGGGAGACGAGGTCGGGGAGGGAGAGCTGCCGGACCGTCATCTGGTTGATCGAGAAGCGCTCGGGGTTCATCGCGGGACTCCGTGGACCGTGAGGAGGGACGCCATGCGGGACTCCGCCAGGGCCGGGTCGGGGAACAGGCCGAGCCCGTCGGCCAGTTCGTACGCGCGGGCGAGGTGCGGGAGGGAGCGGGCGGACTGGAGGCCGCCGACCATCGTGAAGTGGTCCTGGTGTCCGGCCAGCCAGGCCAGGAGGACGACGCCCGTCTTGTAGTAGCGGGTGGGCGGGCGGAACAGGTGGCGGGAGAGCTCCACCGTGGGGTCCAGGAGCGCGCGGAAGCCCTTCGCGTCGCCCGTGTCGAGGGTGCGGACCGCCCGCGCGGCCAGCGGGCCCAGCGGGTCGAAGATCCCGAGCAGGGCGTGGCTGAAGCCCTGTTCGTCGCCCTCGATCAGCTCCGGGTAGTGGAAGTCGTCGCCCGTGTAGCAGCGCACCCCGTCGGGGAGGCGGCGACGCAGCCCGACCTCGCGCCGGGCGTCCAGGAGGGAGACCTTGACGCCGTCGACCTTGTCCGGGTGGGCGGCGATGACGTCGAGGAAGGTCTCCGTCGCCGCGTCGAGGTCGGCCGAGCCCCAGTAGCCGTCGAGCGCCGGGTCGAACACCGGGCCGAGCCAGTGGAGGATCACCGGCTCGCGCGCCTGGCGCAGGAGGTGGCCGTAGACGTCGAGGTAGTCCTCGGGCCCCGTGGCGGCGGCCGCGAGGGCGCGGGAGGCCATCAGGATCGCCCGCGCGCCCGACTCCTCGACGACCGCGAGCTGTTCCTCGTACGCGGCGCGGACCTCCGCGAGGGTGCCGTGCGCGAGCTGGTCGGTGCCCGCGCCGCAGGCGATCCGGCCGCCGACGGCCTTCGCCTCGGCCGCCGAGCGCCGGATCAGCTCGGCCGCGCCCGCCCAGTCGAGGCCCATGCCGCGCTGGGCGGTGTCCATGGCCTCGGCGACCCCAAGGCCGTGGGCCCAGAGGTGGCGGCGGAAGGCGAGGGTGGCGTCCCAGTCGACGGCGGCGGGGCCGTCGGGGGTGGTGTCGGCGTACGGGTCGGCGACGACGTGCGCGGCGGAGAAGACGGTACGGAAGGCCGGGGGCCCGGCCGGGGCGAGCGCCAGCGGGTCGGTGCGGGGTTCGTACGCCCGGAGGCCGCCGCCGGGGGAGGGCAGGAGGATCGTCACGGGGTCACTTCCCTGGTGTCGGTGCGGTGGTCGTCCGGCCGGGGCGTCCTCGTCACAGCGTCACCTCGGGGACGTCGAGGCGGCGGCCCTCGGCCGCGGACCGCAGGCCCAGTTCCGCGAGTTGGACGCCCCGGGCGCCCGCCAGGAGGTCCCAGTGGTAGGGCTCGTCGAGGACGACATGGCGCAGGAACAGCTCCCACTGGGCCTTGAAGCCGTTGTCGAAGACGGCGTTGTCCGGGACCTCCTGCCACTGGTCGCGGAAGGACTCGGCGGCCGGGAGGTCGGGGTTCCAGACCGGCTTCGGGGTGGCCGAGCGGTGCTGGACGCGGCAGCCGCGCAGTCCGGCGACGGCGGAGCCGTGGGTGCCGTCGACCTGGAACTCGACCAGTTCGTCGCGGTGGACGCGGACCGCCCAGGAGGAGTTGATCTGGGCGACGGCCCCGCCCTCGAGGCCGAAGATCCCGTACGCGGCGTCGTCGGCGGTGGCCTCGTAGGGCTTGCCGTGCTCGTCCCAGCGGCGCGGGACGTGGGTGGCGACGTGGGCGGTGACGGAGGTGACCCGGCCGAAGAGCTCGTGGAGCACGTACTCCCAGTGCGGGAACATGTCGACGACGATCCCGCCGCCGTCCTCGGCGCGGTAGTTCCAGCTGGGGCGCTGGGCCTCCTGCCAGTCGCCCTCGAAGACCCAGTAGCCGAACTCGCCCCGTACGGACAGGATCTCGCCGAAGAAGCCGCCGTCGATCAGGCGCTTGAGCTTGCGCAGGCCCGGCAGGAACAGCTTGTCCTGGACGACGCCGTGCTTGACGCCCCTCTCGGTGGCGAGCCGGGCGAGGTCGAGGGCTTCGGCGAGGTCCCCGGCCGTCGGCTTCTCGGTGTAGACGTGCTTCCCGGCGGCGACGGCCCTCCGGATCGCGTCGGCGCGGGCCGGGGTGACCTGCGCGTCGAAGTAGACGTCGACGCTCCCGTCCGCGAGGACCGCGTCGAGGTCGGTGGACCACTCGGTGAGGCCGTGGCGCCCGGCGAGGGCGCGCAGGGCGGCCTCGCGGCGGCCGACGAGGACGGGCTCGGGCCAGAGGACCTCGCCGTTCCCGAGGTCGAGGCCGCCCTGCTCGCGCAGGGCGAGGATCGAGCGGACGAGGTGCTGGCGGTGGCCCATGCGGCCGGTGACGCCGTTCATGGCGATGCGGACGGTCCTGCGCGTCACGGAAGGTTCCTCTCCTCGGATGCCCCGCGCACGATCGCCGGGGTGCCCCGCGCTTGATAGAAAGCGCTTTCTACGGGCAGGAACGCTAGCCTGCCGACAACACCCCCCACAAGGCCCCGGAGGTACGCACGCGATGACCGTCACCCTGGCGGACGTGGCCGCCCGCGCTCGGGTCTCCCCCGCCACCGTCTCCCGCGTCCTCAACGGCAACTACCCGGTGGCCGAGTCCACCAGGGAGCGGGTGCTGCGGGCCGTGGCCGACCTCGACTACGTCCTCAACGGCCCCGCCAGCTCCCTCGCCGCCGCCACGTCCGACCTGGTCGGCGTGCTGGTCAACGACATCGCGGACCCCTTCTTCGGGATCATGGCGAGCGCGGCGCAGACCGCGATCGGCGCGGGCGCCTCCGGGCGCGGCGGGGGCGAGAAGCTCGCCGTCGTCTGCAACACCGGCGGCTCCCCCGAGCGCGAACTCACCTACCTCACGCTGCTCCAGCGGCAGCGGGCCGCCGCCGTGGTCCTCATGGGCGGCTCCCTGGAGGACCCCCGGCGGCTGGCGGCGACGGCCGCCAAACTGTCCCGGCTGGCCGACGCGGGGACCCGGGTCGTGCTGTGCGGACGCCCGCCGGTGGAGGGGGACGCGCACGCGGCGGCCCTCGTCTTCGACCACCGGACCGGCGCGCGCCTCCTCACCGAGCACCTGCTCGGCCTCGGCCACCGGCGCATCGGATACGTGGCGGGACCGGCCGGCCGGACCACGACCCGGCACCGCCTGGAGGGACACCGGGAGGCGCTCGAAGCGGCGGGCGTCGCGGAGGGGCCGACCGTCCACGGCTCGTACGAGCGGGGCGCCGGGCACGCGGCGGTGGCCGGGCTCCTGGCCCGCGACCCGGAGCTGACCGCGATCGTCGCCTGCAACGACACGGTGGCCCTCGGCGTCTGCGCGGCCCTCAGGGAGCGCGGCCTGGACGTTCCCGGCGACGTGTCCGTGGCGGGCTTCGACGACCTGCCGTCCGCCCTCGACGCATTCCCGGCCCTGACGACCGTACGGCTTCCGCTGCACGAGACGGGGGCCCGGGCGGGCCGCCTGGCGACGGACTCGGAGGAGCCCCCGCCGGGCGGCCGCGAGACGGTCCCGGCGGAGCTGGTGGTACGGGGGTCGACGGGGGCGGTACGGGGGTAGGGCCTCCGGCTCCGGCTCCGGCACCGCCACCGACTCCGGCACCGCCACCGGCTCCGGCTCCGGCTCCGGCTCCGGCTCCGGCTCCGGCTCCGGCACGGTCCTCGCGGGACGCTGGCCCCCGCCCCCGCCCCGTACCCCTGTCATACCCGAGAGCCACAAGGCGAGTCGGCTCTCCGGCGGGACGCCGACCACAGCGGCGGCTCCCTACCTTCCGTAACGGAACGCACCCCCGTACGGAAGGACCCCCATGGCGCCCCTCCCCCGACTCCGTCGCGCCCTGCTCACCGCGGTCGTCACCGTCGCCGTCGCCCTGCCGGTCGCCGGGGCCGCGCGCCCCGCCGACGTACCGGCCCCCGTGCCCCCCGCCGTCGCGCCGCTGCGGGCGGACGGCGGGCCGGACGCGCTCGCCGCGGCGCTCGAAGGGCGCTACACGGCGGAGCGGACGGCGCTGGGGGAGGCCGCGCGGACGGCGGAGGAGCACGGGGCGCGGCTGAGGGCCGCGTCGCTGCGGGCGATGGCCGGGGCGGACCGGCGGTTCCTGGAGTTCGACGGGCGGGACGGCGGGCGGAGCGCGGAGGTGGTCGGGGACCTCGCGCGGGCCGGGCGGATCGCGGTCCTCGTGCCCGGCGCCGACACCGGCCTCGACTCCTACGCGCGCTTCCGGGCCGGCGCCGTCGCCCTCCAGCACACCCTCCGGCGGGAGTTCGGCGCCCGGGCCGCCGTCGTCGCCTGGCTCGGCTACCGCACCCCCGCCACCGGCAGCACCGCCTCCCTCACCCCCGGCCGCGCCGACCGGGCGGCGCCCGCGCTCCGCGCGTTCGTCGAGGAGCTGGCGCGGCTGCGGCCCGGCGCCCGGATCACCCTCCTCGGGCACTCGTACGGCTCCGTGGTGTGCGCCCGCGCCGCCGCCGGGCTGCCCGTCGCCGCCCTCGTCCTCTACGGGAGCCCGGGGGCCGGCGCCGACCGCGCCGCCGACCTGCGCACGGACGCCGCCGTCTGGGCCGGGCGGGCGGCCGGCGACTGGATCGCCGACGTGCCCCATCTGCGCGTCCCCCTCCCCGCGGGCGGCGAACTCGGCTTCGGGGCCGACCCCGTGGAGCCGGGGTTCGGGGCCCGCCGGTTCGCCGCGGGCGACGGCGGCCACGGCGACTACCTGGCCCCCGGCTCCGTGCCCCTGCGCAACCTCGCCCGGATCGTCGACGGAAGGGAGCCCGACCGTGCGTGAGACCGCCCCCGTGACCGCTCCGGCCACCGGACCGAGGGGGGCCGTGCGCGCGCTCGTCCGCCGGACGGCCGCCGCGACCCCGCCGGAGCGCGACCGCGCCCTCGACGCGCTGCGCGCCCTCGCCGTCCTCGGCGTGGTCCTCGGCCACTGGCTCGTCACCGCCCTCGTCGCCGACAGCGGCACCCTGCGCGTCGAGAGCCCCCTGGGCCACCTGCCCGAATTCACCCCGGTCTCCTGGGCGTTCCAGACCCTCGCCGTGTTCTTCCTGGTCGGCGGGTACGTCGCCGCCCGCGCCCGCGGCGAGGGCGGCGGCCACCGGACCGCCGCCCGGCTGCGCCGGCTGTTCCGGCCCGTCGTCCCGCTGCTCGCGGTCTGGCTCGTCGCCGCGGCCGGGATGCTCGCCTGCGGCGTCCCCTGGCGGACGGTCCAGACGCTCGGGAAGCTCGTGCTCTCCCCGCTGTGGTTCCTGCTCGTCCTGGCCGCCCTCACCGCCGCCACCCCGCTGGTCGCGCGCGTCCACCCGCTGTGGCCGTTCGCCGTCGTCCTCCACGTCGACCTGGTCCGCTTCGGCCTCGACGGCCCCGGCGCGGCCGGCTGGCTCAACCTGCCCGCGGGCTGGCTCGTCCCGTACTGCCTCGGCGCGCTCCTCGCCCGCCGCGGCCCGCTCGCCCCGGCCACCGCCTGGACGCTGCTCCTCGGCGGTGGGGCCGCGACCGGCCTGCTCGTCGTCCTCGCCGGCTACCCGGCCTCCATGGTGGGCGTCCCCGGCGCGCCGGTCTCCAACCTCGCCCCGCCCACGCTCGCCGCCGTCACCTTCGGCCTCGCCCAGTGCGGCGGCGTGCTCCTGCTCCTCGGGCCCCTCCGGCGCGCCCTGCGCCGGCCCGCCGCCCGGACGGCCGTGGCCCTGCTCAACCTCGGCGCCATGACGGTCTTCCTCTGGCACCAGACCGCCATGATCGCCGTCACCGCCGGCGGCCTTCTCGCCGCGGACCTGCTCGGCCACGGGCCGCTCGCCGGACTGCACACCGTTCCCGACGGCCACGCCTGGGTCCTCGCCCGGCTCGGCTGGCTCCCGCTCTTCGCGGGCGCGCTGCTGGTCTGCGGCGCCGCCTTCCACGCGTACGAACGCACCGCCCCGGCCCCCGTGCGGCGGCCCGGCACCACGACGGAGGCACCCCGTGCATAGGCTGGGGCGGAGAAACGAACACACGGGCGGGGGAAGCGCGTTGGGGGACGGGTCACGGTGGGAGGGCGCGCTGCGCGCGGTCCCGGGCGTCCTGCGCGCCGACCTGCGGCCGGGGCGCCGCGACCCGCTGCCCCGCCACCGCCACCTCGGCCGGCTCGCCCACGGGCACGTCGTGCTGTTCTGCGTGCTCATGGGCGTCTGGAACGCGAACCTCCACGAGCGCCTCATGGAGCCCGTCACCGGCGCCGTCCCGCTGCTCGTCGTCCTGCAGAGCGCCGCGCCCGTCCTGGCCCTCTTCCGGCCCGCTGCCGCCCTGTGGGTCTCCGTCGCCGCGCTCGCCCTCCTCGCCACCCTGACCTCGGGGGTCTTCGGCGCCGCGTGGCCCTGGAGCGCGCCGGACATCGCGCTGCACACCCTCGTGCTGCTCCTGCTCGCGCTCCGCGTGCGCCCCGCCGCCTCCGCCGCCGCCCTCGGGGCCTCCCTGCTCACCGGGATCGGCGCCGCGGTCCCGCACCACGTCCCGGGGCCCCACACCCTCGTCCAGGGCGCCGTCGCCTTCGCCCTCGCCGTCGTCCTCGGGACCTCGCTGCGCGCGACCCGCGTCTCCCGCGGCCGCCTCGTCGAGCAGGAGGAGCTGACCGCCGGGGAACGGGCCCGGCGCGCCCTCCTGGAGGAGCGCGGGCGCATCGCCCGCGAGCTCCACGACGTCGTCGCCCACCACATGTCCGTCATCTCGATCCAGGCCCAGGTCGCCCCGCACCTGGTGGCCGACCCGTCCCCCGAGCTCCGCGAGAACCTGGCGGGCATCCGGCAGAACGCCGTGGACGCCCTCACCGAACTCCGGCGCGTCCTCGGCGTCCTGCGCGGCGACGGCGACCCGGGCGACGCCGCCGCCGGGGTGCGGCACGCCCCGCAGCCCACGCTCGACCGGCTGGACGACCTCCTCGCCAACGTCCGGAGCGCCGGACTGGACGTCACCGCCGGGACCCGGGGCACGCCCCGGCCGCTTTCCCCGGGCACCGAGCTGTCCGCGTACCGCATCGTCCAGGAGGCGCTGAGCAACGCCGTGCGGCACGCGCCCGGTTCCCGGGTCTCGGTGTCGGTCCACCACCATCCGGCCGGGCTGACCGTCCGGGTCACCAACACCGCCGGCCGCCCGGCCGGCCGTGCTCCCGCCGGTCCCGCCCGGGAGCCCGGTCACGGACTGCTCGGTATGCGGGAGCGCACCGCCATGCTGGGCGGCGAACTCGCCGTGGGTCCCACCTCCGACGGCGGCTGGGAGGTCACGGCCGTCCTGCCCGCCGACGCCCCGGGGCCGGGACCCGCCTCCACGAAGGACGGTTCATGAACCACGTCATCAGGGTCCTCATAGCGGACGACCAGGTCATGGTGCGGCAGGGCTTCACGGTCCTGCTGAACGCCGAGCCCGGCATCGAGGTGGTCGGCCAGGCCGTCGACGGCGCCGACGCCGTCGCCCGGGCCGCGGCGCTCGCCCCCGACGTCGTCCTCATGGACGTCCGGATGCCCGGCACCGGCGGCATCGAGGCCACCCGGCTGCTCACCGCCCCCGCCGACGCCACCGTCAAGGTGCTCGTGCTGACCACCTTCGACCTGGACGAGTACGTGTACGAGGCGCTGCGCGCCGGCGCGTCCGGCTTCCTCCTCAAGGACGCGTCGGCCGAGGAACTCGCCGAGGCGGTACGGGTCGTGGCGCGCGGCGAGGCCCTGCTCGCGCCCCGGCTGACCAAGCGGCTGATCGCGGAGTTCGCCCGGCTCAGCCCCGCCCCGCACGTGCGGCCCGCGGGGCGCCTGGGCGGTCTGTCGGAGCGCGAGACCGAGGTCCTGGCGCTCATCGCGCAGGGCCTTTCCAACGCCGAGATCGCGGCCCGGCTCGTCGTCGCCGAGCAGACGGTGAAGACCTATGTGAGCCGCATCCTGACCAAGCTGTCCCTGCGCGACCGGACCCAGGCCGCCGTCCACGCGTACGAGAGCGGTCTGGTCCGCCCCGGCGGGCGGTGACCGGGCCGGGCCCCGGGCCGCGCCCGGAGTCCGGCCCCGCGTCAGATCGCCGCGCGGTAGAAGTACGTCCTCCGGTACGCGATCTTGCCGTCCCGGACCAGGTACGTGTCGGCGAAGCCCTCGTCCAGGGCGGTGCCGTCGCGGCTCGCGCCGCGGAAGCGGCCCCAGCAGGCCGCCGCGGCGAGGCCGCCGGTGACCTGGTCGACCTCGTGGGCGCCGGAGGCGATGATCCGCTCGTGCTCGTAGAAGTGGCGGATCCGCTCCAGGCCCTCCAGGGCCGGATAGCCGGGGCGCTCGTAGACCGCGTCGTCGGCGAAGACCTCGCCGAGGTCGTCCCACGAGCGGGAGTCGACCACCTGGAACAGCCGGGCCACCAGCGAGTCGGCGGTCACCGGGGGGTGTGTGCGTGCCGTCATGACCGTGCTCCTTCGTTGCGTGTCGTCGTCGGAAGGGCGGGGGCGGTGCGCGCCGGGAGGGTGGTTCGGCGCGCACCGGTGGAGCGTGTGCGGCGGGATGGTTCAGTACGCGTCGGCGCGGGCCTTGTCGAAGGCCGTCGCCAGGCGGGAGACGCCCTCCCGTCGCTGCTCCTCGTCGAGGGTCGCGAAGGAGAGCCGCAGCAGCCGGGAGCCGTCCTGCTCGATGCAGAACGGCGCGCCGGGCACGAGCGCGAGCCCCTGCGCCAGGGCGTGTTCGTACAGCAGGTCCGAGGTGACCCGGGGGTCGTCCACGGCGCACCAGAAGAACAGGCCGCCGCGCGGGTCGTCGAAGGCGAGCCACGGCAGCCGCTCGCGCAGCAGCGCCGCCGTCGCCCGCGCCTTGCCCCCGTACAGGGTGCGCAGCCGGGCGAGGTGGGCGGGGAGGAACGCCGGGTCGCCGAGGAGTTCGGCGAGGACGTACTGGCCGAAGGTGTTCGTCTGGAGGTCGCTGCTCTGCTTGGCCGCGACCAGTTCGCCGATCAGGCCCGCCGGGGCGGTCAGCCCGGCCACCCGGAAGCCGGGACAGAGCGTCTTCGACAGGCTCATCAGCCGGATCACCCGGTCGCCGTGCACGTCCGTGGACGGCAGCCGCTCCCCGTCGAACGCCAGGTCGCCGTACGGGTCGTCCTCGACGATCAGGAAGCCGTAGCGGTCGGCCAGGGCCGCCAGGTCCCGGCGGCGCTCCTCCGTGAGCACGCCGCCGGTGGGGTTGTGGAAGTGCGGGACGACGTAGACCAGTTTGGGCCGGGCCCCGGCGGCGAGCCGCTCCGCCAGGACGTCCGTCCTCATGCCGTCGCGGTCCGTGGGCAGCGGCAGGAGCCGGGCCCCGGCGCCCCGGAAGGACTGGACGGCGCCCAGGTAGCTGGGGTCGTCCAGGGCCACCAGGTCGCCCTCGTCGAGGAGGGTCCTGGCGACCAGGTCCAGGCCCTGCTGGCTGCCGCCGGTGACCATCGCCCGCTCGGGGCCGACCGGTGCGCCGGTCTCGCCCGCGCGCCGGGCCACGGCCTCGCGCATCGCCGGGACGCCGGCCGTGGAGGCGTACTGGAGGGCGGCGGCGGCCGATCGGGAGAGGATCCGGTCGGTGATCGCGGCGAGGCGGTCCACGGGGAAGCTGTCGGGGGCCGGGATGCCCCCGGCCATCGACAGGACGCCGGGCGCGTTCGCGGCCGACAGGATGCGGTCGATGGCGTCGGAGCGGCCCCAGGAGGTGCGCCGGGCGAGGAGGCGCGTGAAGTCCCCGGGCGCCGCGCCCTCGCCGCCGTCGCGCGTGACGGTCCCGCGAGCGTCGCGCGTCACGGCCCCGTCGCCGCCGTCGTCCGTCACGGTCCCGTGGTCGTCGCCCGTCATGACCCCACCGCCGTCTTCTCCGTCGCCCCCGGCTCCGCGCCGATCTGCGGCGGGAAGTCCTTCAGGCGCCAGACCGGGGAGAGGAGCACCACGAGGACCGCCGAGAGGAAGGCCCCGGCGGTCACGAAGAGCGTCTCGCGCAGGCCGATCAGGTCGCCCAGCCAGCCGCCGAGGAGCGCGCCGAGCGGGAGCATCCCCCAGGACACGAAGCGGTAGCCGGCGTTCATCCGGCCGAGCAGTTCGTCCGGGGTGATCGACTGGCGCAGGCTGATGATGTGGATGTTGGCCATCGTGCCGCCCGCGCCGATCAGCGCGAACGCGGCGACGAACAGGACCAGGGTGAGGATCCCGTCGTTCGCCGGGGCCAGCGGGATGATCACGGGGGCCGCGCAGCACAGCACGAGCGCCGCCAGGATCGCGGGGCCGAGCCCCATGGTCCGCTTGAGGCTCCGGGCAACCAGGGAGCCGCCGAGCGAGCCGACCGCGCCGGTGCCGAGCAGCAGGCCGATGGTCCCCGGGGAGAGGTCCAGGCGCCGGGCCGCGTACAGCACGAAGACGGTCTGGAGCGACATCCAGCAGAAGTTGTAGAGCCCGGACTGCAGGGCGCAGGCCCGCAGGTGGGCGCTGTGCCAGATGATCCGGATGCCGTCGCCGACGCTCTTCCACAGGCCTGTGGGGCGCTCGGGGACGACCGGCGGCGGCTCGGGCCTGCGGATCGTGAGCAGCGTGACCACGGAGACCAGGTACGAGGCGCCGTTGATGAGCAGCGCGTACGGCGCCGTGACCCAGCCGATGAGCAGACCGGCGAGGCCGGGGCCGCCGATCTGCGCGAGGGAACTGGTGCCCTGGAGCTTGCTGTTGCCCTCCACCAGGTGTTCCTTGCCGATGAGGGTCGGCAGGTACGACTGGTAGGCGACGTCGAAGACGACGGTGAGCGCCCCGATGAGCAGGGCCGCCACGTACACGAACTCGATGCGCAGCAGGTCCGTCACGGCGAGCAGGGGGACCGCCGTGACGAGCAGCGCGCGTCCCACGTTCGCCGTGATCATCAGCGGGCGGCGGCGGACGCGGTCGACCCAGACCCCGACGAGCAGGGTGACGAGCAGGAACGGGGCGTAGGAGGCGGCGTTCACCAGGCCGACCTGGGAGGAGGACGCGTCCAGGGTGAGCACCGCCGTCAGGGGCAGCGCCAGGGTGGTGACCTGGGCGCCGATCTGGGAGATGCCCTCGCCCGTCCAGAACTTCATGAACTCGGCGTCGCGCCACAGCGCTCCGCGCTCGCGGCCCCCGGCGGCGGCGGGTGCGCCGTCGCCGGGGGCCGCCGGAGCCGCCGGCCCGGTGGGGCCGGCGGGTTCCGTCGAGCCGTTCGAGTCGGTGGACTCGGTCACCTTTCGCCCTCGCCGTCCGCCGGGTCGGCCACGTGGAAGGCGCAGCCGATCTGGGCCCCGCGCAACATGCTGACGATGCCGACGGCCGGGTCGGTGACGCCCCGGGCCAGGGTTCCGGCGTACGTTCCGTCGACCATGAGGGTCCCGTAGGCGACGGCCATGTCCTCGGTGGTGACGCCGTCCTCGGAGAGGAACCGCTCGGTGGTGGGGAGCAGGCGGCGCTGGAGGACGAAGGGGCCGCCGACGGCCTGGTGGAGCTTCTCCACCCACTCCTTCTGGTCGGTGGTCCAGCCGGGGGTGACGCCGACGCCGCCGTAGAGCAGCGTCGGCTTGAGGACCAGGAGGTCCTTGTTGGCGACGGCGTACGGCAGGAGGTCGATCTTCTCGCCCTCGAAGGTGACCTTCTCGTCGCGCACGAAGCGGGTCCAGGGCAGGATCCGGTCGACGAGGGCCCGCTCCTCCTCGGTGAGGGCGGCCCGGTTGCGCTCGTCGCTGAGCATCGCGAGGCTGCCCTTGTTGCCGTACAGCTCGCAGTCGAGCGAGGCGAACAGCTCGACCTGCCCGGCCTCGGCGGCGTCCAGGAGCGGGTTGACGAGGTCGTACGTGCGGGGCTCGTCCGGCATCTCGCCGGGCAGGAACAGGCGGTAGACGACGTCGACGCGCCGCCCGTCGTACACGACCTTGCCGTCCTCGTAGGTGAAGTCCCCGAGGTGGCAGACGACCGGTTCGAAGCCGAGGTCCTTGAAGGCGGGGACGACGAACTCCATCCAGCACTTGGACTTCTCGAAGCCGTCGGGCCAGTCGGTGATGGCGAGCAGCGGGCGCTCGATCCCGGCGAGGGACGGGGCCTGGCGGCGCAGCACGTCGGTGATGCGGGCCAGCGGGTCGGGGTAGACCAGGTTCTCGGCGGCGGCGAAGGCCGCGAACTCCTCGTCCTTGATCAGGGCGCGGGCGAACTCGCCCATCTGCCAGCCGCCGAGCGAGGTGCCGGTGTTCAGCTCCATGAGGCGGAAGCCGTCGGTCTCGCGGTAGAGGTCGGCGCGGGAGAGCGGCGGGATCTCGTCGACCGCGCCGCGCAGCACCAGGTCGGCCTGGGTGTCGCTCATGCCGACGGCCTTGGCGAAGGCGTGCAGGTCGCCGCCGAAGAGGCGGCCGGGGACGGACTTGAGGAGCTCGAAGAGGCCGTTGAGGTCGCGTTCGAGGCCGGCGACGTCGTCGGCGCTGAGGAAGACGGGGCGGTTGAGGCCCTCGCCGCCGCCGGCGCCGTAGCGGAACCACTCGACGCCCCGGACGCCGGAGACCGTCATGCGGGCGGCGGTGCGCTCGTGGTCGAAGAAGCGGCGGGTGACGGCGTTCTCGACGCGGGCGCCCAGCTTGTGGGTGCCGACGCCGGTCACCTCGGTGCGGGAGAGGCCCTCGGCCCGGTCCAGGGCGCGGCGGGTCTCGACCGGGTTCTCGCCGACGGCGATGAGGGCGGCGGAGCGCGGGGTGAGGCCGCGCGGCGGGAGCTGGAGCTCGTCGCCGGGCTCGGCGAGGGCCACGGCCTCGACCAGGCCGTCGACCTCGGAGGGGTCGGGCAGGACGACCCGGTCGACGGTGCCGTCGTACGAGGGGTAGAGGAAGCGGATCTCGCCGCTGAGCGCGCGGGTGGGGGTGAGGTCGGGGACGCGCTCGAAGGCGATCTCGGCGGCGGCGACGGCCAGGTCGATGCCGGTGGCGAGCTGGTGGACGTGCGGGATGAGGTCGCCGCCCAGGCGTCCGTTCAGCTCGATCAGGCGCGGCCCGTCGGCGCTGACGCGCAGCTCGGTGTGGGTGACGCCGTAGTCGACGCCGACGGCCCGGTGGGAGTCCTCGACCAGCCGCACGACGGCCTCGGCCCAGGGCTCGTCCTTCCAGCCGGTGACCAGGTGGCCGACCTCCTCGAAGTACGGCTGGGGGCCGAGGCGCTTGCGGGCGACGCAGACGGGGGTGACGACGCCGTCCACGACGGTGCTGTCCACGCTGAGTTCGGGGCCCTCGACGTACTCCTCGACGAGGACGGTGTCGGCGGTGCCCGCGCCCTGGAGGCGGCTGGCGGCGGCGAGCCGGTAGGCCTGGCGCAGGCCGTCGGCGT
Source organism: Streptomyces sp. NPDC098101 (assembly GCF_044760185.1). Taxonomy (NCBI): domain Bacteria; kingdom Bacillati; phylum Actinomycetota; class Actinomycetes; order Kitasatosporales; family Streptomycetaceae; genus Streptomyces; species Streptomyces sp. NPDC098101. The sequence goes on along the minus strand of NZ_JBIWAS010000002.1, from coordinate 274,115 downwards.
CGCGGGCCACCATGACGCCGAAGCTGCCGCCGAGGGTGCGGGGCTTGACGACGACGGGGAAGCCGATGGTCTCGGCGGCGGCGACGGCCTCGTCCTCACTGGCGGCCGGGGCGTGGCGGACGGCCGCCATCCCGGCGGCCTCCAGGGCCTGCCGGGTGGCGTACTTGTCGCGGCAGATCTTGGCGGCGGCCGGGTCCATGGCCCGCAGGCCGAGGCGCGCGGCGACCGAGGAGACGGCGGCGAGCGACCACTCGTCCCAGGTGACGATGGCGGCCTCGGCGACCTCGCCGCGCAGGTCGGCGACGGAGGGGAAGAGCTTGTGCGCGTCCGTCGTGTCGGCGATCCGGTGGGTGTCGACGTACTTCGCCTGCCAGCTGGGCGCCTCGGGGGCGATCAGGGTGACCTCGTACCGCGCGGCGAGGGAGGCGAGCGCGTACTCCCGGTACTGACGGATGCGGCTGCCGACCAGGATGACGCGCGGGCGTTCAGTGGTCATGACGGACACGGTGTGTGTTCCTTTCCGATGCGGTGCGGGGTGGGGCAGGCGGTGCGGGTGGTGCGGGTGTGATCCGATTACGCGTCCAGGGGCGTGCAGGTGAGCCGGAAGCCGTTCGCGGAGGTCTCGATGGCCTCCTCCACGGCGGCGGTGGAGGGGCCGCGGAAGCGGAAGCGGGTGCCGACGTGCTCGTATCCGCTGATCGGCGGGACCCGCTGGCCGACGGGCACGTGCAGCACCGCGTACGGCTTGCGGTCCTCGGCGGGCGGCGCGGTCCAGTCGGCGCGCTCGACCAGGCAGGGCGCGGGGACGGGCAGCGGCAGGAGCAGGTAGCCGCCGACCTCGCCGGTCTTGAGGGTCGGCAGGACCGGCACCCGGCCGAGCTGGAGGTCGGCCGCGGCGGCCATCAGGTCGGCGTCGTGGACGTCCCGCCAGGTGAAGGGGATCTCTCCGCCGCCGACCCGGGCCCCGCACTCCAGGAAGACCAGGGCGGGGCCGCCGTCCGCGTCCCGGGTGACGAACGCCTCCAGGTGGAAGACCCACGGCCGGCCCCCGCCGAGGGCGGCCCCGACGGCGGCGGCGAACGGCTCCACGGCGGCGAGCAGCACCGGGTCGTCCTCCTCGACCGAGCCCAGCCAGTTGCCCTGGGTGAAGTCGGCGCAGGTGCCGCCGACGTAGCGGGAGGCGGTCCAGCTGCCGAGCCGGTCGCCCTCCCACAGGCCGTCGATGTGCAGGATCGGGGCGTCGACGTACGCCTGGGCGAGAAAGGGCTCGGCCGCGAGGTCGGCGGCCAGTTCCGGGTGCGCGTCCAGGTCGGCCGGGGAGTCGAGCCGGACCACTCCCCTGCTGGCGGTGCCCCGGTGCGGCTTGCAGACCAGCGGCCAGCCGTGGGCGCGCCCGAACTCCCGTACGGCGTCGGGGTCGGGGACGTGGGCGAGCGGCGGCACCGGGATGCCGGCGGCGGCCACCGTCGTGCACATCAGGAGCTTGTCGCGGAAGACGGCGAGCTCCTCCGGGGTCTGCCCGGCGATCCCGAACTCCTCGCGGACCAGGGCCGCCGTGTCGAGGTCTCCCTCGTTGAGCGCGAGCAGCGCCTCCGGCGGGCCGTACCGCTCGACGAGCGAGGCGAGGGCTTCGCGGACGGCGGGCAGGTCGTCGGTGAGGCCGACGGTGACGACGGCCTCGGCGCCCCCGGGGACGGAGGACCGGCCGAGCTCGGTGCTGATGTAGGTGACCCGGTGGGTGCCGTGGTCGACGTAGTCGGCGTACAGCGCGTGGGTGTCCCGCCAGCGGTGCAGGACCGTCACGTGCGGGCGGGGCCTGGTCATGCGGTCGCCTCCTCCGCGTCCGCCGGGGCGTCGGCCAGCCAGGACAGGGCGGCGGCCACCATGGAGCGGACGCCGACGAGCAGGGCCGGGCCCGACTGCGGGGCGAAGGTGGGGGCGTGGTTCTGCGGGATGTCCTCGTCGAGGCGGCCGGCGGCGAACGCGGCCGTGAACACCTCCGGGTCGAGGCCGCCCCAGAACCAGTACACGGACGGCACCTGGGCCGCCGTCGCCAGGATGCCGAAGTCCTCGCTGGCCGTGGTCGGGCCCATCGTCATCACGGCCCCGTCGCCGAAGGCCTTCCGGTGCGCGTCGGCGACCCGCTCGGCGGCGGCCGTGTCGTTGACCGTCATCGGCAGGTGGTAGACGGAGGTGATCTCCGGCTCGGCGGTCGCTCCGGCCGCGTCCGACTCGGCCTTGGCCAGGCGCTCGATGGCGGCGAGGACCTTGTCGCGGACGGGGGCCGAGCTGGTGCGGACGTTGATGCCGAGTTCGGCCGTGTCCGGGATGACGGCGGCCGTGGTGCCCGCGTGCAGCTTGCCGACGGTGACCACCACCGGCTCCTGGGCGGGGGTCTCGCGGGAGACGATGGTCTGGAGCCGCAGGACCAGCGAGGCGGCCATGAGGACCGGGTCCACGGCCGACTCCGGCTTGGAGCCGTGGCCGCCGCGCCCGAAGAGCTTCACCGTGATGGAGTCCGTGGCGCCCATGACGGTGCCGGGGCAGGTGGCGATGAGGCCGACGGGGCCGGGGCCGACGTGCTGGCCGAGGATGACGTCCGGCTTCGGGAAGCGCTCGAACAGGCCGTCGTCGACCATCGACCGGGCGCCGTAGCCGCTCTCCTCGCCGGGCTGGAAGACGGCGACGACCGTGCCGTTCCAGTGGTCCGTGCGGGAGGAGAGCAGCGCGCACGCCCCGATCAGGGCGGCGACGTGCAGATCGTGGCCGCAGGCGTGCATCACCGGGACCTCGGCGCCGGAGTCGTCGGTGGCGGTCGCGGTGCTCGCGTACGGCAGGCCCGTGGCCTCCTTCACGGGCAGCGCGTCCATGTCGGCGCGCAGCATGACCACGGGTCCCTCGCCGTTGCGCAGGACGGCGACCACGCCGGTGCGGCCCACGCCGGTGGTGATCTCCCAGCCGCCCTGCGCCGCGAGCCGCTCCGCGACGAGCGCCGCCGTCCGCTTCTCCTGGAAGGCGAGCTCGGGGTGGGCGTGCAGGTCCTTGTAGTCGGCCTCCAGGGCGGGGAACAGCGGTTCCAGCGCGTCGAGCACTGCGGTCAGGGAGTCCATGGCGTCCTCACTCGGAGACGGAGGTGTCGGGAAGGGGGTGCTCGCGCACGCCCCAGGAGGCGAGCAGCGCCGCCGCGCAGGTGATCGCCGGCCACCACGGCACCCAGCCGCCGTGGCCGGCGGAGCGCAGCCATTCGGCGAGGGCCGGGAAGGTGCCGCCGAAGAGGCTGATCGCGAGGGCGGCCGGCAGGCCGACGGCGACGGCCCGGACGGCGGGCGGGAAGAGCTGCCCCGCGAAGACGTTGCTGACGGCGAGGGGCAGGGCGAGCAGGAACAGCAGCACCACCGTGACGACCGGGACGGGCACGCGGCCCGCGACCATCCCGGCGAGCAGCGGTACGGAGCCGAGCGCGAGTCCGGCGAAGCCGGTCCGGAGGACGGGCAGGGCCCCGAACCGGTCGGCCGCCCTGCCCGCCGCGAGCATTCCGGCGAGGAGGGCCACCATGCCGAGGAGCAGGGCCCCGGAGGCCTCCTCCTTGGTGGCGGCGCCCGCGGCGGCGGCGTAGGACGGGAAGTCGACCGTGAGGAAGTAGAAGACGGTGGTGGCGCCGGAGGTGATGGCGAACACGACGGAGAGCGGGCCGAGGTGGGCCCGCAGCACGGGCCAGGGGCTCGCGGCGCCGCGCGTGCGCTTCCGTTCGCGGGCGTCCTCGGCGAAGACCTCGCTCTCGGCCGCGCCGCGCCGGATCCACAGGGCCGTCAGGCCGAGCAGCGCGCCGAAGACGAAGGCGAGGCGCCAGGCGCCGTCCTCGACGCCCGTCTCCCCGAACACGCCGAGGAGGACGCTGAGCACGATGAACGACAGGGCGCTGCCGAGGACCACGCCGCCGTAGGAGACGGCGCTGTAGAAGTACCGGTGGCGGCCGGGTGCCGTCTCGGTGACGTACGCGGCGGCGGTCGGGTTCTCGGCCCCGACGGACAGGCCCTGCACGAGCCGGGCGGCGACCACGAGGAGCGGGGCCGCGATCCCGATCGAGGCGTGGCCGGGAACGATCGCGAGGAGCAGCGAACCGGCCGCGATCAGACCGACGGTGAGGGACAGTCCGAAGCGGCGGCCCCGGGTGTCGGTGAGCCGCCCGATGACGACGCTGCCGAGCGGCCGCACCAGGAAGCCGAGCGCGAAGCCGAGGTACGCGGCGATCAGCCGGGCGGTGGGCGAGGACCCGGGGAACAGCTGCTCGGCGAAGTACGGCGCGAGCACCCCGTAGATCGTCCAGTCGTACGCCTCCACGACGGACCCGACGCTGGCGGCGAGCAGCTCGCGACGGGACTTGCGGGCGGGGGCGGGTGCGGAGGCCTTGCCGGCCGGGGCGGCGGAGTCGGGGGCGGGTGCCTTGCCGGCCGGAGCCGTGGGGGCCGGGACCTCCGGGGGCGTCGTTCCGGCCGGAGGCACCGCCCCCGTGCCTATCTCCGAGGTGCTCATTCGGCCACCCCGTACACCCGTGCGCCGTCCCCGTCCCCGTCGCCGTGTCCGGCCGGGTGCGGGACCGCGTGCAGGCGGACGCCGACGGCCGGGAGGTCCGTCAGGCAGGTCAGGCCGGTGAGGACGGGGATCCCGGCCTCGGCGAGGGCCTTGGACGCCGGGCCGTCGCGCTCGACGCTGTCGGTGGCGACCAGGGCGGCGCCGCGCCCGGCGAGGAGCGCGACGGCGTCCGGGGTGAGGAAGGGGCCGTCCGGGCGGCCGGTGTGGACGACGACGGCGTGCCCGGCCGGCTCGAAGGGCGCGAGCGCGAGCCGGTCGGCGACCGGCTCGTCCGTGCCCGCGAGCCGGACCAGGACGACGGGCAGGTCGACCAGACCCTCGATGCCCTCCGGTGCCCCGGCGGGCCGGTCCAGGCGGGTGCCGGGGCCGGTCAGGTCGACCGTGCGGCGGACGGGGGCGCCGTCCGCCGCCCCGGTGTTGCGCGAGCCCTTGTGCGGCTCCCGGATCAGCTCCTTGCGGCTGATGGTCGTACCGCCGACCATCAGCAGCCCCAGGTGCCGCACGAGGAGTTCGCCCAGCTCGGCGTCGTCGATGTCGTCGCCGGGGATGTCGAGGCGGAAGCCCTCGGTCCGCAGCGAGCCGCCGTTGCTGAAGACCACCTCGGCGTCGAAGTCGACCCGCCACTGCCCGGCACCGGTTGCCGTCGTCATGTGCTTCGTTCCTTCACGTCGTCGCGTTGTTCGCGTGGTGCCCGGCTCCCGGGAGCGGGCCCCCGGCGCCCCCTCAGGCGCAGTCGATGAGGGCCTTCTCCAGGGCGCCGACCACTGCGTGGATCTCTTCCTCCGTGATGGTGAGGGGCGGAAGGAGCCGGAGCACGGCGCCGTGCCGACCGCCGCTCTCCAGAAGGAGTCCGTGTTCCAGGCAGGCCTTCTTGACGCGACGGGCGCGGTCGCCGTCGGCGGGCCGGGCGCCCAGGGCGTCGGCCTCGCCGTCCGGGTCGACGAGCTCGACGCCCCACATCAGGCCCCTGCCGCGGACGTCGCCGATCTCCGGACGGGTCCGGGCGAGGCGCCGCAGCAGGCCGCCGAGCAACTCTCCCTTGACGGCGGCCTTCTCCACGAGTCCTTCTTCGGCCAAGACCTCCAGGGCGGCCGCGCCCGCCACCAGGGCGATCTGGTTGCCCCGGAAGGTGCCCGCGTGGGCGCCGGGCAGCCAGGCGTCGTACTTGCCGTGGTAGAGCATCAGGGCGAGCGGGAAGCCGCCGCCGATCGCCTTGGAGACGAGGACGGCGTCGGGCTCGATGCCGGACTCCTCGAAGGCCCACATGGTGCCGGTGCGGCCCCAGCCGGCCTGGATCTCGTCCAGGACGAGCGGGATGTCGAGCCGGGCGGTGATCTCGCGCAGTCCGCGCAGCCACTCGGGGGGCGCGGGGATCACGCCGCCCTCGCCCTGCACGGCCTCCACGAAGACGGCGGCGGGCTTGGTGATGCCGCTCTCGGGGTCGGTGAGCAGCCGTTCGATGTAGGTGAGGCCGACCCGGATCCCCTGGTCGCCGCCGAGGCCGAAGGGGCAGCGGTAGTCGTAGGGGTAGGGCAGGTGGTGCACGTCCGGCATGAGCGAGGGCACCGGTTCCTTGGCGCCCAGGTTGCCGGTGAGGGCCAGCGAGCCGGCCGTCATGCCGTGGTAGGCGCCGTGGAAGGAGAGGACGGTGCGGCGGCCGGTGGCGGTCTTGAAGAGCTTGATCGCGGCCTCGGTGGCGTCGGCCCCGGCGGGCCCGCAGAACTGGGTGCGGAAGGTGTCCGCCATCGTGCCGGGCAGGTTCTCGTAGAGCGCCGACAGGAAGGCGTACTTGGCGGGGGTGGTCAGGTCGAGGGCCTGCTGCACCTGGCCGGATTCCAGGTACTCGTGGACCCGGCGGAGCACCTCGGGGTGGTTGTGGCCGAGGGCGAGGGTGCCGGCGGCGGCCAGGCAGTCGATGTACTCGGTGCCGTGGCCGTCGCGGACGCGGGCGCCGAGCCCGTCCTGGAGGACCTGGCCGAAAGCGGTGGCATAGGTGCGGGCGCCGGATTCGCGGGCCCGGACGTACGCGTAGATCTCGTCCGGTGTGGGGGCTGTCGTGCGGGTGGTCACGTCATCACTTCCCAGGGGATGTTCGGGCGTCCGCGACCATGACCTGGCCGAGGGCGATGCCGCCGTCGTTGGTCGGGACCTGTCGGTGGACGTAGGTGTCGAAACCGTCGGCGGTCAGCCCGGTCAGACAGTTGAGCAGCAGGAACTCGTTGAGGAACACGCCGCCGGAGAGCACGACCTGCCGCACGCCGGTCTCCTCGCGGAAGGCCCGGCAGCGGTCGCGGACCATCTCCACGACGGCGGTGTGGAAGCGGCGGCTGATCCGGTCGGCGGGCAGTCCGGCCGCGAGGTCGTCGGCCATGGCCCGGATCACGGGCCGGGGGTCGACCTCGACGGGACCGTCCTCGTCGGGGGTGCCGGCGCCGAAGCGGTAGGCGGCCTCCGGGGCGGAGTCGCGGGCGAGCAGGCCCTCCAGCTCGATCGGCCCCTGGGCCTCGTACTCGGCCCGGGAGCAGACCCCGGCGAGCGCGGCGGCGCCGTCGAAGAGGCGGCCCATGCTGGAGGTGGCCGGGGAGTTGATCCCCCGGGCGGCCATGGTGGCGTACACGTGCCGCTGCTGCTCGTCGAGTTCGGCGAGGGCGGGGAAGGCGGCGACGGCCTTCTCCCGGTCGCCGTCGAAGGCGTCGAGGGCGAGGGCGTAGCCGGTGCGGACGGGTTCGCGGACGGCCTGGTCGCCGCCGATCAGGGGCAGTCGGCGCAGGCGCCCGACGCGCCGGTAGGCGGCGTAGTCGCCGAGCAGGAACTCGCCGCCCCAGACGGTGCCGTCCTCGCCGTAGCCGAAGCCGTCGAAGATGACGCCGAGGGTGGTGCCGGTGACGTGGTTCTCGGCCATGCAGGAGGCCATGTGGGCGTGGTGGTGCTGGACCTCGACCACGGTCCGGCCGGCGCCGTCCCCTTCTCCGTCCCCGTCGAGCGCGGCCCGGGTGGAGCGGAACTGCGGGTGCAGGTCGTGCGCGGTCAGGCGCGGCTCCAGGGCGTAGAGCCGGGCGAGGTGGCGGGCGGTGCGCCGGTGGGAGGCGAAGGTCTCGTCGTTCTTGAGGTCCCCGATGTGCTGGCTGAGGAAGACCTTGCTGCCGTGCGACAGGGCGACCGTGGTCTTCAGCTCGGCGCCGAGGGCGACGGCGGGCGCCACCTCCCGGCCGACGTCCACGGGGTACGGGGCGTAGCCGCGGGCCCGCCGGACGAACTGGAGCAGCGGGGCGTCCAGTTCGTCGTGGACGGAGAGCCGGACGACGGAGTCGTCCACCCGGATCTCGATGTCGCGGTCGTGGTAGAGGATGACGTCCGCGATCTCGAAGAGCTGCTCCAGGGCTTCTTCGTTGCGGTACGCGATGGGGTAGCCGGAGATGTTGCCGCTGGTCATCACCAGTGCTTCCAGGCCGGGTTCGTCCAGGAGCAGGTGGTGGTGGGGCGCCGAGGGCAGCATGATCCCGAGGTTGGGGTTGCGGGGCGCGACCGACTCGGGCAGGGCGTCGGGCTGTTTGCGGGCGAGCAGGATGGGCCGGGCCGGGGAGCGCAGGACGTCGATCTCGTCCTCGGAGAGGACGGCGAGGCGCTGGGCGGTGGCCAGGTCGCGGACCATCACCGCGAAGGGCTTGGAGTCGCGGCGCTTGCGGCGGCGCAGCAGGGCCACGGCCCCGGGCTGGGTGGCGTCCACGGCGAGGTGGAAGCCGCCGACGCTCTTGACGGCGACGATCCCGCCGTCGGCGAGGACCTCGGCGGCGCCGCGCAGGGCGGTGTCGCCCTCGGTGGTGCGCCCCTCCCGGTCGGTGAGCAGGAGCCGGGGCCCGCAGTCGGGGCAGGCGTTGGGCTGGGCGTGGTAGCGCCGGTCGAGCGGGTCCTCGTACTCGGCCTTGCAGGCCGCGCACATGGTGAAGGACGCCATGGTGGTGGCCGGCCGGTCGTAGGGCAGGTCCTGGATGATGGAGTAACGGGGCCCGCAGTTGGTGCAGTTGATGAACGGGTAGCGGTGGCGCCGGTCGTTCGGGTCCCGCAGCTCGCCCTGGCAGTCGCCGCAGACGTGGGTGTCGGCGGGGAGCAGGGCGGTGCGGGCGCCGGAGTGTTCGCTGTGGACGATGGTGAAGGGGCCCGCGGGCACGCTGCCCGCGGGGAGCCCCCGGGTCACCACGACACCGTCGACGCGGGCGAGTTCGGGCGCGCGGTCCTTCAGACCGGCGGCGAACTCGGCCAGGGCGGCGTCCGGTCCGGACGCCTCCACGAGGACGCCCTCGGGGTCGTTGCGGACCCAGCCGGAGAGGCCCAGTTCCCGGGCCAGCTTGTAGACGAACGGCCGGTAGCCGACGCCCTGCACCACCCCGGTGACCCGCAGCCGCCACTCCTCGGTGGCCGGCGGGGAGGTCGCGGTGTCCGGCGGAGACGTCACGGTGCTCATGGTGATCCCCCTCGTTTCCTGGGTCGGGTCCTCAGCAGAGCCGGGGCAGTTCGGCCCCGAGGAGTTCTTCCAGCTGCGTCTCCCGGCCGTCGGCGTCCCGCAGCAGCACCAGGGCCTCGGTGTCCTCGGAGATCTCGCCGATGGTGACGGCGTGCTCGCCGTACTGGAGCGAGCGCAGCGCCGCCAGGACGTCCGCCTCGGCGGCGGGGTCGACGAAGACGGCGAGGCAGCCCTCGTTGGCGCAGTGCAGCGGGTTGATGCCGAGCATGTCGGCCGCCATGGCGGTCTCGTGCTGGATCGGCAGGCTGGGGGTGTCGACCCGCACGGTGCGGCCGAGCTTTCCGGCGTACTCGTGGAGGACGGCGGTCAGGCCGCCGCGGGTGACGTCGCGCATCGAGCGGACGGCGCCGGCCGGCACCCGGCTGAGGACCCCGTCGATGAGGTTGTTCAGCGGGGCGCAGTCGCTGTCGACGCGCTGCTCGAAGCCGAGGCCCTCGCGGATGGAGAGCAGGTGGACGGTGTGGTTGCCGATGGGGCCGCTGAGGATGACCTTGTCGCCGGGGCGCACGTCGGTCATGGAGAGCGGCTCGCGCTCGAAGACGCCGACGCCCGCGGTGTTGAGGTAGAGCTGGTCGGCCTCGCCCTTGCGGACCACCTTGGTGTCGCCGCCGACGATCTGCACGCCGGCCTCGCGGGCCGTCTCGCGGATCGACACGAGGACCTGGGTGAGGCGCTCGATCGGCAGGCCCGTCTCCAGGATCAGGCCGAGGGTGAGGTACTTGGGGCGGGATCCGGCCACGGCGAGGTCGTTGACCGTGCCGCAGACGGCGATCTTGCCGATGTCGCCGTTGCCGAAGAACGGCGGGTCGACGACGAAGGAGTCCGTCGTCATGGCGATGCGCCCGGTCTCGACCGGGAGGATCGCGCTGTCCTCCATGATGCCGACGTAGACGTCGCCGAGGGTCTCGGCGATCAGCTGGACCAGTTCCTGGCTCAGCTTCGCCCCGGTGCCGTGGTCGAGGAGGATCTCGTCACTGCTGCCGGCCGTGCTCGCGGTCATGGCTGCTCCTGGGTCGGGGAGGGGCGCGGTCACGGGGTCTTGATGTTCTTGCGGGGCAGGGTGCCCTCGGCGTCGAGGACGCTGATGACCTCGGCGGAGTCGGAGACGGTGGCGCAGTAGCCGGCCAGCCACTCCAGGGCGCGGTCCTTGTCCTCCTGGCGGGCGGAGACGACGCAGTCGGAGGGGACCCAGATGTTGTAGCCGCGGAAGAAGGCGTCGGCGGCGGTGGTCTGGACGCAGATCTGGGTCTGCATCCCGGTGATGAGGACGGTGTCGACGCCGAGGGCCTGGAGGCGCTCGTGCAGGTCCGTCTCGTAGAAGCCGGAGTCCTTGCTCTTCTCCATGACGACGTCCTCGGGGGCGAGGAACTCCTCCAGGACCTCGGCGCCGCGGGTGCCGCGCTGGACCGGGAGGTGGCCGTCGTAGCGCTCGGCGTTCGGGTCGTCGGGGTCGTTGACGAGCTGGAGGTGGAAGACGTGGTGGCCGCGGCGGCGGATCTCGTCGAGGAAGCCGGTGAAGTGCGGGGTGGCGGCGGCGACGGCCGCGACGCGCTCGGGGTTCTTCTCCACGAGCTCGTACTGGAGGTCGTTGGTGAGGACGGCGATCTTGGACATGGGTGTGCCCTTCGGTGAGGCCGTGCGGGTGTGGGCGCCGGGCGCGCGGAGGGCGCCGGCGGGATGCTCCGGGACGTGCGGCGGTGTGCCGGCCCGGGTGCGGGCACGACGGGGCCGTCCCGCGGGACGCGGGCGGGTCCGGGAGGAGGTGAAGCCGTACGCGCCCGGCGGTGCGGGGCGGATACGGGGTCCGTACGGGGACGTGCGGTCGTACGGGATCGTGCGGGCCTTGCGGTGGTACGGAGCCGTGCGGGCTGTGCAGGCCGTGCGGGTCTGACGAGTCGTGCGGGATCGTGCGGGTCGTGCGGGTCCTGCGGATCGTGCGGGGAGAGGGGTCAGCCCGCGAGGGCGGCGCTCTCCTGCGGCTCGTGCAGCCAGGTGCCGGTGGCCTCGAAGTGGGCCAGGACGTCGGCGATCCGCGCGTACAGGTAGTGGCCGGTGACGGCCTCGCGCCCGTCGAGGCGGGCGTAGTCGGGCAGCCGCCCGTACTCGCGGAAGCCGAGCCGCTCCCAGAGGCCGACGGGGCCGTCGCTGCGGACTTCGAGGGTGATGACCTCACAGCCCATGTCGCGCGCCTTGTGCAGGGCCTCGGACCAGCCCTCCAGGAGGAACTGGCCCCGGCGGTCGGGGGCGATGACGCACCGCCGCATGTCGACGATGTGGCGGCGGGCCGGCAGCGGGGCCCGGGCGAGGGTCACCATGCCGACGATCCGGTCGTCCTCCTCGTCGCGGACCGCGAGGACGTCGATCGCGCCCTTGCGCAGGTCGGCGTCGAAGGCCCGCATCAGCGCCAGGCCCTTCTCGGGGCCGACGGGCTCGTAGAAGCCGAGGGTCTGCTCCTTGACCGCGACGGCGTCCATCAGCTCGATCATTTCGCGCATGTCCTTCTCGGACAGTTCGCGCGGCCATTCGTATCGCATGGGTCTTCCCGTGGGTTTGCCGGACGGTGGGCAGCCCGCAGGGACACCGGACACCGCCGCCCGCACCGCCCGGCGCCGCGGCGGGCGGCGTGGGGCGGGGTCGTGGGTGCGCGGTGTCCGGTGTCGCCAGGGGGGTGTTCGGGTGCCGGTCGGGTCCGCGGCGCGCTCCGGGGCGGCGACGCCCCGGAGCCCCGGACCCGGAGCGTCAGACCGCGGCGACCCGAGCCTGCAGGTTGGTCTGCACCGCGGCGCCGGGCGAGACCTGCGTCAGCTGCGACGGGTCGGACCCGAGGCCCAGGACCGTGGCGGCGTAGACCTCGACGAAGTACGAGACGAAGAGGGAGTTGATCTTCGTGAGGTGCTCGACGAAGCGCTCCTCGTCGTCCTCGTCCTTGATCACGCGCATGATCATGTTCCAGACCATGTCGACGTGGTCGTCGTCCTCGTCGAGCGCGAGGTGGGCACGGGCGCCCTTGGTGTTGTTGGCGCCGACGTGCTGCTCCATGATGTCGAGCCAGTCGGGCTGGGTCTTGCCCGCGATGTACTCGAGGTAGAAGCCGCTGATCATCGAGGCGAGCGGGCCCTCGGTGGCGAGCGTGTAGTAGAAGTAGCCGTTGAGCAGCTCGGTGGCGAAGGTCGGACGGATCGCGTAGATCTCCTCGTCCGTCATCCCGACCTTGTGCAGGTCGCCGGCGAACATGCGGTCGTGCCGGCCCTCCTCGGCGCCGTACAGGCCCCACTCCTTGGAGAGCTGCGGGTCGCGGGTGGCCCAGTAGTTGGCGACCAGCGGGTCCACGGCGCGCTTGAGACCGATCCGGATCATGGTCTCCACGTTGTGGCGCTTGTAGAGGTCCATGTCGAACTTGTTCGCGTCGAGCATCCCCTCCGCGCCCTTGCTCTTCTCGTAGAAGTCACGCTCGAACTTCAGGAGGAGCTCGTCCACGCGCTTGCGGAACTCGGGGCGCTGGAGGCTGGAGTACGTGTTGTACGACTTGCTACGAGGCATGGTCATCCCCACCCGAGGTCGTTGATCACTTTGCTCTGGCCGGATCCGGCGAGGAATGCGCGCTCTTCCTGAGTGCCGGTTCCCTGGACGAGAAGGAAGGACAGAGCCGCGGAAGCCGTGATGGCGAGAATGTTTCTCGCTGCACGTGCCATGGAAAACCCCTACCTTTCGGACGAGCGTTGAGGTCGTCAGCGCTTCGCTCATCCTCCGGCGGAAAGCCGTTTCTAGACCAGTCCCCTCTGGGATCATGTTGCTCCTGGCGGAAACATGACAGGAGGATACATTGAATGAAACCGGCAGAAGCCGTGCGATTACCCCGCCGCCGCTCCACGAATCGGCGGACCGTTTGTACCGCTTCGTATCGGAATCGCCCAGGTGCACCGTCGAAACCGCGGCGGAGGCCCTCGGGATGGACCGGGGGGAGACCGACGAGGCGGTCCGGGACCTGCGCGAGCTGGGGCTGCTGAGCACCGGGGGCGCGGGCGGCGACAGCGGACCGGAGCCGCTGGTCCCGCATCCCGTGGACTTCGCGCGCGTGAAGGTCCTCAATCCGCTCCAGCGGGAGCTGAACCGCACCCAGGCGCTCGTCGACGAGCTCCGGAGCGGCCTGGACCAGCTCGAACTGCACACTCCGCGTGCCCAGCACGCCCACTGCTCGCTGGAGGTCGTCCACGAGCTGTCCGACGTGCGCCGGCTGATCACCGGCTTCGCGGACGAGTGCTGCGAGGAGGCGCTCTCCTCGCAGCCCGGTGGCGCCCGCGTGGAGGAGGTCCTCGCCGACAGTATGGACCGCACGACCAGACTGCTGGACCGGGGAGTCAGGATGCGGACCCTCTACCAGCACACGGCGCGCTTCAGTCCCGCGACCCTCTCGTACGTCGACCTGGTGACCCCCCTCGGCGCCCAGGTGCGTACCCTCGCGGGCGGCTTTCCGCGCTGCATCATATTCGACCGAAAGATCGGAATCCTGCCACTCCTCGACGACTCGAAAGGCGCCGTGATCGTACGGGATCCGCAGGTCGTAGCTTTCGTGGCGGAGGCCTTCGACCGGGCCTGGACCACGGCTTCCGACCTCTCGCCCGAAGAACGCAGGGCGGATCGGGCGGCGGCCACGTCCGAGATTCAGCACGCCATTATCTCGCTGCTCACCCAGGGGGAATCGGACAAACGAATAGCCCAGGTCGTCGGAATTTCCCTGCGGAATTGCCAGCGACACATCTCCCACATCATGAAAAGCATCGGCGCCCGCAACCGGCTCCACGCCGGTTACCTGCTGAGCAAGGAGCCGTTCAGCGGCCACTAGGGGGTGACTCGTCGATCGGGCCGGATCAGGGAGCGGGGTCCGGTGCCGTGCATCGCAAGGCGGAGGAGGGAGGCAGGGCGGAGCCCTGGCGAGTGACGACAACGCCGCGAGGTGCGGTGCCGGACCCCGCGAGCCCGGCACGATCGGCGAGTCACCCCCTGGGGAGACCGCCGCCGGACAGCTGGTCGTGGGGAGCCGTTTCCCGTTCCGCGGGCGTCACCGCCGGCGGAACGGGGGGCGGCGTTCCCCGCCACAGCGACGTCAGCGCCACGCCGCCGACGAGCAGCGCCGCCGCGCACCAGCGCAGTCCACTGATGCCCTCCCCCAGGAACAGCGCGGCCGACGACATCCCGAAGACCGGTACGAGGAGCGAGAAGGGGGCCACGGAGGAGGCCGGGTAGCGGCGCAGCAGCCAGCCCCAGGCGCCGAAGCCGAAGATGGTGGTGATCCAGGCGACGTAGACGATGACGCCGACGCCCGTCCAGTCGAGGCCGCGCAGCGCGGCGAGGTCCCGCTCGGGGCCCTCCACGAGGAGCGAGAGGGCGAGCAGCGGCAGGACCGGCACGGTGCTGACCCAGACCATGAAGTTGAGCGCGTCGGGCGGGGAGGCCTTGCGGGTCAGGACGTTGGAGACGCCCCAGCAGACCGCCGCGCCGATCACCAGGAGGAAGCCGATCAGGGGGCCCGAGGTGCCCTCGTCGACCGCCGCGACCGCGATGCCCGCGAGGGCGATCGCCATGCCGGCCACCTTGACGCGGCCCGGCCGCTCCCCGAGGGCCACGAAGGCGAACAGCGCCGTGAAGACCGCCTGGATCTGGAGGATCAGCGAGGAGAGCCCGGCCGGGGCCCCCAGGTCCATGCCGATGAAGAGCAGGCTGAACTTGGCCACGCCGAGGACCAGGCCGACGGCCAGGATCCACTTCCAGGCCACCTTCGGGCGGCCGACGAGGAAGACGGCGGGCAGGGCGGCGGCGAGGAACCGGAGGGCCGAGAAGAGCAGCGGCGGGAAGTGGCCGAGGCCGATCTCGATGACGACGAAGTTGACTCCCCAGACAGCGGCGACCAGCGCTGCCAGGGCGATGTGTGCGGGGCGCATGGTCCGAGGATCCCCTCGGCGACCGTGTAGCACCAGCACGGATCGCTACATGATTGGATGTAGTGACGCTACATTCCGCGCTCCTCCGCAGTCTCCGAGGTGGTCACCGTGCTGGACATCGGCCGTCTTCGCGCCCTGCACGCCGTCTCCGTCCACAAGACGGTGGGCGCCGCCGCCGAGGCCCTGGGCTACACCCCGTCGGCGGTCTCCCAGCAGATCACCAAGCTGGAGCGGGAGACCGGCACCACCCTGCTCGAACGGCAGGGCCGGGGCATCCGGCTCACCGACGAGGCCCATCAGCTGGCGGCCACCACGAGCCGGCTGCTCGCCCTGATGGAGGAGGCGGAGGTGCGCCTGGAGGAGCGGCGCGGCAAGCCCTCCGGGCGGCTCGCGATCGGCTGCTTCCCGAGCGCGGCGCGCGGTCTGATGCCCCGGGCGCTCGCGGAGCTGACCCGGCTCCACCCCGATCTGGACCTCCGGCTCTCGGAGGTGGACACGCACCTGTCGGTCGACCTGGTGGCGCGGGGCGTGATCGACCTGGCCGTGGCGCACGACTGGGACATCGCGCCGCTGCCGGCCCCGCCGGGGGTCGAGCAGGCGGTGGTCGGCGACGACCTGTGCGACATCCTCGTCCCCGGGGACCATCCGCTGGCGGCCCGGGAGTCGGTGCGCCGGGAGGAGCTGGCGGGCGAGCGGTGGATCTCGCAGCCGCCGGGGTCGGTCTGCCACGACTGGCTCGTACGGACGCTGCGGGCGACGGGGTACGAGCCGCTGATCGTCCATCAGGCGGGCGAGAACCACACGCAGGTGGCGCTCGTGGCGGCCGGCCTGGGCATCGCCCTGGTGCCCCGCCTGGGGCGCGGGGCGCTGCCGCCGGGGGTGACGCCGATCCGCCTGGACCCGATGCCGAAGCGCCGCCTGCACGCCATGTGGCGCACGGGCGCGGCCCGCCGCCCGGCCATCCGCGAAACGGTCCGCACCCTCCAGGACCTCTGGCCGGCCATAGCGTCCTCGGTCTGACGGCCCACCACCGGCTCCCGCGCGGCCCCCTCCACGAGGCAACCCGCAACGCCCCCGGACCGGCCACCCCAGGCCCCCCACGAACAGCCCGCCGCCCGGCGATCCGCACCCCCACTCAGGCCCGCCGCCAGGCGATTCCCGCGCGGGTCCTTGACCTGGCAGTTACTTTCCGGCTATCCGTGACTCCTTGGAAGTTTCCTTCAACCCCGCACGGCCGGAAGGAGCACCAGTGCACCACCGCGCCCCCGCCTCCGCTCCCACTCCCTCCCCCTCCCGCCGCACCCTCCTCGCGGTGACCGCCGCCGCCGCGGCCGCCGCCGTCACCGGGGCGAGCGCCCCCGCGCTGGCCGCGCCCGAGCGGCACGACGACCGGCGGCTCCGGCGGATCGTCGACCGGATGTCCCTGGAGGAGAAGGTCGGCCAGCTCTTCGTGATGCGGGTGTACGGGCACTCCGCGACCGCCCCGGACCAGGCCGACGTCGACGCCAACCTCGCCGAGATCGGGGTCCGCACCGCCGCCGAGCTGGTCGCGCGCTACCACGTCGGCGGGATCATCTACTTCTCCTGGGCCCACAACACCCGCGACCCGTACCAGATCGCCGACCTCTCCAACGGCATCCAGCAGGCGGCCCTCGCCCGGCCCACCCCGGTCCCGGTGCTCATCTCCACCGACCAGGAGCACGGCATCGTCTGCCGGGTGGGCGAGCCCGCGACCCTGCTGCCCGGTGCGATGGCCCTCGGCGCCGGCCGCTCGCACGCCGACGCCCGCCGGGCCGCGCGGATCGCGGGCGAGGAACTCGCCGCGATCGGCATCCGGCAGAACTACGCCCCGGTCGCCGACGTGAACGTCAACCCGGCCAACCCGGTCATCGGCGTCCGTTCCTTCGGCTCCGACCCGCACGCGGTCGCCGGTCTCGTCGCCGCCCAGGTCCAGGGCTACCAGCGGGCCGGGGTGGCGGCCACCGCCAAGCACTTCCCCGGCCACGGCGACACCGCCGTCGACAGCCACTACGGCCTGCCGACGATCACCCACACCCGGGAGCAGTGGGAGGAGCTGGACGCCCCGCCGTTCCGGGCCGCGATCGAGACCGGCATCGACTCGATCATGACCGCCCACATCGTGGTTCCCGCGCTCGACCCGAGCGGGGACCCGGCGACCCTCTCCCGGCCCATTCTCACCGGCATCCTGCGCGAACGGCTCGGCTACGACGGCGTGGTGGTCACCGACGCGCTCGGCATGGAGGGCGTGCGCACCAAGTACGGCGACGAGCGCGTCCCGGTCCTCGCCCTCCGGGCGGGGGTGGACCAGCTGCTCAACCCGCCGAAGCTCGACGTCGCCTGGAACGCGGTCCTGAAGGCCGTCCGCGACGGCGAGCTGACCGAGGCCCGGCTCGACGAATCGATCCTGCGCATCCTGCGCCTCAAGGCGAAGCTGGGCCTGTTCCGGCAGGCGTACGTGACCCGGGCGGGCGTCGAGCGGGTGGTCGGCTCCGGGGCCCACCTCGCGCAGGCCGACCGGATCGCCGAGACGACCACCACCCTGCTCCTCAACGAGGGCGGCCTCCTGCCGCTGCGCCCCGCGCGCCACCGCTCGGTCCTGGTCGTCGGCGCCGACCCGGCCTCCCCGTCCGGCACCACCGGGCCGCCCACCGCCACCCTGGCGGAGGCCCTGCGGGAGCTGGGGTTCACCGCGACGGCGCTCTCCACCGGGACCGCCCCGACCACCGCGAAGATCGACGAGGCGGTGGCGGCCGCGGCCGGCCGGGACGTGGTGGTCGTGGGCACGTACAACGTCACCGCGACCAGCACCCAGCGCACGCTGGTGGCGCGGCTCGCGGCGACCGGGGTGCCCGTCGTGACGGTCGCGATCCGCAACCCGTACGACATCGCGCACCTGACGGGCCAGCGGGCGACCCTCGCCGCGTACTCCTGGACCGACGTCGAACTCCGGGCCGCCGTCCGGGTCCTGGCCGGGCGGGCGAAGCCCCGGGGCCGGCTTCCGGTGCCGGTGCAGAGCGCCGACGACCCGGGCCGGGTGCTGTACCCGGTCGGGTACGGCCTCTCGTACCGCTAGCGGATGAAAGAAGGGGGGCGCGCCCGGACGGGCGCGCCCCCCCTTCCCACGTCACCGGTGACTACGGCCGCAGGCCGTGCTCCCGGGTCGCCTCCTCGTCGACCGCCTTGTCGAGGCGGGCGTCGAAGCGGGCGAGCGGCTGCGCCGCCTGCGCGGCCGGGGCGGGGACGCCGGCCCAGGCGAGGATGCGGGCGGTGGCCTTCTTGCGCTCGGCCTCGACCAGGCCCTCCACGTTCGCGCCGTGGTTGGCGCCCGGGGCCACGTACACGTAGCTGTCGCGCGCGCCCTTGCCCAGGCGGAACTTCTCGGAGCCCCACGGGTCGTTGCCGCCGTAGACGAACAGCATCTGGCGCGCGTTGTTGCGGACCCAGGAGTCCACGTCCTTCATGGCGCGCGGGTCGAACTTCATCGGGATCTCGCGCGGCACGAAGTTGCGCGCGGGCTGGTAGCCGTAGCGGCTCAGACCCTTGAGGTGCGGCTGCTTGATGAAGGGCGCGCCGAGCTGGGTGGCCGCCTGGTAGTAGTACGGCGTGTACGGCTCCAGGCCCTGGTCGGTGTAGGCGGACCAGCCGGAGTAGGCGTCGATCGTGTCGTACACCTCGTCGTCGGTCGCGGTCTTCGCGACCGGGATCTGGTCGCAGACGTCCTGGCCGTAGTACTGCCAGAAGCCCCACACGAAGTCGAGGACGACGGCCTCGTAGGCCTTGTCCAGCGTGCCGACGGTGTTGAAGGTGGCGCCCTGCGCCTCGGCCCAGGCCTTGTACTTGGCCTGGAGGGGCGCGCGCCGGACGAGGGCCTCGCGCTGGAGGCCGTTCAGGCGGTCGCGGCACTCCTTGGTGCCGACGGTCGCGAAGAAGCGGTCGTAGGCCGAGTCCTCGTCGTTCACCACGTCGTTCGGGGCGACGTAGGCGACGACGCCGTCCATGTCGCGCGGGTAGAAGCGCTCGTAGTACGTGGCGGTCATGCCGCCCTTGGAGGCGCCGGTGGAGAGCCACTTCTTGCCGTAGATCTTCTTGAGGGCGGTGAAGATCCGGTGCTGGTCGCTGGCGGCCTGCCAGATGTTCAGCTTCGACCAGTCGGCCGGCTGCGGCCGGGACGGGGTGAAGAAGCGGTACTCCATGGAGATCTGGTTGCCGTCGACGATCCGGGTCGGCTCGGCCCGGCTCGGCGTGGTGCTCAGGCCGTAGCCGCTGGTGCGGAAGACGGTGGGGCGGTCCGCATCCTTGTGGAGGACCGAGATCCGCTGCTGGAACGTGCCCTTCCACGGGCGCGCGTGGTCGATCGGCTGTTCGTAGTTCAGGACGAAGAAGCGGTAGCCGGCGTACGGCTTCTCCTCGATCAGGGTCATCCCGGGGATCGCCAGGATGCGGTCCTTGATGTCCTTGGCCGCGGCCTGGTCGGCGGCCGCGTTCCGCGCGTCGATGACGGCCGCGCTGCCGGTGTCCGTGTCCGCGGCGGTAGCCACGCCGGTCGAGCCCACGGTGCCTATGAGCACCGAGAGCGACAGCAGCAGCCTGAGCGACTTGCGCATACACCCTCCCCATGATTCACAACGGTGTCGCGAACCTAGCGGGGGCAACGTGTGGACCGCCAGACCCAGTTGGTCCTTACTCGTGAACTTTCCTGTGCTTCAGCACAGGATCCACCCCGTGGACGTTCCCCTTCCGGCCACCGAACCCGCCGCCCGGACGCAGCGGTTGAGGGCGTGGACGGTGAGGGGGCCGGTCTGGCGGTCGAACCGGCCGGACCTGACGGCGGGCCGGCCGCCGCGCGGCTGGAGCGAGACGGACATGGCCCGGCGGGGGCCGGCGGTCCGGCCGACGGTGATCGCGCAGACGTACTGCCGGGTCCGGTAGAGGCGCAGCTCCCCGGTGGGGAAGGCGATCGTCCGGGTGGGCCGCCCCTGGCAGACGGAGACGGCGTCGGCGGTGCCGGCGCCCGGGCCGCCGGGGAAGGGCAGCAGGAGCAGCGCGAGGGCGGTGAGGCACGGCACGAGGACACGGGCGAGCGCCCGCCGCCCGCGCCGTGCGGCCGGCGTGTCGTCCGTGGCCATGCGGCCCCCCTCCCGGGTGAAGCTCCGTACGGGCGTACGGGTCTACGACGCGCCGGGGGTCCGAACGGTTGCCTCCGCTCCGGCTCAGGCCTCGACCCGCGCCGGCTCCGCCTCCCCCACGAAGGTGCTCCAGAGCTTCGCGTACCGCCCGCCCAGGGCGAGCAGCTCGTCGTGGGTGCCGTCCTCCGCGACCCGCCCGTGGTCCATGACGACCACCCGGTCGGCGCGCGCGGCCGTGGTCAGGCGGTGGGCGACGACGAGGGTGGTGCGGCGGCCCGCGACGCGGTCGGTGGCCTGGTTGACCTGGGCCTCGGTCGCCAGGTCCAGGGCCGCCGTGGCCTCGTCCAGGAGCAGGACGTCCGGGTCGACCAGCTCCGCGCGGGCGAGTGCGATCAGCTGGCGCTGCCCGGCGGAGAGGTTCCGGCCGCGCTCGGCCACCTCGTGGAGGTAGCCGCCGTCGAGCGTGGCGATCATGTCGTGCGCGCCGACCGCGCGGGCCGCCGCCTCCACCTCGGCGTCGGTCGCCTCGGGCCGCCCGTAGGCGATGGCGTCCCGGACCGTCCCGGCGAAGAGGTACGCCTCCTGGGGGACGACCCCGAGCCGGTGCCGGTACGCGGTGAGGTCGAGGTCCCGCAGGTCGGTGCCGTCGGCGGTGACCCGGCCGCCCGTGGGGTCGTAGAACCGCGCGACCAGCTTGACCAGGGTGGACTTCCCGGCCCCGGTCTCGCCGACGAAGGCGACGGTCTGCCCGGCGGGGATCCGCAGGTCGACCCCGGTCAGCGCCGCCTCTCCCCCGTCGCCGACGTCGTTGCCGTATTCGAAGGAGACGTCCTCGAAGGCGATCTCGCCGCGCAGCGAGAGCACGTCCAGGGGCGCGTCGGCGGCGGCCGTCGACGTCGGTTCCTGGAGGAGTTCCTGCATCCGCTTCAGGGAGACGGCGGCCTGCTGGTAGCCGTCGAAGACCTGCGAGAGCTGCTGCACGGGCGCGAAGAACAGGTCGATGTAGAGGAGGTAGGCGACGAGGGCGCCGGTGGTGAGCGTGCCGGCCTCGATGCGGTTCGCGCCGACGACCATGACGGCCGCGGCGGCGGCCGAGGACAGCAGGGTGACGAACGGGAAGTAGATCGAGATGAGCCACTGGCCCCGGACGCGGGCCTCGCGGTAGGAGTCGCTGCGCTCCGCGAACCGCTCGGTGCCGGAGCGCTCGCGGCGGAAGGCCTGCACGATCCGCAGCCCGGCGACCGACTCCTGGAGGTCGGCGTTGACGACACTGATCCGCTCGCGCGCCAGCTCGTACGCCTTCACGCTGGAGCGCCGGAAGAAGTACGTGGCGACGACGAGGACCGGCAGGGTCGCGAAGACCACCAGGGCGAGCTGGAGGTCGAGCACGAGCAGCGCGACCATGATCCCGAAGAAGGTCACGACGGAGACGAAGGCGGTGACCAGGCCCGTCTGGAGGAAGGTGGACAGGGCGTCCACGTCCGTGGTCATCCGGGTCATGATCCGGCCGGTCAGCTCGCGCTCGTAGTAGTCCAGGCCGAGCCGCTGGAGCTGGGAGAAGATCTTCAGGCGCAGGGCGTAGAGGACCCGCTCGCCGGTGCGGCCGGTCATCCGGGTCTCGGCGGTCTGCGCGACCCACTGGACGAGCACGGTGAGCAGGGCGAGGGCGGAGGCCGCCCAGACGGCGCCGATCGCGAGCCGGTTCACGCCCTCGTCGATGCCGTGCCGGATCAGGACGGGCAGCAGGAGCCCGGTGCCGGCGTCGAGGGCGACCAGGCCGAGGCTGATGAGCAGCGGGACGCCGAAGCCGCGGAGCAGCCGGCGCAGGCCGTACGCGTCCTCGGGGGCCACGGCCCGGGCCTCGTCGACGTCCGGGACGTCGGTGGCGGGCGGCAGGGCCGCGACGGCGGCGAGCAGCTCGGGGGTGGCGCCGGGCGCGGCGCTCTCCCGGCCGGCGTCCCCGTCCCGTACCCACAGGGTGGGGGTGATGCCCCGCTCGGCGTCGAACTCGGCGTCCAGCTCGTCCCGCAGCGTGCGGTCCTCGGCCGGTCCGGACGGGGCGACGCGGCCGGGCGAGACGGCGCCCAGCTCCTCGGGGTCGGTGAGCAGCCGCCGGAAGAGCGGGGAGCGCTCCTCCAGCTCCTCCTGGGTGCCGATGTCGGCGAGGCGCCCGCCGTCGAGGACGGCGATGCGGTCGGCGAGGTTGAGGGTGGAGCGGCGGTGGGCGATGAGCAGGGTCGTACGGCCCGCCATCACCGACTTCAGGGCCTCGTGGATCTCGTGCTCGACCCGGGCGTCCACGGCGGAGGTGGCGTCGTCGAGGAGGAGCAGCCGGGGGTCGGCCAGGATCGCGCGGGCGAGCGCGACGCGCTGGCGCTGGCCGCCGGAGAGGGTCAGTCCGTGCTCGCCGACCTTCGTGTCGTACCCCTCGGGCAGCTCGGCGATGAACCGGTCGGCCCGGGCGGCGCGGGCGGCCGTCTCGATCTGCTCGTCGGTGGCGTCGGGGGCGCCGTACGCGATGTTGGCGCGGACCGTGTCGGAGAAGAGGAAGGAGTCCTCGGGGACCAGGCCGACGGCGGCGCGCAGCGAGTCGAGGGTGAGCTCGCGGACGTCGTGGCCGCCGACGAGGACGGCGCCGCGGGAGACGTCGTAGAAGCGGGGGAGCAGGAGGGAGACGGTCGACTTGCCGGAGCCGGAGGCGCCGACGACGGCGACGGTCTCGCCGGGCCGGATCTCCAGGGAGAACCCGTCGAGGACCGGACGCCCGTCCTCGTACGCGAAGCTCACGTCGTCGAACTCGACGGCGGCGGGCGCGTCGGCGGGCAGTTCCTTGGTGCCGTCCTTGACGACCGGCTCGGTGTCGACGAGGTCGAGGACGCGCTCGACGCCGGCGCGGGCCTGCTGGGCGACGGTGAGGACCATGGCGAGCATCCGGACCGGGCCGACGAGCGAGGCCAGGTAGGAGGAGAAGGCGACGAAGGTGCCGAGGGTGATCCGGCCCTCGTAGGCGAGCCAGCCGCCGAGGGCGAGGACGGCGACCTGGCCGAGGGCGGGCACGGCCTGGAGGGCGGGGGTGTACCGGGAGTTCAGCCGGACCGTCCGCAGCCGGCCGGCGAAGAGCCTCCGCCCGGCCTCGCGGATCTTGCCGGTCTCCTGGTCCTCCTGGCCGAAGCCCTTGACGACCCGGACGCCGGACACGGCCCCGTCGACCACCCCGGCGACGAGGGCGGCCTGCTGCTGGGCGTGCCAGGTGGCGGGGTGCAGACGGGTGCGGCTGCGCCGGGCGATGTACCAGAGGGCGGGGGCGACGGCGAGGGCGACGAGGGTGAGCGGCGGGGAGAGCCAGGCCATGATGCCCAGCGAGATCAGGAAGAGCAGGACGTTCCCGATGGTCATCGGGAGCATGAAGAGGAGGCTCTGGATCAGCTGGAGGTCGGTGGTGGCCCGCCCGACGACCTGCCCGGTGGACAGCTCGTCCTGCCGCCGCCCGTCGAGCCGGGTGATGGTGCCGTACATGTCGGTGCGCAGGTCGTGCTGCACGTCGAGGGCGAGGCGCCCGCCGTAGTAGCGGCGGACGTAGGTGAGGGCGTAGACGAGGACGGCGGCCCCGATCAGGAGCCCGGTCCAGGTCGCGAGGTCCCGGGTCTTCGTCCCGATGACGTCGTCGATGATCACCTTGGTGAAGAGCGGCACGAGGGCGAGGACGCCCATGCCGACGAGCGACGACCCGAGCGCCAGGAGCGTGTTCGCCCGGTACCGCCAGGCGTACCCGGCCAGCCTGCGCGCCCAGCCCCGCTGTTTCTCCCCGACCGCCGCCACGTGTGGCCCTCCCGTCCGTCCTGCTCTACCGGAAGCCCCAACGCGGCCGACGTGGGATTTCATCCCGCCGCAACAAAGATCGGACCGTGGTCCTAGGCCCTCCGGGTGAACGGGTCGCGGAGCCGCGGGATGGGTAGGGAAGTCCGGAGCCGCCGTGCCGGCGGTGTCGCGGACGGGCCGGAGGGGGACGCATGGGGCGGGTCGAGGACGGCAGGCCGTACGGGTGGGGGCGGCTGCACGCGGCGTTCCAGGTCCTGGAGGGGCTGGCGGAGGGGCGGACGACCCTCGGGGCGTCCTCGGAGGTGAAGGAGACGACGGACACCCCCCGGAACAACTTCAAGCGGCTCCTGGCACGGGCCGGAATCCATCTGCTCCACGCCCGGGAGAGGGGCGGCGCCCACGCCGAGGCCGCCGCGGTGGTCTTCGGGGACATAGCCGGGCTGGTGGCCCCGGAGCGGATGAGCGGCAGCAACCTGACCCCCCGGGAGATCGGCGAGTTCCGGCAGGGGTACGCGCACCAGATCGGGCACTACCGCGAGAAGTGGGGCGCGCTGGTGCCCTGAGGCGGGGGCGGGGTGCCGGGGGGCGTCAGCAGGAGCAGCCGCTCGCGAAGTACGCGAAGACGGCGACGACGCCGGCGGTCACGACGGCGGCGCTCGCCAGGCGCCCCCTGCGGTGCCGTGCGGAGCCCCGGAACGCCTCCCAGGCGCCGTAGCCCGTGAAGAGGGCGAAGAGCCCGCCGCCCGCGCCGGTCAGGACGGGGCTCACGCTCCAGCCCCGGACTACGAGGGCCACCAGGCCGACGAAGAGCGCGCAGGCCAGGAGCTGCAACAGCAGCTCGCCCACGGCCTCGGCGACCTCCTCCACCGTGCCCTTCAGGAACCCCTTGACCCATCCCGCCACGACTCCCCCTCGCGCACGCACACGGACCGTCGGTGGGGAGGACCCGCGCGGGGCCGGAAGGGTTGCTCCCCGGGGCCGCCCTACAGGTGCGTCGGCTCGAACATCCTCAGCAGGGCCGGGAGGACGACCACCGAGGGGCCCGGGGTCGTGAGGGACTTGGCGAGGTCGGTGGCCAGGGTGTCGGGGGTGGTGAGGACGGCCGGGACGCCGAAGGACTCGGCGAGGGCGACGAAGTCCGGGCGGGTCAGCTCGGTGCCGGTGGCCTCGCCGTACGCGTCGGTCATGTACTCCCGCAGGATGCCGTAGCCCCCGTCGTCCACGATCAGCCACGTCACGTCGAGCCCGTACTGCCTCGCCGTCGCCAGCTCCGCGAGCGAGTACATCGCGCCCCCGTCGCCGGAGACCGCCAGGACCGGCCGGGAGGGATCCGCGACGGCCGCGCCGAGGGCGGCGGGGAAGGCGTAGCCGAGGCCGCCGGCGCCCTGCGCGGAGTGCATGGTGTTCGGGTGCCGGGCGTCGAAGGCCGACCACGCCCAGTACCCGAGGATCGTCATGTCCCAGAAGCTCGGCGCCCGGGCCGGAAGCGCCTCGCGGACGGCGGCGACGACCCGCTGCTCCAGGTCGAGGTCCTGGGCGGCGATCCGGTCCCGGACCCGGCCGAGGACGGCCGCGACCCGCTCGGCGGCGGCCGGGTCGGTGCGCTCCCCGACCGTCTCCAGGATCGCCTGGAGCGCGAGCCGGGCGTCGGCGTGGATGCCGAGTGCCGGGTGGTTGGACTCCAGCTTCCCCGCGTCCGCCTCGATCTGGATCACCCGGCCGCGCGGCGCGAAGGTGTGGTAGTTCGAGGACAGCTCGCCGAGCCCGGAGCCGACGACGAGGAGGACGTCGGCGTCCTCCAGGAAGTCGGTGGTGTGCCGGTCCTCCAGCCAGGACTGGAGGGACAGCGGGTGCGTCCAGGGAAAGGCGCCCTTGCCGCCGAAGGTGGTGACCACGGGCGCGTCGATCCGCTCGGCCAGGGCCCGCAGTTTCCCCGACGCGTCGGAGCGGACGACCCCGCCGCCCGCGATGATCACGGGCCGCTCGGCGTGCGCGAGCAGGTGCGCCGCCACCGCCGTCAGCTCGGGGCGCGGCACGATGTCCTCGGGGGTCGCGTCCATCGCGGTGACCACCGGCAGCGTCGTCTCCGCCGTGAGCACGTCCTGCGGGATCTCCACCCAGACGGGCCCGTGCGGGGCGGTGAGCGCCGACTCCCAGGCGGCGGCGATCGCGGAGGGGATCTGGGACAGCGTGCGGACCGTGTGGACGGACTTCACGACGTCCCGGAAGGAGGCCTGCTGGTCGCGCAGCTCGTGCAGGTGGCCGCGCCGCCCGCCGCCGAGCCCGGCCACCGGGACCTGGCTGGCGATCGCGACGACCGGCGCCGAGGCGGCGGCCGCCTCCTGGAGCGCGGCGAGCGACAGGAGCGCGCCGGGCCCGGTGGAGAGCAGCAGCGGGGCCGCCTCGCCGGTGATCCGGCCGTACGCGTCGGCGGCGAAGCCCGCGTTGTTCTCGACGCGCAGGCCCACGTACCGCAGCGGGGAGCGGCGCAGCGCGTCGAACACGCCGAGCGCGTGCTGCCCCGGGATCCCGAAGACGGTGGTCGCGCCGAGCCCGGAGAGGGTCTCGACGACGAGGTCCCCGCCGGTCCGCCCCGGGGGCGGGTTCAGGGCCGCCTCGATCTGGGCGGGCGTGGGGCGCAGGACCAGGTCGTGGTCGTGGGTCATGGCGGGTCCCTCGGGGCGGTGGCGGGGTGGGGCGGGTGCGGCCGGGGGCGGCCGCACCCGGCGCTCACCAGTGTCGCGCGGAGCGGGAGGTCCCCGCTCCGGCGGCTACTTCGCCGCGCGGCCCGCCGCGATCTGGCGGGACATGATCGTCGTCAGCTCGTACGCCGTGTGGGAGGCGGCGACGGCGGTGATCTCGGCGTGGTCGTAGGCCGGGGCGACCTCGACGACGTCGGCGGAGACCAGGTTGCAGGAGGAGAGGCCGCGCAGGATCTCCAGGAGCTCGCGGGAGGTCATGCCGCCCGCCTCGGGGGTGCCGGTGCCGGGCGCGTGGGCCGGGTCGAGGCAGTCGATGTCGATGGAGATGTACAGCGGGCGGTTCCCGATGCGCTGGCGCAGCTGGTCGGCGACCTCGTCGGCGCCGCGCCGGTAGACGTCGGCGGAGGTGACGATGCCGAAGCCCATCTTCTCGTCGTCGGTCAGGTCCTGCTTGCCGTACAGCGGGCCGCGGGTGCCGACGTGCGACAGCGCCTCGGTGTCGAGGATGCCCTCCTCGACGGCCCGGCGGAACGGGGTGCCGTGGGTGTACTCGGCGCCGAAGTACGTGTCCCAGGTGTCGAGGTGCGCGTCGAAGTGGAGCAGGGCGACCGGGCCGTGCTTCTTGGCGACCGAGCGGAGCAGCGGGAGCGCGATGGTGTGGTCGCCGCCGAGGGTCATCATGCGGGCGCCGGTGCCGAGGAGTTCGTCGGCGGCGGCCTCGACGGTCTCGACGGCCTCGTTGATGTTGAACGGGTTGGCGGCGATGTCACCGGCGTCCGCGACCTGCGCGAGGGCGAACGGGGAGGCGTCCTGCGCCGGGTTGTACGGGCGGAGCAGGCGGGAGGCCTCGCGGATGGCGTTGCCGCCGAAGCGCGCGCCGGGCCGGTAGGAGACGCCGCTGTCGAAGGGGACGCCGACCACGGCGACGTCGGCGGTGCCGACCTCGTCGAGCCGCGGCAGCCGGGCGAACGTCGCGGGACCGGCGTACCGCGGGACGCGGGACGAGTCGATCGGGCCGCGGAAGGCGTTCTGGTCGCTGCTCATGGTCGGGTCCTCCTGCAAGGTCGGGTGGGGCTCCGGCGCGCCGGACACCACGACGGTAGGCGCCGGAAAAGCACCACAGAAGTGTACGTTCCCTCCACTTCATGAGCCGATGATGTACGAAGGGTCCATGACGACGAGCCCCGCGCCCCCCGCCTCCACTCCCCCGGCCCCGCCGGTCCCGCTGGCCGCGCTGCTCGCCCGCCGGGACCTGGGCCTGCGGCTGCTCGCCGGGCCCGGGGAGGCCTCCCTGCACTGGGTGCACACCTCGGAGATGGCCGACCCGTACCCGTACCTGCTCGGCGGGGAGCTCCTGATGACGGCGGGCGTGCAGCTCGCCGATCCGGCGCGGTACGTGGAGCGGGTGGTGGAGGCGGGGGCGGCGGCGCTCGCGTTCGGGGTGACGCCGGTGTACGACACGGTCCCGGCGGAGCTGGTCGAGGCCTGCGCACGCCGGGGCCTGCCGCTCCTGGAGGTGCCGCCCCGGACCCCGTTCACGGCGGTGGCGCGGGCGGTGTGGCGGCTGATGGCGGAGGCCCGGCTGCACGAGCTGCGCCGGGTGACGGAGGCCCAGCGGTCCCTGGCGACGGCGGCGGCCCGGCCGGCCCCGGTCCCGGCGGTGCTCGGCGCGCTCGCCGCCCGGCTCGGCGGCCGCGCGGTCCTCTTCGCCCCGGACGGCACGGAGTCGGCGGCGGCCGGCCGGGAGGTCCCGGCGGAGGCGTCCCGGGCGCTGCGGGAGCTGGCGGGGGTCCTGGGCCGGCGCCCCGGCGGCCCGGCCTCGGCGGGCGGGGAGGGCGGCGGCCTGCGCCTGGCGGCGTACGCGCTCGGGGGCGGCGACGGGGCGGCCCTGGGGGTGGCGGCGGAGCGGCGGGACCCCGGCGACCACACGATCACGGGCGTCGCGGTGGTCCTGCTCTCCCTCCTGACGGCCCCGCACCGGGGCGCGGACGCGGCGGTGCGGGACGCGGCCCTGGTCCGGCTGCTCCTGGGCGCCTCCCCGGCGGAGGCGGCGGCCGCCCTGGACCCGGGCCCGTGGACGGTGGTCCACGCGCGGGGCGGCGACGGCACCCCGTTCGCGGCGGCGGACCTGGCGGCGTCGCTGGGCACGACGCTGATGGCCTCCGGCACCGGGGCGGAGCCCCTTGGGGAGGCAGGAGCGGCCCGTGTCTCCGGGGCGGCCCCCGCCTCCGTACGACTCCTTCTGCCCGCTTCCGCCCCCGTCACCGCCCGGCCCGGCTGGTTCCTCGGCGTCTCCGCCCCGGCCGGGGCGGCGGACCTCCCCGCCGCCGACAAGCAGGCGGCGCGGGCCCTGCGCCGCGCGGAGGCCACCCGGTCGGCGCTCGTACGGCACCGCCCGGGCGGCCTCGCGTCCCTCGTGGACCCCGACGAGGCCGCCTCCCACGCCCGGACCCTCCTGGCCCCCCTGAGCGAACCCCTCAGGGAGACCCTGCGCGCCTGGCTCTCCCTCCACGGCGGCTGGGACCGGACGGCGGTGGCCCTGGACGTCCACCGCAACACCGTCCGCCAGCGGATCACCCGCTGCGCGACGCTCCTCGACCGGGACCTGGACGACCCGGACGTACGGATGGAGCTGTGGTTCGCGCTGCGTGCCCCGTGACCCGACCCGGTGCACGGTCTCCGGTCACGCGATGTCGCCCATCCACATGCGCCGCCCGAGTTCGTCCAGCTCGGCCCGCCTCTCCTCGTACTCGGGCAGGGCCCGTCCGAGGAGTCGCCAGAAGTCCGGCCCGTGTCCGGCCACCCGCACGTGGGCGAGCTCGTGGGCGATCACGTAGTCGACGAGGTGCATGGGCAGCTGGAACAGCGGCCACCCCAGACGCATGCGACCGACTCCGTCCTCGCTTACCGGCGGAAGATAGCTGCCCCAGCGGCCACCGAGGTCCGCCACGTCCAGCATCGGTTCGTCGACCCCCATCCGCGCCGCCCACGGCTGGATGCGACCACCGGCCCACTCGCGGCCAACGCGGCAGTACCAGCCGACGAGCGCCGACCGGCCTCGGGCCGGGTCGCCAGCCTGTGCGGCACTGAGGATCAGGCGGCCGGCGACGAGCCGCACGGTGCCGTCGTCCAGTCGGTCGGCGTCTATGGTCAGCCGATAGGTGCGTCCCAGGTACCGGAACACCTCTCCTTCGACGAGCCGCTTAGACGGGGTCAACGGGCGTGTGCGCTCGCGCAGCGCCTGCTTGCCCACCAGCCAGGACCGGTGCGCCCGGACGAAGTCCGCCGCGTCGGCCGCGGGACGCCCTTGCGGTGCGTGCAGGGTGACCTCGGCGTCCAGTTCCACGGTGAGCGCGAACCGCTTGCGCCGGGGGCTGACGCGTACGGTCAGCACCAGACCGTCGACGGCGAGCCGGTCGCCCTCGGTGAGGGCGACCGGTGAGGCGGAGTCGACGGTGGAGGCGGTCACTCCGCCTATTCTCCCCTCAGCCTCGCCCGGAACGAGTCCTGGTTGGCGTTGGCGTGCGCCGCGAGTCCCTGGGCGAGCGCGCTGAACGGGTCCCATCCCGAACCGCCCGGCAGCATCCCGTGGTCGAGAAGCGTGGTCTCGATCTCACCGGCGAGAAGAGTGATGTCCTGGTCCTGCCCCTGGTAGGACTTCTTGCCCATGGTCCGGGCCGCCGTCTCGCACACCGCCGCAGCCACGGCCCGCAGGTCCGCCCCGCTCGTGTTGATGTCGGGGTTCTCCACCGCATCCCTGTTCAGAAGGCGGTACACCGCTTGTTCCAGCGGGGTGAGTCCCGCCAGCCTCGGATCCTCCTCGGTCTCCCGGCGCACCTGCTCGAAGAGCGGCCCGAACTCCTGGATCTGGTCTTCGAACCGGCCGGGCATCTCGCGCAGGATCTCCTCCAGCCGCTGCGAGAGCCTGACGTACTTCTCCGGGTCCTCTCGCTTCACCCGCTCCTCCAGGTGGAAGCGCAGGGCATGGCCCATCTCGGCCGCCGCCTCGCGCGCGGGCATGGCCCGCACCCTCTCGTCGAACAGCGGCGACGCCAGCGACACGGGGGCGATCACCTGGTCGATCTCCGGGCCTTCCAGGTGCTCGGCGACCAGCGCGCGCACCTTGCGCCCGTACATGCGCATCGTGAAGGCGCCGCCCGCCGCGTCGCGGTGGAGGGTACGGATCCGCTTCTGCAGCAGCCCCCAGCGGCGGGCCTCGCCCACATAGTCCAGGCCGCGCTCGTGCGGGAGGACCCGCTCCAGCGTGGCGAGGAACTCGTGCAGGACCTGGTCGAAGTCCTGGCGGACGGTCTCGTCGTCGAAGGCCAGGGCGGCGGACCGCACGGCGGCGAAGTCGACGAGGTCGGCGTCGATGACATTGGCATGGTCGCGGAGGTAGCGGCGCACCTTCTCCGCCGCCGGTTTCAGGGCTTTGACCTCCACGGACATGCTGCGCATCGTGTCGGCGACGTCAGCCGCCTTGTAGTCGGCGAGCGCGTCGGCCAGGTGCTCGAAGACCCCGTAGTAGTCGACGACGTACCCGATCTCCTTGCCCGGCATGGGCCGGTTCACGCGGGCCACGGCCTGGAGCAGTTCGGCGTCCCGGATCGGCCGGTCCAGGTAGAGCGCCTGCTCGCGCGGGGCGTCGAAGCCCGTGAGGAGCATGGACTTGACGATCAGGAAGGCGATGGGGCTCTCGGGGTGCACGGGGTCGGGCTCGGCGGCCGGCTTCCCGGCCTTGTCCGTGTCCTCCTGCGACCAAGGGTTGCCGCCGGTCTCCGCCGGGGCCTGGCTCTCGTTCGCCGGGGCGTGGAAGGGCGTGGTGACGACCCAGTCGGGTTCCGGCTTTACATCAGGGAGCGCCTTGTGGAACCGCTCGATGTACGCGGCCTGCCGCGCCGAGTCCGTCCAGTGCAGCCACTCGCGCCGCTTGCGCTCGTCGCCGGGCGAGACGACCGGAACGAAGTCGATCCGCCGCAGCAGCGAACGGAACGGATACGCCTGGAAGAGGTACCGGGTCCGCCGGTCCATCTGCTCGATTGGCGTTCCGGCGAACGATTCCGGACGGAACTCGGCCAGCTCGGCCAGCAGGGCGTCCCGCGCCGCCCGCAGCGCGTGGTGGTACTCGACGGCCGCCTTCCGGCTCACCGCCGCGACCTGCGCCTTGAAGCCGCCGCCCGAGAGCACCGTGGTCACCCAGTGCTCCAGCATGTCCTCGGCCTTGGCACGGATCATCGGCGTCGACTCGGCGACGTCCCTCTCCGTGGGCCACCGGTGGAGCAGCTCGCGCCGCTCCTCCTCGCTGCGGTCCTTGATGAGGTCCTCGAAGCGCCGGTCCAGGCCGTCCTGGTCGAGAACCGTGCCCTCGCCGGTGCGACCCTCGTAGCGGATGCGGACGACCACGCCGTCGTGCTCGGCGTCCGCCATGCGGTACTCGTCCAGGAACCCCCGGTCGGGGCCGCCGCTGAAGATCCGGCGGGTGTCCTCGACCTTGCCGGTCATGATGGGGGTGCCGGTGAAACCGATCTTCGCCGCGTTGGGGATCGCCTTGCGCAGGGCGGCGTGGAGCAGGCTGGTGTGGGACCGGTGCGCCTCGTCGACGAGGACGAGGATGTCGGGCGAGGTGTTGCACTCGGGGAAGTTCGGCACCGGCGGCAGCTTCGCCGCGCGCCGCTCCCGCCGGGCCTTCTCCGCCTCGGCATACTCGGCGGCGAAGTTCCGTTCGTCGCCGTCCTCCTCCGCCTCGGCGGCGAAGGTGAAGCCGCCGGCCCCGTACTTCTGGATCATCGCGAACACGACCCGTCGGCCGCCGTCCCGCAGCAGCCCCTCCATCTGGGCCGCGTTCCGGGCGGTCTCCACCTCGGACTCGCTCAGCCGCAGCGTGGCGGCGAGCTGTTCCTGCAACTGCGTCCGGTCGGTGACGACGACCACCATGAACTCGCTGAGCCGATGGTGCAGGTGCATCCGGCGCACGAGGAACGTCATGGTGAGGCTCTTGCCGGAGCCCTGGGTGTGCCAGATGACACCCCCGCGCTCGTCGTCGAGTACCGGTCCGCCGCGCGCCTTGCCCGTGAGCAGCTTGCGGACCGCCTTCTCGGCGGCCCGGTACTGCTGGTGCCGCGCGACGGCCTTGACCGTCCGGGCGCCACCCGACTCGGTCGGGACGGTCATCGGGATGACGTAGTGCCGGACGATCCTGAGCAGCGCCGCCGGGCGCAGGACGACGCCCACCAGCTTGTGGCGCTCGTTGAGCGTGCCGATCCCTTCGGGGAGCTCGGCGGCGAGCGCGGCCGGGGTCTCCGGCTCGACGCTCCGCCACGGGTGGAAGTGCTCCGGGGTGGAGGTGATCGTGCCGAGGTAGGCGGTCTCCGCCGTCGCGGCCACGAGCAGCTGCACCGTACGGAAGAGTTCCGGGACTCCCGCGGGCAGCAGCCCGGCGGGGTCCCGCTCGTCGTCGGGGAGGGGCGATCCGGCGTAGTGGCGCAGATCGAGGACCGCGCTGCGGATCGGGTCGGCGAGGTCGGGGCTCTTGCACTCGACGGCGACGAGCGGAATGCCGTTCACGAAGAGGACGATGTCGAGGACCGACACGTCACCGGACCGGTTCCGTACCCGGAGCTGGTCGACGACGGTGAACTCGTTCCGGTCGGCGCGCTCCTCGTGCCACTCGACGTACTGGACGGTGGCGGACGGCCCGCCGTGCGCGGAGGACGGGTTGAAGAGCGTCAGTCCGCTGAGGAGGAGGTTGGTGGCGGCGAAGTTGGCCGTGTCGACGCCTTGACCGAGGGAGACTGAGGCGAGTTCGGAGATCGACCGCCTGATATCTGTCAGGTCCATCCACGGCCGACCGTCGTCGGCCCGAACGTTAATGCGGTGCAGTGCCTTGGTGAGCTGGTCGTCGAGGAACGGCGTGCCGACGTCGAGCGTGCCGACGTCCTTGCCGGGGATGTGCGTCCAGCCCATCTCCTGCAGCTGCGCGACGGTCGGCCGCTCCACCTCGTCCCGCTCGAACTGCATCGCCGCCATTCCCCGACACCTCTCGCCCGCCCACTACACCCGTGCAGGCGATCCATTCTGCGTGATGGCTGAGGGCGGGTGAGAGTTCAGGCCGTCGGACGGTTCCGACTATTCGGGATGATCGGCACGAAAAGCGTCTCCGACCAAGCGGGCATCCCGGCTCCATGCGACGCGGTGCACCTCGCGCAGAGACTCCGGCAGACGGGCGACGACGTAGCGCAGCTACTCAGGCGTCGCCGACCGCTCGCTCAGCAGGCCCTCGACGTGCCCGAGGAGATCGGCGGCCATACCGAGCTGCACGCTCTCGATGTTGTCGGCGACGCGGGAGACGTAGCCCTCCCCGTCACCGAGGAGATAACAGGGCTTCCCTCCGTCGCCGGTCCAGGGGAGCAGCCGGGCGGCCTGCGCGGTGTGCCGGATCATGCCGCGACCTCCCTTCCGTGGATGACGCGGGGGCCGAGGTCGACGCCGTGCACGGCGAACCAGAGCGCCCGGCGGCCTCGCTGCCGCCGGGCCTCGGCCTCGGCCTGGCGGCGCTCGTGGGCGAGGAAGTAGGGCCGGACGAGGGGACTGTCCTCTCCCCGGAGATACGGCTCGGGAATGGGAACGAGCCTGGGTCCGGGTTCAGGCAGGGGGCGTACGGGGAGGGTGTGGGCGCGCGGCGGACGGCGGCGTCCGGGTGGCGGAGGCCACAGGAGCCGCAGCAGCGGGTCGAGCATCCGGGCGATAGCGTGCAACACGTCGTCAACTCCGATGTAGTTGAGGGCCACGCCCCCGGACCGTTCGCGTCGGTCGCGGGGGTCTCGCGTGTGCGGCTCCGCCGGACTCGTCCGCCCGCCGGAACTGCACTCTGTAGCGATTCCCTCACAGCGTGAGACCGGCATGGCTACCCTGAACAGGGGGTTCGGCGTGACGCCGTGTTTGTCACAAGGGAGTTGACGATGACCAACGTGTACGGCGAGTGGCTGAAGGCGCAGCGGGGGGCGGCCGGCCTCACGCAGCAGGAGCTGGCCGACATCGCGATCATGACGCGCTCGCACATCGCCCACATCGAGGCGGGCCGCCGGATCCCGTCGATGGAGGACGCGCGGCGGCTGGATAGGGCGCTGGGCACGGGGGATGTGCTGCAGAGCTTCCTGCCGAAGGATGACGACACGATCGCCGACTACTTCGAGCCCGCGCGTCAACTCGAACAGCAAGCAACGATGATCAGGGAGTTCGCCTCCGCCTTCGTGCCTGGCATCCTCCAGACGAAGAGGTACGCGCGTGCGGTTCTGGGCACGACCTTTCCTCCCAGGAGTGACGAAGAACGTGACAGGCACGTTGTCACACGGATGGAACGGTCCAAGGTCCTGGCAGATCCGGTGACGCCCGTAGTGTGGGCGCTGCTGGACGAAACGGTCCTACGACGTCCGGTCGGTGGCCGAGAGGTAATGGCTGAACAGATCGGGCACATCATCCAGTTGGTGGAGAGCAGGCGTGTACGCGTACACATCCTCCCCGTGAGCCTCGGA
Source organism: Streptomyces sp. NPDC098101 (assembly GCF_044760185.1). Lineage (NCBI taxonomy): Bacteria > Bacillati > Actinomycetota > Actinomycetes > Kitasatosporales > Streptomycetaceae > Streptomyces > Streptomyces sp. NPDC098101. Next base: position 238,862 of record NZ_JBIWAS010000002.1, on the reverse strand, counting down.
GCCCATCCGCTCATGCAGGGCATGCTGACGCTGATGTGGTTCGAGGACCAGCCACCGACTGCGTACAGCGAAGGCGTCTCAGTCGGCAAGCTGCACGACTCCCCGTCCGTGGTCCAGCGCCTACAAGGCGTCTACGATCTTGCACTGGGCGACGCACTGCCCTCTCAAGAGTCACTGACCCTGATGCGGGCGATCGCGAAGGAACACGAAGACCATGAGTGAGCTCACCATCTCAGACGCCTCTGCATTGAGCGGCTGGCGCAAGTCGTCGTACAGCGGGAATGAGTCTGGAAGTTGCGTCGAGATCCTGGACGGATACCTGTCGGGCGTCCCGGTCCGCGACTCAAAGAACCCCCACGGCCCCGCCCTTGTCTTCACTGCGGCCAGCTGGTCCTCGTTTATCACCACATTCAGGACTGGACGGTAACCCCGTCCGCCACGAGCATCTTGTCCACCAGCGCCTGCTTCATCCGTCCCGTCTTGACCAACTCGGCTGCCTCGCGAGCGATCACGACGTCAAACCCGTCGAGCACTCGGCAGATCTCACGCTGGACCTCCAAGCCCGGAGAGGGTACGGGGAGAGTTCTCAGCTCAGACTTCGGCAGCTGGAACTGCCCGCTGGTACCCCGAAAACGGCCTACGATCCGTCGTCGGACCAACGGAGCCGTCAGCACCTCCCTCAGGTAACGTCCGGTGAAAACGTCCGCCTTCGGCGTCAGCCGAAAAACGAGATCCGACAACATGAGCCGGGGAGGGACGTTCTCGGCCACACATACCGAGCCGACGAGGTCCACGGAGCCGTTGACGCGGACCATCAGGATGTCTTCGTTTCGAATCTCATACTCCGGGCGCGGCTTAATCCCGTCAGGCAGTCTTTTCGTCTGCGTCGAATCGAATTTCCCACTGGTCACTGCCCCAAGCCTGATAACACCCCATTCACCAGCAGCCGGAATGGCCTCTGGCCCCACTGAAGCAACTCCGACCTCCAGTGAGACTAGGGCCTTCTCCAATAGGATCTCCCGCCCAACAGCACCGAGGTATTGCTGAGCCGCGGCTTCCCGAGCCACCTGATGCTTCGCGATCGAGGCCTCGATCGCACGCTCCTGCGCCGCAACCGCGTCGATCACCTCAATGATCCGCCGCTGCTCGGAAAGGGACCTCAGTGGGAAATACAGAGACCCGAACCGGTTCCCGCCAAGGTGCGAGATGCTCGTCTTCTCTGCGATGCTGGCGAAAACCCCCTGCGCCCTCCATCGCACAAACACCGCTTGCGCATACTCCGGAAGCACCTCACTACCCGGGCGGAACCTGATGAGCGTGTTCTGAAAGCAGAACACGCCCGGCTCGCCCGCATAGATGGCACTCCTTCCCACCATCCGAAGGTTTTCCTGGCCTTCGTTAAGAAGAATGTCCCCCGGACGTAGCCCGTATACCTCACGCTCCGCCGAAGAAAAGCCCATCGTCTTGACGTCGGACAGGTCGATCCGTCCCTCGTAGACGTTCGCGACTCGCAAGTACGGATGCTGCCCCGCCGCCTCTCGGCTACTCGGCGAGAGCTGCTTTCCCATGCGGACCTCACCGACTTCCCGCACCGGAACCCACCGGATCTCGGCATCAGTCGACATAGCCCAGCTCCTTCAGGAACCCGTCCAGCGTCGTCGCCGCGCGCTCGCGCTCCACGCGGATCTCGGTCAGTGAGACCGTGTACTTGTCCGTCCACACCCCGTACGCGTCGACCAACTCCCGCCGACGCCGCACCACATGCCCCTCCAGCTTCCCCGCCAGATCATCCCGCAGCAGCTCAAGCACCACCCGGCGCTCCCCCTCCGGGTCCTCCGCCAACCGCTGCCGCGCCGCAGTCAGCCTCGGCGGGTCTTCCGCCAGCTTGGTGGGGTCCGGCCACGGAGTGAACCAGAACTCCGCCTCCAGCTTCTTGACCCGCGCCGCCGCCTTCGTGCGCTCCTTCTTCACATGCGCCAGCTCCGCCAGCTGCTCCACGCTCAGTTCGACCCGCTCCCGTGTGACAGCGTCCTCGTCGCCCTCAGTCTCGCCGTCCTCTCCCGGCTCCGACGGCTCCGCGTTGAGTTCCTTCCAGCGCGCGTCCAGCTCCGCCTTGCGGGCGTCCGCCTCCGCCAGTTCAGTCAGGAACTCGGGGACGATCGCCGCGACCACCTTGTGGTCGTACGCCTGGCGGCGCTCCGCCGCCGTGCGCTTGCGCAGCTTCCGCGTCTTCGGGTCCTGTTCGGGTGCGAGCATCGTCTCGACGTTCTCGACCCAGCCGTCGAGGACCCCCGCGAACCCGTTCTCCGAGAGGGCCAGCAGGTCGTACTTGGCCTCGTACCACCAGCCGGCCACCGCGCCCGCGAGCGCGTACCGGTCGAGGAGGCCGATGCCGCCGAGCCGCTTCACGAAGGACTCGATCAGCGAACCCCGTACGGCCATGAGCGCCGCCTTGCGCTCCGAGGCCGTCAGGTCGGCCAGGCGCTCGTCCGTGGCGGCGACGGCCTCCAGGTGGCGGGCCTCCTCGTCCCACCACTTGGCGAACGTCATCCGCAACGCCTCTTCACGGGGGCGTGCCAGCTCCGCCAGCCGGGCCGCGTCCGGACGCTCGTCCTCCGGGAGGAAGTCGACGTACGCCGGGTCCACCGGGTCCCGCTCCGCGAACAGGTCCTCAAGGCGGATACCGTACGCGTCGAGCAGCTCCTGCTTCGCTTCGACCTCGGCGCGCGGCATCCCGCCCGTCAGGTGGGCCCGCACGTCCTGCGGCTCCGGCGGGGGCGTGTTGTCGACGTACCGACGGATGTTGAGGTTGTAGTCGTTCTCCCGCAGCTCCTCGCGGTCGACCCACCGGGCGAAGCCGGGCACGTCCTCCCGAGCACGGAACGTGGTGACGATCTTCTCCGCGTGCTCGGGGAGGAGGACGTTCTGCGCCCGCTCCGCGTGGTACTCGCGGTCCGCGTTGATGAAGAGGACCCGGCCCTCCCGGTCGCGGTCCTTCTTGCCCGGAGGGCGGAGGACCAGGATGCAGGCGGGGATGCCCGTGCCGTAGAAGAGGTTCGGGGCGAGACCGATCACCGCCTCGATCGCGTCCTTCTCGATCAGCTCGGCGCGGATGTCCCGCTCTCCGCCGCCCCGGAAGAGCACGCCGTGCGGCATGACCGTGATGACCATGCCGCCGTGCCCCTCCTGCTTGGTCATCCAGAGCATGTGCTGGAGGAACATCAGGTCGGCCTTGCCGCGCTCGCTCGTCGCGCCGTACTTCGCCCGCTCCGCCTTGTGCGGGTAGCTCTCGTACGAGTAGTCCATGGAGAACGGCGGATTGCTCAGTACGCCGTCGTAACGCTGGTCGTCCGACGTCGGGACGTGCGCCGGTTCCGACAGGGTGTCGCCGGTCCGCAGGTCGAAGCGGGTGTCGACCCCGTGCAGCACCATGTTCATCGTGGACATGATCCAGGAGCCGCTGTTGGCGTCCTGGCCCGCGAAGAACATGTCCGTGGTGTCGCCGCCGTGCTCCTCCACGTATTCCTTGGCGTGGATGAGCATTCCGCCCGAGCCGACGCAGGGGTCGTAGATCCGCGTGCCGTCCTTGGGATCGAGCAGCTCGACCATCATCCGGACCACGGCACGCGGGGTGTAGAACTCGCCGCCCTTCCGGCCGGCGGAGTCGGCGAACTCCTTGATCAGGTACTCGTACGCGGCACCGATCAGGTCCGGGAACTCGAAGTCGTCCGTCCTCAGGCGCACCCGCCCGAAATGGGCGATCAGCAGCCTCAGCCGCTGGTCGGCAAGCTTCGCCGCGCCGGCCGTGGCACCCGAGCCGCCGATGCGGTTGAAGTCGAGCTGGTCGAAGAGGCCCTTGAGCTTGGCGTTCTGTCCTTCGAGGGCCTGAAGCGCGGGCCGCAGGTATTCCTCGTTGATGTTGTGGGTGGCCGACGAGATAAGGGCCCAGCGGGCCTTCTCCGGGACGAAGAGGACTCCGTCGGTGCTGTAGGGGGTCGGCTTCTCCAGCCAGCCTTCCAGATGTTCCCCGGTCAGGCCCTTCGGAGCGTTCTCCTTGATCCGCTCGCGTGCCGCCTCGAACTCGTCGTTGGCCCGTTTCAGGAACAGCAGGCCGAAGATGTAGTCCTTGTACTCGGAGGCGTCCATCGTGCCGCGGAGGATGTCCGCGGCGGCGAAGAGATGCCGCTCCAACTGCGCGAGCGTGAGCTTGGCCACGTCACCGTCTTCCCTACGAGCCGATACGACCAGGGAACCCTACGGCGATTCGGGGCTGGGGTGATAACCCGGGCCCGAGCTGTCACCCTCCGTCAGTACGCGGTGATGCCGAGACCCTCCTCGACGAACTCGTACACGTCCGTGTACGGGTCCCGCAGGTCCTTGGCCTTGTGGGCGGGGTGCTGGGCGTTGATCTCCTGGGCCCGCTTCTTCGCGAGGGCGAAACTGCCCTTCGGGATCTGCCCGGGGAGGACGCTCTTGATGTTCTCGGCGTCGTTCGCGAAGGGGAGGAGCTTCACCGCCTCCCCGCAGACACCGCCGAAGGTGCTCTGGACCGGCTTGTGGTGGAGCAGCCGCCAGAGCTCGAAGCAGGGGTGCGAGAAGGCGATCCGCACGCCCGCCTCCTTCGCCAGCTTGAAGGCGTCCGGGATCTGCTCGTGCTGGTCCCTGTCGAAGAGGCACCAGACCTCGGGCCAGAACTTCTCCGCCAGCTTCGCCTTCTTCGCGGCCCGTGTCTCCTCGCGCATCAGCCGCGCCGCCGCGTCGACCAGGGTGATGGGCTTGCGCTGCGACCCGGGCGCGGTCGCGTTGGCGATCCGGACCTCGATGCCGTTCGCACCGGCCCGGTCTCGCACGATCTCGATGTACTGGGGCTCGGTCACCCGGCCCTCGGTGAAGACGTGGACGATCTTGTTCCGCCGCTGCCCCTTGCTCGCGGGCCCCAGCGAGTCCTTCCCCCTCGTACGCGCCATCAGCTGCCGCTCCGCTCCGCCTCGTACTCACGTTCCCGCTCGTTCGCCGCCAGCAGCCGCCGCGCGATCTGCCCCTCCAGCAAAGCGGGAACGGCTCCGAACGCCCCGGCCAGATAGGACTTCATCAGGTCCTCTTCCTCCCCAGGGGAGGCTGCGGTCAGCGGGTACAGCTGGGTCGCCCCGTCCTCGTCTTTCTCTGTGAGCCACACTTGCGCCGGCTCAAGCAGACGGCCCCCGCTCGGTGTGGTGAGGACGGACGGGTCGTGCGAGGTGAAGACGAGCTGTGCGCCCTTGGGATTGGCCTGGGGGTCGTGGAAGAGCCTGACGACCTCGGCCGCGAAGCGCGGGTGCAGGCTGGCGTCGAGCTCGTCGACGAGCAGTACAGCGCCTTCGTCCAGGGCCAGCAGCAGCGGGCCGAGCAGGGCGAACCACGAGCGGGTGCCGTACGACTCGTGGCGCCAGTCGAGGGAGACGTCCCCCACGGCGGACCGGTGCGTGAGGCGCACCTCCGGACGTCCCTTGCCTCCCTCCACCGTTTCCGCTCCGGTGATGCCGAGGTCCGCGACCCGCAGCAGTTCGTTGATGCGGCGCGCCCGGGCGCCCGACAGCTGGCGCGTCGTGAACGTCTCCCGTTCCTGGCGCTCGACCTCGGGGTCGATCAGCCAGAGGTTCCGGCGGAACCAGTGAAACAAGGGGGTGAGCTGCGGGTGGTTGTCCGTGCCCGCCGTGGAGAGCACCAGGGCGTTCGGCCGGGTGCGCCGCTCCAGGCCGGCGCGGTCTTTCACCCGGGTGCCTGGCCAGTCGTAGACCTTGGTACGCGAGGCGTCACGGTCCAGCCACACCTGCCGGTGACCCCGGGGGTAGCTGTGCAGCCACTCGGCCTCGACCCGCTCGGAGCCCAGCTCGAAGCCGTACGTCCAGCGGATCCCGTCGAGGACGAGGTCCACCTCGTAGAAACTCGACTCCTCGGTCCCCTTGGCGTCCAGGGCGAAGGGGACGCGGTCCGTGCCGTCGTAGGAGGCCCAGCGCGCGTAGGAGTTCTGCACCGCGCTACTCATGTCCGTCATCGCGGCGAGGACGTTCGACTTGCCCGAGGCGTTGGCGCCGAAGACGCCGATCAGAGGGAGCACGCCCACCACGCCGCCGGGCAGGTCGACGCGCCGGGCGGCGGCGCTCGGCGCGTCCTCGGGCACGACGAAGGTCAATTCCTGTTCGTCGCGCAGTGACCGCACATTGGCCGTGCGGAATCTCAGCAGCATGCCGGCCCCTCTCCGCCGCCAGCGTAGTAGGTGGGCACGACAGCGGCGCGCCCAGGTTCGGGTCGCGCCGCTGCGGAGTTGTGGTGAGCCCCCCGGGAGGGTCCCAGTATCAGTAGAGCTTGTTCACTGCGGTCGTGGTGGTCTTCCGGAAGGCCGTCAGCGGGGCGTCCTTCAGGTCGCCCATCTGGCCCCAGCGGACGAGGGTGACGGTGCGGCCGTCGCGGCCGACGGAGAAGAGGTGGATGTCGGTGCTGCCGATCTGCGGGTCGGCGGTGTCCAGGCTGTAGACCCAGGCGCCCTCCTCGACGGCGATCTTGCCGTGGGCGGCACTGACGGCCTTCAGGCCCGGGTTCTGCTTCTCCAGGAGGGGGCCGCAGCCGGCGAGGGACTTACGGAGGGTGTCGACCAGCTTCACGGCGGCGGCCTCGGTGCGGGCGACGGTGGTGACCTGGACGCCGTTGGTGTCGAGCTCGGTGGCGAACTCGCGGTAGCGGGTGTTCTGCGCCGGGATCTTGTACGGGGCGCAGAGGACGCCGCCGTTCTCCGGGACGCCGTCGAAGACCCGGGTGGCGGTCCACGGGGTCGCGGACGGCGGCATCTGCGCCGCCGTCAGGAAGGTGGAGCCGTGCGGGCTCTGGAAGGCCTGGCCGGCCCGGGCCCGCTGGGCCGCCGCCGTGTCCGCCTGGGAGGGGACGGCGGCGAGGGCCACGAGGCCCGCGGCGGCGGTGAGGGCGGCGAGTGCGGTGCGGAGCTTGTTCATGGTGGTGGTTCCCCCGTCGGGTCGTTCGGTCAGTGCTCCACCAGCGTCGGGCCCCCGCCCGCCCCGGGCAACGGTGCCGCGCCCTCCCCCCGTCCCGGAACCATTCCACCCCCGCTGACGTGCAAGGACGTGAAGGGTGGGACGCAGGGCCGAGGGGGATGGAATGCCGAAGGACGCCGCCGTCGAGGAGTTCGCGCGGCTCGTGCGCGCGCTGAAGGCGCGGGACGGGCGGAGTTACGAGGCGCTGGGCCGGCGCCTGAGCGTCAGCGCGTCCACCCTCCACCGCTACTGCTCCGGCGCGACCGTCCCGGAGGAGTTCGCCGTGGTCGACCGCCTCGCCCTGTTGTGCGGGGCGGACGAGGAGGAGCGGCGGGCCCTGGAGGCGGCCTGGGCCCGCGCGGACGGGGCCCGCCGCCCGCCGGTCCCGGAGCCCGGGCCGGTCCTGGAGCCGGTGCCGGTGGCGGTGTCCGTACCCGAGCCGGAACCCGAGCCCGATCCCCAGCCCGACCCCGCACCCGTGCACGCGCGCGTGCCTGACCTCCCGCCCCGGCGGCGGGGGCGGCGGTGGGGGTGGCTGGGCGTGGTCTGCGGGGCGCCGGCGGTCGTGGGGACGATGGCGCTCGGAGCCGTACTCCTGCCCGGGAAGACCCCGGAGCGGGCCGCCGGGCCGGTGGCGCCGCTGACGTGGACGGTCGCCTCGGACCTCTGGAAGAACGGGTGCGGGCACACCTACCTGGTGGAGCGGACGCCCCCGCCCCCGCCGGAGCCGGCCGACGCGCGGAGCTGGGCGGCGGCGCAGGGGGCCGTGGACGGCGGGGAGACGCTGGTGCGGGTGTCGGTGCAGGGGAAGAGCACGGCGGCGGTGGTACTCCAGGCCCTGCACGTGCGGGTGGTCGAGCGGGGCGCGCCGCTGCCGTGGGCGGCGTACCGGACGGACGACGGGTGCGGCGGGGCGGTGACGCCGCGCCGCTTCGAGGTGGACCTGGACCGGCCGCGGCCGGTGGCGCGGGCGCTGGACGGGTACGACGCCTCCGGGCAGGAGGGCCGGACGCTCCCGGCGGTCTCCTTCCCGTACGCGGTCAGCGCCGCCGAGCCGGAGGAGCTGCTGGTCTCGGCGGGGGCGGTGGGGTGCGACTGCCGCTGGTACCTGGAGCTGGAGTGGAGCTCGGGGGGGCGCCGGGGCACGGTCCGGATCGGGGACGAGGACGGCGCGCCCTTCCGGACGAGCGGGGCGAAGGGACGGCCCACGCACGCGTACGACACCGCCGGAGGGCGCTGGATCACAGGCGCGGAGTCTGGACAGACCGGGTGACCGATGGGTAACTTCGATCGACAAAGGCTGAGCAAGCGCTTAGACAAACGTCGGAGCGTCGGAGCGACCGGCCGGACCAGGACAGGAACCGAAGGAGGCGGCTCGTGCGCCGTACCGTATTCAACGAGGACCACGAGGCGTTCCGGGAGACCATCCGGGCCTTCATCGAGGCCGAGGTCGTCCCGGTCTACGACGAGTGGTTCGCGGCCGGCCAGGCGCCCCGCGACTTCTACTACAAGCTCGGCGAGCTGGGCATCTTCGGCATCAACGTGCCCGAGGAGTTCGGCGGCGCGGGCCTGGACACCCACAAGTTCGAGGCCGTCCTCTACGAGGAGACCTCGCGCGCGGGCGTCCAGTTCGGCGGCTCCGGCGTCCACGTGCTCCTGGCCCTGCCGTACATCAAGATGCTGGCCACCGGGGACCAGAAGAAGCGCTTCCTGCCGAAGTTCGTCTCCGGCGAGGAGATGTGGGCGCTCGCCATGACCGAGCCGGGCACCGGCTCCGACGTCGCGGGCATGAAGACCACCGCCAAGCTCTCCGAGGACGGCACCCACTACGTCCTCAACGGCGCCAAGACCTTCATCACCGGCGGCGTCCACGCCGACCGCGTGATCGTCTGCGCCCGCACCTCCGCCCCGAGCGCCGAGGACCGCCGCTTCGGCATCTCCCTCTTCGCCGTGGACACGAAGTCCGAGGGCTACTCGATCGGCCGCAAGCTCGACAAGCTCGGCCTGCGCACCTCCGACACCGCCGAGCTGGCGTTCGTCGACGTGAAGGTCCCGGTCGAGGACCTGCTCGGCGAGGAGGGCAAGGGCTTCTCCTACCTCGGCCACAACCTGGCCTCCGAGCGCTGGGGCATCGCCTTCGGCGCCTACGCGCAGGCCAAGGCCGCCGTCCGCTTCGCCCAGCAGTACGTCACGGACCGCACGGTCTTCGGCAAGCCGGTCGCCTCCTTCCAGAACACCAAGTTCGAGCTGGCCGCCTGCCAGGCCGAGGTCGACGCCGCCGAGGCCGTCGCGGACCGCGCCCTGGAGGCCCTGGACGCGGGCGAGCTGACCCCGGCCGAGGCCGCGAGCGCCAAGCTCTTCTGCACCGAGGTCGCCCACCGCGTCATCGACCGCTGCCTCCAGCTGCACGGCGGCTACGGCTACATGAACGAGTACCCGATCGCCCGCCTGTACGCCGACAACCGCGTCAACCGCATCTACGGCGGCACCAGCGAGATCATGAAGTCGATCATCGCGAAGTCGATGGGCCTGTAAGTGCCCGAGGCGCACTCCTCCGGCGCCCTGGACGTCCTGCTCGATCTGCTCGACCTGGAGCCGATCGAGCGGGACATCTTCCGGGGCCGGTCCCGGTCCTCGCTCGTCCCCCGCGTCTTCGGCGGCCAGGTGGCCGCCCAGGCCCTGGTGGCGGCGGGCCGGACCGTGCCCGGAGACCGCCTCGCCCACTCCCTGCACGCGTACTTCCTGCGCCCCGGCGACCCCGGCGCGCCGATCGTCTACTCGGTCGACCGCATCCGGGACGGCCGCTCCTTCACCACCCGCCGGGTCGTCGCCGTCCAGCACGGCCAGCCGATCTTCCACCTCTCCGCCTCCTTCCAGGCGTACGAGGAGGGGCTCGACCACCAGGCGGACATGCCGGCCGCGCCCGACCCGGAGACGCTGCCGACGGCCGAGGAGACCCTGCCCCGGCACCTGCCGGAGGACGTGGCCCGGCGGCTGATCGAGGCCCGCGCGGCCGTCGACCTGCGGTACGCGGACACCCCGCCCTGGGGCTCGGTCGGGGAGCCGCGCGAGCCGCGCTCGCAGGTCTGGTTCCGCACCAACGGCAAGCTGGCCGACGACCCGCTGCTGCACGTCTGCCTGGCGACGTACGTCTCCGACATGACGCTGCTCGACTCCGTCCTGCTCGCGCACGGGCGGGGCGGCTGGGCCGTCGGGGACGTGGTGGGGGCCTCCCTCGACCACGCGATGTGGTTCCACCGGCCCTTCCGGGCCGACGAGTGGCTCCTGTACGACCAGGAGTCCCCCTCCTCCGCCGGCGGGCGCGGCCTGGGCCAGGCCAGGATCTGGACGCGGGACGGGAAGCTGGCCATCTCGGTCATCCAGGAGGGTGTCGTTCGCGTGCCGCGCCCGTGACCGGGCATACGTTCCGACCATGGGTCGAAAGCCGAAGGACGGGAACGGCGAGAGCACCTTCACCGTGCTCGTGGCGGCGGGGGCGAACCTCGGCATCGCCGTCGCCAAGGCCGTGGCGGGTCTGATCAGCGGGTCGAGCGCGATGATGTCGGAGGCGGCCCACTCGGTCGCCGACACCGTCACCGAGCTCATGCTGCTCACCGCGCTCCGGCGGAGCGGGAAGCCGGCCGACGAGGACCACCCGGTCGGGTACGCGGGCGAGCGGTACGTCTGGGCGATGCTGGCGGCCGTCGCCACCTTCGTCGGCGGCGCGGTCTTCTCCGTCTACGACGGGATCCACACCCTCACCCACGGCGAGGAGCTGGGCGACCCGCTCGTCTCGTACGTCGTGCTCGCCGTCGCCTTCCTCCTGGAGGGCTTCTCGCTGCGGACCGGCCTGCGGCAGGTCCGGGGCGAGGCCAGGCAGCGGAAGTCGCCCTTCCTCGCCTATCTGCGGCGCACCCCCGACACCACCGTCAAGGCGGTCGTCATGGAGGACTCGGCCGCCCTCGCCGGACTGCTGCTCGCGGCGGGCGGCCTGCTCGGCGGCCAGCTGACCGGCTCCGGCGTCTGGGACGGGATCGCCTCGATCCTCATCGGCGCCCTGCTCGTGTACGTGGCCTGGGTGCTCGGCCGCTCCAACGCCGAGCTGCTCGTCGGCCGCCCGCTGCCGAAGGAGGCGCGGGACGCCGTGCGCGCGGAGCTGCTGTCCGTCCCGCAGGTCGCGGACGTGCTCGACCTGACGACCCTCATCCAGGGGCCGGGCGAGGCGCTGGTCGCCGCGAAGATCGACTTCCGGGACGGCGTTCCGGCCGAGGAGATCGAGTGGGCCTGCGAGGAGGCCGAGGACCGGCTCCGCGCGCGCGTGCCGGCGGTCCGCCGGGTGTACCTGGACCCGACGCCGGGCCGGGGGCGGCGCGGGCCGGAGTGAGCCCGGGGAGCCGTGGGCCCGTGGGCCCGTGGATCGGCCCGGTCAGCCCAGACCGGCCGCGTCGAGCAGGTACGCGGTCATCGGCTCGTAGTAACGGGGGTCCAGGACGTGGTCGTCGAGCGGGATCGTGACCTGCATGGTGCCCTCGGCCTCGCCCAGGAAGAGGGCGGGGTCGTTGCAGTCCGCGTAGCCGACGGAGTCGATGCCGCGCTGGGCCGCGCGCCCGGCCCAGCCGTGGTCCGCGACCACCAGGTCGGGCGCGGGCTCGCCCAGGACCTCCAGGCCGTCCAGGATCGCGTTCATCGGCTCCGGGGAGTGGGTGTGCCAGAGGCTGGCGCCCCGCTCGAAGACGGCGACGTCCGCGAACTGCACGACGTACCCCTCGTCCGCGATCAGGCCGCCGGGGATGCGGACGACGTCGCAGCCCCGGGCGCGCAGCGCGGCCGCGACCCGGCTGTGGACGTCGATGAGGGAGCCGGGGTGGCCGGTCGCGAAGAGGACCCGCTCCCGGCCCTCGGCGGCCTTGCGCAGCCGGGCGGCCGCCCGGTCGAGGGCGTCCACGGTCAGCTCGGGGTCGATGGTGTCCTGGCCGGACCGGTGGGCCGGGTCGTCGACGACGCCGCACCGCTCGGCCATCACGGCGAGCACGTCCTGCTCGTCGGTCCAGCGGTCGCCGAGCTCCAGGCCGAGCCAGTAGTGCCGGTCGCCGTTGGCGAGCTTTCTGTAGTGGGAGAGGTTGTTGTCGCGCGGGGTGGCGACGTCTCCCGCGATCCGGGTGCGGACGAGGTGCTCGACGAGGGCGGGGCGGCTGAGTATCGGCATGGGGCTCATTCTGTCCGAGCCCCGGGCACGACGGGGACCGGATTCCGCCTCTCGGACGACCGGGGCGCCCCGGCCGCCGGGCGGCGCCGTGTCGTCCTCGCGCCCCGCGCGCGTGCGGTCGCACCCTGCGCGTGCGGTCATGCCCCGGGAGCGGCAGGGAGGAACCGTCCCGCCCGCCGGGCCCGGCGGGGTCGGCGTCCTAACCGGCCGCCAGCGCCCCGAAGGCCCCGTGGGCCAGGCGGCGGAGGAGTTCCTCCATGGGGCGGCGGCCGAGGGCGGCCAGGTGGGGGGTGGAGTTGAGCAGGCCGAAGACCGCGTGGACGGCGGTGCGGGCCTCGCTCTCGGGGGCGTCCGGGTACAGCTCGCGGACCGTCGTCACCCACAGCTCCACGTACTGCCGCTGGAGCTTGCGGACCCGCTTGCGGTCCTCGTCCCTGAGCCGGTCCAGCTCCCGGTCGTGGAGGATGATCAGCGGCCGGTCGTCGAGGGCGAAGTCGATGTGCCCGTCGATGAGGGCGCCGAGCAGGGCCCGGGGATCGCCGCCCGCCTCCCCCGCCCGCAGCCGGCCGCCGTCGAGCAGCCGCTCGCTGATGCCGACGAGCAGCTCGGCGAGCATCGCGTCCTTGCCGGGGAAGTGCCGGTAGAGGCCGGGGCCGCTGATGCCGACGGCGGCCCCTATCTCGTCCACGCCCACGCCGTGGAAACCGCGCTCGGCGAAGAGGCGGGCGGCCTCCTTGAGGATCTGCTCGCGGCGCGTGGGGGCGTCGATCCTGCCGCCGGCGGTGGTAGTCGTGGCCATGCACTTCATCCTAGACAACCCCGTTAGCGCTCGTTAACCTGTCCGCCATACGTTAACGCTCATTAACCGGACAAGGGAGATCGGTCGATGCAGCAGGCACCCGTGCTGTCGAGTGCGGCGGATCCCGCCTCGCCGGCCTGGCAGGCGAACGAGGCCGCGCACCACGAGCTGGCCGCGACCCTGCGCGCCAAGCTGGCGGCGGCCGCGCTGGGCGGGGGCGAGAAGTCCCGGGCGCGGCACACCGCACGCGGCAAGCTGCTCCCCCGGGACCGGGTGGACACCCTCCTCGACCCGGGCTCGCCGTTCCTGGAGCTGGCCCCGCTCGCGGCCGACGGCATGTACGGCGGCCAGGCCCCGGCCGCCGGGGTCGTCGCGGGCATCGGGCGGGTCTCGGGCCGCGAGTGCGTGATCGTCGCGAACGACGCGACCGTCAAGGGCGGCACGTACTACCCGATGACGGTGAAGAAGCACCTGCGGGCCCAGGAGGTGGCCCTGGAGAACCGTCTCCCCTGCCTCTACCTGGTCGACTCCGGCGGCGCCTTCCTGCCGATGCAGGACGAGGTCTTCCCCGACCGGGAGCACTTCGGCCGCATCTTCTACAACCAGGCCCGGATGTCCGGCGCGGGCATCCCGCAGATCGCGGCCGTCCTCGGCTCCTGCACGGCCGGCGGCGCGTACGTCCCCGCGATGAGCGACGAGGCCGTGATCGTGCGGAACCAGGGCACGATCTTCCTCGGCGGCCCGCCGCTGGTGAAGGCCGCGACCGGCGAGGTCGTCACGGCCGAGGAGCTGGGCGGCGGCGAGGTCCACTCCCGGATCTCCGGCGTCACCGACCACCTCGCCGAGGACGACGCCCACGCCCTGCGGATCGTCCGGAACATCGTCGCCACCCTCCCCGGGCGCGGCCCGCTCCCCTGGTCGGTCGAGCCCGCCGAGGAGCCGAAGGCCGACCCGTACGGGCTGTACGGGGCCGTGCCCGTCGACTCCCGCACCCCGTACGACGTGCGCGAGGTCATCGCCCGGGTCGTGGACGGCTCCCGCTTCCAGGAGTTCAAGGCCGAGTACGGGCAGACGCTCGTCACCGGCTTCGCCCGGATCCACGGGCACCCGGTCGGGATCGTCGCCAACAACGGCATCCTGTTCGCCGAGTCCGCGCAGAAGGGCGCGCACTTCATCGAGCTGTGCGACCAGCGCGGCATCCCGCTGGTGTTCCTCCAGAACATCACCGGCTTCATGGTCGGCAAGGCGTACGAGCACGGCGGCATCGCCAAGCACGGCGCGAAGATGGTCACGGCCGTCGCCACCACCCGGGTCCCGAAGCTGACCGTGGTCGTCGGCGGCTCGTACGGCGCGGGCAACTACTCGATGTGCGGCCGGGCCTACTCCCCCCGCTTCCTGTGGATGTGGCCCAACGCCAAGATCTCGGTCATGGGCGGCGAGCAGGCCGCCTCCGTCCTCGCGACCGTCAAGCGCGACCAGCTCGGCGACGGCTGGAGCGCGGAGGAAGAGGAGGCCTTCAAGGCCCCGATCCGCGAGCAGTACGAGACCCAGGGCAGCGCCTACTACGCGACCGCGCGGCTGTGGGACGACGGGGTCATCGACCCGCTGGAGACCCGGCAGGTCCTCGGACTGGCCCTGACCGCCTGTGCCAACGCGCCCCTGGGTGACCCCCAGTTCGGCGTCTTCCGGATGTGAGGGGTTCTCGGAGCATGTTCGACACCGTTCTTGTGGCCAACCGGGGCGAGATCGCGGTCCGGGTCATCCGCACCTTGCGCGAGCTGGGCGTGCGCTCGGTGGCCGTGTACAGCGACGCGGACGCCGACGCCCGGCACGTGCGGGAGGCGGACACGGCGGTGCGGATCGGCCCGCCGCCGGCCGCCGAGTCGTACCTGTCCGTGCCCGCGCTGCTGGACGCGGCCCGCCGCACCGGCGCGCGGGCCGTCCACCCCGGCTACGGCTTCCTCGCCGAGAACGCCGCCTTCGCGCGGGCCTGCGCCGAGGCGGGGCTCGTCTTCATCGGGCCGTCCGCCGAGGCGATCTCCCTCATGGGCGACAAGATCCGGGCGAAGGAGACCGTGAAGGCGGCGGGCGTGCCCGTCGTCCCCGGCGCCGCCGACCCCGAACTGGCCGAGGCGGCCCGCGAGCTGGGTGCCCCCGTGCTGCTCAAGCCCAGCGCGGGCGGCGGCGGCAAGGGCATGAGGCTCGTGCGGGACCTGGCGGTCCTGGACGAGGAGATCGCGGCGGCCCGGCGCGAGGCCCGCGCCTCCTTCGGCGACGACACGCTGCTCGTGGAGCGGTGGATCGACGGGCCCCGGCACATCGAGATCCAGGTCCTCGCCGACACCCACGGGAACGTGGTGCACCTCGGGGAGCGCGAGTGCTCGCTCCAGCGGCGCCACCAGAAGATCGTGGAGGAGGCGCCGAGCGTCCTGCTCACCCCGGAACTCCGGGCGGCGATGGGCGCGGCGGCGGTGGAGGCGGCCCGGTCCTGCGGCTACGTGGGCGCGGGCACGGTCGAGTTCATCGTCCCGGGCGGCGACCCCGCCTCGTACTGCTTCATGGAGATGAACACCCGGCTCCAGGTCGAGCACCCCGTGACCGAGCTGATCACCGGCATCGACCTGGTGGAGTGGCAGCTGCGGGTCGCCGCGGGCGAGCCGCTGCCCTTCGCCCAAGAGGACGTACGGCTGGACGGCTGGGCGGTCGAGGCCCGGATCTGCGCCGAGGACCCGTCCCGGGGCTTCCTGCCCTCGGGCGGCACGGTCCTGGCGCTGAACGAGCCGCAGGGCAACGGCGCGCGTACGGACTCGGGCCTGAGCGAGGGCACGGAGGTCTCGTCCCTCTACGACCCGATGCTGTCGAAGGTCATCGTGCACGCCCCGGACCGCCCCACGGCCCTGCGCCGTCTGCGCGCGGCCCTCGCGGACACGGTCACCCTCGGCGTCCCGACGAACGCGGGCTTCCTGCGCCGTCTCCTCGCCCACCCGGACGTCGTGAAGGGAGACCTGGACACCGGCCTGGTGGAGCGCGAGGCGGAGGGCCTCGTCCCCAAGGACGTACCGGCCGAGGTGTACGCGGCGGCGGCGGCCGTACGGCTCGCGGAGCTGGCCCCGGCGCCCCGGGACGGCTGGACGGACCCCTTCTCGGTGCCGAACGGCTGGCGCCTGGGCGGCGCTCCGGCCCCGCTCGCCTTCCCCGTACGCGTACCGGGACTCGAACCCGTGGCGGTGGAGGCGCCGCCGGGCGCCCGGGTCACCGACACGTCGGTGACGGTCGTCGTGGACGGGGTCACCCACGCCTTCCACCGCGCCGGCGCCTGGCTGGGCCGGGAGGGCGACTCCTGGCACGTGCTCGACCACGACCCGGTCGAGGCCGCGCTCAACGGGGCCGGGCACGGCGGCGCCGACACGCTGGCCGCGCCGATGCCCGGCACCGTGACCGTGGTGAAGGTGGCCGTCGGGGACGAGGTCGAGGCCGGGCAGAGCCTGCTCGTCGTGGAGGCGATGAAGATGGAGCACGTCATCTCCGCCCCGCACGCCGGCACCGTCACCGAGCTGGACGTCACGCCCGGCACCACCGTCGCGATGGACCAGGTCCTGGCCGTCGTCACCCCGCACGAGGCCCCCGGGGAGGAAGCGTGACCACCGGACTGCCCATGACCGTGCCCGGCGCCGGGCTCCCCGCCCGGGTCCGGATCCACGAGGTCGGGGCCCGCGACGGCCTCCAGAACGAGAAGGGGGCCGTCCCGACGGAGGTGAAGGCGGAGTTCATCCGCCGCCTCGCCGCCGCCGGGCTGTCCACCGTCGAGGCGACCAGCTTCGTGCACCCCAAGTGGGTGCCCCAGCTGGCCGACGCCGAGGACCTCTTCCCGCTGGTCCGCGACCTGCCGGTCCGCCTCCCGGTCCTGGTGCCGAACGAGCGGGGCCTCGACCGGGCCCTCGCGCTCGGCGCCCGGGAGGTCGCCGTCTTCGCCTCGGCCACCGAGTCCTTCGCCAAGGCCAACCTCAACCGGACCGTGGACGAGGCCCTCGCCCTCTTCGCGCCGACCGTCATCCGGGCCATAGAGGCCGGGCTGAAGGTCCGCGGCTACCTGTCGATGTGCTTCGGCGACCCCTGGGAGGGCCCGGTCCCGATCGAGCGGGTCGTCCGGGTCACCAAGGCCCTCGCCGACATGGGCTGCGACGAGCTGAGCCTCGGCGACACCATCGGCGTGGCGACCCCGGGGCACGTCGAGGCCCTGCTCACCGCGCTGAACGAGGCCGGCGTCCCCACCTCCCGTATCGCCGTGCACTTCCACGACACCTACGGACAGGCCCTGTCCAACACCCTGGCCGCGCTGCGGCACGGGGTGACCACGGTCGACGCCTCCGCGGGCGGCCTCGGCGGCTGCCCGTACGCGAAGAGCGCGACCGGCAACCTCGCCACCGAGGACCTCGTGTGGATGCTCGACGGCCTCGGCATCGAGACCGGGGTCGATCTGGCCGCCCTCACCGCCACGAGCGTGTGGATGGCCGAACAGCTGGGCCGGCCCAGCCCGTCCCGTACCGTCCGCGCCCTCTCCCACAAGGAGTGAACAGCCCCATGTCCCTCGACCACCGGCTCTCCGCCGAGCACCAGGAACTCCGCCGCACCGTCGAGGCGTTCGCCCACGACGTGATCGCCCCGAAGATCGGGGACTACTACGAGCGGCACGAGTTCCCGTACGAGATCGTCCGCGAGATGGGCCGCATGGGCCTGTTCGGACTGCCGTTCCCCGAGGAGTACGGCGGCATGGGCGGCGACTACCTGGCCCTCGGGATCGCCCTGGAGGAGCTGGCCCGGGTCGACTCCTCGGTGGCCATCACCCTGGAGGCGGGCGTCTCGCTCGGCGCGATGCCGCTGCACCTCTTCGGCACCGAGGAGCAGAAGCGGGAGTGGCTGCCGAGGCTGTGCGCGGGCGAGGTCCTGGGCGCGTTCGGCCTGACCGAGCCCGGCGCGGGCTCGGACGCGGGCGGCACCCGCACGACGGCCGTCCGCGACGGCGACGAGTGGGTGATCAACGGCTCGAAGTGCTTCATCACCAACTCCGGTACGGACATCACGGGCCTGGTGACGGTCACGGCGGTCACCGGCCGCAAGCCCGACGGCCGCCCGCTGATCTCCTCGATCATCGTCCCCTCCGGCACCCCGGGCTTCACGGTCGCGGCCCCGTACTCGAAGGTCGGCTGGAACGCCTCGGACACCCGGGAACTCTCCTTCGACGACGTCCGGGTCCCGGTCGGCAACCTCCTCGGCGAGGAGGGCCGCGGCTACGCGCAGTTCCTCCGCATCCTGGACGAGGGCCGGGTCGCCATCGCGGCGCTCGCGACGGGCCTGGCGCAGGGCTGTGTGGACGAGTCCGTGAAGTACGCGAAGGAACGTCACGCCTTCGGCCGCCCGATCGGCGACAACCAGGCCATCCAGTTCAAGATCGCGGACATGGAGACCCGGGCGCACATGGCCCGCATCGGCTGGCGCGACGCCGCCTCCCGCCTGGTCCTGGGCGAGCCCTTCAAGAAGGAGGCGGCCATCGCGAAGCTGTACTCCTCCACGGTGGCCGTGGACAACGCCCGCGAGGCCACCCAGATCCACGGCGGCTACGGCTTCATGAACGAGTACCCGGTGGCCCGCATGTGGCGCGACTCGAAGATCCTGGAAATCGGCGAGGGCACGAGCGAGGTGCAGCGGATGCTGATCGCGCGGGAGTTGGGCCTGACGGGCTGACCGCCCGCACGCGTACGGGCCGGGGCCCGGAGGACACTCGTCCTCCGGGCCCCGGGCCTTTCCCCTCCCCGTATCAGGCGGTCCCGTAGGGGCAGGAGTCGCCCTCCGCGCGGGGGCAGACGATGAGCGCGCGTGACACGTACTGCTGCGCCTTCGAGTAGTAGCCGAGCACCACGTCGTTCCCGGCCGTCAGCCGCAGCGTCTCCCGGACGCGCTGGAGCCGGTCCCAGACCGGGAAGTGTTCCTGGTCCACGGGAGGGTTCCGGGTCAGCTCCCCCTCGACCCAGGAGGCAGCCCCCTCCACGTCGGCGTACGTGGCCACCACCTGGGCGGCGGGCCGCCGCAGCCAGTCCTTGATCTCGATCGGCGGGTGGTCGGCCGGTACTTCACCGCGCCTGATCGCCGAATCCGGATAGGACCGGCCGGTGTACGCGTACGCGTGCCAGTGCTGTCGTAGGCCCTCCCTATCCCCCGGCACGGGCGGCGGCCTTCCGCGCGACCTCGGCCACGTGCCCGGGCTCCAGGAGCAGGAGCGCGCCGATCAGGTACTCGCGGGTCCACCGGACGGCCGCGTCCGGCGCGGACAGCAGGGAGGCGGGCGGGATCTCCGCTCGCAGCGCGGGATCCACCAAGGCCTGGGAGAGGACCTCGCGCGCCATCTCGGACGCCAGCCAGTGGAACGTGCGCTCCTTGAGCGCGAACGTCAGGTGCAGCGAGGGATCCCCGCCCACGGTGTACGGGGAGTGGACGTAGCCGCGCGGCAGCCAGAAGACGTCACCGGGCTCCAGGGCGAACGACTGGACGGGAGCCGTACGGGCGAGATGGAGCCGTTCCTCGGGAGTGAAGCCCCGTTCCAGGAAGTTCCCGTGTTCCGTGGTTGGGTTCTCCACGAACGGCGGGTGCAGCGGCCACGCCTTCCGCCCGGAGAGCTGGACGATCAGGGTGACGTAGGGGTCGTAGTGGTACTTGAGTCCCTGCGCGCCCGGCGGGGTGAGGTACGCGTTCACGTGCACCAGGCAACCGGTCTCGTCCTGGATCTCGCGGCGCAGGACGCTCAGGGACGGTTTGACGGTCTGGAGTTGTCGGACGGAGACCGTGCCGCCGTCGTCCAGGTGTGCGCGGACGGCACCCGGCCGGGGCATGTCGCCGTCGATGTAGGCGTGCCGTTCCAGGATCTTCCCGTCCTTGAGCAGGACGACGTTGCGGGCGGGGAGGCATTCGGCGTCCACGAGGGCGTCGCATTCGGCGAGGGACCACAGGTGGGCCAGGTCGGTGGGGCTGCGGCGAAAGAGCGTCGGCAGGGTGGGCCACTTCGTCAGGATTCCCGGGACGTCGTCCACGAGATCGGCCAGCGGCATGGCTGACTCCTTACGGGATGTACGGAAGAGGGAGAAGACGGGCGGGGCCCTCGCACGCGGCGCGGGCCCCGCTCCGGGTCAGGCGTTCGCGTCGGCCCTGGCGATCCAGCCCCGGGCGAACGCGGTGATCTCCTCCGCGCTCATCCGCAGTTCCCGGCCGGCTCCCCCGGGCTTGCTGTCACCGAGCGCGTATCCGCCGCCGTGCAGCTCGGCGAGCGTGATGCAGCTCTCCATGTTCCCGTCGTTGTCCGTTCCGCCGCCGCAGAGCGCGGCGAAGTCGCCGGACACTTCCCGCTCGTACAGATCACTCATTACCGTGGGTCTCCTGTCTCTGTCTTCGATGTCTTCGATGGGGACTGGGTCCCGCCCCCGGACGGTCTTGCCGGACATCACCGGGGGCGGGACGCGACCGCCGCCTCTGGAACGAGGGAGCGGAGTCATGGGGGTTCACCCGGGAGGGCGGAGAACCTCGACCGGGGCCGTTTACGCAGGTCAGCGCCGCTCTTCCGGTGGGGCGTCCCTCTTCAGGGTCATCTTCGGCGGGTCGTGCGGGTGGTTGCGGATCTCCACCGCGCAGTCCACGGCGGCGGACTCGTCGTGCTGCGGGCCCCGGCGCATGTAGTGGTCGAACCACCGGGCCAGGTGCGCGCACGGCGTGCAGTCGGCGACCGGTTCGGGCCGGGGCCGGAGCCCGTGGTCGGCGGAGAGGACGAGCACGGGGGTGGTGAGGACGCGGATGCGCGTCCACTCCTCCTCGGTCGGCGCCCGCAGGTCCCCGGGCGAGACGACCCACTCGGCGCCGCCGCCCGGAGGCCGTACGTACACGCTCCCGCTCTGCGTACGGGAGACCTGACCGAGCCGGACCGTCTCCCCACCGGTGTCGGCGACGAAGACGCCGGCGGCGGGGAGGGACGAGGGGTTGTTGCACACGGGCACAGCCGCTCCTCTCTGTAGCGAATCCACTACCAGGGGTGCCCAGCGTGAACTACAGTCGGCTTCCCTTCAACTAATCCGGCACGAAGGACAAGTCATGGTCAACCGCAAAGAGTTACGTCCGGAATCCAGCCCTCAGGCGGCTTACGGGGCGCATCTGCGCAGGATGCGAGAGGAGCGGAGCTGGACCCAGGAGGACCTGGCCGACCCCATGGGCTGCTCCAGTCAGCACATCTCAGCGCTCGAAACCGGTCGCAAATCTCCAACCCTGCCGTTCTCGCGCAGAGCCGATCAGGTCTTCGGCCTCACCGGATCCAAGGAGTCGTTCGAGCGCGAGTGGCGGGACATGCGGCACGGCGTCCTACTGGAAGGTTTCCCGGAGTACGTGGGATACGAGGGCCGGGCAGTGGAGATCCGCCTCTTCGAGATCGGGATCGTCCCGGGCCTGCTGCAGACCCCGGAGTACGCGCGCGTACTGGCGAACAGCGCCGTGAAGCGCGGAACCATCACCCCGGAGCAGGCCGACGAGCGGGTGGCATTCCTGGCGGCGCGCCAGGCGACGGTGGAGCGGGAGCAGCCACCCATGATCTTCGTGGTGATGGACGAGAGCTGTATTCGCCGCCCCATCGGTGGCACCCAGGTGATGAACGCCCAGTTGGAACGGCTCGTCGAGTTCACGGACCGCCCCAACGTCCTGCTTCAGATCGCCCCGTACGCCATAGGAGAGCGCCGCACGTTCGATCTGCCAGTCAACCTGCTCACTCTCGCCGACCGGTCCGTGGTGGGCTACGCCGAGTCGCAGACGCAGGGACACTTCGACCGGCAAATGACCTCTGTGCTGCCAATTTTGACGGCCTACCATCAGCTTCAGGCCGCGTCGCTCTCCCAGGCGGAATCCGTGGCCGCGATCCAAGAAGCGCGAAAGGGCACCTCGTGACGACCGAAACCCCCCGCTGGTTCACGTCCTCCTACAGCAACAACGGCGGCAACTGCGTCGAGGTCGCCACCAACCTCGCCCCCTCCCACGGCACCGTCCCCGTCCGTGACTCCAAGCGTCCCACCGGCCCCGTGCTCGACCTCCCCGTCCCCGCCTTCGCCGCCTTCGTGGCAGGTCTCAAGGGTGGTGGGTTCGAGGGCGTCTGACGCGCGCCCCGTACGTAAGGAACGCCCGGCCAGGGGCTCCCGGCCGGGCGTTCCGTCCCAGTGGGCGGCTACTCCGCCGGCCAGGGCACCTCCGGCGAGCGGTACCAGTCGATGCCGAGGGCCTCGAAGCGCGGGGCCTGTTCGGCGAGGCGGACCTTGTAGGTGTCCCAGTCGTGGGTGGCGGCCGGGGACCAGCCCAGTTCGGCCACGCCCGGCAGGCGGGGGAAGGCCATGACGTCGAGGTCGTCGGTGGTGGCGAGGGTCTCGGTCCAGAGGGGGGACTCGACGCCCCGGACGGCGCTCTCGGGGACGCCGGGGAGGTAGGCCGCCGGGTCCCAGTCGTAGGACCGCCGCACCTCGACGTATCCGGCCCAGGAGAGGCCGAGCGGGGTGTCCTTCGTGTACTTCATGTCGAGGTAGGTGCGGTCGGCGGGCGAGAGGATCAGGCCGGTGCCGGCGCGCGCGGCGGCGGCGACCCGTTCCTTCTCGGCGGCGGGGGTGCGGTCCAGGCCCCAGTACTGGACGAGGGCGCCGGGGGCGGGGGTGGTGCCGGTCAGTTGGTGCCAGCCGACGACGGTCTTGCCGTACTTGGCGACGACCGGCTGCACCTTGTCCATGAAGGCCACGTAGTCGGCGTGGCTGGTGGAGTGGGCCTCGTCGCCGCCGATGTGGAGGTAGCGGCCGGGGGTGAGGGCGGCGATCTCCCGGATGACGTCGTCCACGAAGTCGTACGTGACCGGCTTGGGCACGCACAGGGAGCTGAAGCCGACCTTGGTGCCGGTGTAGAGCGGCGGGGCGACGCCGTCGCAGTTGAGCTCGGGGTAGGAGGCGAGGGCCGCGTTGGTGTGGCCCGGCACGTCGATCTCCGGGATCACCTCCTGGTAGCGGGAGGCGGCGTACCGGACGATCTCCTTGTACTCCTCCTTGGTGTAGAAGCCGCCGGGGCCGCCGCCGACCTCGGTGGAGCCGCCGTACGTGGTGAGGCGTGGCCAGGAGTCGACGGCGATGCGCCAGCCCTGGTCGTCGGAGAGGTGCAGGTGGAGGGTGTTCACCTTGTAGAGGGCGAGCTGGTCGATGTACCGCTTCACCTCGTCGACGGTGAAGAAGTGGCGGGCGACGTCGAGCATGGCGCCCCGGTAGGCGTAGCGCGGGGTGTCGGTGATCGTGCCGCCCGCGACCTTCCAGGGGCCCGGCTGGACGGTTCCGCGCTCGACGGCGGCGGGGAGTTGCTGGCGGAGGGTCTGGACCCCGCGGAAGAGTCCGGCGGGGCGGTGGGCCGTCAGGGTGATGCCGTCCGGTCCGGAGCGGAGCCGGTAGCCCTCGTCGCCGAGGGCGGTGTCGCGGGGGCTGATCCTGAGCCGGATGCCGCCTCGGGCCGCCTGCTCGTCGACGACGGGCAGCGGGAAGCCGGTGGCGGGCCGGAGCAGTCCGGCGAGGTAGGCGCCGAGGGCCTTGGTCTCGGCGGAGCGGGTGTCCACTCCGATGCGGGTGGCGGTGGTGAGGGCGTAGGGCTCGCCCCCGGGGGCGACGGCGGCGGGTACGGGGACGATCCGGCCGAGCGGGCGGACCTCGGGCTCGGCGGCGGCCCGGTGGCCGGCGGCGGTGTCGGCGGCGGCCTCGCCGCAGCCGACACCGGCGGCCGCGACCAGGAGCAGGGATCCGATCAGGCGCGGAATCCTTCGGCGCTGTCTCACAGGCGGGCTCCCCTTCGGGTGATCGACGCGTCTGTCGATGTCTATATCCGAAGGATGCCCCTGTGTACCGCTCTCCTCACCGACGGTCAAGGTCTAGTCCAATCGCCCGAATCAGGGGCCGAGTCGCCGTTCCCTGCCCGATTTCGGGCAGGATTCTTGCGTGGGGGCGGGAGTACCCCTCAGTATTCACGGGTGCTCGAACGCCGTCCGTCGCACGACGACCTCATCGACCACCTGGTCCGCAGCACCGCGCTCCAGCGCGGTGAGGCCGCCCGGGTGGTGCTCGACGTGCTGGCGTACTTCGACGAGACGACCGAGGAGTTCGTCCGCCGCCGCCACCGCGAACTGCAGTCCGGCGGGGCCGTGAACGCCGAGATCTTCGAACGGATCGCGGCGGAACTGCCGCACCGGGCCGTGGCACCGCCGGAGCTCTCGCTCCGGCAGCTGCGCCGGATCGTGTACGGCTGAGCCTCCCCGGCTCCCGAAGAACGGCTCGAACGGCCCGAACGGCCCGAACGGCCGAGTACATCCACTGACCTGGAGGGGTTTCACCTTTATGTGCGGAATTGTCGGTTACATCGGTAAGCGCGACGTGGCACCGCTGCTGCTCGAAGGCCTGCAGCGCCTGGAGTACCGCGGATACGACTCCGCCGGCATGGTCGTCACCAGCCCGAAGGCCTCCGGCCTGAAGATGGTGAAGGCCAAGGGTCGCGTCCGCGACCTGGAGGCCCGCGTCCCCAAGCGCTTCACCGGCACCACCGGCATCGCCCACACCCGCTGGGCCACCCACGGCGCGCCGAGCGACGTCAACTCGCACCCGCACCTGGACCCCGAGAACAAGGTCGCCGTCGTCCACAACGGCATCGTGGACAACGCCCAGGAGCTCCGCGCCAAGCTGGAGGCCGACGGCGTCGTCTTCGCCTCCGAGACGGACACCGAGGTCATCACCCACCTCATCGCCCGCTCCCGGGCGGAGACCCTGGAGGAGAAGGTCCGCGAGGCCCTGAAGGTCATCGAGGGCACCTACGGCATCGCCGTGATGCACGCCGACTTCAACGACCGCATCGTGGTCGCCCGCAACGGCTCCCCGGTCATCCTCGGCATCGGCGAGAAGGAGATGCTCGTCGCCTCCGACGTCGCCGCCCTGATCGCCCACACCCGCCAGGTCGTCACCCTCGACGACGGCGAGATGGCCACCCTCAAGGCCGACGACTTCCGCACCTACACGACCTCCGGCGCGACCACCACCGCCACCCCGGAGACCGTCGAGTGGGAGGCCGCCTCCTACGACATGGGCGGCCACGACACCTTCATGCACAAGGAGATCTCCGAGCAGCCCGACGCGGTCGACCGCGTCCTGCGCGGCCGGATCGACGACCGCTTCTCCACCGTGCACCTGGGCGGCCTGAACCTGGACCCGCGCGAGGCCCGCACCATCCGCCGCATCAAGATCCTCGGCTGCGGCACCTCGTACCACGCCGGTCTCATCGGCGCCGGGCTCATCGAGTCCATGGCCCGCATCCCCGCCGACGCCGAGCCGGCCTCGGAGTTCCGCTACCGCAACCCGGTCGTGGACCCCGACACCCTCTACATCGCCGTCTCCCAGTCCGGCGAGACCTACGACGTGCTCGCCGCCGTCCAGGAGCTCAAGCGGAAGGGCGCCCGCGTCCTCGGCGTCGTCAACGTGGTCGGCTCCGCCATCGCCCGCGAGGCCGACGGCGGCGTGTACGTCCACGCGGGCCCCGAGGTCTGCGTCGTCTCGACCAAGTGCTTCACCAACACGGTGACCGCCTTCGCGCTGCTCGCCCTGCACCTCGGCCGCATCCGCGACCTGTCCGTCACCGACGGCAAGCGGATCATCGAGGGCCTGCGCAAGCTGCCTGCCCAGATCGAGGAGATCCTCAAGGGCGAGGACGAGATCAAGCGCCTCGCCGAGGAGTACGCGGGCGCCCAGTCGATGATGTTCATCGGGCGCGTGCGCGGCTACCCGGTCGCCCTGGAGGCCTCCCTCAAGCTCAAGGAGATCTCCTACATCCACGCCGAGGCCTACCCGGCCTCCGAGCTGAAGCACGGCCCGCTGGCCCTCATCGAGCCGGCCCTGCCGACGGTCGCGATCGTCCCCGACGACGACCTCCTGGAGAAGAACCGCGCTGCCCTGGAGGAGATCAAGGCCCGCAGCGGCCGCATCCTCGCGGTCGCGCACCAGCCGCAGGAGAAGGCCGACCACACCCTCGTGGTCCCGAAGAACGAGGACGAGCTGGACCCGATCCTCATGGGCATCCCGCTCCAGCTCTTCGCGTACCACACCGCCCTCGCCATGGGCCGCGACATCGACAAGCCGCGCAACCTGGCCAAGTCCGTCACGGTCGAGTAGCAGCGGGGTCCGGGCCTGTCCCCCGGACCCGCCGCCGGGCCTGTCCCCCGGCGCCGCCCGACCTGACACGCGACGGTCCCCGTGCACACACCTCCCGCGCACGGGGACCGTCGCACTTTCCGGACTAGCCCGCGGCCGGGGCGCTCTCCGCCGTCCGGCGCCGGAGCGCCGTCGGCCAGCCCGCGACGGCGGCCGTGGCGCCGTACCAGGCGAGCAGTCCGGCGACGGCGGCGACCCAGCCGCCCGCCTTCCCGAGGCCGTCGTTGCCGGCCAGGGCGCCGATGCCGAGCAGCAGCAGCGCGACGAACAGCAGCCCGTACACGCCCTGTCCGAAGAGTCCGCCGCCCGAGGCCGCCAGGGTCAGCGTGAGCGCGAGGAGCGCCCACAGGAGCAGGAAGACGCCCACGGCGTCGGCCGAGGCGCCGCCGCCGACGGCGGTCCCCCAGGTGAACCAGAAGGCGCCGAGCGCCGTGTACGCCGTGCCCTCCCGGGTGTCGCCCGCGCGCAGCGCGAGCAGGCCGACGAGGAAGAGCGTCACCCCGCCGACCCAGGTGGCGAGGCCCGCGGCGTCCGTCGCCGCGACGTTGTCGATGACACCGGTGCCGCCCAGGCCGAAGGCCAGGAGGGTCAGTCCGAGTGCGAGGTGGCCGAGCGTGGAGCTGGTGTTTCCCGCGGCGACGTCGTTGTCCACGGCGGGCTCCCTTCAGATGCGCAGTCGTGCTGCGTGAGCTGCTGTGTTCCGTGGCCTTTATCTACCCTTCACAAGTACACAATTCACCTGAGGAAGGCCGAAATTATGGCCGGATGACGGCAGTTGAGGGAGGTGAAGGAGGAGCGAGCGGTACGGGGTTACGGGATGACGACGACGGGCCGCTGGGCGCGGCGCGCGAGGCGGCCGGCCACCGAGCCGAAGATCCGCCCGACGATCCCGTGCGTGGAGCCGACCACGATCGCGTCGGCCGAGTACTCCCGGCCGACCTCCTCCAGCTCGTGGCAGATGTCGCCGCCGCGCTCGACCAGGATCCAGGGGACCTCGGAGAGGTGCTCGGCGCAGGCCAGCTCCAGGCCGAGGACCTCGGTGCGGTGGTCGGGGACGTCCACGAAGACGGGGGGCTCGCAGCCGGCCCACACCGTGGTGGGCAGCCGGTTGGCCACGTGCACGATGATCAGGCCGGAGCCGGAGCGGCGGGCCATGCCGATGGCGTACGCGAGGGCGCGCTCACTGGACATGGAGCCGTCGAAGCCGACGACCACCCCGTGCCGGAAGGCCGGGTCGCAGGCATGACGTGGCTGTTCGACCGCGAGGGGGTCGACCGTGGAGTCGGCGACGCGCTTGCGGTCCGCGGGTTCGGAGAATTCGTGACCGGCCATCGGTGTCTCGGCGAAGAGGGTCCTCGTGGGAAGGGACGGGAGAAGGAGGAGAGGAACGACGGGAGGCGGCGGAGCTGTGTCCGGGAATCATCTTCCCAAGCCCATACCCCCAAGGGTACGGCGGCACTCCTCTCCTGCCCAGGCCCCACCGCTCCGGACCCGGCGGGCACACCGCTCGTGCGCGGCGTTCCAGGGAGGATGCACGAGCGGTTCGCGATCTGGCAATGCCGGTTGTGCCCTACAGGCGTCTGGTCCGGGGCGGAATCGGCGCTCCGCGCGGGGGCGGGACGGGCACCCGGGGAGGCGGTCCGCCCGGAGCCGGGCCAGGGGACGCACGGGGCCGGACCAGGGGTCCGGGCGGGGTCGGGCCTGGTGCCCGGCGCGGGGCGGGGCGGGGCACGCCGAGCCGGGGTCCGGGTGCGCGCGGGGCCGAACGGGCGGTGGCGGGAGTGACCGGAGCGTTCCGTACCTCGTTGCCACAGGTCCGTACCACCGTCGCAGGGAGAGCGCCCGTGCCCGTACCGCCAACCGTCGCCGTCCGGTCCTCCGTCACCCCCACCCCGACGCTCACCCCCACCCCGACGCTCGCCGCGCCCCGCGCCGAGCCCGCCCCGGCGGAACCGGGGGGCGGGAGGGGCGAGCAGGCCGCCGGTGACGTCGTCCGCTGGGCGGTCTTCTGCTGCGTCCTGGTCCCGGTGGTGCTCGTCGTCTACGGCACCTCGCTCGGCGGGGCTGCCGGGGCCGCCCTCGGGCTCCTCTCGGTGACGGCGGCCTGCCGGCTGCTGCTGCGGCGCTCGGAGCGGGGTCTCCGCGCGGAGACCGCCCGCGGCGGACGCCGGCGCTAGTTCCGGAGGGCCCCCGAACCCCCTTCGAGTTGACAGGCTCGCACACCCGAGCCCATACGTTTTCAGCCAACTTCCCATGACCGGCGAGTCCTTGGCGTAACGATTGGCCAACCCCGGCGCCGACACCCCCGAAAGCCCTGTCCCAGGGGGTCACACCCCCCGTGTACCGGGGCGTTCACCACCCCGGCGCGCCCCTCGGGGGCCTCCGGACGCGCCTCCCCGTCATCGATCGCTTCACGCCAAGTTGCCTTGTCGACAATCCACCGGTTGGAGAACTTGTCACCCCGGCGCCACGGGACGCAGTAGATTCGATCATGGGTACCGAAGACTGGGGTCTCGTGCAAAACCGAGGGGAAACGTGCAGCAGCGACACGACCAGGGAGACGCGAACACCGAGGGGGGCTTAGCGTCATGAGCCAGGACTCCACCGCACCGGAGGCCGGACGGAAACTGTCCGGGCGCCGCCGTCGCGAAGTCGTCGCGGTGCTGCTGTTCAGCGGCGGCCCCATCTTCGAGAGCTCCATCCCGCTCTCCGTGTTCGGCATCGACCGGCAGGACGCCGGAGTGCCACGTTACCGGCTGCTCGTCTGCGCCGGCGAGGAAGGACCGCTGCGGACCACCGGCGGGCTCGAACTCACCGCGCCGTACGGCCTGGAGGCCATCGGCCGGGCGGGCACCGTCGTCGTCCCGGCCTGGCGGTCGATCACCTCGCCGCCGCCGCCGGAGGCGCTCGACGCGCTGCGCCGCGCACACGAGGAGGGGGCCAGGATCGTCGGGCTGTGCACCGGGGCGTTCGTCCTGGCCGCGGCCGGACTGCTCGACGGCCGCCCGGCGACCACGCACTGGATGTACGCGCCGACGCTCGCCAAGCGCTATCCGTCGGTCCACGTGGACCCGCGGGAGCTCTTCGTCGACGACGGGGACGTGCTGACCTCCGCCGGCACCGCGGCCGGAATCGATCTGTGTCTGCACATCGTGCGGACCGACCACGGCACGGAGGCCGCGGGCGCCCTGGCGCGCCGGCTGGTCGTCCCGCCGCGGCGCAGCGGCGGTCAGGAGCGCTACCTCGACAGGTCTTTACCAGAGGAGATCGGCGCCGACCCGCTGGCCGAGGTCGTCGCCTGGGCGCTCGAACACCTCCACGAGCAGTTCGACGTGGAGACGCTCGCGGCGCGCGCGTACATGTCACGGCGGACCTTCGACCGCCGGTTCCGCTCCCTCACGGGCTCGGCACCGCTCCAGTGGCTGATCACCCAGCGGGTGCTCCAGGCACAGCGGCTGCTCGAAACCTCCGACTACTCGGTCGACGAGGTGGCGGGCCGGTGCGGCTTCCGCTCCCCCGTGGCGCTGCGCGGCCACTTCCGGCGCCAGCTCGGCTCCTCGCCGGCGGCCTACCGGGCGGCGTACCGCGCCCGGCGTCCGCAGGGCGAGACCGGTACGGCGGTGCTCGACCCGGTCGTGCCCGCCCAGGTCACGGCCGGCGTACGGCGGCCGGGCCCCCCGCTGGAGCCGGGGAAGCCGCAGTCCGACGCCTACGCTCCCGGGCGCCCCTCCCTCCCGGGCCAGCGCAGCGCGCCGTAGGCGCTCACAGAGACCCGCGGCCACAAGCCGCGCACCGCAGGAACGACGGGCGTCCGGGGACACCTCCCCCGGGCGCCCGTCGGGCTGCCGGGCCAGATCCCGCACACCCGGAAGGCCCTAAGGTGGACGCATGAACGATCGCATGGTGTGGATCGACTGCGAGATGACCGGGCTCTCGCTGACGGACGACGCACTCATCGAGGTGGCCGCGCTGGTCACCGACTCGGAACTGAACGTGCTCGGCGACGGGGTGGACATCGTGATCCGCCCGCCGGACGCGGCCCTGGAGACCATGCCGGAGATCGTGCGCCAGATGCACACGGCCTCGGGACTGCTCGACGAGCTGGCGGGCGGCACCACGCTCGCCGACGCCGAGGCCCAGGTCCTCGCCTACATCCGCGAGCACGTCAAGGAGCCCGGCAAGGCGCCGCTGTGCGGGAACTCGGTCTCCACCGACCGCGGCTTCCTCGCGCGCGACATGCCCGCCCTGGAGGGCCACCTGCACTACCGGATCGTCGATGTCTCCTCGGTCAAGGAGCTGGCCCGCCGCTGGTACCCGAGGGCGTACTTCAACAGTCCGGAGAAGAACGGCAACCACCGGGCGCTCGCCGACATCCGCGAGTCCATCGCCGAGCTGCGCTACTACCGCGAGGCGGTCTTCGTCCCGCAGCCCGGCCCCGACTCGGAGACCGCGAAGCGGATCGCGGCGCGCCACGTCCTCCCCGCGGAGTGATCCCGGAGTGACCCCCGGCTGACCGCTCGCTCGCGCCCTCGAACGCCCCTCCGGGAAACGCGGGCGCGAGCACCCTCCCGGACCCTGTAGACTTCTTCTCGGCCGGTCGGGGAAACCTTCGGGAAACCGCCGGTCATGGTGGGTATAGCTCAGATGGTAGAGCACCTGGTTGTGGTCCAGGATGTCGCGGGTTCGAGTCCCGTTACTCACCCTTTGCGCTGAGGCCCCGGTTCATGAGAACCGGGGCCTCGGTCGTTTCCGTGCGTCCGCGCTCGACGCCTCCCACCCGCTCATCCGTTCGGATCAAGCGGCGTCCCTTGCGTCCGGCCCCCCTGTTAGCTTCCCTTTATGTCCTCTATCGTCAGGTTTTCTCCGGCCGCCGGGGGCGGGGTGAGAGCGGATGGGAATCCTGCGTGACCATCCCGAACTCGTCCTCTTCCTCTCCCTCGCGGCCGGCTACCTCGTCGGCAAGGTGCGCGTCGGCCCCATCACCCTCGGCGGCATCTGCGGCACCCTGATCGTCTCGCTGCTCCTCGGTGCCTGGACGAAGGCCACCGTCTCCGACGACGTGAAGACGATCTTCTTCGCGCTCTTCATCTTCTCGCTCGGCTACATGGCGGGGCCGCAGTTCTTCGCCAACCTCAACCGGAAGAGCCTGCGCTTCTTCACCCTCTGCCTCATCGAGGTCGTCTGCGTCGTCGGGATCGCCCTCGGCCTCGCGGAGGCCTTCGACCTGGACGTCGGCACCGCCGCGGGCATCCTCGCCGGCGCGGCCACCGAGTCGGCGGTCGTCGGCACGGCCACCGAGTCCATCGCCAAGCTGAGCGACCTGACCCAGGAGCAGATCACCCAGTACCAGGGCCACGTGGCCACCGCGTACACCGTCTGCTACCTGTTCGGCCTCGTCACCGTCGTCATCTACACCAGCCAGATCATGCCGATGCTGATGCGGATCAACCTCCGCGACGCCTCGCGCGAGCTCTGGGAGCGGATGCGCGGCGAGGGCGGCGGCCTGGAGTCCGACGAGCGCGAGGCGCTCCCGGGCCTGGTCGGCCGGACGTTCCTGGTGACGCACGCGGACGGGACCGGGGTCGGCGACCTGGAGCGCTCGCTCGGCGGCCGGGTCACCGTCGAGGCGGTGAAACGCGGCAGCAAGGTGCTCACCCCTCCCCCGCCCGGCTTCGTGCTCACCCTCTCCGACCTGGTGCTCGCCGTCGGCCGGCGGGCCAACATCATCGAGGCGGGCCGGATCATCGGCCCCGAGACCCCGGCCGTCCCCGGCCTGGACACCCCGCTCGCCACCACCCAGGTCTCCCTGACCGACAAGGGCGTCTCCGGCAAGTCCCTGGACACCCTCTCCAAGGAGCACCCGGAGTTCTCCTCCGGCGGGGTGTACGTGACGGACGTGCTGCGCAACGACCAGCACCTGCCCGCCACCCCCGAGACCGTCGTCGACCGCGGTGACGTGCTCACCCTGGTCGGCGCCCGCTCGGGCCTGGGCAAGCTGGCGTCCAGGATCGGCGCGACCGTGAAGAACGACGCCACGGACTTCATCTACCTGGGCCTCGGCATCGTCTGCGGCTCGCTGCTCGGCCAGGTCGTGATCGAGTTCGGCGACGTCCCCATGTCGCTCGGCACCGGCGGCGGCTGTCTGATCTCCGGCCTGCTCTTCGGCTGGTTCCGGTCCCGCACCCAGACCTTCGGCGCCTTCCCGCCGCAGGCCGCCTCCACCCTCAAGGACATGGGCCTGGCGATCTTCATCGCCTGCACGGGCCTGGTGTCGGGCCCGCAGGCCTGGCCGCTGCTCAAGGAGTACGGGGCGCTGCTGCCGTTCGCGGGGATCGCGATGGTCCTGGTGCCCGCGACGATCTCGCTGATCGTCGGCCGCAAGCTGCTGAAGATCGAGAAACCGCTGCTCATCGGCGCCATCGCGGGCCAGCAGTGCTCGACTCCGGCCATCACCTCGATCACCCAGGTGGCCCAGAGCTCGGTCCCGATGCTCGGCTACACGATCACGTACACCCTCTCCAACTTCCTGCTCCCCCTGACCGGCCCGCTGCTCGTCGGCATCCTCGGGGCGTGAGGCGGCGCGATGATCGACTTCCTGAACCGGAACGTCTTCCAGCCCCACCCCGAACTCCTCGTCTTCGTCACCGTCGCCCTCGGCTTCCTCTTCGGGAAGCTCCGCTACCGGACCCTCGCGCTCGGCGCCGTCACCGGCTGCCTGGTGGCCGGACTGCTGCTCGGCGCGCAGTTCGAGGTGACGATCGACGCCACGGTGAAGAACCTCTTCTTCACCATGTTCCTCTTCGCCCTCGGCTACAAGGTCGGCCCGCAGTTCTTCCGGGGCCTGCGCAAGGACGGCCTGCCGCAGGTCGTCAACGCCGTCGTCGTCTGCGTGACGGGCCTCCTCGTCTCCTGGGGCTTCGCCGCGATGCTCGGCTACGGCCCCGGCCTCTCCGCGGGGCTCCTCGGCGGCGCGCTCACCCAGTCCGCCGTCATCGGCGTCGCCCAGGACGCCATCGGCAACCTGCCGGGGCTCTCCGCCGCGCAGACGAAGACCGAGGAGAACCTGGTCGCGATCGGCTACGCCGTCACGTACCCGCTCGGCACGATCCTCTGCGCGCTGCTCCTCGCCAACGTCCTGCCCAAGCTGTACAAGCGGGACCTGGCCGCCGAGTCGGCGCGGCTCGCCGAGGAGCTGGACGCCCCCGGCGACGACCCCGACCTGGCCGAGGGCTACTACGAGGTCGTGCTCCGCGCGTACCGCGTCGAGCGTCCCGACCTCGTCGGCCGCACCATCGACGACTTCGAGCAGCAGCAGAAGGCGCTCGGCCGCCGCGTCTACCTCACCCGGGTGCGACGGGACGGGAAGGTCCTGGACCACGACCAGCGGACGGTGCTCCACGAGGGCGACACGGTGGCGATCAGCGCGCTGCGCGGCTCGCTCGTGGAGTTCGACCCGCTGACCCACGTCGGGCCCGAGGCGGACGACGTGGAACTGCTCGGGTACCGGACGGAGACCCTGCACGTGGTCGCCTCGGAGAAGGCCCAGCTCGGCAAGAGCGTCGCCGACCTGCGCCGGGAGCCCTTCATGGTGGGCGTGTACGTCGACAAGGTCTACCGGGCGGGCGCCGAGTACCCGTACCGCCTCTCGACCGTCCTGGAACGCGGCGACACGCTGGTCCTGACCGGGCCGAAGCGGCTCGTGGACCCGGCGGGGAAGGCGATCGGCAAGCCCGTGCCGACCTCCTTCGCCACCGACATGCTCTGGGTGGGCCTCGGCATCTTCCTCGGCGGCTGCGTCGGCATCCCGGCCCTGACCGTGTCCGGCGTGCCGATCTCGCTCTCCACCTCCGGCGGCGCGCTGATCATGGGCCTGGTCTTCGGCTGGATCCGCGGCAAGTACCCGACGTACGGCAACGTCCCGCCCGGCGCCCAGTGGTTCATGGACACCCTGGGCCTGTGCCTGTTCGTCGCGGTCGTCGGCATCAACGCCGGGCCGGGCTTCACCGGCGGCCTGGCCTCGGCCGGCTGGGGGCTGCTGCTCTGGGGCGCGGTGGCGACCGTGATCCCGCTGCTCGTCGGCTTCCTCGTCGGCCACTACGTCCAGAAGATCCGCTTCCCGATCCTGATGGGCGTCCTGGCCGGCGGCCAGACCACGACCGCGGCGATCGGCGCGATCAACGAACAGTCCCGGTCGCAGATCCCGACCCTCGGCTACACGATCCCCTACGCGG
This sequence comes from Streptomyces sp. NPDC098101, assembly GCF_044760185.1. NCBI lineage: Bacteria > Bacillati > Actinomycetota > Actinomycetes > Kitasatosporales > Streptomycetaceae > Streptomyces > Streptomyces sp. NPDC098101. Next base: position 204,318 of record NZ_JBIWAS010000002.1, on the reverse strand, counting down.
TGGGCAACGTCCTGCTGACCATCTGGGGCGCCGTGATCGTCATCCTCCACCACTGACGCGAACCCTCCCGTACGGAAGGACATGCCGTGCCCAAGCCCACGTTCACCCGCGAGGAGATCAGGTCCTACGCGCAGCTCTCGCCGTTCGAACTCAAGGACACCTTCATCTCGCTCGCCGAGAAGGCGCAGGAGGACCAGCCCGGACAGAAGGACAAGTCGCAGGTGCAGATGCTCAACGCGGGCCGCGGCAACCCGAACTGGGTGGCCACCGGACCCCGCGAGGCCTTCTACGCCCTCGGCTACTTCTCCCTGGCGGAGTCCCGCCGCGTGTGGACCGCCGACGACCTGGGCGGTATGCCCGAGGCGAAGGGGGTCGGCGGGCGCTTCGACGCCTTCGTCCGGCAGCACCCCGACCTGCCGGGGATCGAGCTCCTGGAGAAGAGCGTGGCGTACGCGGTGGAGCGCTTCGGCTTCGACCGGGACTCGTTCCTGCACGAGCTGACGGACAGTTCGGTCGGCGACAACTACCCGGTGCCGGACCGGATGCTGCCGCACGCCGAGCGGATCGTACGCGGCTACCTCGACGACGAGATGTTCGACGGGAAGCCGCCGGCCGGGAACACCTCGCTGTTCGCGACCGAGGGCGGCACGGCCGCCATGTGCTACATCTTCGACTCCCTGATGAAGAACGGGCTGTTGAGGAAGGGCGACCGCATCGCGCTGATGGTCCCGGTCTTCACGCCGTACATCGAGATCCCCGAGCTGGACACCTACGACTTCGACGTGGTGACGGTCGAGGCGAGCCTCTTCACCGAGACCGGGGTGCGGCAGTGGCGCTACCCGACCGAGGAGGTCGCCAAGCTGGAGGACCCCTCCGTCAAGCTGGTCTGCCTGGTGAACCCGTCCAACCCGCCGTCCCTCGCGCTGAGCCGCCGGGTCGCCGACCAGATCAAGGAGATCGTGGCCTCGAAGAACCCGAACCTGCTGATCGTCACGGACGACGTGTACGGGACGTTCGTGCCGGGCTTCCGCTCGATCGCCGCCGACCTGCCGCGCAACACGCTGCTCGTGTACTCGTACTCCAAGCACTACGGCGCCACGGGCTGGCGGCTCGGCGTCATCGGCCTGAACGACGACAACGTGATCGACGCGATGCTGGCCGGGCTGCCGGAGGAGGAGAAGGAGCGGCTCGCCAAGCGGTACGGGACGCTGACCCTCGAACCGGGGAAGATGCGGTTCATCGACCGGATGGTGGCGGACTCGCGCCAGGTGGCGCTCAACCACACGGCCGGGCTCTCGCTGCCGCAGCAGGTGATGATGGTGCTCTTCTCCCTCTTCGACATGCTGGAGGAGGGGCGGGCGTACAAGGAGCGGATCCGCGGGATCGTCGGCCGGCGGCTCGACCTGCTCCTGGAGGGCGCCCGCATGAAGGTCTCGGAGGATCCGCAGCGGGCCGCCTACTACATCGAGCTGGACCTGCTCGCGGAGGCCGAGCGGGTGCACGGCAAGCCGTTCGCGGACTTCCTGGAGAAGAACTACGAGCCGGTGGACCCGCTGTTCCGGCTGGCCCAGCAGACGGGCGTGGTCCTGCTCAACGGCGGCGGCTTCGACGGCCCCGAGTGGTCGGTCCGGGTGTCCCTGGCGAACCTGGACGACCTGGACTACCTGAAGATCGGCCATCAGCTGCGGGCGATCTTCGACGCGTACGCGGAGGAGTGGCGGGCCTCGGGGTCCTGACGCGGGGAGAGGGAGGGAAGGGGGGCGCGCCCCGGCCGGGGGTAGGGGACGGCCGGGGCGCGCGGTGTGGGGGGCACAGTGGTTCTTCGGGGGCCTACCGGTAGGCGGCGAAGGCCTTCGTGAAGGCCAGCGGCTGCTGGAGGATCGAGGAGCAGGTGGCGTCGGCGCGGTTCACGGCGCCGTCCGGGCACTGCTTGTCACGGGTCGAGGACCACATCGACAGCCAGCCGAGCCCCTTGGACTTCGCGAAGTCGACCAGCTGGGTGGCGTCGTCGACCTTGAAGATCTCGCTCAGGACGTCGTTGACGCCGATCATCGGGGTGACGGCGACGGCCTTCCAGGCGGCCGCGTCGGAGAGCCCGAGGACGCCCTTGATCTGGGCCTGGGTCGCGGTCGCGGCCTGGATCGCGTACGTGCCCATGTCGGCGCTGTACGCCGGGCCGTAGTCCATCGCCATGATGTTGACGGCGTCGACCCGGACCCCGTTGCGCTTGGCGTCGGCGAGCAGGTCCACGCCCGGCTGGGTCAGGCCCTCGGGCATGACCGGCAGGGTGAAGGAGACGTTCAGGTCCGGGTGGGACTTCTGGAGCTGGGCGATGGCCTGCGAGCGGCGGGTGTTGGCGGCGGTGTCCGGCAGGGCCGCGCCCTCGACGTCGAAGTCGACCTTGGTCAGCTTGTACTGGTCGACGACCTTGCCGTACGCGGCGGCCAGCGCCGGGGCGGAGGAGCAGTTCAGGGCCAGCTCGTGCCCTGCGGCGCCGCCGAAGGAGACGCGGACGTCACCGCCCTTGGCGCGCAGGGCGCCGATCTGGGCGGCGACCTTGTCGTTCGCCAGGTCGGTGACCCCGCCCCACAGCGGGGCGCAGGCGCCGCCGGAGGTGATGAAGGCGAGGTTGAACTCCTTCACTCCGGTGGCGTCGGCGGTCGCGAGCAGGTCGTACGCCGGGTAGAGCGAGGTGTCGACGTACGGGGCGAACTTCGCGCCGGTGACGGGGGCCGGCGCGGAGGTCGTCGGGGTGGGCGTCCGCGTGGGGGTCGGCGTGGGGGCCGTGGTGGCGGGCGCGGTCGGGGTCGAAGTCGGGGTCGGGGTCGGGGTCGGCTTGGCCGTCGCCGTGGGGGAGGCGGTGGCCGTGGGCTGCTCGGTGGGGCGGCCGCTGGGGGTGGGGGCGGGGCCACCGGCCGAGCAGGACACCTTGTTGATCAGGCAGTCGGCGGGGTCGCCGGCCTCGCCCGCGGCGGAGGTCACGAAGCCGACGGTGACGGACTGCCCGGGTGCCAGCTGCCGGTTCCAGCTCGCGGGCTTCACGGTGACGTGCCGGCCGGAGACGGTGTGCTCGCCGTTCCAGAGGGAGCCGATGGCGGTGCCGGCCGGCAGGTCGAACTCCAGGGTCCAGTCGGACTGGGCGGCGGACGTCTCGTTGGTGACGACGTACTGGCCGGTGTAGCCGCCGGTCCAGGAGCTGGTCCGGGTGTAGGCGGCGCCGACGGAGGCGGCCTGGGCGGTGCCGGTGAGCGCGAAGGCCGCGCCGCCGACGACGGCCGCCGCGACGACCGCTCCGACGACCTTGGTCCTCGTACTCGCCCTGCGCCGGTGCGAACGGGTGCCCATGGCGTGCCTGCCTCTGTGTACGGGGGTGGGGGGTGGTGCGGCAGCACGCTAGCGACCGGGAAACGGACAAACGGGCTTCCGTGGACAGGGCCGGGGATCCTTAGGGTCCGCTTAAGGAACCCATCGGGGCCAGCAAAGGTACGACCCGGATTCCGGACCGGGGGGCGGGGGCCGCGCCGGATTCCGGACCGGGGGCGCCCCCATGGGCCGGACCTGGCCCCGGAGGGGCGGGAGACCCCGTGGCCGGGTCCGGGGGCGGGGCAGAGGCTGCCCGGCAACCGGACCCGGTGGGTCGGGCGCCCCGGATCGCCTGCCCGCCGGCGACCGGGGGCCGCTCCGGAAACCGTCCCTGGCGCCGGAGTTGGCCGGGCATCGGCCCGACTCCGGGCCCGGCGGCCGGGGTCGCCCCGGGCGCCTGCCTGGGGAGGGCGGGGGTCAGCCCGGGTGCCTGCTCCGGGAGGACGGGGCCAGCCCGGGTACCTGCTCCGGAAGGGCGGGGGTCAGCCCGGGTGTCTGGTCGGTGGGCCCGGTGGAGGCGTCACGTTTCGCGGGCCCGGCGCGTCCCCGTCCCCCCGTGTCTGCGGCGGGGCGGGCGGTGGCCGCGGTGGCCGGGGGCGGCGGCCGCGCCGGCGCGGCCGCCGAGGCCGATCCAGACGCGGACCTCCGTACCGCCGAGGACCGAGCGGCCGATGCGGACGTCGCCGCCGGTGCCCTCCGCGACGCGCCGCACGATGTCGAGGCCGAGGCCCGTGGAGCCGTCCCGGCCGCCGCTGTTGCCCCGGGCCAGGGCGGCGGCCGGGTCGGCGATGCCGGAGCCCGCGTCGGAGACCAGGACGATGACGGCGTCCTCCCCGTTGTGGACGTCGATGGAGAAGGCCGTGCCCTCGGGGGTGTGCCGGAAGACGTTGCCGAGGAGCGCGTCGAGCGCGGCGACGAGTTCGGGCCGGGCGACCGGGATGCGGACCGGGCGCTCGACGCCCGCGACCCGCACCCGGCGCCCCTCGTCCTCGGCGAGCGCCGACCAGAAGTCCATGCGCTCGCGCACCACTTCGGCGGCGTCGCAGCCCGCGCCGGGTCCGGTCGCCTGGGTCTGCGGCTTCGCCTCCCGGGCCGTACGGATGATGATGTCGACCTCGCGCTCCAGCTGTTCGACGGCCGCGCGGGTCTGCTCGGCGGCCGGACCGGAGCCGAGCGAGGCCGCGTTGAGCCGCAGGACGGTCAGCGGGGTGCGCAGCCGGTGGGAGAGGTCGGCGGCCAGTTCCCGCTCGTTGGCGAGGAGTTGGATCACCTGGTCGGCCATCGAGTTGAAGGCGACGGCGGCGGACTTGAGCTCCGGCGGCCCCTCCTCGGGGACCCGGGCGCCGAGCCGCCCCTCGCCCAGGTCGTGGGCGGCGCCCGCGAGCCGCTGGGCGGGCTGGACCATGCGGACGCCGAGGCGGTCGGCGACGGCGACGGAGCCGACGATCAGGGCGGCGCCGACCCCGGCGAGGACCAGCCAGGCGGTGCCGACGCCGTTGGACACGTCCCCCTCGGGGACGAAGAGTTCGACGACCGCGACCTGGCCGCTGCTGAGCGCGGTGGGCTGGAGCAGCGCGAAGCCGCCGGGCACCTCCGTGATGGAGGCCCGGCCGAGTTCGCGGGTGGCCGTGAGCTGCTCCTCCCCGGCCCGGCGGGTGCCGATCTCCAGCGGCGGGCCGCCCGGCGTCGCGGCGGGGACGTGGACGGCGAGCCGGCCGGCGGCCCCGTCCTCGGTGGTGGCGACGGCCTTGTCGAGCTCGTCGCGGTCGGTGGTGATGGCGAGGACGGGGGCGAGCCCGGCGGCCCGCCGTTCGGCGTTGGAGAAGGCCCGGTCGCGGGCCATCTCCTTGACGACGAGGCCGAGGGGGACGGCGAAGGCGACCACGACCATGGCGGTGACGGCCAGGCACACCTTGACGAGCGCCCATCTCACGGCCGCGGCTCCCCGGGCGGCTCCAGCTTCACGCCCACCCCGCGCAGGGTGTGCAGGTAGCGGGGCCGGGCGGCCGTCTCGCCGAGCTTGCGCCGCAGCCACGACAGGTGGACGTCGATGGTCTGGTCGTCGCCGTAGGACTGCTGCCACACCTCGGCGAGCAGCTCCTTGCGGGGGACGACCACGCCGGGCCGCCCGGCGAGGAAGGCCAGCAGGTCGAACTCGCGCCGGGTCAGGTCCAGGGGCGTGCCGTCCAGCTCCGCCTGGCGGCGCAGCGGGTCGACGGTGAGCCCGCCGACCCGGATGACCCGGGAGGGCGGGGCCTCTCCGGCGCCGGACCGGGCGCGGCGCAGGACGGCGGCCATCCGGGCCGAGAGGTGGTCGACCGAGAAGGGCTTCACGAGGTAGTCGTCGGCCCCCGCGTGGAGGAGCCGTACGATCTCGGCCTCGTCGTCCCGGGCGGTCGCGATGATCACCGGCACGTCGGTGATGCCGCGCAGCATCTTGAGCGCCTCGGACCCGTCCAGATCGGGCAGTCCGAGGTCGAGGATGACCACGTCGAAACGGAAATGGGCGACCTCGCGCAACGCCTCAAGTGCCGTGCCGACGCTCCGTACGGTGTGGGACGCCTCGGAGAGCTGCCGGATGAGGGCGGAGCGCACGAACTGGTCGTCCTCGACCACGAGCACACTTGCCATGGGCGGCACCGTACGCCATCCGGGTGGATCATCGGACCATGTGCACCCCCTGATCCGGAACGACCGGGGGTGGTGCAGTATGGGCCGGTGCGAAGAGGACTGGTTCACGCCCTGGCCTGGTCGCTCGCCACCGGCGCGGCGGTCACCCTGTCCTGGTGGGGAGTGCACACGGTGCTGTCCGGAACCGTGTACGACCCGCCGCGCGCGCTGCCCCTGCCGGCCGGGTCCTTCGACGGTTCGTACGGCTCCGGCGGCGGGCCGCTGACCTCCTCGACCCGGTATCCCGGGACCGACGGGCCGTCCGCGTCCACCGCGCCGGGCACCGGGCCGAGCGACGGCCCGACCCCCTCGGCCACCCCGTCCACCACTCCGCCGCGGCCGGATCCGACGACGGAGGCCCCGGCGAAGTCCCCTCCGGCCACGACGCCGCCGAAGTCGGGACCGGGATCCGGTTCCGGCGACGGCCCGGGCTCCGGCACCGGTTCCGGCGCGAACGTGAAGAGCTACGCCGTGGACGGCGGCCGGGTCGCCTTCGACCTCGGCGAGACCTCGGCCGAACTGGTCTCCGCGACGCCCGCCCCCGGCTGGCAGATGCAGGTGTGGAAGCAGACGACCTGGATCCGGGTGACCTTCACCCGGGACGGCCGCGAGCTGTCGGTCTTCTGCGTGTGGCACGACACCGCGCCCCGCGTGGAGATCGAGGACCGGGCGATCTGAGCCCTCCCCGTCCGGTTCCCTAGCGGAAGACGGACGCGGGCGGGGCCGGTGACGGTTTGGCGTTCGCGTCGGTGACCGGGGCCGCTCCCCCGGCGAAGTCGGCGAGGGCCCGCCCGTGTTCGACCCGGCCCGGGTGCGGGTCGGTGGCGACCCTGCGGGTCAGTTCGGCCACCGGGAGTTCACGGTCGGAGGCGAGCAGGACGGCGTTGCCGAAGCGGCGGCCGCGCAGGACGGTCGGGTCGGCGGTCAGGGCCAGTTCGGGGAAGACGGCGGCGGCCGTGGCGATCTGGCCGCGCAGATGGGCCAGCGGCGGGCCGTCGGCCAGGTTCGCCGCGTAGAGGCCGCCGGGCCGCAGCGCCCGCCGCACTTCGGCGAGGAACTCGGTGCTGGTCAGATGGGCGGGGGTACGGGCTCCGCCGAAGACGTCCGCGATGATCAGGTCCGCCCAGCCGTCCTGGACCTTGGCGAGGCCGGCGCGGGCGTCGGTGGACCGGACCCGCACGCGGGCGGCGGGGTCGAGCGGCAGCTCCCGGCGGACGAACTGGACCAGGCGCCCGTCGAGCTCCACGACCTGCTGGGTGGAGCGGGGCCGGGTCGCGGCGACGTACCGGGCGAGGGTGAGGGCGCCGCCGCCGAGGTGCACGGCTTGGAGCGGGCGGTTCGGCGGGGCGGCGAGGTCCACGACGTGGCCGAGGCGCCGCTGGTACTCGAAGGAGAGGTGGGCCGGGTCGTCCAGGTCGACGTGCGACTGCGGGGCGCCGTCGACGAGCAGCGTCCAGGCGCGCGGGCGCTCCCGGTCGGGTACGAGTTCGGCGAGGCCGCCGTCGACGGTCTCGGCGAGGGGGGCTGCCGCCCGGTCGCGCTGCTTGTTCCTGGCCATCGGTCCATTATCGGACGATCGGACCGCGACCGGCGTCCCCGGGGCCGCCGACGGCTGCCGCCGGACAGGGCCGGGGGCTCAGCGGCAGCCGTCGGCGGCCTCGATGAGCCGGGCCGCCTCGCCGAGCGCCCGGCGCAGGACGGCGGGGTCGGTGACCGGGTCGGTGTCGCCGGGGGGCAGCAGCCAGCCGGCCGGACGGGGGGCGCCACCGTCCGGCTCCGGCAGGTCCGGCAGCTCGGGGAGGCGGAGGCCGCGCCCCGAGGTGCGCGTACACGCGCTGCCCGGCACGTCCCAGGCGGCGGCGGTGCCGGGCGGGACCAGGAAGCCCAGGGTGTCGCAGGTGCCGTCGTGCACCACGGGGCCCACGGCGGGGGCGCCGGCGCGGCGCAGGATGTCGACGGCCTCCAGGCCCTGGCGGACCGGCACGGTGACCAGGTCCCAGGCCTCGGCGGCGGACTCGGCCCCGGCGGCGCCCGGGGCGGGCACGGGCCGGGCGGCCGACTGTGAACCGATCTCCGACATGGGACCCCTCCTCGCTCCATGAGGAGACACGTTCCGTCTCTCCTTAGGGTTCAACGCCCGTGCGCGTCAACGGCTACGGCGTTTTCCCGCCGCAAAGGATGGCAGTTCATGGCAGATCGCAGGCGAGATATCCGATTTGTAGCCAAACTCTGCGTAGGCATTCGGTCACAGCGGGTACGTTTCTGCCGCCGGACCACCCGGCAGCACCAGGAGAGGGCTCGGCCATGGCGATGTCACGGGCAGTTCCCAACCTCGCCTTCCGCAGGCTCCGCGGGCAGCAGTCGCCGGCGGAGTTCGCCGCGGCCGTCCGCCGGGCGGCGCGGGAGATCGGCGAACAGGTCGCGTGCGACGCCCGCTACATCGGGCGCGTGGAGGCGGGCGAGATCCGCTGCCCGAACTACGCGTACGAGCGGGTCTTCCTGCACATGTTCCCCGGACTCGGCCTCTCCGACCTGGGCTTCTCCGCGCGGGAGACGGTGCGCGGCCGGCGGCAGACCGTCCCGGCCGGGACCTCGCCCCCCGGCGCCTCCACGACCCGGAACGATGAGGAGAGCGACGTGCTGCGTCGCGCATTCATGACGAGCGGATCCGCCACCCTGGCGGCCGCCTCGCTGGGACTCGGCGGCCCCGCCGTCGCGATCCCCAGCCCCCGCGGGACCCACCGGATCGGCGAGAGCGAGGTGCGGGCCGTCGAGGACGCCGTGCGGCGGATCCGGCTGCTCGACGACCGGCACGGCGCCGACGGGCTGTACAAGGTCGCCGCCCAGCCGCTCCGTACCGCGTACGCGCTGCTCGACGCCGGCACCGCCGCCCGCCGTTCCACCGAGGACCGGCTGCACGCGGGCGCGGGCGAGCTCTCCCTCTCCGTCGGCTGGCTGGCCCACGACTCGGGGCGGCACGAGGACGCCCGCTCGCACTACGCCGAGGCCCTGGCCGTCGCGCGCGTGGCGGGGAGCTCCGGAAACGCGGCCCTGGAGGCGCACGCCTTCTGCAACACCTCTTTCCTGGCCCGGGACACCGGCCGGTACCGGGAGGCGGTGCGGGCCGCGCAGGCCGGTCTGCGGGCCGCGCGGCCCCTGGAGTCGGCCCGGCTGCTGTCGCTGCTGTCGCTGCGGGAGGCGTGCGGGTGGGCGGGGCTGGGCGACCGGTCCGCCTGCGAGCAGGCCCTCGGCCGCGCCCACGCGTTCTTCGACCGGGGCCCGGCCGACGGCGACCCGGAGTGGATGTCGTTCTTCGGGGAGCCGGAGCGGGAGGCGCAGGAGGCCCAGTGCTGGTCGGTGCTCGGCGAGTGGGGCCGGGCCGCCCGCCACGCCCACCGGGCCACGGTCCTGCAGAACCCGCACTTCGCCCGGAACCTCGCGCTCTACCGCGCCCAGCTCGCCAAGGACCTGGCGCACGCGGGCCGTCCGGACGAGGCGGAGGCGGAGGCGCGGCGGGTGGTGGACTCCCTGGACGGCATCGCCTCGGCCCGCATCCGCGCACTCCTCGCGGAGACGGGCCGGGTGCTGGCGGCCACCCACTGACGTACGGGCTGGAGTACGGACCGAGGCACGGGCCGGAGTACGGAGGGCCTACTGCTCCAGGTGCCCGGTGTCGTTCCAGCGTTCGAGCGCCGGGTCGCCGTACGCCCAGCCCAGGACCGACAGGCTGGTCGGGTCGAGGCGGATGCGGGCGGCGAAGGAGACGTCCTCGCCGAGCCAGCGGGCGCCGATGGAGCGCAGGATGTGCCCGTGGGCGAAGACCAGGACGTCGCGGTCGGCGGAGCGGGCCCACTCCACGACCTCGTCGGCGCGGTCCGACAGCTGCGCCAGGGTCTCGCCGCCCGGGACGCCGTCGCGCCAGATGAACCAGTCCGGCCGCCGCTCCTTGATCTGGGGCGGGGTGAGGCCCTCGTACGCCCCGTAGTCCCACTCCATCAGCGCGTCCCAGGGCTCGGCCCGGTCACCGAAGCCGGCGAGGGCGCAGGTCTCGCTCGCCCGGACCAGGGGGCTGGTGCGCACCTCCACTCCGGGCAGGCCCTGCCAGGGGCCGCGGTGCAGGCGCTCGCCGAGCAGCTTCGCGCCGCGCCGCCCCTCTTCGAGCAGCGGTATGTCGGTCCTGCCGGTGTGCCGGCCGAGGAGCGACCACTCGGTCTGGCCGTGCCGGGCGAGCAGGATGCGCGGTGCCATGGGAAGGCTCTCCAGAGGTTCGCGGTGCGGACGTGCTCCTTCCATCATCGCCCAACCGAATTCGGGGCGACACGCGGGCAACCACCGGGTGCCGCCCGGCGTCCCCTCCCCCGGGCCGTACGCCATACGGGAGGGGACCTTGTCCATGCGCAAGCCACGCTGGTGGGCCGAGCTGTCGCTGATCGGCGTCGTGTACGCGGCCTACACCGGCGGGCGGCTGCTCGTGCGGGGCGACGAGGCCTCGGCCGTCGACCACGGCCTCGCGATCCTGCGCCTGGAGGGGCTGCTCGGGATCGACGCGGAGCGCCCCCTGAACCGGCTGTTCACGGACGTCCCCGCGCTGGGGATCCCGGCGGACTTCGCGTACGCCACGCTGCACTACCTGGTCACCCCGGCGGTCCTGGTGTGGCTGTTCCGGCGGCGGCCCGCGCACTACCGGGCGGCCCGCGCCTGGCTGATGGCCGCCACCCTGCTAGGGCTCGTCGGCTTCACGCTGCTGCCGACCTGCCCGCCCCGGCTGCTCGACGCGGCACACGGATTCACCGACACGATGGCGCACTTCAGCGCGTACGGCTGGTGGGGCGGCGAGGCGAGCGCGCCGCGCGGCCTGGGCGGGATGACCAACCAGTACGCGGCGATGCCCAGTCTGCACGTGGGGTGGGCGCTGTGGTGCGGGGTGATGCTGTGGCGGTACGGGCGGACTCCGCTCCTGAGGGCGCTCGGGGTGGCGTATCCGCTGCTCACGACGGTGGTGGTGATGGGCACGGCCAACCACTACCTGCTCGACGCGGTCGCGGGGGCGGCCGTGATGGGGGCCGGATACCTGCTCGCGCCGCACGCGCTGCGGGCGGTCGACCGGCTGCGCGGGACGACGGAAGGAACGGCGGGCGGAACGGCGGGAACGGGGGAAGCCCCTCCGGTTGTCAGTGGGGGATGCGAGACTTCGGCGGGTGAGCACATCCCCGGACAACGGTCTGCCGCCACTGCCACAGACGACACGTCGGCAGCGGCTCGCTGAGCTGCGCGGACCGGCCAACGCGCCGCGTCCGCTGGACGCGCGGGCGCTCGCGGCGCTCGCCGCGAACCCCGGCTGCCGGCGGCGGGCCCTGCTCGACGGCGCGGGGGTCGACAAGTCCGCCCTCGCCGCGAAGCTCGGCTCCCCGGCCCCGTTCGGGCAGTCGCAGTTCGCGATCGTGCGGGGCAACTCCTTCGAGGCGAAGGTGAAGGCGGACGGCGGCCGCGAACTGCTGCGGCTGCTCGGGGTGGAGGAGCCCGGCGAGGTGGCCCTGCCCGACCTGACGGCGGCCGGACCCGACGGCCGGGTGGCCCGTACGGCGCTCGCGCTGCGGGAGGCGACCGGGTCCGGCGGGTGGACGCTGCTGGACCATCCGCTGCTCGCCCTGGAGGTGGCGGGCTCGCCCGTCCACCTGGAGCCGGACGCGGTGGTGGTGCGTCCGGACGGCGGGTGGACGGTGGTCGAGATCAAGTCCTTCCCGACGATCGACGGTTCGGCCGACGCGGCGAAGGTGGGGGCGGCGGCCCGTCAGGCCGCCGTGTACGTGCTCGCGCTGGAGCGGGTGGCGGCGGTCACGGAGGGCGCGCGGGTGGCGCACTCGGTGCTCCTGGTCTGCCCGAAGGACTTCTCGAACGTGCCGACGGCCTCGGTCGTCGACGTGCGCAAGCAGCGGTCGGTGACCCGGCGCCAGCTGGACCGGCTCACCCGGATCGACGAGATCGCGGACGCCCTGCCGGAGGGCGTCTGCTTCGACGTGGCCGAGCGCTCGCCGGAGGAGCTGACGGCGGCGGTGGAGTCCGTGCCCCACCAGTACGCGCCGGAGTGCCTGGCCGCCTGCGAGCTGGCCTTCCACTGCCGGTCGCGGTCGCGGGAGGCGGGCGCGGTGGAGACCCTGGGCCGTGCGGTACGGGGCGAGCTGGGCGACCTGACGACGGTCGGCGCGGTCCTGGCGGCGGCGCGCGGCGAGGCGGGCGACCCGGACGACCCGGCGGTGGCGGCCCTGCGCCGGGCGCGGGCGCTGCGCGAGGAGGCGCTGGCGGCGGCGCCCGCCCGCACGCCCCGGGAGCACGTCGAATGCCCCCGCTGACGCGCTTTTCCCGCACCACGCCCCGGGAGGGCTCCGCATGTCGCTGATCTCCACGCTGGCCCGGATGGAGGCCGTCGAGTCGGGCCGGGCGCAGCCGCTCGCCACCGTGCGGCACCGGCGCGTCTCCGAACGGCCGCTCGTCCTGGTGCCGTTGACCACCGCCGGTGAGGCGGGTGCCCCGCTGGGCGCGCTCGTCGGCACCGACCGCGAGGAGCCGAGGCTCCTGGTGGTGCCCCAGCCCCGCGACCGCGACCTGCGGTTCGCGTTCCTCGCGGACCTGGCCGAGGAGGTCCTGCCGTACGTCGACGCGTTCGCGGACGTGGTCGAGCTGGTGGAGCGCAACGAGACGGACGCCGAGACCGGCAAGAAGGTGCGGGTCGAGGTCGAACTGTGCGCGGACGCGCCGCAGTTGATCGTGCCGAGCCGGGCGGGCATCGAGTACGTACGGCTCCTCGGGCGCTCCACGCGGTTCCGGCGGACGGCCGAGCAGGACCCGGAGACGCCGTTCCCGGCGCCGCCCCGGGTGCCACTGCTCGGGCGCTGGCTGACGCACTTCGGGGAGCGGGCCCGGGTGCCGGGCTCGTCGCTGCTGCTCGCGGCGACCGACCTGCTCAACCGGCACTGGGCGACCGGCCAGTCCTCCCTGGAGGACCAGCACCTGGGCGCACTGCTCGCCTGGATCGACCCGGAGGACGGGGTGTCCGGCCGGGAGGGGGCGCTGCGCGCGGAGGCGGGCCGGGACGAGCGGGGGCAGCTGCTCTGCCCGCCCGCCGGGCCCGCCACGGACCCGGCCTTCGACAACCGGCTGCTCGCGCCCGCGATCGAGCGGTACGACCGGGCCCGGCAGGCGTCCGGCGCCGCCGAGGAGGCCGGGGCGGCCGAGCGGGCCCTGGGCGAACTCCTCACGGCCGAGCGGGAGGTGCGCCGGCTCGTCGTCTCGCAGCTGAAGCCGACGTGGGACGCGGTGTGGCGGGCGCTCGACCTGCTGCGGGAGCTGCCGGAGGGGGCCAGGGTCGGGGACCGCTGGACCCGGGACCGCTGGTCCTTCACCGCCCACCGGGACCGGGTCGCGGCCGGCGAGCCGCCGCAGCCGCGCCGGGACGACGCGGTGACGGCGGCGCGGAAGCTCGCGGCCCGCGAGCAGGCGCAGGGCCAGCTGGAGGCGCAGGAGGCCCTGGACGATCCGCTGGTCCTGGCGGGGCGGCGGCTCGCGGGCGAGGCGTTCGCGGCGGAGGTGGTGGAGGTGACGATGGCGTGGACGGAGTCGAAGCGGCCCGCGCCCCGGCCGCTCCTGACGGTCCGCACGGACGACCGGCCGCACCTGGCCGAACGGGTGAAGGTGTACCGCTCGCTCGACGGGAAGCCGCAGACGGCGGAGTTCGTGCGGTACGAGGAGGACGGCTCGCTGCTGCTGCGGGTCCTGGACCGGATGGGCCGGTCGAAGGAGCCGGCGGAGGGGTCGGTGCCGGAGAAGGGCGAGCGGATCGCCTGGACGCTCTTCGAGCACGACCAGCGGACCGGGCCGAAGCTGCCGGACCCGGAGGAGACGCCCTGGACGCACGGCGGCCCGCCCCGTACGGACGCCGTGGAACTGCCGGACCCCGTGACCCCGGAGGACGTGCTGTGACCGTGTTCGGCCCGGCTGATCCCCGAGGACGCCCTGTGACCGTGTTCGACCCCGTGATCCCCGAGGACGTGCCGTGACCGTGTTCGATCCCTCCGCCGAGGCCGGGCGGGCGACGGCCGCCATCCTGGCGGACACCCTGCACGGCACCGCGCGGGGCGTGGTCGTGGACTCCCCGCCGGGTGCGGGCAAGTCGACGCTCGTCGTGCGGGCCGCCCTGGAACTGGCCGCCGCCGGCCGCCCCCTGATGGTGGTCGCGCAGACGAACGCGCAGGTGGACGACCTGGTGCTGCGGCTGGCCGAGAAGGAGCCGGAGCTGGAGGTGGGCCGGCTGCACTCCAGCGACTCCGACCCGTACGACAAGGCGCTCGACGACCTGGAGAACGTGCGGAAGTCGGCGAAGGCGGGCGATCTGGCCGGGCTTCCGGTGGTGATCTCGACGGCCGCCAAGTGGGGGCACGTGAAGAACGTGGAGCCGTGGGCGCACGCGATCGTGGACGAGGCGTACCAGATGCGCTCGGACGCGCTGCTCGCGGTGGCGGGGCTCTTCGAGCGGGCGCTGTTCGTGGGCGACCCGGGGCAGCTGGACCCGTTCTCGGTGGTGGGGGCGGAGCAGTGGGCGGGGCTGACGTACGACCCGTCGGCGAGCGCGGTCTCGACCCTGCTCGCGCACAATCCGGAGCTGCCGCAGCACCGGCTGCCGGTCTCCTGGCGGCTGCCCGCGTCGGCGGCGCCGCTGGTGTCGGACGCGTTCTACCCGTACACCCCGTTCCGCAGCGGCACCGGGCACGGGGACCGGAAGCTGTCCTTCGGGGTGCCGTCGGACGGCTCGGGCCCGGACCGGGTCCTGGACGAGGCGGCCGAGTCGGGCTGGGGCCTGCTCGAACTCCCGGCCCGGCACACCCCGCGCACCGACCCGGAGGCGGTGGGCGCGATCGCCCTGGTGGTGCGGCGGCTCCTGGACCGGGGCGGCGCGGCGGTCTCGGAGCGCGCGGAGGCGCCGGTGCCCCTGACGCCCGACCGGATCGCGGTCGGCACCGCCCACCGCGACCAGGCGGCGGCGGTCCGGGCGGCGCTCGCGGACCTGGGCGTGTCCGGGGTGACGGTGGACACCGCGAACCGGCTCCAGGGGCGCGAGTACGACGTGACGGTGGTCCTCCACCCGCTGTCCGGGCGTCCGGACGCGACCGCCTTCCACCTGGAGACGGGCCGGCTGTGCGTGCTGGCCTCCCGGCACCGGCACGCGTGCGTGGTGGTGTGCCGGGCGGGCGTGGCGGAGCTCCTGGACGAGCACCCGTCGACGGAGCCGGTCCGGCTGGGGGCGGCGGTGTCGTTCCCGGACGGCTGGGAGGCGAACCACGCGGTCCTCTCCCACCTGGGGGAACACCGGGTGGTCTGGGCGCCGTGAGCCCCCGGGGAGCGCGGCCGGACGTTCGCGCCCTTGCGGGGCGCGGGACAATGGATGACGGCCCGGGCTTCCGGGCCGTGTCCGTGCGCGGCTCCGGCCGTACGCGGGCGCGTCCGTGCGAGACCGGTGCGAGACCCGTGCGAAGAGGAGAACGATGATGGCGGAATCCGCGGAGCGGAGCGGGCAGCGGCGGCTTCGGCCGGCGCCGCTGATCTTCGAGCCTGCCGAGGCGTCCGCCGATCCGGAGCACTTCTTCGACCTGGAGTCGCTGGAGGACCCGAGGGAGCTGCTGGCCCGGGCGACGGAGCTGACGCTGGCGTTCCGGGCGGCGACGGACCGGGCGACCGAGTTCCAGGCGATCGCGGCGGCCCAGCTCGCGGACCCGCGCCGGTTCGACCGGCTGACGGTGGCCGACGTCGCCGAGCGGGCGCAGTGGACCGAGGACTACGCCCGCAAGATGATCGAGTTCGGCCGCGACCTCATCCGGACGAACGGACGGCCGGCGGAGGACTGAGGGGGCCTCGGTGCCTCCGGGCGGGGCGCGCGGCCGGTGTCCTGGAGCGCGGGGGCGCGATACGGGGGCGCATATGGCCGGAGACCCGCGTGATGACCGAAAAACCACCCCTGGCATATGCCGAGGGCGCACGATACTCCCCGCCCTCACCTCCTGTCAGGGTTTTCGGGAACCCTCGGAAACCGGTTCGTCACTCCCGGTACACCTGAACGCATGACGACGTGGCTGCGCGAAGAGACCCCGCACGACATGTTCCGGTTCCTCCGGGAGGGCGACGAGGGGCGGCACCAGACCGCCCGGGTGACCGCCGACGGGGCCTCCTGGCTGGCCTCGGCCGTCGGCGGGCGGGGCACCGCGCTCACCCGCTGGGAGTCCCGGCCCGACTCGCCCGCCGCGCTGCCCTGCGGGACGGTCTTCGACGTCGTCAACGTGGACCCGGTCTTCGGGCGCCGGATGCTGGACAAGCTGTGGACGGAGGGCCCGGGGTCGGGGCCCGTCGCGGTCCACCGGGGCCGGATGATGCTGTTCGCCGCGCCCGGCACGGCCCAGCGGCTGCCCGCCCTGCTCGACTGGGAGGAGTGGGGGGACGCGGTGCCCCGGCCGCTCTGTCACGGCCTCGGGGACGCGGTGACCGTGCCGCCGCTCGTGCCCTCCGGCTCCGCCGGACCCCGCTGGCTGGTGGCCCCCGACACCCGCCATCCGTGGCTGCCCGGCCCCGAGGTCGTGCTGTGGGCCTGTGTGCGGGCCGTCCGGGCGGTCTCCGCCGCCGACGTGCGGGTATCGATTTTTCCTCCCGCCGATCCGGGTGCTAATGTCTACGACGTCAGCAGGCGCCGCTAGCTCAGTTGGTTAGAGCAGCTGACTCTTAATCAGCGGGTCCGGGGTTCGAGTCCCTGGCGGCGCACCGACGGAAGAAGCCCCTCGCGGAAGCGGGGGGCTTCTTCGTGTGCGAAAAGGGCGGAGAACGCGGGGGGGGGCGGGGCCTCAGCCCCGGTCCGCCGGGGTGATCCTGACCGTCCAGACGTCCGACCCCGAGCGGTCCATGACCTCGACCCGGACGCCCGAATCGGGCACGGTGAAGGTCTCGCCCTCCTCCAGCGGGGCGTCCGCGAGCGGCGGGTACACCGAGCGCTCCCAGCAGGCCTCGGTGCGGGGGTGCGCGTCCACGACCTCGACCGGGCCGTCCCCGGAGGCCGTAGCACCGCGCACCCGGTAGACGAGAACGCCCTCCGTGCAGGTGTCGGCGTTGTTCCCGGTGTCGCTCCTGGCCTCGATCGCGAGCACGCTGTCGGGGCCGGTGCGGACGACCGCGAGGCGGGTGCCGAGCGCGCCGCCGTCCCCGGTCGGGGCGTCGGTCGGCTCCAGGGCGACCACCCGGGACTCCGGCCCCTGGACGCAGGTGACCTGCGCGCGGGAGAGCCAGCCGAGCTTCCACTTGTGCCAGCCGAAGAGGTCCGGGGAGAGCCCGAACTGGCTGCCCATGACGTCCCAGTCGCCCACGTGGGTGTCCCAGTCGCCCTTGCCGTCCTCCGGCCGGTGGTAGAGGTCCGGCAGGTCGAAGACGTGGCCGGTCTCGTGGGCCAGGACGTTGCGGTCGGGCGGATGCCGCTCGAAGACCGTGACGACCCGCCGGATCTCGGCGCCGTCGGCCTCCAGCGGACGGTCCAGGTTGACGACCTTCGTCGCGTCGGAGTCCACGCCCGGCGCGTCCGGGTCCGCGACCAGGTAGACGATGTCGTACGCGGAGAAGTCGACGTCCGCGTCGGCGGCGGCGACCGCGTCGCGGAGGTACTCGGCCCGCTTCCCGGCGTCCCAGTCCCGCCGTATGTCGTACGCGCCCGACTCGCGCGGCATCGGGGTCCACGTCGTGCGGGGGTGCGGGGTCAGGGTGAAGCGCCCGTAGGAGGCGCGCTCGAAGAACTCGCTCGTCCCGGGGAAGTGGTCGGCGTTGAGCTCGGCCGGGGTGGTGAGCGGCTCGGAGTCCGGGAAGGACAGGAAGACGACGACCGCGTCAAGGTCCCGGTCCGGGCGGGGGTACGAGCCGTTCCAGGTGTCGAGCCCGAGCGAGTGGTGGGCCTGGGTGCGGGGCAGGACGCAGGGGTTCGCCGCGGGGACGCCGACGGCGGGACCCGCGACGAGCCCGGTGGCGGCCAGGGCGGCGAGCGAGGTGAAGGCGGCCGCGCCGGCGCGCAGCCGGGGACGCCGCTCCACTCCCCCGGGTGGCTGCTGACCCCTCACGTCGACCTCCGGATCACGAATGCGGGACACCCAACCCACCTTGTGATGATTTGCTTAATTTCGCACGTTTCCACTGCCCCGGTCGGGTGAGTGCGCAACGCCGTGTCGACGCGACACGAACGGAAACAAGCTCACGGAAAGTCACAATCGGTCACCCCGTCATCGACCCGTGTCAGAGCCGGGCAGAAACGATCGGGCAGGGTGCTCCGGTGGGGATCCTCACAGCGCCGGGCGGCCCCCGGGCGCGCCCCGGAGCTGGAACGGCCGCCCGGCCTGGCCCTATGATCGGCTCACTCTTCCTCGGCCGACCGTCCCGTCCCCGTACGACCGGCCCGACTGCACTACGGGAGCGAGCGGTGAGCGGAACCCCCGAAGGACCGGTGCACCCGGAGCCGGCGGAGGCACACACGGCCGAGTCCGCCCTCACGGAGCGTCACGACGGACGCCGGGAGGCCGAACTCCGCGACTACCGCGCCGCCTTCCGGGTCTCCCGGCTCGCCATGGCCCTCGTCGACCAGGACGGCGTGGTCGTCGCGGCCAACGACTCCCTCGGTGCCCTCCTCGGCGCCGAGGCCGGGACGCTCCGCGAACAGGCCGCCGCCGACCTCGTCGACCTCGCCTCCGACGGGCGCACCTGGCACGCCTACCGCGAGGTGCTCGGCGGCCGCCGCTCCCGCTTCCGCTGCACCCGCCGCCTCAAGCACGCCGACGGGCGCTCGCTGTGGGCCGAGGTCACCGTCGCCCCGGTGCCCGACAGCCGGCGGGTCCTGCTGTCGATCGCGGACATCAGCGACCGGCGCGAGCTCCAGGCGCGCCTGCGCCACCTCCAGATGCACGACCCGGTGACCCGGCTGCCCAACCGCGCGCTCTTCTTCGAGCGCCTCTCGGCCGCCCTGGATGCCGCCCAGCAGGAGACCGCCGCGCCCCGGGAGCCGCACGAGGCCCACCGGTCACACGAGTCACACGATTCACACGAGTCGTATGAATCGCACGGGTATGGCAGAACAGGGCGGATCGGCCTCTGCTACCTCGACCTCGACGGCTTCAAGGCGGTCAACGACACCCTGGGCCACCGGGTCGGGGACCGGCTCCTGGCCGCCGTCGCCGGGCGGTTGACCGAGTGCGCGGACAGCGACGGCTACACCCGCAGCGGCGGGCACCTGGTGGCCCGGCTCGGCGGGGACGAGTTCGCGATCCTGGTCGAGGAGTCCACCGGCACCGAGCAGGTCGCGGACCTGGCGCGCTCGGTGCTCGACGCGCTCCAGGACCCCTTCGACCTGGCCGGGCAGCGGCTCTCGGTCTCCGCCTCCATCGGCGTGGTCGAGCGCTCCGGGCGGGGGACGACGGCGACCGCCCTGATGCAGGCCGCCGACACCACGCTGTACTGGGCGAAGGCGGACGGCAAGGCCCGCTGGACCCTCTTCGACCCCGAGCGCAACGCCCACCGGATGACCCGGCAGGCGCTCTCCTCCACGCTGCGGCCGGCCGTGGAGGACGGGGAGTTCGCCCTGGAGTACCAGCCGCTCGTGGACCTGGCCGACGGGGCCGTGCGCGGGGTGGAGGCGCTGGTGCGCTGGCACCACCCGCAGTTCGGCCCGCTGCCGCCGAATCGGTTCATCGGGATCGCCGAGGAGGACGGCTCCATCGTGGAGCTGGGCCGCTGGATCCTGCGCACCGCCTGCCGCCAGGCCCGGCAGTGGCAGAAGGACCATCCGCGCGAGCGCCCGCTCTTCGTGAGCGTGAACGTGGCGGTCCGTCAGGTCTGGGACTCCGACCTGGTCGCGGACGTGGCCGGGATCCTCGCGGAGACCGGGCTCGCCCCGCACCTGCTCCAGCTGGAGCTGACCGAGTCCGCCGTGATGGGCTCGGCGGGCCGGCCGCTCCAGGCGCTCCAGGCGCTGAGCGACATGGGGGTGCGGATCGCGATCGACGACTTCGGCACCGGCTACTCGAACCTCGCCTATCTGAGCCGGCTCCCGGTCTCCGTGCTCAAGCTGGACGGCTCCTTCGTCCGCGGCTTCCAGGACGAGGAGCACGCCAACCCGGCCGACGAGCTGATCGTGGAGGCGCTCGTCCAGCTCGCGCACCGGCTCGGGCTCACGGTCACCGCCGAGTGCGTCGAGACCGCGGGGCAGGCCAGCCGGCTGCGGCGGATCGGCTGCGACACGGGGCAGGGCTGGCTGTACTCGCGGGCGGTGACCCCGGACCGGATCGCGGAGCTGATCGGCACGGAGCCCCTGCCGGCCTGACCGGCGTGCCCCGGGGCGCCGCCCCCGGGCATGGAACTGCCCCCGGCCGGAGGGACATTCCGGGCGGGGGCAGCGGTCATGAGGGGTTCAGCGGGGGCCGGTCGCTCAGCAGGCGCCGAGGTCCTGCCAGACGCCCCACTCGCCGGTGGTGCCGGGCACCTCGTTCTGGGTCCACCACTTGGCCTTGTACTTGCGGCCGTTGTGGGAGACCTCGTTGCCCGCGTTGTAGACCGTGCCGGCCACGTACGCCTGGACCGAGCCGCAGCCGGTGACCGGCGGGGTGGTCGGAGGCGTGGTGGGCGGGGTGGTCGGCGGCGTCGTGGGAGGCGTCGTCGGCGGGGTGGTCGGGTTGGTCGGCTCGGTGGTGGTGCCGCCGAGCGCGGTGTTGATCTGCTTCAGGAGCGTGGCGTTGTTGTCCAGGCCGAGCAGGGAGTACATCATCGCGCCGGCCAGGCCGCGCTGCTTGCCGTAGTCCACCCGGGCCTGGATGGACTTCTGGTTGAGGCCGGTGAAGAACTCGCCGTCCTTGTAGAAGTACGAGGACTTCGACTGGTCGTCCCAGAAGGTGGTCGACGCGTTGTCGACGATGCCGCCGAGCTCCTTGTAGTGCGCGATGCCGGCCTGCTGGCTGAGCGGGCGGGCGCCGGAGCCGCCGGTGGCGGTCTGCGCGAGGCCGTTGGTGGTCCCGGCCGGGACGCCCTTCCAGCCGCGGTAGTAGAACTCGTAGCCCAGGGTCAGCTTGTTGGCGGGGAAGCCGCCCGCGATGCCGTAGGCCTGGTTGCCGTCGATCCAGGAGTCGATGGCGGCGTCAATGCTGTACTTCTCGGTGCCCGGCGCGATCACGTCGGTCGGGTCGTTCGGGGAGGGGTACAGCGGGGACTGGTGGTACGTCGGCCCGTCGCCGTCCCAGGCGCCGTGCATGTCGTACGTCATGATGTTCGCGTAGTCGAGGTACGCGCCGATCTTGTCCGTCTCGATGTACTTGATCTTGTCCTGGCCGGCCGGGAGGGCCGCGGTCAGGAGGTACTTCTTGCCGCCGTTGGCCGCGCCGTACTCGTCGAGCTGCTTGCGGAACTCGGCGAGCAGGAGGGTGAAGTTCTGCTTGTCCTCGGGGCCGTAGTGGTTGCCCAGGTGGCCGCCGGAGGAGCCGGGGTACTCCCAGTCGACGTCGATGCCGTCGAAGATGCCGGCCGCCGTGCCCGGACCGCCGTAGCCGCCCTCGACCGGCAGGTTGCCCTTGAGGTACTGGTCGATGCAGGAGGAGACGAGCTTCTTGCGGCTCGCGTCCGTCTTCGCCGCGTCGTGGAAGTACTTGGAGTAGGTCCAGCCGCCCAGGGAGATGTTGATCTTCAGGTGGGGGTACTTCGCCTTCAGCTCCTTGAACTGGTTGAAGACGCCCACGATCGGCTGGTCCCACTTGTCGGCGACGCCGTCGACGCTGTCCGCCGCGCTGAAGGACTTCTGGTAGTCGGCGTACGAGTCGCCCGCACCGTCACCCGCGTTGGGGTTGTTGTCGTCGCCCGCGGCCTTGTTGGCCTGGAAACAGGTGAGGTTGGTGGGGTGGATGTTGCCGAACGAGTAGTTGATGACGTCCAGCTGGCTCGCGATGCCCCGGGTGTCGAGGTGCTTGGGGTAGAACGCGTTGCCGTAGACGCTCCACTGGTCGTAGTACGCGATGCGCACGTTGCCCGCAGAGGCGGTGGTCGAGGTGGGGGCCGCCTGGGCGGAGCCGAGTCCGGCGGTCGCCGCGAGCGCGCCGGCGGCGAGGGCCGAGCTCAGGAGCGCGGCGATCAATGACTTACGGGGGTGCACGTGCGGCCTCCGGATGGGGGTACTGGGTGGTGCCGTACAGGAGCTGGAGCAGTGATAACCGGCGCGTGAACGGCGAGTCAATGGTCTGAACCAGATTGAGGACTAGACCAATTGACGGGAGAAAGCCCTTGTCAGAGACGTGCAGCACAAAACGGAACCGCCCGCCACCATCGGTGACGAGCGGTTTAAGGTTCCTTTAGGGAAGGCCCGGGGTTCGTTCGACACTGAACCAACCGGCCTCGGAAATCCGGGTTTTACCCGGCGGTCTCCGGCCCGGAACGGGAGGACCGGACGAGCGGACGGCCCGGACTACTCGGAGAGTTCGGGCATTTCGTACGCGTCCGCGATGAGCGCGTAGCTCCGCAGCCGCGCCTCCCCGCCGTGCGCGTTGGCCGTGATCATCAGCTCGTCGGCGCCCGTGCGCTTGCGCAGGTCGTCCAGGCCCGTGCGGACCTCGTCCGGGGTTCCGTGCACCACGTTCGCGAGCCAGCCGTCCACGAACTCCCGCTCGGCCGGACCGAAGGAGTACGCCTCCGCCTCCTCCGGCGTCGGCACCAGACCGGGCCGGCCGGTGCGCAGCCGCAGCATCGCGAGGGCCCCGGAGAGCACCTGGCGGCGGGCCTCCGCGGCCTCGTCGGCGGCGAGCGCCGAGACGCCGATCAGCGCGTACGGGGCGTCGAGCACCTCCGAGGGGCGGAAGGAGTCCCGGTAGAGGTCGAGCGCCGGGATCGTGTTCCTGGCCGAGAAGTGGTGGGCGAAGGCGAAGGGCAGCCCGAGCACGCCGGCCAGCCGGGCGCTGAAGCCGGAGGAGCCGAGCAGCCAGATCGGCGGGCGCCCCTTCGGGCCCTGCACCGGGCCGGGCACGGCGTGGATCCGGGCGTACGGGTGCCCGTCCGGGAAGTCGTCGTCCAGGAACCGGGTCAGCTCCGCGAGCTGCTCGGGGAAGTCGTCCGCGCCCTCGTTCAGCCGGTCGGTGCGGCGCAGGGCGGCGGCCGTGGCGCCGTCGGTGCCGGGGGCGCGGCCGAGGCCGAGGTCGACCCGGCCCGGGGCGAGGGCCTCCAGGGTGCCGAACTGCTCGGCGACGACGAGCGGGGCGTGGTTGGGCAGCATGACGCCGCCCGAGCCGAGCCGGACGCGCCGGGTGTGGGCGGCGAGGTGGGCGAGGATGACCGCCGGGGAGGAGGAGGCGACCCCGGGCATGGAGTGGTGCTCGGCCACCCAGTGCCGGTGGAAGCCGCGCCGCTCCGCGAGCCGGGACAGCTCGACGCTGGTGGCGAGGGCCTGGGACGCGGTCCGCCCGCTGCCGACGGTCACCAGGTCCAGTACGGACAGGGGTACGGGTGCGGAGCCCCGCGCCTCTCCTCGAATGGTGTCGGTCACCGTCGGGATCCTCCTCGGCACGCGTGCGAATACATGGGCAGAAGAACAGGAGGGTGTCTCCGTTTATTCCGCCCGCTTCTTCGCGCGCCCTCCGGCCGCACCTCCACCCCTCCCCGAGCGCCCCCGCGTGCGCCCCCGCGCACGCCCCTCGGGAGCCGCGACGGGTTCCCGCCACCCCGCTCCCGTGCGTTATCGGCCACCGGGAGGGGGTCCGCGGGGTCCGTTTCCGCGCGAGAAATCTTCCGCTCCCACCGGTCCGAACGTACGCGCGAGCACGGGGGCGCACGCCCCTGACCTGAGGATCTGCGGAGAAGCCATGACGGGGGCATATGCCAGAGTGGCGCGTCCCAGATGAGGGCCGGGGCCCTCCGCATCATTCTCGCCAACAGCCGCCCCGTGAGCGGCCCTTGGCGGTTATCGTGGTACGAAAGCTTGCGGTCACAACCTGGTAGGGGGAAACCGTGGCGCTGAAGCCCGAGCCCACCGCGCCGTTCCACTCGGTGCAGTACGCCCTTCGCGTCCTGGAGACGGTCTCACGGCACGGTGGCGGAGTGACCGACGCCCAGATCGCCCGCGAGACCGGGCTCCCCGTCGCCCACCTCTCCTCGCTGCTCCTGATGCTCCGCCGCGAGGGCTACGTCGAGCAGGTCGCCGACGGCGCCTACGTGGTCGGGGACTCCCTGGTCCTCATCGGCTCCGGCATGACCCGCCGCGAGGCCCTGGAGGCCAAGCTCCAGGAGACCCTGACCGAGCTGCGCGACTCCGTCGGCGCGGCCGTCTACATCAGCCGGTACATCGACGGCGAGGTGAAGATCACCCAGTTCGCCGACGGCCCGCGCACGCCCAAGGTCAACGAGTGGGTGGACTTCCGCTCGGCGGCGCACGCCAGCGCGGTCGGCAAGTGCCTGCTCACCCAGCTCGACCAGAACGGGCGGCGCGACCACCTCTCCCGCCACAAGATCGCCCGGCTGACCTCGCGGACCATCACCAGCGAGCGGATCCTCTTCTCCAAGCTCGACAGCCAGCCGGCCACCGTCCCCGTGCTCGACCTCCAGGAGTACGCGGTGGGCACGGTCTGCGCCGCCGTGCCGCTGACGGCGGGCGCGTCCGTGGGCTGTCTGGCGCTCTCCCTGCCGATCGAGCACGCCCACCGGCTGCGCGCGGCGGCCGACACGCTCAACCGCAGGGCCGCCCCGGTGGTCCTCTCGCTGGCCATCTGACCGCCCCTCCCGCGGGGCGGTCCGGAGCACCCCGCGGGACCGGGTAGTATTTTCTCTGTCAGCAGGCGCCGCTAGCTCAGTTGGTTAGAGCAGCTGACTCTTAATCAGCGGGTCCGGGGTTCGAGTCCCTGGCGGCGCACAGACGGAGAAGGCCCCTCGCGGAAGCGGGGGGCCTTCTTGCTGCCCTCCGTCACGCCTTCAGGTAGGTCAGGACGGCGAGGACGCGCCGGTGGGTGTCCTCGGCCGGGGGCAGGTCCAGCTTCGCGAGGATGTTGCCGATGTGCTTGCCGACGGCGGCCTCGGTCACCACGAGGCGGCGGGCGACCGCCCCGTTCGAGTGGCCCTCCGCGACCAGGCCCAGGACCTCGCGCTCGCGCGGGGTCAGCGCCGCGAGCGGGTCCCGGTGGCGGCGCAGCAGCTGCCGTACGACCTCGGGGTCGACGACCGTGCCGCCGTCCGCGACCCGGACCAGCGCGTCCAGGAACTCCTCGACCTGCCCGACCCGGTCCTTCAGGAGGTAGCCGACGCCGGTGCCGTCGCCCGCGTCGAGGAGGTCGGCGGCGTAGCTGCGCTGCACGTACTGGCTGAGGACGAGGACCGGCAGGCCGGGCCGCTCGGCGCGGAGCGCGACGGCGGCGCGCAGCCCCTCGTCCTGGAAGCCGGGCGGCATCCGCACGTCGGTCACGACGACGTCCGGGTCGTGGGCGGCGACCGCCTCGCGCAGGGCGTCGGCGTCCCCGACGGCGGCGACGACCTCGTGGCCGAAGCGGGCCAGGAGGCCGATCAGGCCCTCGCGGAGGAGGACGCCGTCCTCGGCGAGGACGACGCGGAGTCGGCGGCCCGCGCCGGACCGCTCGGTACGGGACAAGGGATCTCCACTCGGAGGAGGGTCGGCCCGCCCGGCGGGCTGGTGATCGTCAGTGTGCCATCGAGGACGGCGATGCGGTCGGCGAGCCCGGTGAGGCCGCTCCCCCGGGCCGGGTCCGCGCCGCCGCGCCCGTCGTCCTCGACGTCGAGCCGCAGGACGCCGTGCGCGTGCCGGGCGGTGATCCGGGCCCGGCGGGCGCCGCTGTGCCGGCCGACGTTGGCCAGCGCCTCGCAGCCCGCGAAGTAGCCGGCGCTCTCCACGGCCCGGGGCAGCCGGGGCAGCTCGACGTCGGTGTCGACGGGGACGGCCGAGCGGTCGGCGGCGTCGGTGAGGGCGGGGCCGAGGCCGTAGTCGGCGAGGACCTGCGGGTGGATGCCGTGGATCAGCTCGCGCAGCTCGGTCAGGACCCGCCCGGCCTCCGCGTGGGCCTTCGCGAGCTGGTCGGCGAGCGGCCCCGGCGGGGCGTCGAAGCGGGCCAGGCCCAGGGTCATGGTGAGGGCGACCAGGCGCTGCTGGGCGCCGTCGTGGAGGTCGCGCTCGATGCGGCGGCGCTCGGCCTCGAAGGCGTCGACGAGCCGGGCCCGGGAGGCGATGACCTCCCCGATCCCGCCCGCCGGGGCGTCGCGCGGGGCGAGCAGGGCGCGGGCGAGGGCGGCGCGGGCCCCGGCGACGGCGGCGAGCGGATACGCGAGGGCGACGAGGAGGACGACGCCGAGGAGGGCGGCGGCGAAGGCGCCGGGCCAGGTGGTGACCAGGTAGGCCTTGACGACCTTGGCCTCGTGGCCGTCGACGGCCAGCTGGACGGGGGCGCCCATCAGGGCCAGGGGCAGACCGGCGCCGACGGCGAGGACGGCCAGGTCGAGCGGCCACAGGACGGTGGCGAGCAGCAGCGCGTACGCGAGCTCCCGCCAGGTCGCCTGCTCCCCCGCCCGCAGCCGGAGCCAGGCGGCGAGGCCGGGGGCGGCGGGGACGCGGTGCGGATCGGGGGCCGGGTCCCGGTCCACGAGCCGGAGGCGGCGGCGTTCGAGCGCGCCGAGGGCCGGGCCGGAGAGCAGCAGCGGCGGCAGCCCGACGAGGAACAGCGAGAAGACGCCGAGGACCAGGAGGACGAGCCCGGCGGCGGCCCCGGCGAACACGCCGGTGGCCAGGTACGCGACGGCCCGCCACGGCCAGGGGCCGAGCAGGAAGCGGGACCGGGTGAGCGCCTGCCAGGGCGTACGGGGGTCCGGTGCGCGGGGTTCCGCTGTCCGGGGGTCCCGTGCGCGGGGCTCTGCTGTCCGGGGGTCCGGCGTACGGGGTTCCATGGGCGCCCACGGTAGGCCGGGCTCCGGGGGCCGGGCCATGGGGCTGAAGGGTGGAGAGGGGGTGGGGCTGGGCCTACCCCGGGGCGGGCGGGCGTGGGTGCCCCCGGGGGCGGGGCGTGGCTCGCGCCCCGGCCCCGGGGGTCGTGCGGGGTCCCCGGGGAGCGCGGTTCGTGCGGGATCGCGCTCCCCGGGGCCGGACTACGTCCGCCGGTCCGTCAGAACTTCACGTCCGAGCAGGCGTAGAAGGCGTTCGCGGTGTCCGCGACCGTCCACACCGCCAGGATCAGGTGACGGCCCGTCTTGCCCGCCGGGAGGTTCCCGGAGTGCGAGAGGGTCGCCGGCGGCTGCTGGTTGTTGTAAGGAACGGTCAGGAACGGCTGGGGGTCGAGGGCGGCCCGGGTGAGCGGCTGGCTCGGGTTCCATCCGTTCTTGGTGATGTAGTACTTGAAGTCGGTGGTGCGGTGGCGGGCCGTGAACTGCCAGCGGAAGTTGTAGCTCTGCCCCGCCGTGACGCTGGTCGCCGGCCAGGTGCCGCCCCGGGGGTCGTCGAGCTGGGCGAACGGGGCGTTGCCGCCGGCACAGATCTTTCCGTCGGCGGGCCCGGCGGCCGGGAAGCCCTTGAGCCCCTCGACCGACTGCGGCTCCCACTGGATGTTGCCGCAGTTGGACACGGTGCCGTTGGCACAGAGCTTCTGACGGCTGATCGGCGAGTCGGTGTAGCCGTGGCTTCCGGCGCTGCCGGTGCCGAGGAGGGTGACGCCGGCGACGCCGAGCGCCACCGCCGTCGCACCTATCGATTTCTTGCGCATCGTGTCGCTCCTGAGAACGTGGGGGAGTTCCGTCGGGTCGTGCTGCACGCGTGCGGGTGGTGCCGGTGTTTCGCTGTTCTTCGCCTTACCGCGGTGACGCATTTTGGTCTGGACCAACTACCAAGGTATGGACCTAAGTTGGCCCTGTCCATCCCTTCAGGCCCCCTCGGCGGAAGACGTCCTTCCCGTGTAGAACGCCACCGTCAGGTCCTTGACCAGCGCCTTGCGCTCGTAGTCGTCCAGCTCGACCAGACCACGACTGGTCAGCCGGTGGACCACGTCGTCCACCGCGTCCACGACCGACGTCAGGACGCTGTCCCGGTGCTTCGCGTCGAGCGCCGCGATCCGGCTGCGCCGCATCGCCGTCGCGACCTCGGGGGCGTACTCGATCCGCGTCGGCTGCGCCGAGAAGACGTCCAGACCGACCGGCGCGCACTCCGCCGACAGCATCCGCGTCAGGGCCTCGCCGACCGCCTCCGCGTCCCGGAGCGTGGGGGCGTCCTCGTGGAACGCGTCCGCCGGGAGCTGCGAGAGCACCCGGGCCATCGCCGCCTCCACCTGCTCCCGCAGGTAGTCCTCGTGGCCGTCGACCCCGAGCGACGCGCGGACCGTGTCCCGCACCCGCCAGACCACCAGGACGACCACGTCGAGCGCCGTGCCCCGCGCGTCCACGGCCGGCAGCGGCTCGCTGCGCCAGTGCCGGAGCCGTACGTCCACCCGGCGGCGCAGCAGCAGCGGGCTGACCCAGATCAGACCGGTGCGGCGGACCGTGCCGCGGTAGTCCCCGAAGAGGGTCAGGACCCAGGCGGAGCCGACCCGGCCCCGGCCGAGGCCGCCGAGCGCGAAGAGGACGGCCACGACGCCGAGGGCGAGCAGGGCCCACTGGCCGAGGTGGACGCCGTGGTACGGACGGACCGGGAGCCGCAGCATCCGCGCCGCCTCCTCGGGCACCGCGCCCGTCCACCACACGATCGCCGCGCACCAGGCGATCGCCAGGGCCCCGGCGACCACCCCGACCCATCCGGGCAGCACGGAGCCGGGGCGTTCGACGAGGGCGGGGTCGGCGGTGGGGGCCGGGCGGGAGGACGGCGGCGGGGCCGCGTGCCGGGCCCTGCTCTTAACCGCCGTACGGGGCGCGGGCGCCTGCTCGGCCGGGGCCAGGAGCTTCACCGGGCCCGGGGCGCCGGGCTTGCGGACCTTCCCCGGGGCGGCGGGCGCGGCCATGGCGACGGTGTCGGGTCCCCCGTCGTCGTCCTTCGCGCCAGGGGCGGCGGTCTCCGGCTGGTCCCGGAAGAGCAGGTGCACGGGGATGGAGCCGGTGGTCTCGGTCCCGATCACGTTCTTCCGCCGCGCCACCCGCACGACCCCGGCGACGGGCAGGGCGACGACGGCGACGCGGGCGCCCTTGATCCGCCCGAAGTCGGGAACGGGGGTCTTGCCGGGGGGCGCGGTGGGGGCGGGCGCCTTCGCCTGCGCCTGCGGCTGGGACTGGGGCTGGGGCTTTGCCGGGGCGGGTGCGGGTGCGGGTGCCTCCGGCTGCGGCTCCGGCTTTGCGGGGGCGGGAGCGGGGGCGGGTGCCGTTGCCGTTGCCGTTGCCTGCGGCTTTTCCGTCGCCGCTGCCGGCGCGGGCGCCTTTACCGGTGCAGGCGCCTGCGCCTTTGCCAGGTCCGGGGCCTTCACCTGCACCTTCACCGTCGTCGCTGCCGCCGGTGCGGGCTCCGGCTTGTCGTCCGTGGCGGGGGCCTCCGGCGCGGCGGGGGCCGGGGCCGGCTCCGGGGCCACCGGCTTACTGGCCTCCGGAACCGCAGGGGTCTCCGGAACCGCAGGGGTCTCCGGATCGGCCGGAGCCACCGGAACCGCCGGAGCCACCGGGGCCTCCGCGACCGCCAGGGCCGTCTGCGTACCCGTAGATGCTACGGACGGTGGGGCCGTCGGGGGTGGGGACGTGCGGGGAAGGGTGCCGTCCGTCAGGCGTCTCGCCGTGCGGGCCGCGTCACGTGAGGCCGCCGCGCCGGAGTCCGCGGGGTTCGGGGTCGATGCCGTCATTCGGGTCCACCTCATGCTCTCGGGGTCATCGGAACAAGCGCCGCCAGGTCTCCGGGCCCGGGTAGCCGTCGGCCGCTCCGCCGCGCCAGCCCTGTGCCCGCTGGAACGCCTCGACGTTGCGGCGGTCCGCCTCCGTCCAGCGCGGACCGGGTCCCGACAGGTAGTGCTTGCCGAAGCCCCGCTTCACCAGTTGTTTGCCCAGCTTCTCCACATATGCGTTGGATTGGCCCGGACGGAAGGAGCCACGCCCGGGAAAGGGCACGGCATTCGCGCTCGACCCGCCCGAACCACTCGAACCGCCGATGCTCCGGCCCTTGCCGGTCACGAGCAGCTCCCAGGTGTGGGGCCCGGGCAGCCCGTCCGCCTCCTTGCCCCGCCACCCCTGCGCCTGCTGGAACGCCCGGGTCGCCCGCCGGTCCGCCCCGGTCCACAGCGGGCCGGGCCCCACCGCGTAGAACTTCTTGCCGCCGCGCGCGACGAGCAGCCGTCCGAGCTGGGTGACGTACGCGTTGCTCCGGCCCGGCCCGAACTTCGCCGCGCCGGGGAACGGCGGCGCCTCGGCCGTCTCCCCGCCCCCGGTGCCGCCCTCCACCACGCCCTTGTAGCGGTAGGCCACGTACCGGTCGGAGTTCTCCCAGTACGCCAGCGGCGTGACCTTCTTCCGCGTGCGCGGCTTGGTCTGCTCGTACGCGACGTAGGAGGTGTGCGTGGCGTCGGCCCAGCCGCCGAAGATCGTGACGTGCGAGCCCCGGTTCGGGTCGGCCGGGTTGTGGAAGAGCAGGATGTCGCCGGCCTTGAGGTCGGCGCGGGCGATCTTCTCGCCGAAGCGGTCGAGGCTGCCGGTCCACTCGTTGCCGCGCAGGTTCCAGGCCATGGAGATGTAGCCGGAGCAGTCCTGGCGGTATCCGTCGGTCCAGTACTTCTCCATGGAGTACGGGACCCCCGCGGCGACCCACAGCTTGGCCCGCTCGATGATCTCGGTACGGGTCGTCGGCCGCGGCGCGTCGGTCGCGGGCTGGGCGGGCGCGGGCTGGGCGGTGGCGGGCTGCCCCGTGGCCGGGGTGGCGGTCGGCGCGGGTTCGGGTCCTGGGCCCGGCGCGCCGTGCAGCGGTCCCCGCCCGCCCTGCGGCGTGTCGGGGCCGACGGCGGGGGCGGGATCCGGATCCGTCACCTCCCCCGTCTCCCCCGGCTCCTCCTCCCCCGGCGCGTCCGGCGCGTCCGGCGGCGCGTCCGTCGCGCGGGAGAGGGCCGTGGCGGCGTCGGCCCCGCCGCCGCCCAGGACCACGCCCGCCGCCGTCATCAGGACCAGGGCGCGGCGGGCGCCGTGGGCCGCCGGGTGGCCGCCCGCCCGGACCGGCAGGCCGAGGGCGAGGTCGCGCCGCTGCCGGGCGCAGCCCGGGCAGGCGCAGTCGGCCGCTGGTTCGATCTCCTCGAAGACCGGCACGCTCATGCGATTCCCCTCCACACTCGTCAAAGATCTTTTCGACCGTCGTTTGGGGCGCCTTCACGACAACTGTGGCGATAAATCACATTTTGACGGATCGAAGGACTGATACGACCGTCCGACAGGCCGGGGACGACCGTTATTGGTCAGGAGCACGTCTTCGCGTCGGGTAGAGTTCTCTCTGTCAGCAGGCGCCGCTAGCTCAGTTGGTTAGAGCAGCTGACTCTTAATCAGCGGGTCCGGGGTTCGAGTCCCTGGCGGCGCACGCAAGGTCAAGGCCCCCTCACCGATGGTGAGGGGGCCTTGATCGTTCTCGGGGTGGTTCAGGCTCCCGTCAGGTACGCCGACACCACCACGTTCGCCGTGTACGCGCCCGTCGCGCGGTCGAAGGTGCCGCCGCAGGTGATCAGGCGGAGCTCGGCGCGGCCGGGTTCGCGGGGTCCGTAGACCTTCGCGGCGTCGAACTCCTCGCGGGGGAAGACCTGGACGTCGTCGACGGTGAACTCGGCGACCGAGCCGTCCGTCCGGGTGACGAGGACCTTCGCTCCGGGGCGGGCCGCGCTCAGGCCGTAGAAGACGGCCGGGCGGGTCTCGGTGTCGACGTGGCCGACGAAGAGGGCCGCCCCGGCCGCGCCCGGCTCGGTGCCGGAGCCGAACCAGCCCACCGTGTCCGGCGCCTCGAAGGGCGGCGGGTCGATGGCGCCCGTGCCGTCCAGGCCGCGCGCCACGACGGGCGCGTCGACGCCGAGGGAGGGGACCTCGACCCGCCGGGGCGCGACGGGCGCGAGCGGCGCGCGGGCCGGGGGCAGCTCCGCCCCCGGCGGGCGGCCGACGGCGGCGATGTCGCCGGTCGTCGGCGCCGAGCTGCCCAGGGGGCCCTCGTCCGTCCCGGCGCCCCCGAGCCAGAGCCCGAGGAACAGCAGCGCCCAGGCCGTGCCGGTGACGAGTCGCCCGGTGCCCGCCGGGCGGGTGCCGGACGACACCGTCACTCCGTACCCGTGCTCGTGCCCGTACCGGTCCCCGTGCCGGAGGAGCCGTCGGTGCGGCGGCGGGAGCCGCGGAAGGCGACCGCCACGGCGGCGAGGGCGGCCATGCCGAGGCCGAGCACGGTGTACGGGGTGCCGAGGCCGTTCTCTCCGGCGGCCTGGGCGACGCCGGGGGCGGCGGGCGCGGCGAAGGCGGCGGTGCCGCCCCCGCCCGCGCGGACCGGGGCGACCGGGGTCGCGTGGTGGGTCGGCTCGCGGGTCGGTTCGTGGGTGGGCTCGTGGGTGGGCCGGTGGGTCGGCTCGCGGCGCTCGACCCGGACGGTGCCGGCGGCGCGGTGCTCGTGGCCGTCGCAGGCGACGCTC
Source organism: Streptomyces sp. NPDC098101 (assembly GCF_044760185.1). NCBI lineage: Bacteria > Bacillati > Actinomycetota > Actinomycetes > Kitasatosporales > Streptomycetaceae > Streptomyces > Streptomyces sp. NPDC098101. The sequence goes on along the minus strand of NZ_JBIWAS010000002.1, from coordinate 171,670 downwards.
ACCTCGTACGTACCGCCGTCGAGTCCGGACCTCAGGGTGGCGTCGCCGTACATCGGGTGCTTCCCGCCGTCCCGGCCGACGAGCTTCGCGTCGGCGGTGAACGCCCGGGACCTCGCGGCGCCGGTCGTGCCCCGGCAGCCCTCGACGCGGACGTCCACGTCGTCGCCGGGCGAGGCGGTGGACGGGGTGACGGTGACCCGCACCCCGTCGTGGGCGTGCGCGGCGCCCGCCGCGGGAGCCAGGACGAGCACGAGAGCCGCTCCCGCGGCACGGAGAGCAAGGGGACCTGAACGCATCGTGACCTCCTGCTAGGAAGGATCACCCGTTCCGGTGGCTTTCGCATCCGGAGAGCAGCCGCCCGGGTCCCCCTTCCGGCCTCAGACGCGGTCGACGATGTCCGCGATCGAGTCGACGATCCGGGACGGGCGGAACGGGTAGCGGTCCACCTCCGCCCTGGTCGTCAGGCCGGTCAGGACGAGGAAGGTCTGCATCCCCGCCTCCAGACCGGCCAGGATGTCGGTGTCCATCCGGTCGCCGATCATGGCGCTGGACTCGGAGTGGGCGCCGATCGCGTTGAGGCCGGTGCGCATCATCAGCGGGTTCGGCTTGCCCGCGAAGTACGGCTCCTTGCCGGTGGCCTTGGTGATGAGCGCGGCGACCGAGCCGGTGGCGGGGAGCGGGCCCTCCAGGGAGGGGCCGGTCTCGTCGGGGTTGGTGCAGATGAAGCGGGCCCCGGCGTTGATGAGCCGGACGGCCTTGGTCATCGCCTCGAAGGAGTACGTGCGGGTCTCGCCGAGCACCACGTAGTCCGGGTCGTGGTCGGTGAGGACGTAGCCGATGTCGTGCAGCGCGGTGGTGAGGCCGGCCTCGCCGATGACGTACGCGGTGCCGCCGGGGCGCTGGTCGTCCAGGAACTTGGCGGTGGCGAGGGCGGAGGTCCAGATGTTCTCGACGGGGACTTCGAGGCCCATCCGGGCGAGGCGGGCGTGCAGGTCGCGCGCGGTGTAGATCGAGTTGTTGGTGAGGACCAGGAAGGGCTTCCCGGTCTCCCGCAGCTTCTTGATGAACGCGTCGGCGCCGGGGATCGGCACGCCCTCGTGGATGAGGACGCCGTCCATGTCGGTGAGCCAGGATTCGATCGGCTTGCGCTCTGCCATGGGTGCGGGACTCCTGCCGTGCATGTCGTGCGGGTGCTGGGGGCGCCGCGACTGCGCTGTGGCGACGCCCCCAAGCCTAGTCAGGAAGCCGTGATCTTGACCCCGTCGATCGTCCAGTACCAGTTGTTGCTGCCGGTGTAGCGGAAGCGGAAGCTCACGGTGGAGGCGCCGGAGGGGACCGGGACCGTGAGGGACTGGGGCTGGGAGAGGACGTCGGCGGTGTAGCTCTTGACGGGGGTCGGGGTGCCGCCGTTGAAGCTCGCCAGGACCTGGGCGGTCTGGGAGCCCTCCTGGCGGTAGAGCGTGGTGAAGCCGAGGGTCACCGAGGACGCGCCGGAGACGTTGTGCGCGGGCGTGACCAGGGTGGAGTCGTACGTCCCCGAGAAGCTCTTGTCGGCCCATTCGTCGGAGTCGGCGACGGCGAAGACGCCCCGGGCCCGCACGTTCAGCTCGCGGGACTGGTCGCGCTGGGAGCGGGACCAGAACTCGTCGGTGGCGAAGGACCAGCCGCGCCACTCGGTCACGCCGCCGGTGCCCATCGCGTTGTTGACGACGGACCAGCCGCTCGGCGCGGTGTGGGTGAAGCCGAGGACCCCGGCGGGGATGCCGGTCTCGTCCACGCGGCCGGTGAGCGAGCCGTACAGGGTGTCGAAGGGGTCGGTGGAGCGCTCCTGGATCGGCTTGCCGTCCAGGCCCCAGGAGGGGTCGGGGACGATGCCGAGCTGGTGGAAGACGGTGGCGGCGACGTCGACCAGGCGGGTGTCGATGGGGCGGGCGCCGGCGGCGATGCCGGGGCCCTGGGCGAGGACGAAGGTGCGGCGCTCCTCGACGGCGGAGCCGCCGTGGCCGCCGCCGTCGGTGTGGCCGTGGTCGGTGGTGACGATGACGGTCCAGCGCTCCGTGCCGTACGAGGGGCGGGCCCGGATCGCGGCGAGGAGCCGGCCGAGGTAGGCGTCCTGGACGTCGATGGCGTCGAGGTACTTGGCGTGCGCGGCGCCGTGGTTGTGGCCGATCTCGTCGGTCTCGCCGAAGTAGACGAAGAGGACGTCGGGGTTCTGGTTCCGCAGGACGTCCTCGGTGATGTCGGTGATCACCTTGTCGTTGACGGCGTAGTCGTTGTTGTAGACGAGCTTGGCGTCGGCGCCGGGGGTGACGGTCCCGTGGGTGTCCAGCTCGGGCCAGTCGACGGCGGCGAAGAGCGAGAGGCCGGGGCGGACCTGGTGCAGGCGGGCGAGGAAGCCGGGGTACCGGCCGTAGTTCTTCCCGGCGAAGGTGTTGTCCTTCACGCCGTGCTTGTCGGGCCAGACGCCGGTGGAGATCGTGGACCAGCCGGGGCCGGAGGAGGTGGCGGCCATGGGGTTGGCGTAGAGCAGGGAGCGGCCGTAGGTGCCGTTGGCCATCAGGGACTTGAGGGTGGGGGCCTGGGCGGCGTCGATCCGGTCGTACCGCAGGCCGTCCATGCCGACGACGAGCACCTTGTCCTTACTGGTGCCGTTCGGGAGCGTCGGGGCGGCGGTCGTGGCGTTCGTGGCCGCGAGGGCGGCGGGGGCGGCGGCCAGTCCGGTGACGGCGACGGCCGCGGTGGCACCGGCGGCGGTGAGGACGGTGCGGCGGGGGATGCCGGTGATCGGCATGTCGGAGTCCTCCGTGGAAGTCCGTGGAAGAGAGGCGGGTACGGGCCAACTCCCCTAATTTCGGAGGTAGTTGGTCCGTACCCGTTATCCTTCCGCGATCCGCGCGGGCGTTCCAGGGGCCGTACGGTGAACTCTCAGCTTCCGGTGGCGGACTTCCACGCGTCGACGTACGCCGTCAGGTTCTCGTCGATGTCGGCCCAGTCGGGTTCGAAGACCTCGACGCCTTCGAGGAGCCCGGCGAGGGCGACGGCGTTGGCGTCGGTGGGCTTGACGTCCTTGCGGGCCGGGAAGCCGCCGCCGACGGCGCTGACCTCGCGCTGGGCGCCCTCGCTCAGCAGGAAGTCGAGGAGCTTCTTGCCGTTCTCCGTGTGCGGGGCCTTGTTCACCAGGCCGGCGGCGTACGGCAGGGCGAAGGTGGTGGGCTTTCCGTCCCCCTTGGCCGGGAACCAGATGCCGAGGTTGGGCATGGACTTGGACTGGGCGAAGTTCATCTGGACGTCGCCGTTGGCGACGAGGAGTTCGCCCTTGTCGACCTTGGGGGCGAGCTTGGAGGTGGAGGAGGACGGGCCGACGTTGTTGGCCTGGAGCTTCTTCAGGTACTCCATGGCCGGGGCCCGCCCCCCGAAGTCGTGCATCGCCTTGATGAGGACGGCGGTGCCGTCGCCCGCGACGCCGGGGGTGGAGTACTGGAGCCGGTCCTTGTACTTGGCGTCGAGCAGCTCCTCCCAGCTCTTGGGCGGCTGGGGCAGCTCCTTCTTGTTGTGGACGAACCCGAAGTAGTTGTTGACGACGGAGGTCCAGGTGCCGTCGGCCGCCTTGTCGGCGCCGTCGACCCGGTCGGAGCCCTGCGGCGCGTACGTCTGGAGCAGGCCCTTGGAGCCGGCCTGCTGGATGAAGGGCGGCAGGGTGACGAGGACGTCGGCCTGGGTGTTGCTCTTCTCGCGGAGGGCGCGCTGCACCATCTCGCCGGAGCCGCCCTCGACGTACTTGACCTTGATGCCGGTCTGCTTCTCGAAGTCCTCGAAGACCTTGTCGTACCAGCCGTCGCCCGCCTCGCCCTTGAGGCCGTCGGCGCTGTAGACGGTGACGACCTTCTCGTCGGAGGCAGCGGAGGAGCCGCCGCAGGCGGTGAGGGAGGCGGCGAGGACGAGGGCGCCGGTGACGGCGGCGACCGGCTTGGCGTGCGTAAGCATGGCGTTGTTCTCTCCTGACGGTACGGGGTTCGGTGGTACGGGATTCGGTGGTACGGACTCGGCGGTACGAGGCTCAGCGGTACGAGGCTCAGCGGTACGAGGCTTTGGTGCGGGCGCGGGAGACGGCGAGCAGGGCGAGCAGCGTCGCGGCCATGAGGACCACGGCGAGCGCCGAGCCGGTGAAGAGGGAGCCCCGGTCGGTGGCGGTGAAGACGAGCACCGGCAGCGGCGTCCAGTCCGGCGGGTAGAGCATCATCGTGGCGCTCAGCTCCCCCATGGACAGGGCGAAGCAGAGCCCGGCCGCCGCGTTCAGGGACGGCAGCAGGAGCGGCAGCTTGACCCGGAGCAGGACGTACGAGGGGCGGGCGCCCAGACCGGCCGCCGCCTGCTCGTACATCGGGTCCAGGCGCCGGATCGCGGCCGCGACCGACTGGTGGGCGAAGGCCGTGACGAGCACGGTGTGGGCCAGGATCACGATCCAGCGGGTGCCGTTGAGGAGCACCGGCGGCTGTGAGAAGGCGACGAGGACGGCGAGGCCGACCACCACGGACGGCACGGCGACCGGCAGCATGAAGAGCGCGTCCACGATCCGCCGGCCCCGCTTCCCGAGGGCCGCCGAGGCGAGCGCCGCCCAGGTGCCGGCGGTCAGCGCGACCAGGCTGGCGGTGACGGCCGTGACCAGGCTGGTGGTCAGGGCCCGGAGGGACTCGCCGCGCACGGCCGCCGCGTAGTGGGCGGTGGTGGGACCGGAGGGGAAGGCGCCGGACCAGTGGGTGGAGAAGGAGGCGGCGAGGACGACGAGGAGCGGCAGGGCGAAGAGCGGCACGAAGAGGACCGCGAACAGGAACCAGGCCGTCCACCTGCCCGTACGGCTATGCACCAGCACGGCGGCTCACCCCCCGGTAGAGGGCGTAGAGGCCGGTGGAGAGGACGACGTTGACGACGGCGACGACGCAGGCGGCGGCGTAGTCGGATTCCAGGATCGCCTTGCCGTAGACGAGCGTCGGGAGGGTCGTGACGCCCTTGGCGCCGGTGAAGAGGACGATCCCGAACTCGTTGAGGCACAGGACGAGGACCAGGCTGCCGCCGGCGGCGAGCGCGGGCAGCGCCTCGGGCAGGATCACCCGCCGGACGATCCGCGGCGGCCGGGCGCCGAGCGAGGACGCCACCTCCAGCTGGGCCGTCTCCATCTGCGAGAAGGCGGCGAGCAGCGGGCGCATCACGAACGGGGTGAAGTACGTGATCTCCGCGAGGAGGACGCCCCACGGGGTGGTCAGGAAGCGGAAGGGCCCGGTGGCGGCGCCGGTGACGTCGGTCCAGATCCCGTTGGCCATGCCGACCGTGCCGTAGAGGAACAGCAGGGCGAGCGTGATCAGGAAGGACGGGAAGGAGAGGAAGACGTCGATGAACTTCGCCACCGCCTTCGCGCCGGGGAAGGGCACGAACGCGATCACGAGCGCGAGGGCGAAGCCGAGGACCAGACAGCCGGCGGTGGCCGCGACGGCGATCCACACGGTGGTGACGAGCGCGTCCCGGAAGGACGCGGAGCCGAGGACGTCGGCGTACGCGCCCGGGGCCAGGGACTCGCGGACGACGAGGGCGAGCGGATAGAGGAAGACGAGGCCGAGGACGGCGACGGGGGGCAGGGCCCAGACCCAGGCGGGGGCGGTACGGGGCTTCCGGGTGCGGGAGGCCGCGGGGGCGGGTGCGGTCGCGGTGACGGCGCTAGCCATCGGTCACCCCCGGGCCATCGGTCACCCCCGCCGTCAGGAGCACCGCGTCCTCGGGGGCGAAGTGCAGGGTGACCTCGGTGCCCAGCGGGGGCGTCTCGCGCAGTTCGCGGACGTCCGCCTTCACCCGGTGGCCCGCCACCTCCACGTACAGCCGGTGGGTGGAGCCGCGCCACTGGACCTCGGTGATCCGGCCCCGGAGGGCGTTCGGGCCGTCGCCGAGGCCGACGAGGTGGGGGCGGACGCAGAGGGTGGCCGAGGAGCCGGGGGCGGCTCCCCCGGTCGCCACCTCCAGCTCCGTCCCGCCCAGGGCCGCCCCGTCCGCGCCCACCGTCACCGGCAGCAGGTTGGCGTTGCCGACGAAGGAGGCGGTGAACTCGGTGCGGGGCCTGCGGTACAGGTCCTGCGGGGTGCCGCAGTCCCGGAGCCGGGCCCGGTCCATGACGGCGATCCGGTCCGCGAGGGTCAGCGCCTCGACCTGGTCGTGGGTGACGTACAGGATCGACACGTCGGGCAGTTCGCGGTGGAGCCGGGCCAGTTCGGCCAGCATCCCGGAGCGCAGTTGCGCGTCGAGCGCCGACAGCGGCTCGTCCAGGAGGAGGACGTCGGGGCGGACGGCGAGGGCGCGGGCGATGGCGACGCGCTGCTGCTGCCCGCCGGAGAGTTCCCGGGGGTGGCGGCGGGCGTAGTCGGCCATGCCGGTCATCTCCAGGGCCTCGGCGACCCGGCCGGGGATCTCGGCCTTGGGGACCTTGCGGGCCTTGAGGCCGAAGGCGACGTTGGCGTCCACCCGCAGGTGCGGGAAGAGGGCGTACTGCTGGACGACCATGCCGATCCCGCGCCGGTACGGCGGCAGGTCGGTGACGTCCCGGTCCCCTATGAACACCCGCCCGGAGACCGGCCGGACGAACCCGGCGACGGCCCGCAGCGCGGTCGTCTTGCCGGATCCCGAGGGCCCGAGGAGGGCCATGACCTCGCCGGGCTCCACGGTCAGGTCGAGGGAGTCGAGGACGGTGGTGGAGCCGTAGGCGACGGAGACGGCGTCGAAGCGGATGCCGCTGGTCGTCCCCCGTACTTCCGCGCCCGCTTCCCGTACTTCCGTGGTCATGCCTCGTACTCCCTTATCAGCTGCGGGAGTTCCGCGACGGAGGCGAGGACGTGGGTGGCGCCGTGTTCCTTCAGCGCGGTCTCGCCGTGGGCGCCGGTCAGGACGCCGGCCACGATCCCGGCGCCGGAGCGGACGCCGGAGAGCATGTCGTACGAGGTGTCCCCGGCGACCGCGATCCGGCGGACGTCGTCCACGGCCCCGGTGCGCAGGAAGGCGCCGAGGACCATGTCGGGGTACGGGCGGCCCCGGCCGCCGGTGTCGGCCGGGCAGAGGGTGAGGCCGACGAGGTCCCGCCAGCCGAGGGCGTCGAGGATGGCGTCCTGGGTGACCCGGGCGAAGCCGGTGGTGAGGACGACGGTCCTGCCCTGCTCCCGGAGGGCGGCGATCGTCTCGGCGGCGCCGGGGAGCGGGGCGATCCTGCCGTCGGCGACGAGCTCCCCGTAGGCCTGCTCGAAGGCGAGGTTGGCCTCCTGGGCGCGCCGCTCGTCGCCGCCGAGGAGGTGGCGGAAGACGGAGATCTTCGACTCGCCCATGGTGGCGCGGACGTGGCCGATCATGGCGGCCGGGTCCTCGCCGAGGCGTTCGGCGGCGACGGTGAAGGCCTGCTCGACCAGGCCGTCGTCGGCGACGGTGGTGCCGGCCATGTCGAGGACGACGAGGTTCATCTTGTGTGTGGTCATGGGGTTCACCAGCCCAGTTCGTTGGCGGTCGTCTCGGCGATGGCGGGCGAGCAGGTCATGCCCCGGCCGCCGGGTCCGGTCACCAGCCACACGCCGTCGCGGACCTTCTGGCGGTGCACGACCCGGGTGGTGTCGACGCACTGCGCGTACACCCCGGCCCAGCGGCGCCTGATCCTCGGCAGCGGGCGGCCGAGGAAGGACTCCACGACGCGGGTGAGGTGCTCGTAGGGGTCTTCGAGGGTGTCGAAGGCGAAGGGGTGCTCGTACTCGTGGGTGTCGCCGATGGTCAGTCCGCCGTCGAGCCGCTGGACCATGAGGAGCTGCATCCGGTGGGCGGCGGCGGTGGGGTCCTGCGCCTGGCCCGCGTTCAGCGCGTCGAGGGCGCCGGAGGCGTAGGCCGGGTAGTAGCGGAAGGAGTCGGCGTCCGCGACGGAGGTGGTGAGCGGTTCGCCGAGGGGGTCGGTCTGCATCATCTGGAGGCGGACCCGGCGGACCGGGATCTCGCCGGCGACCTCGCGGACGAGGCCGGAGAGCGAGGCGCCGGTGCAGAGGACGACGGCGTCGCCGCCGTGCACCTCGCCCCGGTCGTCGCGGACGGCGTGCTCGCCGACGACGTCGCGGACCTCGCGGTGCGGCAGGAAGGTGTACTTCCCGGTGGCGAGGAGGGCCTCGCGGAGGGCGAGCTGCGCGGTGCGGGGCTCGACGGCGGCGTCCCGCTCGCACCGGAGGGCGGCCTCGAACTCGCCGCGCAGGGCCGGGTTGACCGCGCGGGCCTCGTCGGCCGTCAGCAGCTCGTAGCCGCGCGCGGCGGCGTCGGGGCGGGCCACGGCGGCCTCGGCGACGGCGCGTTCGAGCGCGTTCCGTACGGGGGTGAGGGAGCCGATGGCCCGGAAGCCGAGTCCGGGGACGCGGGCGCCGATGGCCTCCCAGAGCTCGCGGGCGCGCAGGGCGGTGTCCAGCTCCTCCCCGCCGGCGCGGCCGCTCACCCAGATCTGGCCGAAGTTGCGGAGGGAGGCGCCGCGCGCCTCGGCCTCGCGCTCGATGTGTACGACCTCGTGGCCGCGTTCCACTGCGTGCCAGGCGTGCATGGTTCCCACCACGCCGGCTCCTACGACGATCACCTTCATGCCGACGACGGTCGCGGGGACGGGTGGCCCGGACGGGGCGGGTGGACGACGGGACGGTGAACGGGCCGCCAAACTTGGACCAGACCCGTTATCTTTCTGTGATGTGGCGGACTTTCGGCGGGCGGGCCTTTCCCCCGTCAGTCCTGGCGGCCCAGGTGGGTGGTGAAGCTGAAGCGGTCGCCCCGGTAGAGGGTGCGGACCCGCTCCAGGGGGCGGCCGGAGGTGTCCCGGGAGACGCGGTGGAGCAGCAGCATCGGGAGGGCGGGCGGGGTGCCGATCAGGAGGGCCTCGCGCGGGGTCGCGAGGACGGTCTCGATCCGCTCGTCGGCGTCGCCGAACGCGATGCCGAGCCGGTCGTGGAGGTAGGCGTAGAAGGAGGAGTCCGGGTCGAAGTCGGCGTCCAGGCGCGGGGCGCGGGCCTCGGAGACGTACGTGCTCTCCAGGCCGACCCGCTCGTCGTCGGCGAGCAGCACCCGCTCCATGTGCCAGACGGGTTCGCCGCGTTCGGCGCCGACCTCGGGGGCGAGCGCCTCCGGGCAGGGGAAGCGGTCGAGCGAGATCAGGGCGCGGCCGGGGCGGCGGCCCTGGCGGCGCACGCCCTCGGTGTAGCTGGCGAGCGAGAGGGGCTGTTCGAGCTTGGGGCCCGCGACGACCGTGCCCCGGCCCCGGCGGCGCAGCCGCCCCTCCAGGAGGAGTTCGCGGATCGCCTGCCGGACGGTCTCCCGGGACACCTCGTACCGCACGGCGAGGTCGCGCTCGGTGGGCAGCGCCCCGCCCTCCCCCAACTCGTCCACCATCAGCGCGAGTTTCGCCTTGACGGCGTAGTACTTGGGGACGCGCCCGTGCTCGGGGACGCCGGAGCGGACGGGGGCGCCGGGAGTGCTCTGGTAGTTCACCGGGGGATGGTCGCAGACGGGGGTGAACGGGGAGGTGTACGGAGGGTGGCGCGGGGGTGGTGACCGGTCGCGGGGCGCGGGTCAGGAGCTGCCGGTGGCGGCGGGGGCGGTGACCGGTCGCGGGGGCGTGCGGTTCAGGAGCGCCGGTGGCGGCGGCCCGCGCGGACGAGGGCGGCGCCGAGCAGGAGCAGGGCGACGGCGAAGGGGGCGAGGGCGCGGGCCCGGGCGTCCGACGCGCTTCCGGTGTGGGCGAGTTCGGGGACCGCGGAGGGCGTGGTGGCGGGCGTCTGCGCGGGCGCCTCTCCGGAGGGGGACGGCGGCCGGGTGGGGGCGGTGGACGGAGCGGGGGTGCCGGTCGGTCTGGCGGGGTCCGTCGATCCGGCCGGGGCGGTGGGGCCGACCGGGGCCGTCGGGTCCACCGGGTCCGCCGGTCCCGACGGCTTCGGCGGTTTCGGCGGTTTCGGCGGTTTCGGCGGCTTCGTGCCCTCCGTGCTTTCCAGGCCCTTCGTGCTCTTCGGCGGTTCGGCGGGCGCGGTGGATCCGGCGGATTCCCTGGGTCCGGACGGCTCGGCCGGGGCGTCCGGGCCGGTCGGGCCGATGGTCAGGCGGTAGTCGCCGGAGTCCCCGATCCAGTCCCCGTCCGCGCCCCGGCGCTGGACGATCGCCGCGTTGACCAGAACCTCGCCGGGGGCCGTCCCCGCGTCGAAGGCGAGCCGTACGGGGACGGTGAGGGTCTCGCCCGCCGGGACGGCGAAGCCGCCGAAGTCGGTGAACACGCCCACGTTCTCGGCCTCCGAGGTCTCCTGGAAGGCCACGGGGTGCCAGCGCGCGGCCCCGGCGTCGTAGAACTCGAAGCGGATCTGCTCCGGCCGGAGGACCCGGTCGCGGTCGGTGAGGACGAGCACCGGGTGGATGCCGGAGCAGGGCGACCCGGTGGTGTTCGTGAGGTCGAGCCGCCAGTCCCGGAAGGGGCCGCCCGCCGTGTAGCCGGCCGGGCCGCCGTGGATCCGGGTGTCGAGCGGGAAGGCCTCGTCGTCCGGGACGCCGCAGCCGGGGACGGGCGGGTCGGGGGCGGGGACGGCGGGGAACCGCGGGGCGCCGGGGGGCTCGGGGGCGGCCGCGCCCGCTCCGGGGGCCGTCGCCGCCGGGGCCGGGGCGGAGGTCGCCGTCGCCGGGACGGGGGCCGCGAGCGCGAAGGGGGCCGCCACGGCGGTCGCCACGGTCACGGCGCGGACGCTGCGCAGTCGCAGGGGTACGGATGCCATGGTGCCGGTGCCTTTGCTGATCGCGGGCAGGGGGACGGCCGCGACGCTGCCACGCGGGAGGGGGGCGAGGCGGGCAGCGACACCGGGCGCTCCTCCGGAAGGACCGGGAATCCGCCCGATCAGCCTATTTTCCGACTGTCCGATCAACCGGCTCCACCCGGTCCGCCGACTTCACCCGGTCCGCCAGCTTCACCCGGTCCACCGGCTCCGTCCGGTCCGCCGATTCCACCCGGTCCATCGGCCCTATCCGATCCATCGGCTCTGTCCTTCCCGCAGGCCCTATCCGGTGGAGGCGGCCCGGCTCCTTCCCGAAGACCGGCGCCAGGACCAGCCACGCCGCGCCCTCCGCCACCGCGTCCCGTTCCGCGACGACGCCCACCGGGGCCGTCAGGCCGAGGCCGGCGAGGACCTCCCGTACCCCGTCCGCGTAGACCTCCGGCGCGGCGAGCACCACCCGGCCGCCCAGGAGGACCTGGTCGATGTCGAGGAGCCGTACGAGATTGGCGGCGCCCGCGCCCAGGATCCGCGCGGCCCCGGCGGGTTCGCCGCGCGCGACCGCCGCCAGGCACAGGACCTCCAGGCAGCCGCGCCCGCCGCAGCCGCACGGCGGCCCGTCGAGCTGGACGGTCTGGTGGCCCAGCTCGCCCGCCCCGGTCCTGTCCCCGCGCAGCGGCGCGCCGCCGAGGACGAGGCCGGCGCCGAGCCCCGTGCCGAGGTGGACGTAGGCGAAGGAGCCGGGGGCACCGGGCCGCAGGGCGAGGCCGAGGGCGGCGGCGTTGGTGTCCTTGTCGAGGACGACGGGCAGCCCGAGGCGCCGGGCCAGCTCCTCGCGGACCGGGTGGCCGGCCCACTCGGGGAAGCCCGTGACCCGGCCGGGCACCCCGGCCCGGTGGTCCAGGGGGCCCGGCATGGCGACCCCGGCGCCGAGGACGGGCCCCTCCCCGGCCCCGGCGAGGAGCGCCCGCACCTCCTCCGTCACCGCGTCCAGGACCGGCCCGGCCCCCGCGCCCAGGTCCAGCGGGCGGCGGCGGAGGGCGACGGGCGCGCCCGCGAGGTCGGTCAGGAGGACCGTCAGCTCGTCGCGGTCGAGGTGGACGCCGACGGCGTGCGCGGCGGAGGGCGCCAGGCGCAGGACCGTACGGGGCTTGCCGCCGGTCGAGGCCCGGTGGCCCGCTTCGGCCGCGAGGCCCTCGGCCCGCAGCCGCGCGGTGATCTTGCTGACGGCCTGCGGGGTGAGCCCGGTCCGCTCGGCCAGCTCCAGACGGCTGATGCCGCCCTCCCCCGCCCCGCGCAGCAGATCGAGCACGAGCGCGGCGTTGTGGCTGCGCAGCGCCGGTACGTTCACTCCACCCTGGTCCTTCTTCACACCCCCATTGTCAGGGCCGCTTGCACTTTGGCAACAGCGTTGCTTAAGTGAGGCGCATGACTGGCACCGACACCCCCCGCACCCCCCTCCGCGTCGGACTCGTCGGCTACGGCCTCGCGGGCTCCGTCTTCCACGCCCCGCTGATCGCCGCCTCCGAGGACCTCGTCCTCTCCGCCGTCACCACCGGCAACCCCGGGCGGGCCGCCGAGGCCCGCGCCGCCCACCCGGGCGTACGGGTGGTGGCGGAGCCCGGTGAGCTGTGGGCGCCGGGCGCGGAGGAGCTGGACCTGATCGTCGTCGCCTCCCCCAACAAGACGCACGTCGAGGTCGCCACGGCCGCCCTGGAGGCGGGCCTCCCGGTCGTCGTGGACAAGCCGCTCGCCGGGACCGCCGCCGAGGCGCGCGGCCTGGCCGCCCTCGCCGAGGAGCGGGGCCTGCTGCTCTCGGTCTTCCAGAACCGCCGCTGGGACGGCGACTTCCGCACCCTGCGCCGGCTCCTGGACGAGGACGCGCTCGGCGAGGTCCAGCGCTTCGAGTCCCGCTTCGAGCGGTGGCGGCCGGAGCCGAAGGGCGGCTGGCGCGAGTCGGGGGCGCCGGAGGAGATCGGCGGGCTGCTCTACGACCTGGGCAGCCACGTCGTGGACCAGGCCCTCGTCCTCTTCGGCCCGGTGGTCTCGGTGTACGCCGAGTCGGACGTGCGCCGACCGGGCGCCGAGGCCGACGACGACACGTTCCTCGCGCTCACCCACGCGAACGGGGTCCGCTCCCACCTGTACGTGAGCGCCACCACCGCCCAGCTCGGCCCCCGGTTCCGGGTGCTCGGGCGGCGCGCGGGCTTCGTGAAGTACGGACTCGACCCCCAGGAGGCGGCCCTGCGCGACGGGCTGCGGCCCGGGACCGACGGGGAGGTCTGGGGCGCGGAGCCGGAGGAGCTGTGGGGCCGGCTCGGCGCGGGCGAGTCGCCGCTGACCGGCGGCGGGACCCCGGTCGAGTCGCTGCCCGGCGACTACCCGGCGTACTACGCGGCCGTCGCCGCCGCCCTGCACGGCACCGGCCCGAACCCGGTCACCGCGCACCAGGCCGCCGACGCGCTCGACGTCCTGGAGGCGGCGCGGCGGTCGGCCCGCGAGGGGATCACGGTGGCGCTGTGAGCGGCTCGGAGATCATCGAACTGGAGGCGCAGGAGGCCCGGTTGGTCCTCCCCCGCTTCACGTACGAGGACGCCTGGGCACTCGGCACGCTGCTCGTCTCCCTGGCCCGGGAGCGGAAGGCGCCCGTGGCGATCGACGTGCGGCGCGGGGCGCAGCAGATGTTCCACTGCGCCCTGCCGGGGTCCAGCGCGGACAACGACGCCTGGATCGACCGCAAGCGGCGGGTCGTCGAGCGGTACGGCGAGAGCTCGTTCCTGGTCGGGGCCCGGTTCCGGGCCAAGGGGACGACGTTCGAGGCGTCCTCGCGCCTCGACCCCGACCGGTACGCCGCCCATGGCGGGTCGTTCCCGATCGGGGTCGAGGGCGCGGGAGTGATCGGCTCGGTCACGGTCTCGGGGCTGCCGCAGGCCGAGGATCACGCCCTGGTCGTCGAGGCGCTGGAGCGGTTGCTCAGTTCGTACGGCGCCGGCGCCGGCTGATCATCACGAGGACGCCGCCGCCGAGGGCGAGGACGACCGCCATGGCACCCATGACGATCTTCCCGTTCCCGGCACCGGTCTCGGAGAGCTCGCCGTTGGCCCCGTGGTGGTTGCCGCCGGAGTCGCCGTAACCACCGGTGCTGCCGGTGCTGCCGTGGCCGCCCGTGCTGCCGTGGCCACCGGTCCCGCTGGAACCGCCGGAGTTGCCGTGACCGCCGGTGGTCTGGCCTCCGGTGTTCTGACCTCCGGTGGTGGTGTGACCGCCGGGGCCGGCGGGACCACCCGTACCGCCGGAATCGCCGTGCCCACCGGGTCCGCCCGTACCGCCGGAGTCGCCGTAACCGCCGGTGTCGTCGCCGTAACCGCCGGTGTCGTCGCCGTAGCCACCGGTGTCGTCACCGTAACCACCGTCCGTGGGCGTGGGGGTGGGGTCGGTCGGGGTCGGCGTGGGATCCGTCGGCGTGGGAGTCGGGTCCGTGGGAGTCGGGGTCGGGTCCGTCGGCGTAGGCGTCGGGTCCGTGGGAGTCGGCGTGGGATCCGTCGGCGTAGGCGTCGGGTCCGTCGGCGTCGGGGTCGGATCCGTGGGAGTCGGGGTCGGATCCGTCGGGGTCGGCGTCGGGTCCGTGGGGGTGGGAGTCGGGTCCGTCGGCGTAGGCGTGGGATCCGTAGGGGTCGGCGTCGGATCCGTCGGCGTCGGCGTCGGGTCCGTGGGAGTCGGCGTCGGGTCCGTCGGCGTAGGGGTCGGATCCGTCGGCGTAGGAGTCGGATCCGTGGGAGTCGGCGTGGGATCCGTCGGCGTAGGCGTAGGCGTCGGATCCGTGCAGGACGGCAGGTCCCCGTTGAACGGGTACGCGTGCATCTCCTGTCCGCCGCCGCCGGTCGTCTCCGACGCGTGCGTCAGGTTGCCGGTGGTGAAGAAGCGCCCGTTCGTGCCCGGCATGGTCACGGTCGCCGTGCTGGCCTGGTTGCCGATCAGGACGCTGCCCGCGAATTGGGCCGTCCCCTCGAACTTCACCGTCGCGGCGTCCGGGAAGTTCCACAGGACCCGCTCGCGCAGACCGTCCGGGAGCTGGTTGATGTACGTGTCGACGGTGCGGTCGGCACCGTAGACGTTGACGAGGACGGTCGCCCCGGCCGGGATGCCCTCGAAGCGGAGGTTCTGCTGCCCTCCGCTCGCGGACTCCAGGTCGAAGTCGACGTCGAAGACCTGGAGGTCCGAGGCGCCGTCACCCGTGAAGAGCGTCTCCGAGCCGCTGTTGACGGCGGTACCGGTGGTGGCGCGGTGGGCCCCGCCGACGTAGGCGTAGCACTGGCTCGCGTCGGTGAGCCGGTCGCGGAGCGAGACGTACGGGGCGGCCGCGTCGTCGTCCTGCACCGGGTCCGGGATCACCGTGCCGGAGAGTGTGCCCCCGTACCGCGTGACGCCGCTGACCGTGCCCTCGCTGGTGAGCAGCCGCTGCCCGGCGGCGACCGTCACGTTCTCCCCGACGGTGAGGAAGTCGGTGCCGTTGTCGGGCGGGACGCGGGACCCGGCGCCCACGATCCCGACGTTGTAGACGGCGGAAGCACCCACGCGCTTGTTCATGTCGAAGCCGCCCAGGACCACGACCTTGCCCTCGGCTTCGGCCGCGGCTTCGCGGACGAGGAAGTCACCGCCGACGAAGATGTTGATGTTGTTGTCGCGGTACTGGACGGGATCGCTGTTGAGGTCGGGGTACGTGGCGGGGCAGTTGCCCGGCAGGCAGGGCCCGAGGCCGCCCGGGAGCGGGTCGGCGTGGCCGGTGACGGCCAGGGTGCCGACGAGGGCGGTGGCCGCGACCGTGGACGCGGCGATGAGGGCGAGGCGGCGCCGATCCCGCCCTCGCGCGTGCGAAATTCGTTCCATATCGGGCAATATGCAAAATACGTGCGGAAATGGCGACGCCCCACGCGGGGCGCCGGCCATTTCACCACGGAAGGGCCCAGGCGGGAGCCCTTCCTGACGGCCTTACGGCTCAGCCGCCGACGCCTTCGGCCCCTCGCCAGCTCAGGCGCTCTTGAGCTCCTGGCGCTGCCTGCCGAGCCCCTCGACCTCCAGCTCGACCACGTCGCCGGGGCGCAGGTACGGCTTGGGCTCCGGCTGCCCCATGGCGACGCCGGCGGGCGTGCCGGTGTTGATGACGTCGCCGGGGTAGAGGGTCATGAACCGGCTGACGTACCGGACGACTTCCGCGACCGGGAAGATCTGGTCGGAGGTGTGGCCGTCCTGCTTCAGCTCGCCGTTGACCCAGAGGCGGAGGGAGAGCGCCTGCGGGTCGGGCACCTCGTCGGCGGTGACGAGCCAGGGGCCGAGCGGGTTGAAGGTCTCGCAGTTCTTGCCCTTGTCCCAGGTGCCGCCGCGCTCGATCTGGAACTCGCGCTCGGAGACGTCGTGGGCGACCGCGTACCCGGCGACGTGCGCCAGGGCCTGCTCGTCGGTCTCCAGGTAGCGGGCGGTGCGGCCGATGACGATCGCCAGCTCCACCTCCCAGTCGGTCTTCACCGAGCCGCGCGGCACGAGCACGGTGTCGTCCGGGCCGACGACGGTGTCGGCGGCCTTGAGGAAGACGACGGGCTCGGCCGGGGTGGCCTGGCCGGTCTCGGCGGCGTGCCCGTGGTAGTTGAGCCCGATGCACACGACCTTGCCGATCCGGCCGACGGGCGGGCCGACGCGCAGCCCGGTGGCGTCGAGCGGGGGCAGCACCCCGGCACCGGCGGCGGCGCGGATCCGGTCGAGGGCCCCGGCGTCGGAGAGCAGGGCGCCGTCGACGTCGTCGACGAGGGCGGAGAGGTCGCGGAGGGTTCCGCCCTGGTCGAGGAGGGCGGGACGCTCGGCTCCGGGCGGGCCGACACGCAGCAGCTTCATGGTCTTCTCCCTGTGGTCGAGGTGGGCCCGGGAGGGCCCTGAGGTGCCCCGGCCGATGGAGTGCGGCCATCGGAGGATTGGTCGATCCTCCAAGAGAACGGCCCGCTCTGCAAGACCCCGCCCACGCAGTGGACCCTTACGCGCGAGTAGCGACGCCGTCGCCGGGCGCCCCCGCCACCGGCGCGCGGAAGAGGAAGGCCCGCTCGACGACGGTCCAGGCGGTGCTGGTGACGACGTAGAGGGCGGCGGCGAGCGGCACGACGGCAACCGTGATCAGGGTGGCGAAGGAGAGCAGCGGCATCACCTTGGCGATGGCGCCCGCGCCGGGTGCGGGCCGCCCGAGGTCGAGGGGCTGGGCGGCGAGCTGCCGCTTGGTGTGGCGGTAGCCGAAGGCGGCGACGGCGGTGACGAGGGCGAACAGGACGAGGTAGACCTGCCCGGCCGGGCCGAACGGGCCGCCGTGGGAGAGGGCGTCGGCCCAGTGGTCGCCGAGCGGGGCGGCGAAGAGGGCGTGCCCGGCCATCCGGTCCCCGGCGAACAGGTGGTACATCAGGAGGAAGGCGGGCGCCTGGAGCAGGCCGGGCATGATGCCGGCGAAGGGCGAGACCTTCTCCTTCGCGTGCAGGTCGAGCATCGCCTTCTTGAGCCGCTCGGGGTTCTTGGCGTGCTTCTCGCGCAGGGCGGCGAGCTGCGGGGCGATGCGGGTGCGGGCCTTCTGGCCGCGGGCGGCGGCCCGGGAGAGCGGGTGGACGGCGAGCCGTACGAGCGCGGTGAAGAGGACGATCGCGGCGGCGGTGGCGGTGGTGGCGAAGAGCGGCTGGAGCAGCTCGGCGAGCCGCTCGACCAGGGCGGCGAAAAGGGACATGAGCGCGGACATGGGGGAGCCCTCCGTGGGGTCTCGTCGTGCCGGGGAGAGGTGCGTTTCTCGGCATGACGGATCCGCGCGGGGGATTCCGGGGGCGGGAGCTCCCTACGCGGCCGTCGGGAGGGGACGGCCGGGAGCCCGGGGTCTGCGGCGGCCGGCGGCGTCGGGGTCGCGCTGCGGCAGGAAGGCGGTGCGCCGCTCGCGGTCGCGCATGGCGGTGCGGACGGCGGCCGGCCGCGCGGCCGGAGCCGTACGGACGCCGGTCAGGGCGTGCACGAGGGTGGCCGCGGCGAGGGCGAAGGCGGAGACACCGGCTCCGGCGAGGCCGCCGGCCCCGTCGGACAGGAGCAGTCCGGCGAGGGCGAGCAGGAAGAGCAGCGGCGCGACGACCCGTGGGGCCGGGGTCCTGCCCGTCATCCCGTCACCTCCTCCGTACCGCCGGTTCCTCTGCCGTGAAGACGCGCGGCGGGACGGGGAAGTTCCCGCGCCCCGCCTCGTGGTCTAGGCGGTCTCCAGGGGTACGAGGAGGCGCCGGGGCTCCAGGAGGGCGCGGCCGACGGGGTCGGCGGGGTCCGGGTCGAGTCCGGCGCCGGGCCGCATCTCGACGTCGGCGGGCGGGACGGGGAGGCGGCAGGCGGGGCAGGCGCCGTGCGCGTCGAGTTCGGTGCCGCAGGCGGCGTGGTGGAAGCGGCGCGTCGGCAGGGTGCCGGGGAGCTCGGTCCGGGCCCAGGAGCCGAGCGACCAGAGGACGGGCCAGAGGGCGAGGCCGCGCTCGGTGAGGACGTACTCGTCGCGCGGGGGCGACTCCCGGTAGCGCCGCCGTTCGAGGACGCCGACCTCGACGAGGGCCTGGAGGCGGGCGGCGAGGACGGCGCGGGGGACGCCGAGGTGGGCGAGGAAGTCGCTGTAGCGCCGGACGCCGTAGAAGGCGTCGCGCACGACGAGGAGGGTCCAGCGCTCGCCGACCACTTCGAGGGCGCGGGCGATGGAGCACTGCTGCCGGGCGTAGTCCTTGCCGAGGGCCATGGGGTCCATCGTACCGAAAAGGGTTCGGTCAACGAACCGACCTGATACGTTGAGTTCGTTCACCGAACCGACCGATCGGCCGACAGGTGGAGGCCCCGCCGTGCCCCGACGAACGCGCCACGCGCCCGTGTCCGCGCCCGCACCCTCCTCGGCCCGCTCCCCGGCCTCCTCCTCGGTCCGCTCCCCGGGCGGCGAGGGGCGCCCGAGCGCCGCCACCCTGGCCGTGACGGCGACGGCGACGGCCGTGGCGCTGATGAACTACACGGCCCCGATGCCCACCCTCCCCGCCGTGGCGGCCGCCTTCGGGACCCCTCCCTCCGCCCAGGCCTGGCTGCTGAACGGCACCCCGCTCGGCCTCGCCGCGTTCCTCCTGGTGGCCGGCGGCCTCGCCGACGCGTACGGCAGGCGCCGGGTCTTCCTCCTCGGGACGCTCGCCCTCGGCCTCACCACCGCGCTCGGCGCGCTCGCCGGCTCCACGCCCGCCTTCACGGCGGCCCGGATCGCCCAGGGCGCGGCGAGCGCGGCCGTACTCGCGGGCAGCCTGGGCCTGCTCGCCCACGCGTACCCGACGGGCCGGGACCGGATCAGGGCGACGGGCCTGTGGGGCGCGTCGGTGAGCGGCGGCATCGCCCTCGGCCCCCTCCTGGCGGGCGCGCTGAGCCTGACGGACTGGCGCCTGGCGTACGGGGCGCTCGGGGCGGGGGCCCTGGCGACGGCGGCGACGGGAGCGCGATGGCTGCCGGGGCCGGAACCGAGGCAGACGGCGGCCAAGAGGACATCCGAGGCAGGCGCACCCCACCCGACGCCCTACTCGGCACCCCGCCCGGCGCCCCGCCCGGACGTCATGGGGGCGCTGACCCTCGGCCTGGCCCTGGCGGCGCTGCTCACGGCGCTCACCCTGGGCAGGGACGGCTGGCTGCGCGCCCCGGTGGGCGCCCTGCTCCTGGCCTCGGCGGCCCTGACGGCGCTGTTCGCGGCGGTGGAGGCGCGGAGCGGGAACCCCATGATCGACCTGGCGCTGCTGCGGCGGCCCGCGTTCCTGGCGTCGACGCTCGGGGCGCTGTTCACGGGCCTGGCGGTGATCGGCCTGTTCAGCGTGGTGCCCGCACTGCTCCAGGCAGGCACCGGAATGTCGGCGCTGGACACGGCCTGGCTGTTCCTGCTCTGGTCGGGAACGGCGTTCGTGGCGGCCCTCCAGGCGCGCCGCCTCGCGGTCCGGCTGTCGGCCGCGCACCAACTGGCCCTGGGGTTCGTGCTGTCGGCGGCGGGCGTACTGACGTTCCTGGGGGCCCTGGAGGGGCACGCGGGCGCGTGGCGCCTCCTTCCGGGCCTGCTGGTGGCGGGCGCGGGCAGCGGCCTCCTGAACGCGGCGCTCCCCCGGCTCGCGGTCGACTCCGTACCGCCGGAGCGGGCGGCGATGGGCTCGGGCGCCAACAACACAGCCCGCTACATCGGCTCCTCGGCGGGCGTGTCCCTGACGCTCGCCCTGGCGACGGCGGGCCCGGACGCGGCCCTCGTGGCGTCGGCGGCGCTGGCGGTGACGGGGGCGGCGCTGGCGCTCGTCCTGGCGAGGAGGTAGGACTCCGAAAAGAGAGATCGCCCACTCCGCGGCGGGAAGGCACGAAACCCCGCAGGTGAGGCCGTACGACCGCCCGCCCCGCTCTCCCCGGGGGCACGACAAGGACCGGGGTGCCAACTCTCGGGGGCCGTACAGCAGTACGGTGTGACTCATGCGCCCCGACACGCCTGCCGCCCACACCGCCGAAGCCGAGCGCCTGCTGCGCACCGCCGCGCAGTACCCGGGCGACCGGGAGCCCCTGTACCTCCAGGCGGCGGCCCACCTGGAGCTGGCGGGCGACCGCCCGGGCGCGACGGCCCTCTACCACGAGCTCCTGTCGTCCGAGCCGGCGAACCCGCACCTGATCAGGGCGCTGAAGGCGGCGAACCTGTGGGAGTACGGACACGAGGCGGAGGCCCGGGCGATCATCGAGGGCCTCCGGGGCGCCCGGCCGTCGGACGCGGCGCCGTGGGAGATCGCGGCGGAGACGCTGGAGGCCCACGACGAGCTGGAGGAGGCGGAGTCGACCCTGACGCAGGCGGCGAGACTCCTGGTGACGACCCCGGACGACCTCCCCCACGCGACCCGGTCCCTGATCACGACCCGGCACCGGGTCCGCCGGATGCTGGCGCTGCCGCACGACGACTGGGACGCGCTGGCGGACCGGCTGCACACGGCGGCGGTCCCGCTGGACGAACTGCACGACCCGAAGCGCCTCTGGTCCCTGGGCTCGGAGGACCCGGCGGAACTCCGGGCCGAGATCGCCCGCCTCCGCTCCGAACTGGGCACCTACCGCACGGCCCTCTCCCGCCCCTTCCCGGTCGCGGTCCTCCACTGGCCGGAACCGGAACTGGACGAGCTCCTCGCGGCCTACCCGGAGCTGGAGGCCGAGTACCCCACCTACACGGCCCACCTCACCGACATCGAGGCCTCCCTCCGCGAACTCGCCCAGGCCGGCACCCCCAACCTCGGCATCGTCCGCGCCACGGTCCCCTCCTACGAAGCCTTCGCCGCCTCGGAATCCACCCACCCCTCCAACGCGGACCTCCTCCCCCAGTACGCCACCACCCTGGCCGCCCGAGCCCGCGCCACGGCGTGGCCGCCGGCACGGGGGGCGGAGTGCTGGTGCGGGTCGGGGGAGACGTACGGGAAGTGTCACGGGTCGGAGTGACGCCCGCCGGGTCCGGCAGAATGCAGGGGTGACCGAAGCCGTTCCGTCCTCCCCCGCAGTCTCGGCCCGCATGAGCCGCCAAGGCTCCCGCGACACCGCCCAGGAACTGGCGGTACGCCGACTCCTGCACGCCTCCGGCCTGCGCTACCGCGTCAACGTCCCGGTCCCCGGCATGTCCCGCCGCACGATCGACATCGTCTTCGGCCCGGCCAAGGTCGCCGTCTTCCTGGACGGCTGCTTCTGGCACGGCTGCCCCCAACACGCGACGCAGCCGAAGTCCAACGCCGAGTGGTGGCGCGCGAAACTCGACAAGAACATGGCCCGCGACCGGGAGACGACCGAACACCTCGAAACCCTGGGGTGGACGGTCCTGCGCTTCTGGGAGCACGCGTCGACGGAGGAGATCTCGGCGACGGTGCGCGCGGCGGTGGACCGGCAGAGGAACGACCGGGTCCGGGCGCGGCAGAAGGCGCTCGCGCAGGGCCGCCCAGGGACCGAGCAGGCGACGAATGACTGATCGACTTCGCTTCGTGGACGTCTGCTCCGGTGCCGGTGGACTGGCGTCGGGGCTGGAGGGGGCGGGCTTCTCCCCCGTACTCCTCCTCGACAACAAGCCCCAGGCCTGCGAGACGCTCCTGGCCAACAGGCCGCACTGGAACGTGGTCTGCGAGGACCTCGTCGATTTCCTTCCGGACGAGCACCCGGAAACACTCGACGTCGACCTCCTGTCGGCCGGCCTGCCGCGGGTGAAGGCCTCGGCCGCCGTGGGACGCGCGGACAGCGACCGGGAGCTGCGGCTTCTCACCGCCACGATCCTCCTTCTCCACTCGATCCAACCGCGTGCTTTCCTGCTGGAGAACCTGCCCGCCCTCGTCGACTCACCGGCCTATGCGGACATCCGGGGATTCGTCGAGGCCGAACTGACCCACCTCGGCTACCGCTTCCACTGGTTCGTACTGAACGCGGCGGACTTCGGAGTGCCCCAGGACCGCAGGCAGGGCATCCTCGTGGCACTCAAGGACCGGTGGTTCCCCGGCTTCGTCCCGCCGGAGCCGACGGTGGACGAACACGTCCCGGTCGGTCGGGTGCTCCTTCCCTCCATGAGGTCCCGGGGCTGGCTCGACGCCGAGGCCTGGGCGGCCCAGGCCTCGGCCGTGGCGCCCACGCTGGTCGGAGGATCGGAGAATCGCGGCGGCGCCGACCTCGGACCGTCCGGCACGAAGCGCGCCTGGGCCCGCATGGGGGTGAATGCCGGATCGCTGGCGGACGAGGTGCCGGGGCCGGAGTACGCATGGCCCCGCTCGGACGACCCGGCGCTGATGCTGAAGATCACGGTGGACCAGGCGGCCCTCCTGCAGTCGTTCCCCCCGGACTGGCGCATCATGGGGCGGAAGACGGCCCGATACCGGCAGATCGGCCATGCCACTCCTCCGCCGGTGGGTCGGGCGCTCGGTGCGTCCATAGCCGCCGCTCTGGGGGTTGTCCACAGCCCCTAGACAAGACGTCCTGTCCACCCCTGTGCGCCGGCTAGACTTCAGGCCCATGAGCCACATCGATACGGAAGACTCCTCACCTGCGGATTTCCACATCCTGGACCTCTTCGCGGGCCCGGGGGGACTGGATGTGGCGGCAGACGCGCTGGGATACCGGGTGACCGGTATCGAATGGGACGCGGGGGCGTGCGCCACTCGGGGCGCGGCAGGGATGGACACCTTCCACGGGGACGTCCGCACATACCGTGCCTCCTTCTTTCCACGCGCCCGGGTACTGACCGGCGGGCCCCCCTGCCAGACCTTCACCGTCGCCGGGCACGGCGCGGGCCGCAGGGCACTGGACCAGGTGCTGGATTACGTCGAAGAGCTGCACCGGGTCCTGCGCGAGACCGAGGGGCAGCCCGGCGATCCACAGGCCTGGCTGCGGATCTTCCGGACCTGGCGGGGCATCCACGAGGAACTGAGGCGCAAGGAACTCGAGGCCGAAGCGATCAGGCACGAGAAGCGCGGCCTGGAACAGCGCAGGACCGAGGCGCGCAAGGCCATGAAGGGCCGCCTGGAGCGACAGGGGGCCCCGGCGAAGGAGATCAGGGAGTTCCTGAAGGGGCTCAAGAAACCGCGGACCGTCGTGCTCGTGGACGACGAGCTCCAGGACCTGCTCAAGGTCTTCGTCGGTCTGGACGACAAGCTTGCCGAGCTGAAGGACCGGCTGGAGGAACTGGGCGACGAGCGGACGGGGCTCGTCCTGCAGCCGCTGTGGTGGGTGATCGAGCGAAGCAGGCGACCCGGATCGGAGCCGTACGAGGCCGTCGTCCTGGAACAGGTGCCGGCGGTGATGCCGGTGTGGAAGCGGTACGTCGAGGTTCTGTCCTCCCTCGGCTACCGAACCGCGACGCAACTCATGCACACAGAGGCTTTCGGTGTTCCCCAAACCCGACGGCGTGCTGTGCTGATGGCCCGCTTCGATCGGTCCGACCTGCCGGAGGGCCCCGGACCCGGACTCCTCCGGCAGGTGCCCGAGACGCACGAGCTCTACCACCGGAGGGGGACGTTCACCCGCCTGCCGAAGGCGAATCGGTCGGACACCCTGTTCTCGGAGAAGCCGGAGCACTGGATCTCCATGGAGGCCGCCCTCGAGCGCGCGGAGAAGCACTCGGTCAAGGTGCGCCGTCGCCCTCCCTTCAGCGTCGTCTCCAACTACGGAACCGGAGGCGTGCCGGAGGCACGTGGCCGACGTGACCACGACGATCCCTCCGCCACGATCACGGGGAAGGTGTCGCGCAACCGTGTGGTCCACAAGGAAACCGACAAGGACCTCGAGGACGGCCTCGGACGTTTCAACAGTGCCGAGGCGGGGGTGCTCCAGACGTTTCCCGCGACGTACCCCTGGAGCGGCAACGACATCTCGCAGCAGATCGGCAACGCGGTCCCTCCCCGGCTCGCCCTGCACGTGCTGCTGCACGTACTGGAACCCGAGCTGGACGAGAAGGAGGCCGAGGCCAGGCTGGAACGGGGAATCGAGGAACTGGAGGCCTGGGAGCCCAAGGAAACGGTGGAACCCCTGAGGCACCGCGGCCTCAAGGGCCACCCGCTCGCCGGCGGGTGACCCTTCCGCCCCTTCAGTCCTTGGGTGCCCGGCCCCGTACCGGCGCCGTCTCGAAGAGTTCGACGAAGTAGTCGGTGAGCTTCCGCACCGTCCCCTCCGGGACGGGCTCCTCCTCGGGCCCCCTGGGCAGGGTGTGCCGCGGTACCGCGCGTGCCGTCCCGGCCTCCGCGATCCACTGGCGCAGCACCTCGGGGTCACGCGGCTCGTCCTCGGCCAAGGCGTCGTAGACGAGAGTCGCGCCGGCGGCACTGATCGCCGTCATGAGGCCTTCGATCTCACGACCGGTGGCGATCCCCCGCCCCAGGACGCCCACCAGGGCCTGGGCAGTGGGTCGATGGTCGACGAGGTCGCGCCGCAGCGCCGAGTGGATCAGATCCTGGTTGCCGCAGGCCGCCTCGACCGGGGAGTAGTCGCCTCCGTTGCGGAACATCTCCGCCGCCCACCACAGCCGCGAGAAGCACTGACGGTCGGGCGCGCCCTTGAACCGCTCCGAGTTGATCTTCGACGTGGTCGGGGAGCCGTGCCGCCACGCCACGTAGTCCGGGGCGACGGCCAGTGCGAGGTGGGTCCACACTCTGCGGTCCGCCGCCTCCCGTCGGGTGAGGCGGAGCGTCGCGTGCAGCCGGGGCGCCAGCCAGCCGTCGGCACGGGTTCGACTGTCGCCGAACCCGTGCATCGCGTCCTCCACCAGTTCCCTGAGCGGTTCGACCTCCCAACGGGCGTCGTCCTCCGCCAGCGGTTCGACGACCTTGGCGAGGTCCACTCCCTCGTGCCCCCGGACCCCGGCGAGCAGGTCCTCCGTCAGGAAGGGGTCGGCCGCCGCCGCGGACAGCAGGCCGAGCCGCTGGGGGACGTGGTGCGGTTTCTCGATCGTCATGCCTTGTCCCCTCGGTTCAGCTGCTGAAGTCCGCGCAGGGCGTTGGTGAGCGCCTTGCTCGCACCGGCACGCCGCACGGCCGCGTAATGGATGCGGGTCTGGAGTTCCACCCATCCCGCCTCGCCGGTGCGCCGACGGTGGACCCGACGAAGCGCCTCCTCCGGGCGGACGCCCGGAATCACGTCGGGGAGCATCTCGCGGAGCACCTCGCCCTGCCAGTCGGTCGGAAAGACGGGGGTGCCGTCGGGCTCCACCTCCAGATCACCCACGGAACTGTGGAAGACCGCGGTCCACACATCGGTGGCCATCTGGGAGACGAGCATCTCGTGGACCTTGCTCTCGAGGCCTCCGCTCTCCGCTCCGAGAAGATCGGAGAAGCCCTCGATGTCGGAGTTGACCAGAACCGCCGGCAACCGGCCGGAGGCATCCACGATCCAGGGAGCGTCCGCGTACGCGTGCAACCACTCCCGCGAGCTCTTCGAAAAACTCACCTGCTTCACGTCGAGGCTCAGGCCGCCGAGCGGCTCCTCCGCGACCACGTCCACGGTCCAGTCGTCGTCCGTCTCCGCCAACGACCGGCCCGGTACTCCGTCGATCGTGGCGGCCGCCTGGACGGTGAGCGTGGCGCGGCCGACGTGGTCGTCGCGGAACACCTCGACGGTCCCGGACCACTCCTTGCCCTCCGGAGCGTCCCGCTTGAGGTCGACGGCGGTCCGCACATTGGTCTCGCCGTCGGTGAGCACCGCCAGGACCCGCAGCTCGCTCCACGGGGCGTCGGGGGCGTCGGCGCCGGGAGGCAGAGTGGCGGAGAGACCGATCCTGGCCGACACCCAGTCCTCGTGCTGCGCCACACCGAGGGCGACGGTCCGCTGCTGGGTGGAGTACGCCGACGTGTCCAGGTGGTCGCGGGTGCCGTCGGGCAGTCTGAGCGAGGCCGAGGTCACCCGAAGGGTGATCGGGCGGTTGAGCCGCTTGTACGGGTAGAACTTCATGGCTCATTCCCCCTTTCCGGTGCGCAGTTCGAGAACGAGCCGGGTGAGCGCGGTACGAACCGGATGACTGGTGACGTCGGTGAAGCCGCTGAAGACGGCCCGGCGGGCACCGGGCGAGAAGCGGAGCACACCGTCCTCCACCTCGCAGCCCTCCACGGCGGCGAGTTCCGCCCAGTCGAGTCGGGGACGGCCGCCCGACCTCACGTCGAGCAGGACCACCGGAGTCATGGCCGGCAGTTCGTCCGCACGGGGCAGCTTCACCTCCGCGGTGATCCGCCATTCCCCCGCTTCACCGATCGAGGCGTCCAGCCCGTCCAGCTCCGGCAGGGCCGCTCCGGCGGTGCGCCTGGGCGCGGTCTTGCGGGGGACGGTGAGCGCCTTCCGCAGCTTCGCGCCTCCTTCGCCGCCGGACTGCTTCGGCTTGGCGACCAGTTCCTTCACGGCCGAGTTGACCTCGGTGGTCAGACGGGCGATGCGGTGGTGCGCGGTGTGCGACCAGCGCAGGGTGAGTTCCTCCGTCTGGCCCCAGCGGTCGTGCTCGGGCGGCTCGGCCGCCCGCAGGAACTCCTCGGCCTCCTCTGCGAAGGGAGCCGTCTCCCCCGCCGCGTGCCCCGCCAAGAGAACGGCCTGGAAGGAATTGACCCCCAGGGGAAGGCCGGCGACACCGGACTTCTTGATGGTCATCCGATTGCCGCGCAGCGAGTGGACCTGGTTCGGGGCACCGTCCTTGTCCTCGGCCTCCGTGACAAGGAGGACAGCGGGGTGCGTGCCGAGCGCGCCGGAGCGCCCTCCGGTGCGCGGAAGCTTGAGCGGAACATGCCGAAGAGCGACCTGGCCGGCCTCGGTGAGCCGGTCCACGGTCGTTCCCTCGTAGAAGGAGCGCAGGGCCCTGGTCCGGGAGGGCTGGGTCCGGGTGGGGTCGACCTTCTCCTCCTCCAGGACCACCTGTCCGTTGCGCAGCGTACGGACCGAGGTCTCCAGGAGCGGGAGCCTGCTTCCGCCCCCGGTCATCGCCGCCCAGAAGTCCCGCTCCAGCGCTTCGACCAACCGCCGGTGCATGGCCTTGATGTCACGGGTCCCGTCGTCGATGTCGCCCCCGTCCTCGTCGTCGACATCGGGGGCGGGAGCGCTCTGGTCGAGGCTCGCCAGGTCGTGGGCACCGACGATGAGGAAGGAGGTGCCCGGCTCGTCGCTGTCGCGGGTCAGGTGGAGGCGTTCGACCGTCTCCTCGTCCGACCACCAGGAACGGGCCACCCGGGCACCCGGGCTGTCCGGATCGGGGCGTCCCAGCCAGGCGGGTCCCGCGTACGTTTCGCCGTTGACGGAGCGCCACGGCAGTTCCAGCCGTCCGATGAGGCGGCGTTCGGTACGCCCTTCGTGGGGGACGGAGAGCGTGGAGTTGATCAGGACCATGCCGAGTGCGCTGGTCGCCCAGAGCGTCGCCTTGCCGAGGCCGAACGAACCGCCCGCCCCGCGTCCCGATTTGAGGCTCTCCAGCTGGCGGCGGACGACGGCCGCGAACTTGCCGTCGCCGTAGTCGTCGCCGGTGAGGCCGGAGGCGTTGTAGTCGTCGATCCGGAGGAGGACCAGCCGGCCCTTCTCGAACATGTCGCGGACCCCCGCGTCCACGACCCGACCGACCTTCTGGTGGGAGGCCGACTCCGAGACCGCGGTGTAGTGGGGGTGGAGGTCGTCCCAGAGGACGGCCCTGCGGAAGGCGTCCAGCGCCTCGCCGGTCAGCTCGTGGATGGTGTAGCGCACCCGGACCGGGCGGCCGTTCTCCGTGAGCCGCTCGTCGAGACTGTTCTGACAGGTCTCCCGGGCGAGCACCTGGACGTCGGCGTCGAACGCGAAGGCGGCGGCGTTTCCGCCGTCACGGCCGCCGTCGGGATAGCCGGGCCGGTGGTACCAGGTGACGGGAAGACCCGCCTGCGTGTCGGTGGTGCGCGTGTGCACCGTGCCGACGTCCGTGCCGAGCGCCTTGGCGATCTCCTCCATCACGGTCGGCCGCGGGACGGACCGCTTGGTGATCCAGGCCGAGACCGCGGCGCGGGTCAGCCCCAGCTCGTCCGCCAGTTCCGCCTGCGTCTTGCCCGCGAGCTTGAGCTGACGGGCCAACCAGGGCCCGAACTCCTCACCCATCTCCACAGGACCACCCCACTCCTCGTCGTGTTTCTTGGGCCACGAGCAGGCTAATTTGACGCAGAGATCACTGTCAACCGAAACTTGACCACACCCACCCAGGACGTCAGTACAGTCACTCGATCCCTTAAGTTCCGAATGTCCGACTTGATGCCCTTGCGGGCACATCTGCGATCGCACGAACGTTCGAAATTAGGGATGCAGGGGTGGCCGAGAACCGCCTTTTTTGCGTTTTCCGCGAAGGGGGTGGCGCCGACGCCGAGTTTGCTCTAACGTCAGCATCGTCGAGAAATACGTCCCGCTCGGATCACCCACCGAGACGGCCTTGGGACAGGTGTACCCTCACCCCCATCTCGGTCGGAAACACGCTCACGGGGACTCAAAAAGGATCCCGCAAGAGGGTGGCGCAGCAGGGGAACTTCCCCTACGGTTCGGACAGGAAAAGCGCACCGGAATCGGAGCACCCTCATCGAAGCAATCGATGGGGTTCCGAGACATGCGTCCAGACCCCCTTTCACCGAAATTCCGGCGTAAGGGCCACCAATCAGGAAAGCGGGCAAACCTGACCATGGAAGAAAATTCGGGGGAGGCGGGGTCGTGCGAGGACCTCGATTTGTGTATGCGGGACCTCAGTACCCTGGAAACTAGGCTGAAGACGGCACCCGACGAGGGTTCGACGAAGGAGATTCTGAACGAATTCGGGACGACGCTCAAGGCACTGCGCGAGCACTACGGACTGGACTTCCCTCCTCACGGGACCGTGAGCAACGACGGCTGCTGACGCCTCTGCGCGCGGCAACAGCACGACCCGCGACGGGCCGGCCTTGTGCAAGGCCCTGCCCAATCCGGATTCCTTGCCCAAGGCCGGCCCGTCGCGGTCCTTCACCGACCGTCCTCCGATCAACAGGAGTCGCAGAAAAGTGTCATCCGCCTCGTCCTCGTCCCAGGTGGTCCGAACCGTCCTCGAACAGTCGGCCCGCGTTCTGCAGACCTACGAAGTCGACCCCGGACTCATTCCGGAGCACGCCAACAGCGAACGACGCATCACCCAGGGCGGATACGGAGACCGCCAGCTCTTCGAGCTCGTACAGAACGCGGCGGACGAAATCGCCGGCACGTCCGGAGGAACCGTTCACGTCGTCCTCACCACCACGCATCTCTACTGCGCGAACGAGGGCTCTCCCGTCTCTCCCGAGGGGGCGGAGACCATTCTCCGCATGAGTATGTCGCGCAAGCGGGGAGGCCAGATCGGCCGTTTCGGCGTGGGAGTCAAATCCGTTCTGGTGGTCACCGACGCACCTCAGTTCTTCAGCAGCACCGGTTCCTTCGGTTTCGACCGCGAATGGTCGTACGAATGCATTCGCTCGGTGCCCGGCGTCCAGGAGCACCTGGGCGGAAATTTCGAGGCCCCGGTGCTGCGCATGGCACGACCCCTCGACATGGCCGCCGAACGTGCGCAGGATCCCGTTCTCGACGAGCTGCTCGGCTGGGCCACCACCGTGGTGCGTCTGCCGCTGCTTCCCGGCGCCGCCGACCGGCTGGCCCAGGACATGCACGGCGGCCGGACGCGTGCCGGTTCCTCCCGCGAGGAGTTCCCTCTCGGCTTCCAGCTCCTCTCCCCCCACGTGGCGAAGGTCGTCCTGGAGGACCGTCGGCCCCGCCCCGTCGCCCGTCGCGTACTGACCACCGAGCAGCAGGGCGATCTGCACACGATGATCGAGGAGCGGACGGGGAAGCCCACCGCCACCAGCCGGTGGCGGGTCTTCACCGTCACCCACGAACCGGGGCCGGCCGCCCGCGCCGACGCCGGTGAACTGCACGACCGCCTCGCCCTCGACCTCGCCTGGGCCGTGCCGGCACTGGAGGAGGACCGGACGAGCGGACTGTACGTCTCTCCGAAGTCGCGCGGCCGGGGCCGCTTCTGGTCCTTCTTCCCCACGAAGTACGAGATGTCCCTGAGCGGCATCCTCAACGGGGCCTGGAAGACCAACGAGGACCGGCAGAACCTGCTCGACTCGTCGGCGTTCAACGAGGAGATGATCAAGGTCTCGGCGTCCCTGGTCGTGGATTCGCTCGCCCGGCTGGCCCCGGCCGAGGACCCCGCCGCCTACCTCCCCCTGCTGCCCGGTCGTGTGAAGGAGTCGATCAGCTGGGCGGACGAGTTCCTGACCCAGGAGATCTGGGCACGGACCGCCGTGCGGCCCTCGCTGCCCGACCAGGACGGAACCCTTCGCGTACCGACCACGCTGCGTCTCCACCCGCGCCTCGACAAGGACCCGAAGGGCCCGGCGGGCTGGCTGCGGATGTGGCACGAGTGCCCCGGTCGCCCGGTGGGCTGGCTGCACCCCAGTGCCGAGGCCGATCCCCTGCGGGCCGGAAAGGTGGAGCACGTCCTTGCCGCGGCCGGACACGAGCGGGCCGGTGTCCGGGAGTGGCTGGAAGCTCTCGTCGAATGCGGCACCGTCGAGGCCTCGACGGTGGCGATCCGCATCCTCGCGGACATGGTCGAGACCGGCTCTCTCCATGCCGAAGAAGCCCGAAAGGCACGGATCGTGCTCACCGAGGAACACGGCTTCGTCGCTCCCGTGCACGGACGGGTCTTCCGCCGCGCCGAAGAGGGCGGGCTGCGCGAGTCCCTGGTGTACGTGGTCGACGAGATCGCCCGCGACCCCTCGCTCGCCCATGCCCTCGGTGTCCTCGGCATTCGGGAGGCGGACGCCGAGGGACGGTTCATCAGCGTCCTCGACCAGGGCTTCGACGGGTACGGGGACACCGAGTGGAAGCGCTTCTGGGAACTGTTCCGGCAGGCCGGAGGACGCAGCCTGACCCACAAGTTGCTGGAGCGCGTCCCGAACCCGCGCGACACGCTGCGCGTGCGGACCGCGGACGGGAGGTTCCGGCCGGTGCGCGACTGCATGTTGCCCGGCCCGGTCGTCGATCCGCAGCGCGATCCGAGCATCGCCGTCGACAAGGAGTTCCACTCGGACGACCTCTCCTTCTTTCCCGAGATCGGGCTGCGGGAGCGCCCTTCGGCGGCGGTGCGGCCCGAGGGCGAGGCATGGTTCGAGGAGTACCGGGAGGCGGTCCACTCGTCCTACCTGCGCACCTTGGACGACCGGGCCCCTCGTCCCTCGCTCGCCCGGATGAAGGTGGAGGGTTCCGCCGTCGGCGGCCCCCTGCACCTGTTCCGCGCGCTGTCGGAGGAGTCCCGTGCCGCTTTCCTGAAGGTGCTGCCCGACGACGCCGTGGTGGACAACTGGACCCGACAGATCGGTGCGCAGACGAGCACGCGCCAGGCGGTCGCCTCGCCCATCCGTTGGCTGCTCAGGAAGTACGGAACCGTCTCCACCTCCCAGGGGCTCAAGCCCCTGCGAGAAGCGGTCGGTCCCCAGTTGGCCGCCTACCGCGACGTGCTGCCGGTGGCCGACATTTCTCCGGAGAAAGCCCGCAAGCTCCGTCTGCCGACCACGGTCGACGAGGTCCCGGCCGACCGTTGGCAGAACCTCCTCGTCGAGGTGTCCCGCAGCGAGGACGACTCCTTCGTCGGCGCCACCTACGTGATGCTGACCCGGTTCGGCGCGGAGTTCCCCGAGGACACGCTGACCCGATGCCGGATCGGCGACGTCTGGGGCGCCCGCCCCGACGACGAGATCACCGTCGCGGTCGGCGCCGCCGAGTATCGGGCACTGCGTGCCGAACAGCTCCCCGCGCTGCTCGTGACGAGGCCCGAGGACGCCGAGCTGATGGTCGAGAAGTGGGGGATGCTCCGCTACGCCGACGTCATCAGCCGGGAGACCCGCGAGGTCCCGGACGGCGACCCGGTGCCCCTCGTCGAGCTGTACCCCGGACTGCGCCAGCGGTTGAACAGCACCAACCGGAACAGCCTGGTGCAGCGGTGCGCCGAGCTGGAGGAGGTGATCCGCACCCCCAACGGAACGAAGCCACGTCAGTTGGACGCGGTCCGCCAGGGCGGCACGGTGAAGGTCCGCGTCCCGCTCGACCCGGAGCCGATGCTGCGCCTGATCGACCGCGAACTGGAGCTCGGGCTCGGCACGGCCGGTTGCAGGGCCGTCATGGAGCACCAGGAGCGCATGGCCCGGGACAGCGAGAAGAAGGCCGCGATCAAGGCCGTACGCGATGCGCAGGACGTGGTCACGAAGATCGAGCTGCTGATCGGGGCCGACGCCCTGCGGTCCGGGCTGCCCGAGGGCCTGATGGACGCCGAACTGCAGGAGACCGACGGCACGGAACCGACCGGTCACCGGATCGCCCAGATGGCATTCAACGCACACGGCGACGGAGTGCTCCAGCAGCACGCCCGGGACATCCAGGCCCGGTTCCCGAACGCTCCGGTCGGCTACGGAGGCTCGTCGGCAGCCATCACATTCGTCTCCGACCTGAAGCTCCCGGTGTCGTTCGCCGGCTCCCGGACCCCGTCGCCGCCCGCCTTCGAGACGGTGGACGGCCCCCGGGACTTCCCCCGTCTCCACGACTACCAGGAGGACCTGGTCCGGAACATCAGCGTCCTCCTCGACCGGCTGGCCCCGCAGCGGGCCATGCTGTCGCTGCCCACCGGCGCCGGAAAGACCCGGGTCACCGCGGAGGCCGTGATCCGCTGGGTGAAGCAGGTGGGTGACCTGCGGGGTCCGCTGCTGTGGATCGCGCAGACCGAGGAGCTGTGCGAGCAGGCCGTGCAGAGCTGGAAGTTCGTCTGGAGCAAGGTGGGTGCGGAACGCCCCCTCACGATCAGCAGGCTCTGGAGCACCAACGAGGTGGGGGACGTCGTCGACCACCCGCACCTCGTCGTCGCCACGGACGCCAAGCTGGAGCGCTGCCTGGACACCGAGGCGTACGACTGGCTCCGCCGCGCCTCCCTGGTGATCGTGGACGAGGCGCACACCGCCGTCTCCAAGCGCTACACGGGGATCCTGGGACATCTGGGTCTGACCCAGTTCGAGACCGAACGGCACCTGCTGGGCCTGACGGCCACCCCGTTCCGGAACACCAACGAGGAGGAGACCCGCCGACTGGCCAACCGCTTCGGCAACAAGCGGCTCGACGAAGGCGTCTTCCCGTCCGGCGATCCCTATCGGGACCTCCAGGAGTGGGGGATGCTCGCCCAGGTCGAGCACCGCACCCTGGAAGGAGGCCGGATCGAGCTGACCCGCGAGGAGAAGGCGCAGGCCGACCGGATGGCGACGCTCGCGCGTGCGGCCGAGCAGCGGCTCGCCGACGACCACGCGCGCAGTCGCCGCATCGTCGACGAGGTGGCGGCCCTTCCCGCGGACTGGCCGACCCTGCTCTTCGCCACCTCCGTCGATCACGCCAAGTACCTGGCGGCCATGCTGAACGACCGGGGTGTCTCCTCCGCGGCCGTGGACTCGACGACGAGCACGCAGGACCGGCGTCGGCGCATCGAGGACTTCCGGTCGGGCCGTATCCGGGTCCTCACCAACTACGGTGTTTTGACCCAGGGGTTCGACGCGCCCGCCACCCGTGTCGTGGTGGTGGCCCGCCCGGTCTACAGCACCAACGTCTACCAGCAGATGATCGGCCGCGGACTGCGCGGCCCGAGGAACGGCGGCAAGGACACCTGCCTGATCCTCAACGTCAGCGACAACATCGCGAATTTCGACACCAGGCTCGCGTTCACCCAGTTCGAGCACCTCTGGAGCCCCAAGTGACCGACCCCTACCTCGACAGTCCCCCGCTCACCGACGAGCAGCGGGCCGTGGTCGAACAGCCCTGGGACGCCCGGGTCCTGGTCACCGCGGGCGCCGGAGCGGGCAAGACGCACACCCTGGTGCGCCGGCTCGACGCCCTGTGCGGACACGAGGACCCGGAGGCGGCCCTGGAGGCCGCCGAGATCCTGGTGCTCACCTTCTCCCGGGCCGCGGCGCGCGAGCTGCGCGAACGGATCGCCCGACACGGCGAGCGGGCCCGCCGTGTCCGGGCGCAGACCTTCGACGCGTGGGCGTACGGGGTGCTCCTTCAGGCGTACCCGGACGGGGACTGGGGCGCGACCGGCTTCGACGAACGAATCACGGCCGCGGCACATGCGATCGAGAAGGGGGCGCTGGAGACGGGCGACGCCGTTCCGCCCGCCCACGTCGTGATCGACGAGGTGCAGGATCTGCTGGGCGCCCGTCGCGAACTGGTGGAGACGCTTCTCGACCGTTATCAAGACAGCTGCGGCTTCACCGTCGTCGGCGACGCCGCCCAGACCGTCTACGGCTTCCAGATCGAGGACCTGGCCGAACGCTCCGACGAGACCGGTCGGTTCTTCGACTGGCTGCGCTCCTCGTACGCCGACGACCTGGTGGAACTGCACCTCACGCGGAACTTCCGGGCCGCCACTCCCGAAGCCCGGGTTGCGCTGTCCTACGGTGCCGAGCTGCAGCAGATCGACGACGCGGACCGGGCGGCGACGCTGTACGAGGAGCTGCGCGACCTGCTCCTGGAGCCCGTGAACGGCTTGGGCGACCTCACCGATCCACTCGTCCTGGACGGCTTGCGAGACCTCTCCGACACCTGCGCGATCCTCACCCGCGACAATCGACAGGCCCTGGTGGTCTCCGACCTCCTCCACGAGCACGGGATCGCGCACCGACTGCGGCGCCCTCTCGAAGAACGACCGGTCCCGTACTGGGTGGCGGAACTGCTGCGCCGTACCGGGGCGAGCGGTCTCACCAAGGAACGGTTCCACGCGCTGCTCGCGGAGATCCCCCTGCCGTACGAGCCGAACGCGACCGCCCTGTGGACGGTGCTGCGCCGTGCCGCACGCGGGGCCGGGCGCAACGTACTGGATCTGGAGCGGCTGCGCCGCTCGATCGCCGAGGGCAGGTTCCCCGACGAGGCGGCCGACCCGGAGACCTCCCGGCTCGTCGTCTCGACCGTGCACCGCTCCAAGGGACTCGAGTTCGATCGAGTGATCGTCCTGGTGCCGCCGAGCGCCTCCGAACTCCGCAGGCAGCACAAGAAGGACGAGTTGGACCTTCCCGCCGAGGCCCGGGCACTCTACGTGGCGATGACCCGCGCCCGCCAGGACCTCTACCACGTGCACTGCCCCGAGCTGCCGCTGCTGCGGCGGGCCGGCGGCAGGAAGAACGGCCGCAGGTATGTGGGGGGATGGCGGTCGTACGACAGGTACGGAATCGTCGCCGAGGCGGGCGACATCGGACGGGACCGCCCGCCCGGCCACGAGAGCGACGCCGTGACGACCCAGGCATACCTCCTGGAACGGGTCGCTCCGGGACACGAGGTGGTGCTCCGCAAGCGCCACGACGTGCCGTTGGGAGAGCACCAGAGCCCGCCGTACGCCCTCGTCCACGACGGGCGGGAGATCGGCGAGACCTCGGAACGCTTCCGTGAGGAGCTGTTCCAGGTGCAGAAGGTGAACCGGACCTGGGACCCCTGGTGGCCCGACGAGATCCGCGGCCTGCGGATCGACACCCTGGAGACCGTGACGGGCAGCACCGCCGCCGGCGCCAACGCCGGCCTCGGGGAGCGGGGCGTGTGGATCGCGCCCCGGATCACCGGCATCGGACGGTACCGACGGGCCGAGGACAACGAGGAGACGAGCGCATGACACACGTGGAAGGCCGGCATTCCGAGCACTACCGGGTCAGGGACGAGGAGATCCTGGTGGGGCTGCGCCGCGAGCTCCTCGGCCCCTCTGCCGACGCCGCACCGGACGACCGGGACGAAGTCCTCACCCAGGACGCTCCGATCGACCGCTATCTCGCGGGCATCCTCTATCCGAGGCCCGCGAACGCGGCCGCGCAGGAGCGCAGGAGCGAGGACGAGCAGGAACAGGACGGCTTGGACCGGACGGCCGTGGGCTCCCACGACAGCGCCGAGGAATCGACCACGACGGACGAGACCGGCGCGGGCTCCCGTCGCCCCTCGTCGATGGGGCTCACCTTCGCGGTGGACCCGGCCGTGGGCGACACGCTCGTGGTCCGGGCCCGAGCCGCCGTCTACGAAGCGACCGACACGGACGGCAACCCCGTCCCGGCCCGTCGGGCCGAGGCCCGCACCACCTCCGACCAGCAGGAACGGTGGCGGCGCAAGGTGCTCGAACTGCGGGAGATCTCGGTCGACGCG
The DNA here is from genome assembly GCF_044760185.1 of Streptomyces sp. NPDC098101. Lineage (NCBI taxonomy): Bacteria > Bacillati > Actinomycetota > Actinomycetes > Kitasatosporales > Streptomycetaceae > Streptomyces > Streptomyces sp. NPDC098101. Next base: position 135,164 of record NZ_JBIWAS010000002.1, on the reverse strand, counting down.
ACCGTGCCCGTCCCCAACAAGGTCGAAAAACTCGGCCACGACGTGGAACTGCGCGTCAACGTCCGACGCCCGGACCCGGTGACCGGCACCGTCACCGTCACCGTCACCCTCGTCAACGCCCGGCGGGTCGGCGAGCACGACCTCCAGGACGCCGCCTCCCTCTTCCAGTGCGGACTCGTCGTTCGCGCGGCCGACGGCTCCAGCGCCTTCGTCGAGCGCACCGCTCCGACCGCCGCCCACGACCCCGAAGTCGCTGTCGGTCGACTGCTCCATCGCCATGCCCCGACCTTCGCCGTCGGCCACGGCTGCGCCGCGGAATGGGACTGGACGCCGCCGCCGATCGGCATGACCGAATCCGTATCGGCCGCGGTGACCGAGGTGCGCAGCGAGTTCGTGCCCACCGTGGAGGTGCTGCTCACCGACTCCAATCCGGAGATCGACAGCTCCGCCCTGTCCATGCTGGGTCTCGCCGAGGGCTCGGACACCGAGATCCTGGACGCTCTGGGAGCGCTGGTAGCGGGCTACGCGCACTGGATCGACCGGAAGGACGCGGAAGCCACAGCCCTGATCGGCACGGTGCACGAGAAGCCGGCACGCGAGCAGGTCGAAGCCTGTCGCGAAGCCCTCGGAAGGATCCGCGAGGGTATCGGACTCCTCGGTGACAAGCCCGACCTGATGCGGGCGTTCCGACTCGCCAACCGGGCCATGGCCGATCAGCGTGCCCGCAGTGCCTGGGTCAAGGACGGACGGGTCGGCACTCCGGATCCGAAGGCCGGCCGCTGGCGTCCCTTCCAGATCGCGTTCCTGCTGCTCTGCCTGGCCGGTATCGACCACCGCCGGCACGACGACCGCAACGTCGTGGACCTGCTCTGGTTCCCGACCGGTGGTGGCAAGACCGAGGCCTACCTCGGTCTCATCGCGTTCACCGCGTTCCTGCGCCGCATCCGGCGCGGCGCCGAGGGCGGCGGTGTCACCGTGCTCATGCGCTACACGCTGCGTCTCCTCACGCTCCAGCAGTTCGAACGCGCCGCGATCCTGCTCTGTGCCATGGAACTGATGCGACGCGACCTGCCCGCGGAACTCGGCACCGAGGAATTCTCCATCGGCATGTGGGTGGGCCGGTCGGCCACGCCCAACACCCTGCAGGAGGCCGAGGAGAAGCTCGCGGAACTGCACAAGGACCCGGACCGGCGCCTGGCCACCAAGAACCCCGTGCAACTGCACGCCTGTCCCTGGTGCGGCACACGTCTCGACGCCCGCGACTACGAGGTCGACCGGGACGACAAGCGGATGCACGTCCGCTGCCCCGGCGAGGGATGCGACTTCACGGGCGGTCTGCCGGTCCATCTGATCGACGAGGCCGTCTACGACGCCCGCCCGACCCTGGTGATCGCCACCGTCGACAAGTTCGCCTCAATGCCGTGGCGACCGGCCACCTCGGCCCTTTTCAATCTGAACGATCCGAACGATCCCACACCGCCCCCCGAGCTGGTCGTCCAGGACGAGCTCCACCTCATCTCGGGCCCGCTGGGAACGCTCACCGGCCTCTACGAGACCGCTGTGGACGCGCTCGCCGACCGTCCCAAGGTGATCGCCTCCACGGCCACCATTCGTCGTGCCGCCCATCAGGGAAAGAACCTGTTCAACCGCGACGTACGCCAGTTCCCGCCCGCCGGACTGGACTCCCGCGACTCGTGGTTCGCGGTGGAGACACCCCGGGAGGAGAAGGCGAGCAGGCGCTACGTCGGGCTCTTCGCTCCCGGCACCAGTCAGTCCACGCTCCTCATCCGCACCTACGCCACCCTGATGCACCGTGCCAAGCAGGCCCGGACCGAGGACGAGGTGCGTGACGCGTACTGGAGCCTCGTGGGCTACTTCAACAGTCTCCGGCTGTTGTCCGCCGCAGAACTCCAGGTGCACGACGACGTCGTGGCCTACCTGGAGCTGCTCGCCGAGCGGGAAGGGGTGGAGGTGCGGTCCACCGCCAACTACTCGGAGCTGACGAGCCGGGTCGACGCCAGCGAGATTCCCACCCGCCTCAAGCGCATCGAGAAGAAGCTTCCCGACGAGGACACCGTGGACGTCCTCCTCGCCACCAACATGATCGCGGTCGGCGTCGACGTGGACCGACTCGGGCTGATGGCCGTGATGGGCCAGCCCCAGACCACCGCCGAGTACATCCAGGCCACCAGCCGCGTCGGCCGTGCCCACCCCGGCCTGGTCGCCGTCATGCTCAACGCGACCCGCTCCCGCGACCGCTCGCACTACGAGAACTTCCTGCACTTCCACTCGGCCCTGTACCGCGAGGTGGAGTCCACGTCCGTCACCCCCTTCTCCGCCCGCGCCCGCGAACGCGGTCTGCACGCCGTGATCGTCGCCCTGACGCGCATCCTGGTTCCCGAGGCCCGTGCCAACGAAGCAGCCGGACGGGTCGAGTCCTACGAGTCCCGGCTTCGTGGGGAGATCAAGGACATTCTGCTCGAGCGCGTGAGCGAGGTCGACCGGGAGGAGACTGAGGCCGTCTCCCTCGCCTTCGACGAATTCGTCGACTGGTGGTGCGAGGAGGCCGACATCCACGGCGGCCTCCTCTTCGAACCGAAGAAGGGCGACCGCAGGCCGTCGCTCCTGAAGCCGTACGGCGACGAGTCCGAGAACGACGAAGCATGGGGCACTCTGTGGAGCCTGCGCGACGTCGACGCCGAGTCCGCCCTGTTCATGGAGGCATCCCGATGACCCCGCCCCCCGCGCGACGCCGCCGCACCGAAACGGGCGGTCGTGCGCCTGCCCACAACCTGCCCCGTCGAGGTGCGGTCCGCCGCTCCCAGGCGATCACCACGTACGGTGTCGGGTCCCTGATCGCCGTCGACCACGAGTCCTTCGTCGTCTCCGGTCTGGATGGGGCGGACACCCACTGGAGTCCCGATGAATCGCCCAGGATCCACGAACGCCGGCTCGCCCGCCTCCTGGGCGTCCAGTACTTCCGGCTGCCTCCCGCCTCCGACGAGGCCAGCAAGGACGGGGTCCGGGTCCGTCGCTTCCCCGTCATGCACTCCTGCCCCGAATGCGACGAGCTGCGTCGGCACCGCGACTTCAACCCGCCTCCCGGCAAGAGCGTCTGCGGCACCTGCGAGGCCGACCTGGTCCCCTCCCGCTTCGTGATCGCCTGCGAAGCGGGACATCTCGACGAGTTTCCCTACTGGCACTGGGTCCACCGGGCGGCCGGCGCCGGAACGACCACCGCGGGCCAGTGCGGGGGAACCCTCAAGCTGCGCTCCTCCGGACGCAGTTCGTCCCTCCGTTCCATCGTCGTCTCGTGCTCCTGCGGGGTGCCGGAGGTCTCGATGGAGGGCTCCTTCCGCAAGAAGGCCCTGAAGGATCTCGGACTCCGCTGCCGCGGTACCCGCCCGTGGCTGGGCACGTCCGTCCCCGCCCAGCCCTGCGACTTCGCCCCTCGTACCCTCCAGCGCGGTTCTTCCGCGGTGTGGCAGCCGGTGCTGAAGTCGGCGCTCTCCATCCCACCGTGGAGCGACGGACACGCCGATCCACTTGCCGAGCACTGGGAGAAGCTTCGCAAATTGGATGGCCGTGACGAGATCGCGGTGGCTCTGAAGTTCCTCTTCGACGGCGAATGCCCGGTGTCCGTCGACGAGGTCATGGCCCTCTTGGACGCCGAACGCGAAGAGGACCCCGAGGAAGGGGAGACCCCGAGCTTCGACCACCGGTACCGCGCCCTGCGCCACAAGGAGTACGAGCGCCTCCGCTCCGGCAACGACGAGCGCGCCCGTTCCCGCGACGAGCAGTTCGTCTGCGAGCCCCCGCTCGGAGACACGGCGGAGTTGCGTCCGCTGGGAATCACCGACCCCATGCTGGTGAAGAAGCTCCGGGAGGTCCGTGCCCTCAAGGCGTTCACCCGCCTCGCCGAGCCCGACGTGTCGACCGAGGGCAGGGAAGCCGCGCTCTCCACGTCGGAACTCCCCTGGCTGCCCGCCATGGAGGTCCGCGGCGAGGGCGTCTTCCTCCGCCTCGACGACACACGGCTCGACGAATGGTCACGCTCGGCCGCCGTGGCGGCACGTGCCGAACAAATGCGTACCGCGCACGAGAGGCTCATGGGGCAGCGTGCCGCCGATCCGGCCCTGGTACCGCCGTCCCCGGCCTCCCCCCGCATGGTGCTGCTCCACACTCTGGCCCATGTCCTCATCAACGAATGGAGCCTCGACGCCGGATACCCCGCCGCCGCACTGCGCGAGCGTCTGTACGCCGACGACGACATGGCGGGAATCCTCGTCTACACGGCGACGAGCGACTCCGCGGGAAGTCTCGGAGGCCTCGTGGCCCAGGGCGAGCCGGAAAGCCTCGCCCGCACGATCCGCGCCGCCGTGCGCCGTGCGGAATGGTGTTCCTCCGACCCACTCTGCGTCGAGTCCGACGCGTCCGGCACCGGCGGTACCAACCTCGCCGCCTGCCACGCCTGCGTGATGCTCCCGGAGACGAGCTGCGAGCACAACAACATCCTCCTCGACCGTGCGCTGCTCGTGGGCACACCGGAAGACCCCGGGATCGGTTTCTTCGCACATCTGCTGTCCTGACGTGCGGCTGCGGGCGGGTGCACGTCAGGCTCCGGCATCCGCCCGCGGCAGTGCCCCGTGATCGGTTCGGGGCGCGGCTTCCTCCCGCCGAAGCCCTGGTTAGTCTCGTACGGAGACACGTCGATCCGAACAAGAGGTGGCCCCATGCCCCGCATCCCCTCCCCCCTCACCGCCGCCGCCGGCCTCGTCGGTGGGTATGCCGTCGCGCGGTGGACCAAGAAGCGGCCGCTCGGTGGGGTCGTGCTCGCCGTGGCCGGTGGGGTGGCCGCGCGGGAGTGGCAGCGGGTGGGCGGGGCGAAGGCGTCCGTGGGGCTGACGTCCGCCTATGTCGCCGCGTTCGCCGGGTCGCACCCGCTCGCGAAGAAGGTCGGGGCCTGGCCCGCCGTGTTCTCCGTGGCCGGGGCCGTCGCCGCCGCCTCCTGGGCCGTCACCCGCGACAAGGGCTGAGGCCGGACCACGGAGAAGGGGGCTCAGCCCCCCAACCCGTGGCTCACCGTATAGATCAGCAAGCCCGCCAACGCCCCCACCACCGTCCCGTTGATCCGGATGAACTGCAGGTCGCGGCCGATGTTCGCCTCGATCTTCTTCGAGGTCTGGGTGGCGTCCCAGCTCGCGACCGTGTCCGTGATCAGGGACGTGATCTCGTCGCGGTAGGTGGTGACGAGGTACGCCGCCGCGTCCTCCGCCCAGCCGTCGACCTTCGCCTGGAGGCGGGCGTCCGAGGAGAGGCGGCGGCCCAGGGAGATGAGGGAGGCGCGGGCGCGCAGGCGGAGCTGGCTGTGGTCGTCCTCGGCCGCCGCGATGATCAGGGAGCGGACCGACGCCCAGGCGGAGGCGATGACGTCCTGGACCTCCGGGCGGGCGAGCAGGTCCGACTTCAGGCGCTCGACGCGGACCCGGGTGTCCGTGTCCGACTGGAGCTCGACCGCGAAGTCCGCCAGGAAGCGGTCGATCGCCCCGCGCGCCGGATGCCCCGGCATGTCCCGCATCTCCGTGACGAAGCGGAGCAGCTCCTTGTAGACGCGCTCGCCGATCCGCTTGTCCACGAAGCGCGGGGTCCAGCCCGGCGCCCCGCCCTGGACCGCGTCCATCACCGAGTCCCCGTGGGTGACCAGCCAGTCGTGGGCCCGGGTGCAGACCAGGTCCACCGCCCGGCGGTGCGCCCCGTCGTCGACCACCTTCTCCAGCGTCTTGCCCAGGGGCGGCGCGATCTCCACCGCCTCCGCCCGCCGGGTGATCGCCTCCCCCACCACCGCCTGCACGTCCGAGTCCCGCAGCACCGTCAGCGCGCCCCGCAGGGCCGTGGACAGCTCCGCGACCACCCGGTCGGCGTGCGCCGGGTCCGCCAGCCAGGCGCCCAGGCGGCCGCCGATGCCCAGGGCGGTCAGCCGGCCCCGTACGACGTCGGCGGAGAGGAAGTTCTCGCCGACGAAGGTGCCGAGCGACGTGCCCAGCTGGTCCTTCTTCTTCGGGATGATCGCCGTGTGCGGGATCGGCAGCCCCAGCGGGTGCCGGAAGAGGGCCGTCACCGCGAACCAGTCCGCGAGCGCGCCCACCATGCCCGCCTCCGCCGCGGCCGCGACGTACCCCGCCCAGGCTCCCGCCCCGGAGTTCCGCGCCCACGTCGCCAGGGCGTAGACCACCGCCACGAGGAGCAGCAGGGACGTCGCCAGCGCCTTCATGCGCCGGACGCCCCTGCTCTTCTCCTCGTCCGCGGCCGTGTACGAGAAACTCACCATGCGTCGACCTCCTACCTCAGGGACTCCCGGCGCTCCTCCCGAGTTCCCCCGTACATCTTCGCGATCACCGCCTCGATGTCCGGTTCCCGCACCGACAGGTCGACGAGCGGATGCGCGGCCGCCACCGCGGCGACCAGCGGGGCCGCCGATCCCGTCGCCGGGAAGGCGAGCCACTGGCGGGGTCCCTCCGCCCGTACGAAGCGGGCTCCGGGCACGTCGATCGGGGGCAGTTCGCGCTCCAGGTCCACCACCAGGAGCCGCTCGCTCTCGCCGACGGCGTGCAGGCCGGACAGTTCGCCGTCGTACATCAGGCGTCCGTGGTCGATGACCATCACCCGGGAGCAGAGCTGCTCGATGTCGGTCAGGTCGTGGGTGGTCAGGAGGACCGTCGTGCCCCGCTCGCCGTTCAGCTCGCGCAGGAACTCCCGCACCTTCGCCTTCGAGACCACGTCCAGGCCGATCGTCGGCTCGTCCAGGTACAGCACCTCGGGGTCGTGCAGCAGGGCCGCCGCGATGTCGCCGCGCATCCGCTGGCCGAGCGAGAGCTGCCGCACCGGCACGTCGAGGAGTTCCCCCAGGTCCAGGAGGTCCACGCAGCGGTCGAGGTTCTCGCGGTAGCGGGCGTCGGGGATCCGGTACATGCGGTGCATCAGCTTGTACGAGTCCCTCAGCGGCAGGTCCCACCAGAGGGTGGTCCGCTGTCCGAAGACCACCCCGATCCGCTGGGCCAGGCGGGTGCGCTCGCGGGACGGGTCGATGCCCGCGACCCGCAGCCGGCCGCCGCTGGGGGTGAGGATGCCGGTCAGCATCTTGATGGTGGTGGACTTCCCGGCCCCGTTGGGGCCGATGTAGCCGACCATCTCGCCGCGCTCCACCCCGAACGAGATCCCGTCGACCGCCCGGACCTCCCGTTTCTCCCGGCGGACCAGGCCCGCCTTGCGGCGGACCGTGAAGGTCTTCTCCACCCCGTCCAGGTGGATGAAGGGTTCGGTGGACGACATCCGGAGTCCTCAGCTTCCCGTCGATCGGTACGAGCGGATCCCGGCCCGCCAGGCGAGGCCCGCGACCCCGCAGCAGACGAGCGCCACCGGGGGCGCCGCGAACGCCGCCCAGTCCGGCACCCCCGCCGGGGCCGGCCGGCCGAGCACGTACAGGGCGGGCAGCCAGCTCACGAACGCCAGCGGCACCACGTAGACGACGCCCCGCACCAGCTCCTGCGCGAAGATCGACGGCGGGTACTGGAGGAGCGTGTTCCCGCCGTACGTGAAGGCGTTCGTGACCTCGGCCGCGTCCTGGAGCCAGAAGAGCGCGGACGCGCCGATCACCATCACCGCGCCGAAGATCACCGCCCCGCAGACCACCGTCACCGGCAGCAGCGCGACCTTCACCGGCGTCCAGTCCACGTCGAGCAGGAGCAGGCTCCAGACCAGGACGAGCAGCGCCTGCGCGACCCGGCCGAAGCGGCGCAGCGCGAACTTGTCCGCCGCGACCTGGGCGAGCAGCGGCGCCGGGCGCATCAGGAAGACGTCGAGCGAGCCGTCCCTGACCCGCCTCCCCATCCGCTGGAGCGAGCCCATCGTCAGGTCCGCGAGCCCGAAGGCGGTGCCGGCCGTCCCGTACAGGAAGGCGACCTCCGCGAAGGAGAAGCCGCCGAGCCCCTTCACCTGACCGAACATCAGGAGGATGACGACGAAGTCGAAGAAGGTGACGCAGAAGCTGTTGACGAGCGTCAGGGCGAAGGAGAACCGGTACGCCATGGTGGAGCGGATCCACATGGCCGCGACCATCCGGTAGGTGCGGAGGGAGTCGCCCAGGACGCCGGACGCGCGGGACGCCCCGCCGGGGAAGCCGGGTGCGCGGGGCGTTTCGCCGGGGGAGCCGGTCGCGTCGGACGCCTCGCCGGGAGAGCCGGTCGCGCCGGACGCCTCGCCGGGGAAGCCGGTCGCCGTCTCAGCCACCCTGCACCACCACCTTCCGCGTCGCCATCGCCTGCGCCACCCGGCCCGCGCCGAGCAGCGCCAGGGCCCAGCAGCCCTGGAAGGCGTACGCCCCCGCCAGCTCCCAGCCCGCGTACCGGCCCAGGTAGACGTCGGCCGGGACCTGGAGGAGGGAGGCCCAGGGCAGGATCCGGGCGACCTCGCCGAGGGCGCCCGGGAAGACGTTCAGCGGGAGCAGCATCCCGGAGAAGAACAGGCCTCCCAGCCAGGCCATCTGCATCACGCCCTGGCCGTCGAGCAGCCAGAACGCGCTCATCGCCACCAGGTACCAGAGCGCGAAGCCGACCACCGAGCCCAGGACCACCGCGAGCAGGAACGCCGCCCAGCCGCCGGGCCCGGACGGCAGGGTGAAGCCGAAGACGAGCGCGCCGAGCGCCATCGGGGCGACGCCCCGGCCGAGGAGCTGGAAGCCGGCCCGGCCCGCGTTGGCCGAGAACCACCAGGCCTGGAGGTCGGCGGGGCGGTAGAGGTCGACGGCGATGTCACCGGTCCTGATCCGCTCCATCAGCTCCTCCTCGAAGCCGCCGCCCATCAGGCCGCAGACGGTGAGCAGGGCCTGCCCGATCCACACGTAGGCGAGGGCGTCGTCCATGGAGTAGCCGCCGAGGTGCGGCCGTTCGTCCCAGAGGGCGATGTACGTGTAGGAGAGGACGAGGCCGAAGACGCTGTTGGTGAAGACGCCCGCCACCGTCGCCACCCGGTAGGTGGCGTAGCGCCGGAAACCGCCCGCGGCCACCGTCGCGTACAGCCGCAGCATGGGGTCCCTTTCCGGGGGTGGACGGAGGCGAAGCGCACGACCTTAGCGGGGGCGCGGTGTCCGGCGCGACCCGTTTTCGCGTCACATGCGAGATATTCGAGTCGCGTTCGGGACTTTTCGGCCATTGCGGGCAATATGGGATGCCATGTCCCCTTCCTCGTCCCCTCCTCCCGGTACGAGCCCGGGCACGGGCCCCGGCACGGGCTCCCGTACGAGCCCCGGCACCGGCCCCGGTACGGGCCCCGGCTCCGGCCCGAGCGGCACCCCCCGGACGTCCCGCCCGGGCTGGGAGCCGAGGGATCCCACCCTGCCTCCGCCCGGACGGGCGACGGCCCCCGCGCCCCGCAGGCGCCACCGCCGCCGGGGCCCCTTCCGGCGCCTCCTGCGCGGCCTCTTCGGCACCCTGCTGCTCGGCGCCCTGCTCCTCGCCGGCGCCCTCACCGCCGGATACCTCCTGGTGAAGGTCCCGCCCGCCAACGCCGCCGCCGTCGCCCAGTCCAACGTCTACCTCTACCGGGACGGCACCCCCCTCGCCCGCGACGGCGAGGTCAACCGCGAGAGCGTCCGGCTCGACCGGATCCCGCTCACCCTCCAGCGGGCCGTCCTCGCCGCCGAGGAACGCGACTTCGCCACCTCCCGGGCCGTCGACCCCAAGGCGATGGTCCGCGCCGCCTGGAACACCGCCACCGGCAAGGGCCGCCAGTCCGGCTCCACCATCACCCAGCAGTACGTCAAGAACTACTACCTGGGCCAGGAGCAGACCCTCAGCCGCAAGGCGAAGGAGTTCTTCATCGCGATCAGGCTCGGCCGCGAGAAGAGCAAGGCCGAGATCCTCCAGGGCTACCTGAACACCAGCTACTTCGGACGGAACGCGTACGGCGTGCAGGCCGCCGCCCGCGCCTACTACGGCAAGGACGTCGAGCAGCTCGACACCGCCGAGGGCGCCTACCTCGCCTCCCTCCTCAAGGCCCCCAGCGCCTACGACGTCACCACCCACCCCGAGAACCGCGCCAAGGCCGTCGCCCGCTGGCACTACGTCCTCGACGGCATGGTCACCGAGGGCTGGCTGAGCCGGGCCGACCGCGCCGCCGCCCGCTTCCCCGACCCGCAGACCGCACGCGCCGTCACCGCCCTGTCCGGACAGCGCGGTTACGTCGTCCAGGCCGTCGAGGAGTACCTGACCGGGCGCGGGATCGTCGACGAGAAGACCCTCGCCGGCGGCGGCTTCCGGATCACCACCACCCTGGAGCCCGCCAAGCAGGAGGCCCTCGCCGGGGCCGTCGAGGACCGGGTCGTCTCCCGGCTCGACCCGGACCGCAACCCCGCCGACCGCTTCGTGCGCGTCGGGGCCGCGGCCGTCGACCCGGCGAACGGCGAGGTCCTCGCCCTGTACGGCGGGATCGACTACACCCGGCAGTACGTCAACAACGCCACCCGCCGCGACTACCAGGTCGGCTCCACCTTCAAGCCCTTCGTCTTCACGGCGGCCGTCCAGAACGGCGCGCAGACCCAGCGCGGCCGCCCCATCACCCCGTACACGCTGTACGACGGCACCAACCGGCGCCCGGTGGAGGGCTGGAACGGCGGTCCGTACGACCCCGCCAACGAGGACGACGCGAGCTACGGCGAGATCCCCGTCGGCACCGCCACCGATCTGTCGGTGAACGCCGTGTACGCCCAGATGGCCGTCGACGTCGGCCCCGCGCACGTGCGCCGGACCGCGATCTCCCTCGGCCTGCCCGGCACCACCCCCGACCTCACCGCCTCCCCCTCCATCGCGCTCGGCGCGGCCACCGCCAGCGTCCTGGACATGGCCACGGCGTACGCGACGCTCGCCGCCCACGGCAGGCTCGGCGCGTACACCCTGGTCCAGGGCGTCACCCGGGGCGGCGAACGGCTGGAACTGCCGGCCCTCCGGCCCCGGCAGGCGGTGAGCCGGGAGGCCGCCGACACCACCACGTCGATCCTCAGGAGCGTCGTCGAGGCGGGCACCGGAACGGCCGCGCAGGCCGCGGGCCGCCCGGCGGCCGGCAAGACGGGCACGGCGGAGGACGACAAGGCCGCCTGGTTCGCGGGCTACACCCCGGACCTCGCGACGGTGGTCGCGCTGATGGGCCAGGACCCCGAGACGGGACACCAGGAACCGCTGTACGGCGCGCTCGGCTCGCCCCGGGTCGCCGGGGGCGGGGAACCCGCCGAGATCTGGGGCCGGTTCACCCGGGAGGCCCTCGCGGGGACGCCCCCGAGGGAGTTCGAACTCCGGCTGATGCCGGGGGCCGAGCCCGAGGCGCCGCCGTCCGCGTCACCGGCGCCGACGGCGAGCGCGGACGGACCGGAGGAGTACGTGACCGGGGAGGCGGGACCGGAGGCGGCCCCGGCCCGGAACGGCGGTCCCGAGCCCGGCGCCGCCTTCCCCGCCCCCCGTACCGCCGAACGGGTCGCGCCGCCCGGCGACCGGCGGGGCGGTCAGTGACCCGAGGTCGCCTTCAGGCCCACCACGGCCACGAGCAGCAGACAGACGAAGAAGATGCGGGCGGCGGTCGCCGGCTCCCCCAGGACCACCATGCCGAACACCGCCGCGCCGGCCGCCCCGATGCCGACCCACACGCCGTACGCCGTACCGATCGGCAGGGTCTTGGCGGCCTGCGAGAGCAGCAGCATGGAGGCGACGATCCCGGCGCCGGTGAACACGCTCGGCCAGAGCCGGGTGAAGCCCTCGGTGTACTTCATCCCGATCGACCAGGCGACTTCCAGCAGACCGGCGACGACGAGAAGGATCCAGGCCATGACGGCACCTCCGTGAGACGGAACAACAAGGGGTGCGTCGTCTTGTCGTGAACCCGGTACGGCGCGTCTCGTCGGGGTCCTTCCAGGCTAGCAAAGAAAGGGCGAGGGCCCCGGTGACCATGGTCACCGGGGCCCTCGCACAGGCCCGGCCTACAGATAGAGCCCGGTCGAGTCGGACGTCCCCTGGAACCGGTCCGCCGCCACCGCGTGCAGGTCGCGCTCCCGCATCAGGACGTACGCGACGCCCCGCACCTCGACCTCGGCGCGGTCCTCGGGGTCGTACAGGACCCGGTCGCCGGTCTCGACCGTACGGACGTTCTGGCCGATCGCGACCACTTCGGCCCAGGCGAGGCGACGGCCTACGGCGGCGGTCGCCGGGATCAGGATGCCGCCGCCGGAACGCCGCTCCCCCTCCGGGGAGTCGGTACGGACCAGGACCCGGTCGTGGAGCATCCGGATGGGCAGCTTGTCGTGCGTGTTCTCGCTCACGGGGTGAACCTACCCGCCCGGGCGTGTCGCCCGTGCACGGAACCCTTGCGCGGACGCCGCACCACCGGGGGCGCCGGCAGCCGTCACCCCTTGCCCTTGCGGCCGGCGACGGCGATCAGCCCGACGACCGCGACGACCGCCAGCGCCGCCGGCACCACGCGCTCCAGACGGGGCGCGCCGTCCGCGTGGGTGAAGCGGGCCTTCACGTCCGAGACGACCCGGTTGACGGCGACGAAGGCGCGGCCGGCGGTCTGGTCGACCGTCGAGGCCACCTTCGCCTTCGCGTCCCCGATGATCGTCTTCGGGTGCACCCGAATGCCGATCTCGTCGAGAGTGACGGCGAGCTGCTCGCGTCGGCGGACGATGTCCGCCTCGATCTGCGCAGGGGTCCTGGCGTCCGACACCGCACTGCCTCCGTAGTCGTGATCGCCGTGATCGTCGTGATCCGGTCGTTGACGGACAGTCTGTCAGCTCCGCCGCCGAAGGGTCGCCCCAGACCCCCATTAGGCTCTGCACGCGTACGCGAACGTTTCCCGAGGAGAGCCATGAGCGAGCGACTGCAGCCCGGCGACACCGCCCCCGCCTTCACCCTTCCCGACGCGGACGGCAACGAGGTCTCCCTCGCGGACCACCGGGGACGCAAGGTCATCGTCTACTTCTACCCCGCCGCCCTCACCCCCGGCTGCACCAAGCAGGCCTGCGACTTCACCGACAACCTGGAGCTGCTCGCGGGCGCCGGGTACGACGTCATCGGCGTGTCGCCGGACAAGCCGGAGAAGCTGGCGAAGTTCCGCGAGAAGGAAGACCTGAAGGTCACCCTGGTCGGCGACCCGGAGAAGAAGGTCCTGGAGGCGTACGGCGCCTTCGGCGAGAAGAAGCTGTACGGCAAGACGGTGACGGGCGTCATCCGCTCCACCGTGGTCGTCGACGAGGAGGGCAAGGTCGAGCGCGCCCTCTACAACGTGAAGGCCACCGGCCACGTCGCCAAGATCATCCGGGACCTGGGCGTCGAGGCCTGACGCACCCGGAGAATGTGACGGGGATCGCACTCCGGACGATCCCCGTTTGCGATCGGCACGACCGCGCAGAAGAGCCTCTTGTGTGTTTCCGGAGAGAGGACGAACGGTCATGCCGGCCACCGATCACGACCCCGCGGCCGACCCCGGGGCCCTGAGACGCCACCCCCGGCTCTTCCGGGCCGTCAACCGGCGCAAGCAGCCCAGGCTGCGGCGGACCGACATCACGGTGACGGACGAGGCGGCGGTCAGGCGGGCCGTGAAGGCGGCCTCGCTCGGCAACGCCATGGAGTGGTTCGACTTCGGCATCTACGCCTATCTCGCCGTCACTCTCGGACACGTCTTCTTCCCGTCCGGGAACGACACCGTCCAGCTCCTGTCGTCGTTCGCGACGTTCGCGGTCGCCTTCCTGGTCCGCCCGCTCGGCGGCATGTTCTTCGGCCCGATGGGCGACCGGCTCGGCCGCAAGAAGGTCCTCGCGCTGACGATGATCCTGATGGCGGTCGGCACCTTCGCGATCGGCCTGATCCCGTCGTACGCCTCCATCGGCTTCTGGGCGCCGGTCCTCCTGATCTGCTTCCGGATGCTCCAGGGCTTCTCGACGGGCGGCGAGTACGGCGGGGCCTCGACCTTCATCGCCGAGTACGCGCCCGACCGGCGCCGGGGCTACTTCGGCAGCTTCCTGGAGTTCGGCACCCTGGCGGGGTACGTCGGCGCGGCCGGCCTGGTGACGGCGCTCACCGCGTGGCTCGGCTCCGACACGATGGAGGCCTGGGGCTGGCGCGTGCCGTTCCTGGTGGCGGGGCCGCTGGGCCTGGTCGGCCTCTACCTGCGGATGCGGCTCGACGAGACGCCGGCCTTCCAGCGCCTGGAGTCCGACGCGGCGCACCCGTCGGAGGCGGCGGACGCGGTGGAGACCACGACCAAGGGCGACCTGGCGAAGATCTTCCGGCGGCAGTGGCCGATGCTGCTGCTGTGCGTGGCGCTCGTGGGCGCGTACAACATCGCCGTCTACATGGTCCTCTCCTACATGCCGACGTACCTCTCGGACGAACTCGGCTACAGCGAGACGCACGGCCTCCTGATCCTGCTCCTGCTGATGGTCCTCATGATGCTGGTCATCACCCGGGTGGGCAGGCTGAACGACCGCTTCGGCCGCAAGCCGGTCCTGATGGCGGGCATGTCGGGCTTCCTCTTCCTCTCCCTCCCGGCGTTCCTGCTGATCGGCCAGGGCGGGATCCCCGCGATCGCGGCGGGCATGGTGATGCTCGGCCTGTCCCTGGTCTGCCTGCTCGCCACCATGTCGGCGGCGCTCCCGGCCCTCTTCCCGACGGACGTCCGCTACGGCGCCCTCTCCGTCGGCTACAACCTCTCCACCTCCCTCTTCGGCGGCACCACCCCCCTCGTGATCACCGCCCTGATCGGCGCGACCGGGAACAACCTGATGCCCGCGTACTACGCGATGGGCGCGGCCCTCGTCGGCGTCATCGCCGTCGCCTGCATGAAGGAAACCGCCCAACAGCCCCTGGAGGGCTCGCCCCCGTCGGTGGAGACCCACGAGGAGGCGGCGGAAATGGTGATGGCCAGGGCGCCGGAGCCGAAGTTCTGACGCCCCTGCCCCCGGTGGCCCGGCGGCCACTACGATGGTCGCGCGAGCGGCCGTGGTGGAATTGGCAGTCACGCTGGGTTTAGGTCCCAGTGGGGTAACACCCGTGAGGGTTCGAGTCCCTCCGGCCGCACGGTTCAGAAAAGGACCGCCCTTCGGGGCGGTCCTTTTCGGTGTCCGGAGGCGGCTCAGCCCAGCAGCTCCCGCACCACCGGTACCAGCGCCCGGAACGCCTTGCCGCGGTGGCTGATCGCGTTCTTCTCGGACGGGGTCAGTTCCGCGCAGGTGACGGTGTGGCCCTCGGGCTGGAGGATCGGGTCGTAGCCGAAGCCGTTGGTGCCGGCGGGGGTGTGGCGGAGGGTGCCCGGCATGGTGCCCTCGACGACGCGTTCCGTGCCGTCCGGGAGGGCGAGGGCGGCGGCGCAGGCGAAGTGGGCGGCGCGGTGTTCGTCGGCGATGTCGGAGAGCTGGGCCAGGAGCAGGTCCAGGTTGGCGCGGTCGTCGCCGTGGGTGCCGGACCAGCGGGCGGAGAAGATGCCGGGGGCGCCGTTGAGGACGTCGACGCAGAGGCCGGAGTCGTCGGCGACGGCGGGGAGGCCGGTGGCGCGGGCGAGGGCGTGGGCCTTGAGGAGGGCGTTCTCCGCGAAGGTGACGCCGGTCTCCTTGACGTCGGGCACCTCCGGGTACGCGTCCGCGCCGACGAGTTCGAGGTCGAGGCCCGCGTCGGCGAGGATCGCGTGGAGTTCGGTGATCTTGCCCGCGTTGCGGGTGGCGAGGATCAGACGGGTCATGTCCTCGATTATCCCGGGGCCGTCGGCCCGGTCGGTCAGCCCGGGGTGCAGACCTTCGTGACCTCGCCCGCCGCGTTGGTGATGGGGGTGATGTCCGGGGTGGTGTCGCCGTTCTTGACCGCCGTGCGGACGGAGTCGACGCCCTTGTTCAGGTCGTCGACGGCCTTGGAGAGGTCCGCGTTGTCGGTGGTGTTCTTGAGGTTGCCCAGTTCGGTGGAGATCGAGGTCAGGGCCTCCTCGATCTGGGTGGGGTCGTTCGAGGCGTTGGAGACGGCCTGCTGGAGGTTGCTCACCGAGGTGGCTATCGCGTCGGCGGTCTTGACGCAGTCCATGGCGGTGTCGAGGGCCGCGCAGCCGCTCAGGACGGTGGTGAGCGTGGCGGCCGTGGCCACGGCGAGTGCGAGACGGCGCTTCAAGGTGGGTCCTCCCCCTGGTGGGACGGGTGGGCGCGCGGATCGTCTCCGCGCGCCCGTTGTCCGTCAGGACGCCGTGGCACCCCGGAGGGTTCCTCAGAGGGTTCCTTCGAGGGCCTTGCGCTGGAGTTCGGCCAGGTCGGCGCAGCCGCCGGAGGCGAGGTCGAGGAGGGCGTTGAGCTCCTTGCGGTCGAAGGGCTCGGCCTCGGCGGTGCCCTGGACCTCGACGAAGCGGCCGTCGCCGGTGCAGACGACGTTCATGTCGGTGTCGGCGCGGACGTCCTCCTCGTAGCAGAGGTCGAGGAGGGGGACGCCGTCGACGATGCCGACGGAGACGGCGGCGACGGTGCCGGTGAGGGGCTTGCGGCCGGCCTTCACCAGCTTCTTGGACTGCGCCCAGGCGACGGCGTCGGCGAGGGCGACGTACGCGCCGGTGATGGCGGCGGTGCGGGTGCCGCCGTCGGCCTGGAGGACGTCGCAGTCGAGGACGATCGTGTTCTCGCCGAGCGCCTTGTAGTCGATGACGGCGCGCAGGGAGCGGCCGATCAGGCGGGAGATCTCGTGGGTGCGGCCGCCGATCTTGCCGCGGACGGACTCGCGGTCGCCGCGGGTGTTGGTGGAGCGGGGCAGCATGGAGTACTCCCCGGTGACCCAGCCCTCGCCGCTGCCCTTGCGCCAGCGCGGGACGCCCTCGGTGACGGAGGCGGTGCAGAAGACCTTGGTGTCGCCGAAGGAGATGAGGACGGAGCCCTCGGCGTGCTTGCTCCATCCGCGTTCGATGGTGACGGGGCGGAGCTGTTCGGGGGTACGGCCGTCGATGCGAGACATGGGAGGAGCGTATCGGGATACGGCGAGGGGCCCGTTCCCCTGCCGGAACGGGCCCCGCCGACGCGAGCCGGGCGCTCGCATCAGGTCCTCACATCAGGTCTTCGATCTCCGCGGCGATCGGGTCCGCGTCGGTGCCGATGACGACCTGGATGGCGGTGCCCATCTTCACGACGCCGTGGGCGCCGGCGGCCTTCAGGGCGGCCTCGTCGACGAGGCCGGGGTCCACGACCTCGGTGCGCAGGCGGGTGATGCAGCCTTCGACCTCTTCGATGTTCTTGATGCCGCCGAGCCCGGCGACGATCTTCTCAGCCTTGGTGGCCATGCGTTTCTCCCTGTCGTTCCGTTCGCGAGGACGCGAATCCCGGCGCACCTGCGGTCCGCTTTGCCACGGTAACCCACGGTTGGCCCAACTTCGCGAGCGAGTGCCGCCGTTCTGCCGAATGATGACGATCACCGGCGGCCTGTCCTCAGCGGGCTCCCGGAGCCTACCGCAACTGGTCTACACCAGTGTGCAACGAGACGCGCACCCGGCTTGTTCCGGGCAGGGAGGACGCCGATGAGTACCGACAGCGCCGCGGCCGCGCCGAAGAAGTCCTGGGGCAGCGGTCTCTTCCAGGGCCTCCAGAAGATGGGCCGCAGCCTCCAGCTCCCCATCGCCGTCCTGCCGGCCGCCGGCATCATCAACCGGCTCGGGCAGCCGGACGTCTTCGGCGCCGACGGCCTCGGCTGGGACAACGTCGCCAAGGTGATGGCGGGCGCGGGCGGCGCGCTGCTCGACGGCAGCCTCGGTCTGCCGCTGCTGTTCTGCATCGGCGTCGCCATCGGCATGGCGAAGAAGGCGGACGGCTCGACGGCGCTCGCGGCCGTGGTCGGCTTCCTCGTCTACTACACGGTGCTCCGCCAGTTCCCGAAGGACTGCGCCGAGGGCACGCGGGACATCGGGGGCGGCTGCCTGGGCGCGGACGACGCCTTCGCCGGGTACACGTACCAGAACCCCGGCGTCTTCGGCGGCATCCTGATGGGCCTGTTCACCGCGTACCTGTGGCAGCGCTACCACCGGAAGAAGCTGGTCGACTGGCTGGGCTTCTTCAACGGCCGCCGCCTGGTCCCGATCATCATGACGTTCGTGGCGATCGCGTTCGCCGCGCTCTGCCTGTGGATCTGGCCGCCGATCGGCGACGCCCTGGAGAGCTTCAGCGACTGGCTGGTCGGGCTCGGGGCCTGGGGCTCGGGCATCTTCGGCGTGGCGAACCGGGCGCTCCTCGTCATCGGCCTCCACCAGTTCCTCAACGTGCCGATCTGGTTCCAGTTCGGCACGTACACGAAGCCGGACGGCACGGTGGTCCACGGCGACATCCCGATGTTCCTGGCGGGCGACCCGAACGCCGGCCAGTTCCTGACGGGCTTCTTCCCGATCATGATGTTCGCGCTGCCGGCCGCGGCGCTCGCGATCACCCACTGCGCCAAGCCGCACCGGCGCAAGGAGGTCGGCGGTCTGATGCTGTCGGTGGCCCTGACCTCGTTCGTCACCGGCATCACCGAGCCGCTGGAGTACTCGTTCCTCTTCATCGCCCCGGTGCTGTACGCGATCCACGCGGTGCTCACCGGCGTCTCGATGGCCGTGACCTGGGCGCTCGGCGTGAAGGACGGCTTCAGCTTCTCGGCCGGTCTGATCGACTACGTGATCAACTGGAACCTCGCGACGAAACCGTGGCTGATCATCCCGATCGGCCTGGCCTTCGCGGTGGTGTACTACGTGATCTTCCGGTTCGCGATCACCAAGTTCAACCTCCCGACGCCCGGCCGCGAGCCGGACGAGGTGGAGGAGGAGATGGAGCGCGACAACGTGAAGTGAGCCCGTCGCGCCCCCTCGGCGGGACGCTCCCAGGCCCCCGGACCCCACGGTCCGGGGGCCTTTCCGCGTCCGCTACGGAGCGTGTCCGAACGGGTGAGAATTCACAGGTTCCTTATCTAAGTCGCGCGTGCTAAAACTGGTCTACACCACTCATTGGTGTAGACCACGCGGTCCAGACCACCGCGTTCCACGAGACGCCGCCGTCACCCCCTTTCACTTCTCTGGCGGCGCCTTGCCTTACTGGAGGAAGTTGATGAGTACGGCCACCGCCCCGGCCGCCGCTCCCGCCAAGAAGCGCGGATCCGGCCTGTTCCAGGGCCTGCAGAAGGTCGGTCGCAGCCTGCAGCTGCCGATCGCCGTCCTGCCGGCCGCGGGTATCCTGCTCCGTCTCGGCCAGCCCGACGTGTTCGGCAAGGACGGACTGGGCTGGGACAAGGTCGCCTCCGTGTTCGCCACGGCCGGTGACGCTGTCTTCTCGAACCTGCCCCTGCTGTTCTGCATCGGCGTCGCCATCGGCTTCGCCAAGAAGGCCGACGGCTCGACCGCCCTCGCCGCCCTCGTCGGCTTCCTGGTCTACAGCAACGTCCTCAAGGCGTTCCCGGTCACCGAGGCCGTCGTCAACACCACCGCCAACAAGGGTGTCGACGTCGCCGCGACCTACAACAACCCGGGTGTCCTCGGCGGCATCATCATGGGTCTGATCGCCGCCGTCCTGTGGCAGAAGTTCCACCGCACCAAGCTGGTCGACTGGCTGGGCTTCTTCAACGGCCGCCGTCTCGTCCCGATCATCATGGCCTTCGTCGGCACCCTCGTCGGCGTGGTCTTCGGTCTGGTCTGGGAGCCCATCGGCAACGGCATCTCCAGCTTCGGCGAGTGGATGACCGGCCTCGGCGCCACCGGCGCCGGCCTCTTCGGCCTCATCAACCGCGCGCTGATCCCGGTCGGGATGCACCAGTTCGTGAACACCGTCTCCTGGTTCCAGATCGGTGACTTCACCAACGCGGCCGGCGAGGTCGTCCACGGTGACCTGAACCGCTTCTTCGCCGGTGACCCGAGCGCCGGAATCTTCATGTCGGGCTTCTTCCCGATCATGATGTTCGGCCTCCCGGCCGCCGCCCTCGCCATCGCGCACTCCGCCCGCCCGGAGCGCCGCAAGGCCGTCATGGGCATGATGCTCTCGCTCGCGCTGACCTCCTTCGTCACCGGCATCACGGAGCCGATCGAGTTCACCTTCATGTTCATCGCGCCGCTCCTGTACGCGATCCACGCGGTCCTCACCGCCATATCCATGGCCGTGACCTGGGCGCTCGGCGTCCACGCGGGCTTCACCTTCTCCGCGGGCTTCATCGACTACGCGCTGAACTGGAACCTCGCGACCAAGCCGTGGCTGATCATCCCGATCGGTCTCGTCTTCGCGGCGGTCTACTACGTGGTCTTCCGCTTCGCGATCACCAAGTTCAACCTCCCCACCCCGGGCCGCGAGCCCGAGGAGGAGATCGAGGACCTCACCAAGGCGTGAGTCCCGCCCCGTACGACGGGAAGGCCCCGGAACCGTCCAGGTTCCGGGGCCTTCCCCTTGTCCGTAAGCGTCCGTAAGCGTCCGTACGCGTCCGTCCGCGTGTCCGTACCGCGTGCTCAGACCTCGTACACCGCGCCCGATCTCGCCAGCTCCGACGGCCCCGCGTACACCTCGCGCGCGTCCGCCAGGTTCCGCTCGCCGTCCGTCCACGGCGGGATGTGGGTGAGGACGAGGCGGCCCACCCCGGCGCGGGCCGCCTGGGCGCCGGCCTCGCGGCCGTTGAGGTGGAGGTCCGGGATGTCCTCCTTGCCGTGGGTGAAGGAGGCCTCGCAGAGGAAGAGGTCGGTGCCCTCGGCCAGCTCGTGCAGCGCCTCGCAGGTGCCGGTGTCCCCGGAGTACGTGAGGGAGCGGCCGCCGTGCTCGACCCGGATGCCGTACGCCTCGACCGGATGGCACACCTTCTCCGTGCGGACGGAGAACGGGCCGAGCTCGAAGCCGCCCGACTTCAGCGTGTGGAAGTCGAAGACCTCGCCCATCGCGGTGGGCGACGGCGTGTCCGCGTACGCCGTGGTCAGCCGCTGCTCGGCGCCCTCGGGCGCGAAGACGGGGATCGCGTCGCAGCGCCCGCCCTCGTGCCGGTAGTAGCGGGCGACGAAGTACCCGCACATGTCGATGCAGTGGTCGGCGTGCAGATGGCTGAGGAAGATCGCGTCGAGGTCGTACAGACCGATGTGGCGCTGCAACTCGCCCAGGGCGCCGTTGCCCATGTCGAGGAGCAGCCGGAAGCCGTCGGCCTCGACGAGGTAGCTCGAACAGGCCGAGTCCGCGGACGGGAACGACCCCGAGCAGCCGACGACGGTGAGCTTCATGGAGCGTGAACCTCCGTGGACGGGTGCGGGAATGCGCAAGGGGAGGGGAGGCTGTGCGGTCTGTCGAGCGTAAGGCGCACCGGGGCCCGTCGCTCCTTCGCGGTGGCCGGTTGTGGGCGAACTCACGGGCTCTGTCACCGGTTCGGATGGATGCCGACCCGCCACGGCGCAGGGAACCGCGCGCCGGTACCGTCGTGAGGTATGGACACGTCGTGGTGGCCCGCGCTCGTCGCGGTCGTGGTGCTCGCGCTGGTGGTGGCGGTCGTCGACGGGTGGAAGCGGTCGCCGCGCCGGCCCTCCTCCCGGCGCCCTCCGGAGCGGTCCCGTCCGCCGGGGCGAACCCGGCCTCCGGCCCGGCCGTCCGCACGCCCGTCCGCGCGGCCGTCGGAGCCGCGGAAGGCCGGCCGGGGGCCGAAGGCCGGTGAGATCTGGTGGGCGGACGTGCCCTTCGAGGACGGGCCCGGGTCCAAGGACCGGCCCTGTCTGGTGCTCGCGGTGCGCGGGAGCGGCGCGCTCGTCGCCAAGATCACCAGCAAGCACCACGAGGAACGGCCCGGGGTGATCGCGCTGCCGCCGGGGACGGTGGGCGACGCGCGGGGGCGGTCCAGCTTCCTGGAGACGGACGAGCTGCGGACCGTGCCGGTGGCGGACTTCCGGCGGCGGGTGGGAGAGGTGGACCCGGCCCTGTGGGACCGGGTCCGTCATCTCGCGCGCTGAGGACTGCGGGAGCGGCTCAGGCCCAGAGCTGGCCCTGGACCGTCTCGATGGCCTCTTCGGTCGTCGCGGCCGTGTAGAGGCCGGTCGAGAGGTACTTCCAGCCGCCGTCGGCGACGACGAAGGCGATGTCGGCGCTCTCCCCCGCCTTGACCGCCTTGTTGCCGACGCCGATGGCCGCGTGCAGGGCCGCGCCGGTGGAGACGCCCGCGAAGATGCCCTCCTGCTGCAGGAGTTCGCGGGTGCGGGTGACGGCGTCGGCGGAGCCGACGGAGAAGCGGGTGGTGAGGACGGAGGCGTCGTACAGCTCCGGCACGAAGCCCTCGTCGAGGTTGCGCAGGCCGTAGACGAGGTCGTCGTAGCGCGGCTCGGCGGCCACGATCTTCACGTCGGGCTTGTGCTCGCGCAGGTAGCGGCCGACGCCCATCAGGGTCCCGGTGGTGCCGAGCCCGGCCACGAAGTGGGTGATCGAGGGCAGGTCGGCAAGGATCTCGGGGCCCGTGCCGGCGTAGTGCGCACCGGCGTTGTCGGGGTTCCCGTACTGGTACAGCATCACCCAGGACGGGTTCTCGGCGGAGAGCTCCTTGGCGACGCGCACCGCCGTGTTGGACCCGCCCGCCGCGGGGGACGAGACGATCTCCGCGCCCCACATGGCCAGCAGCTGGCGCCGCTCCTCGCTGGTGTTCTCGGGCATGACGCAGACGATGCGGTAGCCCTTGAGCCTGGCGGCCATGGCGAGGGAGATGCCGGTGTTGCCGCTGGTCGGCTCCAGGATGGTGCAGCCGGGGGTGAGCCGGCCGTCCTTCTCCGCCTGCTCGATCATGTGGAGCGCGGGGCGGTCCTTGACCGAGCCGGTGGGGTTGCGGTCCTCCAGCTTCGCCCAGATCCGGACGTCGTCCGAGGGCGAGAGCCGGGGGAGGCGGACCAGGGGCGTGTTGCCGACCGCCGCCAGCGGGGAGTCGTAGCGCATGTCAGACCATGCCGCCGGCCACGGCCGGGAGGATCGTGACGCTGTCGCCGTCGGAGAGCTTGGTGTCGATGCCGTCGAGGAAGCGCACGTCCTCGTCGTTCAGGTAGACGTTGACGAAGCGGCGGAGCTTGTCGCCGTCGACGATGCGGGCCTCGATCCCGGCGTGGCGGGTCTCCAGGTCGGCGAAGAGCTCGGCGAGGGTCCCACCGCTGGCCTCGACGGCCTTGGCGCCGTCGGTGTAGGTGCGGAGGATGGTCGGGATGCGGACCTCGATGGCCATGGCGTGGGCTCCTGTCGGAAGTGGCGTGATGGGCGCGCGCTGCGGGGGCCCCGCGCGGAGGGGATCGTACGGTGAGGGGCGCCCGGCCGGTCGCCGCCGGTCGCTTCAGAGCGCGGCGCGGGCCGGGCGTGCCGCTGTTCCGCTCGTACAGATCGCGCTGGCGAGGCGGCCCAGGTCGACGTGCAGGCGTGCTACGAGCATGACGGCGCTCGGAGTCTCTTCGCTCACGTCGTGGGAAACCATGGGCTCATCGTATCGATTCCCGGTCCGGGTTCCGGAATGTGATCTCACATGGTGGATGGTTCCTGACCGACTGCCGGACCGTGCAGGTAGACGACGGTCGGAGTGCCGGTCCTGGGGTGCGGGACGACCTCCGCGTCCACGCCGTAGACGGCGTCGAGGAGGGCGGGGGTGAGGACCTCGGCGGGGGTGCCGCCGGTGACGACCCGGCCCCGCTCCAGGACGTAGAGCCGGTCGCAGTACGCCCCCGCCAGGTTGAGGTCGTGCAGGGCGAGCAGGTTGGTGGTGCCCAGGGTGCGGACGAGGGCGAGGACGTCGAGCTGGTGGCGGATGTCCAGGTGGTTGGTGGGCTCGTCGAGGACGAGCAGGGCCGGTTCCTGGACGAGGGCGCGGGCGACCAGGGCGCGCTGGCGCTCGCCGCCGGAGAGCGTGGGGTACGCGCGGTCGGCGAAGCCCGCGAGGCCGACGCGGGCGAGGGCCGCGTCGGCGTGCGCGCGGTCGGGGGCGGTGTCGCCCTCCCAGAAGCGCTTGTGCGGGGAGCGGCCGAGGGCGACCAGTTCGCGGACGGTGAGCTCGAAGTCGGTGCCGGTGTCCTGGGGGACGGTGGCGACGCGGCGGGCGCGGGCCTTGGGGCCGAGGGCGCGCAGGTCGTCGCCGTCGAGGAGGGCGCGTCCGGCGGTGGGGGCGAGGGTGCCGTAGACGCAGCGCAGGAGGGTGGTCTTGCCGCTGCCGTTGGGGCCGATGAGGCCGACGGTCTCGCCGGGGCGGACGGTGAGGTCGACGGAGCGGAGGCGGTCCTCGTACGCGAGGCCCTCCAGGCGCAGTTCGGTCACGAGGGGTCCTCCGGGCGGGGTTCGGTCACAGGGGCGCTCCTTCGGGGCGTCGGCGCATCAGCCAGAGGAAGAACGGGCCGCCGACGAGGGCGGTGAGGACGCCGACGGGGAGGTCCTGGGGCGCGATGAGGGTCCGGGCGCCGAGGTCGGCGAGGACCAGGGCGACCGCGCCGCCGAGCGCGGCGACGGGCAGCAGGCGGCGGTGTGGGGCGCCGACGGCGAAGCGGGCGGCGTGCGGGGCCATGAGGCCGATGAAGCCGACGGCCCCGCTCGCGGAGACCATGACGGCGGTGACGAGGGAGACGAGGACGAAGACGGCGGCGCGGAAGCGGGCGGTGTCGAGGCCGAGGACGGTGGCGTCCTCCTCGCCGACGAGGAGCAGGTCGAGCGGGCGGGCCAGGGCGAGCAGGACGCCGAGGCCGAGGACCAGGACGGCGGCGGGCAGGACGAGGGTGTCCCAGCGGGCGCTGCCGAGGCCGCCGAGGGACCAGTACAGCGCCTCGCGGAAGTGCTCGGGCCGGCCGCCGGCGGCCAGGATCAGGGTGGTGAGGGCGGAGAGGATGTACGAGACGGCGACGCCGGCGAGGACGAGCCGGGGGCCGGTCATGGTGCCGCCGCGCCGGGCGAGTCCGTAGACGAGGACGAGGGAGACCAGGGCTCCGGCGAAGGCCCCGGCGGGCAGGGCGAGGGTGGTGGTGACCCCTCCCCCGATGCCGACGACGAGGACGAGGACGGCTCCGGCGGAGGCGCCGGAGGAGATCCCGAGGAGGAAGGGGTCGGCGAGCCGGTTGCGGACGAGGGCCTGGAGGACGGTGCCGACGACGGCGAGCCCGGCGCCGACGACGACGCCGAGCAGCAGCCGGGGCAGCCGTACGTCGAGGACGATCGTCCGGTACGGGGAGGGCCCGGCCCGCCCGGTCAGGGCGTCGATGACCTGGCCGGGCGGGATGCGGACGGAGCCGAGGGCGAGGGAGGCGAGGCAGGCGGCGGCCAGGGCGAGCAGGAGCCCGGCGACGACGGCCGGGGTGCGCAGCCGTCCGGCCGGGGGCCGGGGGCGCGGGACCCGCGCCGGAACGGCCCGCTTCTCCGTGGTGCCGGGGGCGCGGGTCCCGGTGCTCATCGGGCGGCGGGGTGGAGCTGGGCGGCCAGCTTGTCGACGGCGGCGGGGACGCGGACGCCGAGGACCGCGTCGGAGAGGGGCATCACGGCGAACCGGCGGTTCTTGATCGCGGGGACGTCCTTGAGGGCGGGGTCCTCCAGGAGCCGCTTCTTCTTCTGCTCGACGGTGGTGGAGCCGTAGTCGTAGATGACGACGACCTCGGGCTTGCGGGCGACGACCTGTTCCCAGGTGGCGTCGCCGAAGGCCTTGTCGACGTCGGCGAAGACGTTGCGGCCGCCGGCGCGGGTGATCAGTTCGTTGCCGATGCCCTTGCCGCCGGCGGTGAAGGCGGTCTTGTCGCCGCTGTCGTAGACGAAGACGGAGACGGGCGGGAGGTCCTTGAGGCGCTTCTCGTTGGCGGCGACGGTGGCGCGGGCCCCGGCGATCCACTTCTCGGCGCGGTCGGGGACGCCGAAGGTGCGGCCGACCTCGGTCACCTCCTGGTAGAGGTCGTCGACGGAGGTCTTGCCGGAGGGGCAGTACTCGGTGTTGAGGCGGGTGGATATGCCCGCCTTCTTCAGGTCGTCGCGGCTGCGGCCGTCCTTGGCGTCGAAGGCGGAGGCGTAACCGCCGTAGACGAAGTCGGGGTTGGCGGCGAGCAGGGCCTCCTTGGAGGGGTACTCCTTGGCGAGGACCGGGACGGAGTCGTAGGCCTTCTTGTAGGCGGGCAGGACCTCGTCGTCGAGGTAGGCGGTGCCGACGAGGGACTTCTCCAGGCCGAGGGCGATCATGATCTCGGTGACGTGCTGGTTCATGGTGACCGCGCGCTTCGGCGGGGCCTGGAAGGTGGTCTTCACGCCGCAGTTGGTGACGGTGTACGGGAATCCCGGCGCGGCCTTCGCCGCGGGCGTCTGCTCCGCGGGGGCCGAGCAGCCGGCGAGCAGGGGGACGAGGGCGGCTGCGGGCAGCAGGACGCGGCGGGGCCAGGACATGGGGGTGTGCCTCCTCCGGGGATTTCCACGTCCCCGTTCGGTGGTGGGAGGCGGCAGGCCAGTTCCTGGCTCCCGGCGTCCTGGGGACGCCGGTCACAGTGGCGGGACCGTGCCGGATTCGCACCGGCTTCCTGGGCCCTGCCGCCCGGGTTCCGGGTCAGTGTCTCAGGCGTCGTACGCCGCGACGACCTCGACCTCTTCCTCGGTGACGACGCCCTCGACGATGGTGAAGGAGCGGAACTGGAAGGGGCCCGCGCCGTCGGTGTCGGCGGTGGAGACGAGGACGTAGTGGGCGTGCGGCTCGTTGGCGTACGTGATGTCCGTGCGGGACGGGTAGGCCTCGGTCGCGGTGTGCGAGTGGTAGACGATCACGGGCTCCTCGTCCCGGTCGTCCATCTCCCGGTAGAGCTTGAGCAGGTCCGCCGAGTCGAACTCGTAGAAGGTGGGCGAGCGGGCGGCGTTGAGCATGGGGACGAACCGCTCGGGGCGGCCGCTGCCGGCCGGGCCCGCGACCACGCCGCAGGCCTCGTCCGGGTGGTCGGCGCGGGCGTGTTCCACGATCTGGTCGTACAGGGCCCGGGTGATGGTCAGCATGGCGACAGGATAGACAGACGGGCCCTCCCGTACCGAGGGGTGGTACGGGAGGGCCCGGATGCTGGGACGGGTGCGGTTTCCGTCCGGGATCAGGAGCGCTTGGCGAAGGCCGCGCCCTCGGGGTTGCGGGACTTCAGGACCAGGTAGGAGACGCCCAGGATCAGGCCCCAGACCGGCGCGCAGTAGAGGGAGACGCGGGCGCCCTCGTCGATGCCCATCATCACGATGACCATGCCGATGAAGAGGAGCGCGAACCAGCTGGTGAAGGGGGCTCCCGGGGCCTTGAAGGCGGACTCGGGGAGCTCGCCGCGGTTCGCCTTGGCGCGGTAGCGGATCTGGCAGACCAGGATCATGATCCAGGCCCACATGCCGGAGATGGTGGCGAAGGAGACGACGTACTCGAAGGCCTTGCCGGGGGCGACGTAGTTGATCCAGACGCCGACGAGCATCAGCGAGGCCGAGAAGGTCAGGCCGAGCAGCGGGGTGCCGCTCTTGGTGAGCTTGGTGAAGACCTTCGGGCCCTGGCCGTTGAGCGCGAGGTCGCGCAGCATCCGGCCGGTGGAGTACATGCCCGAGTTGCAGGAGGACAGGGCCGCGGTGAGGACCACGAAGTTGACGATGGCGGCGCCGACGCCGAGGCCCATCTTCTCGAAGGCCGCGACGAACGGGGAGACGCCCGGCTGGAACTCGGTCCACGGCACGACCGACAGGATCATGATCAGCGCGCCGACGTAGAAGACGGCGATGCGCCACGGCACGGTGTTGATGGCCTTGGGCAGGACGGTCTTCGGGTCCTTGGACTCGCCCGCGGTGACGCCGACCAGCTCGACGGCGAGGAAGGCGAACATGACGATCTGGAGCGTCATCAGGGTGCTGCCGACGCCGTTCGGGAAGAAGCCGCCCTGGTTCCACAGGTGGGCGACGGTCGCGGTGTCACCGGCGTCGGAGAAGCCGACGGTGAGGATGCCGGCGCAGATCAGGATCATGCCGATGATGGCGGTGACCTTGACCATGGAGAACCAGAACTCCAGCTCGCCGAAGAGCTTCACGGAGATCAGGTTGGCGCCGTAGAGGATCACGGTGAAGACGAGGGCGGAGACCCACTGCGGGATGTTCCACCAGTACGTCATGTAGGTGGCCGCCGCGGTGACCTCGGTGATGCCGGTGACGACCCAGAAGAGCCAGTACGTCCAGCCGGTCACGAAGCCCCAGAACGGGCCGATGAACTCGCGCGCGTACTCCGCGAAGGAGCCGGACACGGGGCGGTACATGAGCAGCTCGCCCAGGGCCCGCATGATGAAGAAGATGACCAGGCCCGCGATCGCGTAGGCCAGGATGAGGCTGGGTCCGGCCTTGTGGATGGCCTTGCCCGCGCCGAGGAAGAGCCCGGTGCCGATGGCACCGCCGATCGCGATCATCTGGATCTGCCGGGCGCCGAGGCCACGCTGGTAGCCCTCGCCGCCGCCCACGGCCCCGTCGGTGCCGTCGTGCTGCTTGTCGACCTGCACAGAGGTCATGGTGGTGCGCCTTTCTCCATGCTGATCCGCGCGATCGCGTGTGCGTCTGCCGCGGACCAGATCCTGATCCCCCCGGATGTGGATGGAGTGCCACCGGCGGTCAGCCGGTCCAAGCGCCCTCGGGGACAGGGGTGGCGTCCCCGAGCGGTCGTGAAGATTTATCACGGGGTGGGCGGCGATCGAGGGAGTTGCGCGTGGCGCGGGTCACATAAAAATACGGACGTACCGGATTCAAGAGGGTCAAGCGGACGCTCTGATAACGCATTCGTTATCCGGATTTGAGCGTCCGCTGAGCGAACAGTCCGTGTCGCCGCGACACCGGCGGGTCCCTCAGGAGGAGAGCAGGGTCTCCACGAGGGACTCCTGGAGCGCCCCCAGCCAGAGGTACGCCATCACCATCGGCTTGCGCGGGTCGGAGTCCGGCAGCCGGTAGAGCCGCTCGCTCTCCTCGTCGTCCGCGACCTCCAGACGGGTCCCGATGGTCAGCCGGAGGTCGTTGAGCGTGCCGAGCCAGGCCCGGGACTCGTCCGGACCGAGCTTGAGGACCGCGCCGCCCTCCCCCGCCGCCTCGGCGGAGAGGGAGTCCAGGGCGCGCACCATCACGAGGGCGTCCTCGCGCTTGCGGGCCCGCAGGTCGTTCTCGGTGTAGCGGCGGAAGTCGGAGGCGGCCGCCCGCAGCTCCTCGGTGTCGTCCCCGTACGCGTCGGGGAAGAGGCGCCGCAGGGCGGGGTCGGACGGGGGCTCGCTGGGGCCCTCGGCGAAGAGCGCGGCCAGCGGGTCCGCGTCGGCGGCGGGCTCGTCGCCCGGCCCGATCAGCTCCATGAGCTGCACGGCGAGGGAGCGGAGGATGGAGATCTCGACGTCGTCGAGGGCGACGGCCGCGCCGCCGCCGGCCAGGGCCTCGAAGCGGCCGGCCATCAGCCGCGGTCCTGGGTGAGGGTCGCCCAGAGGCCGTAGCCGTGCATCGCCTGCACGTCCCGCTCCATCTCCTCGCGGGTGCCGCTGGAGACCACCGCGCGGCCCTTGTGGTGCACGTCGAGCATCAGCTTGTGCGCCTTGTCCTTGGAGTATCCGAAGTACGACTGGAAGACGTAGGTCACGTAGCTCATCAGGTTGACCGGGTCGTTGTGCACGAGGGTCACCCAGGGCACGTCCGGTTCGACGACCGCCGAGACCTCCTCGGCCGGGTCCGTACGTTCGATCTCGATAGGCGCGACGCTCACTCCCCCCATGCTGCCATCCCCGGGGGTCCCCCGCACAAACGGGCCCCGTCTCCGGCGCGGGCCCGGAACCAGAAATCGTCACTCTGACGATTTCTGCGCTAGCATCACTGCCATGAACGCTGCGGACCTTGGGCTGCCGGTGGACGTGCCGTCGACCGCGCTCTTCACCGATCAGTACGAGCTGACCATGCTCCGGGCGGCCCTCGCGGCCGGCACCGCCGACCGGCGCTCCGTCTTCGAGGTCTTCACCCGGAGGCTGCCCGAGGGGCGGCGCTACGGGGTCCTCGCGGGCGTCGGACGCGTCCTGGACGCCGTCGAGAACTTCCGTTTCGACCCGGCCGTCCTGGAGTTCCTGCGCGAGCGCTCCATCGTCGACGAGCCGACCCTGGAGTGGCTGTCCCGCTACCGCTTCTCCGGCGACATCTGGGGCTACCCCGAGGGCGAGGCGTACTTCCCCGGCTCCCCCGTCCTGCGGGTCGAGGGCTCCTTCGCGGAGTGCGTGCTCCTGGAGACCGTGATCCTCTCGATCCTCAACCACGACTCGGCCATCGCGGCCGCCGCCTCCCGCATGTCGGCCGTGGCCGGCGGACGGGGCCTGATCGAGATGGGCGCCCGGCGCACCCACGAGCTGGCAGCCGTCGCCGCCTCCCGCGCCGCCTACGTCGGCGGCTTCGACTCCACCTCGGACCTGGCGGCCGGCTTCCGCTACGGCATCCCGACCGTCGGCACCTCCGCCCACGCCTTCACCCTGCTCCACGACAGCGAGCGGGACGCCTTCCGGGCCCAGGTCGAGACCCTGGGGCGCGGCACGACCCTGCTGGTCGACACCTACGACGTGGCCGAGGCCGTCCGGACCGCCGTCGAGGTGGCCGGGCCGGAGCTCGGGGCCGTCCGGATCGACTCCGGGGACCTGCTGCTCGTCGCCCACCGGGTGCGGGCGCAGCTGGACGAGCTGGGCGCCCGGGACACCCGGATCGTGGTCACCTCGGACCTGGACGAGTACGCCATCGCCTCGCTCGCGGCGGCCCCGGTCGACGCGTACGGGGTGGGCACGCAGCTGGTCACCGGCAGCGGCCACCCGACCTGTTCCATGGTCTACAAGCTGGTCGCCCGGGCCGCCTCGGCCGACCCGAAGGCGCCGCTGGTGCCGGTCGCCAAGAAGTCCCTGGGCGGCAAGGCCTCGGTCGGCGGGCGCAAGTGGGCGGCCCGCAGGACCGGTGCGGACGGCGTCGCCGAGGCGGAGGTCGTGGGCACCGGACCCGTCCCGGCGGACCTCGCCGACCGGCAGCTCCTGGTCGAGCTGGTCAAGGGCGGCCAGGTGGTGGGCCGCGAGCCGCTGGAGGCCGCCAGGGCCCGGCACATCGCGGCCCGCGCCGGGCTGCCGATGTCGGCGGTCCAGCTGTCGCGCGGCGAGCCGGTGCTGCCGACCGAGTACGTCTGACGCCCGAGCGTCCGGTCCGTACGCCTCCGCAGGACGGCGTAGCCGCCGTAGTGGCCCGGGGCGCCCCCTCCCGAAGGGGAGGGGAAGTCTCTAGGCTCGATCCCACCCCCTCCGACGCCCGAAGGACACCCGCCATGCACCGCGCATTGATCGTTGTGGACGTTCAGAACGACTTCTGCGAGGGCGGCAGCCTCGCGGTGCGGGGCGGGGCGGACGTCGCCGCCGCCATCACCGACCTGGTCGGCCAGACGGCGGGCACCTCCTACCGGCACGTCGTCGCCACCCGCGACCACCACGTGGACCCGGGGGCGCACTTCGCCGCGCCCGGCGAGGACCCGGACTACGTCACCTCCTGGCCCGTGCACTGCGTGGCGGGCACGGAGGGCGTCGGCTTCCACCCCAACTTCGCGCCCGCCGTCGCCAGCGGGGCGATCGACGCCGTCTTCGACAAGGGCGCCTACGACGCCGCGTACAGCGGCTTCGAGGGGCGCGACGAGAACGGCCTGACGCTCGCGGAGTGGCTGCGCGAGCGGGACGTCGCCGAGGTCGACGTGGTGGGCATCGCCACCGACCACTGCGTCCGGGCGACGGCCCTGGACGCGGCCCGGGAGGGCTTCCGGACCCACGTGCTGCTCGACCTGACGGCGGGCGTGGCGGAGGGGACGACGGAGCGGGCCCTGGAGGAGCTGCGGGCGGCGGGCGTGCGGCTGACCGGGAAGCCGGTGGTCTGAGGCCCCGGAGGGGGCCCTAGGCGGCGCGGCCCCGGGGCACGGCCGCGGCGGGCGCCTCCCGCACG
Organism: Streptomyces sp. NPDC098101; assembly: GCF_044760185.1. NCBI lineage: Bacteria > Bacillati > Actinomycetota > Actinomycetes > Kitasatosporales > Streptomycetaceae > Streptomyces > Streptomyces sp. NPDC098101. The sequence continues at coordinate 103,210 of NZ_JBIWAS010000002.1, read as the reverse complement.
GCCGGTTCCCTGGGCAGGGAGCGCGCCGGGTGCCAGAGCTCCTGGGCGGCGCCCGGGGTGGATCTCCACAGCAGGCCGTCCGGGTGGTGCAGGACGGCGGTGACCTCGTCCGGCGTGGGCGGCTCGGTGTTGCCCCGGAGGTAGACCGCGCGCAGTCCCAGGTTCCGCAGCCGGGTCAGGGCGCGGGCCCGGTTCGCCGCGTGGACCAGGAAGCGGACCGTGGCGCCGTCGCCGGCCGGGCTGGGCAGCCCTATGGCCACGACCACGCTGCCTCCCGGCAGCTTGCAGAACCCTCCGTTGGGCATGTGGAACCACTCCCCCGTGGTCGGTGTCAATAAGAAAAGCGTCAGACGCACCTAAACACGATCGGCCGCCGCCCGCTAGGGGGCGACGGCCGATCACGCTTTGACCTGCGGTTTTACCGATTACTTCGTCGACGGACCCACGCGGACCGTGATCGTCTCGCCGTTCTTCGGCTCCTTGACGACCTCGATCTTGGTGTTGGTGTCAGTTACCTGGACACCGGCGCGAGCGGTCTCCTGGAACCAGTAGGTGCCCTTCCGGTCGTCGAAGACCGGGTTGCCCTTGAGCGACGGCACGAAGGTCGCGACGTCCGCCTTGTGGAGCTGGAGGGCGTCGGTCCTGTAGGTGCCGAAGGTGGAGTCGTACGCCTGGACGCGGTTGCGCATCAGGGTGCCGTCCTTCCACTTCAGCGGGGACGGGTGGGCGTCGACCGGAAGGATCAGACCCTGGCCCGGGTGGACCGCGGTGTTGTTGTCCTTCTGGGAGAGGTCCCACTTCCAGATGAGCAGACCGTTCTGGTACGGGTAGTGCTCGACCCAGGTCGACTTCTCGCCGGTGAACCCGAAGTTGTACGGGCCGACCTTGAGGGTCGTGTCGTACGAGACGTACTGGCGGTTCTCGGCGATGTAGTACTGCTCGTAGGCCTTGGTGAAGCCCTTGCCGACGCGGGAGAAGCCCTTGGCGGCCCAGCCGTTGTCACCGTTCTCGACGTTGTCGGAGAACACGGCGGCGCCGTCGGCCTTCACGGTGATGGCGTCGGCGGTGAAGCCCTTGCCGCCCGCGCCGCCGTCCGTCTGGTAGCGGAAGCGGAGGTCGAACTTCTTGCCCGCGTAGGCGGACAGGTCGTAGACCAGCTTCTTGTGGGCGCCGGAGACGTCGGTCAGCGCCGGGGCGCCGCTGGCGTCGCGCGGGATCTGCTTGCCGTCGGCGGTGCCGTCCAGGGCGGTCCAGTTGGAGCCGTCCGTCGAGACCTCGGCGTACAGGTAGTCGTAGTCGAGCTCGATGTCGTACCAGCCCTGGAGCTCCAGGGAGGCGGACGTCTTGCCGGTGAGGTCGACCGAGCGGGTCAGGGTGTTCTTGAGGTCGTCACCCATACCGCTCCACCACTGCGTGGCACCCTCGGCGGGCGCGACGATCTCGGTGGTGACCTGCTTCTTCGGCAGCTCGACGACGAGCGCCTGCGGGTTCTTGGTGTTGTACTCGGCGACGCCCAGCTTGTGGGTGGAGTTCCACTTGCGGGCCTCGTTGGCGACCTTGGTGTAGTTCAGCCAGCCGAGCTGCAGCTTGTCCCAGGCGTTCATGTCGCCGGGCAGGTCGCCGATGGCGTCCTTGCCGCGGCCGAGCCAGGAGCCGGAGGACATGAGCGACCAGAAGCCGGTCGAGTTCTCGGCGCCGGGGAGGCCGGAGGTGTCGTACAGGTCCGGCAGACCGAGGTCGTGGCCGTACTCGTGCGCGAAGACGCCGAGGCCGCCGTTCTCCGGCTGCATCGTGTAGTCGCCGACCCAGATGCCGGAGTCGCCGATCTGCGTGCCGCCGGCCTTGTTGTTCGCCGGGCCGGTCTTGCCCGCGTTGGTGCCGTAGGCGTACCAGCGGTGGGCCCACAGGGCGTCGCCGCCCTGGGCGCCGCCGCCCGCCGACTCGTCCTCGCCCGCGTGGACGATCTGGAAGTGGTCGATGTACCCGTCGGGCTCGTTGAAGTTGCCGTCGCCGTCGAAGTCGTACCGGTCCCACTGGTCGTACTGCGCCAGGTCGGCCTTGATCTGGGCGTCGGTGCGGCCCTTGGCCTTCTGGTCGGCGGTCCACGCGGTGACGCCGTCGCGGACGGCGTCCCAGACGTTGGCGCAGTTGCTGTTGCCGCAGTAGTTCGAGCCGTAACGGGCCTCGTTGTACTCGACCTTGACCCAGTCGGAGACGCCGCCCTCGACCGAGTAACGGCCGGACGAGGTCTTCTCGTAGTAGGTCTTGAGCGACTCCTTGGGCTGTCCCTTGGCGTCCTTGCCGGTGCCGAAGTACAGGTCCTGGAAGTGCTTCTGGTTGTAGTCCTTCTGCCAGGCCGTGGAGTTGTCGTTCTTGCGGTTCGGCTTGGCTATCTGGTTGTGCAGCGGGCCGGGCGTGCCGCCGTACTTCGGCTTCGGCTCGGTCGTGTCGTCGTCGGCGCGGTCGACGAGGGTGGTGTTGTCCACCTTGTCGCCGAACTCGACGAGGATCGTGAAGATCTTGTCGGTCTTCTCGCGGCCCAGCTCGACGTACTTCTTGCTGTCGAGCTTGACGACCTGGGAACCACCGCGGCGCTCGACCTTCTTCTTGCCGCTCAGCACCTGCTCCAGGGCGGCCTTGCGCTGCTGCGCCTGCTGCTCGCTGTAGGGGCCTTCGAGGTCGTGGTCGACCGCCGTCTTGTCGATGCCCGCGCCGGGCGCGCCGGGCGCCGGGTCGTGGCGGACGTCGGCCGGCGTGACGTTGCCGTCGTTGTTGGCCCACGCGGTGGTGAACGTCGAGGCGGTGGCGGCGGTGGCCGCGAGCGCCACGACGACTGCGGACGTTCTGATCGCCCGTCGTCTGTTGGTCACTTGATGTAGTCCTCCCCGGCGACCGCACTCGCGGACCGGAGGTGGGGTGTCCGCCCGGCGGGTCGCGCGTCACAAGTGACGACATTCGACCGGAGTGAGACCAGAAAAGACAGACCTTGACTTGCACATACCAACTGCACTATGCAGGAGCCGATTTCCGGTAATCGGACGCCCCATGGGCGCGTCGTGAAGAATTTTTGACGATCACGTGACCCTGTGCGCCCCCCGTGCACCGGCACCGGCCGCGGTCGGGCTTACCCCTCGCTCCACCCGGGCATCCACCGTCGTAGAGTCGCACCGTTGTCTTGAGGGGCGGGTATTCGTCATGCAGCGTCCGAACGCCGCACAGCTCACCTGTGGTTCGGCCACCGTCGTCCTCGCGACCGTCGCCCTGCTGCTGCTCACCGGCACGACGACGGTCCCCGGCATCGCCGCGGCCTGTGCCGTCGGGCTGCTGCTCGGCGTCCTCGTGGCGGTGAGGATGCCGGGGCGGGCGGGGTCCGTCAAGACCTCCGCGCCGACCGCGCCCGCTTCCGGTACTTCCGGTACTTCCGGGAACGAAGAGATCCGGGTGCCGGCCGCGCGCGTGGGCGGGAGGACCGGGACCCGGATCTCTTCGTGACGTGGACGACGTCCGTGTTTCGGGGGGCTTACCGCGGGACGGAGACCACCACCGTCTTCGCCGCCTTGTCGTGCAGGCCCTGCTTGTAGGGCTTGTCGACCAGGATCAGGATCAGCAGGAGCAGCGGCCACAGGCAGGCGCAGCAGATCAGCGCGGGCAGCCACAGCACGACGGCGCGCAGCAGCGACTGGCTCATCGGGGGCGTCGAGCCGTCGTTGAGCATCGCGACCCGCAGCTTCATCAGCTTCTTGCCGAGGGTCTGGCCGTTCCTGGCCGTCAGGATCGTGTCGTAGGCGACGTACGCGACGATCGTGATGAGCTGGAAGACCAGCTGGCCCCCGCCGTTGAAGCTGCTGACCGCGTCGCCGAAGTCGTCGTCGGACGACACCCGGTCGTAGACCTTGAACGGGATGCCGATGATCGCGAGCGGCACCGCGACGATGACCCAGTCGATGAGCCGGGCGAGGATGCGCCGCCCGGAGTCGGCGAGCGGCGGCATCCCGGCGAGCGGATCGGTCCCGCCGTAACCACCGCCGTAGCCGCCTCCGTACGGGGGCGGGGGCGGGGGCATGTTGTTGTCGTACGGGGAGCCGTACGGGTTCCCGGGCGGCGGGCTGCCCGGAGGCGGCCCGCCCGAGGGCGGGCCACCGGGCGGCGGACCGCCGGGGGGCGGCTGGTCGCCCCCGTACGGCGGCGGGGGCTCCTGCGGCCCCTTGCGGAACGGGTCCTCGTCGGGGGGCGGACCGGGCGGCGGCTGGTCGGTGCTCATGGGGGCAGTGCATCCCGGGCGGAACGCCCCCGCAAGGAATCACCGCCCGTTCGGGGGACCCGGCCCCGACCCCGGCCCCGCCCTCCGTCGGGTCAGCGCGCCACGAAGGTGCGGGCGGCCTTGTCGTGCCAGCACTGGCGCCAGGGCCGGTCGAAGACGCACCACAGGACGTTGAGGACGCCGACGGCCAGGAGGCCCAGGACGCCGTACACCAGCCAGCGCTTCAGGGACCCGCCGAACGTCGGCGGCTCGTGCGCCTCGATGTCCCGCACCTGGATCCCGCAGAGCTTCTTGCCGAGGGTGCGGCCCCACTTGGCGGTCGGCAGCACCTCGTACAGGATCCCGATGACGACGAGGGCGGCGAGCGCGATGCCGAACTGGACGGAGGTCGTCGAGTCCACCAGCCAGACCTGGACGGTGGTGCCGGACTGCCGGGCCGCCTCGATCTTGCCCTCGATGTGGTCGAGCGCGGCGGTGAGGAAGGGGAAGGCGGCCGCGCCGGCGAGGGCGCCCGTGACGGCGGAGTCGATCAGACGGGCGAGCAGGCGCCTGCCGAGCCCGGCGGGACGCGCGGAGGCCTGCGCGCGGGCCGCCTGGAGGAAGGGGTCCTCGACGGGCGGCTTCCAGGGGACGACGGGCGGCTGCTGCTCCTGCGACGGGGCCGGGGACGGGGATGCGGGCTGGGGCTGTGCCTGCGGCTGGGGTTGTGCTTGTGCCTGCGGCTGGGCCCAGGCCGGAGTGACGGGAGCGGGGGCGGGCTCCGGGGCCGGCTGCGGTGCGGGCCGGGGCGCCGGGGTGGGGATCGGCGTGACGGGCATACCGCCGAGGCGTGCCGCTCCTCCGGCCGGACGGGGGTCCACCGGCCGCACCGGGGCGGGCGCCTGGGCCTGTGCGGGGGCGGACGCCTGGGCCGGGGCCTGGGGTTCGGCCTGCTCGCCCGCGACCGGCCACTCCGCCGGGGTGCGCGGATCGGGGGACCGGGGCGCTCCCCAGGAGACCTTCTGGTCGCGGTCGCCGCCGAAGCCGGTCTGCCGGGAGGTGTCGGCCTGCCAGGCCGAGGCGGGCTCGGCCGGGGCCGGTTCCTCGTCGAGGAAGACGGGCCCGGTCTCCTCCACGGCGGGTACGGGGGCGGGGGCGGACGTCCGAACGGGCGCCGGGGACTCGGCCCGGGCGGCCTGCGCGGCCACGGGCGTGGGCGCCGGGGCGGGCGCCTGGCTCTGGGCGGGCACGTGCGCGGACGCCTGGGCCCGGGGCTGCTCCTGGGCCGGGGGCTGTGCCCGCGCGGGGGCCGGGGCCTGCGCCTGGGCCGGTACGGAGGCGGCGGGCGACGCGGGGGCGGGAGCAGGAGTGGGGGCGGGAGCAGGAGTGGGGGCGGGAGCGGGGCCGGGGGCCAGGAGCGGACCGGCCGGGGCCGCGGCGGGCGGGGGCGGGGCGTCGCCGTCCGAGGGGGCGGGCCGGCTCGTGCCGGGGACCCACGCGCCCCCGTTCCAGTACCGGATGTACCCGGGAATGGACGGGTCCGGGTAGTACCCCGCCTGCGGTACCTCTCCGCCGCCTCCAGGAGGAGTAGCCACTGCCCCGACTCCGTTCAGTCACAACGCCCTTGATCCGCACGGCAGCGCGCCGGGCGTGCCGCGCCCAGGGATGACAGTAACGAAGAACGTCGCCGAGGGAAGAAAGAGCCCGAGAGAAAGGCCGCCTTCGGGCGACACTCGCCGGAATCGGTCACTCCACGTGATGTTCGGGCCGATGCCTCCGGTTCCCTCGTCCAGAGGAGCATGTCCCGGACTCCCCCGGGCACACGTGCCGGAAAAAACTTCCCGAAAAAACTTCCCGAAGTCGCGTAATGAGCCGCGGGCATCCCGCTCTCTCCTGGTGAAGGCCCACCCGGGGCCGTCCACGAGAAGGAGTACGACCATGCAGAACACCGACGACACCACCGTCGAGCGCGAGCTGGAGCTGAAGCTGGTTCTCTCCCCCGAGCGCGCCGTCCCGGTGCCCGCGCGGCTCGCCTACCGGACCGACGACCCGTACGCCGTCCACATCACCTTCCACATCGGCACGGACCACCCGGTCAACTGGACCTTCGCGCGCGAACTGCTCGTCGAGGGCGTCTTCCGGGCCTGCGGCCACGGGGACGTCCGCATCTGGCCCACCAAGGTCGACGGCCGCGGCGTCGTCCTGATGGCGCTCTCCTCCCCCGACGGCGACGCCCTGCTCGAAGCGCCGTCCGCGCAGGTGTCCGCCTGGCTGGAGCGGACCCTGCGCGCCGTGCCGCCGGGCACCGAGTCGGAGCGGCTCGGCATCGACGACGGGCTCGTCGAACTGCTCGCGACCACCGTGGCCGCCGACGACCTGTGGCTGCGCGACCCGTGGCCGTCGGACGAGTCGCAGGACGGCGAGCGCTGATCGCGTGCGCAGGCCCTTCCGGGGAGCCTCAGAAGAGCTTTCCGGGGTTGAGGAGGCCGAGGGGGTCGAAGGTCGCCTTGATCCCGCGCTGGAGTTCGAGACCGACCGGCCCCAACTCGCGGGCCAGCCACTCCTTCTTGAGGACGCCGACGCCGTGCTCGCCGGTGATCGTGCCGCCGAGGGCGAGCCCGAGCGCCATGATCTCGTCGAAGGACTCGCGCGCCCGCCGCGACTCGTCCTCGTCGGTGTGGTCGAAGCAGACGACGGGGTGGGTGTTGCCGTCGCCCGCGTGCGCGCAGACGCCGATGGTCAGGCCGTACTTCTCCGCGACGGCCGCCGTGCCGTCGAGCATCTCGGCGAGCCGGGTGCGGGGCACGCACACGTCGTCGATCATCGTGGCGGACTTGATGGTCTCCAGGGCGGTGAGGGAGAGCCGGCGGGCCTGGAGGAGGAGTTCGGACTCGGCGGCGTCGGCGGCCGGGACGACCTCGGTGGCGCCCGCCGCCGTGCACAGCTCGCCGACGGCGGCGAGGTCGGCGGCCGGGTCCGGGGTGTCGAAGGCGCACAGGAGGAGCGCCTCGGTGGTGTCGGGCAGACCCATGCGCGCCAGCTCGTTGACGGCCCGGACGGTCGTACGGTCCATCAGTTCGAGGAGCGACGGGGTGTGGCCGCGCTCCATGATCGCGCAGACTGCGGCGCAGGCGGCGGAGGCGGAGGGGAACTCCGCGGCGAGCGCGAGCTGGACCGGGGGCCGCGGCTTGAGGGCGAGGACGGCCTTCACGACGATGCCGAGGCTGCCCTCGGAGCCGACGAAGAGCCGGGTCAGGTCGTATCCGGCGACGCCCTTGGCGGTGCGGCGGCCGGTGGTCAGGAGCCGTCCGTCGGCGAGGACGACGTCGAGGCCGAGGACGTACTCGGCGGTGACCCCGTACTTGACGCAGCACAGGCCGCCGGAGGCGGTGCCGATGTTGCCGCCGATGGTGCACGTCTCCCAGCTGGACGGGTCCGGCGGGTAGTACAGGCCCCGCTCGGCGACGGCCCGGGACAGGACGGCGTTGACCACGCCCGGTTCGACGACGGCGATCCGGTCGACGGGGTCGATCTCCAGGATCCGGTCCATCTTCACGAGCGAGAGCACGACGCAGTCGTCGGTGGCGTTGGCGCCGCCGGACAGCCCGGTGCGGGCGCCCTGCGGGACGACGGGGACGCGGAGTTCGGTCGCGGTCCGCATGACGTGTTGCACCTGTTCCACGGTGCGCGGGAGCACGACGGCCGCGGGGGTGCCGGCCGTACAGAAGCTCGCCATGTCGTGGGCGTAGGAGGCCGTCACGTCCGGGTCGGTGAGGACCGCGTCGGCGGGAAGTCCGGCGCGCAGGGCCGTGTGGAGCATCTGGAGATCGTCCATGGTGCCAGCGTGGCACCTGGGGCCATCGGTGTGAACCGTTCCTGGCGATGCGGGCCGGTGCCGGCCGAATCGCGTGGAACCGGACTGGTCCGGTGACCCTCCGAACGGTCTTGAAGGTCGGGGAACAGCGTGAGCTGATCACCTCGGCGCGGTCGAGTCTTGTCGCCCTCGTCGGGCGTGCTCGCTGTCCTGGGTGGGCTCGCGGTCCCACGTGTCCTCGGGGCGGGTACGGCCTGGCCGGTAGTTCCCCGCTCCGCGATCCTCCGGTCGCGTGCGGTCACACCTGGCCGTCGCCGTGCCCGGTGTCCGAGGGCGCGTCGGGCGATGGTCACCGAGGCACCGTGGTGTCTGGTGACAGTGGTCTGCTGGTTCTGCTGCTGGAGCGGGTTCTTCCAGTACCGGCCACCCCAGACGCTGGTGTAGGCCGGATCAACGGCGATCACCACCAGGCCCTGGTGGTGGGCCATGCCGCGCAACCGTTCGCGGAAGCGGGCGGTGGGGATGCCGGCCACTGTGCGACGGAAGGTCTTGCCGCGCTTGCCCCGGCCCATCGTTTCCCGGCCGGTGGTGCGGGCATCGTCGAAGCCGAGGTTCTCGATCGCGATGCCAGAGCAGTGGTGCGCACGGGCGATGTGGATCAGCTCGGAGATCGCGTTCCGCAGCCGCCCGTCCCGCTGGGCAGCCGGACCGGTGAGGTCGATCGGCACGGTGACCGGCTCGCCGACAGGGTTGCCGTGCGGGTCGAGGACGTACGCGGCAAGGTGGGTCGCGTTCAGGTCGACACCGAGCAGATTCTGCCCGGCCTCGCGGATCTCCTGCGGAGTGGGCGGTACGGCGGTGTCAGCCGACCAGGATGCGTCCAGGTACCAGCGGTCACGGACCGGATCGTGCACGATGTCGTAGCGGACGGCCCGGTTGGCGGTGGCCCGGTCCAACCACTCTTCACGCCGGTGCGTGAATCGCACGGGGCACGAGAACTTGTACCGGCCTCGGGGGGTGTTCGCCAGATGTCGCAACGGCTCGGGCAGCACGATGCTCACTGAGCCGTCGCCCGGCGCAACGGTGATGGTGTAGTTGCCGTACGGTGCGCCGGACTCGCCGTCAGCGGTCAGGAACAGGCGGGCGTCGCCCCACCGCTGCCGCCACTGCGCCTCGGTGAGCCGGGCACCGGCGAGATTGTGCCGCGCCCTCGCCAGGCGCCGGCCGCCCACGACGATGCTCGGTCGACCGGCCTCGACGCGTTTCTCGATCTGCGCAAGACGGGACTTGAGCATGGCGAGACGTCGCTGCTTGGCCCACCGTTCGCCCTGGTCCGCAAAGCCCCGCGTCCTGCCGCTCCGCTGCCCGCACGGCACCGCGAGCCGCTTCTCGATGGTGTGCACCGCCCGGCGCAGACCGGCCCGCTCATCGAACAGACAGCGCAGGGACAGCTGGTACTGGTCCTCCGACGTCCTGGTCATCGCGCCCGCCCAGCGGGAGGAGGACACCGCGGTGAGGTTCTTCTTCCGCTCCGCCCTGCGGTTCTCCCTGACCGGGACCCCGCCGATACGGACACGAACCGCAAGATCAGCCCGTTGAAGGCGACCCAGGTGCTCGCCGATCAGCCGTACGACCTCCGCCTCGACCACGGTGACACGAAGGCGGTCCCGGATCCGGGCCCCGGCAGGCGCGGCAGGCACGGCAACAGTGAAAGGAGCCGCGATCATGCGTTCCGTCCGGCACAAGATCTCGGGAACCTGGCGTCGTTCACCCCAACGGGGGACACCCCGGCCGACCACGACCGACAACCGACCCAACAGTCGCCGACCCGCCGGGACGGGCGCTTCGTATGCGGCTCCGCCGGGCGCACAGTGAGTGCCGTGAAGAGCCAGAACGTGTCGAGGGCGGTCCTCGCCGCCGGAGTGGGGGCGGTGCTCGCGGCGACGGCGCTGCTGTACGCCCCGGAGTTCCTCGGCCGGGGGACGCCGCCCCCGCCGGGACCGGCGGAGCGGGCGGTGATCGCGGCCCGCGCGGGCGCGCAGGCGGCGCTCCCGGACCTGGTCGCGCTGATCGCGGACCGGGAGGAGTGGCTGCGCGGGCACCCGGACGACGGGGCGTCCTGGGCGGAGCTCGGCACGGCGTACGTGGAGCGCGGGACGCGCCTCGGGGACGTACGGGACTATCCGCGGGCCGAGGAGGCGCTGCGCCGCTCGCTGGCCGAGCGGCCCGCCGCGCGCGGCAACACGGCCGCGCAGCTCGGTCTGGGGGCCCTCGCGGGGGCGCGGGGCGACTGGCGGGCCGCCCGGGAGTGGGGCGAGCGGGTCCGGAAGACGGAGCCGGGGCGCTGGCCGGCGTACCCGGTCCTGATCGACGCGTACAACGGCCTCGGGGACTACGGGTCGGCGCGCAAGGCGATGGAGAAGCTGGAGGAGCTGCACGCGGGCGCGGTGGTGCGCGCGCGGGCCGCGCAGACCTACCGCGACCGGGGCTGGCGCGAGGACGCGGACGCGGCGGCCCTGGACGCGGCGGCGCTCGCGGAGGCGGACGCGGAGAAGGCGGCGGCGCTCGGGCGGCTCGGGGACCTGGCGTGGGAGCGGGGCGAACCGGAGGAGGCCCTGGAGCGGCACGGGGCGGCGTTGGGGCTCGTACCGGACCACGGGCCCTCGCTCGCGGGCCGGGCGCGGGCGCTCGCGGCCCTGGGGCGTACGGAGGAGGCCGTACGGGACTGGCGGGCGGCCCTGGCCCGGCTGCCGCTGCCGGAGTACGTCCTGGAGGCGGGCGAGCTGTACGAGTCGCTGGGCCGGGACGCGGAGGCGCGGGCGCTGTACGAGCGGCTGCGGACGGGCACCTGGGCGCGGGCGGAGGTGCCGCTCGGGCTGCTCGGCGCGGACCACGGCGACCCGGCGGCGGCGGTCGTCCGGCTGCGGGCGGAGTGGGCGCGGGGGCACCGGTCGGTGGGGGTGGCGGACGCGCTGGGGTGGGCGCTGTTCCGGGCGGGACGGGCGGAGGAGGCCCTGGAGTACGTGAAGCGGGCCACGGACGAGGGGCTGCGGAGCGCCCTCTTCTCCTACCACCGGGGCGAGGTCGAGCGGGCCCTCGGCCTGCGGGGCCCGGCCCGTCGCCATCTGGCGGAGGCCCTGCGGATCAACCCGGCCTTCTCGCCCCTGCACGCCCCGCGGGCGGCGACGGCACTCGCGACCCTCGGCGAACCACCGGCCGAACTGCCGGAGGGGGCGCTGCCGGCGGAGCCCGTACGGACGGGGAAGGCGACGGGCGCGGACCTGGGCACGCGCGCGTAGAGGCGGGGCGGGGGCGTGCGGCCGGGGTGCGCGGGCAGTGCGGTGCCGGGGCCGGGCGGACCGTACGGGAAGGACGTGCAGCCGGGTACGCGTGCGTGTGGTCAGGTGCGCGCGCGTACCCGGCCGTCCTTGAAGGGTGGCGTCCCGAACAGGCCCCGTGTCCCGCGGAACGCCGGGGGCGGACGCCGGGTCCGGCCGGGCGGCCGGTTCCGGGCCGGCCCGGTCGGTGGCGCGGCGAGGGGGTCCGGGGTGCTGCCCCGGACCCCCTCGCGCGCGTGGGCGGCCCCTAGAGGTTGCCGCGCTTCTCCTGCTCGCGCTCGATCGCCTCGAACAGGGCCTTGAAGTTGCCCTTGCCGAAGCCCATCGAGCCGTGGCGCTCGATCATCTCGAAGAAGACGGTCGGGCGGTCCTGGACCGGCTTGGTGAAGATCTGGAGCAGGTAGCCGTCCTCGTCGCGGTCGACGAGGATCTTCAGCTCGCGCAGGATCTCGACCGGCACCCGGGTCTCGCCGGCCCACTCGCCGAGGGTGTCGTAGTACGAGTCGGGGGTGTCGAGGAACTGGACGCCGGCGGCCCGCATCGCGCGCACGGTGGCGACGATGTCGTTGGTGGCGAGGGCGATGTGCTGGACGCCGGCGCCGCCGTAGAACTCCAGGTACTCGTCGATCTGCGACTTCTTCTTCGCGATCGCGGGCTCGTTGATCGGGAACTTCACCTTGAGGGTGCCGTCCGCGACGACCTTCGACATGAGCGCCGAGTACTCGGTCGCGATGTCGTCGCCCACGAACTCCTTCATGTTCGTGAAGCCCATGACCTTGTTGTAGAACCCGACCCACTCGTTCATCTTGCCGAGCTCGACGTTGCCGACGCAGTGGTCGATGGCCTGGAAGGTGCGCTTGGCCGGGGGCTCGACGATCGGCTTCGCGGTGACGAAGCCCGGGAGGTACGGGCCGTCGTAGCCGGAGCGCTCGACCAGGGTGTGGCGGGTCTTGCCGTAGGTGGCGATGGCGGCGAGGACGACGGTGCCGTGCTCGTCCTTCACCTCGTGCGGCTCGGTGATGCCGGTGGCGCCGTGCTCGACGGCGTACGCGTAGGCGGCGCGGGCGTCCGGGACCTCGATCGCCAGGTCGACGACGCCGTCGCCGTGCTCGGCGACGTGCTCGGCGAGGAAGCGGCCCCGGTCGGTGGAGACCTTGATGACGGAGGTGAACACGAAGCGCGCGGCGCCGTTGGTGAGGACGTAGCTCGCCGTCTCGCGGGTGCCGTTCTCCGGTCCGGAGTAGGCGACCAGCTTCATGCCGAAGGCGGTGGAGTAGTAGTGGGCGGCCTGCTTGGCGTTGCCGACGGCGAAGACGACCGCGTCCATTCCCTTCACGGGGAAGGGATCGGCCTGCCGCGCCGTGGAGGGGGTGTGATCGATGGTCTCAGTCATGGAAGCAATGTCCCGTCGTTCGGCAAGGTGCGCAAGAGTTTGCTTCTTCTCTGGTCAATCTGTACAGCGACACGCCAGGATGGTCGGGCGACTTGTACATCCTGACTACGGAGGGGCCGCTGTGGCGATCGATCATTTGGACGGGCGGCTGATCGCGCTGCTCGCGCGCGAGCCGCGCATAGGGGTCCTGGAGGCGTCCCGGCGCCTGGGGGTGGCGCGGGGGACGGTGCAGGCGCGGCTCGACCGGCTCCAGGGGACGGGGGTGATCAGGGGGTTCGGGCCCGAGGTGGACCCGGCGGCGCTCGGCTATCCGGTGACGGCCTTCGCGACCCTGGAGATCAAGCAGGGGCAGGGCGCGGACGTGCGGGGGCACCTGGCGACGGTGCCGGAGGTCCTGGAGCTGCACACGACCACGGGGCACGGGGACATGCTCTGCCGCCTCGTGGCCCGCTCGAACGCGGACCTCCAGCGGGTGATCGACAAGGTGGTGGGGTTCGAGGGGATCGTGCGGGCGTCGACGGCGATCGTGATGGAGAACCCGGTGCCGCTGCGGATCATCCCGCTGGTGGAGCAGGCGGCGAGCGGGGAGCCGCTGACGTAGCCGGACCGGCACGCACGAGGAAGCGACGCAAAGAAGTACTTGCAAAGAAACCCTTGCAAGTACTTCTTTGCACGCCTACGCTCAGGCCATGCCCGAGCCCGAGAAGCACACCGCCGAGACCCCCGGCGGGTCCCCCGGGGAGCACGTCGTCCGCCCCCTCGACCCCCGTTCCCTGCGCGGCCTCGCCCACCCCCTCCGCATCCAGCTCCTGCGCGCCCTGCGCCGCCAGGGTTCCGCCACCGCCTCCCAACTGGCCGAGCGGCTGGGCGAGTCCAGCGGGGCGACCAGCTACCACCTGCGCCAGCTCGCCGCGCACGGCTTCGTCGAGGACGACCCGGAGCGCGGCAAGGGCCGGGAGCGGTGGTGGAAGGCGGTCCCCGGGGGCACGGTCTTCGACGAGTCGCTCTACCGGAACGAGGACCCGGAGATCCGGGGCGCCGTCGACGTCTACCTCCACGAGATCGCGTCGATCCACACCCAGGAGCTCAACACCTACCTCGGCACCCGGAACGACTGGGCGCAGAAGTGGCTGGGCGCCTCCGACATGAGCGACTTCACGCTGCGGCTGCCGCCCGCGAAGCTGCGCGAGCTCAGCGAGAAGATGCACGCCCTGGTGGAGGAGTACCGGACCGCCCCCGAGCAGGACGCGCCGGACGCCGAGCGCGTACGGGTCCATCTGCACGCGTTCCCGCAGCACGAAGGCTGAGCAGCACGCCCCCTCCCGTACGGAAGGACCACACGCCATGCACGCCGACATCCACCTCCAGCTGCACGCCCTGACCGCCGCCGAGGCCCACCGCGCCGCCGGACGCCCGCGCCCCGTCAGGGAGTCCCCCTCCCTGCGCGCCCAGCTCGGCTGGCGCATGGTCGAACTGGGCCTGCGGCTCGCGACGACCGCCGACCGTCCGGTCGCGCTGGCCGCATGACCGCCCCGGGGGGAAGCACCGGGCAAGGGGACGTACGCCCCCTTGCCACCGTCCTGGCCGCCAACGCCGTCTCGATCACCGGCAATTCGCTCACCCTCATCGGCGTCCCGTGGTTCGCCCTGGAGACCACGGGAAGCCCCGGCAAGGCCGGGCTCGTCGCCTTCTGCGCCGCCCTGCCCGTCCTCGTCTCCGCCCTCGCCGGCGGCCCGGTCATCGACCGGCTCGGCCGCCGCCGGGTCAGCGTCGTCTCCGACCTGGTCTGCGGCCTGGCGCTCGCCGCGATCCCGCTGCTGCACCACGCCGGGGCCCTGCGGTTCTGGATGCTGTGCGCCCTGATGGCGGTCACCGGCCTGTGCCACGCGCCCGGCGAGATGGCCCGGCACGTCCTGGTCCCCGACCTGGCCGGGCGGGCCGGGACCTCGCTCACCCGGGCCGCGAGCCTGTACGACGCGGTGTCGCGCGGGGCCCGGATGGCGGGCGCCGCCGTCGCCGGACTGCTCGTCGCGTTCCTGGGCGCCGACACGGTCCTGCTCCTCGACTCCGCGACCTTCGTCCTCTCCGCGCTGCTCGTCCTGGCCGGACTGCGCGGGGTGCCGGCGGCGGAGCCGGTGCGCGACGGCCCGCGCCTCTCCCCCGCCCGCTATCGGGCCGATCTGCGCGAGGGGTACGCCTTCCTGTTCCGCGCCCGGCTGCTGCTCGGCATCACCGTGATGGTGATGGTGACCAACGGCCTGAGCCAGAGCTGGAGTTCGGTCCTGCTCCCGGTCCACGCCCGGGAGAACCTGGGCGGCCCCGCCACCCAGGGCCTGCTCGTCGCGGCCTTCGGCGGCTGCGCCCTCGCGGGGGCGCTGCTGTACGGGGCGGTCGGGGAACGCCTCCCGCGCCGGGCCGTGTTCACGGCCGGGTTCCTGGTCGGCGGCGCCCCGCCGTACGTCGTGGCCGCGCTCACCGACACCACCGCGCCGCTCCTGGTGACGCTCGCGGCGGCCGGGTTCGGCGTCGGGGTGCTCAACCCGATCCTGTCCACGGTGATGTACGAGCGGGTCCCCGAGGGGCTCCGCAGCCGGGTCATGGGCGCGAGCACGGCGGGGGTGCTGCTCACGACCCCGCTGGGCGGCCTCGCGGCCGGCCTCCTGGTCGAGCGGATCGGCCTGACGGCGACGCTGCTGGGGGTCGGATCGCTCTACTTCCTGACGACGCTCTCTCCACTGGCGTTCCCGGCGTGGCGGGAGATGGACGCGAAGCCCGCGCCCGTTGCCCCTGCCGCGCCCGCCGCCCCCGCCGAGCAGATCAGCAGGACGGAACCTTCGCGTCCTGCCCCTGCTCCAGGGCCCTGAGGGAGGCCACCGCGTCGCCCAGCGCGGTGACGGGGACGAGCCGCATCCCCTTCGGCAGCTCGGCCTCCGCGTCCGAGCACTCCGCCTTCGGCACCAGGAAGACGGTGGCGCCGTCCCGGGCGGCGGCCTGCGTCTTGAGGGAGACCCCGCCGACGGCGCCGACCTTCCCGTCGGGCGCGATCGTGCCCGTACCGGCGACGGTCCGGCCGCCGGTGAGGTCGCCGCCGTCCCCGTCCCCGTCGAGCTTGTCGACGATCCCGAGGGAGAAGAGGAGCCCGGCGCTCGGCCCGCCGACATCGGCGAGGTGCAGGGTCACCTTCACCTTCTCCGGATCCAGCTTCAGATAGCCGAGGGCGGCGAGGGCGGCCGCGTCCTGCGACTGCTTCATCTGGCCGAGGTTGCGCTTCTCGATCTCCGCGTCCGACTTCCCCGAGGGATAGACGGAGCCCTTCGGCAGGACGGCCCGGTCGGTCCGGAACCAGGCGTCGGCCACGTCCCCGAACCGGATGTCCGCGGACGGCCCGGTCGCCAGGATCGTCGTCATCCGCAACTGCCCCTCGGTCTCCCGCACCGGGGCACCGCTGACCGTGATGACCGGCTTCCCCTTGTCCTCGCCGAGCACGTCGGCGGTCGAACCGGGCTGCGCGATCGCGTACGGCAGCGGCGCCAGCCCGACGACGGCGAACAGCGCGACGACGGGCAGCGCGCCGAGCGCGAGGACACGGGGACGGGAGAGACGGGAGAGCACCCGTCCAATCTACTGGGACGCGCGGGGGTACGGGGCCGGGGGCGCGGGGGTACGGGGGCGGGGCCGGGCCTTCAGGACAGGTGGCGGGCGAAGAAGGACCGCAGCTCCCGGCGTACGGAGGAGACCGCAGCGGCCGGAGGCTCGGGACCGATCAGCGCGTCCCGGGTCCCGGCCGTGACGAGCCCCGCCGCACGGAGCCGCGGGACGAGGAAGGCGTGGTCGCCGAAGACCCAGTGGCCGGCGCCGGTCAGCCGGACGCGGCGGCCGGGCACGCCCTCCCAGGAGGCGGTGAGGCGGGCGGCGCCCGCGAAGCCGTCGGTGCGGAAGTGGAGCAGCGGCCGGGCGAGGCCCTTCACGGGGTCCAGGTCGAGGTACCCCTCCAGGTTGGCCCCGGCGGCGATCCGGTCGTCGCCGGCCAGCGCGGACACGGCGGCGGTGCCGCCCGCCGAGTGCCCGTAGATCCCGGTCCTGCGCCGGTCCATGACCGGAGCGAGCGGCAGGCTTCCGAGCCGGTCGAGGACGAGGCGGAGGTCCGCGACCCGGGTGTCGACCATGGTGCGGAAGGTCTCCGCGTCCGGCTCTCCGCGCAGGACGGTGACGCGCATCCGGTCGGGCAGCTCCACCTGGCTCGCGTCGCCGGGGTGGTCGACCAGGACCACCACGTGGCCGTGGCTCGCCAGGTCCTCGGCGAGGGTCGTGCCCAGGGTGCGGGAGTCGCCGCCGCCGGGGCTGTACAGGAGCACCGGGCGGCGCCCCGGGAGCGGGGGCGCGCCGACGTGCCCGTGGGTGAGGGTCGCACCCCAGTCGACGCCTGCGGCCGGGAGACCGGGGCGGACGAGGGGCGCGAGGCCGGTGAAGACCCCGGCCTCGGCGGGAGTGAGCTGCGGGGCGCGCGGGAAGCCCCGGACGGTACGGGCCGGGTACAGGACGCTGACCATCACCTGGCGCGCGCCGAACCCGGGCTCCCCCGGCTCGGGCTGCCAGGGGTCGGTGCGGGAGGGGTCGGTCAGGGCGAAGGTGCGCAGGCCCACGGGGTGGGGGCCGGTGGGCGCGGGCAGCCGCAGGACGAGGGGCCGGTCGGCGCGGGCGACGGCGGCGGGACCGGCCAGGACGGCGGCGGTGCCTAGCAGGGCGGCCTTGGCGACGGTGCGGCGGCCGGGGCCGGGGCCGGGGCCGGAGGAAGGGTGACGGTTCATGCCCGGCATCCTTGGCCGGGACGGGGGCGGGCACGAGGGTTCAGGCCCTGCCCGAAAGGCTGGCGGGAACGGGGGACGGATGCTGCGCGTCCACTTCACGGCGGAGGACTTCGCCCGGATGCGGTTCGCGCCCCGGCCGTCCCCGGTGGCGGAGCTGCACGCGGCCCTTCTGATGCTGGGCGCGCCGCACGAGGAGCTGCTCTTCGGCCGCTGGCGCGGCAGGATCCTGCGCGCCCTGCCGGGCACGGCGGGGCCGCTCGCGGACCTGGTGCCGGGCGGGGAGCCCCCGTCCTTCCTCGACGTTCTCGGCGAGACCCGGGAAGAGGGCTTCGCGCTGCTGCGGGAGACCCGGCCGGAGCTCGTACGGTCGGAGCTGGAGCGGGTGTACGCGGGGCGGGGCGCCGCACCACCGTGGATCCGTGGGCTGTACGGCGGGGAGGCGGGGGCCTGGCGGACGCTGGACCGGGCGCAGCGGGCTGCGTACGGGGCGGTCCTCGCGCCGGTGTGGCCGCTGGTGCAGGACCTGCACCGGGCGGAGTTCACCCGGCACGCGCTGACCGTCGCCGAGCGGGGGCCCGGCGCGGCCCTGGCGGACCGGGTTCCGGGCTCGCGGCTGCGGGACGGGGTGTGGGAGTGGCCGGGCTCCGGCGTCCGCCGCGAGGTGCGGCTCGCCGGGCGCGGTCTCGTCCTGCTGCCCACCTTCCACTGGCGGGGCGGCCCGCTGGTCCAGGAACGTCCGGACCGGCCGGTGGTCCTCGCCCTCCCGACGGGACGGGGGCTGCCGCTCGCCGCCCCGGACGGCGGGTCTCCCGAGGAGGCCCTCGCGGGGGTCATCGGCCGGACCCGCACCGCGCTCCTGCACGCGCTGTCCGACGGCCCCCGCACGACGACGGACCTGGCCCGCCGCCTCGGCGTCAGCAACGCGACGGCCTCGTCCCACGCGCAGGCGCTCCGCGCGGCGGGCCTCCTGACGACGACCCGCACGGGCAGGTCGGTCAGCCACGAACGCACCCCGCTGGGGGCGCTGTTGACCTCCTGAGACGGCTCAGGAACGAATGGACGCGGGCGGGCACGGGCCGGAGCCCGCACAGGGGCGGCACGGACACCGCCCCGCACGAACGGCACAGGCTCCGGCCCACAGGGTCGAAACGGAGCAAGGCCCGTACGGGCGCCACGGGCCCCGGCCCGCGCGGGTGGCCCGGGGCGAGACCCGCAGACCGGGGGCGGTCACGGGGGCCGGGGCCCGCCCCGTACGCGTATCCCCGTCCCCGCCCCTCCCCGATCCGCCGCGCGCCCTAGCGCAGCGCGTCCGCGACCTCTCGGGCCGCGTCCACCACTCTCGGGCCGACGCGTTCGGGGACGGCGTCGGCGAGCATGACGACGCCGACGCTGCCCTCGACGCCGGTGACGCCGACGAGGGGGGCGGCGGCGCCGCTGGCGCCGGCCTCCAGTTCGCCGTGGGTGAGGGTGTAGCCGGGTTCGGTCAGGCCGCCCTGGCGGGCGGCGAGTATCGCGCGGCCGGCCGCGCCCCGGTCCAGCGGGTGGCGGAAGCCGGCCCGGTAGGCCACGTGGTAGTCGGTCCAGGTCGGTTCGACGACCGCGACCGCGAGCGCCTCCGCCCCGTCGACCAGGGTGAGGTGGGCCGTCGCCCCGATGTCCTCGGCGAGCGAGCGCAGCGCGGGGAGCGCCGCCTCGCGCACCAGGGGGTGGACCTGGCGTCCGAGCCGGAGCACGCCGAGGCCGACGCGGGCGCGTCCGCCGAGGTCGCGGCGGACCAGGGCGTGCTGTTCGAGCGTGGCCAGGAGGCGGTAGACCACGGTCCGGTTGACGCCGAGTTTGTTGGACAACTCGGTGACCGTCAGGCCGTGGTCGGTGTCGGCGAGCAGTTTGAGGACTCTGAGTCCCCGGTCGAGCGTCTGGGAGGTCTCCGCGGTCACGACGCCCTCTCCTTCGGAGTGAGATGGAGGCGGGACTCTCACGGGGTTGCCTCGCCGGTCCCGCGGCGACGCACGTCAGAGGCCGCCGGCAGGAAGGGGTACACCGGCTGCGCTCCGCGGCGGCGCTGCCACGGGGCGAATGCTTTTGAGCCGGGACAGTAGCGACCCGCTCCGCTCAGCGGAAGACCTCGTCCAGAATCCGGGCGCCGGCGACCGGATGGAGACGTTTCGGGACCTTCGTCGGCCGGAGAGAGGACTTCGGGCGACAAGAACGGCTATGTCGTGCTCGTAGCGTGGAAGGGGTTCCGGAGGCCGGCCGTGGGGGCCGGCACCGGTGCCGGTCCCGCGTCACGACGGGACGGCGGAGGCCCGTACACCGTGGTGTACGGGCCTCCGGTCGACGGGCGGCGGTCATCTGGTCATCGGGCGGCGGACGGCGGGTGGTGGGCGGCGGGTGGTGGGCGGCCTCAGCGCATCCGCGTGGCCCACTCCTGGACCTTCTTGATCCGCTCCCGGATCTGTCCGGCGGTGGCCTCCGCGCTCGGCGGGCCGCCGCAGACCCGGCGCAGCTCGGTGTGGATGACGCCGTGCGGCTTGCCGCTCTGGTGCACGTACGCGCCGACCATCGTGTTCAGCTGCTTGCGCAGTTCGAGCATCTCCTTGTGGGAGACGACGGGCCGCCGCTCGGCGGGCAGCTCCAGGAGGTCCGCCTCGGTGTCCGGCTTCTTGCGGCTGTGCGCGATCTGCCGGGCCTGGCGCTTCTGGAGGAGGAGCTGCACCTGGTCGGGTTCGAGGAGGCCGGGGATGCCCAGGTAGTCCTGCTCCTCCTCGCTGCCGGGGTGGGCCTGCATCCCGAACTCGGCGCTGTTGTAGAGGACGCGGTCGAAGACGGCGTCGGACTCCAGCGCCTCGAAGGGCAGCATGTCCTGCTCGCCGGTGTCCTCGTCCTGCTGCTTCTCGGCCTCCGCCATCTCCTTCTCGGACTCGGCGTACGGGTCCTCGTCCTCGCCCGCCTTCTTCGGCCGGTCGAGGGTGTGGTCGCGCTCGACCTCCATCTCGTTGGCGAAGCCGAGGAGGCTGGGGATCGTGGGCAGGAACACGGACGCGGTCTCGCCGCGCCTGCGGGAGCGCACGAAGCGGCCGACGGCCTGGGCGAAGAAGAGCGGGGTCGAGATCGTCGTCGCGTACACGCCGACCGCGAGGCGGGGGACGTCGACGCCCTCGGACACCATGCGGACGGCGACCATCCAGCGGTCCTCGCTCCCGCTGAACTCGTCGATGCGGTTCGAGGCGCCCGTGTCGTCGGAGAGGACGAGGGTGGGGCGGGTGCCGGTGATCTCGCGGATCAGCTTGGCGTACGCGCGGGCCGACTCCTGGTCGGAGGCGATGACGAGGCCGCCCGCGTCCGGGATGGACTTGCGGACCTCGGTGAGCCGCTGGTCGGCGGCGCGCAGCACGTTCGGCATCCAGTCGCCGCGCGGGTCGAGGGCGGTGCGCCAGGCCTGCGAGACCGCGTCCTTGGTCATCGGCTCGCCGAGGCGGGCGGCGATCTCGTCGCCGGCCTTGGTGCGCCAGCGCATGTTGCCGCTGTAGGAGAGGAAGATGACCGGCCGGACGACCCCGTCGCCGAGGGCGTTGCCGTAGCCGTACGTGTAGTCCGCGGACGACCGGCGGATGCCGTCGTTCCCCTCCTCGTACGTGACGAAGGGGATCGGGTTGGTGTCGGAGCGGAACGGGGTGCCGGTGAGCGCGAGGCGGCGCGTGGCGGGCTCGAAGGCCTCCAGGCAGGCCTCGCCCCAGGACTTGGAGTCTCCGGCGTGGTGGATCTCGTCCAGGATGACGAGGGTCTTGCGCTGCTCGCAGCGGTTGCGGTGGAGCATGGGCCGGACGCCGACGCCCGCGTAGGTGAGGGCGACGCCGTCGTACTCCTTGCTGAGCGGTCCCGCGCTGTACTCCGGGTCCAGCTTGATCCCTATGCGCGCGGCGGCCGCGGCCCACTGCTTCTTCAGGTGCTCGGTGGGCGCGATCACGGTGACCTGCTGCACGACGTGGTGGTGGAGCAGCCACGAGGCGAGGGTCAGCGCGAAGGTGGTCTTGCCGGCTCCGGGGGTGGCGACCGCGAGGAAATCGCGGGGCTGCTCCTGGAGGTACTTCTCCATCGCGCCCTGCTGCCAGGCTCGCAGCTTGTTGGCGGTGCCCCAGGGGGCGCGGCCGGGGAAGGCGGGAGAGAGGTGGTGTGAGGAGGGGGCGGTGGTAGTCACGATCTCCGGTTCGACGCTCGTCCAGATATGACAACCGGGCCACCTTACCGGCGGCCCGGCCCGGACCTCGTACCCGACGGGAGGTCTCCCACCCGGGTGCGATTCAGCTCACGTCGGGGTCGATCAGCACCCGCAGGCCGTCCGCGATCGCCCCGACCTCGTCCGTCTCCCCGGTGGCGACGGCGATGACCAGGCGTTCCGCCGCGTCGACGTCGGGGCGGAGATGGACGCCGTTCAGGGCGAGGAAGGTCACGCAGGAGAGCCAGGCGGTGCGCTTGTTCCCGTCGACGGCGGGGTGGTTCACGGCGAGGGACTGCAGGAGCGCGGCGGCCTTGCCCAGCAGGTCCGGGTAGGCCTCCTCGCCGAACGCCGTGGCCGACGGCCGGTGCACCGCCGAGTCGAGCAGTCCGGGGTCGCGGACGACGAACGGCTGGTCGTCCACGGCGTACTCGGCGACGATCAGGACGTCCTCGGTGGAGAGGCGGACGCGGCTCACTTGAGCCGCTCCAGCAGTTCGTGCCACTTGGCGGCCTGCTCCTCGGCGGCCCGGCGCACGGCCGCCTCCCGGACGGGGGCGTCGGGCAGGTCCTCGGCGGGAGGCGGATTCACGGGCATACCGGAACGGTACCGATCGGCGCCGTACCGGTGCCAACGGATTCAGCTCCGGGCCACCGGCTCCCCGTGCAGCCGCGTGGCGACCCACGCCCCCGCCGCCGCCACCGCCGCCATCGGCAGGAAGACCGCGGCGAAGGCGGCCGGGTGGGAGCCGGTGGCGGCGGTGTGGGAGGCGACCGCGTGGCCCACCGCGCCGCCGCCGAGGGCCGCGAAGGCCGCGCCGCCGGAGGCGAGGAGCAGGACGTTGGAGAGGCCGTCGGAGATCTGGAGGGCGGCCGAGTTCGCGCCCGCCTCCTCCGGGGCGGAGAGCTTCAGGAGGAGCACGCTCGTGGAGGAGATCACCGCGCCCATGCCGAGGCAGCCGAAGGCCCAGGCCACCGCGACGGTCCACACGGGCACGGCGGTGATCAGGACGCTCGGGGCCGTCAGGATCGCGAGCGCGACCAGGACCATCCCGAGGACGACGAGCCGCTCCCGGTACGGCTCCGTCCACGGCCGGGACTGGATCCAGGAGCCGAGCGCCCAGGTGAGGCCGCCGACGGCCAGGGAGAGCCCGGCCAGGGTGGGGCTCAGGCCCCGCTGGGTGACCAGCATCAGCGGCACGAAGGACTCGGCGGCGATGAAGGACCCGGCGGCGATCCCGCGCAGCAGCACCACCGAGGGCAGGCCGCGGGCGGCCCGGTAGGTGCCGCGCGGCAGCAGTCCCCGCACGGCGGGCACGAGCAGCGCGACGCCCGCGGCGGCGGGCAGCAGGGAGAGCCAGCGCAGTTCCTGCCCGGCGTACTGGAGGAGTCCGGCGCCCGCGGAGATGCCGAGCGCCAGCCGGATCCGGCGCCGGTCCCAGGGCGCGACGGGCGCCTCGGGGTCGGCGGGGCCCGAGGCGGTGCGGCGGATCGCGGGGAGGGCGAGGGCGAGCGGCAGGACGACGAGGACGGGGATGCCGACGAAGACCCAGCGCCAGCCCAGGTGCTCGGTGATCGTGCCGGAGGCGAGCGGCCCGACGACGGAGGGGACGACCCAGCTCGCGGCGAAGGCCGCCATGATCGCGGGCCTGAGGTGCTCGTCGTAGGCGCGGCTGACCACCACGTACAGGGCGACGATGACGAGGCCGCCGCCGAATCCCTGCACCGCCCGGCCCAGGACGAACATCCACATGACGCCCGCGGTCCCGGAGAGGAGCAGTCCGGCGGCGAAGGCCGATATGCCGGCGGCGAGGGGCGCGAGCGGGCCGTTCCGGTCGGACCACTGGCCGGCCAGGACCATGCCGAAGAGGCTGGTGGTGAAGTACGCGGAGAAGGCGAAGGCGTAGACGGACACGCCGTTCAGCTCGCGGGCGGCGACGGGCATGGCCGTGCCGACGGCGGTCGCCTCGAAGGCGATGAGCAGGACGACGGAGACGATGCCGATGCTGAGCGCCCGGTGCGCCGGGTCGAGGACGGACCCCCGGCCGTCGGTCCCCCGGTCTCCGGGGCGGTCGGCAGGGGTTCCGGGGCTCGGGGGGACGGCGGCGTCGGTGCCGGCGTCTCGGGGTTCGAGGGCGCTCATCCCCCCAGAGTAAGAGGTGTAGACCTGAATGACCCCTGTCGGAAGACCGGGGATCGCTCGGCCCTCGGACCTACGACCGCGAACGGAGTGTTGCGGGCGTGTGGCAGTCGCGTGGCACGGCCCCGCGACCCCTTGAGCCCCCTCGGACCGCCCCCTACGGTCGTACTCGTCACCCCACACGACCGTGTGCCCGAGTGGTTCAGGGACTCGCCTGCAAAGCGAGTTACGCGGGTTCAATTCCCGCCACGGTCTCCATCCGTCGCCCGGCCCGTACGCGAGGCCGGGCGACGCCGTTTCCCGGCTCCGCGACCCCGTGGGCCGGCGGAACCGGTGCCGCCGACGACACGGGCGGTCACCTCGCGCGGCGTTCCCCTCGGACTGGCCGAGAGCGCTCTTGGCCGTGGCTCCGGTCCTCTTCGGCGAGGGCCCCCGACAGCAACGGCGGCAACTGCCCCGGCGCGCCTGGCGGGGAGGGCGGATCCGCCCGGTCCGGGGGCTTCGGCGTGCTCAGTCCGCCGGGAACAGGAACGGGAACGTCGCCGGGACCTCCACCGGGTTCAGGCAGCCGAGCCGTTGCCGGGTGTCGCGCACCAGGGACGCCAGGAGGCGGCCGATCACGAGGTCCGCCTCCGGGCCGACCGTCTCGGCCCGCACCCGGACCTCCAGGGGCATTCCCCGCTCCTGTGCGGCGGGCGCGCCGGGGACACGGCAGGGCAGGACGGCGACCGTGCCCCCGTCCTGCCTCGCGTACAGGTCCTCGGCGACCTTGTTGCTCCTGTCCCCGTAGTCGGCGCTGCCGGCCATCTCGTCCATGGTGAGGGAGAGCCATGTGACCTCTCCGGTGATCCGGCCGACGACGTCGTGGTTCTCGTAGTCCCCCGCGGCCATCCCGCACGGCCGGTACGAGGGGTGGCCCGGCCGGTCGGCCGCGCTCCGGGGGACGTACGCCCGTGCCTCCCCGGTCATCGCGGTCCGGATGCCGTCCGGGGTCCGGCCCTCGGCCCTGAAGCCGCCCGGGACCGGGGGCTCGGCGCCGAGGCGGGAGGAGTCGAGGACCTCGCGGGCCTCCGCCACTCCCCCGGTGCCGAAGACCTCCTCGCAGACCTTCAGCGCCGCCGCCGTCCTCTCCTCCGCCTCGTCCGGCGTCCCTCCGCCGGAGCACCCGGTCGCGGTCAGCGCCATGACCACCCCCAGTACGGCGGTGCCCACGCGCCCCCTCCTCGCCGTCATCGCGTCCCCTCGTCGTTCCGGCTCCGCCCCGGCGGGTTCCGCGGTCGTGGAGCACGGTGATGGTAGGGGCGGGCGTCCGCCCGCGCACCGCGCGCCGGGAAGCGTGTCACCTCGAGGGTTTCCCGCCCCTCCCGTGGCCGGAGTCGGCCGTCTCGATAGGCTCGTTCCCGCTCCGGTGGCCCCGGGGTGTCGGGACGACGGGGGGACGATCCGGTGGAACAGGCACGCACACGGCGGGAGTCCGCGCGGCGGATCGGGCCGTACCGGCTGATCACCCGTCTCGACCCGCCCGGCTCCCCCGCCCCCTGCCGCCGGTTCGTGGCCCGGGGCGAGGACGGGCGCACGGTCCTGCTGAGCACCCCGCTGCCGGGCGCCGACCCGGGCCGCTTCGCGGTGGAGGCGGAGGCGGGACGGCATGTGGTGGGGCCGTGGCTGGCGCCGGTGACGGAGGTGTCGGGTCCCTTCGCAGGAGCCGGAGCCATATCCGGGGCCGGGCCCGGGGCCGGAGCCGGAGTCGCGCCCTCCCCCGGACCCGGAGCCGCAACCGGACCCGCCCCCGCCGCCCCCACCTGGTACGCCACCCCTTACCTCCCCCTCCTCCCCCTCCCCGTCGCCCTCGCCGTGTACGGCGGGCCGTTGCCCGAGGGGGTCGTGCGGGGGGTCGGGGTCGCGCTCGCGGAGACGCTCGCCGGCGTGCACGCGGGGGGCCTCGCGCACGCCGGGGTCTCCCCCGCCGCCGTCCTGATCGCCGCCGGCGGGCCGCTCCTGAGCTGTTTCGGGGCGGTGCGGGCCGCGGGGCCCGACGGCGAGCCGCGCGCCGGGCTGCCCGGGATCGACCCCGGCGCCCTCGCCCCCGAGCAGGCGGCCGGAGGGCGGCCGCGCCCGCCGGGGGACGTGTTCGCGCTCGGCGCCGTCCTCGCGTACGCCGCCACCGGCCACACCGTGCCCGAGCGCGACGAACTCCCGCCCGGGCTGCGGCCGGTGGTCGCCGCCTGTCTGGCCCGCGACCCCGCCGACCGGCCCACCGCCGCCGCCCTGGCGGCCGCGCTCGCCCCCTCCCCGCTCGCCCCCGGGTGGCTGCCCGGCCGGGTGGTCGCCGCGCTCGCCCGCCAGTCCGCCGAGCTCCTCGCCGCCGAGCTGCCGCCGCTCCCCGGGCAGGCCGCCACCGTCCCCGTACACGCCTGAAGATCGCACGGACCTGACCTCATGCTGTCGCCCCTGACCCACGACGACCCGGCCGCCGTCGCCACGTACCGTCTCCTCGCCCGCCTCGGCGCGGGCGGCATGGGCACGGTCTATCTGGCGCGCACCCCGGGCGGCCGGACGGTCGCCCTCAAGACCGTGCACGCCCGGCTCGCCGCCGATCCCGCCTTCCGGAGCCGGTTCCGCCTGGAGACCGACGCGGCGCGGATCATCGGCGCGCGCCACGGCGCGGCCGTCGTCGACGCCGACCCGCTGGCCGAGACCCCGTGGCTGGCCACCGAGTACGTCCTCGGGCCACCCCTGGACGACGCCGTCGCGCTCGGCGGCCCGCTCCCCGAGCCGACCGTTCGCGCCCTCGGCGCCGCGCTCGCCGGGGCCCTCGCCCAGCTGCACTCCTCGGACGTGGTCCACCGCGACCTGAAGCCCTCGAACGTCCTCGTCACCGCCCACGGCCCGAAGATCATCGACTTCGGCATCGCCCGCGCGGCCGGCGACGACCACCTCACCCGCACCGGGACGGCGGCCGGCACCCCGGCGTTCATGTCGCCGGAGCAGGCGAGCGGGCAGGAACACGGCCCGGCGGGCGACGTGTTCGCGCTCGCCGGCGTCCTCGTCTTCGCGTCCGCCGGCCGCGGCCCCTTCGGTACGGGCTCCCCCGCCGACCTCCTCTACCGCGTGCGGTACGCCGAGCCCGACCTCACCGGCGTGCCGGAGGCGCTGCTGCCGCTCCTGACGGCGTGCCTCGCCAAGGACCCGGCGGCCCGCCCCACCACCGCCGTCCTGGTGGAGCACCTGCACGACGGGCACGGCGAGTTCGCGGACCACCTGCCGCCGCTGGTCCTCGCCGACATCGGCCGCCGGGCGACCGACGTGTGGCTGCACGCCCCGCACCGGCTCCCGGCCCCGGAGGGCCCCGTCGCGGCGGAGACCGCGCCCGCCGCCCCGCTCTCCCGCCGCCGGCTGTTCTCCGTGGGCGGCGCCGCCCTGCTCGGGGCGGCGGGCGCGGGCGGCGGCCTGTGGGCGTGGCGGAGCGGGCGGAAGGACGGGCCGCCGACCGGCGGAGGATCCGCCGGGCCCACCGCCGTCCCCGCCACGACGGCCGCGGACGGGGCGCCCGCGCCGCTGTGGCAGGAGAAGGCGTTCGACCGCGAGCAGCGGATCACCCCGCTGGTCGCGGACGGCGTCGTCGGCTTCGCCGAGACCGCGGAGTTCCGGGCGCTCGACATGCGCGACGGCTCCGAACTCTGGACCGAGAGCGCGGTGATGGAGCCCCGGCAGATCACCACCGACGGCACGGTCTTCTACCTGTCGAGCGGCGAGTTCGAGGGCCCCGGCGTCCTCCACCTCCGCACGCGCGGGGCCCTCGGCGGCGGCGGGGGGACGTCCCGGACGATCGACCTGAAGGGCTTCGAGGGCTCCCACAAGGGCACGGAACTCCTCACCGCCTCCGACGGCGTGCTCTTCGCCTCTTCCCGGCGGGGCGCCTGGGACGTCACCGGTGACGAGGACGACACCGGCTGGCACCTGATCGCCGTCGACGTCCGCGCGGGCCGGGAGCTGTGGCGGCAGCCGTACACGTGGGACGGCGTCCGGCCCTGGCTCTCCAAGGTCGTCGGCGACCGGCTGGTCCTCGGCAAGAACAGCGGCGACCTGGACTCCTTCCTGGTCCAGGCCCGCGACCTGCGCACCGGCCGCCAGCTGTGGCGGCGGCGGCTGCCCCTGAAGGACTCCGCCTCGTACATCCCCGGCCAGCTGGTGACCGACGAGCGGCACGTCTACCTGGGCGGCGACCGGCTGCGGGCCCTGCGCCTCACGGACGGCGCCGTCGCCTGGGAGTACGGCTCCGGTTCCGCCTCCACCTCCTACGGGGTGCCGGCCGTCGCGAACGGCCTCGTCCACGCGCAGGAGCGGAGGGAGACCCCCGGCCTGGTGTCCGTCGGGGCCGACAACGGCCGCAGGCACCGGACGGAGGGGCCGTCCGGGCGCTCCCTGTCCCCGTACCTCTTCGCCACCCCCGTGATCGGCGAGAAGTACGTGTACACGCCCGTGCGGGGCGGTCTCAACGCGGTCGCCCTGGACGGCTACCGCTCGGACTGGGTGTTCCGGACGGAGGCGAGCCGCTTCGTGACCGACAAGAAGAGGACCCGGCTCTTCGGGGCGGGCGAGACGTCCGTGGTGTCCCTGCCGCTCGCCTGACGAATCCGATTGCTCGACAAATCCGATCGCCTGACGAACCCGCTCGTCTGACGAATCCGTCCGCCCCCCAGAATCCCCTCACGAATCCCCCTACTCGGAAGCCTCCTCATGACCCCTCAGCCCCTCGCCGCCGGCGACCCGCTCCGGCTCGGCCCGTACCGGCTCCTCGGCGTCCTCGGCGAGGGCGGCATGGGCAAGGTGTACGTCGGCCGGGACGGCGCCGGGACGCCCGCCGCCGTCAAGGTCCTCCGCCCCGAGCTCGCCCACGACCCGCACCTCGCCCAGCGGTTCGTCCGCGAGGCCGACATGGCGCGAGCCGTCACGAGCGGGGGCGTGGCGCGGATCCTCGGGGCGCAGACGGAGGGCGGACGGCTCTGGATCGCGGCCGAGTTCCTCGCCGGGCCGACCCTCGACGAGGCCGTGCGCGCGTACGGGCCGCTGGACGTGCCGTCGGTCCGCGTCCTCGCCGCCCGGCTCGCCGGGGCGCTGTACGACATCCACGCGGCCGGGCTCGTCCACCGGGACCTGAAGCCCGCGAACATCGTGCTGACCTCGGCCGGCCCCCGGGTCATCGACTTCGGCATCGCCCGCCCCGAGCACGGCCTCACCCTCACCACCACGGGACAGATCCCGGTCACGCCGGGGTACGGGGCGCCCGAGCAGGTCCTCGGGCAGCGGGTCGGCCCGCCCGCCGACGTCTTCTCGCTCGGGGCGGTCCTGGTCCACGCGGCGAGCGGGCGGCGCGCCTTCGACGCCGGGCACGTGGCGGCGCTCCAGTACGAGGTGGTGCACGGCGTCCCGGACCTGGGCGGGGTGCCGCCGGAGCTGCGGGAGCTGATCGGCCCGTGCCTGGCGAAGGACCCGGCGCTCCGGCCGGACGCCGCGCGGATCGCGGCGGCCTTCGCGCCGCCGAAGGGCGCCGAGCGGGTGTGGCGCAAGGGGCCGCTCGCGGAGGACGTCAAGCGGCGCGAGGCCGCGGTGAGGCGTCTGACGGCGCCCGCCGACACCGCCGTGCCCGGGTCCGGCCGGCCGTCCCGGCGCCGCTTCCTGACCGGCGCGGCCGTGGGCGTGGCGGTGCTCGGCGCGGGCGGCGGGGCGGGCGCCTGGTGGCTGAACCGGAACGGCGGTTCGCCGACCGCCGACGTGCCGCCGGCCGCGGCGACCCCCGAGGCGGCTTTCGTCTGGGCCGTCGACACCGCGCCGGGCGAGGCCCCGAAGCCGCTGTGGGGCCCGGTCGACGGAACGGCGCCGGGGGACGAACTCCCGCTGCCGGTACGGGACGTGGTGGTCGTGCGGGCGGCGAAGGGCGGCCTGCTCGCCCTGTCGGTGACGGACGGGAAGGAGCGGTGGCGGGCGAAGGAGATCGACGCGGACGCCGGTTTCGTGTCCGTCGCGGACCGGATGGTGGTCGGCGTCGACGGGGACGGCGCCCTGCGCGCGTTCGTCGCCTCCACCGGCCGGCCCGTCTGGCGGAGCGGGTCCGGAGTGAGGAACGTCCTCGCGGCCGACGGGACCCGCGTCTACCTGGTGACGGAGGACGACGAGCTGCGCGCCGTCGACGCCTGGACCCTCGCCACCGCCTGGAAGCGCCCGATGACCTCGCCCCGCTCCCCCGGCGGCGGCGCCGCGCGGGCCCTCGCGGCCGACCGGCGGCTCGTGATCCACGGCAGGGACGGCCGGGTCGCCGCCCTCCACGCCGAAACCGGCCGCACGGAGTGGGAGTTCACGGGCCAGGGCACCGCCGGACAGGCCCCGGCGTTCAGCCGCAACATCGTCTACTTCGGCGGCCCGAAGCTGACCGCCCGCAGCCTCGACGCGGGCGAACCGCTGTGGGAGGAGGAGACCGGGAGCGGGAAGGCCGACTGGGGCACCCCGGCCGCCAGCGACATCGTCGTCTTCGCGGCCAACTCCTACAACGCCCACCGCTACGGCACCACGATGGGCTCCTCCTCCCCGAAGCAGGAGTGGCACGAGATCCTGGACGGCACGGGCCCCGGCACGCTCGCTCCCCCGGCCGTGGAGGGCACGACGGTCTGGCTCCACGCCCCCGACAACAGCTCCCTCAAGGCGGTCGACAAGGAGACCGGCAACCACCTCTTCACCGTCAGCATGAAGGGCGAGGGCACCTACCGGATGGCGAGCGGCGGCCACCGCGTCTTCCTCGTCCGGGGCGGCCGGATCGCGGCGATGCCGGTGTACGGGGAGTGAGCGGGGCCCTCCGGACCGGCGAACGGTCCGGAGGGCCCCGGCAGGTCCTACTGGGGCGCCGCGACGGCCGCCTGCGGCCGGATCGGGAGGCGGTTGACCGGGCGGCCGGTGGCCGCGCGGACCGCCGCCGCGACCGCGGCGGGCGAGGTGACGACGGGGACGGCGCTCGCGGCCTTGGCGCCGAAGGGGGCCACCACGTCGCGCTCCTCGACCAGCTTCACGATCCGGATGTCCGGGGCGTCGAGCGAGGTCGGGAGGGCGTAGCCGGTGAAGTCGGGGTGGCGGACCAGGCCGCGGGCGGTGCGCAGGTTCTCGGTGAGGGCCGCGCCGACGCCCTGGGTGACGCCCGCCTCGATGCGGGTGGCGAGCTGGGCCGGGTTGAGGATCCGGCCGACGTCCTGGGCGACGGCCATCTCCACGACCCGTACGGCGCCGAGTTCGACGTCCACGTCCACGACCGCGCGGATCGCGCAGAACGCGAGGCCCACGAAGGCGTCGCCCTGGCCCGCGTCGTCCAGGGGTTCGGTGGGATGGGGGCGGCACTGGGCGGTGGCCCACAGCTCCTTGCCGTCGAGCGCCTCGGTGACCGTCGTGGAGAGCACGCCGTCGTACGAGGTGATCTTGCCGTCGGTGATCTGGAGCAGCTCGGTCGACATGCCGAACTTGTGGGCGAGCGGCTGGAGGAGCTGGGTGCGGACCATCTTCGCGGCCCGCTCGACGGCCCCGCCCGAGACCCAGGTGTGCCGGCCGTGGGCGGCCGGTCCGGCGGGCGGCTGGTCGGTGTCGACGGGCGCGACGTGCACCTCGTCGATGCCGAGGGTCTCCTGCACGATCTGGCGGGCGAGCGTGGCGAAGCCCGAACCGGTGTCCACGGCCGAGCAGATGACCGTCGCCGTCCCGTCCACGACCCGCACGGTCGCCGTGGAGACCTCGTCGGTGCCCTCCGCGCCGAGCATGTGGACCATGCCGAGCGCGTAGCCCACGCCCCGCCGCACCGCGCCGGGTTCGCCCGCGCCCTCGGGGCCGCCGGGCAGCAGCCACTCGCCCTCGGGGGTGTCCTTGGGCAGCGGGGGCAGCGGGAAGTCCCGTACGGCGGAGAGGAGTTCGGCGACCGGGGCCGGGCAGGTGACCGTCTGCCCGGTGGGCAGGAGGTCGCCGGTCGCCATGACGTTCCGCATCCGCAGCTCGGCCGGGTCCACGCCCAGCTTGGCCGCGAGCTTGTCCATCTGCGCCTCGTACGCGGCGCACACCTGCATGGCGCCCTCGCCGCGCACGTGGCCGGACGGCGGGTTGTTGGTGCGGACGGCCCAGCCCTCGACGAAGGCGTGCGGGACGACGTACGGGCCGCAGGCGAAGGCCACGGCCGCCGCGAGGGACTCGGACGAGGAGTCGGCGTACGCGCCGCCGTCGAGCAGGATCTGCGCCTCCACCTTCACCAGGCGCCCCTCCGCGTCGGCGTGGTGCCGGTAGCGCAGCAGGGTGGGGTGGCGGTGGGCGTGGCCGAGGAACGACTCCTCGCGCGTGGCGGTGAGCTTGACCGGGCAGCCGGTGCGCAGCGCGAGCAGGCCCAGCGGGATCTGGAAGCCCGGGTCCTCGCGGTCGCCGGTGGCGCCGGGGACGCCGGTGACGACCAGCTTGACCTGGTCGGGCGTCAGGCCGAAGCAGGCGGCGGCCAGGTCCCGGTCGGTGTGCGGGTCGGTGGAGGCCGTGTACAGCTCGACGCCGCCGTCGGGGCGGGGCACGGCGAGACCGGCCTCGGCGCCGATCGGCGCCGGGTCCTGCCGCCCGATCCGGTACAGGCCCTCGACGACGACCTCGCCGGCCGCCTCCGGGTCGCCGAAGCGCAGCGGGATGTGCCGGATCAGGTTCCCGTCGGGGTGCAGCGGCTCGGCCGCGAAGGCCTTCTCCGGGTCGGTGACCGGTTCGAGCACCTCGTACTCGACGGCGATGGCGGCGGCGGCGAGCCGGGCCGTGTCGGGGTGGTCGGCGGCGACGGCCGCGAGGGCCTCGCCGTGGTGGCGGACCAGGTCGGAGGCGAAGACGGGCCGGTCCGCGACCCGGCGCCCGTAGGTGGCCGCGCCCGGCACGTCGGCGGCCGTCACCACGGCCCGCACGCCCGGCATGGCGGCGGCCGCGGAGGTGTCGACGGAGACGATCCGGGCGTGCGGGTGCGGGGAGCGCAGGATCGCGGCCCAGAGCAGGCCCTCGGCCCACAGGTCGGAGGCGTACGGGAAGGTGCCCTCGGTCTTCGCGCGGGACTCGGCCTGCGGGAGCGAGGTGCCGAGGCCGTGGGCGGCCGGCTCCTGTCCGAGGGGTCCGGGGACGTCCGTGACCGTGGCCGTGGGAACGGCGGTGGTCGCGTCGCTGCTCACGCCTTGCCTCCGTCGTGCGGGTGCGGGTGCGGGATCTGGTGCGGGATGCGGGCTTCGTCGGCGCTCTCGGGCGCGTGGGCGGCGGCCCCGGCCTCGCGCTCGGCGACGACGTCCCGTACGGCTTCGAGGACGCCCCGGTAGCCGGAGCAGCGGCACAGGTTGCCGGCGAGCGCCTGGCGGGTCTCCAGGTCGGTGGGGGCGTGGTTGCCCTCCAGGAGGTCGTGCACGGTCATGCACATGCCGGGGATGCAGAAGCCGCACTGGACGGTGCCGCACCTGGCCATGGCCCGCTGCACGTCGGAGGGCTCGCCGTCGACCGCGAGGCCCTCGACCGTCCGCACCTCGCTCCCGGCGGCGGTCGCCGCGGGGACCAGACAGGAGGCGACGAGCCGGCCGTCGACCTGCACGTTGCACGCGCCGCACTCGCCCTGCGAGCAGCCGTCCTTGGCCCCGGCGAGCCCGAGGCGCTCGCGCAGCACGTAGAGCAGCGACTCGCCGATCCAGGAGCCGGTGACGGGCCGGTCCACGCCGTTGACCCGGAGGGTGTACGAGGTGTGGGGGTGCTCGTCGCTGTCGGTGGAGGCGTGGACCTCCGCCGGGACGGGGGGCACGGGGTCGGGAACGTCCGTGTCGAGGACGGTCTCCGCGCGGAGACCGGCGTCCGTCTCGGGCGCGGGATCCGCTTCGGGGAGGTCCGGTTCGGGGGCTTCCCGTACGGCTCCGGGGGCGTCCTGCGCGGCTTCGGGGGCCGCTTCCGGAGCCGGGTCCGCCCCGGAGGCGTCGAGGGCGTCCGGAGCGTCCTGTACGGCCTCCGGAGCCGCCTCCTCGACGGCCTCGGGCTCCGGCTCCTCCTGGAGCAGGAGCGCCCAGGGCGCGGGCGCGCCGCCCGGGAGGGTCGCCGGGGCCTCGGCGGGGATCCGCCACTGGCCGGTGTCGCCGGGGCCGGGCTCGGGGAGGGGAGCGGGCTCGGGGGCGTGCTCGGTGGTGTGCTCGGTGGTGTGCTCGGTGGTGTGCTCGGGGGCGTGCTCCGCCGGCTCCGCGAAGTGCCACTCGGCCGTCGCGTGCGGGTCCGGATCGGCGTACCCGGCCGGGTCGAAGGGCTCGCCCTGCTGCTCGAAGTACTCGAAGCCGCCCCGGTCCCGCTCGAAGCCCTGCGGCTGCTCGTACCCCTGCGGCTGCTCGTAGCCCCGGTCCCGCTCGTACTCCTGGACGTGCTCCTGGACGTGTTCCGGCTCGTAGCCGCGGCCCTGCGCCTGGTCGAAGTACGGCAGTACCGGCTCCGCCTCGACCGGCGGGTGGGCCGGCCAGCTTCCGGTGGCCGCCGGGTCGGTCTCCGGGGGCGGGGCGAGCGGCTGGAGCGGGGTGATCATCGGCGGCACGTAGCCGTGGCCGGGCGCCTCCAGGGGCACGCCGTCCAGCATGAAGTCCGGCGGGAGCTGCACGAAGGCGGTCGCGTCGCCGTCGTACCCCTCGCTCTGCGGGATCGGCTCCCAGCCGCCCTGGTTGCCCTGCTGTTCGTCGCTGCTCACGCGAGTGCCCTCCCCAGTGCCCGTCGGGCGAGTGCGGCGACGGTGCGCCGCAGGTGCAGTACGGCCGGGGGCAGCTGTTCGCCCCCTTGCGGGTCCGGGATGCAGGCGGCGGCGACGTACTCGCCGAACGCCGTCAGCGCCTCCGGCGCGAGCCCCCGGTCGTTGTCCCAGTCCACCAGCGAGGCGATCCAGCGCTCGGCCTCCAGGGGGCGCAGCGGCATCGGCGCGACGGCGCCGACGGCGCAGCGCACCCCGCGCCGGGCCGGGTCGAGGACGACGGCGACGGAGGCGGTGGCGCGGGCCGGGCCGGTGCGGCCGGTGGCCTTGAGGAAGACCTGGGGGGCGTGGAGCAGCGGCACCCGGACGAAGCCCACGAGCTCGCCGGGGGCGAGCAGGTCGCGGCCCGCGAGCAGGTGGGAGACGGGGATCTCGCGGCTGCCGAGCGGCCCGAGGACGACGAGGTCGGCCTCCAGGGCGGCGAGGACGGGCAGCGAGTCGCCGGTGGGCGCGGCGGTGACGACGTTGCCGCCGAGGGTGCCGGCGTTGCGGATCTGCGGCGGTCCGGCGGCGCGGGCGGCGGCGGCGAGGGCCGGGATGAGGGCGGCGAAGTCGGGGCGGCCCATGCGGGCGTGGGTGAGGCCGGCGCCGAGGAGGGCGTGGCCGTCCTGGTACTGCCAGCCGCGGATCTCGTTGATGCGGCTCAGGCCGACGAGTCCGGCGGGCCTGAGCTGGCCCTTGTTGACGGCGGCCATGAGGTCGGTGCCGCCGGCGACGGGGACGGCCGCCGGCATGGCCGTGAGCGCCGCCACGGCCTCGTCGAGCGAGGCGGGCAGCGTCACGGCCCGCGCCGTCTGTGGTGCGTGCGTGGTCAACCCGCTGCCCCTTCCCGGTGTCCCGGCGGTCCCCGACTGTGCCCGGCCGTCGCGCCTGCGTGTGGGCGTACCGTACGTGCTCACAGGCCGGACGTGGCAACTCTGGCACATCTTCCGAGCCGTCCGGCGCGAGGGTCCGCGAAGGACTGTTCCGTCCGGGACGTCCCGGGAGCGGCGGGGAGTTCCGTTTCGCCGCTCTTGGGCGACGGGGTTCGCCGCTCCCGGGTGACGGGGGTGCGGAGGGCCTCACACGTTCGGGGGCGTTCCCTCCAGGGGCCTGCCGAGGATCCCGGGGCGCCGCTGCCGGGGCAGGGGTCCGGCGGGCGGCCGGTAGTCGACGCCGAGGGCGTCCAGGCGCCGGTAGTGGGTGTCCATGCGGCGCTCGAAACCGGTGTAGTCGCGCTCCTCGGGGGCGGGCAGCGCGGACCAGGCGACCTCGGCGAAGGCGGCGAGGCGGGGGAAGACCTGGTAGTCGACGCGGGAGCGGTTCTCCATGACCTCCGTCCAGACGTTGGCCTGGGTTCCCAGGATGTGGGCGGCGGCCTCCTCGGAGAGGCCCGGTGGAACGGGTTCGAAGCGGTAGACGTCCTCCAGGGTGCGGACGTACCCGATGGGCACCGGCTCGTCCTCGCCGGGCGCCTGGCGGTGGTCGAGGTAGACGTGCTGCTCGGGGCACATGACGACGTCGTGGCCGGCCTCGGCGGCGGCGATCCCGCCGCCGTAGCCGCGCCAGGAGGAGACGGCCGCGCCCTCGGCGAGTCCGCCCTCCAGGATCTCGTCCCAGCCGATCAGGCGGCGGCCCCGGGCGGCGAGCCAGCGGTCGAAGTGGCGGATGAACCAGGACTGGAGCGCGTCCTCGTCGGCGAGGCCCAGCTCCCGGATGCGGGCCTGGGCGGCCGGGGAGGCCTTCCACTGGTCCTTGGGGCACTCGTCGCCGCCGACGTGCACGAAGGGGGACGGGAAGAGCTCCAGAACCTCCTCGAAGACGCCCTCGTAGAACCGGAGGACCTCCTCGGTGGGGGCGAGGACGTTCGGGTTGACGCCCCAGGTGTCCCAGACGGTGAGGGCGGCGGTGTCGACGACGTCGGCGTTGCCGAGTTCGGGGTACGCGGCGATGGCGGCCTGCGAGTGGCCGGGGAGGTCGATCTCGGGGACGACGGTGATGTGCCGCTCGGCGGCGTACGCGACGATCTCGCGGATGTCGTCGCGGGTGTAGAAGCCGCCGTGCGGGGTGTCGGTCCAGAGCGGCGAGGCCCGGTGGCCCCACTTGCTGCGGGCCCGCCAGGAGCCGACTTCGGTGAGCCTCGGGTGGCGCTCGATCTCGATGCGCCAGCCCTGGTCGTCGGTGAGGTGGAAGTGGAAGACGTTGAGCTTGTGGGCGGCGAGGAGGTCGAGCAGGCGCAGGACGTCGTCCTTGGGCGTGAAGTGCCGGGAGACGTCGAGGAGGAGGCCGCGCCAGCCGAATCGCGGGGCGTCCTCGATCGTGGTGTACGGGAGGGTCCACGCCCGGCCGGTCACGGGCGCCCGGCGGTACGCGTCGGAGCCGAGGAGCTGGCGGAGGGTCTGGGCGCCCCAGAACACCCCGGCGGGGCCGCCGCCCTCGACGAGGACGGCCGCACCGGGGTCCTCGGTGGTCAGCCGGTACCCCTCGGGGCCGTGCTCCCGTGCCACCTCGTCGCTGATCCGGAGGCGTACGGCGCGCTCCCCCGTCCCGTCGGGGAACGGCAGCCCGGTGGCGGCACCCAGGGCGGCCCGCAGCCAGCGGGCGGTGCCCCCGGTGCCGGGTCCGGCGTCCAAGACGGTCCGCCCGTCGAGCGTGACGTGCCCGGGGCCGCTCCCCCGCCGCCCGGCCGACAGGGGCGTGGGGATCAGGTCCATGGAATCGGTCATCGCGTCAGTCCTTCACCGCCCCGCCGAGGCCCGAGACCAGGCGGCGCTGTACGAGTACGAAGAAGACGAGCACCGGGACGGTCATCACGGTCGAGCCGGCCATGATGCCTCCCCAGTCGTTCTCGTCGGGCTTGAAGAAGACCAGCAGGGCCATGGGCAGGGTCGACTGCGAGGTGTCGCTGATGATGAACGACTTCGCGAAGAGGAAGTCGTTCCAGGTGGAGATGAACGAGAAGACGCTGGTGGCGACCAGGCCGGGGAAGACCAGCGGGAAGAGGATCTGCCACAGGAACCGGGTGCGGCTCGCGCCGTCGATCTGCGCCTGCTCCTCCAGGGCCTCGGGGACCGCCCGGACGAAGCCGCGCAGCATCCAGATCGCGAACGGCAGGGAGAACGCGAGGTGCGGCAGGATCAGCGAGCCGAGGGTGTTGAGCTGCCCGAAGTCCCGCATGAGGAAGAACATCGGGATGGTCAGCGCCTCGACGGGCACCATCTGGGCGACCAGGAACATGATCAGGAGCGTCGTCCGGAACCTGAACCGGAACCGGGTGACGGCGGTCGCCGCGAGGAAGGCGATGAGCGCGGAGGCGAGGACGACCGTCCCCGCCACGATCAGCGAGTTGAGGAAGTAGCGCCCGAAGTCCTGCTGCTCGAAGACCCGCCGGAAGGAGTCCAGGGACGGCGAGAGCGTCCACGGGCGCGGATGCGTGGACTGGATCTCGCCGGCCGGCTTGAAGGCCGAGAGGACCATCCAGTACAGCGGGAAGGCGACGGCGGCGGCGACGAGCAGGGCACCGGCCTCGGCGGCGAGCCGCCCGGGGCGCCGGACGCCCGGGATCCGGAGGGCGTTCACAGTTCTTCTCCCTGGCGTCGCAGCAGGCGGAGGTACACCAGCGTCACGGCGAGCAGGATCAGCAGCATGACGACGCCGATCGCCGAGCCCAGGCTGTACTGGGACGAGGCGAAGGCCTTCTGGTAGGCGTACACGTTGAGGACGAGGTTCTGGCCGGCGATGCCGCCGCCGTTCGTCATCACGTAGATCTGGGTGAAGAGCTTGAAGTCCCAGATGATCGACTGGATCGTGACGACGACCAGGATGGGCCGGAGGATCGGCGCGGTGACCGAGCGCCAGATCCGCCACTGGGAGGCGCCGTCGAGGGCGGCGGCCTCCAGGACCTCGGTCGGGACGGCCCGGATGCCCGCGTAGACGGTGACCATCACGAACGGGAAGGAGCACCAGACGACTTCGAGGAGGACGAGGGCGAAGGCGCTGTACCGCCCGTACGTCCAGGAGAAGTCGCCGAGTCCGAGGAGCCGGTTGACGGGGCCGAAGTCGGGGTCGAAGAGGAAGACCCAGACGGTGGAGCCGGTGACGGCGGGGGTGGCCCAGGCGCCGAGCGCGACCGTCATCAGGACGAGCCGGGGCAGGGCGCGCACCCGCGTGAGGAGGACCGCGAGGGCGCAGCCGACGGCGAGGGTGGTGACGACGCAGGCGGCGGCGAAGACGACGGTGGCGAGGAGGACCTGCCAGAACTGGGGGTCGGAGAAGAGCGCCGCGTAGTTCCCGAACCCCTGGAACGAGGTGGGTTCGCCGCCGCTGACCTGGGCCTGGGTGTACTCCAGGAAGGAGATCAGGCCCAGTTGGTAGACGGGGTAGACGAGCAGGGCGCCGAGGACGACGAGGGCGGGCAGCAGGTAGAGCCAGGGGGTCCAGGCGCCGGGGCGCCGGGGGCCGCGGGCCCCGGGGGCGGGGCCCGGGGCCGTGGCGGGCCGCTTCTCGACGGGCGGGGTGAGCTGGGTGGTCATGCGGATCAGCCGGCCGGCGCGAAGGCCGCGTCCATCTTCTTCGCGGCGTCGTCCGCCGCCGCCTTGACGTCCTTACGGCCGCTGACGATCTCCTGGAACATCGTGGGCAGGACGAGGGAGGCGTCGATCTGGCCCCAGCCGGGGGACGCGGGGACGAACTTGGTGCCGGCGGCGAGGGTGTCGGTGAAGGGCTTCACGAAGGGCTGCCGCCGGGCGGCGGCGGCGCGCGTGTCGGTGTACGTGGGCAGGAAGCCCATCGCGTCGAAGAGCCGGCCCTGGGTCTCCTTGCCGGTCAGGGACTTGAGGAGGTCGACGGCGAGGGTGCGGCGCGGGCTGCTCTTGAGGACGCCGATGTTGTTGCCGCCGGCGAAGGCGGGGGCGATGGAGCCGGGGGTGGTGCCGGGCAGCGGGACGACGGCGTACTTGCCCTTCACGGTGCCGGCCTCGACGGCCGCGTGGCTGAAGTCGCCGCCGATGGCCATGCCGGCCTTGCCGGAGGCGAAGGCGGTGACGGTGGCGTTGCCGCCCATCTGGGCGCACTTGGCGGCCGGACAGTTGTCGTCGCCGAAGAGCGAGGTGTACGTGGTGATGCCCTTGAGGGCTTCGGGGCTGTTGATGGCGGCCTCGTACGAGTCGCCCCGCGCGGTGGCGAGTTCGCCGCCGGCGGCCCAGACGAAGGGCATGGCGCCGTAGGTGTAGGCGCCGCCGACGGCGATGCCGTAGAGCTCGGGCCTGGCCTTGCGGATCTTCTTGGCGGTCTCGACGAGTTCGGCCTGGCTCTTGGGGGCCGTCAGGCCCAGCTCCTGGAAGACGTCGGTGCGGTAGTAGAGGGCGCGGATGCCGACGAAGAAGGGGGCGCCGTAGACCTTGCCGCCGACGGTGACGGACTGGCGGGCGGTGGCGTCGGTGTCCTTCGCCTCGTCCCAGGCGGCGAACTCGGCACTGATGTCGGCGAGGCCGCCGTCCTTGACGTATCCGGCGGTGTCGGTGTTGCCGTACTCGATGAGGTCGGGGGCCGACTCGGGGTCGTTGAAGGCGGCCTTGACGCGCTGGGCGCGGGTCTCGACGGGGATGTACTCGACCTCGACCTTCGCGCCCGCGTTGCGCTTCTCGAAGGCGGCGACGGCCTCCTCGACGGCCTGCTCCTTGGGCTTGTTGCTCACCTCCTGGAAGAGCCAGACGCGCAGGGTGCCGCTCTTCTCGTCCGTCGTGGCCTTCCCGTCCGAGGTCTGGGGCGCGCAGGCGGTGGCGGTCAGGCCGGCCAGCAGGAGCGCGGCGGCCGCGGCGGTGATGGGGGCAGGAAGCTTCATGGCGGATCCCCTCCAGGTGCGTGCGTTGCAGCATGTGCAATGAGCGTTTCGCGCTGCACAACACGCGTGAGGCTAGGCGGACTCCGGGCGGGCCGACAAGAGGTCTCGACCACCTCAACCACTCCGTGACCGGCGAAAGCACCCTGCGCAACGGGGACGCTCCGGGAGGAGCGGGAGAAACGGAACGGCCCCGTCGCGTCCGGCCCGGGGGGGCCGGAGAAACGGAACGGCCCCCGTCGCGCGCGCCGAAGCACGCACGACGGGGGCCGTCACCGGCTCGCCCCGACGGCGGGACCTGACTTACTTGCCCTTGCCGCCCTTGTCCTTGTCCTTGTCGCCGCCGGCGCCCATGGAGTCGTAGATCTCCTTGCACATCGGACAGACCGGGTACTTCTTGGGGTCGCGCCCCGGCACCCAGACCTTTCCGCACAGCGCCACGACGGGCGTGCCGTCCAGGGCGCTCGCCATGATCTTGTCCTTCTGGACGTAATGGGCGTAGCGCTCGTGGTCGCCGTCACCGTGGGACACCTGCGGCGTCGGCTCGACGAGGGTCCCCGTACCTGCCCCGCGCTCGGGCTCGAGAGTGCTCATAACCGCCAAGGGTACTGAAAGCCGGGCCCTCGGTTGAGGGACGGGTCGCCGCCGGTCGGAGGACGGGCACGGGGGACGGATTGTGGTCAGTCGAGTGACGGGCACGGGGGACGGGTCGCCGTCAGTTGAGGGACGGGTCGTCCGGATACGTCGCGATCATGGCCAGCTCGCCGCGCTGCCGCCGCAGCACCTGCCGCCAGAGCGCCTCGGGCCGCGGCGAGGAGACGTCACCGGGCTCCGACTCGACCACGTACCAGGCCCCGTCGCCGAGCTCGTCCTCCAGCTGGCCGGGACCCCAGCCCGCGTACCCGGCGAAGATCCGCAGCGAGCCGAGCGCGGGGCCGAGCAGCTCGGGCGGGGCCTCCAGGTCGACCAGGCCGATCGCCCCGTGCACCCGCCGCCAGCCGAGCGGCCCCTCGTCGCCGGGGATCACGGCGACGCCGAGGGCCGCGTCGAGGGAGACGGGACCGCCCTGGAAGACCACTCCGGGCTCGCCGGCGAGGTCCGCCCAGGAGGCGAGGACGTCACCGACGGTGACCGGCGTGGGCCGGTTGAGGACCACGCCGAGCGAGCCCTCGTCGTCGTGGTCGAGCAGCAGCACCACCGCGCGGTCGAAATTCGGGTCCGCGAGGGCGGGGGTGGCCACGAGCAGCCGTCCTGTGAGCGAGGACACCTCGGTCATGCGAGACATGATCCCGCATCTTCGGCCTCCGCGTGGCCCGTCGGGCGCGAACGCGGGAAGTCGGGGACCGCCGCAGTTCAGAGGGGACGGGGCCGGGCGGCGCGGCCGGGCCGCCGGGGCAACCGGACGGTGACGCTCCGCAAGATCACGCGAACAGAGGGTGTTGTGCCGAATTCATTACGTCTGAGAGGTCCCCAGGAGCATCCGAACGAGGTTCCATGGCCCCTTACCCTTTTCACTGGCCACCCGTCGGACCCACTTTCGGAACGCGAGATTCATGACCGGCACAGACAGCCACGATGTACTGCTCGTCCATGGCGGCACCCCGCTGGAGGGCGAGATCCGCGTCCGCGGCGCGAAGAACCTCGTGCCCAAGGCGATGGTCGCCGCCCTGCTCGGCAGCGGCCCCAGCCGCCTGCGCAACGTGCCCGACATCCGTGACGTCCGCGTGGTCCGCGGACTGCTCCAGTTGCACGGAGTGACGGTCCGCCCGGGCGACGAGCCCGGCGAGCTCGTCCTCGACCCGACGCACGTCGAGTCCGCGAACGTCGCCGACATCGACGCCCACGCCGGCTCGTCCCGCATCCCGATCCTCTTCTGCGGCCCGCTGCTGCACCGCCTCGGCCACGCCTTCATCCCGGGCCTGGGCGGCTGCGACATCGGCGGCCGGCCCATCGACTTCCACTTCGACGTGTTGCGCCAGTTCGGCGCGACGATCGAGAAGCGGGCGGACGGGCAGTACCTGGAGGCCCCGCAGCGCCTTCGCGGCTGCAAGATCCGGCTGCCGTACCCCTCGGTCGGCTCGACCGAGCAGGTGCTGCTCACGGCGGTGCTCGCCGAGGGCGTCACCGAGCTGTCGAACGCGGCCGTGGAGCCCGAGATCGAGGACCTGATCTGCGTCCTGCAGAAGATGGGCGCGATCATCTCCATGGACACCGACCGGACCATCCGGATCACCGGTGTCGACAAGCTCGACGGCTACACCCACCGGGCGCTCCCGGACCGCCTGGAGGCGGCCTCCTGGGCGTCGGCGGCGCTGGCCACCGGCGGCAACATCTACGTGCGCGGCGCGCAGCAGCGCTCGATGATGACCTTCCTCAACACGTACCGGAAGGTCGGCGGCGCCTTCGAGATCGACGACGACGGCATCCGCTTCTGGCACCCGGGCGGCTCGCTCAACGCGATCGCCCTGGAGACGGACGTGCACCCCGGCTTCCAGACCGACTGGCAGCAGCCGCTGGTGGTGGCCCTGACGCAGGCCTCCGGCCTCTCCATCGTCCACGAGACGGTGTACGAGTCGCGGCTCGGCTTCACCTCCGCGCTGAACCAGATGGGCGCGCACATCCAGCTGTACCGCGAGTGCCTGGGCGGCTCCGACTGCCGCTTCGGCCAGCGGAACTTCCTGCACTCGGCGGTCGTGTCCGGCCCGACCCGGCTCCAGGGCGCCGACCTGGTCATCCCCGACCTGCGCGGCGGCTTCTCGTACCTGATCGCGGCGCTCGCGGCCCAGGGCACCTCGCGGGTCCACGGCATCGAGCTGATCAACCGCGGCTACGAGAACTTCATGGAGAAGCTGATCGAGCTCGGCGCCAAGGTCGAGCTGCCGGGCAGCGCGCTGGTCTAGCGACCCCCGCGCACCCCCGTACCGTACGGCTCCACGCACGCGCGTGGGGCCGTACGGCCTTTCGGGGGTCCCGTAGGTCCCGTACGGCTCCGCGGGTCCCGCGCGGGCCCACAGGGCCGTACGGGGCGTTCTGGCGGGTTCCGGCGGGGTTGCGGCGGGGTTGCGGCGGGGTTGCGGCGGGCGAACGAAAGGGCGGCCGCCCCGTGACCGGGGTGGCCGCCCTTTCTGCGCCTACAGGCCGCTTACTTGCCCTTGGCGGCTTCCTTGAGCTTCGAGCCCGCGGAGACCTTCACGCTGTAGCCGGCCGGGATGTTGATCGGGTCGCCGGTCTGCGGGTTACGAGCGGTGCGAGCGGCACGGTGGGTGCGCTCGAAGGTCAGGAAGCCGGGGATGGTGACCTTCTCGTCGCCCTTGGCGACGACCTCACCGACGGTCTCGGCGAGAGCGGCCAGCACGGCGTCGGCGTCCTTGCGGGTCACCTCGGCGCGGTCGGCCAGGGCGGCCACCAGCTCACTGCGGTTCATGTTGTTACTCCCGTGTTCTTCTTGCCTGTGAGGCGTGCCACGCGGCGGAAGCCGCGCGATTGGGTACAGCGAAGCCGATGCTGCCAGGGCCCTCGGACAGTCCCCGGACCCGGGTCACATGACAGACCCTCGCGCCCAAACACGCATCCTGCCCCCACCAGCGGCGGGAACGCCAATCCGGCACCCCCGCGGGTCACACGAAAAGCGCCGGAACCCCGCGGTGGTGACGTTCTGTCGACTCCCCGCGAACCACGCGGAGTCGAAAAGCAACCCTAAAGGCGGGTTTACGCCACCGCGAATCGCGACGCGCCGTCAGAGCGCGGCCGGGGCCGCTCCGCCGCCCGCCGCCTTCGCCGCGGTGCGGACCGCTCCGGCGACCGCGCCCGCCACCTTGTCGTTGAAGACCGACGGGATGATGTAGTTCGGGTTGAGCTCGTCCTCGGTGACCACGTCGGCCAGGGCCGCGGCGGCCGCCAGCATCATGTCCGTGTTGACCGTGCGGGACTGGGCGTCGAGCAGGCCGCGGAAGACGCCCGGGAAGACCAGGACGTTGTTGATCTGGTTGGGGAAGTCGGAGCGGCCCGTGGCGACGACGGCGGCCGTCCGGCGCGCCTCGGCCGGGTCGACCTCCGGGTCCGGGTTCGCGAGCGCGAACACGATGGCGCCCTCCGCCATGGCGGCGACGTCCGCCGCGTCCAGCAGGTTCGGGGCGGAGACGCCGATGAAGACGTCCGCGCCGGCGACGGCCTGCTTGAGGGTGCCGGTGACGCCCTCGGGGTTGGTGTTGTCCGCGATCCAGCGCAGCGGCGAGTCGGCCGGGGCCTCGACCAGGTCCTCGCGGTCCGCGTGGACGACGCCCTTGATGTCGGCGACGACGGCGTGCTTGACGCCCGCGGCCAGGAGGAGCTTCAGGATGGCCGTACCGGCAGCGCCGGCGCCGGACATGACGACCCGTACGTC
The DNA here is from genome assembly GCF_044760185.1 of Streptomyces sp. NPDC098101. Lineage (NCBI taxonomy): Bacteria > Bacillati > Actinomycetota > Actinomycetes > Kitasatosporales > Streptomycetaceae > Streptomyces > Streptomyces sp. NPDC098101. The sequence goes on along the minus strand of NZ_JBIWAS010000002.1, from coordinate 58,262 downwards.
GCCGATGCCCTTGCCGACCACGCGCAGGGCGTTGGTGAGGGCGGCGAGGACGACGATGGCGGTGCCGTGCTGGTCGTCGTGGAAGACCGGGATGTCGAGGGCCTCGCGCAGCCGGGCCTCGATCTCGAAGCAGCGCGGCGCGGAGATGTCCTCCAGGTTGATGCCCGCGAAGCCGGGGGCGATGGCCTTGACGATCGCGACGATCTCGTCGGTGTCCTGGGTGTCCAGGCAGAGCGGCCAGGCGTCGATGCCGGCGAAGCGCTTGAAGAGGGCGGCCTTGCCCTCCATGACGGGCAGGGCGGCCTTGGGGCCGATGTTGCCGAGGCCGAGGACGGCGGAGCCGTCGGTGACGACCGCGACGGAGTTGCGCTTGATGGTGAGGCGGCGGGCGTCCTCGGGGTTCTCGGCGATCGCCATGCAGACCCGGGCGACGCCGGGGGTGTAGATCATGGAGAGGTCGTCGCGGTTGCGGATGGGGTGCTTGGACGCCATCTCGATCTTGCCGCCGAGGTGCATCAGGAAGGTGCGGTCGGAGACCTTGCCGAGGACGACGCCCTCGATGCCGCGCAGCTGCTCCACGATCAGGTCGGCGTGGGCCGTGGAGGTCGCGGCGATGGTGACGTCGATGCGGAGCTTCTCGTGGCCGGAGGCGGTCACGTCGAGGCCGGTGACGGATCCGCCGGACGACTCCACCGCCGTGGTGAGCTGGGAGACCGCGGTCCCGCTCGCGGGAACCTCCAGCCGGACCGTCATCGAGTACGAGACGCTGGGCGCCGTTGCCATGGCCGAGTTCCTCTGCTTTCCCTGAGCTTCGTTGCTACGCCGCCCCGGCTGGTTGCCCGGCGGCGCCCTCCGATGGTCGCACCTACCAGCGAGTAGCGGGTAATGCGGTCATTTTGTTTTCGGAAAGTAGTTTCCACCATACGAGAGGGGTTCGGGAAACAGAAGAGGCCCCCGCCACCTGGGGTGACGAGGGCCTCGACTTCGTACGTACGTCCAAAGGACGGTCTAGGTGGCACCGACCCGCCATGCTCGCCTCGCGGCAAGTGGTCCCTCTGAGGGACGAAGGTTGGGCCCGGGGGCTTGGATCGAGCCGGTGCCACACCCAGGCTAACAAACCACTCCCGTTGGTGATTCCAGCGCCACAGGTTGACCTGAAACCGGCCGTGGAGCGGCCGGCCGCCGGGGGACGGCCGGCCGGGGGCTCAGTCCCGCAGCAGGTCCGGCACCCCCGCCGCGTCCGGCAGGTCACCGGCCCCCGCGACCACCGTGAGCTGCTGCGTCGCCCGGGTCAGGGCCACGTAGAGCACCCGCAGGCCGGCCGGGGACTCGTCCGCGATCTCCGCGGGCGAGACGACCACCGTGGCGTCGTACTCCAGGCCCTTGGCCTCCAGGGAGCCGAGCGCGACCACCCGGTCGCCCAGCTCCGCGAGCCAGCGGGCGGCCTCCTCGCGCCGCCGCATGGCGACGACGACGCCGACCGTGCCCTCGACCTGTTCGAGCAGCCTTCGCGCCTCGAAACGTACGGTTTCGGCCAGATCCGCGTCCCCGGCGCCCTCCGGGACCGCGACGAACCGGGGCTCGACGCCGGTCGAGCGGACCGCGCGGGGCGACTCCTTGCCCGGCATGGCGAGGGCGAGGACCCTGGCGGCCAGCTCGGCGATCTCGGCCGGGTTGCGGTAGTTCACGGTCAGCTCGAAGCGGCGGCGCGGCCGGGAGCCGAGCGCCTCGTCCCGGGCCGCGGCCGCCTCGTCCGGGTCGGACCAGGAGGACTGCGCCGGGTCCCCGACCACCGTCCAGGTGGCGTGCCGGCCGCGCCGCCCGACCATCCGCCACTGCATGGGCGTGAGGTCCTGGGCCTCGTCGACGATCACGTGCGCGTACTCGGTGCGCTCCGCCGCGAGCCGCTCGGCCCGCTCGCGCTGGGTCTCCTCCCGTACCGGCATCAGCTCCTCCAGGCCCGTGAGCTGGTCCAGCGGGTCGTACTCCCGCCGCTTCCGGGGCCGGGCCGGGGCGCCGAGCAGGGTGTTCAGCTCGTCGAGGAGGGCCACGTCGTGGACGGAGAGCTCCGGGCGGCGCAGCGAGCGGGCGAGCCTGCGCACCTCGCCCGGGTTGAGGATCCGGCGGGCCCAGCGGCCGAGCCGCCGCTCGTCGGCCATCGCGCCGAGGACCTGCCGGGGGGTCAGCTCGGGCCACCAGGCGTCGAGGAAGCCGAGGAAGGAGTCCTCGGTGGAGACGTCCTCGTCGAAGGAGGAGCGCAGCTCGGCGGCCAGCTCGGGGTCGCTGTGCCGGCCGGACGCGCCGGACTTGGCGTAGAGCGCGTCGAGCAGCAGCCGGCGGGCGCGCGGGCGGAGCAGGTTGACGGGGGCGGTGCCGCCGAGGACGTTGTGGCGGATGCGCCGCAGCTCGTCGGCCTCCAGCTCCAGGCGGCGCCCGAAGGCGACGACCCGCAGCCGGGCGGGGGTGCCGGCGGGCGCCCGGTCGGCGTCCTCCCCCGGCTCGGGCCGCGTCCTGGGCGCGGGGGTCTCCAAGGCGCCCCGGGCGGCCTTGCGGAGCACCGCGAGCATCCGGGAGGAGCCCTTGATCCGGGCCACGGCCGGATCGTCGTAGGCGGTGGCCTCGGCGCCGTCGACCAGCGAGCCGACCGCGCGGATGGCGACCTGGCCCTCCTCGCCGAGGGAGGGCAGGACGCCCTCGGTGTACGAGACGAGGAGCGGGGTCGGGGAGACGATCAGGATGCCGCCCGCGTACCGCCGCCGGTCCTGGTAGAGCAGGTACGCGGCCCGGTGCAGGGCCACGGCCGTCTTGCCGGTGCCGGGGCCGCCCTCCACGTACGTCACGGAGGCGGCGGGCGCCCGGATGACGAGGTCCTGCTCGGCCTGGATGGAGGAGACGATGTCCCGCATGGTGTGGCTGCGGGCCTGGCCGAGGGCGGCCATCAGGGCGCCGTCGCCGATGACGGGCAGCTCGTGCCCGCCGAGCGTGGCCCGCAGCTCGGGGCGCATCAGGTCGTCCTCGACGCCGAGGACCCGGCGGCCCTTGGAGCGGATGACGCGGCGGCGCACGACCCGGCCGGGGTCGACGGGGGTGGACCGGTAGAAGGGCGCGGCGGCGGGCGCGCGCCAGTCGATGACGAGCGGCGCGTAGTCGGAGTCGAGGACGCCGATACGGCCGATGTGGAGGGTCTCCCCGATGTCGGCGGTGTTGTCCGGGCGGACGGCGTCCTCGGCGGGCTCGACGGAGGTGTAGGCCCCGTCGGGCCCCTTCTTCCCGTCCTTGCCGTACAGCAGGTCGATCCTGCCGAAGAGGAAGTCCTCGAACTCGTTGTTGAGGCGGTTGAGGTGGATGCCGGCGCGGAAGACCTGGGCGTCGCGCTCGGCGAGGGCGCCGGGCGTGCCGACCTGCCCGCGCCGGGCGGCGTCGTTCATCAGGAACTCCGCCTCGTGGATCTTCTCCTCCAGCCGGCGGTAGACCTGGTCAAGATGTTCCTGCTCGACACCGATCTCACGGTCCCTGACCGTGTCCACGGCTTCCTGCGCGGCCACCTAAGGCCCCCTTCTCACGTGCACTGGGCAGCCGTCGAGCGTACGCCACCGGGAGCCGCCGTGTCAGGCGGGCGGGGGGTCGCCGTGCGGGAGCCTCGGAGGAGAGGGGGCGGCCGCGTCCGGCCCTACCCGTCGTACTTGTCGTCCGCCGACGGGTCCAGGGCCAGCCGGTAGCCCCGTTTGACCACCGTCTGGATCAGTTTCGGGGTGCCGAGGGCCGTGCGGAGGCGGGCCATCGCCGTCTCGACCGCGTGCTCGTCGCGGCCCGCGCCCGGCAGGGCGCGCAGGAGGTCGGCGCGGGAGACGACCCAGCCGGGGCGGCGGGCGAGGAGGCCGAGGAGGGCCATGCCGGCGGGCGGGACGGGGCGCAGGGCGCCGTCGACGAGGACGGCGTGGCCGCGGACCTCCACGCGGTGCCCGGCCACCGGCAGGACCCGGGCCCGGGCGGGCAGTTCGGTGCAGAGGACCTGGACGAGCGGCCCGAGCCGGAAGCGCTCCGGCTGGTAGGTGTCGATGCCCTCCGCCTGGAGCGGCAGCGCGGTCACGGGCCCCACGCACACCGCGAGCACGTCGTGCCGCAGCGCCGCGACGAGTTCGGCCCGTACCCCCTTCTCCCCGGCCCGGGAGAGCAGCGAGGCGGCGGCCGGGGCGCTGGTGAAGGTGACCGCGTCCAGGCTCCCGGCGAGGACCGCGTCGAGGAGCCGGTCGAGCGGGCCGGTGTCCTCCGGCGGCATCCAGCGGTAGACGGGGACGACGACGACCTCGGCGCCGCCCTCCGTCAGCGCCTCCACGAAGCCGGGCAGCGGCTCCCCGTGCAGCTGGAGCGCGATCCGGCGGCCGGTCACGCCCTCGGCGAGGAGCCGGTCGAGGACCTCGGCCATGGACTCCGAGGACGGCGACCAGGACTCGGTGAGTCCGGCGGCCCGTACGGCCCCCTTGACCTTCGGCCCCCGGGCGAGGAGTTCGACGTCCCGCAGGACGGCGAGGAGCTCCTCGCCGTACCCCCAGCCGTCGGCGGCCTCGACCCAGCCCCGGAAGCCGATCGCCGTGGTGGCGACGACGACGTCCGGGGCGTGGCCGATGAGTTCCTTGGTGGCGGCGAGGAGTTCGGTGTCGTCGGCGAGCGGCACGATCCGCAGGGCGGGTCCGTGGACGACGGCGGCGCCGCGCCGGCGCAGCAGGGCGATGAGTTCGTCCGCGCGCCGCGCCGCGGTGACGCCGACGGTGAAGCCGGCGAGGGGGCCGTGTTCTTGCTCGTCCATGGACGCAGAGCCTGACGGGGACGCGTGACGGACGCGGTTCGCCCGTATTTCCTGGTCGTTACGGTCCGTGCCGGGCACCGGGGATCACACCTTCGCGTAACCGGGCCGGGGCTCCGGCTCCGTGACGGCCTCGGCGGTCTCGGGCACGGCCGCCGGGCGCCGAAGGTATACCGCCCGGGTGACGGCCATGCAGAGGGCGTAGAAGACGAGGAAGGCGACGAAGGCGGCGGTGCCGGTGCCGGAGGTCTGGAAGGACTGGCGGAAGGCGAGGTTGATGCCGAGTCCGCCGAGCGCGCCGACCGCCCCGATGAGGCCCATGGCGGCGCCGGAGAGGCGCCGGCCGTACGCCTCGGCGTCCTCGCCCGCGAGCCCCCTGCGGTGCCCCTGGGCGAGGAAGATCGCCGGAATCATCTTGTACGTGGAGCCGTTGCCGAGGCCGCTGAGAACGAAGAGGCCGATGAAGCCGGCGAGGAAGACGGCGAGGGACTCGATCACGGAGGCGTAGATCACCACGGAGGTCGCGGCGGCCATCGCGGCGAAGGTCCACAGGGTGATGCGGGCGCCGCCGTGCCGGTCGGCGAGGGAGCCGCCGACGGGCCGGACGAGCGAGCCGAGCAGGGGGCCGATGAAGGTGAGCGAGGCGGCCTGGAGGGGGGTGCGGCCGAACTGGGTCTGGAGCACCAGGCCGAAGGCGAAGCTGTAGCCGATGAAGGAGCCGAAGGTGCCGACGTAGAGGAAGGCCATGATCCAGGTGTGCCGGGCCCACACGGCCTCCTTCGCGGCCCCGGTGTCGTTCCTGACGGGGGCGAGGTTGTCCATGAAGAGCGCGGAGCACGTGGCGGCGACCACGATCAGGGGCAGGTAGACACCGAGCACGATCCGGGGGTGCACCGCGCCGGCGGTCCCGATGACGAGGAGGCCGACGAGCTGCACGACGGGGACGCCGATGTTGCCGCCGCCCGCGTTGAGCCCGAGCGCCCAGCCCTTCTTCCGCAGCGGGAAGAAGGCGTTGATGTTGGTCATGGAGGAGGCGAAGTTGCCGCCGCCGACGCCGGTGAGGGCCGCCACCAGGACGAAGGTGGTGTACGACGTCCCGGGCTCCATGACCGCGAAGGCGAGGCCGGTCGGCAGCAGGAGCAGCAGGGCGCTGAAGACGGTCCAGTTCCGGCCGCCGAAGCGGGCGACGGCGAAGGTGTACGGGATCCGGATCAGCGCGCCGACGAAGGTGGCGGTCGCGATCAGGAAGAACTTGCCGGCGGGGTCGACGCCGTACTGCGGTCCCATGAAGAGGACCATGACCGACCACAGGCTCCAGATCGAGAAGCCGATGTGCTCGGAGAGGACGGAGAAGATCAGGTTCCGCCGTGCGATCCGCTCCCCCTCCTCACGCCAGAAGGTCTCGTCCTCCGGTTCCCACCGTTCGATCCACCGGCCGCCCATGTCGCACCTCCGCGGGGTCGGGCCCGGGGCGTCCACTGCCCCGGTCCACCTGCCAACGACGCTAGGGAGGCCGCGTTTCAGGCCGGTGCCGCGAGGTGACGGCGGCGGAACCTTGCTCTCACCCGGAGGGCGGGGTTGCTGTGAGCGGGGGGCGCGGACGGCCGGCCCCGGGCAGGCCCGGCTCGTCCTCCGGCAGCCAGGAGTCCGGCGGGCGGACGAGCCAGCCCTCCCGGGCGCCGATCTCGGCGGCGGCGGTCCGCAGGGCGTCCAGGCCGGGGTGGCGGAGCCCCTTGCGCCACACCAGGCTGACGGGCGACAGGGGGACGGGGTCGACGAGCGGGCGCAGGACGCAGCCGGGCATGGGCGGGAACTCGACGACGGCGAGCACCGGGTGGCGGTGCTTGGCCATGATCCGGCGGAACTCCTCCTTGCCGACCGCGAGCGGGGCGGGCGGGGAGAGCGCGATGCCGCGTCCGGCGAAGAGCCGGACGGCGAGGTCGGTCCACTCGGGGGTGCGCTCGTTCCCGGCCCCGGCGTAGATCCGCTCCCCGGCGAGGGCGGCGAGCGGGACCTCGGGGAGCGCGGCGAGGGGGTGGTCGTCGGGCAGGATCACGGCCATCGGCTCGTACCGCACGAACTGCGCGTCGAGCCCGGCCCGCAGATCGGCCGCGAGGCCGCCGTAGCGGCCGAAGGAGGTGTCGAGCCGGCCGGCGAGGACGGCCCGCGCGGCGCCGGTGAGGCCGCTCTCGTAGCGGGCCATCAGTTCGAGGTCGGGGGCGAGCTCGCGGGCCCGGCGCAGGACGCGCTCGTGGGCGAGGTCGGGGCTGTTGAGGTCGACGAGGAGGGGCCGGGGCGCGGCCCGGAAGGCCTCGCGCAGCTCGTCGTGGGCGGCGAGCACCCGGCGCGCGTACGGCAGGAGGCGTTCGCCGTCGGGGGTGAGGGAGACCTGCCGGGTGGTCCGGACGAACAGCTCGGCGCCCAGCTCGCGCTCCAGGCGCCGGACGTCCCGGCTGAGGGCCTGCTGGGCGACGTAGAGGCGGGCGGCGGCGCGGGTGAAGTGCAGCTCCTCGGCGACGGCGGTGAAGGCGCGCAGGAGACGGGGGTCGGTGTCGTACGGGGAGGCCACCGCCGCATTCAACAACACGGGTGCGTGAATGGCCATCGATCAGGTGTTGGACCGGGCGGGTGCGCGCGCCCGAACCTTGATCCATGCCGCAACCGGACCTCATCCCGTCCCCGGCGGGCCCGGCCTTCGTGCCGTGCTACGACGCCCCTTCCCCCGTCCCCTCTTTCGAGAAGTTCGAGAAGAAAGACCGCCGCGCCGAGCGGAACCGCAGCCCCTACCGCCGGCTCTTCGCCCGCCCCGGCACCCTGGCCTTCACCGCCGGGGGCCTGATCGGCCGGCTGCCCGCGGGCATGTTCGGCGTCAGCGCCGTGCTCATGATCGCGGCGGCGTACGACTCGTACGCCCTGGCCGGCGCGGTCACCGCCACCGGTCTCGCCGTCGGCTCCGTCGTCGCCCCCCTGACCGCCCGGCTGGTCGACCGGTACGGGCAGGCCAGGGTCGCGGTCCCGGCCGCCGCGTACGCCCTCCTCGGCCAGCTGGTCCTGGCACTGTGCGTGCACGAGCGGGCCCCGGCCTGGACGCTCTTCGCGGCGGTCGCCCTCACCGCCACCTTCCCGAACACCGGCGGGATGTCCCGGGCCCGCTGGGCGCACCTCCTGCGGGACGACCCGGACGCGCTGCACACCGCGAACTCCTTCGAGCAGGCCGCCGACGAGCTGTGCTTCATGCTGGGCCCGGTGCTCGCCGCCCTCTTCTGCTCGGCGCTCTTCCCGGAGGCGGGCACGCTCGCGGCCGGCGCGTTCTTCCTCGGCGGGACGCTCCTCTTCACGGCCCAGCGCTCCACCGAGCCGCCGGTCGCCCCGCGCGTCCCGGCGGGCTCCCCGCTGCGGGCCCCCGGCATGGCGCCGCTGCTCGCGGTCTTCCTGGCCACCGGGGCGGTCTTCGGCTCCATGGAGGTGGTGACCCTGGCGTACGTGGACGGGCCCGTCGCCGGACCGGTCCTCGCCCTCCAGGCGGCGGGCTCCTGCGCCGCCGGCCTGCTCTACGGCCGGGCCCGCCGCACCGCCCGGCTGCGCACCTGCCTGGCCGCGATGACGGTCCTGATGGCGCTGCCCCTGCTCGCCGCCTCGACCGGCTCCCTGCTCGCCCTGGCCGCCGGCCTGCTCGTGGCGGGCATGGCGACGGCGCCGACGATGGTGACGGGAATGGGCCTGGTCCAGCGCCTCACGCCCGCCGACCGGCTCAACGAGGGCATGACCCTGGCCGTGACCGCACTCCTGGCAGGCATCGCCACCGGCTCGGCCACCGGCGGCTGGGCCGCCGACCACGCCCCGTTCCCCGCGTCCGGCTTCCTGATCCCGCTCACGGCGGCGGCCACGGCGCTGGTCCTGTGCACGGCCGCGGGCATGACGAAGGCCCGGCGGTCGTGGTGACCGCCGGGCCTTCGCCCACATGGGATGAGTGGAGATGGCGGGAATCGAACCCGCGTCCAACGGTACGGAAACAGAGCTTCTCCGTGTGCAGTCCGCTACGAGTTTCTCAGCCCCGGAGATCACGCGGACAAGTCTCCGACGGGCTCAGTCACTGTTTGATTTCCCTCCAACCCCCGTGACCGGGGCTAGAGGTTTAGATCCCTTGATGACGCCAGGATCCGGGTCGGGACCATCCCCGGGCTGACGCTCCTCACAGAGGCTTCTGTTCGTTACCTAAAATTAGGCAGCGAGGGCGAAGCGGGAGTTATCGCTCTTGGTGTTGGCGATTATTGGTTGCGACATATGGTTTACGAGATCATTGCCGCTTCCTCGACACGCTTCCTCTGCATCGGTATCCGCTGTCGAAACCGATCATCCCCATGTTGATTTTTCAAGGTGCGCACCCCTCGCGAGGCGTGCAGGCCCATCGTACGTGACCAACGGCGGCCGTCGCCAGCGTATTCCCGGCGGCCGGTCCCCCGGCTAGAGCGACTGGCCCGCGCGCTGGCGCCGCTTGGCCGCCGCGACGGCGCGGTTCGTCTCGCGCGTGTCCTGCTTCTCGCGCAGGGTCTGGCGCTTGTCGTACTCCTTCTTGCCCTTGGCGAGGGCGATCTCGACCTTGACCCGGCCGTTGAGGAAGTACAGGGCGAGGGGCACGATCGTGTGACCCGTCTCCTGGGACTTCGCCTCCAGCTTGTCGATCTCCTCCCGGTGCAGGAGCAGCTTGCGCTTCCGCTTGGCCGAGTGGTTGGTCCAGCTGCCCTGCATGTACTCGGGGACGTGGATGTTGTGCAGCCACGCCTCGCCCCCGTCGATCTGGACGAAGCCGTCGACCAGCGAGGCCCGTCCCATCCGCAGCGACTTGACCTCGGTGCCCATGAGCACCACACCGCACTCGTAGGTGTCGATGATGAGGTAGTCGTGCCGCGCCTTCTTGTTCTGCGCGATCAGCTTGCGCTCCGGCGCCTTGTCCTGGTTCTTCTTGGCAGGCTTGCCCTGCACGTTCACGAGTCCCTTTGCCATAGTGCGGTCATTTTCGCACTACGAGCCCCCTCCGAGGCCACTCAATACCGTCCTCGCCCGCTCCTCGGCCCGCTCCCCCGCCGCCAGGTCCGGGGTGATGCCGCTCCCGTCGACGGCGTGCCCGGCCGGGGTCCGGTAGTGGCCGACGGTCAGCTCGGCGACCGAGCCGTCGGGCAGGGTGCTCGGCATCTGGACCGAGCCCTTGCCGAAGGTCCGGGAGCCGACCGTGACGGCCCGCCCCCGGTCCTGGAGGGCGCCGGTGAGCAGCTCGGCCGCGCTCATCGTGCCCCCGTCGACCAGCGCCACCAGAGGCCGCTCGGTGTCGCCGCCGCCCTCCGCGTACACGGCCCGCTCCTCGCCCTCCACGTCGTACGTGGCGACGAGCCCGCCGTCCAGGAAGGCGGAGGCGGCCACGGCGGCCTCCTCGACCAGGCCGCCCGCGTTGCCCCGCAGGTCCAGGAGGACGCCCGCGCCGGCCGGGGCGTCCCGCACCGCGTCCCGCACGCGCGTGCCGGCGCCCTTGGTGAAGGCCTCGACCCGGATCAGTACGGCCCCGTCGTCGAGGCGGCGGACGGTCACCGGGTCCGTCGCGAGCCGGGCCCGGCGCAGGGTCTGCGTCCAGGCGGCGCGCCCGCGCTCGACCCGCAGGGCGACGGACGAGCCCGGCACCCCGTCGCCGCGCAGCAGGGCGACGGCCTCGGAGACGGAGAGCCCGTCGACCGGGCGGCCGTCGACGGAGACGAGCCGGTCGCCGGTGCGGAGCCCGGCCCGGGCGGCGGGGCCGCCGGGCTGGACCCGGGTGATCCGGACGCGGTCGCCGTCGGCCCGGCCCGCGGAGAGCCCGACGCCCGTGTAGGCGCCGTCGAGGGACTGCTCGAACTCCGCGTACTCCCGCTTGTCGTACACCGCGTCCCAGCGGTCGCCGCTGCGGCTGACGAACTCCTCGGCGGCCTTCTTGCCCGACTTCCCGTCGGCCATGGCCGCGGCGGCGGCGCGGCGGAGCGCGGCGCTGTCGACGGGCGCCCGGTCCCCGGACCGCCCTCCCGCGTCCGGGGTCGCCCCGGCCCGCTCGGCCGCCGGCTCCTGCCGGGGCAGCGAGCCCGTGGCGGCGGCGGTGGCGAGGACGCCGGTGAAGACCAACGTCAGAACGGCCCCACGGAGCACTCCGCGGGGCCGGCTACAGAGAAGGTCGGTGCCGTCCGGCATGTCGCCCACTCTAGGACAAGGCGATGGCGCCGCACGGGCTTTGGCCGTACGACGCCATCCACCGGCGAGGGTGTCTTCTCACACCTTCAGGTACTTGCGCAGCGCGACGAGAGCCGCCACGGCGGGCATCAGGAGCCCGATGGCGATCACCAGCGGCAGCTTGGCGAAGACCGCGTCCCAGCCGATGAACTGGATGAGCTGGACCTTGTCGGCGAGGGCGATGCCGTGGTCGATCAGGAAGTACCGGCCGGCGAGCAGCAGCACGCAGGCGACGCCGCCGCCGAGGAGTCCGGCGAAGGCGGCCTCCATGATGAACGGCATCTGGATGTAGAAGCTGGACGCGCCGACGAGCCGCATGATCCCCGTCTCGCGACGGCGGCTGAAGGCCGAGACGCGCACGGTGTTGACGATCAGCATCAGCGCGATGACCAGCATCAGGCCCATGACGCAGAGCGCGGCGATGTTCATGCCGTTCATCAGGTCGAAGAGGTTCTGCAGGATGTTCCGCTGGTCCTGGACCGACTCGACGCCGTCCCGGCCGGCGAAGGCCGTGGCCACCACCTGGTACTTCTCCGGGTCCTTGAGCTTGACCCGGAACGACGACGGCATCTGGTCCGGCGTCACCACGGAGGCGAGGGCGGTCTCGCCGTACTGCTCCTTGTAGTGCTTGTAGGCCTCGTCGGACGTCTCGTAGTGGACGGACTCGACGATGTCCATCTTCTTCAGGTCGGCCTCGATCCGCTCCTTCTGCTGGCCGGTGACCGCGCCCTTGGGGCACTTGCCGGCCGTGGCCGCGTCGGCCTTGTTGCAGAGGTAGATGGAGACGTTGACCTTGTCGTACCAGTAGTCCTTCATCGTGCTGACCTGCTCGCGCATGAGCAGCGCGCCGCCGAACAGGGCGAGCGAGAGGGCCACGGAGACGATGACGGCGAAGGTCATCGTGAGATTGCGCCGGAGGCCGACGCCGATCTCGGAGAGCACGAACTGAGCGCGCATGGGTCTGCTTTCTCCTACTCGCTACAGGCTCAGTGCTGGTATCCGTAGACGCCGCGCGCCTGGTCGCGGACGAGGCGACCCTTTTCCAGCTCGATGACGCGCTTGCGCATCTGGTCGACGATGTTCTGGTCGTGGGTCGCCATGACGACGGTGGTTCCCGTCCTGTTGATGCGGTCGAGCAGCTTCATGATGCCGACGGAGGTCTGCGGGTCGAGGTTGCCGGTGGGCTCGTCGGCGATCAGCAGCATCGGACGGTTCACGAAGGCGCGGGCGATGGCGACGCGCTGCTGCTCACCGCCGGACAGCTCGCCCGGCATCCGGTCCTCCTTGCCGCCGAGGCCGACCAGGTCGAGCACCTGCGGCACGGCCTTGCGGATCTCGCCGCGCGGCTTGCCGATGACCTCCTGGGCGAAGGCCACGTTCTGGGCGACGGTCTTGTTGGGCAGCAGGCGGAAGTCCTGGAAGACGGTCCCGAGCTGGCGCCGCATGTGCGGCACCTTCCAGTTGGACAGCCGGGCCAGGTCCTTGCCGAGGACGTGCACCTGGCCTTGGCTGGCGCGCTCCTCACGCAGGAGCAGCCGCAGGAAGGTCGACTTTCCGGAGCCGGAGGAACCGACGAGGAAGACGAACTCCCCCTTCTCGATCTCCAGGGATACATCCCGGAGCGCGGGGCGGTTCTGCTTCGGATAGGACTTGGAGACGTTGTCGAATCGGATCACGGATGCACCACGGTCGGCCGGGAGTAGGTGTGCGTGACCTTACGCGACCGGGGACGGCCCCCGCAGTCGCGGTCCTGGCTTGTGCGGTATATCCTTTTCGCCCTTCCGGACGGAGGGCGACGGGCCTGCGGGGCGCGCCGAAACGGCGCGGAGCTGGCACAGTGGTAGGGGAACGCCCGGACCCCTCCGGTCGTTGCCCTGGTGGGTACCCCAGTGCGGGAGGAGGAGAGCGCATGACCTACGACCGACTGGTGTGCGCCAACTGCGCGGCCCCGGTCGCCGAGGGCCGCTGCCCCGTCTGCCGCGCGAACCGGGAGCGACTGACCCCGCAGGGTCTTTCCCCCGCCATGCTGCTGACGGTGGCGATCGCCCTCCTCGCGGCGATCGCGCTGCTCGCGGCGGTCCGTACGGCCTAGGGCCGCCCCCAACGGGCCACAGGGCCGCCCGGACGGCCCATACGAGCCGGAGGAACGACCGAAGGGCCGGGGAGAGGTCTCCCCGGCCCTTCGTCACGCGCGGAACCGTCAGGCGGCGGTACGGCCGCCGGCGACGAGGCGCGGCAGCATACGGAAGCCGATGCCACCGGCGATCATGGTCGCGGCGCCGATGATCAGGAACGAGGTCTCGGCCGCACCGGTCTCGGCGAGCTCCTCCTTGGCCTGACCCTGCTGCACGGGCTGCGAGCCCACGTTCTGGGTGTCGGGGTTGTTGTTGTCGACGCACTCGGCGCCGTCGAGGTCGACGGTGCAGGTACCGGCGCCACCGGTGGTGGCGTTGCCGCCGGTGGTGGCGTTGCCGCCGCCGGTGGAGGAGCCGGTGTCGCCGCCCGAGCCGCTGCCGCTGCCCGAGCCGCCGCTGTCGCCGGAGCCGCCGTTGTCGCTGGAACCGCCGTTGCCGCCGTTTCCGTTGCCGCCGTTCCCGGCGTTGCCGCCGTTCCCGCCGTTTCCGTTGCCGCCGTTGCCGTTACCGCCGGCGGCGTCGTTCCCACCGTTACCGTTGCCACCGGCCGCGTCGTTACCGCCCGCCGCGTCGTTGCCACCGGCAGCGTCGTTTCCGCCCGCAGCGTCGTTACCGCCGGCGGCGTCATTGCCACCGGCAGCGTCGTTCCCGCCCGCAGCGTCATTGCCACCGGCCGCGTCGTTACCACCGGCAGCGTCGTTCCCGCCCGCAGCGTCATTGCCACCAGCGGCGTCGTTACCGCCCGCAGCGTCATTGCCACCAGCGGCGTCGTTACCGCCCGCAGCATCGTTACCACCGGCGGCGTCGTTTCCGCCCGCAGCGTCGTTACCACCGGCGGCGTCATTGCCACCGGCCGCGTCGTTACCACCGGCCGCGTCGTTCCCGCCCGCAGCGTCATTGCCACCAGCGGCGTCGTTGCCACCCGCAGCGTCATTGCCACCGGCGGTGTCCGTGCCACCGCTCTCGGCGCCCTCGATGTTGCCGACGATCGTGTTGCCGTCGATGTCGCCCTCGCTCTGGAGGGTGATCTCCTCGGACTGGTTCGTGTCCGAACCGAAGCTGTCGACGGCCTGTGCGGCGCCGGCCGCCGTCAGGGACGCACCGGCGATGATCACGGCACTGGCCGCGACCCGCACCAGGCGGACCCGCGTCTTGTTGGTCATCTGGCTGCTACCCCCAGTAGCTCATCTCGTCATGGGGCAGCGCTCGGGGCCTGCGCGGCAGGGGCGACGTCACGACTGGACCGGCCCCCGTTCACACGCGCCCCAGAAATGCGCATGCCAGTACGTCACCCTTCCGAGTTTCCGAAGAAGCGTCAAGGTCGTTGCGCGTGCGATGCCCGAAAGATCACTTGCTGACCGACATGCGACGATGCAACTGTGACGTAATCCCTGAGCTACGGGCCCCGCCGCGTCAGTTCCCTTGTCGACAAAGCGTCCTGACGGACCGTCTTCCGCTTGCTCCAGCGAATACGGGCCCCGCACCGTGTCGGTGCGGGGCCCGTAGAGAAGAGGAGCCGGAGGCTACTTGTCCTGCTGCTTGCGCCAGCGGATGCCCGCCTCCAGGAAGCCGTCGATCTCGCCGTCCAGGACGGACTGCGGGTTGCCGACCTCGAACTCCGTACGGAGGTCCTTGACCATCTGGTACGGGTGGAGGACGTACGAGCGCATCTGGTTGCCCCAGGAGCTGCCGCTGTCCTTCAGCGCGTCCATCTTGGCGCGCTCCTCCTGGCGCTGGCGCTCCAGGAGCTTGGCCTGGAGGACGTTCATGGCGCTCGCCTTGTTCTGGATCTGGGAGCGCTCGTTCTGGCAGGAGACCACGATGCCGGTCGGGAGGTGCGTGATGCGCACGGCCGAGTCGGTCGTGTTGACGCCCTGGCCGCCGGGGCCCGACGCGCGGTAGACGTCGACGCGCAGGTCCGACTCGTCGATCTCGACGTGGTCGGAGGACTCGACGACCGGCAGGACCTCGACGCCCGCGAAGGAGGTCTGGCGGCGCCCCTGGTTGTCGAAGGGCGAGATGCGGACCAGGCGGTGGGTGCCCTGCTCGACGGAGAGCGTGCCGTAGGCGTACGGGGCCTTCACCACGAAGGTGGTCGACTTGATGCCGGCCTCCTCCGCGTACGAGGTCTCGTAGATCTCGGTGGAGTAGCCGTGGCGCTCCGCCCAGCGCAGGTACATGCGCTGGAGCCGCTCGGCGAAGTCGGAGGCGTCGACGCCGCCGGCCTCGGCCCGGATGTTGACCAGGGCCTCGCGCTCGTCGTACTCGCCGGAGAGGAGGGTGCGGACCTCCATCTCGTCGAGGGCCTTGCGGACGGAGGTCAGCTCCGCCTCGGCCTCGGCGAGGGTGTCCGGGTCGTCCATCTCCTCGGCGAGCTCGAAGAGCACCCCGAGGTCGTCGATCCGCCCGCGCAGGGTCTCGGCCTTGCGGACCTCGGCCTGGAGGTGCGAAAGCTTGCTCGTGATCTTCTGCGCCGCCTCCGGGTCGTCCCACAGGGACGGGGCCGCGGCCTGCTCTTCGAGCACGGCGATGTCGGCCCTCAGCTTCTCGAGGTCCAGGACGGCCTCGATCGACCCCATGGTCGAGGAGAGGGACTTCAGCTCTTCGGATACGTCGACGACTGCCACGCGTCCAGCGTAACGGCTCCGGGCGGGGAGCCGAACCTGCGGCCGCCGGGGGGTGTCCCGGCGGTCCGCGGGGCCCTACGGCAGGGGCGAGGACTGCTTCGAGTCCTGCGGCGGGGCCTCCCCGTCGCCGGAGGCCGCGTAGTAGCCGCCGGCGCCCAGCGCTCCCGCGAGCACGACCGCCGCGACGGCGAAGGCGATCCGGCGCTTGCGGACCGTGCCCGCCTTGTGGCGGGCCGAGCCGGGGCGGCGGGCGCCCGCCGGGCGGGGGGCGCGGGCGGTGCCGAGGGGGCCGCCGGAGAGCTCGTCGGGGGCCGGGACCCGCATGGAGGTGTGGGTGTCCCGGTGGGAGTCGGCGGAGGCGCCGGGGACGAGCGGGACGGCGGCCCGGCGCGGGCCGGGCTCGGCGGCGCCCGGCGCGGTGGCGTACCCGTCCTCCTCGTACGGCTCCGGGGCCGGCTCCGCGTCGGGCTCGTCGACGTCGAGCGGCGGGATGCCCTTGAGCAGCGGCAGGACGTCCTTGAGGCGGGCGGCCAGCTCGGAGGCGCGCAGCCGGGAGGCGGGGGCCTTGGCGAGGCACTGCACGAGCAGCTGCCACAGCTCCTCGGGGATGCCGGGCAGCGGGACGACGGTCTCGGTGACGTGGCGGCGCAGGACCGCGCCGGGGTGGCCGCCGCCGAACGGGGTGAAGCCGGCGAGCAGCTCGTACAGGACGGTCGCGAGGGCGTAGATGTCGACGGCGGCGCGCGGCGGGAGGCCCTCGACGATCTCGGGGGCGAGGTAGTCGGGGGTGCCGATGATCCGGGTGGCCTTGGTGCGGCCGGGGGTGTCGATGAGCTTGGCGACGCCGAAGTCGGTGAGCAGGGCGGGGTGGGCGCCGCCGGGGCCGAGCGGGCCCTCCATGTCGAGCAGGATGTTCTCGGGCTTGACGTCCCGGTGGACGACCCCGGCGGCGTGCGCGGCGGCCAGGGCGTCGGCGACGTCGGCGACGATCGCGACGGCGGCCTCGGGGGCGAGCCGGCGCTCGCGGTCGAGGCGGGTGCGCAGGTCGGTGCCGCGCACGAGGTCCATGACGAGGGCGAGGTCGTTGCCGTCGACGACGAGGTCGCGGACCTTGACCACGCGGGGGTGGTCGAGTCCGAGCAGGGCGGTCCGCTCCCGGACGAAGCGGCCGACGAGTTCCTGGTCGGAGGCCAGGTCCTCGCGCAGCAGTTTGACGGCGACGGGCCCTTCGGGGCCCTCGCCGAGCCACACCGTTCCGGCGCTGCCCCGCCCGAGGATCTGGTGGGCGGTGTAGCGGCTGCCGATGTTCCGTGCCAAGACTGCTCCCTCAGCGGCTGCGGTTCACGCCAAACGTACGCGTCCGCGGGCGCCGGTCGTCACTTCCGGGAGGAAAACACCCCCCGGAAGTCGACAAATCAACAGTATTACTGTCCCGTACCGCCGGTAGCACCCGTGTTTCCGGTGCCGGTGCCCGTGCTCGCGCTGTCGAACAGGTCGGACACCCAGGTGGTGAAGGACGAGACGCCGTCGCCGATCGCCTCCCAGTAGCCCTTGCCCTCGGCGACCCAGCTCTGGAGCGGGGTCAGCTCCCAGACGAGCCAGCCGGCGACCACGAACAGGACGATCATGACCAGGCAGCCCTTGAGGCAGCCGAGGCCGGGGATCCGGATCGGGTTGGCGCTGCGCCGGCGCGGTTCGCGCGGCGGGCGCGGCTCGCGGGGCGCCGGGGCCTGGGGCGGCGGCTGCGGGGGCGCGTACTGCTGCTGGGGCGGGGCGTACTGCTGCTGCGGGGCGGGCGGCGGCGCGTACTGCTGGGGCTGGTGCTGCGGCTGGTACTGCTGGGGCGCGGGCCGCTGCGGAGCCGGGCGCTGCTGCTGGTACGGCGGGGGCTGCTGCCGCTGCTGGTTCTGCGGCGGGTGCGGGGGCTGCTGCGGCTGGCGCTGGGGGCGCCGGCGCAGGGGGTCCTGGCTCGGGTCCAGGTACTGCACCTGCGTCTGCTCGTTGCGGTCGCGGGCGGCGCGCAGCTGGTTCTGCCAGGGGTGCGGCTCCTCGCCCTGACCGCCCTGGCCGCCCTGTCCCGCCTGGGGCGGGCCCGGGGGCACGGGGGGCATGACGGTCGTCGGGTCGGCGCCGCCGCCCGGGCCGCCGGTCGGCATGACGCTGGTCGCGCCGGCGGGGTCGTAGCGCGGGGGCGCCCCGGCCCCGGCGGGCAGCACCTGGGTCGGGTCGGCGGATCCGGGGGCGCCGTGGGACAGCACCTGGGTCGGGTCGGCGGCCCCGGGGGTCCCGGGGACCGGCGCGGGCGCCGGGTCGGGGGCGAGGAGCGCCCCGACGCCGTCCGCCGCCTCGATCTGGGCGGGCGTGGCGTGCACGCCGATGCCGGCGGCGACCGCGCGCAGGCCCCGGGCGAGGTTCACGGCGCTCGGGCGCCGGTCGGGGTCCTTGCTGAGGCAGCGCTCTATGACCGTCCACAGCGGGCCGGGGACGGTCGAGGGGCGGCGCGGCTCCTCGCTGAGGTGGCGGTGCAGGACCTCCAGGGCGGTGCCGCCCGCGAACGGCGGGCGGCCGGTGACCAGCTCGTAGAGGAGGATGCCCGCGCCGTAGATGTCGACGGCGGAGGTCTGCGGGCGGCCCTCGGCGGACTCGGGCGCCACGTACGCGGGCGTGCCGACGAACTCGTGGGTGCGGGTCAGGCCCGGGGAGTCGGCGAGGCGCGCGATGCCGAAGTCGGTGAGCATCGGGTGCATCTCGCCGTTGTGCTCGGCGAGCAGGACGTTGGCCGGCTTCAGGTCGCGGTGGACGACGCCGTCGGCGTGGCTGGCGGCGAGCGCGTCGGCGATCTGGGCGGTGAGGAGCGCGGCGGCGACCGGGGTGAGCGGTCCGCTCTCCCGGATGTACCGGTGCAGGTCGGGGCCCTCGACGAGGTCCATGACGAGGGCGAGGACGTCGCCCTCGACGACCAGGTCGCGGGTGCGCACGATGTTCGGGTGGGTGAGCCGGAGCAGCACGGACCGCTCGCGCAGGAAGCGCATCACGATGTCCGCGTCGTTGGCCAGCTCCTCCTTGAGGACCTTGATCGCGACGGTCTCGCCGGGCTGGCCGGGCACGGCCGCCTCGGCGCCCGCCGTCTCCCGCTGGCGGGCTCGCCAGACGGTGCCCGTGGCGCCGCGGCCGAGCGGCTCCTCGAGCAGGTACTTGCTGCCGATAGGCCGCACGTCACGCGCTCCCTGCTGATCGTGGTCCTGGGGTGGTTCCTGTGCTGTCCCCGCGGTCCCTGTCCTCTGTTGTGACCCGTCCGGGTGTCCGACCCACTTTAGTGCCGCCGAACGGGTCCCAGGCCGGTCGTCCACAGGGCGTTTCCGGAGGGCGCCCTGACCGAAGATGTCCGGAACGTACCCCGGTCCTGTCCGGAAGGAGACGCTTCTCCGAGCGGGTCGGTTGCCAGGCATGTTCCGAAGGCATGTCCAACCAGGCACTTTTGCGCCCACAGCCGACCATTCAAGATCACTTACGGCCGACCGGCGGGCGCGCTGTCGGTGGCAGGTGCGAGGATGCCTCCAGCACGTCGCACCGATGGGGTCGGGAGCCCCGCGCCGTGCCGACCTGTACCGGACGACGCGTCCGTGCCGGGTGGGGGGAGACACGGGCGGTTCCCCTGCCGGGCACGTCGCGCAGAAGGGACCGCTGACGGCGATGCAGATCCGGCTGACCGTCCTCGCGCCGCACGCCGGCCACGGCGCCGGGCGCGCCTGCGACGTGCTCGTCACCGCACCGGCCGGGACGGCGCTCTCCGCCGTGGCCTCCCAGCTGGCCGCCGCCGTCACGGGCCCCGAGACCTCCGCCTCGGGCACGACCGTGCTCTACACGGGCGCGGAGCGGCTGGACGGCCGGCGCTGCGTGCTCGGCGAGCCCCCGCTGGTCGACGGCGCCGTCCTCTCGCTCCAGGTCCCCGGACCGGACGACCGGGTCGGGGAGGGCGCGGCCGCCCGGCTGCACGTGGTGGCGGGTCCGGACGCGGGCGGGGTGCACCTGCTGCACGGCGGAGCGATCAGAATCGGCCGTTCCGTCGACGCCGACGTCCCGCTCGACGACCCGGACGTCTCCCGCGCGCACTGCACGGTGACGGTCGGCGGGGACGGCCGGGTCACGGTCGCCGACCGCGGCTCGACGAACGGCACGACCCTCGACGGCGCCCCGGTCGGCGAGCGCCCGGTCCGGCTCCGGCCAGGCGCGCTGCTGCGCCTCGGCGAGTCCGCCCTCCGCCTGACGGGCCCCGGCGACGACCCCTGCGGTACGGACGCGGTGGCGACGGCCCCGGACGGCGAGGGCCACCTGCGGCTCACGCGCGGGCCCGGCGGCGCGGACCGGCCGAACCCGGCGGGCGGCCCCGGGGCGGCCCCGGGCGGCTCCCGGACGGCTCCGGGCGGCCCGGTGGACGACGACACAACCCACGGCGGCGGGCACGCGCTCGCGTGGGGCGGCGACGCGGCCGACGACGGCCGGGGCGTGCCGTACGCCGACGACCACGCCCGCGACCCGCACGACCACTACGACGACGATTCCCTCGGCCACGCGCGCGAGGGTCACAGCCACGGGCGTGACGGACGCGATCACGCGCGTGACGGCGGCTCCCACGACCCGTACGGCTCCGGCTCCGCCGGTGGCGGGGGCCCGGCCCCCCAGGCGCAGGCGCCCCGGGCGGGCGGCAGGCGCGGGCTCGGCGCGTGGGCCCGGCGCCTCGCCGGAGGCCGCGAGGAGCTTCCGGCCCCCGCCGCCGAGGCCCGTCCGGTCCCCGACACGCACGCGGGCGCCCGGCAGGGCCCCGGCGTCCGCGACGGCGCGCGGGGTCCCGTACCGGGCGCCGACACCTGGCCCGACCCGGCCACCGTCCTGCTCACCGCGCTCGGCCCCGGCCCCCGGCTCTGGGAGCGGGACCCTGACCATCCCGAGTTCCTGGCGGTCCGGCTCGGCACCACGGACCGCGCCGAGCTCTCCGGGGTGCCGGTCACGGTCGGGCTGCGCGAGGCCGGTTCGCTCGGTCTCGCGGGTCCCGGCGACCGGCTCGCCGGGTTCGCCCGCTCGGTGGTGGCCCAGCTCGCCGCCCTGCACTCCCCCTCCGACCTGGAGATCGTCCTCGTCAGCGCCGACCGGAACCGCTCCCCGGAGGAGCGGCGCCGCGCCTGGGGCTGGCTCGGCTGGCTCCCGCACGTCCGCCCGGCCCACGGCCAGGACTGCCGGCTGCTCCTGGCGTACGACCGCGAGCAGGCCCACGCGCGTACGTCCGAACTGACCCGGCGGCTCGACGACGGTCCGCTCGGGCCCGGCTGGCCCAGCGCCGACCGCGCGTCCGTCGCGGAGGCCGCCGCCCGCTACGAGGGGCCCCGGACGGTCGTCGTCGTGGACGGCGACCCCGGTACGGCGGCGCTGCGCGAGACCGTGGCGCGGCTCGCGGGGGCCGGGGCGGCGGCCGGCATCCACCTCCTCTGTCTCGCCGAGGCGCCCTCCGCGTCGCCGGTGTCGCCGGTGGCCGCGACCTACGAGGCCGCGTGCGCCGCGTCCCTCGCGTTCCGCGAGTGCGGGGCCGCCGCGCTCCTCAGCGGGGACGTGGCGACGGCGCTGCGGCTGCTGCGCACGGCGGGCGGGCGCGTGGCGGGCCACGGGACCGTCGGCGTGGTCGACGCGGTCTCCGTCGCCTGGGCCGAGCGGTTCGGGCGGGCCCTCGCGCCGCTGCGGCCGGAGACCCCGGCGGCGCCGCACGGGCGGGCCGCCGCGCTGCCCCCGTCCTCCCGGCTGCTCGACGAGCTGGGCCTCGCCCGGGCCACGCCCGCCTCCCTGATGGCCCGCTGGGCCTCCGCCGGGGACGGGACGGCCGTCCTGGGCACGGGCCCGCACGGCCCGCTGGCCGTGGACCTCACCCAGGAAGGTCCGCACCTGCTGATCGAGGGCCCGGCGGGCAGCGGGCGCACGGAGTTGCTCCGCTCGATCGCCGCCTCGCTCGCGGCGGGCGCCCGCCCCGACCGGCTCGGCCTGCTCCTCGTGGACGGGGCGGGCGGCGAGCGCGGCGAGGGCCTCGCGGCCTGTACGGAGCTGCCGCACGTGACCGAGCACCTGGTGGCGTCGGACCCGGTCCGGATGCGGGAGTTCGCGCAGGCGCTCGGCGCCGAGCTGAAGCGGCGGGCCGAGCTCCTGGGCGACACGCCCTTCGCCGACCGCCGGGGCGCCCGCGCCCCGCAGGTGTCCGAGCGGCTGGTCGGCCAGCGCGGGCCGAGCGCGGCGGAGTCCGTCCCCCGGGGCGCCCGCGCGACCGTCCGCCTCCCGGACACCGGCGACCACCCGAGCGGCCGCACCCTCCGCACGGGCGACGGCACGATCGGCGCCCTCCCGAGCAGCCGCACGGCACCCCGGACGCCGTACCCGGGCGCGGACGACGTCGACAGCCGCGCGAGCGGCCGCGCGTCCCGCACCGGAGCGGACGCCTTCCTGACCGACACCCCCAGCGGCCGACTCCCACGCCGGGACCCCGGGTCCCCGGACGACCGCCGCCCCCTCCGCCCCGGAGCAGACGACCACGCAAGCGGCCGCGTCCCCCGCCCCGGAGCAGACGACCTGGGCGGCCACGCCAGCGGCCGAACCCTCCGCACCGGAGACGGCGACCTCGACAACCGCACGAGCAGGCGCACCCCCCGCACCGGGGACGGCGACTTGGGCGACCGCCCCAGCAGCCGGACCCTCCGGGCCGGAGACGGGGACCTCGACAGCCGTACGAGCGGGCGCGTGCCCCGCGCCGGGGCCGACGACCTCACCGACCGGCCCAGCAGGCGCGTGCCCCCCGCCCGAGACGGAGACCTGGGCGGCCACGCCAGCGGCAGGACCCTCCGGACCGGAGACGCCGACCTGGGCGACCGCCCCAGCAGCCGAACCCTCCGCACCGGCGCCGACGACCTCGACAACCGCCCCAGCGGACGCGCCCCCCGTCCCGAAGGAGCCGGGATCCGGATTCCCCGGCCCGTTTCGGGCGAGGCGGCGGCGGGGGGTCGGGCGCTGCCCCGGCTGGTGGTGCTGGTGGACGACTTCGACGCCCTGGTCGCGCCCGCGCTCGGCGCCCCCGGCCGGCCGGCCGCCGGGTCCGTGGTGCGGGCCCTGGAGGCCGTCGCCCGGCACGGGGAGCGGCTCGGCGTGCACCTCGTCGTGACCTCGGCCCGCCCGGACCGCACGGCCGACACCGAGCCCGCCCACAGCGCCCGGCTGCGGATCGTGCTCGACGCGCCCCCGGTGACGGCGGGACCGGACGTCCCGGCGGCCGGGCGGGGCCGTCTCGGACACCCGGACGGCCGGGTGACCCCCTTCCAGGCGGGCCGCGTCACCGGCCGGATCCCCCGGACGGCGACGCTCCGGCCGACGGTCGTCCCGCTGGAGTGGGAGCGGATGGGCGATCCGCCCACCCGCCGCCCGGTCCGCGAGCTGGGCAACGGACCGACGGACCTGGCGCTCCTCGCGAGCGCGCTCGACCGGGCGGCCCGCTCGGTGGAGGCGACGCCCGTGGCGCCCCTCTCCTCTCCCGCGACGTCCGCCGGAAACCCTTCCTGACGTCACGTCACGAGCCAATCACGATCGTCCACTTGACACGGAAGGCGGTATTGCGGCCCCCGCATCACCGGGCGTAGACCTGTCGGCACGGGACAGCTCAGCGCACGAAAGAGACGGGGCAGCGATGCGTACAACTCTTCGTCCACGCAAGGCCGCCGTGACCTTCACGGCACTCACGGCGCTCGCCGCGCTCGCCCTCGCGGGCTGCGGCGACGGGGGTGCGAAGGACCCCGAGGCGAAACCGACCGGCGAACTCCCCCTGAAGGGGGAGAAGATCGAGGTCGCGGCCGTCTGGACGGGTCCGGAGCAGGAGAACTTCACCAAGGTCCTGAAGGAGTTCGAGAAGCGGACCGGCGCGACCGTGACGTTCGTGCCCGCCCAGGACCCGATCGTGAACTTCCTCGGCACGAAGATCGCGGGCGGCTCCCCGCCCGACGTGGCGATGCTCCCGCAGGTGGGCGCGATCCAGCAGGCCGCCGCCCAGAAGTGGCTCAAGCCGGTCGGCCCGGAGGCCAAGGCCCAGTTGGCCGCGAACTACTCGCGCGGCTGGCAGGAGCTGGGCGCGGTGGACGGCACCCAGTACGGCGTCTACTTCAAGGCCGCCAACAAGTCCCTGGTCTGGTACAACACGGCCGTCTTCGAGAACGCGGGCGCCACCGAGCCGAAGACCTGGAAGGAGTTCCTGACCACCGCCGAGACGATATCGGCGTCCGGCGTCACGCCGGTCTCGGTCGGCGGCGCGGACGGCTGGACCCTCACCGACTGGTTCGAGAACGTCTACCTCTCCCAGGCGGGCCCGGAGAAGTACGACCAGTTGGCGAAGCACGAGATCAAGTGGACGGACCCGTCCGTCACCGCCGCCCTGACCACGCTCGCCGAGCTGTTCGGCAAGCCGTCGCTGCTCGCGGGCGGAACGAGCGGCGCGCTGCAGACGGAGTACCCGGCCTCGGTCACCCAGACCTTCACCGGCGGGGCCGAGCCGAAGGGCGCGATGGTCTACGAGGGCGACTTCGCCGCCGTCAACATCGCCCAGACCGAGGCGAAGATCGGCACGGACGCGAAGGTGTTCCCCTTCCCGAAGGTCGGGGACGCCGGGACCGTGCCCGTGGTGACGGCCGGCGACGCGGCCGTGGCCCTCAAGGACACCAAGGGCGCGCAGGCGCTCCTCGCCTTCCTGGCCTCCCCGGACGCGGCGAAGATCTGGGCGGGCGCGGGCGGCTTCCTCTCGCCGAACAAGAACCTGGACCCGGCGGCGTACCCGAACGACGTCCAGCGCGAGATCGCCGAGGCGCTGATCGGCGCCGGTGACGACTTCCGGTTCGACATGTCGGACCAGATGCCGCAGTCGTTCGGCGGGACGCCCGGCAAGGGCGAGTGGAAGGCGCTCCAGGACTTCCTGAAGAACCCGAAGGACATCGCCGGGACCCAGGCGCGCCTGGAGGCGGACGCGGCGAAGGCGTACCGGGCCGCCGCGAAGGGCTGAGGCCGGTCATGTCCTCCCCCACCGCCACGCGCGCGAGGAGCACGACCGGAACGAAGGGGACCCGAAGGGACGGGGGGCGGAGCCGGGCCGTGGCGGCGGGGTTCCTGCTGCCCGCCCTGCTCCTGCTCGGCGCGCTCGTCGTCTACCCGATCGGGTACTCCGTCCAGCGCTCGTTCTTCGACCGCTCCGGCTCCTCCTTCGTCGGCCTCGACAACTACCTGGCCCTGTTCACCGACGACTCGCTCCGCACCGCCGTGAAGAACAACCTGGTCTGGCTGGTGGTGGCCCCCGCGGTCGCCACCGCCCTCGGCCTGGTCTTCGCGGTCCTGACCGAACGCGTCCGCTGGGGAACGGCGTTCAAGCTGCTCGTCTTCATGCCGATGGCGATCTCGATGCTGGCCGCCGGGATCATCTTCCGGCTGGTGTACGAGCAGGACCCGGACCGGGGCGTCGCGAACGCGGTCTGGGTTGGCGTCCACGACACCTTCGCCGAGTCCTCGGTCTTCCCGAAGGCCCGGCCGCTGCCCGTGCACCCGCTGAAGGCGGCCGGGGACGGCGCGTTCGTGACGAAGGAACCGGTGCGGGCCGGGCAGCCCGTACGGCTCCCGCTGGTCGGGGTGGCGCCGGCGCAGATGCCGGAGGGCGCGCGCCCGGCCGCGCCGCCGGCCGGCACGGATCCGGGCACGATCACCGGCACGGCCTGGCTGGACTTCACCCGGGGCGGCGGCGGGCGGCCGAACGAGGTCGACCCGGCCGAGCGGGGTCTCGCGGGGCTGCGGATCGAGGCCGTACGGGACGGGAAGGTGGTCGCGACGGCGACGGCGGCGGCCGACGGCACGTTCGCCCTGCCCGCCGACCGCGCGGACGGGGCCGTGCTGCGGCTGCCCGCGAGCAACTTCCGGGAGCAGTACAACGGCGTCGAGTGGCTGGGCCCGTCGCTCGTCACGCCCGCGATCATCGGGGCGTACGTGTGGATGTGGGCCGGGTTCGCGATGGTGCTCATCGGGGCGGGGCTCGCGGCCGTGCCGCGCGAGCTGCTCGAAGCGGCGCGGGTGGACGGGGCGAACGAGTGGCAGGTGTTCCGCCGGATCACGGTGCCGCTCCTGGCGCCGGTCCTCGCGGTCGTCCTCGTCACCCTGATGATCAACGTGCTCAAGATCTTCGACCTGGTCTTCGTGATCGCGCCGGGCTCGGCGCAGGACGACGCGAACGTACTCGCGCTCCAGCTGTACCGCTCGTCCTTCGGCACGGACGCGGACCTGGGGGTCGGCTCGGCCATCGCCGTCCTGCTGCTCCTGCTCGTGGTCCCGGTGATGGTCCTCAACATCCGCCGTATGCGCAGGGAGGCCCGCCGATGAGCACGACCGACGTCCGGCCGACCCGTCCCTCCCGCTCCCCGGCGGCGCGGCTCGCGTCCGCGGCCGCGTCCGGCGCGGTCCGGGTCTTCCTCGTCCTGGCGGGCCTGTTCTGGCTGCTGCCGACGGTCGGGCTGCTGCTCTCCTCACTCCGCTCGCCGTCCGACATCGCGGCGAGCGGCTGGTGGGAGGTGTTCGCGGCGCCGGCCCGGCTGACCACGGAGAACTACGCGCACCTGCTCGCGAACGACACGATCACCGGCTCCCTGCTCAACACCGTCCTGATCACCGTCCCGGCCACGCTGCTCGTCCTGGTGATCGGCTCGTTCGCCGGGTACGCGTTCGCGTGGCTGGAGTTCCCGGGCCGGGACTGGTGGTTCCTGGGCGTGGTGGCCCTGCTGGTGGTGCCGGTGCAGGTCGCCCTGGTGCCGGTGTCGAAGCTGTTCGGGGTGGTCGGGCTGTTCGAGACGACCGCCGGGGTGGTCCTCTTCCACACGGCCTTCGGCCTGCCGTTCGCGATCTTCCTGCTGCGGAACTTCTTCGCGGAGATCCCGCGCGAGCTCCTGGAGGCGGCGCGGCTCGACGGGGCGGGCGAGATCCGGCTGTTCACCCGGGTGGTGCTGCCGCTCGGCGGCCCGGCGATCGCCTCGCTCGGCATCTTCCAGTTCCTCTGGGTCTGGAACGACATGCTGATCGCCCTGATCTTCGCGGACTCGCAGTCACCGCCGATCACGGTGGCGCTCCAGCAGCAGGTCCGGCAGTTCGGCAACAACGTGGACGTGCTCGCACCGGGCGCGTTCCTGTCGATGGTGATACCGCTGCTGGTGTTCTTCGCGTTCCAGCGCCAGTTCGCGTCGGGGGTGATGGCGGGCGCGGTGAAGTGACCCCTCTTCGCGGGGTCAGCCCGTGAGCGCCGCCACCGCCGAGCGCGCGAGGTCGTCGACGTACCCCGGGGGCAGCGGGGTACGGACGACGACCAGGCGCCAGTACAGCGGCCCGGCGACCAGGTCGAGGGCCCGGTCCGGGTCGGCCCCCTCGGGGAGTTCGCCGCGCGCGACGGCCTCGCGGACGATCCGGGCGACGACGCCCTGCTGTCCGTCGAGCAGCGCGGCCTTGACGGCGTCGGCGATCTCGGGGTGCCGGGCGGCCTCGACGAGGAGGTCGGGGACGACCCGGGAGGCGACCGGGTGGCTCAGGGCCTGCGCGGCCACCTCCAGGAGGGCGCGCACGTCCCCGTGCAGGGAGCCGGTGGCGGGCACCGGCAGGCCCTGGGCGGCGAAGGCGCCGACGAGGTCGAGGACGAGGGAGAGCTTGGACTTCCAGCGCCGGTAGACGGCGGTCTTGCCGACGCCCGCGCGGCGCGCGATCCCCTCGATGGACATCCGGGCGAAGCCGACGGCCGCGAGCTCCTCGAAGACGGCGGCGCGGATGGCCTCGGTCACGTCCTCGCGGAGCACGGCGGCTCCGGCGGGCGTGCGGCGGGGGGTCGGTTCGGTCATGGACGGCATCCTAACCAACGGCGACGTCACGACGATACGGTTGCGTTCCGTCGCCGGGCGTCCTACTGTCCCCGTAGCGACGATACGGACCCGTTCCGTCGTGGCGAGCCCCCGTGCCGCCGACCGGACCGGGCCGCACCGCACGCCCACCGGAGCCGCCGCACTCCACACCCGGCCCCACCGACCACCCGAGCCCGCACCGCAGACGTCGGCCGCATCCGGCACCCGGCGCAGGCCCCACCCCGAAAGCCCGCCCATGACCGCCGCCCTCGCGCCACTCCCGTCACGGACCGCCGCCCCTCCCCCCGAGGACCTCCGCGCGCTCGCCCTCCGGCACGGACTGACCGTCAGCGGGGCCCGTCCCCCGCTGACGGAGTACGTCCGGCAGCTCTGGTCCCGCCGCGACTTCGTCGCCGCCTTCGCGACCGCCCGGCTGACCGCCCAGTACAGCCAGGCCCGTCTCGGCCAGCTCTGGCAGCTGGCGACCCCGCTGCTCAACGCGGCCGTCTACTACCTGATCTTCGGCGTGTTCATGAACGCCAAGCACGGCGTCCCCGACTACGTCCCCTTCCTGATCACCGGCGTCTTCGTGTGGACCTTCACCTCCAACACGCTCATGGCCGGCACCCGGGCGATCAGCGGCAACCTCGGCCTGGTCCGCGCCCTGCACTTCCCGCGCGCGAGCCTGCCGCTCTCGCTCGCCCTCCAGCAGCTCCAGCAGTTCCTGCTCTCGCTCGCCGCGCTCGTCGTGATCCTGCTCTGCTGCGGCCAGTTCCCCACCCCGAGCTGGCTGCTCGCCGTCCCCGCGCTCGCCTGCCAGACCCTGTTCAACACGGGCGCGGCGCTCGCCCTGGCCCGTCTCGCGGCCCGCACCCCGGACGTCGGCCAGCTGATGCCGTTCGCGCTCCGCACCTGGATGTACGCCTCGGGCGCCATGTGGTCGATCCAGAACCTGGCGGGCGGCGGGCGCCTCCCCGAGGGCGTGGTGCTCGCCCTCCGCTGCAACCCGGCGGCGGTCTACATCGACCTCATGCGCTTCGCCCTGATCGGGAGCCACACGGCGGACCGGCTGCCGCCGCATGTCTGGGCGCTCGCCGCAGGCTGGGCCCTGCTGTCCTTCGCGGGCGGCTTCATCTGGTTCTGGAAGGCGGAGGAGGCGTACGGCCGTGGCTGAGACCCGCGAGGACGAGAGGATCCCGACCGTCGTCGTCGACGGCGTCCACCTCACGTACACCGTGCACGGACATGGACACGGACACGGAGAGGGAAGGGAACGCGGACGATGGCGGAGGGCCCCGGCCACGACCCGGGTCCACGCCGTCAAGGGAGTCGACTTCGTCGCGTACCGGGGCGAGGCGATCGGCCTGATCGGCTCGAACGGATCCGGGAAGTCCACCCTCCTGAAGGCCGTCGCGGGGCTCCTGCCCGTCGACCGGGGCCGGATCTACACCCACGGCCGCCCCGCCCTCCTCGGCGTCGACGCGGTCCTGATGAACGACCTGACGGGCGAGCGGAACGTCGTCCTCGGCGGCCTCGCCATGGGCATGAGCCGTACGGAGGTCCGCGAGCGCTACGACGGGATCGTCGACTTCTCCGGCGTCAACGAGAAGGACGACGCGATCTCCCGCCCGATGCGGACGTACTCCTCCGGAATGGGCGCCCGGCTGCGCTTCTCCATCGCCGCCGCGAGGAGCCACGACGTCCTGCTGATCGACGAGGCCCTGGCCACCGGCGACGCCCGCTTCCGCCGCCGCAGCAGGCGGCGGATCGAGGAGCTGCGGGCGGAGGCCGGAACGGTCCTCCTGGTCAGCCACTCGCACTCCACCGTCGCGGAGACCTGCGAGCGCGCCCTGTGGCTGGAGGCGGGAACGCTCCGGATGGACGGCCCCGCGCGGGAGGTGGTGGCGGCGTACGAGGAGTTCGTCGCGTCAGGGGCGAAGACCACCGGCAAAAACGACATTACGGTCTAAAGTGCGGTGGGGTGACGAACGATCAGCCGCAGACCCCCCACCCGGCCGGCACCGCACCCCCGGGCTCCCCCGCGTCCGGGCCCCCGGCCGGCGCCGCGCGTCCCGCCGGCACCGAACCCCCCGCCCTCACCCGCTCCCCCTTCGCGTCGGACACCTTCACCTCCGCCACCTTCGTCACGGTCGGCAGCGGCCCCCGGCTCGCGCTCGCCGCCGTCTGGCTCCTCACCCGGGCCGGGATGCTCCTGCTGCTCCTCCGCGACGACCTCGGCATCGGCGGGGTGGCCCGCGAGGTGGCGCTCTACGAGCACTGGTACGGGCAGTTCGTCACGGGCACCTTCCCGCCCGGCGACGCCACCTGGCAGTACCCGCCGGGGGCCGGGCTCGTGATCATGTCCCCGGGCGCCCTCCCCTGGCTCACCTACTTCCAGGCCTTCGTCACCCTCACCCTCCTCGCCGACGCGGTCGTCACCCTCGCCCTCGCCCGCGCCGACGGCGCGCGCCTCACCCACGGCGCCTGGATCTGGGTCTGCGGCCTCCCGCTCCTCCTCCACCTCCCCCTCGCCCGGTACGACGTCCAGACCACCGCCCTCGCCGTCCTCGCCCTGCTCGCCGTCACCGCCCGGACGACCACCGCCCACCAGCTCGGCGGGGCGCTCGCCGGGATCGGGGCGATGGTCAAGGTGTGGCCGGCCCTCGCCCTCCTCGGCACGCCCCGGGGCCGGACCACCCGGGAGGCGTGGACCGCCGCCGCCGTCACCGCCGTCGCGCTCCTCGCGACCCTCGCGCTCTTCTTCTCCGAGTCGCTCGGCTTCCTGCGCCAGCAGGGCAACCGGGGCATCCAGATCGAGTCCCTGGGCGGCACCGCCCTCGCGCTCGCCCGGTCCGCCGGCGTCTGGCCGGGGAAGGTCGAGTTCCGTTACGGCGCCCTGGAGTACGTCGGCCCGTACGTCTCCACCCTCGGCCACCTCGCCCTGCTGTTCACCGTCCTCGCCCTGGCCTGGCTGGTCCTCTGGCGCGTCCGGGCCCACCGCTGGACCCCCGCCACCCCGCTGGACACGGCCTTCGCCGCCGTCCTGCTGTTCACCGTCACCAGCCGGGTGATCAGCCCCCAGTACATGATCTGGCTGCTGGGACTGGCCGCCGTCTGCCTGACCTCCCGGGACACCGTGATGCGGCCGGTGGCGCTGCTGCTCCTCCCGGCGGCGGCGCTGAGCGCGCTCGCGTACCCCGTCCTCTACTTCGACGTCATCGACGGCACCCCCACGGGCCTCGCCGTGATGGTGCTCCGCAACGGCCTGCTGCTCGCCGCCGCCCTGCTCGCCGCCCGCCGCCTGTGGACCTCGACGGTCGCCGCCGCGCCGGAGGAGTAGGGGGAACGGCGAGGGGCCCCGCCGGTCTCGTTCCTCCGGCGGGGCCCCTCGTACGCGTACGTCCTCGACGTCCTAGCTGTGCGAGCGCAGCAGCGTGCGCATCGTCCGCATCGCCACCGACAGGTTCGCCAGGTCGAAGGTGTCCGAGCCCTGGATCTCCTCCAGGGTCGTCCGCGCGCGGCCCAGGATCGCCGCGTTGCGCTCCTCCCAGGCCTTGAACCGCTCCTCCGGTCCGGCGTCGGCGCCGCCCGCCGTCAGGACGTCCTGCGTGAGCGCCGCGTGCGCCGCGAACAGGTCCTCGCGGATCGAGGCGCGGGCCATCGACTGCCAGCGGTCGTCGCGCGGCAGCTCGATGATCCGGTCCATCAGGTCGGTGATCCGCAGCCGGTCGGCCAGGTCGTAGTAGACCTCGGCCACCGCGAGCGGGTCCGTGCCCGTCCGGTCCGCGATCGCGACGATGTCGAGCGCCGGGAAGGCGGAGGAGAAGCCGGCGACCCGCCGGGCGAGCTCCTCCGGCACGCCGAACCCGGTCAGCTCGTCCAGGATCGACCGGTACCACTCCAGGTCCGCGCCGCGCAGCAGCTCCGGCAGCCGCGACCAGACCTCCTCGACGCGCTCGGCGAAGAACTCGATGGTCTCGGTGAGCCGGAGCGGCTGCGGCCGGTTGTTGAGCAGCCAGCGCGTGCCGCGCTCGACGAGCCGGCGCGCGTGCAGCCGCATCCGGGTCTGGATCTCGGCCGGCACCACGTTGTCGAGGGCCTCGACGGCGTCCCAGACCTGGCCGAGGCGGAAGACGACGCGGGCGGCGGTCTGCGCCCGGACGATCTCCTCGATCGACGCGCCGGTCTCCTCGCGGAGGCGGTGCAGGAAGGTCGAACCGCCGGCGTTGACGGTGTCGTTGACCAGGACGGTGGTGACGATCTCGCGCCGCAGCGGGTGGCCGTCGACGGCCTCGGTGAACCGCTCGCGCAGCAGCGTCGGGAAGTACGCGTGGAGCAGCCCGGTCAGGTACGGGTCGTCCGGCAGCTCCGTGCCGATCAGCTCGTCGGCCACCGTGATCTTGGTGTACGCGAGGAGGACGGCGAGCTCCGGCTGGCTCAGGCCCTTGCCGTTGTTGAGGAGTTCGCGGATCTGCCGGTCGTTGGGCAGGAACTCCAGGGAGCGGTCGAGGGCCCCGTCGCGGCCCAGGCGGCGCATGAACCGCTGGTGGGCGTGGAGCAGGGAAGGCGACTGGGCGACGGCGTTGGCCAGGGCCGTGTTCTGCGCGTAGTTGTTGCGCAGGACGAGCGTGCCGACCTCGTCGGTCATCTCCGCGAGGATCTTGTTGCGCTGCTTGACGGTCATGTCGCCCTCGGCGACGAGCCCGTTCAGCAGGATCTTGATGTTGACCTCGTGGTCGGAGGTGTCGACGCCGGCGCTGTTGTCGATGGCGTCGGTGTTGACCTTGCCGCCCTCGCCCGCGGGGCCGCCGGTGCGGGCGAACTCGATGCGGCCCAGCTGGGTCGCGCCGAGGTTGCCGCCCTCGCCGATCACCTTCGCGCGGACGTCCTGGCCGTCGACGCGGATGGCGTCGTTGGCCTTGTCGCCGACGTCGGCGTTCGACTCGGCCGAGGACTTGACGTACGTGCCGATGCCGCCGTTCCACAGCAGGTCGACGGGCGACTGCAGGATCGCCTTCATCAGCTCGGCCGGGGTCATCTTGGTGATCCCGTCCTCGATGCCGAGGGCGGCCCTGACCTGCGCGTTGACCGGGATCGACTTGGCGCTGCGGGGGTGGACGCCGCCGCCCGCGGAGAGCAGCGAGGTGTCGTAGTCGGCCCAGGAGGAGCGGGGCAGCTCGAAGAGGCGGCGGCGCTCGGCGTACGAGACGGCCGCGTCGGGGTTCGGGTCCAGGAAGATGTGCCGGTGGTCGAAGGCGGCGACCAGGCGGATGTGCTCGGAGAGCAGCATTCCGTTGCCGAAGACGTCGCCGGACATGTCGCCGACGCCGACGACGCGGAAGTCCTCGGTCTGGGTGTCGTGGCCCAGCTCGCGGAAGTGCCGCTTGACGGACTCCCAGGCGCCCCGGGCGGTGATGCCCATGCCCTTGTGGTCGTAGCCGGCCGAGCCGCCGGAGGCGAACGCGTCGCCGAGCCAGAAGCCGTACGCCTCCGCGACCCCGTTGGCGATGTCGGAGAAGGTCGCGGTGCCCTTGTCGGCGGCGACGACCAGGTAGGTGTCGTCCTCGTCGTGGCGGACCACGTCGACCGGCGGCACGACCTCGCCCGCGACCAGGTTGTCGGTGATGTCGAGCAGGGCCGAGATGAACGTCTTGTACGAGGCGATGCCCTCGGCCAGCCAGGCGTCCCGGTCCGCGGTCGGGTCCGGGAGCTGCTTGGCGACGAAGCCGCCCTTGGCGCCGACGGGCACGATGACGGTGTTCTTCACCATCTGCGCCTTGACCAGGCCGAGGATCTCGGTGCGGAAGTCCTCGCGCCGGTCGGACCAGCGCAGACCGCCGCGGGCCACCTTGCCGAAGCGCAGGTGGACGCCCTCGACGCGGGGCGAGTACACCCAGATCTCGAAGGCGGGGCGCGGGGCCGGCAGCTCGGGGATGGCCTGCGGGTCGAACTTCATCGACACGTAGGAGTGCGGCTTCCCGCTCTCGGTGGTCTGGAAGAAGTTCGTCCGCAGGGTGGCCTTGATGACGGTGAGGAAGGAGCGCAGGATGCGGTCCTCGTCCAGGCTCGCGACCTGGTCGAGGGCGGCGTCCAGCTCTTCGAGGAGCGCGTCGATCAGCTCGGTGCCGGCGCGCTGGCGCTCCGGCGCCATCCGGGCCTCGAAGAGGTTGACGAGCAGCCGGGTGGTGTGGACGTTGTTGCGGAGGGTGTCCTCCATGTAGTCCTGGCTGAAGGTCGCGCCGGCCTGGCGCAGGTACTTGGCGTAGGCGCGCAGCACCATCGCCTCGCGCCAGTTGAGCCCGGCGGAGAGGACCAGGGAGTTGAAGCCGTCGTTCTCGGCCTCGCCGGTCCAGGTGGCGGCGAAGGCCTCCTGGAAGCGCTCGCGGGCGTCGTCGCCCAGGGTGACGCCGCTGCCGTTGGTCGCCGGGAGCCGCAGGCCGAAGTCGTAGATCCAGGCGTGGGTGCGGTCGGCGCAGCGCAGCTCGTAGGGGCGCTCGTCGGTGACCTCGACGCCGAGCCGGTTGAGGACCGGCAGGACGGCGGAGAGGGAGATCTGGTCGCCGGTCTTGTAGATCTTGAAGCGGCGCTCGCCGGGGCCCGCGAGGACCGGCTCGTACAGGGAGAGCGAGAAGTCCTTCTCGCTGTCGGCGAGGGCCTCCAGGTGGACCAGGTCGGAGACGGCCGCGCGGGGCGAGTGGTCGGCCTTGTAGCCCTCGGGGAAGGCGTTGCCGTAGCGGCGCAGCAGCTCGGCGGCGCGCTCCTCGCCCAGCTCGGCGTTGAGCGCCTCGCCGAAGCCGTCGGACCAGGAGCGGGCGGCCTCGGCGAGCCGGGCCTCGATGCGCTCGACGTCGGCGTCGGTGAGCTTGGCCAGCTCGGTGCCGGGCTCGACGCGGACGACGAAGTGCAGCCGGGAGAGGATCGACTCGGTGTTCCAGGCGGTGAAGTCGACGCTGGTGCCGCCGAGCTCCTCCTTCAGGATGTCGATGATCCGCAGCCGGACGCGGGTGGTGTAGCGGTCGCGCGGCAGGTAGACGAGGGCCGAGTAGTAGCGGCCGTACTCGTCCTGGCGCAGGTAGAGCCGCAGCCGGCGCCGCTCCTGGAGGTAGAGGACGCTGGTGACGACGGCCTGGAGCTGGTCGGCCGGGGTCTGGAAGAGCTCGTCGCGCGGGTAGGTCTCCAGGATCTGGAGCAGGTCGCGGCCGTCGTGGCTGTTCGGGGAGAATCCGGCGCCCGCCAGGACCTCCTGGACCTTGCGCTTGACGACCGGGACGCGGCGGACGGACTCGGTGTAGGCGGCCGAGGAGAAGAGGCCGAGGAAGCGGCGCTCGCCGACGACGTTGCCCGCGGCGTCGAACTTCTTCACGCCGATGTAGTCGAGGTACGAGGGCCGGTGCACGGTCGCCCGGCTGTTGGCCTTCGTCAGGATCAGCAGCTTGTGCTCGCGGGCCTTGGCGCGGGCGTCGGCGGGCAGCCGGCTGAAGGAGGGCGACACGGGGTGGGCGTGGTGGCCCTCGTCGTCGCCGGAGTGGCGCGGGTCGGAGCGCAGGATGCCGAGGCCGGTGCCGGGCACGGCGGACAGGGCGTCGCCGTCGACGAGCTCGTACTCGCGGTAGCCGAGGAAGGTGAAGTGGTCGTCGGCGAGCCAGCGCAGCAGCTCGCGGGCCTCCTCCACCTCGGTCGGGCGCAGGTCGGAGGCGGTGGGCTCGTCGGCGAGGCCGTCCGCGATGCGCAGCGCGGCGTCGCGCATCTTCTCCCAGTCCTCGACCGTCTCGCGGACGTCGGACAGGACGCGCACCAGGTCGGCGGTGATCTGCTTGAGGTCGGCGCGGTCGGTCTCGCGGTCGATCTCGACGTGGATCCAGGACTCGGTGAGCGCGTCGTGCGGCAGCTCGCCGTGGATCTGGGCCGACAGGACCTCGATGAGGCGGCCGGTGACGTCACGGCGGACGAGGACCTGGGGGTGGATGACGACGTGGATGCCGCGGCCCTGGCGGGACAGCTCGTTGGTCACCGAGTCGACGAGGAAGGGCATGTCGTCGGTGACGACCTCGACGACGGAGTGGCTGCTGGTCCAGCCGTTCTCCTCGACCGTCGGGGTGTGGACGCGCACGTTCGCCGTGCCCTGCGGGCGGTTCTCCGCGAGGCGGTAGTGGGAGAGGGCGGCGCCGAAGACGTCGACCGGGTCGCGGTCGGACAGGTCCTCGGGCGCGGTGTGCAGGTAGTAGCGCTGGAGGTATTCGAGCACGCTGTCGCCGTCCGGGCGTCGGCCCGCACCGTCCGGCCCCGTCGGAAGTCGCCCCCCGACCGGGCTGTGCTCAGCTACCCGGGCGGCCCTTTCGAGCAGCTCGGCCTTGGCTTCGTCCAGCTTGGTCTGCATGTCCTCTGACTCCTGGCCGCGCGCCGTTGCGCGGCATCGGTGGAAGGAAGGGCACGGCGCCCCTGCGTCGTGTTTCCGCGAAAGGCGGCGTCATGCCCGGATGAGAGATGCCCGGGTCGTCTACGGCCGCCGGTCGCGGCCCGCCCGGGCGAAGGGGATCGGCACACGCACGGTCGGCCCGGCCGCCGGAGCGGGTCGGGCGGCAGCCGGGGGCTTCACTGCCCCCTCGGCGTATCGCGCTGATCACGTCGGAAAGCCTATCGCTCCCGACCCCCGAACCGTCATGAGCCGTATGTGTACAAAAGAGGGGGTGGAAGTTTGACGTTATGGACAGCGACACATGTCCTCAGGGCACGGCATCCGACTTCTGTGAGCGGGGAGAGCCATGGCGAGGATCCTGATCGTGACCGGCGACGCGGCGGAGTCGCTGGAGGTGCTGTACCCCTACCAACGCCTCCTGGAGGAGGGGTACGAGGTCGACATCGCGGCTCCGGCCCGCAAGACGCTGCGGTTCGTGGTCCACGACTTCGAGCCCGGCTTCGACACGTACACCGAGAAGCCCGGCTACACCTGGCCCGCCGACCTGGCGTTCTCGGAGGTCGACCCGGGGGC
The DNA here is from genome assembly GCF_044760185.1 of Streptomyces sp. NPDC098101. Lineage (NCBI taxonomy): Bacteria > Bacillati > Actinomycetota > Actinomycetes > Kitasatosporales > Streptomycetaceae > Streptomyces > Streptomyces sp. NPDC098101. Next base: position 21,534 of record NZ_JBIWAS010000002.1, on the reverse strand, counting down.
GTACGCGGCGGTGGTGATCCCGGGCGGCCGGGCGCCGGAGTACCTGCGGAACGATCCGGAGCTCCGCAAGATCCTCAAGGCCTTCTTCGACGCGGACAAGCCGGTCGCGCAGATCTGCCACGGCCCGCTCCTGACGGCGGCGACCGGCAGCCTGGAGGGCCGCCGGGTCACGGCCTACCCGGCCCTGGAGCTCGACATGCAGGCGGCCGGGGCGTCCTTCCAGGACACGGCGGCCGTGGTGGACGGCCTGCTCGTCTCCTCGCGGGCGTGGCCGGACCACCCGGTCTGGATGAGGGAGTTCCTGAAGGTGCTCGGGTCGCGGGGCTGACGCCGGGGAAACCCGTCGGCGGAGGGTCTGGGGCCTGTCCGGCGGATCGTCGGCGGAGGGGCTGGGGCCTGTCCGGCGGATCATGGCCGGGGAGGCCCTAGACCAGCTCCTCCGCCACGGCGACCGCCTCCGCGAGGGAGTCGACCACCGGCACCCCCACCCGCTCCAGGGAGGCGCGGCTGTGCGAGCCGCCGGTGTAGAGCACGGCCTTGGCCCCGACGTGCGCGGCGGCGAGCGCGTCGTCCGCCGCGTCGCCGATGACGACCACCCGCTCGGGCAGGACGCCCTCCAGGGCGGCCAGGTGGCGCACCATGTGCCCGGACTTCCCGTCCGTGGAGGTGTCGGTCCGCCCGTCCATGCGCAGGAACCGCTCCGCGATCCCGTGCCGCCGCACGAGGGGCACGAGGTCGGCGTGCGGGGCGAGCGAGAGGAGCGACTGCGTGAAGCCGGACGCCTGGCGCGCGGCGAGCAGTTCGGCGGCGCCGAGGGTCAGGCCGCAGTTCTCGGCGCGCTCCCAGTAGTGCCGGTGGAAGACGCCGTCCATGAGGGTCCACTCGGCGTCGGTGGGCAGCCGCCCCATGAGCCGCTCGTAGAACTTCGGCACCGGCACCATGTACAGCTCGCGGTACCGCTCCAGCGTGAGCGGTTCGAGTCCCAGTTCGGCGAAGGCGGCGTTCGTCGCCCCGATGACGGCGTCGATGTCGTCGAGCAGCGTGCCGTTCCAGTCCCAGACCAGGTGTTTTCCGTGCTTCCCCATGGAAGGACGGTACCCGTCGCCCCGGGCGGCGAAGAGTGCGGAGCCCTCTTGGGATCCTCCCGTGACCCTCAGCCCAGCAGCCCGGGGATCTCCTGCACCCCGAACCACAGCAGTTCGTGGTCCTCGGCCCCGTCCACGGTGAACCGCGCGTCGTCGTCGCCGAGGTCCGCCGCGCCCAGCGCGTCCGCCGCCGCCCTGACGTCCGCCTCGGCGTCGTCCGCGTCGGCGTGCACGGCCGCGGCCTTGGCCAGCGGTACGGGTCCGGCGATCCGGACCTCGCCGATCGAACCGGCGTCGAGCCCGCGGTCGGGGTCCGTGGCCGCGTCCTCGTCGGCCACGTCGACGGCGACGACGATCCGGCGCCGGGGCGCCCCGGGGTCGGCGGCGAGCAGGCGCAGGGAGGCGGCGGCGGCCCGGCCGAGCGCCGCGTACTCCAGCTCCTCGATGTCGTCGGAGACGTACCACTCGCGCAGCACGGGGGTGACGGCGTAGGCGGTCAGCGGGCCGGGGCCCAGCTCGCCCGCCTTGTGCGCCTGTGCGAGACCGGGGAGGGTCAGGGGGACGTAGACGCGCATCGGCTGGCCGCTTTCGTAGAGGGAGAGATCCTCAGGATACGTGCGGAGTCCCCCTTCGGGGCGGCGGGCCGAACGAGCCGTCCGTCCACCCCCCGCGCCCGTACGCGGGACCTCCGGAGAGCCGATTTCCGACCCCGTCACCCGGATAGGTGATCTCCCTCCGCCCCACCCCGGGACGGGGGTCCCCTTGCGGCGCCCCGGGCCCCCGCCGTACAAGATCCCCAACGGAAGTTACCGACCGGTACCACTCGGTTACGCAACGACAGGGGCTCACCATGACCACGACGCTCACGCCGCCGACCACGACGCCGGGGACCGCCGGACCCGCGACGCCGGGGACCGTTGGACCCGCGACGCCCCGGGGCACGGCCGCGACGGCCACCGGCCCGGCTACGGCCACGGGGCCCGACAGGGCTCCGACCCCGGCCGCCGGCCTCGCCACGACCCCGACCGCTCCCTCTCCGACCCCGGTCGGCGGCCCCGCCACGACCCCGACCACCGTCTCTCTCACCCCGGTCGGCGGGCCTGCCGAGGCCCTGACCACGGCCCCCGCGCCCACCCCCACGCCTCCGGCTCCGGCTCCGGCTCCGGTCACCGTCTCCGTAACGGCCCTGCCCGCCACCGTCATGGCCGCACCTCCGGCCGTCCCGGCCACAGCCCCGGCCTCCGCCTCCTCGACAGCCACAGCCACCGGTCCCGCCACGGTCCCGGCCCAGGCGCCCGCCCCCGGCGGCGCCGCCACCCGTCGCCCCCGCACTCCGCGCCCCCGTACCGCCCCCGGTGGCCCCGCCGGGACCCGGCCGCGCGGGGCCGCCGGGGTCCGGCCCCGTACGCCCGAGCGCGGGGCGCCCCGCGCGCTCCCCCCGCACACCGTCTTCGCCGAGCGGCTGCTCGCCGTCCTGAGCGGGGAGCGGCCGGTGCACTGGATGCTCGGTCACACCCTCGGCGAGGCGTACGAGCAGCTCGTCCGGCTCGCCCCGGAGACGCCTCTGCGCTCGCTCGGCCCCCGGCCGGTCCTGCGCCGCTGCTCGGTCCAGGCGCACCCCGCGCAGGGCGCCGTCGAGGCCTTCGCGACCGTCGCCACCGGCGCCCGCGTCCGGGCGATGGCGTTCCGGCTCGAGCGCGGCGCGGACCAGCGCTGGCGCTGCGCGGCCGTGGAGCTCGACGGGCTGGGCGCGACCGCCGCCCACCGCACATGACGGCGGAGGGGCCGCCCACCCCACCGGGTGAACGGCCCCTCCCGCGCCGAAGGCTCAGCGCGTCACTTCTTGCGGCGACGCCCGCCGCCCGCGTTCTTCTGCGCCTTGCGCCGCTCCGCACGGGTCAGCCCGTCGCCGGAGTCCGGCTCGCCGGAGGAGAAGTCGCCCTCGACGACCCCGCCGTCGCCGTCCACGGTCGGCGCGGAGAAGTGCAGCCGGTCCGGCCGCTGCGGGGCGTCGAGCCCCTTGGCGCGGATCTCCGGACGCCCGGCACCGGCCGGCACCGCGTCGCTCTTGTCGAGCGAGGGCGCCTGCACCGGGACCTCCTCGACCTGCTGCTCGACCTGGACCTCCAGGTTGAACAGGTAGCCGACGGACTCCTCCTTGATGCCCTCCATCATGGCGGTGAACATGTCGAAGCCCTCGCGCTGGTACTCGACCAGCGGGTCCTTCTGCGCCATGGCGCGCAGGCCGATGCCCTCCTGGAGGTAGTCCATCTCGTAGAGGTGCTCGCGCCACTTGCGGTCCAGGACCGACAGGACCACGCGCCGCTCCAGCTCGCGCATGATCTCCGAGCCGAGCTGCTTCTCACGGGCGTCGTACTGCTCGTGGATGTCGTCCTTGATGGACTCGGCGATGAACTCGGCGGTGATGCCCGCCCGGTCCCCGGCCGCGTCCTCCAGGTCCTCCACGGTGACCTTCACCGGGTAGAGCTGCTTGAAGGCGTTCCACAGGCGGTCGAGGTCCCACTCCTCCGCGAAGCCCTCGGCGGTCTCCTGGCGGATGTAGTCGTCGATCGTGTCGTCCATGAAGTGCTGGATCTGCTCGCGCAGGTCCTCGCCCTCCAGGACGCGCCGGCGCTCGCCGTAGATGACCTCGCGCTGCCGGTTGAGGACCTCGTCGTACTTCAGGACGTTCTTGCGGGTCTCGAAGTTCTGGGTCTCGACCTGGGACTGCGCGGAGGCGATGGCGCGGGTGACCATCTTGTTCTCGATCGGCACGTCGTCCGGCACGTTGGCCATGGCCATCACGCGCTCCACCATCTGCGCCTTGAACAGGCGCATCAGGTCGTCGCCGAGCGAGAGGTAGAAGCGGGACTCGCCCGGGTCGCCCTGACGGCCGGAGCGGCCGCGGAGCTGGTTGTCGATACGACGGGACTCGTGGCGCTCGGTGCCCAGGACGTACAGCCCGCCGAGGTCCTTGACCTCCTCGAACTCCGCCTTCACGGCCTTCTCGGCCCGCTCCAGGGCGCCGGGCAGGGCCGCGGCCCACTCCTCGACGTGCTCGACCGGGTCCAAGCCCGCCTGGCGCAGCTCGGCCTCGGCGAGGTCGTCCGGGTTGCCGCCGAGCTTGATGTCCGTACCGCGTCCCGCCATGTTCGTGGCGACGGTGACGGCGCCGCGGCGGCCGGCCTGGGCGACGATGCTGGCCTCGCGCTCGTGGTGCTTGGCGTTGAGCACCTCGTGCTGGATGCCGCGCTTGGAGAGCTGCTGCGAGAGGTACTCGGACTTCTCGACGGAGGTCGTGCCGACCAGGATCGGCTGGCCCTTCTCGTGCTTCTCCGCGATGTCGTCGACGACGGCGGCGAACTTCGCGACCTCGGTCCGGTAGATCAGGTCCGACTGGTCCTTGCGGATCATCGGCTTGTTCGTCGGGATCGGGACGACGCCGAGCTTGTAGATCTGGTGGAACTCGGCGGCCTCGGTCATGGCCGTACCGGTCATGCCGGACAGCTTGTCGTACAGGCGGAAGAAGTTCTGGAGGGTGATCGTGGCGAGCGTCTGGTTCTCGTCCTTGATCTGCACCCCCTCCTTCGCCTCGATCGCCTGGTGCATTCCCTCGTTGTAGCGGCGGCCGGCGAGGATGCGGCCGGTGTGCTCGTCGACGATCATGACCTCGCCGTCGATGACGACGTAGTCCTTGTCCTTCTTGAACAGTTCCTTCGCCTTGATGGCGTTGTTCAGGTAGCCGACGAGCGGGGTGTTCACCGACTCGTAGAGGTTGTCGATGCCCAGCCAGTCCTCGACCTTGGCGACGCCCGCCTCGTGGATGGCGACGGTGCGCTTCTTCTCGTCGACCTCGTAGTCGCCGGTCTCCTCGATGCCCTTGAGCTGGTTGCCGGGCTCGCCCTTGGTGAGGCGGGTGACCAGCTTGGCGAAGTCGCCGTACCACTTGGTGGCCTGGTCGGCGGGGCCGGAGATGATCAGCGGCGTACGGGCCTCGTCGACGAGGATGGAGTCGACCTCGTCGACACAGGCGAAGTTGTGGCCGCGCTGGACGAGCTCGTCCTTGGACCACGCCATGTTGTCGCGGAGGTAGTCGAAGCCGAACTCGTTGTTCGTGCCGTAGGTGATGTCGCAGCCGTACTGCTCGCGGCGCTGGGCCGGCGTCATGTTGGCGAGGATGCAGCCGACGTTCAGGCCGAGGAAGCGGTGGACCCGGCCCATGAGCTCGGAGTCGCGCTCGGCCAGGTAGTCGTTGACCGTGATCAGGTGCACGCCCTTGCCGGAGAGCGCGTTGAGGTACGCCGGGAGGGTGCCGACGAGGGTCTTGCCCTCACCGGTCTTCATCTCGGCGACGTACCCGAGGTGGAGGGCGGCGCCGCCCATCAGCTGGACGTCGTAGTGGCGCTGGCCGAGGACGCGCTTGGCGGCCTCGCGCACCGTCGCGAAGGCCTCGGGCATCAGGTCGTCGAGGCTCTCACCGTCGGCGTACCGCTGCTTGTACTCGTCGGTGAGCGCCCTCAACTCGGCGTCGGAGAGGTTGACGAAGTCCTCTTCGATGGAGTTGACCTGGTCCGCGATGCGGTGCAGTTTGCGCAGGATCTTGCCTTCGCCTGCACGCATGAGCTTGTTGAAGACGGACACTGAGGCTGGTCTCCTTGCCGGTCGGGCCTGGCACTAGGTCTTGTCATGGACACGAGCGCGGGCACGGCAGGTGGTCCCCACCGCAACGGCCATCGTAAGCGAGACCGCCCCCGCACAGGGAGGCCCGCAGTGCCGGAGCCGTACGCACGCCCGGAATGAGAACGCACGAGGCGGGCGGAAGGTGCCGCCCCATCCGAAAAGTGTTCGCTTCGGCACCGGCCGGTCACCACAATCCCTCCATGGAACCGATCACCCTCACCACCGACCGGCTGCGGCTGCGCAACCCCACCCCCGGCGACGCCGAGGACGTGTACGCGATCTGCCAGGATCCCGCCATCCGCCGCTGGACCACCGTCCCCGACCCCTACACCCGCCAGGACGCCGACTTCTTCCTGAACCGCCTGGTCCCCGACGGCTGGCGCGAGGACACCGAGTACCCCTTCGTCGCCGAACCGCTGGCCGGCGGCCCCCTGCTCGCCGCGGCCTCCCTGCACGACCGCGGCCTGGGCACCTGGGAGGTCGGCTACTGGCTGGCCCCGGACCACCGCGGCCACGGCTACATGACGGAGATCGTCCGCGCCCTGGCCCACTGGGCCTTCACCGGCCTCGGCTGCACGCGCCTGGTGTGGCGCGCCGAGGTGGGCAACACCGGCTCGCGCGCGGTGGCCGAGCGCGTCGGCTTCGTCATGGAGGGCACCCAGCGCGCCGCCCTGCCCAACAAGGGCACGCTCCGGGACGCCTGGGTCGGCGCCCTGCTCCCCTCCGACTTCGGCCTGCCCAGCCCCCTGCCGTACCTCCCCGCGCGCGACCTCCCGGCGGCCTGACGCGATCCCGCTCCCGCTGTCAGTGCCGGGGCCTAGGGTGCGGTCCATGACGTCTGTGCCGCGCCCCGCCGCCGAACTGTCCGCCGACGAAGCCCGCAGGATCGCGCTCCGCGCCCAGGGGTTCCTGGGCGCGCCCGACCGCCGCGCCGGTGTGCGCGGAGTGCTGCGGAGCCTCGGCCAGGTCCAGCTCGACACCATCTCGGTCCTGGCCCGCTCGCACGAGCTGATCCCGTACGCGCGCCTGGGCGCCGTGGGCCGCACGACGGTGGAGGACGCGTACTGGACGGGGACGCACGCCTTCGAGTACTGGTCGCACGCCGCCTGCGTGCTGCCCGTCGAGGAGTGGCCGCTCTTCGCCTTCCGCAGGCGCGCCTACCGCGGCCGCCCGCACTGGGGCCACGAGCTGTCGCCCGGCGCGTACGACAAGGTGATCTCCCAGCTGCGGGACGAGGGCCCGCGCACGGCGACCGAGCTGGGCGGCGCGAAGAACAAGGGCGAGTGGTGGGACTGGTCCGACTCCAAGATCGCCGTGGAGCGGGCGCTGATGCACGGCGAGGTGGTGGTGGTCGAGCGGCGCGGCTGGAAGCGGGTCTACGACCTGGCCGAGCGGGCGATCCCCGGGGCGCTGCTCCACGACGACCTGGACGACACCGAGTGCGTGCGGCGCCTGGTGCGGCAGGCGGGCGAGGCGCTCGGTGTGGGCACGCGCGCGGACATCGCCGACTACCACCGGCTCAAGGGCGAGCAGTTCGACGCGGTGGTCGAGGCGTCGGGGCTCGTGCCGGTGACGGTGGCGGGCTGGGGGAAGCCGGCCTGGGCGGACCCGGCGGCCCTGGCGACCGAGCCGCGCGGCCGGCACCGCACGACGCTGCTCTCGCCGTTCGACTCGCTGATCTGGGAGCGGGCCCGCACGGAGCGGATCTTCGGCTTCACGCACCGCCTGGAGGCGTACGTGCCGAAGCAGAAGCGGATCCACGGCTACTTCGCGATGCCGGTGCTCTCCGGCGGCCGCCTGGTCGGCCGGGTGGACCCGGCCCGCGAGGGCCGGACGCTCGTGGCCCGCCAGGTGACCCTGGACGGCCCCAAGGCGGTCCCGGCGGTGGCCCGCGCCCTGCGCGAGGCGGCCGAGTGGGTCGGCTGCGACACGGTGACGGTGATCCCGGACCGCGTGAACCTCCCGTCCCTGACCCCGGAACTGATCAGGGAACTGGGCTGAGACCCGGAGGCCCCCGGCGGACCGGAGGGCCTCAGCGGATCTCCAAGATCTTCTCCCGCATCGCACTGCATCCCCCGGGGGGCGACCCCCGGACCCCCAGCAGGGGCGTCCCCCGGCGGGAGCCTCAGCGGATCTCCAGGATCTTCTCCCGCATCGCGTAGACCACGGCCTCCATCCTGGAGTGCAGCTGAAGCTTCTCCAGGATGTTCCGGACGTGGTTCTTCACGGTGTTCTCGGAGATGAACAACTCCTTGGCGATGTCCCGGTTGTTCATCCCGGTCGCGACGAGCTTGAGGACCTCCAGCTCGCGGTCGGTCAGCCGGGGCGCGGGCACGAGCCTGCGCTCGTCGGTCCGCTGGATCATCGACTTGAACTCGGTGAGGAGCTTGGACGCCATGGAGGGGCTGATCTGGGACTGCCCGTCCGCGACCGCGCGGATCGCCGTCGCGACCTCGTCGGTGGAGATCTCCTTGAGGAGGTAGCCGGTGGCCCCCGCCTTGATCGCCTCGTAGAGGTCGGCCTCCTCGTCGCTGATCGTCAGCATGATGATCTTCGCGCTGGGGGCGACCTCCTTGATGGTGGTGCACGCCTCGATGCCGCCGCGCCGGGGCATCCGCACGTCCATCAGGACGATGTCGGGCAGCAGATCGGCCGCTTTGTCGACCGCCTCGGCCCCGTCACCCGCCTCTCCGACGACCTGGATGTCCTCTTCGTGTGCGAGGACGATCTCCAGACCGCGCCGGAAAAGGGCGTGGTCGTCCACGACGAGGACCCGGATCGGCTCCTTGCGGAACGTTCCGCTGTCCGAATCCGATCCCTCCGGGACCGACTCACCGTGCTCGCGCCCGCTGAGCACCGGCCCGAAGCTGTCCGCCATCGTTCCTCCCCCTGAAGGCCGTGGCCTGAATTCGTTTCCGGTCCTCCAACCCGTGCCCAGGAAGCACCGGTTGGCGTGCATGCCATGATTTCATGCCCGGGCGGATGCGGTTCGATCCTCGGGCGCACGGGGGTGCCCCTGGGGGCGCGTCGGGCGCTCCAGGGGCACCGTGGAAGGGGAAGGGCGCGGGGCGGCGATCAGCCGCCGAGCGCACCGCCGGCGCCGCCGTCGGCGAGCGGGTCGCTCTCCGCGAGCGGGTCGCTCTCCAGGTGGATGACGCCGTAGTCGTACGCGTGTCGCCGGTAGACGACGCTCGGCTGCTTGGTGTCGGAGTCGACGAAGAGGTAGAAGTCGTGCCCGACCAGCTCCATCTCGTAGAGCGCCTGGTCGAGCGTCATCGGTGCGGCCTTGTGGGTCTTCTCGCGGACCACCAGCGGGCCGTCGCCCTGGACTTCGATCGAGCCCACCATCTTGGTGGGCACCTCGTCGGTCTCGTCGACGACGAGCCGTCCGTCCCCGTCGAACTGGGCGACGCCGGGCACGACGTCACCGACCTCGGCGGCCGACAGCCGGCCGTTGCCACGGCGGGTGTACCGCTTGTCGTGCTGCTTGCGCAGTCGCGCCTCGAGCTTGTCGCTGGCGAGGTCGAGCGCTGCGTACGGGTCGCCTGCCGCAGCCTCCGCCCGGATCACCGGGCCGCGGGAGTGGAGGGTGATCTCCACGCGGTCGGACCGGTCGGCCTGCCGCGGGTTGTGCTCCTTGGACACCTCGACGTCGAGGCTGATCACCTTGCCGTCGAGCTTCTGGATCTTCTCCAGCTTCAGCTTCTCGGCCACGTGCTTGCGGAACCGCTCGGGCACCTCGGTCTTGCGGCCCTTGACGACGATGTCCACGCAGAACTCCGTTCCCGGATCGCCCGGATCGGCTCCTCGGCCGCCGGGCATCTCCCTTTGCACCAGACTCCGGATGGATTACCGGAGCTCGGACTCGGCGACTTTCACCTCCTCCTCCCCGGTCGGGAAGATCCCCACCCCTTCGGCAGGAGGTTAATTCGCCCTGAACTCCTGTCCAGAGGCGCAACCATGTATTCGGTGAGGAGACGGCTTTCGCCATTCCTCACAACCGAACATAGCCCCTTCGGACGGGTGTCGGCACCCGCTGCCGCGACATACCTCCGTTCGGGCGTTTTCACCTCTCACCACCTGCAACGATCCAAGATCTCGAAGAGTTCCGGTTTATTTCGAACGAAGCGGGAGAGGATGCAATCACAGCCGCCGCCCGCTGTTCGAATCCGTGCTGCGCGGAAGCGGCCGGTAAACCGTGCGGTATTTCAGAAATGAACGAAAGCTGTACGGCTCCGAGGGCGCGGGCCGCCTCCGCCAGCGAGGCGCCGGTGGTCATCAGGTCGTCCACGAGCACCACCGTTCCCGTCGCGAGCAGCCGCGCGCCGCCCGGCGCGACCTCGAGGGCCCCGGAGAGGTTCGCGAGGCGCCCCCGCGCCCCGAGCCCGGCCTGGTCCGCCACGTACCGCCGCTGCCGCAGCACGGGCACCACCCGCACGTCCCGCCCCGCCCGCCGCAGCCTCCCGGCCGCGGCCAGGGCGATCCGCCGCGTCGGATCGTGCCCACGCGCCCGCACGGAGCGCCGCGAGGACGGCACCGGTACGAGGAGCAGCGGCCCGGCCCCGGACCCCGGCACGGCCCCGGCGGCGGCCTCCACGGCACCGGCCAGGGCGCCGCCCAGGGGCCCGGCGAGGGCGAGCGCCCCGCGTTCCTTGTGGGCGAGGAGCACTTCCCGTACGGCGTCGGCGTAGGGCGCGGCCGCGTGGACCGCAGGGAGCCCGGCGGGCTCGGGCTCCGGCCGCACGCGGCGCGGCCCGGTCCCGGTCAGCGCCTCCGCGCACTCCGGGCACAGCTCGGTCCGCGGTCTGCCGCAGCCTCCGCAGGCGACCGGCAGGACCAGCCCGGCGATCTCGCGCCACCACCCCCGCATGGCTCCACTGTGCGCCTTCCGGCGCCCTCCGGCCACCCCTGTGGAAAACCCCTGCGGCGAGCGGCGGGAGCGGCGCTCGCCGAAGAATCCCGGCAGGCCCCGGAGTACGTCAGGTACGCCCCGCGCGGGCCGGTGCGGGCCGCCGGGAGAAGGCCCCGGCCGGACGGTCCTAGCCGGGATAGACCGGCGAGTCCCCGGTCTTCACCACCGGCTGCCAGTTCGTCCCCGGCGGCAGCCGGACGATGCCGTCCTCGGAGTCGGCCACCATCGGCGTGTCCACCGACTCCGTGTGCGGCGCGGACACCGAACTCACCCCGTTCAGACCGGGGAGCACCGAGGTCGTGGAGGTCGAGCCGTCCGTCTGGAGGTAACGGATCTGCTGCACGCCCCCCGCCTCCTTGCCGACCACGACGAGCCGGCTCGGCCCGGCCCAGGAGACGGCCGTGACCGACTCCATCCGGGGCGCGGCGGGCTGGAGGTCCACCACCGAGACGGTGCTCTCCTCGTCCGTCGTCTGCCGCTCGATCCGGCCGATCTGGAGGGTGGTGCGCTCGCCGTGCCTGACCACCAGGGCGATCCGGACGCCGTCGGCGGAGACCCGCAGCGACTCGATCCGGTCCTCCTCCAGCCACGGCGTGCGGACCTCGACGGGCTGCCCGGTGCCGCCCGGCACCATCCACAGCCGGCGCTTGGCCGGATCCCGGTCGGCCACCCACAGGTCGCCCCGGCCGCCCCAACTGGGCGCGGACAGCCGGTCCTCCGGCCGGACGCCCTTGCTCTCCAGGACGGCCGGCTGGGCGGCCTGCTCCATGGTGATCGAGGAGACGAACAGCCGCTGACCGTTCTTGTCGACCCCGGCCGCCCGGGTCTCGCCCCGGTCGACGGCGATCGACCCGAGGGCCACCGGGCCCTTGCCGAGCGGCCCCGGCACGTCGACCGGCGCGGCCGTCTCCTTGCCCGCGACCACCAGCTTCTTCAGCCTGCCCTGCTCGTCGACGAAGTACGGCTTCTCGTCGAGGTCGGTCTCCCGGACCGGCGCGAACTCGGCCGCCTGCCCCTTGCCGAGCCGGCACAGCGAGTCCTGCCCGTCCAGCAGCTCCACCTGCTCGACCCGTACGGACGGCAGGTCGCGCAGCGTGAACAGCAGCTGCGCCGCCATCCGCCGGCACGCCACCCCGTCGGCCCGGTTCCCCTTGAAGTCGAGCGGCACCTTCAGCGTGGACTGGTCGTCCGTCGCCAGGGTGGTGACGTCCTTCTGGAGCGTCGTACGGGAGGGGAAGCTGGAGTCGACGGCCTGCTTCAGCCAGTTCGTCGGGCCGTCGAGCAGCGCCTTGACGGTCTGGGTCACCGGATCCATCCGGGTGACCGGATCCTGCCGCTGCCGGATGTAGACGGGATCGGCGACGACCCAGTCCTCCCCGGAGGCGAAGTAGTACTTGTTGACCGACCGGTAGTTGCGGAGGAAGTCGGCCTCGCCGAGGACCAGACCGGGCGGGAGGCTGTCGATCCGCCACTCCTTGCCCTTGCCGTTCCCCACCGGCTCCTGCACGACCTGGATCGACCACAGGTAGTCGGCGGGGCCGATCGGCTGGTACGCGTGACGGGCGTCCACCGTCGCGATCTTGCGACCGGCGAGCGGGTAGACCCGGACCTCCTTGTCGGGGTCGGCGTTGCGGTCGGCCTGCTTGCGGCTGGGCGCGGTGGCGAGCACGGTGATGCTCTGCTCCGGCTTCCAGCTGCCCGCTGCCTTCTTCGTCAGGTACTTGCGGGCGGTGGCGAAACCGGGGTCGTCACTGGTCATGGCCTCCAGGAAGCCGTCGACGATCTCGCCCGGGGCCGCGTTCTCGCGGGGAGCGACGGCGTAGACCCGCACCTGCGAGTCGCCCGTGTTGGAGCCCTTCACCTGCTGTACTTCCCCGCTGTCGGGCATCGACGCGCAGCCGCCCGCCAGAAGGGCGCCGCACGCGGCAAGCAGCGTCGCCCGCGCGACCCGTCCCCGCCCCGCGTGCTCCGCTCGGGAGTCAGCGCCCACGTGTCCCGCCCTCCTGCTCCGCGTTCCCGTTCCCCCGGCCGTTCCCGTTGCCTCCGCCGTCCCCGCCGCCGCTCCGGCCGGCGGTCGCCGTGCCCGGCCCGCGGCCGTCGGTATCCGTCGCCGGCCGCGGCACCACCCGGGCGCCGCTGCCGGGCAGCGCCGTCGGGTCGACGGTCGCCCGGGGCGCCCCGGGCAGCCCCGGCGGCACGGGGAGCGCCTGCCGGTCCCCGCCGGGCTGCGCCGGCACCGCCGTCCGGCGGGCGTTCTCCCGCGCGTGGCCGGCGGCCGCCTGCTCGCGGTTGCGGCGCGAGTCCTCGGGCTCCAGGGGTATCGGGGAGCCCCGCAGCGGCTCGTCCGCCGTACGCGGCAGGGTGAGCCGGAACTGCGAACCGCCGCCGGGCTCGCCCCAGGCCTGGAGCCAGCCGCCGTGCAGCCGGGCGTCCTCGACGGCGATCGACAGGCCGAGGCCGGTGCCGCCGGTCGTCCGGGCACGGGCCGGGTCGGCCCGCCAGAAGCGGTTGAACACCCGGGTCGCCTCGCCCGGCTTCAGCCCGACGCCGTAGTCGCGGACGGCGACGGCGACGGCCCCGCCCGCGGCGGCCAGCTTCACCACCACGTCCCGGCCCTCGCCGTGCTCGACGGCGTTGACGACGAGGTTGCGCAGCACCCGCTCGACGCGGCGGGCGTCCGCCTCGGCCACCACCGGCTGCTGGTCTCCGACGACCACGATCCGGGTGTTCTTGCGCTCGGCGAGGGGCTCGGCGCCGCCTATGACCCGGCGCACGACCTGCCGCAGGTCTATCGGCTCGGCCTCCAGGGCGGCCGCGCCCGCGTCGAACCGGCTGATCTCCAGGAGATCGGAGAGCAGCGACTCGAAGCGGTCGAGCTGGTCCCCGAGGAGCTCGGCGGAACGTGCGGTGACCGGGTCGAAGTCGACCCGGGCCTCGTGGATGACGTCGGCCGCCATCCGGACCGTGGTCAGCGGGGTGCGCAGCTCGTGCGAGACGTCCGAGACGAACCGCCGCTGCATCCGCGACAGCTCCTCCAGCTGCTGGATCTTGAGCTGGAGGTTCTGGGCCATCTTGTTGAAGGCCTCGCCGAGGCGCGCGATGTCGTCCTCGCCAGTGACCTTCATCCGCTCCTGGAGGCGCCCGGCCGAGAGCCGCTCGGCGATCCCGGCGGCCATCCGCACGGGCGTGACGACCTGGCGCACCATGAGCCAGGCGATGGCCCCGAGCAGCACGACGACGAAGAGCCCGGCGGTCGCCAGGGTGCCCTTGACCAGGGCGAGGGAGTCCTCCTCCTGGGTCAGCGGGAAGAGGTAGTACAGCTCGTACTGGGTGCCCTCGGCGTCGTTCAGGCGCTTGCCGATCACCAGGCCGGGCTCGGACGCCTTGCTGCTGGTGTAGTGGATCCGCGTGAACTTCTGGAAGGTGTCGGTGCCCAGGGCCACCGAGTGCCGCAGTTCGCGGGGGATGCTCGTCGCCGGGTCGACCTCGCCGGAGGCGCGGACGCCACGGCTCGCGGTGTCACCGGTGTCGAGGGAGAGCGCGACCACGTTGAAGGCGCTCTGACCGCCGCTGGCGAGCTGCTCGACCAGGGTGGAGCGCCAGTTCACGGAGGCGCCGTCCCGCCCGCCGTCCGGCTGCCCGGGCGTCGCGGGGGTGGTCGCCGCCCGGTCCTGCGCGGCGGAGAACCCGCCGGCGGCCTGGCCCTGGGCGGCCTTCTCCTTGGCCTCGAGCAGACCGTTGCGGACCTGTCCGATGACGACGATGCCGAGCAGCAGCACGACCCCGAGGGACATCAGCAGGGTGCCCGCGACGATCCGCAGCTGGATGTTCCGCCGCCACAGGCGCACGGCGGGCAGCAGGGGCCGGCGGATCCAGCGCGCGACGAGCCGGAAGACCGGCCCTCCCCGCGCACCGTCCTGGAGGAGCCGCGCGCCGCGCGGCGGACGGCCGGAACGCGAGCCCCCCCGCCCCGGTCCGGCAGCCCGCCCCGTACGGCTTCCCGGGTCCCCGGGCTTCGGAGCAGTACTGCCCTTGCTCATGTCAGCTCGGTCCCGCCTTGTAACCGACGCCACGGACGGTCACCACGATCTCCGGGCGCTCGGGGTCCTTCTCGACCTTCGAGCGCAGCCGCTGGACGTGCACGTTCACCAGCCGGGTGTCGGCCGCGTGCCGGTAGCCCCACACCTGCTCCAGGAGGACCTCACGCGTGAAGACCTGCCACGGCTTGCGGGCGAGCGCGACGAGGAGGTCGAACTCGAGCGGGGTCAGGGCGATGGACTGCCCGTCCCGCTTCACGGAGTGCCCGGCCACGTCGATGACCAGGTCACCGATGGTGAGCTGCTCCGGAGCCGGCTCCTCGGACCGCCGCAGCCGCGCCCGGATGCGGGCGACGAGCTCCTTCGGCTTGAACGGCTTCACGATGTAGTCGTCGGCGCCGGACTCCAGGCCCACGACCACGTCGACCGTGTCGCTCTTGGCCGTGAGCATGACGATCGGCACTCCCGACTCGGCCCGGATGAGCCGGCACACCTCGATGCCGTCCCTGCCGGGCAGCATCAGGTCCAGCAACACCAGGTCGGGCTTCGCCTCACGGAAAGCGGCAAGCGCCTTGTCACCGTCCGCGACGAACGACGGCTCGAACCCTTCACCCCGCAGCACGATGCCGAGCATCTCGGCCAGTGCGGTGTCGTCGTCGACGACAAGAACGCGTCCCTTCATATCGACATCATCCCATTAGCCAATCGTTACCTGCCGTGACCTGTCCCACAGCGTCTCCCCCTGTCAGGGTCGTGATCTTGTGGAGAACGACCCGCTCGGCCCGCTGCCGCACGGTTCGCGCGGCCGGATCGGGCATCCGCACAGTGTGCCGTCTGCCGTCCGCACAATGAAGGTCCGGACGAAGCTACGAAGGACGAGGCCGCTCCCGCCCACGGGTGGGCCCCGCGTGGCACGATGGCACCCGGCCCGCCGCCGTGGTTCAGGTGTCGGCCGCCGTGACCGAGCCGGTTCGCCGATCCGGCGCCGCGACCATTCCCACGAGGTGGACGACCGTGAACGACACTCCGGGCTGGACTTCGCCCGGATCCGCCCCTTCCGGCGGCCAGGAAGGCTCCGGCATTCCCCGGCCCGCCGGCCCGGCCGACGTGAACGGCTCCACCTCCCAGTGGTCCAAGGACCAGCCGCCCGCCGGCCGGTGGACCCCGCCCACCGGACAGACGCCGCCCCCCGGCCCCGGCCGGAACTGGGGAGCGCCGCCCCCCGGCGCCCAGTGGGGCAGGCCGCCGGCCGCGAAGCCCGGTGTGGTCCCGCTGCGCCCGCTGGGCGTGGGCGAGATCCTCGACGGCTCGGTGAAGACCCTCCGCTCCTACTGGCGCACGATCCTGCCGATCACCGCCGCGCTCGCGGTGCTCGCCCAGGTCACCCACACCCTGGTCCAGCGCTATCTCGTCCCGGCGCCCCCGCCGCTCAGCTCGGACGCCACACCCGCCGAAGAGCTGGACCAGCTCGTCGAATCGGCCCGGTCCTCCCTGATCGGCCTGGGCCCGGACACGGTCGTGGCCCTGGTGGTGCTGACGGTCAGCAGCGCCCTGCTGGCCGTCGTGGCCGGCCGCGCGGTCCTCGGCCGCCCGATCTCGCCGGGAACCGCCTGGCGGGAGGCCCGCCCGCACCTGCCCCGGCTGCTCGGCCTGACCCTGCTGCTCGCGGTGATGGGCGCGGGCATCATGCTCGTCGGCCTGCTCCCCGGACTCGTGATCGGCGGCGCCCCGGGCATGGCCCTGGCCGCCGTCGGCGGCCTCGGCGCCCTGTTGGTCAACATCTGGCTGATGGTCCGCTTCAGCCTCGCCTCCCCCGCCCTGATACTGGAGCGCGGAGGCATCGTCCAGGCCCTGAAGCGCTCGGCGAAGCTGGTGCGCGGCTCGTGGTGGCGGATCTTCGGCATCACCCTGCTCATCCAGCTGCTGACCAACGTGTTCACGCTGATCATCTCGATCCCGTTCATCGCCATCGGCTTCGTGGTCGACGGCGAGGCCCTCTCCGCCCTCTCCTCCGGCTCTGCCGAGACCTTCGGCTGGCCGTTCCTGATCGTCACCGGCATCGGCGGAGTGATCACCGGCGCGGTCACCTACCCGATCTCCGCCGGTGTGACGGTCCTCCTCTACGTGGACCAGCGCATCCGCCGGGAGGCCCTGGACCTCGAACTGATCCGGGCCGCCGACCGCCCCGACCCCGGCCCCGCACCCGGCGACAAGGCCGTCGGGGGCTGATGCCGTGACGGGCGCGGGGGGCACGGCCACGGCACTGGCGCGCCTGCGCGCCGACGGCGACGTACCGGTGGACATCTCCCGTGTCCCCGCCCGCGAGGCGGCGGAGCGGGAGCTGTCCAGGCCGATGTACCACGAGAACGATCCGAGCCTCCTCCAGCGCGGCCTGAACCGCTTCTGGGAGTGGCTCGACGCCCTCTTCGGCTCCGCGTCCGGGGCCGCCCCGGGCGGCGTGCTCGGCCTCCTCGTCATCGCCCTGGTGGTGATCGCGCTCGCCGCCGCCCTCTGGTGGCGCCTCGGCACCCCCCGCCGGACACCCGCCACCACGGGCGACTCCCTCTTCGCGGACGGCCCCCGCTCCGCCCGCGACCACCGGGCGACCGCCGCCCGCCACGCCTCCGCCGGCCGCTGGAACGAAGCCGTCCAGGAACGGATGCGGGCCGTCGTCCGCTCCCTCGAAGAGCGCGCCCTGCTCGACCCCCGCCCCGGCCGCACGGCGGACGAGGCGGCCGCCGAGGCGGGCCGCTCCCTCCCCTCCCACGCGGACGAGCTGCGGCTCGCGGTCCGCGCCTTCGACGACGTCACGTACGGCGGCCGCACCGCCGACGAGTCCGCGTACCGCCGCGTCGAGGAACTGGACACCGCCCTGGAGCGGACCCGCCCCGCCCTCGACACCCCTCCCACGGGAACGCCCGCATGAGCAGCGCGGCCACCGGCACCCCGACACCCGACAGCGCGGCCCCCGCACCGGCCGGCACCACGTCGACCGCCCCTTCCGCCCGCCGGATCTGGACCCGTGTCCGCGGCACGGCCCTCGTCGTCGCCCTGGTCCTGATCGGCGGCCTCGTCCTCGCCACGGTCCGCTCCGCCGACGCCCACGGCGCCCTCGACCCCCGCTCCACCGAGCCCCACGGCAGCCGGGCCGTCGCCGAACTCCTCAAGCAGCGGGGCGTCACGCTCACCCTCGCCACCACCCTCGACGAGGCCACGACGGCCACGAACTCCGGAACCACCCTCCTGGTCACCGCCCCGGACCTGCTGACGGACGCCCAGCGGTCCACGCTCCGCTCGACCATGGAGAACTCCACCGGACGCACGGTCCTCCTCGGCGCGGGCTCCCCCTCCCTCGGCACCCTGGCCCCGGGAGTCACCGGCGCCCCCAGCACTACCGTCACGAACCTCTCCCCCGCCTGCGCCCTGCCCGCCGCCACCCGCGCCGGCAGCGTCGACCTGGGCGGCGAGCGCTACGAGGTCGCCCCCGGCACCACCGCCGACTCCTGCTACCCCTCCGGGGGCCGACCGACCCTGGTCCGCCTCCCCGGCACCGGCACCACCGACACGGTCCTCCTCGGCTCGCCCGACATCCTCCACAACGCCCGTCTCGACCAGCAGGGCAACGCCTCGCTCGCCCTGCAACTCCTCGGCTCCCGGCCCCATCTCGTCTGGTACCTCCCCTCCCTGTACGACGCCTCCGCCGACGCGTCCGAAGACGACACCACCGGAAACTTCCTCGCGCTCATCCCCTCCGGCTGGCTGTGGGGCACGCTCCAGCTCGCGCTCGCGGCCCTGCTCGCCGCCGTCTGGCGCGGCCGCCGCCTCGGCCCCCTGGTGACCGAGCGACTCCCCGTCGCCGTCCGCGCCTCCGAGGCCACCGAGGGCCGCGCCCGCCTCTACCGCAAGGCGAACGCCCGCGACCGCGCCGCCTCCGTCCTGCGCACCGCGACCCGCACCCGGCTCGCCCCGCTCCTCGGCGTCCCCACCCGGGACGCCCACTCCCCCGAACTCCTCCTCCCCGCGCTCTCCGCCCGTCTCCCCGGGACCACCGCGGACCCCAAGCACCTCCTCTTCGGCCCGGCCCCCGCCGACGACTCCGCCCTCATCCGCCTGGCGGACCAACTCGACGCCCTCGAAAGAGAGGTACGCACCTCATGAGCGCCCCGACCCCCGAGACCGCCACGAACTCGGACGGCGCCCGCGCCTCCCTGGAAGCCCTGCGCGCCGAGATCGCGAAGGCCGTGGTCGGCCAGGACCCCGCCGTCACCGGTCTCGTCGTCGCCCTGCTCTGCCGGGGACACGTCCTCCTCGAAGGCGTCCCGGGAGTCGCCAAGACCCTGCTGGTCCGCGCACTCGCCGCCGCGCTCGAACTCGACACCAAGCGCGTCCAGTTCACCCCCGACCTGATGCCGAGCGACGTCACCGGCTCCCTGGTCTACGACGCCCGCACCGCCGAGTTCTCCTTCCAGCCCGGCCCGGTCTTCACCCACCTGCTGCTCGCCGACGAGATCAACCGGACGCCCCCGAAGACCCAGTCGTCCCTCCTGGAGGCCATGGAGGAACGACAGGTCACGGTCGACGGCACCCCGCGCCCGCTGCCCGAACCGTTCCTGGTCGCGGCGACCCAGAACCCCGTCGAGTACGAGGGCACCTACCCCCTCCCCGAGGCCCAACTGGACCGGTTCCTGCTGAAGCTGACGGTCCCTCTGCCCTCACGCGCGGACGAGATCCAGGTCCTCACCCGTCACGCCGAGGGCTTCGACCCCCGCGACCTGAAGGCCGCCGGCGTCCGTCCCGTCGCGGGCCCCGCCGAGCTCGAAGCCGCCCGGGCCGCCGTCGCCGAGGTCTCGGTCTCCGCCGAGATCACCGGCTATGTCGTCGATATCTGCCGTGCCACGCGTGAATCCCCCTCGCTCACGCTCGGGGTCTCTCCCCGAGGCGCCACCGCCCTGCTCTCCACCGCCCGCGCCTGGGCCTGGCTCACCGGCCGGGACTACGTCACCCCGGACGACGTGAAGGCCCTCGCTCTCCCCACCCTGCGTCATCGCATCCACCTGCGGCCCGAGGCCGAGATGGAGGGAGTCACCCCGGACTCCGTCATCCACTCGATCCTCGCCCACGTCCCCGTACCCCGCTGAGAACGGCGCCCCATGGCCCTCACCGGACGAACCGCGCTGCTCGCGGCCCTCGGATCGCTCCCCGTCGGCATCCTCGCCCCCAGCTGGACGGGGATGCTCGCGGTGAACGCGCCCCTCTCACTCGCAATACTGTGCGACTACGCCCTGGCCGCGCCAGTACGAACGCTCCAATTCACCCGAAGCGGTGACACATCCGTTCGACTCGGTGACGCGGCGGAAGTCCAGCTCACGGTCACCAACCCGTCCCGCCGCCTCCGCGCCCAGCTGCGGGACGCCTGGCCGCCCAGCAGCTGGCTCCCCGGCACCGAACAGGCCTCCTCGCGCCACCGGCTGACCGTCCCCGCCGGCGAACGCCGCCGCCTCACCACGGTCCTGCGCCCGACCCGCCGGGGCGACCGCCTCGCCGAACGGATCACGGTCCGCTCGTACGGCCCCCTCGGCCTCGCGGCCCGCCAAGGCGGCCACGAGGTCCCCTG
Source organism: Streptomyces sp. NPDC098101 (assembly GCF_044760185.1). NCBI lineage: Bacteria > Bacillati > Actinomycetota > Actinomycetes > Kitasatosporales > Streptomycetaceae > Streptomyces > Streptomyces sp. NPDC098101. The sequence goes on along the minus strand of NZ_JBIWAS010000002.1, from coordinate 1,206 downwards.
GACCGTCCGCGTCCTGCCCCCGTTCGCCAGCCGCAAGCACCTGCCGTCGCGCCTGGCCCGGCTCCGTGAACTCGACGGCCGCACCAGCGTGCTGACCCGCGGCGAGGGCACCGAGTTCGACAGCCTCCGCGAGTACGTGCCCGGTGACGACACCCGCTCGATCGACTGGCGCGCCACGGCCCGGCAGACCGCGGTCGCCGTCCGCACCTGGCGCCCCGAGCGCGACCGCCACGTCCTGATCGTCCTGGACACCGGCCGCACCTCGGCCGGCCGCGTCGGCGACGTCCCACGCCTGGACGCCTCCATGGACGCGGCCCTCCTGCTGACCGCTCTCGCCTCCCGCGCCGGCGACCGCGTGGATCTCCTGGCCTACGACCGCCGCCTCCGCGCCCAGGTCCAGGGCCGCTCCGCGAGAGACGTCCTGCCCGCCGTCGTCGACGCCCTGGCACCGCTCGAACCGGAACTGGTGGAGACCGATGCCCGTGGCCTGGCCGCGACCGCGCTCTCCCGTGCTCCCCGCCGCTCCCTGATCGTCCTGCTGACCGGCCTCGACGCCGCTCCGATCGAGGAAGGCCTCCTCCCGGCCCTGCCGCAGCTCACCCAGCGCCACACGCTTCTCGTGGCCTCGGTGGCCGATCCGCACATCGCCCGCATGGCCGCGAAGCGCGGCACGGTCGAGGGCGTGTACGAGGCCGCCGCAGCCACCCAGACACAGTCCCAGCGCACCCGCACCGCGGATCAGCTCCGGCGCCACGGCGTCACGGTCGTCGACGCCATCCCCGAGAACCTGGCCCCGGCCCTGGCGGACACGTACCTCGCCCTGAAGGCGGCCGGCCGTCTCTGAAACTCACCGGACCCCTGAATAGAGAAGGGAGGTGAACGCAAAAATGCCTCAACCCCCAGACATGGTCTGGGGGTTGAGGCTAAAAATTGTTCGGCGGTGTCCTACTCTCCCACAGGGTCCCCCCTGCAGTACCATCGGCGCTGAAAGGCTTAGCTTCCGGGTTCGGAATGTAACCGGGCGTTTCCCTAACGCTATGACCACCGAAACTCTATGAAACTATCGAACACCGCACGCACCGAACCCTGCGGTTCGAGGTGTGTTCGTTGTTTCAGAACTAACACAGTGGACGCGAGCAACTGAGGACAAGCCCTCGGCCTATTAGTACCGGTCAGCTCCACCCCTTACAGGGCTTCCACATCCGG
>NZ_JBIWAS010000001.1:1589842-1722012 GCF_044760185.1 Streptomyces sp. NPDC098101 | reverse complement strand
TCCAGGTCGACCAGCCGGATCGACTGGTCGGTGGAGCACACGACCCCCAGGAGCCGTGATGTCCCTGCGACCGGGAGCTCGGCCACCGCGACACCGGTCACCTCGCCCTGCCGACGAGGGGGCATCGCGTGCGCCCGCAGGCCCGAACCCACGTCGCTGACGCTCCAGTTCCCGGAGGTGTCACCGGCCAGGACGAGGTCGCGCGGGCCCGCCGCGTCCGGTGACGGGAGCCTCGCGACGGTCAGCCCCGTAATCGCTCCCGCGAAGGGAGTCGGGCGCAGGGCGTCACGGAACTGCCGGACGTTCCACAGATGGACCGCGCCGTCGTCGCCGCCGGACAGCAGCACTTCGCGGCCCTCCACCGTGGCGATGGCCAGGTCCTTGACCGCGAGGAAGTGGCCGGTGAAGCTGTGGCCCGGGATCGGGGCATACGTGATGACGCCGTCCTCGTACGAGGCGACGGACCAGATGCTGATCCGGCCCATGTGGTCGCCGGTGACGGCCACGGGGGCGCCGCCGAGCCGGCCGCAGAGGAGAGTCCTGCAGTGGGTGACGGCCTCGTAGCCGTCCAGGGGCACCCGGCCCGCCAGCGTTCCCTCTTCGACGTCGTAGAGCCGGATCTCGCCCATCAGCGGGTTCGTCACGGCGACGACCGGTACGTCCTCGGCCGGATCCGCGGCCGGGTCCAGCGGCAGCCGGCCGCCGCCACAGGGCCAGAGGCCGATGTCGCTGTTCCCCCTGAGCAACGGACTGCCGCCCATCGTGGAGGAGCTGACCAGCACGTCGTCGTCACCGAGATCGAGTTCGGCCAGCCTGGTCTCGTACTCCTCCTCCGCCCTGCCCCAGACGACGTGGAGCCGGCCGGGCGCCCGTCCCTCGACGGCGCGCGTCATCCACGTACGGCCCTGCCGTTCAGGCGGGGGGAACGCGCCTGCCGTCCGCCGCAGTCTTCCGTTCCACATGCCGCCCCGCCAGATCCGGAACGAAGCGTCGAGCACCGTGACCTCCGCGTCGACCGGCCCGCCCAGGCAGACCCCGACCGGCCGGTCCTCGCCCATGTCCACCTGGCCGAAGGACGTCGTCGTCCGGGCGTCCCAGAACGTGACCGTGCCGTCGGCGCACACCGTGGCGATGACCTCGTGCGCGACACCGTCCGGGTCGTGGATCGTGGCGGCGTCGAGCGACACCACGGGCCGGGGCTGTACCGGGAGGGAGGCCAGGCGCGGGGTCGTGGAGGTCGCCCACGTACTCCTCAGGGCGCGGGGGCGGCGGTCCGCGAACTCTTCGCCGCTTCCTTCGAGACCGAGGTGCGAGGCGTCGAAGCCGAGGTGCAGGGCGGTGAGCCCGAGCAGCGCGCTCTGTCCGGATCTGTCGTCGAGGAGGGCCGCCCGGCGGGCGCCGTGTCCGACGATCTGCGCGTACGCGGAGAGCGGCCCCCCGCCGTCGAAGCGGTGGAGCACGTGGGGCAGCAGCCGCTCCAGGTCGGCGGCCCCCAGGAAGGCGGGGCTCCGCAGCAGCCGCAGAACGGCGTCGGGGCCCGCCTCCGCCGCGTGGTCGGCGGCGTGCCGCAGCAGATACGGGTGGGCGTACGTCCAGTTGAGCGCGCCGCCCTCACCGGCCGGCACGGTGCTCAGGAGGGCCTCGTAGAACACCGCCGGATCGCCGCGGGAGGCGGTGTGGTCGGCGAGGACCTGGTGGAAGTACCGGTAGAGGACGCGCTGGTCCGTGTCGGCGGCCGTCCGGGTGTAGAAGGCCGCCTTGCCGAGAACGCGCCGGGTGTCGGCGAGCTGGGGGCGGGGCGTGTTCGCCCCGGGCGGATGGTGGGCGAGCGCGGCGGCGTGCACGAGGTCCAGCGGTATGCCCTGGCCGCGGGCCCGGCCGAGGACGTCCAGGACCGGGCGGATCCAGGGATCGGTCGCGGCCAGGGTGGCGATGTGGAGATCGAACACCTCGGTGACGTCGCACGGCGGCTCGGCGGCCTCGGCGGCCGGTGTGCCGCGCAGGTGCTCGGCGTAGACGGCGGCGACGAGGAAGGCCCCGTGGTCGGTGTAGTCGGCGAGCCGGCGCGCGATCGAGCGGACCCTCTCACGGGCATCGAGGTCGCGCGGGCGCAGGAGTCCACGCAGGTAGCCGTCGAGGTCGGCGGCCAGGGCCCGCCGGTCGTCGGCGTCGGCGGGGTCGAGGTCGAGGACGCTCTGTGGGTGTGCGTCCAGATAACGCCGCAACGCGGGCAGGACGTCCCACCAGGGACGGGTGCCGAGCAGGAGCTTGCATCCCCGCGTGTCGGCGCCGGTGACCAGGGGCAGCAGGAACTCGTCGAGCACGGACGCGGGGTCGACGGCCTCGTCCAGGGCGTCGAGGACGACCAGTACGTCACCCGCGGCGGCCAGGTCGTCGAGGAGTCCCGCGGTGGCGTCGCCGGGTGCGGAACCGGTCCGGAGGGCTTGGGCGGTGCTTTGCTGCGCGGATCCGGCACCGTCGGTCCGCTGGGCCCGGAGCTGCCGGCCGAGGGAGTCGGTGATCTGGTCGAGGGTGAGCTGGCGGGCGTGGACGGCGAGGACCGTGGCGGGCCGGCGGGGGTAGAAGTCGTCGACGACCGCCGCGACCCTGTCACCGATCGCTTCGAGCTCGGGGTGCAGCAGGCAGGCGGTGACGCCCAGGAGGGCGGACTTCCCGCTGCCCGGCCCACCGGTGACCACGAGCAGCCGGCGGGCGCCGACGGTGATCCAACGCTGGATGCGGGCGAGCTGTGCGGTACGGCCGGAGAACAGGACGGTCTGCGCCGAGCGGCCTCCGGCGACCCGGTCGCCGAAGTGGAGCGGGTCGACGCCGCGCGTACAGGCCTCGGCGAGACCGCGCAGGGCCGGGTGCAGCCCGGGCAGCCGGTCGGCCCGGGCAACGGAATCGTAGCCGGGATTACGGAAGAAGGGAGGCGTCTCGGGAGCCGCGAGGGCCAGGGGAGAGTGGGTGACGTCCTGGTCGTAACGCCCCTCACCGGTGCCGAGGGACCCGAGCCGGCTGTGGATGGCCCGGGCGAGGGTGAGGAAGGGGACGTACTCCTCACGGCGGCTGATGTCGAGGTCGCCGTCGGCGAGGCTGTGCAGAACCTGCGCGGCTGCCGTGGTGAAGCGCGCGCCGAAGGCGAGGGCGTCGCTCGCGCTGGCACCGATGATCCAGACCCGCGGGTCGGCGTCCTGGGACCGCCGGGCCAGGAGGTTGAGCAGCCTCTCCTCCTCCACCGCCCTGCCCGCCCCGCACACGTCGAGCAGCAGCAGCACCGGCCGGCCGCTGTCGACGGCCGCCGCAATGAGATTGTTGACACGAACGGCAGTGGTGTGGAGACTCGCGCCGAGGTCCTGGATGTCCGAGGTGGCCAGAAACAGATTCCGGCTGACCCTGGAGACGACGCCGTGCCCAGCGAAGTGGACGACGAGCGGTTCACCAACCCCCGAGGCAAGGCCCAGGTGCTGCCACGCCGCCTCGAACTCCGCGCTGGTGCAGTCGATCAGGGCCTCACCGACCTCCACACGCCCACGCGCGAAGGCGGAGGCCAACTCACGGACCGCCGGAGCGACCGCGGGCAGAGGGCGCAGGGAAACCGCCGCACCGGCAGGAGCCGGGGACGCCGGCCCCGCAGTGGGAGCGGGACGGTCGAAGGATCCGACACCGGCCACCAGCGCCCTGGTCATCGCCGCCCCCTCAGGCCAGGTACGGGGCGATCGCGGCAGCGGTCAGCCCGTTGGCGAGATACCCGCCCAGCCCATGGGAACCAAGACCGTTGTCGCAGGTCTCGTCCCGGTCGACAGGAAAAACCGCGGACAGCGGAGCCGGCACGGCGACCACGTCTCCGACGTCCGCGATGTTCACCCAGCGCCCGACACCGGCGGGCTTCGCCCCCCTCCCGTCACGCAGGCCGGGATCGAGCCGGCGCAGAAGCGTGGGCACCCGCAGCGGGGAACCGACGGTGAGCAGGAGACCGACCTCGATGTCCGGGTTGGCGTGCAGCGTCTCGTAAGTGGTGTAGGTGCCCAACGAATGCGCGATGACGACATCGGGGGCGGCTTCACGGAGGGTGTCCGCGATGCGCTCGCGGACAAGCCGGCGCCGGTCCGGCCAGGTGGAATAGGCCTCCACCTCCCGCAGGTTGGCGACGACGGCCTGCTGCACCCGCTCGGACGTCTGGTCCCGCAGCCACCGGGCCCCACGGCTGACACGCTCACGCAAGAGCTGGTCCAGCATCCACTTGACGGGTGCCAGACCGACATTCATGGCATCCTCGGGCACAGTCACCCCGGCGGCAGAGAGCCACTCGCCAACCTCGGCGGTCTCCCGCTCGTCCAGGTCGTCGAAGTCCGGCATCTCCTCTGCCGCCTGGGCGTCCTCTGGCAGTTCCCGACGCAAGAGATCCGCGTAGTAGGCGACCTCAAGGTCCGGCACCGGGGTGCCGGGCGACACCACGGCGAGGCTCCCGGCGAGTCGCCGCCGCCAGGACTCCGCCCGGCGCCGGGCGGCTTCGGGGGGTGTGGCGCCCCGCAGGAAATTGAACATGCCGTGCACCACGACGACCGCTGCCATCCCCGTCCCTCCCCGGACACCGCTGGACGGTGCGCGTGCCCCCGCACGTGCTACCCATCACCCGGGCACGACACACACCGCACCCATGGCGTGACGGTCCCGCGAACCATGCCCGGGGGACGCGCCACGGCAGCGGCCAGGCGGCATCCTCGACGTGGTCGGGAAGACCGCGACGACCCTCACCCCGGCCAGTGGCTCCGACACCCGGCCCGACACCGGCAGCTGACCGGGCCGAGCTTCGGTCCGCACCTCATGCCCCTGATCCGCGTCCGTGAGCCTTTTCCTTCCTCACGCCGAGACGTGACGAAGGACGAAGACGGCCTGGACGAGCGTGGTGAAACCGTGCCACCCGCCGGGGTGAGGGCGACACGGGGCGCTGCGCGTGCTTCCGATCCTCACGCCGTCCCGGGGACCGTTCAGACCTCCGGAACGGTCCCGGGAGGCCGGCGCTTGGTGTCGTCTGCAGCGCGCATTGCGAGAATGCTTCCTGTTAGCGCGTTTCGATCAGGGGTGGGTTCGTTGGGCTGGTGGGCGGAAAGGCTCCTCCGGGACGGGGAGCGTCCTGCGTGGGCGTGGATTCCAATGAAGTCCGTGGGGCCCATACGGTTCGGTCAGAGCAAGGAGGAAGTCTCAGCCGCCGACTGCTCCCTTCGCATGACGCAAGGGCCGAACCGTCCCGAGTCACCGCTTGCCTGAATCTCGCCCAGGGCCTGCCGTCGGCTGTCCTGTCCACCATCACTGGCGTGTACGCGATCACGGCCGAGCGGTGCCCGACCAGGGCGCCTGTCCAGTCGGCCGGCGCCAGGCGGACAGCGCGCGCCGAATGACATACCCAGCCGGTCAAGTAGGCGGAGTACCAGGTCAGCGACGGGTCTGCCAGAGCACCTCCCTGCGTCCGGCTACGCGGCATGTCAGTGGCAGGAGCGATCCTTTCCGTGTGACGAACCATGATGACTGCCGTATTGCCGCTCAGGCTCTCCACGGGCAATTGCCCGACCCACGTTCCGTGATCGAGTGCACGGACTGGAGCGCGCTGGAGCACGCCTACGGGAAGGCGCAGGACACGCCCCTCCACCTTGTCCAGCTCTTGGCGGAGGATCCGGAGGTTCAAGCGGGAGCGCTGGGACTGCTGGACATGTCCGTTCTGCACCAGGAGTCCTTGTACAGCGCGACGGTGCCGGCCGCGCTGTACGTGGCCGCGGTATTGAACGACCCCCGTACTCTGGCCCGTCACGAGGACTTCTCCACCTGGGACGGACGACCTCGGCCATTGCGCGCCGCTTTGCTGGAATGGCTGGGACAGATCGCGGATTCGGCGGCGTACGGCGAGACGACCGACGAGGAGGACGGCAACGATCCGGGCGTCACCGATGCGGTCCGCGCAATCCGCGGCACGATTCACGACGCCGCATTCACCCACCTCCTGGCTCCGGACCCCACCGTCCGATCCGCCGCCCTCAACGCCACCGCCGCACTCCTCCGGTCTCCCGAACTGGCCAGTCGAGTCTCCAGAACCACCCAGATTCTTCGGCAACTGCTCGCCAAGAGCACCGACCGGCGTGAGCGCGCCACCATCGTCTTGACCATGGGCGCCTGGGGAGCGGATGTCGCAAGCTGGCTCACGGATCCCGACCCCGCTATCCGTGCCTGCGCCGCTCTGTCACCGGGGTGCGCCGACAACGCCAAGGCGACGAGGACGATTCTCCGTGCTCTGCGCGAACCCGAAGCCATCGACTCCTGGTTCCTCGAACCCACGGCCGCCGACCCTTGGGCCGGGGAACCGCTTCCGCACATCGAAGGCCGTCTGCGGCACGCCCTGCTGTCCGCGGCCATCGAACGCGCTGCCGGCTTCGAGGAACTCCTGCCGGTCGCCATGGCTTCCGTACCGTTCTGCAGCAACCTCACCATCGCCGAAGACTGGGGACCGCTACTCGCCGCGGCATTCCCTTCCGGTTATGACCGAAACGCCCAGTTCACTCCAGCCCAGCACCGTTATCTGAGCGCTCTCGCCGATCGCGACGTGTGCTGGCGATACACCCACCTCGTCACCTCGTGGTTCAGCGACGTCGGCCTTCCCTCAGACCAGAACGCCATCAAAGCCCTCCTGGCCGGGTCGTACCCACACCGGTAGCGACGTCGGTACGGACCTCTCAAGCACCAGCACCAGCACCAGCACCAGCACCAGCACCAGCACCAGGCAGGAATATCGCACGGTTCGAATGGCACCCCGCCAGTTGCTTCTGGAGATTCTCTCCGTCGGCTGCCCGCGGACTCCTTCGGCCCGGAGAGGGTCGGCCGGACCCTTCTGGAGGGCCTGGCTGCGGGCGACGTCACCTGTACGAAGACGCATATGGTCATCGCCCCGGCCGTCTCCGGTTCGCTGCCGGGCTCCTCACCCGGGAGGGCCAGGACACCGGCGAGGTCTTGGCCGGGCTCCGGCACGGTGCGGTCCGGGGGCGCCGCGAGGGGAACGTCCGGACCCTGTGCGTGTCAACAGCCCTCGGGGTCCTGCTCCTGGTCGCCCACATCGAGACCGACTGACTCCCCCGAAGCCCCGGCGAAAGACCCAGCAGGTCCACCTGCCCCTAGTTGTTCTGCCAGCGGCAGAACAGCGGTCCGACTGGACTCGACGATCACTACAGTCCGGTCGCATGACGACGATTACGACGCGCACGGTCGAGTATCCGGCCGACGGTCTGACGATGGTCGGGCACCTCGCCCTGCCGGCCGGAGTCGACCGGCGGTCGGCGGTGCTGCTCGGGCCGGAGGGGATGGGGCTCAGCGACGTCGAGCGCCGCCGGGCCGATGCTCTCGCCGAGCTGGGGTACGTAGCGCTGGCCTTCGACCTTCACGGCGGGCGCTATTTGGGTGACCCCGAGGAGATGCTGGCCCGTTGTCTGCCGCTGCTCGCCGATCCCGACCGGATGCGGGGCATCGGCCATGCGGCGCTCGACGTGTTGCGCGCCGAGCCGCGGACCGATCCCGGCCGGATCGCCGCCGTCGGCTACGGCACCGGGGGCGCCGTCGCGCTGGAACTCGGGCGCGACGGCGTCGACCTGCGCGCGATCGGGACGGTCAACGGACTGACCACGGGCCGGCCGGGCGAGGCGGCGCGCATCCGCTGTCCGGTGTGGGCCGGGGTCGGTTCGGAGGACCCGATCATGCCGGCCGCGCAACGGGGCGCGTTCACCACAGAGATGCAGGCCGCGGGCGTCGACTGGCGCCTCGTGGTCTACGGCGGCGCCTTGCACGCCTTCCACCACCCGCCGGTCGACCATCCCGTGGTCCCCGGCGTCGGCTACCACCCACGGCACGCGCGGCGCGCCTGGCACGATGTCGTCGGCCTGCTCGCCGAGTGCCTGACCGTAGCGGAGTGATCTGGTCGGCAACCGCGATTCCGGGCCACGGGTTAGCCCCGTCGGCCTCCATCGGCTCCGGTGGTCTCGCGCTCGACGCGGTCTGCCGCCCGGGGCCGTGGGGAGACGCAGACGCAGGGCGGTCGTCGGGGCCCGTAACTGGGGCGAGGAACGCTTCGCGGGCGGCTGGTTCGCCGAGAGGCACGAAGGCATTGCATCATTCATCAACCGCGAGTTGAAATCGCCGCTCACGGACCAGCCCTTGGAGGGGTTCTGATGATCAGAAGAGCCAGCCTTACCGTCGCGGCGGTATCGTTCATGCTTCTCGTCGGCTGCAGTGGTTCGCAGGAGGACACCGCCGACGCACCGCGTCCCGGCACGTCGACCGGAGCGCAGTCGCCCACAGCCACGGACGACGGCAACCGCAACGGCACAGTCGAGTGCGCCAACCGGCCCGGGCCGGCCGATGCGGACAAGCAGTACGGGGAAGGCGTTTACCGCGTGCCCGAAGACATGTGTCCCGGCACCTACTCCACGCTCGGCGCGGTCGACGCCTCCGCAGGCCGATGCAGTATCGGCAACGACTCGACCGACCCGGGTGCCAAGGTGAAGGCGCGCTACGTCCCGGCAGGCGAGATGGCCACCTTCGAGGTCGAGCTCGTGGACGAGCAGATCGAGATCTCCGGAAACTGCGAACCGTGGCTCCGCGTCGAGTAGCCGTCCGGCTCGTCCGGTACCGAGAAACGGCGCCTGACTCCGGCAGCCGGCCCCTGACTGCGCCGGCACCGGATTTCACCAGGACTAAGGCAACGTGGTCGGCCTCTTCCGGCCGTCGTGGCCCCGGCCGTTCAGCAGAAGCCTTGGACCGCGCGGCGGTGCACGTGGGCCCTGACCGGTCCGGATCACTTCCCGGTCCCCGGCCCGTCGGCCGCGTGGCTACGGGCTGCTGCCCGTAGCCACGCTCACGAGGACCCGGAGCGTCGGGAATCGCACGGTCGGCAGGACGGTCCGGGCGGCCGTGGTCCGTCAGTAGAGCTGGTGGTCGCTCCACAGTGAGCCGGTGGGCTGCCGGGTGGCGAACGGTGCTGCCCACTGGCCCGTGCCCCGGTGGAGGAGGAGGGCGGTCTGCGGTGCGTCGGGGGCCGGGTTCCCGTCCACTTCCTCTCCTACGAGGTCGTTGCGGCCGTCGCCGTCCACGTCGCCGACTCCGAGGATCTGCTCGTAGCGCTGCCAGCCGCCGCCGATCCGGGTGCGGGCGGCGAAGGTGCCGTCGCCCTTGCCGAGGTAGAGCCACAGGACGCCGTCCCGGTCGCGGGCGACGAGGTCGCCGGCAGCGGCGCCCGCGAGGTTGCCGGTGGCCGTGATCTGGTTGTAGACCTGCCAGCCGCCGCCGATCTTCACGCGCGGCTTGAAGGGGGCCGTGGCGCTGCCGGTGCCGCGGTACAGCCACAGGACGCCGGAGCGGTCGGTGGCCAGAAGGTCGTCGCGTCCGTCACCGTTCAGGTCGGAGCCGCCGGTGAGTTTGTCGTACACCTGCCAGCCCCCGCCGATCCGGGTGCGCGGCGCGAAGGGCGCCTTGTGGGTGCCCTTGCCCGCGTAGAACCAGAGCACGCCGGAACGGTCGCGGGCGACGAGGTCGGCGTCGCGGGTGCCGGCGATGTCCCCGGTGGGGGTGATGCGGTCGTAGATGTTCCAGCCGCCGCCGACCTCTGCCTCGTACGGCTGCTGGAAGGGCTTCAGGCTCCGCAGCTGCCGGAGGTCGTACACGCCGAGGTGGCCGGAGCCCGAGCGGGAGAGGACGTCCGGCGAGCCGTTGGCGTCGAAGTCGTGCGGGCGGGGCGCGCGGGTCAGCGTGAACGCGCCCTGGCGCTCGACGGCCGGGCCGATGCCGTTGGCGGGCTCGGCGCGCATCGTCCAGGTGTAAGCGCCGTTGTGGGCCGGGAGGCCGTCGTCGTACAGGCCGTTCCAGTCGAGCGGGAAGGCGGTGACCCCTTCGCCGGGCGTCTTGGCGGTGACCCCTTCGCCGGGCGTCTTGGCGGTGACCTTCACGGTCCGGCCGGAGGCCGTGTGCTTCAGGACGAGGGAGGCCTTGGCGTTGGAGCGGCTGAGCGTCCAGCCGGCCGGCAGCTTGCCGCCCGCACGGTCGAAGTCGACGGTGCCGGCCGGCGGGAGGGTCTGTGCCACCGCGGTGAGGGCGGTCGGCTGTCCGGAGGAGCGGACGAGGGTCGCGGCGGGCCTGCCGGTGGCGGCGTCCGGGGCGATCCGGTAGAGGCCCTCGCCCTGGGCGAGGGTGCCGCCGACGGCGAGCAGGCCGCCGTCGCCGTCGGGGACCAGGGACGTCGCGTGGTCCAGGAGCGGGAACGTCACGCCGGTCTTCACCGAGCGGACGGTGAGCGCGTGGAGGTCGTTCCGGGAGAGCGCGGCACCGCCGCCCGGCTGGGTGTACGCGGTCCAGTCGCCGAGGGTGCGGAGCACGGCGCCGGTCGCGGTACCCGGGGAGTCCAGCGGCACCGGCTGGGCCTGGTTCGTGCCTCTGGGGGCGACGACCAGCCTCTTGTCCGGGGAGGAGGCGTTCTCCAGCCAGATCGCGTGGGCCGGGGTCAGGGTGACGGACTCGACGTAGGCCGAATAGGCGAGGGCATACGACTCGACGACCTCGCCGGTGGTCACGTCCACCACCCCGAGCCGGCGCGACGCGGTGGCCGGCGAGCGGAGGATCACCGCGAAAGTGCCGGGGCCGGTGGCGTAGTCCCGCCAGGAATCCCATCCCTCCGGCAGCGCCACCGTCCGGGAGACCACCTCACCGGCTTCCAGGGAGACCAGGTGGTGCCGGTCCACGCCGTCCACCCGGCCCGACATCACCAGCGTGGTGCCGACGACCTGCCGGAGCGTGTACCCGGCGGCCTGCGCCCCGAGCGCGGACGTGTCGATCACGACCGGCTTCGCCGCCCCGCCCATGTCGGTGAGCGTGTACACCGTCCCGGCCCGGGAAACGACCAGGTCGGTGCCCGGGCTGCCCCAGAAGGTCCCGGCGGGAAGCGTCGTCGTGACGCCGTCCGCGTGCCGCGTCCACCGGTGAACGGTGCGGCTGCCCGTGCCCGTACGGGTGAGCATTCCGCTCCTGCCCGCGCTGACGATCTCCGAGCCGACGGGAACGGTCAGCGGCGGGGCCACCTCGGCCTCGGCGGGCACGGGCGCGGGTGACTGCGGCGGTGCCGCGAACGCCGGGGCCGTCAGGCCGCCGCCCGTCGCGGCGAGGACGAGAGCGACGGTGGTGGCGAGCGTACGGTTCAACGGAGTGTGCCTCCCCTTGGGGTCGTGGGCTGTGACGGGATACGACACGCACGTCACAGCCGCATGACTCGTGAGGTGCCAGAGGGGTTGTATGCCGGGTCGAAGAACTTCGTAGTCCGTCAGGTCCAGGGTTCCTCCATCGCCTGGACGACCGGCCGGCTCCCGTTGTCGAGGGCGTTCGGGAGCGACAGCTTCTTCCAGGGGCGCGAACGGGGCGTGGGCGTCGCCGGCGGCCGCTTCGGGCCGGGCGTGCGGGCGGCCGACCTTGCTGGTCATCTTGATCACGGTGTGCGTGGGTCGGTCGCGGTGTGGGTGGACCCTGATGCCGGTGTGCTCGCCTTCTTCACCCGAGCGGCGCGCCCGGGGGCTGTCCCTGCCTGTGTCGTCGCTTTCGGTGGCTGCACGACGTGGCTGGGCAACCTGGCCGCGTACTGGCCGGCGGTGCCGGGGGCGGGGGCCATGGGCGGGTCTCCCTTGGTGTCGGTCAGGTGATACGGGCGGCCAGGGCGGTGGTGTTGTCCGCGCAGGGGTTTCGTACCGCGTGGGCACGCCGGACCCGGGCCGCGTAGATGCCCGATCGCCGGGTGACCCCAGCGGCGTTCCGTCTCCTCGTCGTGGGCTCCTCCGAGGCAGACGGCCGGGATCTGCCGACAGACGGATGACGGAGTGGGCCCGGGCTTCGTCCTCGTTGGCCCTGCTCTGTCGAAACCGGTTCCTCGTCTTACCCGGGTTCGGACGAACCTGCCTCGCTGCCGCTGAGCGCTGTGCCGTGGTGGACCGCGTCGAGGCGGGCGAGTTCGGTGGTGGTCAGGCGTAGGGCGCCGGCGGCGATGTTGGCCTGCAGGTGGGCCGGGTCGCCCGTGCCGGGGATGGCCAGGACGTGTGGTCCCTGGTGGAGCGTCCAGGCGATGCGGACCTGTGCGGGCGTCACGCCGCGCGCCCGGGCCACCGCTCGTACCTCCTCGTGCTCGTCTCCGGTCGCCCCGGCCTGCCGGCCGTCGGCGGCGAGGGCGTAGAACGGCACGAAGGCGACGCCCAGTTCGCCGCAGTGCCGTACGAAGGCCTCCTGGTCGGGGCGGACTCCGAGGCCATACATGTTCTGCACGCACGCCACCGGCGCGATCGCTTGCGCCTCGGCAAGGTGCTCGGGGGTGACGTTCGACAGTCCCAGGTGCCGGATCAGCCCCGCCTGGCGCAGTTCGGCCAGGACGCCGAACCGCTCGGCCACCGGGGCGGTCCCGACGATCCGGAGGTTCACCAGGTCCAGGTGGTCGCGGCCGAGCTGGCGCAGGTTCTCCTCGACCAGGCCCCGGAGTTCTCGTGGTCCGGCGTGCGGGAGCCAGGCGCCGGACGGGTCACGGGGCTGTCCGACTTTGGTCGCGATGACGAGGTCGTCCGGGTAGGGCGCCAGGGCCCGGTTGATCAGCTCGTTCGCGGAGCGCAGCGGGGAGAAGTAGAAGGCGGCGGTGTCGATGTGGTTGACGCCGAGTTCCACGGCGCGGCGCAGGACGGCGATCGCCTGGTCGCGGTCGCGGGAGACGGAGTTGGGTATAAGGGCCTCACCGGTCTGCGGCAGCCGCATCGCGCCGAAGCCGATCCGGCGGACGGTGAGGTCGCCCAGCGTCCACGTGCCCGCCGTCGAGGCGTCGATCTCCAAGTCGTTCATACGGTTGATGTGGTTCATGTGGGAAGGGTCTTTGGGCGGTACGCTCGGTGCCATTGATTCGGGCATACCTGAATTCTCGAACCGGACGGCGGACGGGCACGGTGGCGGACCTTTCGTTCTCGACGGACGACCTGGCGCGGATGCGGTTCTGCGTCTCGCCGATGTGGCAGGTGGGGACGAGCTTTGGGCTCCTACGCTCCGGGGTCGCCGACCCGCTGCACCGTCGCTGGCTGGATCAGGTGCGCCCCCGGGTCACGGCCGCCGGGCTCGACCGCGGATGGCTGTCGGACCTGATCCCGGCCGCCGCCGGGTACGTACCGGACTTCCTGAACCCCACGCCGCCCGGCCCGGCGCCGACACTCGCCGAGGAACTCGCGGCCGTCGCGGCGACCACGCCCGAGCGGGTGCGGCGGGACCTGGAGCACCTGCGCCGCCACGAGGGCCGGCTCACCGGCCGCCTCCGCACGCTCCACGCCGATCCGCGGCGCGGGCTGGAGCGGCTGGCGGAGGAGATCGAGGCGTACTGGGAGCTGGCCCTCGCACCGTACTGGAGTCGCGTTCGGGCGCTGCTCGACGCCGATGTCCGTCACCGGGCCCGGCAAGCGGCCGAGCACGGAGCCGGGTACCTCTTCAACGAGCTTCATCCTCTGGCCAGTTGGCACGAGGACGTGCTGCGGCTGGTCCACCGCCGACCGCGCGCCTTCAGCCGGGCGGTCGCGGGCAGCGGACTGGTGCTGGTCCCGTGCGCCTTCAAAGGGCCGGGCCTGTCGACCCTCGTCGCGCCCTCGCAACCGCCCCAGCTCGCCTACCGTGCCCGTGGCGTCGGGACCCTGTGGGAACCCCGGCCCGTCACCGGCACCGCGGCCCTGGCGGCCGTGCTGGGCCGCACCCGTGCCCTCCTCCTGGCCGAGCTGGACGCACCGGCCACCACCACCGAACTGGCCGCCCGCACCGGCGCCTCCATGGCCGCCGTCTCCCAGAACCTCACCGCCCTGCGCAACGCCGGCCTCGTCACCGCCCACCGCACCGGCCGCGCCGTCCTGTACGCCCGGACCGAAACCGCCGAGGCCCTTCTCGCCCCGCTCGCTTCCGCTTCCTGATACCTGGCCTTGAAGCCCCCGGCTGTTTTCCGGCTCCGGATAAAGCCGCTCGTTTTCCTGGAAAGCCTGGGTGATCAGGGCTACGCCGTCGTCGACCTCCTCGGTCCGCCAGCCGTGGATGCCCCCAGCAGCAGACCGTCCAGCGGGCCGCCTACGACGGTACAAACCCCTCCGTGGCCGCCGTGGGCCGTGGCAGACGCGGCGTCGGCCAAGTCGGCTTCCACGCCCAGGCCGCCCACCGCTCCGCCTGCGCGAAGACACCCGTACGTTCGGCGAGCATCGCCAGTACTTGGGCGCGCGCGTCGTCGACGGCCCGGTGTTCGGTGTCGAAGCCGGTCCGGTGGCGGCGGGGTGGGGCGTTCGAAGTTGACGTACTAGTTCCGCAGCCGGCGCCCACCTTCATCAGCCCCGGCCGGGACAGGCAAGCCTCTGTACGGGGCGGTTCGGGTTCCTCGGGCTGCGCTTGCCATCCTTGGGGCCGTCCCCGGCTTCGCTCGTGGCCGGGAGAAGCACTGGGACGAGGTCCTCGACTCGACCGCCAAGGGCTTCTTCCTCTGGGTCGGCCTGCCACTGCCCGAAATTGGGGCCTTGGGATCGCACCGGGGTAGATACCATGCGCACCGTCTGTGGTGCGCAGGCGTAGGACCTGTCAAGGAGAACACCCACCATGAAGGTGACCCGCCACACCCTCACCGCTGCCGTCACGGCCGCGTTCGCCGTCGTCGCGCTGAGCGCCTGCAGCCCCGAGTCGCCCTCTCCGGAGCCGACGAAGACGGTCACCGGTGTGCCGACCACGATCGTTCCGACCCAGCCGACCACCGTCCCGGCCACCACCGCCCCGACACCTACGCAGGAGCCGACCCCGGAGCCCACCGAGCCCCCGGCCACCGCAGAGCTGTCGGAGGTCCCGAACGTCGTCGGCATGAACCACGCCGAGGCCCAGAACCTGCTGCGCAGCAAGGGGTTCATGGTGAACGAAGAGGATGCCGGCCCCGAGGGCCGCATGATCCTCAACAACCACAACTGGAAGGTGTGCCGCCAGGACCCGGCCCCGGGCGCGTCGGACGTCCTGCGTGTCGCGATCTACTCGGTCAAGCTCTCCGAGTCCTGTTGACACCTTCTTCCGTCGTGGTCCTGGCGCGCAGAGAGCAGCCGCGCCGCCGGACGGGGTCGTTCAGCAGGCCGGGTCCACCCCGCGGGCACGAGGAACAGAATTCCCGACTCCTCTTCGGTGTGCGGTCAGGATCAGTCCCGGAGAGCGCGGGGATTCAGAGCAACGATCACGTCCCGTAGGTGCGCCAACCGTTCTGCTTCCGGTCTGCGCCCCGTGCGAGGGCTCCAGTTGGGGAACGCTCCGGTGGCGCAACCATCGCCTCGTGGGCAACCCGGCGAATCAACCACGCCAGGCGGGGATCCGCTGTCAAGATGGTCGGGAGGACGAGGAGGCTGTCGTGAACGAACCGCTGCCCATCGACGGCAAGGGGCCGAAGGTGCCGCCGACCTATCCGCCCCGTACCCCGCCCCCGCAGAAGAAGCCCGTCGAGCCGCCTCGGCCGCAGCCGAAGACGAAGCCCGTCTCCACCACGCCGGCCGTCGGCTCGCTGCCGCTTCCCGGCCCCGGTCAGGCCCGCGTACAGACCCGTCGGCCTCGGATGACCGTCCGGGCCCGGCGCGCCGCGAACTGGGCGCTCACGGCGTATCCGTGGACCGCCGCCCAGGTCGTCGACAAGGCCACCAGCACCGTCCGTGCCTGGGGTTATGTGCACCCCGGCGACGAAAACCTCGCAGCGACCGTTCGTCTTCTCGTCGGCGCCGCCACCGTCGACCAGGGCCGGCGCATCAGCGTGCACCTCGCCGACCAGGACGACATGCTCCTCATCGCCGTCCTCAGCCACACCGGGTCCGAACCCGACGAGACGATCCTCACCGGCCTCGCCGCCGTCCCCGGCACCGCCAGCTGCGGCACCGACGTCTCCCAGGACGGCCGTCGCGTATGGGCGGTGCTGTCCACCGAGCGCCCCCGTACCCGTACCACCCCTGCGGCCTGACACCGTCTGGTCCGCCGCCGTCCGGGTCGTCGTCGCCCCGGGCCTTGCCGATCGGGTGGCCGAGTCGTACGAGGACGGCCGCCAGCGGTGTGTCCGGTGGCGGCCGTTCCCGGGGGCGGAGCGTCAGAGTTGCTGTATCCGGATGTCCCGGTAGGAGATCACGTCCGTCGTTCCGTGGACCTGCAGCCCGATGTAGCCGGACGCGAATCGTCGGCCGTCGGTGCCCGGGTCGTCGGCGCGGGGCGGGGTGAAGGACTGGCTGCCGGTGTTCTCGAACTCGTTGATCAGGACTCCGTTGCGGAACACGGAGTAGTGCTGGTCGACGACGCGGATCTCGTAGTCGTTCCAGGTTCCCTTCGGCGCCACGTGCGCGCCGGCGAGGCCGACGCGGTCGAAGCCGTAGAGCGAGCCGGTCTTGTACGTGTCGCCGTCGGGGCGGTCCAGGACCTGGATCTCGTGGCCGTACTTGATGGCGACCCACTCCGGGCGGGGCTCCTCCGGGTGGTCGTGGACCCGGGGGAAGCGGACGAAGACGCCGCCGTTGGCGTTGGTGTTGCCCGGGGCGTCGTCGCGCCACTGGAGTTTGAGCGAGAAGTCGCCGTACGTGCGCTGCGGGAACCACAACATGCCCATGCCCGGGACGGTCGTGCTGCTGGTGATCGACCCGTCCGCGTTGAGCCCGAACCTTCCGCCGCCGACGTGCTGCCACTTGGCGAACGACGACGCGGTCCCGTCGAGGATCGGCGTGTAGCCCTCGGTCCGGCCGGGCGTGCCGATGCCGGACTCCTTGGCCGCCCGGTCGATCCTCTTGCGCTCGCGGCCGTCGATCACCCCGTCGGCCAGGAGCCCGTCGAGGACCTTGCCGACGTGCTTGAGGAACAGCGCGTGCGAGGACCAGGACTTCTCGTCCTCGATCAGCTCGCCGATCGTGCACCGGCCGCGCGTCATCCGGTTCGGCACACCGCTGTCGACGGTTCCGACGACGACGGTGAGCCGCTCGTCGTGCTCGGGGCACGAGGGGGCGGGCACGCCGCCGCCCTCGGCAACGGTGAACGCCGTCGTCTTCGCCGCGGCGGTGTTGCCGGCCCTGTCGGTCGCCCGGTAGGCCACCGTGTGCCGGCCGACGCGGTCGACGAGGACCGGCACGGTGTGGGCGAGGTAGGGGCCGCCGTCGAGCGAGTACTCGATCCTGTCCACGCCGGATTCGGCGTCGGTCGCCGAGACCGTCACCTTGGCGCCGGTGACGTACGCCCCGTCGGAGTTCTTCGTCCCCTCCACCTTCGCCGACGTCTCCGGCGGCGTCTTGTCGACGGCCGGCGGGGCGACGACGGTGAACGAGACGGACTTCTCCGCGGCGACGTTCCCGGCCTTGTCGGTGGCCCGGTAGCGGACGGTCTTCTCGCCCACCTCGTGCACCATGACCGGCCCCGCGTACGCCGTCCACGCGCCGCCCGCGTCGAGCGCGTACTCGATGGTGTTGACGCCGGAGCCCGTGTCCGACGCGGTGACCGTGACGGTCGCCATGTCGATGTAGCGGCCCTCGGCGTCCTTCTCGCCGCTGACGGTCGCCGAGGTCTCCGGCGCGGTGGTGTCGTCCGTCGGGGGCGCGACCACCGCGAAGCCGACGGACTTCTCCGCGGCGACGTTCCCGGCCTTGTCGGTGGCCCGGTAGCGGATCTCGTGGGTGCCCACCCGGTCCACGACCACCGGGTTGGTGTACGGCTGCCAGGCGCCGTCCGCGCCCACCGCGAACTCGGTCCTCTCCACGCCCGAGCCAGTGTCCGTGGCGGTGACCGAGACCGTCGCCCGGCCCACGTACGCCCCGTCGGCGTTCTTCGTGCCGTCGACCTTCGCGGAGGTCTCCGGCGGGGCGGTGTCCTCGCCGCCGCCCTCGGTGACGACCAGGATGCCCTGCATCGAACCGTGGCCGGGGATCGTGCACTTGAAGAGGTAGCGGCCCGGGGTGAGGGTCACCTCGGCGGTGTGTTTTCCGCCGTTGGCGTCCGAGGGGTTGGCGAGGATGTTGAGGGGGACGTCGTTGTTGTACTCCGGGTCCGACACGTCGAAGGTGAGCGTGTGCGGCATCCCGGTGGTGTTGCCGGTGGCGGCGCTGTTCTCGAAGACGATCGTCGTGGGTCCGGCGACGGCCGTGGTGGGCTGGGTGACGTACTTGTCGATGGCGTCGCCGGCCGTCCAGGTCAGCGTCTGTGCGGCCGCCTCCGGCCCGGCGCCGCCGCCCGGTGCGGGGGCCTCGCGGCCCCACGCGACGGTGGTCAGGCCGAGCAGCATCAGGAGCACCGCGAGCAGCGCCGTCCCGATCCGCGCCGGCCGTGGGTCGCTCGCCCTCATCGCACCGTCTCCTTCCGGACGACGTCCACGGCGGCCGGGGTCGCCGGGCCGCCCTTGTAGGTGACGCGCCACAGCGCCGACCGGGCGTCCGAGGTGAAGAAGCCGCGGCCGTAGTCGAGGACGTAGAGCGCCCCGTCGGGGCCGAACTTCCAGTCCATGAGGTTCCTGATGCCGTCGGCGCCGACGGGGATGATCTTCTTGAGGTTCTCGGCGTGGACCGGGAGGCCGCCCTTGCCGACGGTCTTCGGGTCGGTGAGCACCGCGTGCCGCGGCTGGTCCTGGTCGTAGAAGTCGCCGACGAACCACTTGCCGTCCCAGTACGACGGCCACTTCACCGTGCTCGTGCTCGACTCGTCGAAGCGGTAGACCGGGCCGTTCATGGTGGCCTGGCCGCCGCCCTTGAGCCACGGCAGGAGGTACGTGCTCTCCTCCTGCCGGTAGCTCGGGACGCCGTTCGCGTCGCGCGGGAAGTCCGGCGCGCCGCCCTGCGGCGAGTACCAGATGGTGTTGCCCGTGACCGGCGGCAGGTTGACCAGGCCGTCGTTGTTCGGCGACTCGTTCTTCGGGGCGTCGCAGTCGTACCAGCCGAGCGGCTTGGCCGGGTCGGGCAGGTTGCGGTCCCGGTAGGGCTGCTTGTTGCCCATGCAGTACGGCCAGCCGTGGTTGCCCGCCTCGGTGATCGCGGCGAAGGTGTCGTACTTCGCCGGGCCCCAGGTGGTCGACGGGGCGCCGGCGTCCGGGCCGACCCAGCCCGCGTACAGGGTGTCCGTCTCGGGGTCGACGGCGATGCGGGCCGGGTTGCGGACGCCCATCACGTAGATCTCGCCGCGGGTCTTGCCGCCGCCCTCGGCCGTCTCCTCGCCGGTGAAGAGGTTGCCCTCCGGCAGGGTGTAGGTGCCGTCCTGCTCGGGGTGGATGCGGAGGATCTTGCCGTTGAGGTTGTTGGTGTTGCCGGCCGTGCGGCGGGCGTCGGCGAAGGACAGGCCCTTGTAGTGGGGCTCCGGGTTGTTGCCGGAGTAACCTCCGCTGAACTGCGAGGAGTTGTTGTCACCGGTGGCGATGTACAGGTTGCCCCTGGAGTCCCAGGCCATTCCGCCGCCCGCGTGGCAGCAGCTGTGGATCTGCACCGGCCACGAGAGGAGCACCTTCTCGCTGGACAGGTCCAGCTTGCCGGTGGCGCGGTTCAGCGTGAAGCGGGAGACGTACCGCTGGGCCGTCCTCGCGTTCCGGTCGATCCGCGCGTGCGGGGTGTAGTGCAGGTAGACCCATCCGTTGTCCGCGAAGCGCGGGTCGAGTTCGATGCCGAGCAGCCCCTCCTCGTTCTTGACCAGTTCGTCTCCGCCGCCCTTGTTGCCGAACACGGTGAGCGAACCGGCCAGGGTCACCTGGTTGGTCTTCGGGTCCCAGATGTGGATCTCGCCCTGCCCCTTGCCGATCTCGGGGTCGTTCCAGTCGGTGACCACGGGCCTGGAGGCGTCCGCTCCGCCGCGGCCGATGTAGAAGACGCGGCCGTCCTTCGCCGTCACCAGGCCGTGGGGCTCACCGATCTGGTCGTTCTGGCCGGGCTGGTTGGGCTTGGTCAGCCGCTCGGCGGTGTAGTTGGCGTTGATCGCGGCCCGGCAGTCGGCGCGGACGAGGCGGGTGGTCCAGTGGAGCGCGCCGCGCAGGTGGGCGCGGAAGTCGGTCTCCTGGTAGCTGTCGGCCGTCCCGCCCATCGCGGTGTAGAAGGACCGGCCGCCGTCGTAGTCGCGGCACCAGGAGACCGGGTGGTCGGCGCCGTTCGCGCCCGCGCCCGGCTGGTAGGAGTTCTCCCGGACCCGCGCCACGGTGTGTACGGTGCCGGACGGGTTGGTCGCCCAGTTCAGCCACTTGTCGGGCCGCTTCCACTCCAGCGGCAGGCTCTTGGTGGCCGGATGCCGGCGGTCGCCGACCTCGACGACGGCGCGTTGCACGGCGGTCGGGTTGGTCTTCGCCGGGCGGGCGCCGATCAGGCCGCCGAACCAGTCCGAGTACGGCTCGGTGCGGGCGGCGTCGTGCAAGCCGAGGAACCCGCCGCCGGCTTCGACGTACGCCTCCAGGCCGGCCTCCTGGTCGGCGTCGAGCACGTCGCCGCCGCCGGTGAGGAAGACCACCGCGTTGAACCTGCCCAGCCTCGGCTTGGTGAAGACGGAGGCGTCGTCGGTCGCCTCGATGGTGAAGCGCGTGGCGGCGGGCCCGGTGCGGCCGATCGTCTCGATCGCCTCGATGCCGGCGTCGACGACGGGCGATTCCTCGGTGGCCGAAGCGTGGAAGACGAGCACCCGGACGTCGTCCCCGCCCGGTGGCGACGGCAGCGACAACGTTGTCCTCGGATCGTCCGGAGCCGGTTTCGCGGTGGCGGGAGAGACCCCGCCGAGCAGTCCGGCGGTGACGGCGCCGACCACCAGGCCGGTGGTCCAGACGTAGCGGGTCCGCCGTCTTCCGCGGCTCAGAACCCTTGATTCCACGTGTCGTTGACGCGGTTCTCGCCTCATGCGTTCACCCAGCCCTCATCGGTCGCGGCTACAGCGCGGACGAAGCTAGACCTCTTTCGGCGCAAGGCCAAGACCTATGACCGGAGTGTCTCGAACTTTGTCCTGGGCGTGGATAAACCAAGGGAGCGCGGCTACGGTGTGCCCGGTCCCAGGGGGCACTGCGGCCCCGTCAATGACGCCCGGCATGTGGGGAGTTCGGCATGGACAGACGGAGTTTCAACCGACGGATGTTCGCGGGCGGCGCGGTCGCGGCAGGCGTGACATCGTTGTCCTTCACGGGCTCGGCCACCTCCGCGCCGACCGTGGAGAACCCGCCACGGACCGCCCCGGCCGGCGGCCGGGTCCGCCACCTCAAGCTCTACGCCGAGAAGCTTCCCAACGGGCAGCTCGGCTACGGCCTGGAGAAGGGCAGGGCGACGATCCCGGGCCCGCTGATCGAGCTCGACGAGGGCGACACCCTGCACGTCGAGATGGAGAACCTGACCGATGCCGACGCCAGTCTGCACGTCCACGGCGTCGACTACGAGATCACCTCCGACGGCACCCGGCTCAGCAGGAGCCACGTGCCGCCCGGCGAGACCCGTACGTACACCTGGCGCACCCATGCGCCCGGCCGCCGCAAGGACGGCACCTGGCGGGCGGGCAGCGCGGGCTACTGGCACTACCACGACCACGTCGTCGGTACGGACCACGGCACCGGAGGCATCCGCAAGGGCCTCTACGGGCCGGTCGTCGTCCGCCGCGAGGGGGACGTGCTGCCGGACAGGACGTTCACGATCGTCTTCAACGACATGACGATCAACAACCTGCCCGCCGGACCCGACTTCAGGGCGACGCTCGGCGAGCGCGTCGAGTTCGTCTCGATCACGCACGGCGAGTACTACCACACCTTCCACATCCACGGTCACCGCTGGGCCGACAACCGCACCGGCCTCCTGACCGGCCCCGACGATCCCAGCCGCGTCGTCGACAACCTCATCGTCGGCCCCGCCGACTCCTTCGGCTTCCAGGTCGTCGCGGGTGAGGGGGTGGGCCCCGGCGCGTGGATGTACCACTGCCACGTCCAGAGCCACTCCGACATGGGCATGGCCGGCCTGTTCCTCGTCGCCAAGGCGGACGGCACCGTCCCGGGCTACGAGCCGCACCATCCGGGAGGGGGTGAGGGCGAGAGCGGGGGCCACGAGCACTGACCTGCCTCGCGCCGGAGGTGCTCTCGCGGGGGCTGGGGCGGTTAGTGTCCCGTCGTCGCGGTGACGTCGGCGACGAGGCGTTCGGCGAGGGATTGAGAGGACGGCGGGTTCTGCCCGGTGTAGAGGTTGCGGTCGACGACCACGTACGGCCGCAGGGGCAGGCGGGCCTTGGAGTACTCCGCGCCGCTCTCCCGCAACCGGTCCTCCAACAGCCACATGGCCTTGCGGCCGAAGCTGTTGAACTTCTCCTCCAGATTCGAAAGACCCGTCATCCGGTAACCGGTGAACGGCCAGGACCCGTCCCCGTTCCTCGCCGCGAACGCCGCCGCCGGCGCGTGACACAACAGCGCCAGCGGCCTGCCCGACGCCAGGAACCGGGTCAACAGCGCACCGGAGACCGGATCCACCGCCAGATCCTCCATCGGACCGTGCCCACCCGGATAGAACACCACGTCGAAATCGTCCGGATCCATCTCCGCCAGCACCCCGGGACTGTCCAGCCGGTCCCGGATCGACTCCAGATACACGGCCACCTCACGCAGCCTCCACGGCCACCCGGCCGTCCTCGACATGCTCAACCGGTCCAGCGTCGGAACCTTCCCACCCGGCGTCGCCAGAGTGATCTCCCACCCCGCCGCCGAGAAAATCTTGTGGGGCACCGCCAGCTCCTCACCCCAGAAACCCGACGGATGCACCTCCCCGTCCCGCAACGTCCACCGGTCAGCCGCCGATACGACGAACAACACCCTGGTCATGACGACTTCTCCTCTGGTCGAAACGGTCCACCGGCGAAGTGGTAGTCACCTCTGCCGCCCGGTGCGCGCCTCCGCCCGCAGTCGGGCGGCGGGGTGGCAGGCGCGGTCCGGGCCCGCCCGGGCCGTGATGGCTCCGGCGGGCCCGGTTTCACGCGCCCACGCGTACAGGAGTCTGCGTGGGGTCAGTCGTTGTGGAGTGCGGTGGTGAGGAAGTCGATGGCGAGTTTGCGGGCGATGTTGGCGGCGCGGGTGTCGCGGAGGCTGTCGAGGAGGAGGAAGTCGTGGACCATGCCGGCGACGCGGACGGAGGTGACGTCGACGCCGGCTTCGCGGAGTTTGTTGGCGTACTTCTCGCCCTCGTCGCGCAGGACGTCGGCCTCGTCGGTGATGACCAGGGTGGTGGGCAGGCCCCTGAGCTGGTCCAAGGTGGCCCGGAGGGGGGAGGCGTGGTGTTCGGTGCGCTGGACGGGGTCGGTGGTGTAGGCGTCCCAGAACCATTTCATGCCGTCGCGGGTGAGGTAGTAGCCCTCGGCGAACTGGTGGTAGGAGGGGGTGTCGAAGTCGGCGTCGGTGACCGGGTAGAGCAGGCACTGGGCCTTGAGGTCGATGCCGCCGCGTTCCTTGTTCATCAGCGCGAAGACCGCCGACATGCAGCCGCCGACGGATTCGCCGGTGACCGCGATGCGGGTGGTGTCCAGGCCGTGTTCGGCGCCGTGTTCCAGGACCCACCGGCCCACCGCGTAGTTCTGTTCGACCTGGGTGGGGTAGGTGGCCTCCGGTGCCCGGTCGTAGACCGGGAAGACCCCCGCCGCACCCGCACCGACCGCCAGTTCACGAAAGAGCCGGTCATGGGTCTTGTCGTCGCCGAAGACCCAGCCGGCGCCGTGGATGTAGAAGACCACCGGCAGCGCTCCGCCCACCCCCTTGGGACGGATGACGCGGGTGCGGACCGTGCCCCACTCCCCCGCGTCCACCTCCACCCACTCCTCGTCGACCTCCGGACGCGGCACACTCGCATCGCTCTGCAGGCCCAGCAGGATGTCACGGCCCTTCTCCGGAGGGACCTCGTAGATCCGCGGATGCGGATCCGTCGCCTCGCACAACTCCTTCGCGGCCGGTTCGAGATAAGGGGTGATCGGAGGAGGAAGGTCGGTCATGATCGACTCCGTAGTCACGAGTGGTATGTGCGCGTAGTACGTGCGCGTTCTGGTTTCTTCGGTCGAAATCCGAATGCCGTCCTGGTTCTCCCGGGCGAGAGATCCCTTATTCCTCATCTTTCCGCGCGCCAACGGTTATGCGCAACTTGACACGTCGAGTTGCACCGAAGGGCAATTTCCTTGCCGCTGAAGCGTTCCCGATCAATGCGTGTACGTATGCTCCCGGCGACGCGTCTCGGCGTGGCGATTACGTATACGTAGATGGACCGAGAAACGGAAGTTGGCAGGTAGAGAGGCGTTCGTCAACGGCTGTGGATCCGGCTTCGGAGGCCGTCGAAATGCGCGAAAATTAACCGCAGGGGGCCATTCGATCGGCACCCCGAATTTAGGTATACGTATTTCCTCGACATGGATTCGATGACGCCCCGGGATGCCGACGGTGGAAAATCGTTCCGGTCCGGTCCAATGGGCCCGAATCCGGCGTGCTCGTGGTGCAGGCACCGACCACTGCGGCAATGATGGGTCTACGGCGGAATGGAAAAGGCCCGATCCGGGCGGCAAAGGATGGGAGCGGCAGTCATGGACGACACGCAGTCCGCAAAGCCCCAGGACACGGTCGAGGTCACCCTCGGCGAACGCACGGTGCACGTCCCGGCGGGTGGTCTGTTCGACCGCTACCGGATGCGGACCGACCTGGACGAGGTGGCGAAGGACCCTCGTGTGGCCGGGGTGGAGTTCTTCAGGAGCCAGCCGAAGGTGGAGGTGCAGTCGAGGATCGGGCCGACTTTCACGCCGAACTTCTACTACGCGATGTCGAACGCCCGGCTGACGATGGTCGCCCCCGTGCGGGCCGTCCGGCGGCGGCTCCCGCGCGAGCTCGAACCGCTGCAGATCGCCCCCGGGTACGGTCTGGTGTCGGTCATGCTCTTCCGTTACGACGTGGCCGACATCGACTTCTACACCGAGGCCGCCGTCGGCGTCGCCGTCAAGCCCGCCCGGCACGGCCCGCTCGGCGCCGTCGACCTCCTGGCGTCGCTGAAGAACGACCACCTCGACTCGTACGTCCTCTCGCTGCCGGTGAACACCGACATCGCCCAGGTGCGCGGCCACGACGGGTACGGCTTCCCGAAGTGGGTGACCGAGATCGACGTGGCGATCGACGACCGCACGACCTTCGGCCGGATCGCCAACGACGCCGGCGGAACCGACCTCGAACTGAGGACGCCGACGCCCCCGCAGACGAAGCGCCACACCGGGACCGCCGTGTCGTCCCTGAACTCCTACACCCACTTCGGCGGCGGCTGGCACACGACGTTCAGCCAGACGAACGCCCTGTCGTCCGGTACGCGGATGTTCCCCCGCGACATCGAGCTCACGCTCGGCGAGGGGCGTCTGTCGGACGACGTCCGCTCCCTGAGCCCGGTGCGCAACCTGCGCCTGGACGTCATGGTCCACGGGCAGCTCGCCCTGCACATGCCCACGGTCATCTCGATCGGCTGACCGCCCGCGCCGTCGCCCGGCGCACCGCCCCACCGGCGGGCGAGGGGAGCACATGACACGCCAGAGCACGATCACCATCGCCACCACGGCGTCGCCGGAGCAGGTCTACGCCTGCCTGCGCGACCCGCGGAGGTACGGCGACTGGCTGCCCCGGTCCGTGAGCTACCGGGGGACGACGCCGGGGCGGACGTCCTCGGCGGCGATCGGCGACACGTACGTCGACCACACCCCGTTGGGGAAGGTCCGCGGGGTCGTCACCGACGCGTCCCCGAACCGTCTCGTCGCCTTCCGCCAGGCGACCGACGACGACGCGCTGACCATCGACATCGTCTACCGCCTCGAACCGACGGCCGGAGGCTGCGCGGTCACCCGCACGGGCCGCATCGCCGTCGCCGGACGGCTGCGCCCGGTCGGGCCGCTCGTGACGGCGCTGGTCCGGCGGGAGAACCGGCGCACGATGGCGCGACTGAAGGAGCACCTCGACGGGCCGGCCCCCCGGTGACTCCTCGACCCGCGAAAGGACACTCACATGCCTACGACGCCCACCACCGACCGCATCACGCCGCGCATCGACTCCAGCCGTCTGGAGGCCCTGGCCCGCCGCGTACGGGTCGCGGATCCCTCGTCCACCCAGGACGTCACCAACGCCATGACCGGGGAGGTGCTCGGGACCGTCCCCCACGGCACCGCCGAGGACGTCGCGGCGGCGGCCGTGCGCGCCCGCGCCGTGCAGAAGGCGTGGGCGGCCCGCCCGGTGCGGGAACGCGCCGCCGTGCTGCGCCGCTTCCACGACCTCGTCCTCGCCCGCCAGGACGAGGTCCTGGACCTGATCCAGCTGGAGAACGGGAAGGCGCGCCGGCACGCGTTCGAGGAGATCATGGACGTCACCCTCAACGCGCGGTACTACGCGAACACCGCGCACGAGTACCTGCGCCCGAAGAAGCGGCAGGGTGTCCAGCCGGGGCTGACCAGGGCCTGGGAGCTGCACCACCCCAAGGGTGTCGTCGGGGTCGTCTCGCCGTGGAACTACCCCCTGACCCTGGGCATCAGCGACGCGCTGCCGGCGATCGTCGCGGGCAACGCGGTCCTGGCCAAGCCCGACGCGCAGACCCCGTTCTCCGCGCTGTGGGCCGTCGAGCTGCTGGAGGAGGCCGGGATGCAACCCGGGCTGGTCCAGGTCGTCACGGGGTCCGGCGCCGAGCTCGGCCTGCCCATCATCGAGAACTCCGACTTCCTCATGTTCACCGGGTCCACCGCGGTCGGGCGCAAGGTGGCCTCGCAGGCCGGGGAGAACCTGATCGACTGCTCGATGGAGCTCGGCGGCAAGAACGCCCTGATCGTCCTCGACGACGCGGACGTCGACCGGGCGGTCTCCGGGACGGTGCGCGCCTGCTTCTCCAACACCGGGCAGCTGTGCATCTCCATGGAGCGCGTCTACGTCCCGGACACGCTCTGGGACGAGTTCGTCCGCAAGTTCGTCGCGGCGACCGGGGCGATGAAGCTGTCGGCGGCCATCGACTACTCGGGCGACATGGGGTCGCTGGTCTCCCAGAAGCAGCTGGACACCGTGGTCCGTCACGTCGAGGACGCGAAGGCCAAGGGCGCCACGGTCCTGGCCGGGGGCAGGCGGCGGCCGGAGCTCGGCCCCTTCTTCTTCGAGCCGACGATCCTCACCGGCGTCGACGACACGATGGAGGTGTACGCGCACGAGACCTTCGGCCCCCTCGTCTCCGTATACCGAGTGGCGGACGAGGAGGAGGCCGTCGCCAGGGCCAACGACAGCGAGTACGGCCTGAACTTCAGCGTGTGGACCGGCGACGAGCGCCGCGGGCGACGGGTCGCGGCGCGCCTTCAGGCCGGAACCGTCAACGTCAACGACGCCTACGCCGCCGCGTGGGGCTCGGTCGACGCCCCCATGGGCGGCATGAAGGCCTCCGGCCTGGGCCGCCGCCACGGCGAGCACGGGATCCTGAAGTACACCGAGTCCCAGACCGTCGCCGTCGAGCGCGTGCTCCCGGTCGGAGCGCCCGACGGGATCGACCCCGCCCGCTACGCCCGGCTCGTCTCCACGGGCCTGAAGCTCCTCAAGCGCCTTCCGGGCGTCAAGTAGGGGCGAGGCCTTCCGGGCGACAAGCAGACGCGACAGACACGGCAGACACGGCAGACACGAAGGAGTGACGCATCCATGCACACGGTTCTGGGCGCCAACGGGCCGATCGGCGAAGAACTCACCCGGGAGCTGTACCGCGGCTTCACCCGCGACATCCGGCTGGTCAGCCGCCATCCCGAGAAGGTCCACGACACCGATCAGCTGGTCGAGGCCGACCTGACGGACCCCGAGGCGACGGACCGGGCCGTCGCGGGCAGCGAGGTCGCCTACCTCACCGTGGGCCTGCCCATGGACTCGGAGCTGTGGGAACGGCAGTTCCCCGTCATGATGCGCAACGTCATCGACGCCTGCGCGAAGCACGGCACCAAGCTCGTCTTCTTCGACAACACCTACATGTACCCGGGCACGACCGCTCCGCAGACCGAGTCGACCCGCTTCGAGCCGAACGGCCGCAAGGGCCGGGTGCGCGCGCGGATCGCGACGACCCTGCTGGACGCGATGAGGGCGGGGACGGTCGACGCCGTCATCTGCCGGGCACCGGAGTTCTACGGCCCGGGAAAGACCAAGAGCCTGACCAACTCGCTCGTCTTCGACCGGATCGAGGCCGGCAAGCGGCCGTTCGTGCCCGTCAGCGCGAAGACCGTCCGGTCCCTCATCTGGACGCCCGACGCCAGCCGCGCCATGGCCCTGATCGGCAACACGCCCGACGCCTACGGCCAGACCTGGCACCTGCCCGTCGACCCGCACCGCCTCACCTACGCCCAGCTGGTCCAGGTGGCCGAAGAGGTGACCGGCCGCCGGATCCGCTACACCGTCCTCCCCCTGGCCGTCTTCACCGTCGGCGGCCGCTTCGTCGGACCGCTCGGGGAGGTTCGGGAGCTCCTGCCGCGCTACCGCGGCGACAACGTCTTCGACGCCTCGAAATTCACCAGGCGCTTCCCCGACTTCGCCGTCACCTCCTACCGGAAGGGCATCACCGAACTCCTCGGCTGAGTCCTCCGCCGCGTCCCGTCGGCACGGGCGCCGCCACGGGGTACGGCGGTGGTGTCCGGGCGGCGCCTCGCCCCTTCGTGTCCTACGGTGAGTCGTCAGGGCACGCGACGAGCCGCACGACGGGGTAGCTGGGCATGGGTTTCGCATTCGGTCAGCAGCGTGGCGGGAGGCTGCCCGCGGAGCGGACCGGTTTCGTCGGCAGGGCGGAAGAGGTCGCCGCCGTGTCCGACGCGTTCGACCGGGCGCCCCTGGTGACGCTGGTGGGGCCGGGCGGCGTGGGCAAGAGCCGTGTCGCCCTGCGCGCGGCGGACTCGCTCAGGCCACGGTTCCCCGACGGGGTCTGGCTCGCGGAACTGTCGGCGCTGCGTGACGCGGAGCTCCTTCCCGCCACGCTCGTCGCCGTCCTCGGCCTGCCCGAGCAGCCCGGTTCGACGCCGCTGGACGCTCTCGTGGGGCATCTGCGGGACCGCGAACTGCTGGTCGTGCTGGACACCTGCGAGCATCTGATCGAGGCCTGCGCCACGCTCTGCGACGTGCTGCTGCGGGAGGCGGCGGGCGTGTGCGTACTGGCCACCAGCCGCCGGCCCCTCCACGCCCCCGGAGAGCGCTGCGTCACGGTCGGCCCGCTTCCCCCCGCCGACGCCATGGCGCTCTTCGAGCAGCGGGCCCTCACCTCCGCGCCGGACTTCGCGGTGACCGACGACAACCGGGAGCGGGTCTCGGCCCTGGTCAAGACCCTGGAGGGGCTCCCGCTGGCCCTGGAACTGGCCGCGGTGAGGCTCAGGGCCGTACCCCTGGAGTACCTCACGGCCCGCCTCGAGGAGCGGTTCGGCGTCCTGACGGGCGAGCGGCACGCCGAACCCGAACGGCACCACACCCTGCGCGGGGCGATCGACTGGTCGTACGAGCTGTGCACCGACGAGGAGCGGCTGCTGTGGGCGAGGCTTTCGGTCTTCACCGGATCCTTCGAACTGGCTTCCGTCGAGCGCGCGTGCGCGGATTCCGCCCTGCCCGCCGAGGACGTGCTCGGCGTTCTGAGCGGCCTCGTCGACAAGTCGGTCGTCCACCGGGAGGGCATGGACACCGCCCGGTACCGCATGTTGGACACCCTGCGCGCCTACGGAGCCGAACGGCTGGCCGAGGACGGGGGCGGCGGAGAGTCCCACGAGCGCCACTTCCTCCTCTACCGGCAGCTGGGAGAGCGCTTGTGGGACCGGCTGCTCACCGATGAGCAGGTCGAGCTGCACCGGTCGTTCCGCAGGGAGATCGCCGACATCCGCACCGCCCTGCGGTACGCCGTCGACACCCCCGGGCGGGCCCCGCAGGGACTGTGGCTCGCGGCACAGCTCGCCCCCTACTGGCGGGCGACCGGAGCGCAGTCCGAAGGGCGCTACTGGATCGAGCAGGGCCTGAAGGCCACCCCGGAGGACTGCGGGCCGCGTGCCTGGGGGCTGCTCATGGCCGGAGTGCTCGACGTGTGGAGCGGCGACCTGACCCGTGCGCCCCGGTACTTCGCCCAGGCGTGGGAAGTCGCCGTGCGCTGCGGTGAGCAGCGGGTCCAGCGGCTCGTCGCACCGAACCTGGGAGCCATGCGGGTCCTGCGCGGCGAGGTCGAGGAAGGCCTCGCGGAATGGGAGCGGGGGTACCGGCGTCTCGTCGAGGCCGACGACCTCCTGGGCCTGTCCGTGACCCGGTCCGAAGGCGCGCTCCTGAAAGCCGCCCTCGGTGACTCCGCCGGAGCCCTGGAGTGGTGCCAGGACAACCTCGACCGCCTCGCGGGCACCGGCGAACGCCAGCTCTACGCGAGCACGCTGGCCGTCCAGGGCATCATCCTGTGGCTCGAAGGGCGCACCGACGAGAGCGCCCCCGTCCTCCGTGAGGCCCTGGAGGCGATCAGCGACATCGGCGACGTGCTCGTCGCCGCCCTGTGTTGTCTCGGCCTGGCCTGGCACGCCGGCGCGCGGAAGCGCTACCTCCAGGCGGCGTGGCTGCTCGGCTACGCCCAGAGCGCGCGCAGGCTGGGCAGCGACCCCATCGGGACGCTGCCCTCGCTGCTGGACCACCAGGACGCGGTGGCCGCGACCGTCCGCGCCGAACTCGGCGCCGCGGCCTACGAGCGCTGGTATCGCCACGGCGCGCGCATGTCGGGCGACGAGGTCCTCCGGGCCGTTCGCGCCGACGCCGACGAGCCGCCCCGGTCGCCTGCCGCGCACGGCGCTCGAGGAGACGACGCGGGAAGGACCCGTCTCACGCCTCGTGAACGCGAGGTGGCCTCCCTGGTCTCGCAGGGCCTCTCCAACCGTGAGATCGCCGGTCGGCTGGTCATCTCGAAGCGGACCGTCGACACCCATGTCGAGCACATCCTCGCCAAACTGCGGGTCGCCGCGAGGACCGGCATCGCCCAGGCCCTGGAGGACTGAAGCGGTCCGCCCCTCACGGCAGCACCAGCAGCACCGCCAGGGCGACGAGGAGGGAGTCGATGCGGTCGAGGAGGCCGCCGGAGCCGGGCAGCCACCGGCCGGCGTCCTTGGCACGGGCGCCCCGCTTGACCATCGACTCCAGCAGGTCCCCCAGCGGGCCGCCGACCGCCACGGCCACCGCCGTCTGCCACGTCAGACAGGACAGTACGGCCAGCGTGAGAACACCGGCCGCGGCCCCGGCCAGCGTGCCGCTCCACCGTTTGGCGGGCGACAGCGGGGAGAGCCGCGGGCCGCCGAGACGGCGGCCCGCCGCGTACGCGGTGATGTCGGCGACCGACACGGCCACGAACAGCACCAGGCCGAGGGCGCCGGACGGGACGAGACCGGCCAGGACGCCCAGCCACACGAGTCCCAGCAGGCCCGCTCCCAGGCGGCGCAGTCCGTGCTCCGCGTCGCCGGAGAGCAGCGGCACCCCGGCGATCGCGAGCGCT
Organism: Streptomyces sp. NPDC098101; assembly: GCF_044760185.1. NCBI lineage: Bacteria > Bacillati > Actinomycetota > Actinomycetes > Kitasatosporales > Streptomycetaceae > Streptomyces > Streptomyces sp. NPDC098101. Next base: position 1,690,495 of record NZ_JBIWAS010000001.1, on the reverse strand, counting down.
CCGGCCGCCGCTACCCGCGGCACCTCGCCCGGGGCCAGCCAGGCGGTCAGTACGAGGGCGACGACCGCCGCGCCCAGGACCAGCCGGTCCGCCGGGCCCAGCCGGAGCAGCCCGCCGAACTCCGCCACCGCGACCGCGCCGACCACGGCCGCGAGCACCGCGATCCCCGCCGGACCGAGCCAGAAGGCGGCGGTCACCAGGGGCACGCCGAGCGCCCACGCGCACCAGCGGACCATCAGCTCACGGCGCCGGGTCGCCGCCACCGCGACGCCCCCGGCCGCCAGTGCCCCGCCGAGATACGGCACGAGGGCGGCGACCGTCGTCACCGGAGGGCCCGCCCCGGGGCGCCCAGCGCGTCCAGGGCCTTTCCGCACGCCGCCACGATCCGCGCGTTCTCCGCCGTGTCGCGGACCGCGATCCGTACGGTCCGTCCCTCGTACGCCGGGGACAACGGCGACAGGTCGCGCAGGAAGACGTCGTGCCGCCGGCACTCCCCCACCAGCCGCGCCGCGCTCGGCCCGTCCGGCGGCAGCGTCACCGTGAGGAAGTTCGCCACCCCTTCGTCGACCGAGGAGAACCGGCCCAGCTCCTCCAGGTCGTGGGCCAGTTCCTTGCGCAGGACGTGGGTGCGGGCCCAGCGCTCCGCGTAGTACGCGGGGTCGCGCAGCGCGGTCACGGCGGCCAGCTGGGCCGGCAGGCTCACGGGCCACGGCGGCGTCCAGCGGCGCAGCTCCCCGGCCGTCTCCGGGCAGGCCACCAGATACGCGGCCCGCATCCCCGACAGCGCGTACATCTTCGACAGCGAGGCGCAGACCACGACCCGGGCGTCGGCCGAGGCGAGCCCGGCGAGCGAGTCCGCCGGATCGACGTAGCCCAGGTACGCCTCGTCGATCCACCACCGGGTCCGCGCGGGCGAGGCCTCGATCACCGCGCGCAGGGCGTCCGCCGGGGCGTGGCGGCCGGTCGGGTTGTTCGGGTTGACCACCACCACGAGGTCGTACCGTCCGTCGCCGGTCGCCTCGGCGAGCCGGGCCGGGTCGAGCAGCCAGCCGTCCTCCCGGCGCAGCCGGAGCCGGTCGACCCGGCAGCCGATCACCCGCTCGGTGACATGGGCGTACTCCCCGTAGCCCGGATCGAGCAGGAGCACCCGGCTCTCCGGCGTCAGCCACCGGCCGAACGCCCGGAAGATCAGATCGGACGAGCCCGCCCCGACGGCCAGCGACTCCACCGGCAGCCCGCGCGCCCCGGCGATCTCCGCGAGCAGTCCCTCCGCTCCCGTCGGCGGCGAGGTCCGGGCGGCCCATCCCGGATCCTCCGAAAGGACCGCGCGGACCTCGGGCGACGGCGGGAACCAGGCGTCCAGCACGTCCGCCGCGACCACCTCGTGCCGGCGGGACAGCGTCCGGAAGCCGGTGCCGATCGCCGAGAAGAACGCCCCGCCGTGCTCGCAGCCGTCCGCCCCCGGCGCGAAGGGCACGTCGAGCCGCCAGTCCAGGCCCGCCCGCAGCCGCTCCAGGGTCCGGCCGTGGCGCTCCGCGACCGTCCTCGTCAGCTCGGCCACGGTGCCGCCGAGGACCTCGAACGAGACCGCGCCCGAGCGGATCGTGCGGCCCAGCGGCCGCAGCCCGGCGGCGAGGTACATGTCGAGGAGTTCCGTGCGTCCCATCGCCACCACCCGGCGGCCGCCCCGCGACGCTACCCAGCGGAGCGCCGCGTACATGAGGAGCGGCGCCGCCGCGGTGGACCGCCAGCGTTCCTCGACGGTCAGGACGCGGATCTCGAACGGCGCCTCCTCGGTCAGGACCGGCAGTTCCTCGCGCGTCAGGTACTTGTCGAGGGAGTAGCGGCCGACCCACGGCGGGGTGAGGCTGACGAAACCGATCCGGGTCCCCCCGCGCGCGGCCACGAGGTAGACGTTGTCGCCGTCGAGTCCGTCGCTCAGCCTTCCCGAGGGGTCCACCGGGTGCTGGCCGAGCTCCTCCGCGTACACGCGGTGGCGCAGTTCGTGGATCCAGTCGCGGTCCTGGGGAGTGGCGGTGCGCAGGTGCAGGGCATGGTCCATACGTGTGTCCCCTCGAGGCGGTCAGGCGTTCGCGCCCCAGCATGGAGGAGCCCGGCGGACGGCACCTGAGTACGCGTACTCAGCCCGTGGAACGGCTCCCGGTCCGTCTCAGGCCGAGAGCAGGTCCACCACGAAGACGAGGGTCGAGCCCGCCGGGATCAGCGGCGAGGGGGACTGCTTGCCGTAGCCGAGGCGCGGGGGGACGACGATCTCGCGCCGGCCGCCGGCCTTCATCCCCCTGATCCCCCGGTCCAGGCCCTTGATGGCCCTGCCGCCGCCCACGGCGAACTTGAACGGGCGGCCGTGGTCCCAGGAGGAGTCGAATTCCCTGCCCGTCTCGAAGGTGACCCCGACGTAGTGGATCTGGACGACCCTGCCGGGCTTCGCCTCGGCCCCGTCCCCGACGACGAGGTCCCGGGTCGTCAGCTCGGTGGGGGCGTCGCCTTCCGGGAGGTCGATCCCGGGCTTCGTCGGTTCGCTCATCGCGGCCTCTCCGCTCTCTGCCGGGAGCCCCCGTCCGGAGCAGCCGGGCGCACGGTCGTTCGTGCGCGACGGGTTCACCCTATGCGCCGGTTCCGGGGCCGGCCGGGCGAGGCCGGCCCCGGAGGTGGTCCGACGGGGTTCGGGAGCGGGTTTCAGGAGCGGTTTTCAGAGGCGGGTTCATAGGCGGTTTTCAGGAGCGGGTTTCAGGAGCGGTCGAGGGCTCGGGCGAGGAAGCGGCGGGTGGACTGTTCCCTCGGGGCGGTCAGTACTTGTTCCGCGGTGCCCTGCTCCACGATGACGCCGTCCTCCAGGAAGCAGACCCGGTCCGCGACGCGTCGGGCGAAGTCCATTTCGTGCGTGGCCATCAGGATAGTCAGGCCGCGTCGCTTGAGGTCCGCGACGACGTCCAGGACCTCGCCCACGAGTTCGGGATCGAGGGCCGAGGTGATCTCGTCGAAGAGGAGCAGTTCCGGCTCGGTGGCCAGCGCGCGGGCGATCGCGGCGCGTTGCTGCTGGCCGCCGGACAGCCGGTCGGGGTGTTCGCGGGCCTTGTCCTCCAGTCCGAGCCGGGCCAGCAGTTCGAGGGCCGACGCCTCGGCCCGTTTGCGGGGGACGCCGTGGACGCGGCGTGGTGCGAGGGTGATGTTGTCCAGCACGCTCAGGTGCGGGAAGAGGTTGTAGGCCTGGAAGACGATGCCGATGCGTCTGCGGGCGACGTCGGGGTCCAGGCGGGGGTCGGTCAGTTCGGTGTCGCCCAGGTGGACGGTGCCGTCGTCGACGACCTCCAGGAGGTCCACGCACCGGAGCAGGGTCGACTTGCCCGAGCCCGAGCCGCCGATGAGGCAGACGACCTGGTGCTCGGCGACGTCCAGGTCGATCGAGCGCAGGACCGGCCGTGCTCCGTACCGCTTGCGGACGCCCCGGATGCGCAGCAGGGGCCGGCTCATCGGTCCGCCCCCGCCCAGGTGCGCCGTGCCGCTCGCCGCTGGAGCCGGTCGGCGAAGCGGGTCAGCGGGATGGTCACCGCGAGGAACAAGAGGGCCGCTCCCAGGTAGGGGGTGTAGTTGAAGTCGTAGTCCGCCTTGATCTGCGCCGCCCGCAGCACCTCCAGCGGGCCGAGTACGGCGACCAGGGCGGTGTCCTTCTGCAGGGCGATGAAGTCGTTGAGCAGGGGCGGGAGGACGTTGCGCACGGCTTGGGGCAGCACCACGTGCCGCAGGGTCTGCCGTTCGTTGAGTCCCAGTGCCCGCGCGGCGTTGCGCTGTGCGGGGTGCACCGAGTTCAGCCCCGCCCGGAGGACCTCTCCCACGTAGGCGGCGTAGGAGAGGACCAGGGCGATGACCCCGAGGACCCAGGGCTCGGACGGCGTGCCCTGCAGTTGCAGGGCCGGGAGGCCGAAGCCGATGAGGAAGACCAGGAGCAGGGTCGGTACGCCGCGGAAGACGTCGACGTAGACGGCCGCGGCGAGCCTCAGCGGTTGCAGGCCCGGGGCGCGGGACACGCGGACCAGGGCGATCAGCAGCCCCAGGACGAGGATCAGCACCTCGGCGATGAGGAACATCTGGATGTTGAGCCAGAAGCCCCGCAGGAGTTCGGGGAAGGCGGCGCGGAGTTCGGCGCCGTCGAGGAACAGGCTGTCGACGCGTTCCCAGCCGGGCGAGGCGACCGCCGCCGTGGCCAGGGCCACCAGGCCGAGGACGGTGCACAGGGAGGAGATCCAGGCGTGGCGGCGTTTGCGGGAGCGGCGGAAGCGTTGCCGTTCGAGTTCGTGGTCGCTGGGTTGGTGGGCGTCGTCCGGTGCTGCGGCCGGTGGACGGGGCGCGGCCGTTTTCTCCAGGTTCACGGTCGGTCCGTCACCGCTTCAGCTCGGGGACGTTCGCGGAGGCGGACAGCCACTGCGAGGTGAGTTCGGCGAGCGTTCCGTCGGCCTTGAGGGCGTTCAGGGCCTGGTTGACGCAGGAGGTGTAGCCGCTGTTCTTCGGCAGGAGCAGGCCGAACTCCTCGGGGGTGCCGCCCGCGTAGCCGAACTGGCCGATGATCTTCGCGTTGTCGACCTCCGCTCCGGTGAGGTAGAAGACGGTGGGCAGGTCGGTGACGATCGCGTCGATCTGGCCGTTCTTCAGCGCGTTGACCTCGTCCTTGGTCGTGTTGAAGACGCTGGGCCGGCGCGTGGGCCGGAGCTGGTCGAGCACGGCCTGGTAGCTGGTCGTGGCCACCTGTACGCCGATCTTGGCGTTCTTGAGCGCGCTCAGGGACGTGGCGTTCGCGAATTTCGAGTCTTTGACGGTCAGGACGGCCTGGTTGGCCGTGTAGTAACTGGTGGAGAAGTCGACGGCTTTCGCGCGCTGCGGAGTGATGGAGATCTGGTTGATGTCGAAGTCGAAGGCCTTCGGACCGGGGGCGTAGGAATGGGCGAAGGGTTCGACGACCCATTTCACCTGTTCCCGGGCGAAGCCCAGCTTTCCGGCCACCGCATAGGCCACGGCGCTTTCGAATCCCTTTCCGTTGGAGGGGGTGTTGCTGTCGAACCAGGGCTCGTAGGCGGGGGAATCGGTGGCGACGGTCAGTTGGCCGCTCCGGTGGAGGCTGGGGCTGTTCACCGTGCAGTCGGGGGCCTTGGATCCGGAGGCTCCCGGGGTGCTCTGCGGCTGGGGCGCGCAGGCGGTCGCCACCAGCGCGGTGACGGCGGCGGAAGCGGCGAGGGTGGTGCGGATACGGGGCATCAGGGGTCCTTGGAAAGGAAGTCCGGGAAAAGGGGTACGGAAAAGAAGGGCCGGTGCGGTGCGTTCAGCGACACAGATCGGCGGCGCAGCGCACGTTGTCGACGTGGCGGCGGCGTACCAGCGGAAGAGTTCCGGACATGCGTTTCAGCATTCCGGCTCGCGGAGACCGGCGTCAATCTCGCCCGTGGGCAACGGGGTAACGCGTTGATAACATGTCAGCTGGTGAGACGGAACACCTGGTCGCCTTGGCGCAGGCCGAATGCCTCGGCCGCGGAGCCGCCGCGGACGACCAGTTCGGCGAAGCCGATCCCGGAACTTCCGACGGTGATTCCGGGTTCGCCGAGCGGGACGTCGGGGAGCCGGTCGTAACAGCGGACCCGGACGTCGCGGCCTTCGTGCCGGTTGTGCACGAGCAGGTCCTTCCCGGTGGCGTGGCCGGGGAGTTCGGCGGCCGGACGGTCCAGTTTGCAGTTGCCGAAGTTGTCCACGACGGCGATCCGCACCTCGGGTGCGGCGGACCGGCCCACGTCCGTGGGCTTTCCGGGGACCGGGTGGCCGTCGGCCAGCCAGCGGGCCAGCAGGGGTGCGTACCAGAGGCTCCGGAACTGGGTGCGGGCCATTTCCTCGATCTCGTCGGGCGTCAGCCGGGCCCATTCGGCGGCGGCGGTCTCCAGGACCTCGCGGACGTCGGTGACCTGAACCTCCGTCAGCCCCAGGTAGGTCGCCAGCGGGGCGAGGACCCGGGGGTTCGCCGTGGTGACGACGAGGTGGTCTCCGTGGCGGAAGTGGCAGAACGGGACGCCGTTGGGCCAGTGGCCGTCCCTGGGGGCGATGTTGACCAGGACCACCACCGGCTGCGTCGGCCCGCCGATCAGGTCCGTGGAGCGGAGCAGGTCGAGCAGCGTGAGGGCGGCGGCGCCCTCCGGGTCCGGTCCTTCCAGCGGCAGGACGGTCGGCGTGGCGCCGAAGAGGGCGGCGATCCGGGTGGACTGCCGGGCCAGGGCGTTGGGGTCGGCGCAGTCGGTGAGGGAGACGACCGGGGGGAGGGTCATGGCGGGGGCTTCGCCTTCTGTGAGTGGGGAGGGGGGTCCGTCGGCGTCCGGGACCGTCGGCGATCGGGTGGGGACGACAAAAAACGGACCCTCCGTATTCGGAGGGTCCGTCGCGTCCTGCGCGCACACGGCTTCGCTAGCGAAGCGCCTCCGGGGGCGGGGGCATCATTCGCATCATGGCGAGGGCGGCGGTGTGCTGCATGGGCGGGAGGGTAGCACCGGGGAGGAGCGCCGGGAGCCTCTGTCCACGGAGTGGAACATCCGGACCGTGATCGCCCCGAGCACGAGGGCGGAGGCGACGGCGGTCGGGCACCTCCCCGGTCGGTGTCCGGCGGCCGTCCCGCGCGTACGCCCCCGGAGGCGATCGTTCGGCCGGGCCCTCGTCCGCCGTGACGCGTCGCGTACGGCCTCCGGACGGCGGACACCCGGGTGGAGGCCCTGCCGTCGGGCTTCTCCTCGCGCGGGTCGCACACCGGAGCCGGTGGGAGGGGGTCGGCTCGGCGCTGCCCGGTCCTCTCGCTCCCCTCCCCCGGGCCGAACGGGGCGGGATCATCGGCACCGGGGCCGTCCGCCGTCCGGGCCGGGCACGGTGCCGGGCCGGAGCTCGATGAGGTCGTCTGTGTGTCCTCGGTGGCCGCGGCCGGGCGTCTCGGCCCAGCGGCGGACTGCCTGCCGCAGGTGCTCGGCCGGTACTTCACGGAGCGGCGCGAGTGACCGTCCGCCCCCGCGAGCCGGGAGGGGTGGGTCACGATCGGCTGCGGGGCGTTCGCGGGGCGTCGTGGGCTCTGTTCCACTGGGGGGATGAGGTGGGTGCGGGCCATGGGTGGCGGGGCGGGCGGGTGGCGGATGTTTCCCGAAGGGCATCCCCGGGCGCGGTTCGTTCCGCCGCTGCTGGTCCTGACGTTCCTCAGCGGGCTGGTGGACGCGGCGAGCTTCCTGGGGCTCGGCCGGGTCTTCGTGGCCAACATGACCGGCAACGTGGTGTTCCTCGGGTTCGCCCTGTCCGGCGTCGCCCAGTTGTCGGCCCTCGCCTCCGCCGTGGCGTTGACGGGGTTCCTGGCCGGGGCGGTCGCGGGCGGCGCGTGGCGGCGGAACGCCGAACCCGGGCGGCTTTTCGCGCCGCTGGTCGGGGTCCAGGGGCTCCTGGTCGCGCTCGCTCTCGCGGGCCAGTGGGCCGGGTGGGGTCGCTACGCGGTGCTGGTCCCCCTGGCCTGCGGCATGGGCCTGCAGAACGCCGTCGTGCACCGCCTGGGAGTGCCCGACCTGACCACGACCGTCATGACCCGGACCCTCACCGGGCTGGCCGCGGACCGGCCGGGGCCGGCGACCGTACGGCGCGGGGCGTCGGTGGTGACGCTCGCGGCGGGAGCCCTGGCCGGCGGACTGCTGCACGCCCACGCCGGAGTGGAGGCGGTCCTCGTCGCGGCCCTGGTCCTGTCGCTCGCCGTCGCCCTGGCCGCGCTCCGCGGACGCTGATCACCGGGGGCCGGTGGCCGCGTCCGCGGAGCCGCCGGTCACGGCCGGGGGTCCGTACCGAGCCGGTCGAGTTCTCGTCCGGCGTTCCTGGCGATGGCGGCGGCCAGGTCCTTCGCCTCCCGCGCTCCGCCGGAGGTCTGTTCGCCCGCGCAGAGCGTCCTGGACTGCGCGAGGTGGGCGCGGAGGCCGTCGGTGAGGATCCGTTCGAACTCCCTTCCCGTCGTCTTCTCCGCTCTTTTGAGGGTGCCGAGGCCGACCATGCCGGGCATGTCGTGTCCCTCGTGGGGGCGGGTGTCGGGGACGCCCGAGAGGGCCAGGAGTTCCCGCAGTCCCGCCAGTTCCTCCTCCAGTCGTGTTCCGGTGCGGGCCGCGAGGGCCACGAGGGCGGGGTCCTTCGTGCGCGAGGGCGCCAGGCCGGTCAGGAGGCGGGCCCGCTCGTTCATGGGGATCATCAGCTGGATCCACGCGGTGTCGGTGGCGTTGAAGGCCGCTGGTCGCGGCGGGCCGGTCACCGGCTGCGCGGTGCAGCCGGTGACCAGGAGCGCCGCGAGCAGGGCCCACGCCGTCCGCGCGGTCAGAAGGTGCCGGCGGAGTTGCACTTGGCGCTCTGCACGATGCAGTTCTTCACCCGCTGCCCCAGGGCCGCGTTGTCCCAGGCGTTGAAGAAGTCCCCGTGGATGGAGGACGCCATGCCGGAGGAGAGGGAGAAGCCCGCGGAGCTTCCGGAGGTCGGGTAGCCGATGACGAAGGAGACGGACGGGATGGCGACGGGGTGGTCGCCGCCGCACTTGCCGTTCCGGGCGAAGGCGACGTGCGACTTGTGGTCCGGGCTGTCGAGGTGCTTGCCGTCCCAGCAGTCGGGGAAGAGCAGCTGGTGGACGAGCTTGGCCTTGGGGGCGCAGACCGGCCAGTTGCCGTCGGCGCTGCGGCCGATCTCGCCTCCTTCCCCGGCGCAGAAGAACTGGTTGGCCGAGCCCGCCGGGGTGGGCACCTGGGACTTGGCGTTGCCCGCGATCATGCGGAACCCCTGGGGGAAGGGGACGGTCGCCGTGGGGTCGGGCAGCCGGGAGCCGTAGTAGACGATGACCCCGTCGGACTCGACGGCCCTGCCGCCCTCGTAGAGGGTGGGGATCCAGTACGCGGACAGGTCCTCGGCGGGGGTGCAGCTGGTGCCCGTGTGGGCCAGCAGGCTCTGCGTCGTGGTGAACGCGTCGGTGCTCCTGTTGCCGAAGAAGCTGTGCATGTGGGAGGCGCCGGGTAGGCCCGGGACGACGATCGGGTCGTCGGGCTTGGAGTGGCTGTAGGCGCAGGTGGCGTTGAACTCGGGCACGCGGACCGTGTCGGCGGGCACCGGGGCCGGGGTCATGGCCCGGAACTGCGCCAGCTGGGTGTTCCACGCCGTCTGGTCGACGGCGACCCAGCCGGGTGCGGTGCCGCCGCCGTTTCCGGTGCCGTCGTCGAAGGAGAACCAGTTGATGTTGACGAAGTCGCCGGGCGCGGTGCTGCGCATGACGGCGAACAGCGTCTGGGGGCCGGTGGGGTGGGTGGCGACGGTGGCGGTCCGGGTCGTCCAGGTCTGCCAGCCGCCGGTCGGGGAGATCGGGAAGGTCGCGAGCAGCGGTCCGGTCGGCGAGCCGGTGCGCAGTTCCACGGTGCCGGGGCCGCCGGTGGCGGAGGCGACGCGGGCCGAGGCCGTCAGGGGTCCGGCGGCCCCGAGGTCGACGCCGTCGAAGCGCATCCAGTCGCCGTCGGCGAGGTAGGCGACGTTCTGGCCGCCGTCGGTGTCCGCGGTCGTTTCGACGCCCACGCCGGACTGTGCCGCGTAGGACTCGGCCTGGACGACGACGGTGGCGGCCCAGGCGGTCCGGGCGGTGAGCGTGATGCCGAGCGCGGCGGCCAGGGCGACCGCCAGTACACCCGCCATCAGGGTGTGGAGGGGGAGGGATCGTCTGCGCATGTCTGTTCCTCTCTGTTTTCGAGGGGGGAAGAGGAGGCGGGGGGAGACGGGGGCGGGGCCGCCCTGGTTCGGCGGCGGCCCCGCCGGGATCCTCGGCCGGTGCCGGTCCGGCTACTGGTAGACGCGGACGTAGTCGACGAGCATCTTGGAGGGGAAGGGGGTGGTGGCGTCGGTGGGGCCGGGCCAGTCGCCGCCGACCGCGAGGTTGAGGATCATGTAGTGCGGGTGGTCGAAGATCCAGGGCCCGCGGGTCCGCTCGACCTGCTCCTTGTCGAGGGTGAGGACGGTCCGTCCGTCGAGGCTGTAGACGATGCCCTTGCTGGTCCAGTCGGCGGCCCAGGTGTGGAAGTCGTCGGAGAAGTCGGCGTCCTGGGGCAGCCGGTACGGCGCGCCGATGCCGCCGCCGCCGTTGTAGGCGGGCGCGTGGACCGTGGAGTACGAGGTCTTCACGTCCTTGCCGAGGACCTCCAGGATGTCGATCTCGCCGTTGTAGGGCCACGGCCGGCCGGTCAGGAAGTCGGCGCCCATCATCCAGAAGGCGGGCCAGAGGCCGTTGCCCTTGGGGACCTTGACGCGTGCTTCGACCCGCCCGTAGGTGAACTGGAAGGTGGCGCCGGTGTTCATGCGGGCCGAGGTGTACTGGCAGGTGGTGCTGCCGGTCAGCGGGTCGGGCGGGCATCCCCTGCCCGGGGTGGCCTGCTTGCGCGCTTCCAGGACGAGGTGTCCGGTGCCGTCCAGGGCGGCGTTGTCGTGGTCGGTGTAGTACTGCAGCTCGCCGTTCTGTCCGGTGCCCGGGTCGGCCCTCCACTTGGCCGGGTCGGGCTTGGCCCCGGCGGCGCCGTCGAACTCGTCGCTCCAGACCAGTCGGGGCGGGTTCGCCGGGTCGGGCGGGAGCGGCGGTGCCGGGTTCGGCGCGCCGCCGGTGCCGTACACCTGGAACTCCCAGAGGGAGTAGCCGTAGGCGGTGGCGCGCTCAGTGCCGTACAGCCGTACGTGACGGCCGGTGCCGGAGACCGTGAGGGTCTGATTGAAGCCGGTTCCGGTCGTGGTCGAGTAGATCGGCGTCCAGTCGGTGCCGTTCGGTGAGACCTGGATCTGGAAGGACTTGGCGTAGGCGGGGTCCCACTGGAGGACGATCCTGTTGATCCGCGCGGTGGCGCCGAGGTCGACGGAGATCCAGGCGGGGTCCGTCCAGCCGGTGGTGGAGCTGGTCGCCCACCGGGAGGCGGGGTCGCGGTCGAAGGCCCGGGCGGGGGTGCACTCCCAGCAGTTCTGGTCGCTCTGGGAGGAGGAGGCCGCGCCCGGCCGGCCGTAGGAGAGCAGGGTGTCCCCGGTGTTTCCGCCGTCGGTGCCGGTGGTGCGGACGGCGAAGGTCCAGAGGGAGTAGCCGTAGGCGGTGGCGCGTTCGGTCGCGGCCATACGCACGTAGCGGCCGGCGCCGGAGACGGTGAGGTTCTGGGTTCCGCCGGTGCCCGACGTCGTCTCGTACAAGGTCCGCCACGTGGAAGCGTCGTCGGAGACCTGGATGCGGAAGGACTTGGCGTAGGCCGCCTCCCAGGCGAGGGTCACGCCGCAGAGTTCGCGGGTGGCGCCGAGGTCGACCTGGATCCACTGGGCGGCGGCGAAGGCGCTGGACCAGCGGGTCGTGCCGTCGCCGTCCACCGCGTTGGCGGCGGCGAAGGCGCCCTCGGTGCTGGAGGCGGTGGCGTTCCCGCCCCGGGCGGCGTCCGCGCTTCCGCAGGTGGCGCCGGCGGAGCCGTACACCTGGAACTCCCAGAGGGAGTAGCCGTAGGCGGTGGCGCGTTCGGTCGCGGCCATGCGCACGTAGCGGCCGGTGCCCGAGACGGTGAGGTTCTGGGTGCCGCCAGTGCCCGACGTCGTCTCGTACAGGGTCCGCCACGTACTGCCGTCGTCGGAGACCTGGATACGGAAGGACTTGGCGTAGGCCGCCTCCCAGTGGAGGGCGACCCGGCCGACGGCGGTGCTCGTGCCGAGGTCGACCTGGATCCACTGGTTGTCCGTGAAGGCGCTGGACCAGCGGGTGCCGGTGTCGCCGTCGACCGCGGCGGCCGGGGCGAAGGCGCCCTCGGTGCTGGAGGCGGTGACGTTCTTGCCCTGGGACAGCGGGGCTTCCGCGGCGCGGGCGGGTGGGGCGGGGGCGGCGGTGAAGGTGAGCAGGGTGGTCACGACGGCGACGAACAGACCGACGCGGCGAAGCAGCGGACGCACGGCGTCTCCTCAAGGGGGGAAGGGTGAGGGAGCGCTCCCTGAGGGGTGAGAATGGGCCGGTCCGGATCGGCTGTCAAGGCTTCGGTTCACTTGCTGGAAACACCACGTACTCATCAACGCCCTTGCGGGGAACGGTTTCTCATGGTCCGTCAGGAGGCCTGTATACGTGCCGCACCAGGGGAAAGGCGGGGGCGGAGGGGCCGTGCGGCCGGGGTGCGGAACGGCCTCCGGGCGGAGCGGCGGTCGTCTTCACACGGCCGTTGACATGGGTGTCGGTGGGGCGTCATCCTCGCCGGAGAACGCTCCCCGAAGGGGTCGGGCGCCGTCGATCGAATGGACCGGGATGAAACGACCCACGCTGGAAGTGGTCGCCGCACGCGCGGGCGTGTCCAAGTCGAGCGTCTCCCGGGTCGTCAACGGCGAGACGACCGTCGCCCCGCAGATCCGCGAGGTCGTGATGCGGGCCGTCCGCGAGCTGGGTTACGTGCCCAACGCGGCCGCCCGCAACCTCGTCACCCGCCGGACGAACGCGGTGGCCGTCGTCGTCTCCGACCCGCCCCAGGGCGTGGTCTCCGACGACCCCCTGTTCTCCACCGTCGTGCGTGCCGTGAGCAGGGAGCTGGAGGCCGCCGGGAAGCAGGTCGTCCTGATGCTCGCGGAGTCCGACCGGAGCCGGGCCCGGGTGGAGGCGTACGTGGCCGGGGGGCACGTGGACGGCGTCATGCTGGTCGCGCTGCACGGGACGGATCCGCTGCCGGCGGCGCTGGCCAGGACGGGTCTGCCGATGGCCTCGTTCAACCGCACGTCCGTGCCGCAGGTGCCGTACGCGGGCCTGGACAACGCCGGCGGCGCCGCGCTCGCCGTGCGGCACCTGCTGGAGCGGGGGCGGCGCAGGATCGCGGCCATCACCGGCCCCCTGGACCTGTTCGAGGCCCGCGAGCGGCTCGACGGCTACCGGGAGGCGCTCCGGGGAACCGGCCGCCGGTCGATCGTCGCGCTGGGCGACTTCACCCGGGCGTCGGGAGCCGAGGCCATGCGGCAGCTCCTGGAGGACGATCCGGCGCTGGACGCCGTGTTCGCGTCCAACGACCTGATGGCGATCGGGGCCCTGCGGACGCTGCGGCAGGCGGGCCGCCGCGTGCCCGAGGACGTGGCGGTCGTCGGCTTCGACGACATCGAGGCCGCCGCGTACACCGCGCCGGCGCTCACCTCCGTACGCAGTCCCATGGCCGATCAGGCCATCGCCACGGTCCATCTCCTCCTCGGGCTCATCGAGGGCGGTCCCCGGGAGCCGGTCGTCATCCCGAACGAGCTCGTGGTCCGCGAGTCGACCTGAGCCCTCGTCGTGGTACGACACGGACGGCGGCCGCCCGGGGAGGAATCCGGGCGGCCGGTGGTGTCGGGAGCGCGATGGTACCGGGAGTGCGGTGGTACCGGGAGTGCGGTGGGCGTGCGCGGGGTCGGGAGCCTCGCGTCAGCTCTTGGCGCGGATGCGGACGCGGTCGAGGGGAGCCGGGGAGATCGTCTTGCGGGCCTTGAGGTACTCCACGAAGCTCTCGTGGTCGGGGCCGTTGCGGACGGGGGCGGTGTAGCCGGCGAAGGCGCCGTATCCGTCGGCCCCGATGACCGTGTAGGCGAGGGCGGCGACCCGGTAGGTGCGGGCGGGGTCGAGCGGGCGGCCGTTGATCACCACGTCGCGGGGAGAGACGCGGTCGCCGACCGGCCGGGCCGGGTCGTAGCTGTACGAGACGTTGCGGGACACGGCGAGCGGTGCGGACTTCACCGTGCCGTCGGCCTGCGTCTGCCACTGCTGTTCGAGGATCGCGTCGAGCTGACGTCCCGTCACGCCGACGGTGAGGACCGGGTTTCCGTAGCCGTAGGCGTTCCAGGACTCGCCGAACAGGATGCGTCCGTCCGCGTCGGCGGGGTGAGCGCCCTTGGCGAACGGCAGGTCGCCCCGGACGGCGTTGCTGCCCTTGGCGGGCCGTGCGGAGATCAGCGCCAGGTCGGCCCGCCCCGCGCGGGTGCGGTTGGCGTTCCAGTACTGCGCGTCGGCGTACAGGTCGGCCGCGGTGCTCTCCCCCGCGACGTTCGGCGTCCGGGTGAAGGAGCCCGTCTGCCGGGCGAGCGGCTCGGCGAACCGCCGGGCGCCGCGCTCGACCCAGTAGTCGACGATCCCCTGGACCTCGGGGTCCGGTGCCACGTCGCGTGTCACCGCGTGGTTGACGGACCGGGTGCGGTCCCTGAGGACCTCACCGGTCCTCGGGTCGAGGGAGAGGTTGATCTCGTTGATCACGGCGCCGTGGTTGCCCGCCTCCACGATCGGGCGCGGTACCCCGGCCGGGTCGGGCACCATGCAGTTGAAGCGCCAGTGCCAGTCTCCCGTGACGATCGCGTCGATCTCGGCGGGGACCTTCTTCGCCAGTTCGAAGACCGGGCCGGAGACGGCGTCGCAGGCGTCGTAGCCCGCGTTCGCGGTGTCCTTCGGCGAGCCGCCCTCGTGCACGTTGAGGACGATGGCCTCGACGCCGCGCCGCTTGAGCTCCCCGGTGTAGCGCGCGATGGTCTCCGCCTGGTCGAGGGCGCGCAGCTTCGGCTGGAAGGAGGTCGAGTTGGTGACGGCCCCCTCCACCGTGGTGCTGATGAAGCCGACGGGGATCCGCTTGCCGCCGGTGGAGGCGAACCACTCGACGCGGTACGGGTCGACCACCGGGCGGCCGGTCCGCGCGTCGACGACGTTGCCCGACTGGAAGTCGAAGTCGGCGCCGTGGAAGCGGCGTCCGGTGGAGTCCGTGAAGCAGCTGTCCACGTCGATCCGGCCGAAGCAGCGACCCTCTTGCATGTGCTGGACCAGGAACTCCGGGGAGACGTCGAGCTCGTGGTTGCCCATGGCGGAGAAGCGGACGCCGAGCTTGTTGAGGACCTCGATCGTCGGTTCGTCCTGGAAGGCGTCCACTTCGAAGGGCCAGCCGGCGAAGCTGTCGCCGGTGGCGAAGGTGACGGAGCGGGGGTGGCCGCTACGGAGCCGCTCGAGGTGGGTGGCGAGGTAGGCGGCGCCGCCGACGGTGACCGAGGTGCCGCGCCCGGTGGGGATGGAGCCGCCCTGCGCGGCGGTGGGCGGCTGCAGGTGGCCGTGGAAGTCGGTGATGCTGAGGAGTTGGACGTCTACGGTGTCGTCTGCGGCTGCCGGTGAGACGGACAGTGCGCCGCCGAGGAGGGCGGTGCCCGCGGCGATGACGCCGATCCGGCGAAGGAAGTTTCTCAAGGCGATGACTCCTTCGGAGTGGGACGAGCGCACTCATCCCACTCCGCGCGGGTGTCATGGCCATGAACGTCGTGCTGCGGTCCAAGGCATGGGGAATGACCGCTTCAGCGAAGTGCCGCCCGGCGGGCGGGCGATGGAAACGGGAGGGGGCCGGGGGCCCAACTGCCGTGGCCCCGGGGGCTAAGACGGTTCCTGCCGGACGGCCGATACGGCCTGTCGTGCTCGGTCGGCGTGCTCGGTCGGCGTGCTCGGTCGGCGTGCTCGGTCGGCGTGCTCGGTCGGCGTGCTCGGTCGGCGTGCTCGGTCGGCGCCTTCGGCCGACCTCTTCGGCCGACCTCTTCGCGTCCGGTCGCGTCCGGTCGCGACCGGTCAGTCCAGACGGCGGATCCACCAGACGCAGAGTCCGGTCAGGGCCAGGGCGAGGCCGAGGTAGAGGCCGGTCTCGGCCCATTGGAGGGCCCAGAAGTTGCCGGCGGGCTGGTACGTCACCTGCTGCCGGTAGCCCAGGGCGCCGAGGTCGACGAGGCAACCGTCGAACTGCCGCAGGGTGGGCGGGCCGGACTCGGTGCGCAGGCAGTCGGCGAAGGACGACGGCACGGCGGAGGGACGGCCCGCGGCGTCCAGCGTCTGCTGGGAGGTTTCCCAGGCACCGGGCACCTCGGGATGCGCGACGATCCGCTTCGCGTCCTCCTGGATGCTGATGGGGGCGCCGCCGGGCTCGATCGGCACGACGGTCCGGTCCGTGGCGGCCAGGTGCGCCCGGATCCACGTCGGCACGGCGATCTGGACGGCGGCGTAGAGGGCGAACGTGGCGGCCATCGCGGGCAGGGTGCGGCGGATGAGCAGGCCGAGGGCGACGCCCAGGACGAAGGCGAAGGCCGCGTGGGCCACGGGGACGACGCCCCGTGCGGCGAAGGCCATGGGGTCGAGACGCGGGAAGTACGTGTCCGTCGCTCCCCCGCCGTCGACGGCCCGGTCGATGGGGCTGCTCCACCAGCTCACCGCGAGCGCGGTCAGTCCGGCGGCGGCCATGGAGGCCGCCGTGCCGAGGCCCAGCTTGGCCGCCAGCCAGCGGGTGCGGGTGACGCCCTGGTTCCACGCGAGGTGGTGGGTGCCGGTCTCCAGCTCCCGGGAGACCAGCGGCGCGCCCCAGAACATCCCGATGACCGCCGGCACGGCGAGTACGGCCAGCAGTCCGGTGTAGTAGAGGGTCTGGTCCGAGGTGGAGACCCGGTCCGCCAGGCCGCTGCCGGCCGTCCGGTAGAGGTCGGCCAGTTGCGGTCCGGTGGTCGCGAGGATCGCGGCGAAGGCGGCCACGGCGGCGAACAGCACGGCGGCCTGGGTGCGGAACTGGCGCCAGGTCAGCCAGATCATCGGAGTACCTCCAGCGCGGGTCGGGTGTCGCGTACCGCATCGGCGGGCCGGGTCATGTAGGCCAGGACGATGTCTTCCAGGCCGAGCGGGCCGACGGTCCAGAACGGGTCGTGGACCGGGGTGTCGGTGCGCACCAGGAGGGTGGTCTGCCGATCGGTGTGGCTGGCGGTGATGACGTGCCGGCCCGCAGGGAGCCCGTCCGGGTCGCGGCGCGGCCCGGTGAGCCGGTGGTGGCGGGCGACCAGGTCGTCGATGTCGCCGGCCACCTGCACCCGGGAGTCGACCAGCACGATGACGTAGTCGCAGGTCCGCTCCACGTCCGAGACCAGGTGGGAGGAGAGCACGACGCTCAGCTCGTGCTCGGCGACGGCCTCCATCAGGTCCTGCATGAACTCCCGCCGGGCGAGCGGGTCCAGTGCCGCGACCGGCTCGTCCAGGATGAGCAGCTCCGGCCGCTTGGCGATGCCCAGGGTGAGGGCGAGCTGCGCGCGCTGGCCACCGGAGAGCCTGCCGGCCTTCTGCTCGGGGTCCAGGCCGAGGCGGCGGATCCGGTCACGCGCCACGACGTCGTCCCAGTTCGGGTTGAGGCGCCGGCCGAAGTCGAGGTGGTCGGCGACGCTCAGGGCGGTGTAGACCGGGGTGTCCTGGGCGACGAAGCCGACCTTGGCCAGCTGTTCCGCGCCCGCAGCGGGGCGCCCGCCGCACACTTCGATGGTTCCGGCCGTCGGGGTCAACATGCCGGAGGCCAGTTTCAGCAGGGTCGACTTTCCGGCGCCGTTGGGGCCGACCAGGCCCACCACCCGGCCGACGGGGACGTCCAGGTCGCAGTTGCGCAGCGCCCAGCGCTGCTTGTACTTCTTGCCCAGGCCCTGGGCTCGCAAGACGGTGTTCACGCTACGTCCTCTCCCGCGGCGTTGCGAAACGTGTTCACGAAGAGCGCCTCGATGTTCTCGTCGTCGAGGCCGGCCAGCCGCGCCTTGGTCAGCCAGCGCTGCAGGTCCTTGCGCAGGAGAGCGTGTGCGGCGAGCGAGGCGTCGGCCAGCGTGCGGGTCACGAACGTCCCCACACCCGGCCGGGCGGCCACGAGGCCCTCGTGCTCCAGCTCCCGGTAGGCCTTGAGCACGGTGTTCGGATTGACCGCCACCTGCCTGGCCACCTCCTTGACCGTGGGAAGCCTGTCCCCCTCCTCGAGCAGGCCCAGCCGCAGCGCGTGGCGCACCTGCTGGACCAGCTGCTGGTACGGGGACGCGCCGGACCGTTCGTTCAGGTGGAACTCAATCACCCGATCCTCCATTTATCTAGTTAGCTAGTACTTTAGCTTCCTCATGTGATGGCTCGTCAACAGCGAGGCGCCGGGCACATCGAGGGAACGCGCCGCCGGTTCCGAGCATCCTCACCACTGCACCGAGAGGCGTGACGCCTCTCCGACCTCGAAAGAGACAGTGAGTACCGCCATGAACGCGTCCCCCGTCAGCACTGTCACCGCCCCGGTGTCCACCGCGAGCGGAAGGAGCCGGGCCTTCGCGACGGCGTCGGCATGTGCCGGAGGGCTCCTCCTCGGCGTCCTGACCAACCTGGCCCAGGGCTGGCTCCCGGGGGCCTGGAACCAGATCGCCAACTCCGGCGCGGTCTGGTCCGTCGCCGCGTTCGTCGCGGGCGCGCTGCTTGCCCGGCGGGTCGGCCTGCCCGTGGCCGCCGTCGCGGGGCTGTGCGCCGAGTCCGGTCTCGTCATCGGGTACTACGGCTACGCGGAGGTCGCGCGCGACGGCATGGGCTCCCTGTTCGCGCCCCTCGTCTGGCTGGGCATGGCGTTCGTCGCCGGTCCGCTGTTCGGGGTGGCGGGCCACTGGTGGCGGAGCGACAACCCGCACCGGCGCGTCATCGGTCTCGCCGCCCTCGCGGGCGTCTTCGGCATGGAGGCCGTCCACTACGCCTGGGGCCTGCACTACGCGCCCCAGGCGTGGGCCTGCCTCGCCGCCCTGGTCCTCGTGACGCTGCTCATGGGCCGCACCCACAAGGAACGCGGACTGGCCCTGCTGACCTCCGTCGCCTTCTCGCTGGTGGCCCACCTCGTCTTCCACAAGCTGATCCTGGAGAGGCTCCTCGGCTGACGCGTCCTCGTCCCGTCCCGGCTCCCACTCCGACTCCCGCTCCGGTTGCCGCTCCGAGCCGCGTGAGTGAGCTTGTAGGGGGTACGGGGAGGTTCCGAGCGGGACCGACCGATCCCCGGTCGTCCGATCCTCAGGAGGAAACATGACTCACCCGGAGCAGGACCCGAACCAGCAGGAGGGCCCCGCTGACGGTGGCGCGGCGGGCACGCCCGGCGTGCACGACGGCGGTGCCGACGGCGGAGCCGAAGGCCCTGCGGACGGTGGCGCGGCGGGCACGCCGGGCGTCCACGACGGCGGTGCCGACGGCGGAGCCGAGGGTCCCGCTGACGGTGGCGCTGCCGGTACGCCCGGCGTGCACGACGGCGGTGCCGACGGGGGCGCCGAGGGTCCCGCTGACGGCGGCGCGGCGGGCACGCCCGGCGTCCATGACGGCGGTGCCGACGGCGGAGCCGAAGGCCCTGCGGACGGTGGCGCTGCCGGTACGCCCGGCGTGCACGACGGCGGTGCCGACGGCGCGGCCGACGAGACCGGTCGCGGCGTTTGAGCACGGCCCCCACGACGCTTCGGGACACCGCCGCCGACACCGGCCGCGGTGTCCTCGAGTCGCGTCTGACGCACCTCAGCCGCGAGGACTTCGCCCGTGACGTCTGGGGGCGCGCCCCGCTGCTCACGCGCGGGGCCGGTGACTTCTCCGACCTGTTCTCGGCGTCCGCCGTGGACGAGCTGGTCTCCCGGCGCGGGCTGCGCACGCCGTTCCTGCGCGTCGCCAAGGACGGCTCCACCCTTCCCGAGTCCTCGTTCACCTCCTCCGGAGGGGTCGGCGCGACGGTCGCGGACCAGCTCGACGACACCGCCCTGTGGCGGAGCTTCGCCGACGGCGCCACCCTGGTCCTGCAGGCGCTGCAGCGCACCTGGGAGCCGGTCGCGGACCTCGCGTCGCGGCTCGGCACGGAGCTGGGGCACCCGGTGCAGGCCAACGCGTACGTCACCCCGCCGCAGAACCGCGGGTTCGACGACCACCACGACGTCCACGACGTCTTCGTCCTCCAGATCGCCGGCACCAAGCGCTGGATCGTCCACGAGCCCGTGCACCCGGACCCGCTGCGCGACCAGCCCTGGACCGACCACCGCTCCGCCGTCGCCGACGCCGCCCGGGGCGAGGCGTACCTCGACACCGTGCTCGAACCGGGCGACGTCCTCTACCTGCCGCGCGGCTGGCTGCACGCCGCCGAGGCGCAGGGCGCGGTGTCGATCCACGTGACGCTCGGCGTCCACGTCTGGACGCGGCACGCGCTCGCCGAACAGCTCGCGCGGGCCGCCCTCGCGCTCCTGCGCGACGACCCGGAGATGCGCGGCTCCCTCCCGCTGGGCGTGGAGGGGCCGGACGGCGAACTCGACCTCGTGCGCCGGCGTCTCGTCGCCGCCCTCGCCGAGGCCGATCCCGCTCCCCTGTTCCACCGCGCCCGTCGCGGCCAGGCGCGGCCCGGGCCCCTGGGGCCGCTGGCGCAGCTCGCGGCCGTCGACGGGCTCTCGGCCGCGACGCCGGTGCGGCTGCGCGAGGCGCTGGAGGCACGGCTCGACGGCGGGCGGCTCTCCACCCGTGTGGGCTGGCTCGACTTCCCGGAGGCGGACCTGCCACGGGTGCGCCGGATCCTCGACGGGGAGGTCCACCACGCCGGTGACCTCGGTCTTCCCTTCGTCGAACGACTTCTGCGGGCGGGCGTCCTGGTGCCTGCCGGGCCGTGAAGCGGGCGGCATGACGGCTCCCGCGCGCTTCTTCTGCGCCGACGCGGCCCGGCTGCGCGGCGACGCGCTCGCGGGCACCGCGCCGTACGGCTCGGTCTGGATCCTCATCGAGCACCGGGCCGGCTGGCCGCCCAACGGCTTCGACGGCCTCGACCTCGAACCGGAGGTCAAGGCACGGGTGTACGCCGCCGCCCAGGCGCTGCGCGCCCGGATGCTGCTGATCAGGCGCCACGGGCGCCGCAGGCCGGACGATCCGCCGCGCTGGGCCGTCCTGCGGTACGACGGGGACGGCGCCCACCGCCAGAAGTGGGGCGTCTGGCGGAACGACAAGGACCTGGCGGAGATCGTCGACGCCCTGGACGCGCCCGGAGAGCGGGACCACCCGCCCGTCGTCCTCGTCTGCGCCCACGGCACGCACGACGCCTGCTGCGCCGTCCGGGGCCGTCCGGTGGGGCGCGCGCTGAGCGACCGCTGGCCCGAGCTGGTGTGGGAGTGCACGCACGTGGGGGGCGACCGGTTCGCCGCCAACGTCGTCGTCGCGCCCGACGGCGTCTACTACGGCAACCTCGACGCCGCCTCGGCGGTGACGGTGCTCGAAGGCCACCTGGCGGACCGCATCGGCGCGGACCACCTGCGCGGCTACACCGACCTCGTCCCGTCCCAGCAGGCCGCCCTGTCCGCCGTGCTCCGGCACGCGGGCCCGTCGGGTCGGCACGACTACGCGATCGAGGAGACGGTCCGCGAGGGCGACCGGTGGCGGATCCGCGTCACCGGCCGCCTCGCCGGCCTCTCGGCCTTCGACGTCGAGGTCCGCGCCCACCGCTCCCCTCCCCTCCGGCTCACCTGCCGCGGCCTGGGCGCCGCCTCGGCGGTGTCCTACGAGGTCGTCTCGCTCCACGTCGGCTGATCCGGCGCCCGGCGGCGGTGCGAGCGGGAAGATCCCGTCCGTCGTGCCGGTGGTCATGACGGAGCCGGAAGGGGGTAGGCAGAAGCGCAACGAACACCACGGCACACCCTGGGAAGTGACCGCCATGACTGACGACGCCTACCTCTTTCTCGTCGACACCGACCTCGGCCCGGGCTGGCGGGGCACGCCCGTCTCCCTCGTCGGGGAGCTGGAGTGTCTGGGGACCCCGGCCGTGCGGGCCTGGCTCGACGCCCACGGGACCGATGTGAACTCCCCGGCGCTGCGCGTCGTGCCGCCGGAGCAGACCGGGATGATTCCCGAGGAGGCCGAGCGGCTGCCGGTGCCGCTGGACGGGGAGGAGCTGGAGCGGGTGCGCCGGGCCGGTGCGACCGATCCGGTGGCGGCCGTCGAGGAGGAGCTGCTGGCCTACCGCGACAGCGAGGAGGGCCGCGAAGCCCTGCTGCACAAGGCGCTGGCGGCCGGCGTGCCGGCCCACCGCATCGTGGAGCTGTCCGGGGTGGATCCCGCCTCCCTGCCGTCCGCGCCCCGTTCCTGAACCGCGGCTCTCCGTCGGCGCCGGGCGTCAGTTCCCTTCGGTCTCGAAGGTGCGCAGCAGGTCGGCGGCGACGCTCACGGCGATGGTCGCGGGTTCCTTGCCGGTGATGTCGGCGAGTCCGATCGGGGTCTTGATCCGGTCGACGGCGGCCTCGTCGTGACCGCCCTCCGTGAGGAGGCGCTTGCGGAAGCGCCCCCATTTGGCCGACGAGCCGATCAGCCCGACGGACCCCAGGTGGGGCGTGCGCAGCGCCGCGTCGCACAGGGCGGCGTCCTCGGCGTGGTCGTGGGTCATGACCAGGACGTGGGTGCCGCGCGGCAGTTGTTCCAGGACCTCCTCGGGCAGCAGGGGCGTGTGGTGGACCCGTACCGCCGCCACCGCGTCCGCGAGGACGGCGAGCCGGTCCTCGGCCAGGACGGCGGAGCGGCTGTCGATCAGGTGGAGGTCGAGGTCCTGACGGGCCAGGATGCGGGCCAGTTCCATTCCGACGTGCCCGACGCCGAAGATCGCCACCGTCCGTACCACCGGCAGGGGTTCGAGCAGGACCGAGACCGTCCCGCCGCAGCACTGCACGCCGTGGCGGTTGGTCACCTTGTCGTTCAGGGCGAAGTCGATCAGCTCCGGTTCGGGCGCGGGCGCGGCGATCAGCTCCCGGGCCCGGTCGATCGCGACCGCCTCGACGTTGCCGCCGCCGATCGAGCCCCACGTCTCGGTCCGCCCCACGACGAGTTTCGCGCCGGCGTCGCGGGGGGCGTGGCCGCGCACGGCCGCGACGGTCACGAGCACGCCGGGCTCCCGGCGGGCCCGCAGCCGCGCGACCGCGGTGACCCAGGTCATGTCAGGCACCGCGCGACGCTTCCGCCCCGGGCCGGGCGGCGTCGCCGGCCCGGCGGGCCGCCTCGACCGCCCAGTACACCGCCTCCGGCGTGGCGGGCGAGGCGAGTTCCACGCCGGTTCCGGCGGGGCCGAACGCCGCGGCGGCCTGCCGCAGTGCCTCCCGTACCGAGAAGGCCAGCATCAGCGGGGGCTCGCCCACGGCCTTGGAGCCGTAGACCGCGCCCTCCTCGGTGGCGTTCTCCAGGAGGCGCACGTGGAACTCCTCGGGCATCTCGGAGAAGCTGGGCAGCTTGTACGTGCTCGCCGCCCTGGTCAGCAGTCGGCCGCGGTGCGGTCCGTCGCCGGTGTCCCAGCGCAGGTCTTCGAGGGTGAGCCACCCCGCGCCCTGGACGAAGCCGCCCTCGACCTGGCCGATGTCGATCATCGGGGAGAGGCTGTCGCCGACGTCGTGGACGATGTCCACCCGCCGGATGCGGTACGCGCCGGTGAAGCCGTCCACCTCGACCTCGGCCGCCGCGGCGCCGTAGGAGAAGTACTTGAACGGCGAGCCCCGGAACGTCTTCGCGTCCCAGTGGAGGCCCTCGGTGCGGTAGAAGCCGGCCGCCGACAGCTGGACCCGCTGGAAGTAGGCGGTGCGGACCAGGTCGTCCCAGGGCAGTTCCCCGTCGCCGCCGAGGACGCGGGCGACGCCCTCGACGATCCGTACGTCGGAGGCGTTCGCGCCCAGCCGGGTGGCGGCCACCCGCGTCAGGCGTTCGCGCAGCTGCTCGCAGGCGTTCTTCACCGCCCCGCCGTTGAGGTCGGCCCCGGCGCTGGCGGCGGTGGCGGAGGTGTTGGGCACCTTGTCGGTCCGGGTCGGGGCGAGGCGGACCTTGTGGAGCGGGATGCCCAGGGTGGTCGCGGCGACCTGCAGCATCTTGGTGTGCAGTCCCTGGCCCATCTCGGTGCCGCCGTGGTTGACCAGGACCGAGCCGTCCTTGTAGATCAGCACGAGCGCGCCGCCCTGGTTGAAGGCGGTGAGGTTGAACGAGATGCCGAACTTGATGCCGGTGACGGCGAGCCCCCGCTTGGTGTGCGGATGCGCGGCGTTGAACGCCGCGATCTCGCGCCGGCGGTGGGCGACGTCGCCGTCGTCCTGGACCTGCCGCCAGACGGTGGAGATCCGTTCGGCGTGGGCGACCGGCTGTCCGTACGGCGTCGTCTGACCCTGCCCCGGGCGGTAGAAGTTGCGTTCCCGCAGCTCCATGGGGTCGAGGCCGAGCAGCGGCGCGCACCGGCCCATGATGTCCTCGATCACCAACATGCCCTGGGGTCCGCCGAAGCCGCGGAAGGCGGTGTTGGAGACCTTGTTGGTCTTGGCGACGCGGCCGGCGACGCGGGCGTTCGGGATCCAGTAGGTGTTGTCGATGTGGCACAGCGCGCGGGCGACCACCGGCTCGGACAGGTCGAGGCTCCAGCCGCCGTCCGCGGTCAGGGTGGCGTCCAGGGCCTGGATGCGGCCGTCGGCGTCGAAGCCGATCCTCCACTCGGCGTGGAAGCCGTGGCGCTTGCCGGACATGGTCAGGTCCTGGGTCCTGTTGAGCCGGACCCGGACCGGCCGGCCGGTCAGCCTGGCGCCGAGCGCGGCGACGGCCGCGAACCCGTGCGGCTGCATCTCCTTGCCGCCGAAGCCGCCGCCCATCCGGAGGCACTGCACGGTCACCTCGTGACTGGGCAGTCCGAGCACGTGCGCGACGATCTCCTGCGTCTCCGAGGGGTGCTGGGTGCTGCTCTGGACGAACATCTGCCCGTTCTCGTCGACCAGGGCCAGCGCCGCGTGCGTCTCCAGGTAGAAGTGCTCCTGGTCGGAGAACTGGAACTCGCCCGAGAAGACGTGCGCGGAGTCGGCGAAGCCGGCGTCGACGTCGCCGGTGAGCATCACGGGCCGGGCGCCGTGGAAGCTCCCGGCGGCGATCGCGTCCCGCAGGGAGATCAGGGAGGGCCGTTCGTCGAGTTCCACCTCGACGGCCGCCGCGCCGAGGCGGGCCGCCTCCGCGGTCTCGCCGAGCACCCAGGCGACCGCGTGGCCGTGGAACATGACCTCGTCGGGGAAGAGCGGTTCGTCGTGCTTCATCCCGGCGTCGTTGACCCCGGGCACGTCGGCTCCGGTCAGTACGCGGACCACGCCGGGCACGGCGAGCGCGGGCCCGGTGCGCAGCGCGGTGATCCTGCCGCGGGCCTTCATGACCTGGACGGGGTGGGCGTGCAGCACGTCCTTGGTGCGGTGCACCAGGTCGTCGGTGTAGAGCGCGGCGCCCGTGACGTGCAGGTGGGCGCTCTCGTGCGGCATCGAGACGCCGACGACGGGCTTCGCGGGACGCTCGGACAGGTGGCTCATGACGACACCGTCCCGGTGGTTCGCACGTACAGCTTCCTCAGGCTCTGGCCGAGCATCTCGGCACGGTAGGCGGCACTGGCACGGTGGTCGTCCATGGGGGTGCCCTGGGTCCGCAGCACCCGGGCCGCGGCCTCGACGGTCTCCTCGGTCCACGGCTCGCCCTCCAGGGCGGCCTCGGTGGCGAGGGCGCGGATCGGGGTGGCGGCCACGCCGCCCAGGCCGATGCGCGCCTTGCGGACCGTGCCGTCCTCGATGTCGAGCGCGAAGGCGACCGCCACGCCGGAGATGTCGTCGAAGCGGCGCTTGGCGATCTTGTGGAAGGAGGTGACCGGCGACAGGGGCAGCGGGACGCGCACCGCGCGGATCAGCTCGCCGGGGCGGCGCACGCTCTGCCGGTAGCCGGTGAAGTAGTCCGCGAGCGGGACCTCGCGCTCGCCGTCGGCGTCGGCGAGGACCACCGACGCGTCGAGCGCGAGCAGGACCGGCAGGCTGTCTCCGATGGGGGATCCGGTTCCCAGGTTGCCGCCGAGGGTCGCGCCGTTGCGGATGAGCCGGGAGGCGAACTGCGGGAAGAGTTCGGCGAGGAGCGGCACGGAGCCGTCGAGGCGGCGTTCGATCTCGGTGAGCGTGAGCGCCGCTCCGATCTCGATGCGGTCGGACGCGACCCGCAGTTCGCGCAGTTCGGGCAGCCGGTCGACGGCGACGACGCAATCCGCCCGCCGGGAGAGGAGGTTGACCTCCACGCCCCAGTCGGTGGATCCGGCGATCACCACGGCGTCGGGCCGCTCCCGCAGCAGCCGCAGCGTTTCGTCCAGGGTGTTCCTCCGCAGGAACGTACGGTCGTCCCGGGTGTACTCGGTGGCCACCGGTTCCGGCGGGGACTGCTCGCGGCGCCGGGCCAGGGGGTCCCCTTCCGGGGGCGTGCCGACGGCGAAGGCGGCGTCGCGGATGGGTCGGTAGCCGGTGCAGCGGCACAAGTTGCCGCTCAGCGCGTGCAGGTCGAAGCCGTTCGGACCGTGCTCGGGGTCGGTGCGGGCAGCCGGGTCCGCGGGTGCCCGGCGGTCGGGCCGGTAGTACTCGGCGGCCATGCTGCAGACGAACCCCGGTGTGCAGTAGCCGCATTGGGAGCCGCCGCGGACCGCCATCTCCTCCTGCACCGGGTGCAGGGCGGCCGGCGTGCCGGCCTCGGCGGTGGTGGCGAGGCCCTCCGAGGTGACGACCTCCTGGCCGTCGAGGGCCGCGACCGGGAGCAGACAGGCGTTGACGGCCACCCAGTCGGTGGGCTCGTGCGTCCCGGGGCGGGCGACCAGGACCGCGCAGGCCCCGCACTCGCCCTCGGCACAGCCCTCCTTGGTGCCGGTGAGGCCGCGCTCGCGCAGGAAGTCGAGGACCGTGGTGTGGGGCGCGGCCGGTGAGATCGGCGCTTCGTCGCCGTTGAC
The DNA here is from genome assembly GCF_044760185.1 of Streptomyces sp. NPDC098101. Classification (NCBI taxonomy): domain Bacteria; kingdom Bacillati; phylum Actinomycetota; class Actinomycetes; order Kitasatosporales; family Streptomycetaceae; genus Streptomyces; species Streptomyces sp. NPDC098101. The sequence continues at coordinate 1,663,901 of NZ_JBIWAS010000001.1, read as the reverse complement.
CGTGATGCGCGCCGCCGTCACGACAGGCCTGCGTTTCGGCGCGCGGACGAGCGGTTCATCGTGTTCGTCAATGTTTCAGACAGCTTTCTGTGCTCGGACGCGCCGCGCGGGAGGGAGGTGCGCAAGAGGGCGTGCGTCAGCGAGGTACTGGAAAAAGATGGGGGAAAGCGGCGGGGATTTACGAGACCCGCGATGCGCCGTGGACGGGCGCGGGAGATAAGGGGCGCGTTCAGCAGCCGTGCGCGATCTGGCCCGGGACCCAGGCGGTGCACTCGACGAGGCGACCGAGGTCGGAGTGGGTGGACATCCGCGGGTCGCCTCCTTCCGGGAGCTGTGGGACGACGCTGACCGGCAAGCTAGTGGCCGGCGCCGTGGAGGTCAAGGGAAGGGCGTGACGGAGCGGTGGTCGTCGTTCCTCCTGGCGGACCGTCGCGATCGCTGCTACGTTTCCGGAGGCCGTGCGAGAGAACGAGGAGGTGGTACCCGTGAACGCAGTATCGACATGGGTGCTCCCCTCAGGGGTTACGGTCGGGCGATAGGTCGTCCGGGAGCGCCGTTCCAGAGCACTCCCGAAAGGCACGACCGTGCACTTCCTCTCCGAACGACGCCTCGACGACGGCGTCCTCGAACGCGCATTCACCCTCGGCGGCATCCCCGGCATCCTGTGGACGCCCGCCTCCTCCCCCGCACCGGCGCCGCTGATCCTGCTCGGCCACCCGCCGCTCGGGCTCCGCAGGATGTATCCCCGGCTGGTGGACCGGGCCCGGCAGGCGGCGGCGGACGGCTTCGCCTCGGCCACCATCGAGCTTCCCGGAAGCGGCGACCGGCCCCCGCTGGCCGGAGCCGAACGGGCCCGTGCCGATCTGCGCCGGGCCCTGGAGGCCGGCGGGCCGGTCGACGGCGGGATCGTCGACGCCCTCGTCCTCCCCCTCGTGGAGGAGTCGGTGCCCGAGTGGCGGGCCGCCCTGGACGCCCTCCTGACACTGCCCGGGATCGGCGGCCCGGTCGGGTACTCGGGAGGAGTGATCTCCGTCGGCATCCGGCTCGCGGTGGTAGAGCCGCGCGTCTCGGCCGCCGTGCTGTTCGCCGGGAGCCTGGTGCCCGCCGCCATGTTCGAGGAGGCCCGCCGGGTCACCGTCCCGCTGCACGTCCTGTTGCAGTGGGACGACGAAGGGAACGACCGGCAGGCGGCCCTGGACCTGTTCGACGCCTTCGGCTCCGAGGAGAAGACGCTGCACGCCAACATGGGCGGGCACACCGGCGTCCCTCCGTACGCGGGGGACGCCGCGGCCCGGTTCTTCACCCGGCACCTGAAGTAGGGCCTGTCGGCGGACAGCGGGCCGGTGACCTTCCGCGCGTCGCGCAGGGAGGCACCGGTCCGCTCCCGGCGCGGTCGTCAGGTGCGTCGCAGCGTGCAACTCCCCTCGGCGCAGGAGCGGCGCAGCCGCCCGGCGGAGACCGTCTCCACGAGGCCGACGGCCCAGCACATCGGGCAGCCGCGCAGGGCGACCAGACCGATCGGGGCGAGCAGCAGACCCATGGGCCCGACGGCCCGGAACAGAACCAGTGAACCGACGAGCGCGCCGAAGCCGATCGCGCCGCGGGCCAGGTGGCGCGGGACGGTGGCGCTCGCGAAGCCGCCGCGCCGTGGCGCGCGGTCACCGGCGGGGACGCCGGACGAGGCGGGGTCGATCGTGGTGAGGTCGATCGTGGTGAGGTCGGTCTTGGTGAGGTCGGTCTTGGTGAGGTCGGGTGTCATCGGCCTCGTCCTTCCGTGGATGCCGGCTCCTCGCGCAGTGCTTCGCGTACCGCCGAACGGGCCCGGTGCAGACGGGACTTCATCGCGGCGGTGCTCAGCCCGAGCCGGCCCGCGACGGCACGGCCGGGAAGGCCCTGGACGTCCCGCATGATCAGTACCTGGCGCTGGTCGGCCGGCAGGGCGGCGATGACGGCTCCGACGCGTTCGGCCTCCAGGAGCAGCAGGGCCTCCTCCTCGGCGGACCGTACGGCGTCGCCGGATGCGTGGCCCTCGTCGGCCGCCCCGGGGTGGCCCGGGGCGGGCGGGCCGTGGGAGAGCAGGGCGCGGGTGCGGCGCAGGCACTCGTTGCGGACGATCCGGAACATCCACGACGCCAGCGCTCCGGAGGCCCGCAACATGCCGATCTTGCGGTAGAGGACGAGCAGCGCTTCCTGGGCGGCGTCCTCGGCGTCCTGAGGTGTGGCGCACAGGGTGCGCGCGAACCGGTGCACGTGGGGGTACGAGCCGTGGACCAGGGCGGTGAGCGCCTCCGCGTCACCGCGCTGCGCCGCGGCGACCAGGGTCGCGCCGGGCCAGGTGCGGTCAGCCACGCCGACGCCTCCGGCGGCGCAGCACCGTGACGGTGCACGCGCACAGCAGCAGCGCGGCGGCCGTGGCGATGACGACGGTGGTCATGGGTTCCTCCCGGTGGGTCGTGGAGCGGACGGGGTCGTCCGCACGTTCATGAGAGGCGGGGCGGGCACGAAAGGATTCGCCCTCGTGCCGGGGAATGTCCACGGCCCGCGCCGGCGCCGGGCGCGGTGCCTACGGGGTGAGCCAGCCGCGCAGGAGCCTGCTGACCGCCGGCATCGCCACGTACGTCATGAGCGCGTTGAAGACGCAGGCCGTGACGGCGCTGCTGAGGAGGAGGGGGAGCGCGGCCAGGTGGGGCAGGAGGAAGAGGCCGCCGAGGACGGAGATCGGATAGACGGCGAGGGTCGCGCCGATCGCCATCTTCCACCGGGGCGGCGCGGGCCGGACGGAGCCCGGCTCGGCGAACCAGGTCTCCATGCCGGTCAGTTTCCGCCGGGCGACCTCGGTGTGGTGGTGTCCCGCGCAGTCCGCGAACCAGGCCGCGCGCTCGGGCGACTCCTGCCAGGTCCGACATGCCGCGGCGTCGCGGAAACGGTGGACGAGGAACCAGGGGGCGTCGCCTCCGGAGGAGCGGAAGAACCCGTGGCCGAGGTGGCCGGGGAAAGTGGCCGCGGTGTCGAGGATGCCCTTCGCCCACCGTTCGAAGGCGGCTTCGTGGCCGGGGTCGACCCGGCGGGCTATCAGGAGGGTGACCTCGCCGGTGTCGGCGGGAACGGTGGCGTGCTCGGGGCTGACCGCGGTCAAGACGTACTCCTCGTGATCTCGCCGCGCCCCCGGGTACTGTACGCGCCGTGCGGGGCCGCGCCGTGCGGGGCCGCGTCGGCTCCGGTCCTTCCGGCTCCGTGGCGGTCCGGGAAGGCGGCACCGCCGGCCGGTGGCGGGCGTGGACCGGGCCGGTCAGACGTGGCGCAGGTGGTCGCGCAGTGTCCGGGCCGCCTGGCCCATCAGCGCGTCCGCGCCGGGCTGGACGGCGGCCGGCACCAGGGATTCGGTGAGCACCGCGACGGCGTAGGCGCCGCCGTCGGCGTGCTCCACCACGCCGATCTCGTGCCGGAGGTTGAGCAGGGTGCCGGTCTTGGACCACCAGGTGGTGGCGTCCGAGGCGAAGTCGGGGGTGAGGCGCTGGCGGAGCACGTTGTGCAGCATCAGTCCGCGCACGGCTTCCGCGACCCCCGGGTGGAGGGCCGTGGGTGTCCAGAGCTCCTGGAGCAGGTCGACCCATGCCCGGGCGCTGCCGGTGTTGGCACGTGTCGTGTCGAGCTGCGGCACCCGGTGGCCGCGTCCGCCGGTGCCGGCGTCGATGGCCAGCGCGTGCGCGAGGTGGGCCTGGGCGGTGTCGAAGCGTTCGACGGGGGTGTCGCTGAGTTCGTCGGCGGTGTGGCGCACGGAGATGCCGTGGATGCCGAACTCCCGCAGGAGGGCGGTCACATGGGCGGGCGGGGTGAGGGCGAAGAGGGTGTCGGCGGCCCGTTCGTCGCTCAGGCAGGTGCTCAGGTAGAGCAGATCGTCGACGGCGATCCGCGCGGGGTGGCGGAAGCGGGTCAGGCCGGTGGGCCCGGGAGCGGTGCTGCGTCCCGGGGCGACGTCGAGCGGGGTGGCGCCGTCGAGTTCGCCGCGCCGGATGCGTTCGAGGGTCGCCACCGCCAGGGGGACCTTGACCAGGGAGGCCGAGGGGAGGGCGGTGTCCGGGTCGACGCCGATCTCCTCGCCGGTGCGCAGGTCGCGTACCAGGAGGCAGCCCCGCAGTCCGCCGTCCGTCAGCCGTCGCTCGACCTCGCCGATCAGTGTGTCGGTGCGCACGCGCCCGCCTTCCGCTTCCCGTCCGTTCCGTCCCCGCCCGTACCCGTGTCCGCGTTCCCTGCCGGGGGCTCGTCCGCGCCCAGGCAGCGGGCGAGGGCGCGGCCCAGGCGGCTGACCGTTCCGGCCGGGTCGCCGCCGTCCGCCGCGTGGAGCGCGAACCCCCGGGCCGGGGCCGGTTCGCCCATCGGGCGCCAGCGCAGGCCGAGTTCGGCGGCCTGTCCGGGCGAGCAGAGCAGCAGGTCGTCCCCGTACAGCACGTCGGCCACCGCGTCCGTCAGGTCGGTCGCCGCGACGAACTGCGCGGGGCGCAGGCCGACCGCGTCCCGCAGCCGTACCAGTGGGTCGCGGACGTGCGGCACGTCGTCCTCGGGCTGGATCCACAGTCTCCGCGCCGGGCCCGGGTCGGTCCGGCCGACCCGCAGGGACTCCAGCCAGAAGCGGCGCGCGCCGGGGTCGGCGGCCGTGGCGACGCCCAGCGGCACCGACCAGACCGCCTCGTCGGGCGGCACGGCCAGTACGGCGGCCCGCACCTGCCGGGTGCGTACCAGGTCCCGGCGTTCGGCGGGCGGCGCGGCCCGCAGGTCGAGGGCGATCCCGAGGGCCCGGGCGTCGGCGACGAGGCGCGCGAGGGCCACCGTGCCGCAGACGCCGGGCACCGCGATCCGCCACGGTCGGCGCCGTGCCGTCTCGGCCTCGTGGAGCAGGACGTCGGCGGCGCGCACCAGGGCCCGTGCCGAGGGCAGCAGGTCCCGGCCGAACGGGGTGAGCACCGCGCGCCGCGCCGTGCGTTCGAAGAGCCGCTCGCCCACGTGCTCCTCCAGCGCGGCGACGCGACGGCTGGCCACCGGCTGGGACATGCCGGCCGCGGCCGCCCCGACGGTGAAACTGCCGTGTTCGCCGACGCTGACGAAGGCTCGACTCGCTGCCACCAGATCCACGCTCCGCAGCCTATGCGCCGTCGCGTCCCATGCCGATTCCGCATGGAACGGCACGTGTCGGCATTGGACCGCATGGCGGCGGCGGGCGAATGTGGTCCGGTACTCATGACACGCACCGGGCCGGTGCCGTGCGGGACCGGCCCCTACGCGCCCCTGCCCGGGGCGCACCGGAGGTCCGTACCATGCAGCCCACTCGCGTCAGGCGCGTCCTCGCGGGATTCGCCGCCGCGCTCGTCCTCGTCCCGCTGACCGCCTGCGCCGGGCAGGAGGCGCAGGCCTCCCCGCCCTCCCCCGCCGCGTCCTCCCCCGCCGCGTCCTCCGGCGCCGACGCGGCCGGCGCGTCCCACCGACGTGAATTCCGTGCCCTGGAGAGCGCGTTCGACGCCCGGCTCGGTGTCTACGCGATCGACACCGGCACCGGCCGCGAGATCGCCTACCGGGACCGCGAACGGTTCCCCTACGCGTCCACCTTCAAGGCCCTGGCCGCCGGTGCCGTGCTGCGCGAGGAGAGGCTGAGCGGCATGGAGCGCGTCGTGCGGTACACGAAGGAGGAGCTGGTCGAGCCGTCGCCGGTCACCGAGAAGCACGTCGACACGGGGATGACGCTGGACGCCCTCGCCGACGCCGCCGTCCGGCACAGCGACAACACGGCGGGCAACCTGCTCTTCGAGGAACTGGGCGGTCCGAAGGGGCTCCAGGCCGTGCTGCGGTCGCTCGGCGACGGCGTGACGCGGATGGACCGGATCGAGCCGGAGCTCGGGGACTGGAGGCCGGGCGAGGTCCGGGACACCAGTTCGCCCCGGGCGCTCGCCGGTGACCTGCGCGCCTTCGTCCTCGGTGACGTGCTGCGGGCCCCCGAGCGGGAGCGGCTCACCACGTGGCTGAAGACCAATCTGACGGGGGACGAGACCATCCGCGCCGGGGTGCCCGACACGTGGGTGGTCGGGGACAAGACGGGGACGGCGACCACGTACGGGGGACGCAACGACATGGCGGTGGTCTGGCCCCCGGACGGGGCGCCGATCGTGATGGCGATCCTGTCGACCCGCTCGGACCGGGAGGCGGAGCCCGACAACCGGCTGATCGCCCGGGCCGCCTCCGTGGTCGCCGGGGCGCTGCGCTGAGCACGCGCCTCGGGCGCCGCACCGCGGGCGGGCGGGGGCGGGTACGGCTCCGTGGGCGCCCGCGACGCCCCGGAGGTCATTCCGCCGGGGGTTCCGTCGCGGGGGCGCGCAGCCTGTCGAGCAGTTCCGCGTTCCATTCGACGTACTCGATGCCCGCTCCGTCCGCGTGGCGGGCGTAGAGGAACCGGCCGGTCGGACCGTCGGTCGCGGGGGTGGTGACGACGGCGCCGGCGCCCTCCAGGGTTTCCTGGAGGGCGTCGAGGTCGTGGACGACGACGGTGGCGGATGCGGAGGCGTACTTCGCGCGTTCCTCGGCCGGTCCCGCGATGACCAGGAAGTCGCCGACGGCTCCGAGGGAGACCGCGTGGAACGTCAGCCGCAGGTGGGGCCGCTCGCCCGTGAGCCGCTCCAGGAGCGGCAGAGCGCGGTCGAGGTCGTCGACCCACAGGCGCGCGTAGGTCTTCAGGATGGTCATGGTTCCGCTCCCTCCCGGATCTCTTCCGGTCACTCGGCAACGGTAGGTGAGTATGTTCTGACGTGGGAGAACGCACTTTCCAGTGAGAGAGGCACCTGATGGAAACCGAGCAGGCCGGGCCCGAGGACGCGGACGCGGCACGCGCCGATTCCCTGGCGCGCGAGATCTTCCCGGGGGTGGCCAACAAATGGGCCCTGCTGATCATCAACGTCCTGGGGGCCCGGACGCTGCGGTTCACCGAGCTGAAGGCCGAGGTGGAGGGCATCAGCCACAAGATGCTCACGCAGACCCTGCGCGGGCTGGAGCGGGACGGGGTGGTGCACAGGACCGTGCACGCGACGGTCCCGCCCCGCGTGGACTACCGGCTCACGACGGCGGGCGGGGAACTGCGCGACACGGTCAACGCCATGTGCGGCTGGACCCGCCGCCACCTGGCCGAGATCGAGGCCGCACGGCGGCGTTTCGCGCGGTCCGGGGCACGGAACCCCGGGTGAGAACGGCGACGCGGGGCAAGAGGACACCGTGGTAGCGAACACCCTTTCAACGCCCCGGAAGCCTCCGGGCAACCGTGCCGCCGAGTCGCTGAGGCTGATCCGATCGGCCCTGCGCGGCACCGCCGTGCGCCTCTGGCACGACAACGTCGCCGACTACGCGGCGGCCCTCACCTACTACGCGGTGCTGGCCCTGGTGCCCGCGCTGCTCGTCTCGGTCTCCCTGGTGGGGCTGGCCGGGGTCGGCACCCGCGAGAGCCTGATCCTCGACCTCACCTCCTACGCCCCTCCGCAGTCGGCCCAGGTCCTCCGCGAGGCGCTGGAGGGGCTCACCTCGACGCCGTCCTCCCTGTGGGCCCTGCTCATCAGCGGCGTCCTGAGCGCGCTGTGGTCGGCCTCCAGCTACCTGGCGGTCTTCCGCCGCGCCCTGCACGCGATGTACCGGCTGCCCGACACGCGGCCGCCCCTGCGCGCGGCGCACGTCCTCGTCCTCACCGCCACCGCGCTCCTGGCCCTGCTCGTGGCGGGCGCCGCCAGCCTCGTCGCGACCGGCCCGCTGGCCCGCCGGCTCGCGGCGGCCGTCGGCCACCCGGGCACGGACGTCGTGGCCGTCCTGCGCTGGCCGGTGCTCCTGGCGATCGTCACGGGCCTCGTCCTCATCCTCTACCGGACCGGGCCCGCCCGGGGCAGGGGAAGGCGCCGGGGGTTCTCGGGCGGCGTCCTGGCCGCGGTCCTGTGGCTCGGCGCCTCGGCCGTCTTCACCCTCTACACGCAGTTCGGGACCTACAGCCGTCTCTACGGTTCGCTGGCGGGGATCGTCGTCTTCCTCGTGTGGCTGTGGTTCACCAACCTGGCCCTGCTCGCCGGCGCGCAGTTCAACGCGGTGCGCGCGCGGACGGAGGGGTGAGGGGGAGGACTCCGCCGAACGGGTGCATCCGGACCCCCGCCCTGCCGGAGAATGCGGGGAATGGAGACTTGGATGCCGCCGGAGAGCGGTCCGTTCGTCGGACGGGCCAGGGAAGTCGAGGAACTGGCCTCCCGGTTGGGCGAGCGACGGCTCGTCACGCTGGTGGGCACGGGCGGGATCGGAAAGTCCCGGCTCGCCTCGCGCGTCGCCGGCGGCTGTGGGCCCGACGCCTTCACCGGCGTCCACTGGGTGCCGCTCTGGTCCCTGGCCAACGCCTCCCTGCTCACCTCCCTGGTGGCCGACGCCTGCGGGCTGTCGGACCACTCGTCCGGCGAGCCCGTCGACACACTGGCCGACTGGATCGGCACGCGCCGCGTCCTGCTGGTCCTGGACTCCTGCGAGCACCTCGTGGCGGCGTGCGCGGCCCTCGTGACGACCCTCCTGGCCCGCTGCCCGCGGCTCGTCGTGCTGGCGACCAGCCGTGAACCGCTGGGCACGGAGGGCGAGTTCCTGTTCCCCCTCGGTCCCCTGCCGGTCGACTCCGACGCGATGGAGCTGTTCGCCGACCGGGCGGGCGCCGCCGGCGTCCGCTGGACGCGGCCCGAGGACTTCGTCGCCGCCGCCGAGGTGTGCCGCTGGCTGGAGGGCGTGCCCCTGGCGCTCGTCCTCGCCGCCGCGCAGTTACGGGAGAGGCCGCTGTCCGCGATGGCGCGGCTGTTACGCGGCAGGCTCTCCCTCGCCGAGGGCCCCGGAAGCCCGGTGCGCCCGTCGCGTCACCACGCGCTGCGCACCACCATCGGGTGGAGCCACGAGCTGTGCGAACCGCGCGAACGGCTGCTGTGGGCCCGTCTGTCGGTGTTCCGCTCGGCCCCCACGGTGGACGACGTGGTACGGGTCTGCCGCGGCGGGCCGCTCACCGGAGCCGCCCTGGAGCAGGCCCTGGAGGGGCTCGTCCGCAAGAGCGTCGTGACCCTGTCCGGCGACCGCCTGCACCTCTTCGACTCGGTGCGCGAGTACGGGGCGCTGTGGCTCGCGGAGCTCGGCGAGACCCGTACGACGGCCGACCGGCACGCGCGGCGCTTCCACGAACTGGCGCTCGCCGCCGAGGACTCCTGGTGGGGCCCCGGCCAGGCGGGCGCCTGCGCGCGGCTGGCCGACTGCTACGGCGACCTGTGCGCGGCGCTGGAGCACCTGCTGGCCACGGATCCCCCGACGGCGGCGGAGCTGGCGGGGGCGCTCGGCTTCTTCTGGGCGTGCTCCGGCCGGCTGCACGAGGCGGCGCACTACGTGGAGGAGTGCGCGCGGCTGGTCTCCGGTCCCGAGGCCGTCGTGGGCAAGCTGGCGTGGGTGCTCGGGGTGGTCCGCTGTCTGCGGGGCGAGTACGGCGCCGCGGCGCGGCTGGCGGGCCGCGCCGACGAGTGCGCGGTGCGGGCGCGGGACGCGACGCTCCTCGCCGACGCCTCCTATCTGCGCGGCCTGGTGATGCTGCTGCGCGGCGATTCCCCGGACGCGCTGGCCGTCGCGGACCGTGCGCTGGCCGAACCGGGCGCGGCGGCGTCCTCGGTGGCGCGGTGCCGACTGGTGCGGGTCTTCGCGCTGACGGCGTCCGGTCTCCTCCGGGAGGCCCGTACCGAGGCGGAGGAGCTGCGGCTCGACTCGGCGTCGGCGGGCGAGCACTGGACGCGGTCCTACACCGAGTACCAGCTCGCGCTGATAGCGCTGCGGGAGGGGCGCCCGGCCGACGCCGCCGGTCACGCTCGGGCCATGCTGCGGGACAAGCGCCTGTTGGGCGACGTGTTCGGCCTGGGCCTGGGCCTGGATCTCCTCGCGGTCGCCCTGGCGGCGCTGACCAGGGGCGAGGAGGCGGCCTCGGCGTACGGGACGGGCCAGGTGTTCTGGCAGATGGTCGGGCATCCCCAGCGCGGCACCCCCGAGTTGCGGCCGCTGCGGCGGGGCGCGGAGCTTTCGGCCCGGCGGCAGATCGGCGACGGCGCGTACGACACCGCGTACCGTCTGGCGACGCTGACGGACCCGTTCGCCGCGCTGGAGACGATCCTGACGGAGTGAGGAGCCCGCACGGGCTCGGCGGAGGCGCTTCAGACCTCGACGACGATCTTTCCGGGGGTGTGGCCTTCCCGGCTGAGGTCGAAGGCCGCTCCGAGTTCGGAGAGCGGGAACGTCGCGGCGACGTCGACCGTGAGCCGGTCTCCGTCCGCGAGCCGCCCCAGGGCCGTGAGGTCCTCGCCGCTCGGCCGGACCCAGATCCACTGGCCGCCCGCGCCGAGCACGGCGTCGTCGGCGATGGAGGCGTGCCGTCCGCCCTCGGCCAGGACGGCCAGGGTGGTGTCGAGGACCCCGCCGACGAAGTCGGCGACGACGGTGACCCCGTCCGGGGCCAGGGCGCGGACGCGGTCGGCCAGCCCGTCGCCGTACTCGACGGGCTCGCAGCCGAATCCGCGCAACCGGTCGTGGTTGCGCGGGGAGGCGGTGCCGATGACCCTCGCGCCGAGCGCGCGGGCGAGCTGGACGCCGAAGGACCCGACGCCGCCGGCCGCGCCGTGCACGAGGACGGTGTCGTCGGCGCCCGTGCCCAGCCGCGTGAGGAGCTGGTACGCGGTCAGGCCCGCCAGCGGCAGCCCGGCGGCCTGCGCCCAGTTCAACGAGGCGGGCTTGGCCGCGAGGGCGCGGACGGGCACGCTGACGTACTCCGCGAAGGTGCCGCCGTGCACGTAGTCCTTGCGGGCGTAGGCCATCACCTCGTCGCCGGCCGCGAACTCGGGCACGTCGATGCCGACCCGTTCGACGGTGCCGCTGACGTCCCATCCCGGGACCACCGGGTGGACGACGTCCATCAGGCCGTCGAGCCCGCCGGCCATGATCTTCCAGTCGACCGGGTTGACCGAGGCGCACCGGACCCTGACGAGGACCTCGCCGGGGGCGACCTTCGGCAGCGGCAGCCGGGTCTCGCGGAGCACCTCCGTCCCACCGTAGGTTTCGTACGCCATCGCCCTCATGGTGGCCTCGGACATCCCTGCGCACCTTCCCGTGCTGTCGGCTGCGTCCGCCCATCTGAGCACGGTCCGGCCGGGAGGCGCCGGGAGGCGCGCCCGGCGCCCCGCGCGGAGCGGGGCACCGGGCGCGGTGCGGGCCTTCCTCACCGCTGCGCTCAGAGGAACTCGATGGACACGCTCTCCACGTTGCCCCAGCCGCAGTACGCGTTGACCCGGGTCGCGCCGGTCACGACGCTGCTCTTCCCGGAACCGGCGAGCGTGCAGTCGACGAGGACGCGCCACTTGTAGGTCCCGGGGGTGGTGCACTTCCCCCACCCGTTGGTGAGGTTCTTGCCCTTGGTGCACGAGGCCGCCGGGGCGAAGGGGGCCCCGTCGCGGGTGGTGGCCTGCGCGGGTGCCGCCACGCCGCCCAGTGCCAGTGCCGCGCCGATTCCCAGTCCTGCCACGGCCGTACGGAAACGCATGGGTGCTCCTTCGGTTCGTCGGGGTTCGGACGAGACGCAAGCCTGGACGGGGGGAGGTCGGCGGACAATGCCCGTGGCCGTCCGGGACACGGGCTCCGGTGTCCGGCCTGGTCGGGGCTCCGTCCGGGACGGGTCCGCCGCCGCAGACCGGCCCGCGAGGGACGCCCGACCACCCTGGGAATGAAGGGCGTTGACGTGAACGATCATGACAGGTACATGGCCATTCACGGTCTCCGGGACGTACCATCGCAAGGCTCGGAGGGGTGCTCGACGGTTGCGCCCGGCCCCACCGGACGCCCGTGCCCCCTTCACGCTCCCGCCTCCACCGAGGCGGGATCCCCCCACGGATGAAGGAGCAGCAATGCCCCTCGGCACATGGCTCAAGGCGGGTACCTCCGCCGCCGCGCTCGTCCTCGCCATGGCGGGCGCGGCGACCGCCGCACCCGCCCCCGCCTTCGAATCCTCCGCCGCGGAGGCGGCGGTGGTGACCCTCCGCTACGACGACAGCCGCGCCGGAGGCTGGGAGGCGGCGATCGCGGCCGGGGTCGCCTCCTGGAACGCGAACGTGAGCAACGTCAAGCTGGTGGAGGCGGCGCCCGGCACCCGGGCCGAGATCGTGATCGTCGCCACCACGGGCTGGCCGCAGGCCACGCTCGGCCCCGTCCGTCCGGGCCGTCAGGTCCGCGTCGAACTCGGCAGCCAGGCCGTGAGCCAGGGCTACGACAAGACCCGGATCGCCGCTCACGAGCTGGGCCACAGCCTCGGCCTGCCGGACACCAAGCCCGGCCCGTGCTCGCAGCTGATGTCGGGGTCGAGCGCCGGTACGGCCTGCACCAACGCCGTCCCGAACGCGACCGAGCGGTCCCGCGTCCAGTCCGCCTACGCCTCCGGGGTCGCCGCGCTCGTGCCCGCCGACGGCCGGATCCTCGTCGACGCCCCCTGAGTACGGCTCCGTGGAGCGGCCCGGGCCCCCCGGGCCGCTCCACGGAGGTCGCGGGACGCCGAACAGGACCGGGCCGGGCGCCCGCTCGTGAACGGCGCGGTTTCCGGCGTCGTTCCGTACTGTACGGAACGGCCGCTCCGTACAGTACGGAGCGCCGGGAGGGACTTTGCGATGGCCGGTCTGAGGTTGGGACCGCTCCTGCGGCACGTGGACTGGGAGTCGGGCACGAGTGCGACGGTGTGGGTCGAGACCGACCGGCCGTGCACGGTGGAGGTCCGGTGTCCGGACGGCGCCGGAGGCTCGGTCCCGACGTTCCGCGTCGCCGGGCACCACTACGCGCTGGTGGTCGTGACCGGCCTCGCGCCCGGTTCCACCACCCCGTACGAGGTGCTGCTCGACGGCGAGCGGGTGTGGCCCCTCCCGGACTCGCCGCTGCCGCCCAGCACCATCCGCACGCCGCCGGTCCCGGCGACCGGCGCGGTGGTGGCCTTCGGCTCGTGCCGGTGGGCGGCGCCCGCCGTGGACGAGCACGATCCGGTGGGCCCCGACGTCCTCGACACCCTCGCGGCCCGGCTCGCCGCCGATCCGGAGGCCGAGCGCCCGGACGTCCTCCTTCTCCTGGGCGACCAGGTGTACGCGGACGAGACGTCCGCCGGTACGCGCGACTGGATCGCCCGGCACCGGCGGGCCGCCGGTACGGGCTCGGCCGCCCCGCCGGACCAGGTCGCCGACTACGAGGAGTACACCCACCTCTACGACGAATCCTGGGGCGACCCCGAGCTGCGCTGGCTGCTCTCGACCCTGCCGACCTGCATGATCTTCGACGACCACGACATCGTCGACGATTGGAACACCAGTGCCGCCTGGGTGGCCGACATGCGGGCGACGCCCTGGTGGCACGAGCGGATCACCGGCGGCCTGATGTCGTACTGGGTCTACCAGCACCTCGGGAACCTCTCCCCCGCCGAGCTCGCCGAGGACGAGCTGTACGCGGCGGTGCGGGCGGCCGACGACGGCACGGAGGTGCTGCGCGCGTTCGCCGAACGCGCCGACGCCGACCCGGCGACGGTGCGCTGGAGCTACCGCAGGGACTTCGGCCGCACCCGGTTGCTGATGGTCGACACCCGGGCCGCGCGGGTCCTGGAGGAGCGGCACCGGGCGATGCTGGACGCGGGCGAGGCGGCCTGGCTGCGGACGCAGGTGTTCGAGGAGCCCGGCGGTGTCGACCACCTGCTGATCGGGACCTCGCTCCCGTGGCTGCTGCCCCCGATGGTCCACTTCGCGGAGGCCTGGCACGCGGCGCTCTGCCGGGGCGAGCGCGGGCCGCGCTGGGCGCGGTTCGGCGAGTGGCTGCGCCGCCGGGCCGACCTGGAGCACTGGGCGGCGTTCACCTCGTCGTTCGAGAGGCTGACGGAGACGGTCGCCGAGGCGGGAAGGGCCGAAGCCGCCCCGGCGACCGTGTGCGTGCTCTCCGGGGACGTGCACCACGCGTACGTGGCGGAGCCCGTCTGGACGGCCGGGCGACAGCCGGACTCCCGCGTCTTCCAGTTCACCTGCTCGCCGCTGCACAATTCGGTGCCCACGGCCATACGGCTCGGGTTCCGCTTCGGCTGGAGCCGGTTCGCCAAGGGGATCGGGCACCTCCTCGCCCGCCACGGGCGGACCGCGAGGCCGGCGGTCCGGTGGGAGCGCACCGGCGGACCCTGGTTCGGCAACCAGCTGATGACGCTGACCCTGCGCGGCCGTACGGCCCGGCTGCGGCTGGAGAAGGCCTCGTCGGACGCGAGGCGGGGGCGCCGGGGAACCGACCGCGCGGGCGCGCGGCTCACGGGGGTCCTCGACCGGGTCCTGACCGGGGGGAGCTGACGCCCCGGCGGCCGAGGCCGCCGGACGTCCCGGACGGCGGTCGCGGGCGGCACCCGGCGCTCCCCCGCCGGCCGGTGCACACCACGGGGGTCGCCGCCACCCGGTGCCGGCCGGGGCGGGGGCCGGGGGCCGATGAGATGCGGGGGCCGTCTCCTCCGGGCAGAGTAGGGAAGGCCCTGTCCCCACCGAGGTGGTCTTCCATGGTCTTACGCACGGGAAACGGGACGAACTGACGCGAGGGACCCTCGCGACGCCGGAGTGAGCGATGTTCCAGAGATGGCCGGCCGACAGCAGCGAGGAGCTGCTGGTGAGACTCGGGTCGCTGACCGCCCGGGCGCGCGAGCTGGCCGAGACGCAGCGCTCCCGCGTCGAGCTCGCCGTGGCCCTGCAGCGCGGGATGCTGCCCCCGGACCTGCCCAGCCCTCCGGGCGTCCGGCTGGCCGTCGGCTACATGCCCGCCAACCACGGGCTCAACGTCGGTGGCGACTGGTACGACGCCTTCACCCTGCCCGACGGCCACATCGGCATGTCCATCGGCGACGTGCAGGGGCACAACATCGAGGCCGCCGCCTTCATGGGGCAGGTCAGGGTGGGCCTGCGCGCGCTGGCCTCCGTCACCGGGGACCCCGGGGAGCTGCTCGCCCGCACCAACGACCTGCTGGTCTCGCTGGGCGCCGACCTCTTCGCCACCTGCACGTTCCTGCGGCTCGACCCCGCCGCGGGCACCCTGGAGTGCGCGCGGGCCGGTCACATCCCCCACATCTGGGCCACCGCCGACGGCCGCTCCGGCATCGACGACGGCGAGGGCGGGCCCCCGCTCGGCGTGCTCCGCGGGGTCGAGTACCCCGTCACGCGCCACCGGCTCACCACCGGCGGCGTCTTCGTCCTGCTGACCGACGGGGTGGTGGAGGGGCCCTCGCTCCCCCTCGACGACGGCCTGGACCAGGTGATGCGGCTCGCCGGGATCACCGCCGTCGCCGGTCTCGACGTCGATGCGCTCGCCACCGCCGTCATGAAGCTGGCGAGCACGGTGGGGCACGAGGACGACGCCGCCGTCCTGGTCGTCGGGCACGACGGCGGTACGGCGTGGCCGGGCAGGAGGCGGGGGAAGCGGCTGAACGGAGGGCCCGCTCCCCCGGTCGGCCCACCCCCGAACGGGTGACGCCCCGTGCCGGGGGCCGGGAGCGGGCCGGACGGGAGCGGATCGGAACGGGCCCGCGCCGGGCCGGGCCCGTTCCGCCCGGCGGCGCCCGACACGCAGGGGGTCCTTGCCCGGCCGGGGCGGCCCGGCCGGTGTCTGATGGCTGACGTGTTGGTTACTCGGCAGTTCCGGCCCCCCACGGAAGCGGTCCTGGCCTCGCTGGCCGTGGCCGCCTGCTACTACGCGGCCGGACGGCTCGGCCTGCTGGGCCGCCTCGTCGTCGAGGGCGTGGTCGTCACGCCCATCTGGCCGCCCACCGGCGTCGCCGTCGCCGCCCTGCTGCTGCTCGGCGTGCGGGTCTGGCCCGGCATCGCCCTCGGCTGCTTCCTCGTCATCGCCTCCCTCACCACCCCGGGGCTCACCACGGTCGTCACCGTCGTGAGCAACACCGCCGCGCCGCTGTGCGCCTTCCTGCTGCTGCGGCGGGTCGACTTCCGGCTCGACATGGCACGGCTGCGGGACGGGATCTGTCTGGTCTTCCTCGGCGGGTTCGGCGCCATGCTGATCAGCTCGACGGCGGGGGTCGGGCTGCACGTGGCGACCGGTTCCCTGGAGAAGAGCGAGTTCTGGCCCGTCTGGCTGGCCTGGTGGGCGGGCGACACGATGGGCGTCCTGCTCGTCACTCCGCTCCTGCTCGCGTTCGCGGGCGCGGTCGGGCGGTTCCGGATGCGGCGCTGGGTGGAGGCGGTCTGCCTGGGTCTCGCGGCCCTGGTCCTCGTGCCGCTGGCCGTGGTCAGCCCGATGAGCCTGCTCTTCCTCGTCTTCCCGCTGCTGATCTGGACGGCGCTCCGCTTCCAGCTCGCCGGGAGCGTGCTGTGCGCGCTCTTCGCGTCCGTGCTCACCACCTTCGAGGCGACCTCCGGGCGGGGCGCGTTCCTCCACCTGTCGGACGTCGAGATCATGCTGAAGCTCCAGGCGTTCAACGGCTGCGCCGCCCTGACCGCCCTGCTGCTCTCCTCCGTCATCACCGAGCAGCGCGCGACCCGCCGGTCGGTGCGCCGCGCCTGCGAGGAACTGGCGGAGGTCCTGGAGCACCTCGCGGCGGGCGAGCCCTCGCCGAATCCGTCCGCCGCCGCCGGGCACCCGCCCGACCCGACCGGGAGCCGGGCGGCCCCGTCGAAGCCGCTCAGCCCTTGACGGCCTCCGCGATCCGCAGGGCGACCCGGTCGGGCGTGAGGTGGGTGGTGTCGACGACCTCGGCCTCGGCGTGCAGCCACGTGCGGGCCTCCTCGGCGTAGGGCTCCAGGTGCCGGAGGCGGAACGGGGAGTCGGGGCCGAGGACGGTGTCGTTCGCGATGCGCCCGCGGAGGGTGTCCGGGTCGGCGTGGAGGACGAAGTGCCGCACCGGAACGGCGTGCCGGGCGAGGCCGGAGCGGATCTCGCGCCAGTACTCCTCGACCAGGACGGTCATGGGGATCACCAGGGTGCCGCCGGTGTAGTCGAGGACGCGCCGGGCGGTCTCGACCACGAGCGGCCGCCACGGCGGCCAGTGCTGGAAGTTGTCCGTCTCGGGCAGCCCCGGTGTGATGTCCATGAGCGTCTCGCCGACCTTCTCGGCGTCGAACACGCGTGAATCCGGGATCAGCCGCCGCACGAGCGCGGCGGTCGTCGTCTTGCCCGCACCGTGGGTGCCGTTGAGCCATACGATCATGCGATCGACGCTAGCGCCTGTCCGGCGGATCAGGGGTGAGGGAGCGTCAGAGGTGGCTGGTCCCGTCGGAGAGACGCCGGTGCCACCAGCCTTCCCCGTGATGCGGCCTCCGGTGGGCGAAGGGACCGGGAAGGGTTCCGCGCCGGAGTTCGTCGTCCCGTCGTATCGGGGGCGCGTCCAGTTCCCGTCGCGGGCGCGGAGGGGGCCTGTGCGCCACCACGTCGGGGAAGGCCCCCCGCGCGAGCACCCGCACGGGCAGGCGGTGGGGCGTTTCGTACGTTTGCCCGGGAGGAGCGGTGGAAGAGTTGACTCCGACGACCGGTCGGCCGGGTCGCGGTCGGGGCGGCCGGACCTCCTCGACGCCATGACTCGAACGGGAGCCCTCCGTTGCGCTTCTACGCCCAGACACCAGCACGCCGGAACCGCCAGGTGCTCGTGGACCTGATCGCCCTGGCCCTGATCGCCGTCGCGGTGTGGGCGGCCCTCGCCGTCCGCGACACGATCATGATGCTGGCCGAACCGGGGCGCAAGGTGGAGAGTTCCGGCGACGGCCTCGCCAAGGAGCTCGGGCAGGCGGGAGAGGCCGCGTCGGGCGTGCCGTTCATCGGTGACGTGCTGGAGAAGCCGCTCCGGTCCGCGGCCGACGCGAGCTCCGGCTTCGCCGACGCGGGCGTGTCGTTCCAGGAGGCCGTCGGCCAGGTCGCCGACGTGGTCACGGCGGCCCTCATCGTCCTCCCGGTGCTCTTCGTCCTGCTGCTGTGGCTCCCGCCGCGCCTGCTCTGGATCCGGCGCAGCAACACCCTGCGGCGCCTCGCGGAGGCGCCCGGGGGCGACGACCTGCTCGCCCTGCGCGCCCTCACCGGTCCCCCGGGCGCGCTCACCGGGCTGCCGGTTCCGCCCGGCGGCTGGGCCGACGCCTGGCGCCAGGGGGATCCGCAGGCCATCGCCGACCTCAGCGCGGTCGCGCTCAAGCACGTCGGGCTCCGGCCTTGAGGAGCCGGAGGGAGACCTCAGGGGGAGAGGGTTCCCGTACGGAGAGCGACGCGGCCCCTCCGTAGCGCGACGCGTTCCTCCCGGAGGACGGCCCGAAGGGCGACGCCGACCTTCTGGCGGGAACTTCGTCCGGTAACAGGGCTTCGGCCGGCCGTGCGGAAGCGATACTGATCGTGGTGGGCGCCCCGTCGCCGGGCAGGTCACGAGCCCGGTGCGCGGGGACGCGCCTTGTCGTCGTCTCCGAGGGGAGCCGTTCATGACCACGGCGAAAGACCTGTTCATCATCGCCATGGAGCCGGGGCCGGAGCGTGCCGTGGGGCAGGGCGACCTGTCGCTCGCGCTCGCGGGGGCCGAGCTGATCGACCTCATCGGTGCGGGGGCCGTTACCGTGGACGGCGACCGCATCGTGCCGGGCGGGCCGCAGGCGCCCGACGACCGGCTCCTGGACGAGGCCGCGGCGCGGCTCACCCGGCAGCCGCCCTACGAGCGGATCGAGGACTGGCTGTGGCGCCGGGGCCGGGACCTGTCGGCCGCGTACCAGAGCGCGCTGGAGGAGGACGGGGAGCTGACGCGGAAGCGGAGCGGCCGCTTGTCCTTCGGTCCGGAACGCGTGGAACCGGTCGAGACGCCCGCCCGCCGCCGGGCGGCCGACCGCCGGGAGGAGGGAGAGCCCGTCCTGGCCGCCCTCGCCTCGGCCGTGGGCCTCGACGGCGAACGCTTCGACGAGGAGCCGGGTCCCGACGAGGAGCTCGGGCTCGACCGGGAGCACGGTCCCGACGAAGAGACCGCTGCCGGGCGGGAGTTCGCGTCAGGCGAGGACCCCGGTCTCGGCGACGAGGCCGTGACGACCGTGGTGGCCGCCGTCCACGACGCGGTGATGGAGCTGGAGGCCGTACGCCAGAGGCGGACCATCGAGAGCTCGGCCTTCGCCAACCTCTGGCGCGGGGTGTAGGCCGGGTCCGCCGCCAAGGCCGGGGGCGGGGACGGGGCCGGCGGGCCACCGCGCCCCGGCCCGCCGGTCAGTCCGCGTATGCGAGGAGCAGGCTCGTGCGCACCGGCCGGGCGGTCCCGGGTCCCCGGGGGGGGTCCTGTTCAGTCCGCGTACGCGAGGAGCAGGCACAGGGCCGTGAAGGGGACGACGCACCCGCCGAGCAGGGTCAGTGCCGCCGGAACCGCCGCCGTCAGCCGTTCCCGTCCCTTGCGCCGGCCCGAGCGGAACACCGCGCGGGCCGGGGCGAGCGGCAGCACCACGAGGCCGAGGAGGACCACCGGCACCACGACCCGGCTGAACGCGGTGGTCCCGGCGTCGGTGACCGTGTGCCAGGCGGTCGTGCCGAAGACCGCCGCCAGGGCGGCCAGCAGGCCGAACGAGAGGGCCGACGCCACGGCCACGATCAGCCCTTCGGTCAGCCGCTCGGCCCGCGTACGCTCCCCGTGCGCTTCCCCTGCCCCGCCGTGCCCCATGTCCGTCTCCCCCCCGGTGTCGCGGCTCGGTGGCGCAAGTGCTCCGTGCCCGCAGGGGCGATGGTGTCACGGGCCGTCGACCCGTCGTCGTCCGGGGACGTCGAAGGTCGTGGGCATCAGGGGCACGGGCGTCGAGGTCGTGGGCGTCGAGGTCGTGGGTGTCCGTCCATCGAGGTCACGGGCGTCCGTCCGGGGAAGGCCGGTCCGGGACCCGCAGCCCGGCCAGGAGCCGGTCGAGCGCCTGTCGCGCGGCCACGGGGTCCCCGCCCCGCGCGATCCAGAGCGCGGTCTCGTTCATCGCCCCCGAGAGCAGCCGGGCCAGGGGCTCCACCGGCTGGTCGGCGATGGTCCCGGCCGCGACGAGCGCTTCCAGGGCCTCGGTGAGGTGCCGGGCCGAGGACTCCTCGTCCAGGGTGCGCCACTCGTCCCAGCCCAGTACGGTCGGCGCGTCGACCAGCAGGATCCGCCGTACCGCCGAATCGGTGCCCGCGTCCAGGAAGGCGCCGCAGCCGGCCCGGAGTTGTTCCCAGAGGTCCGTGTGCCGTCCGGCCTCGGCCGCGACCCGCTCGCCCAGTTCGCGCTGGACCTCGGAGACGACGGCCCGGAAGAGTCCGGCCTTGCTGTCGAAGTGGTGGTAGGCGGCCCCCTTGGTGACCCCGGCGGCCCGGGCCACCTCGGCCAGCACCACGTGGTGGTAGCCGTCGGCGGCGAACCGCCGCCTCCCCTCGGCCAGCAGCGCCCGCCGCGTGGCCGCCCGCTGCTCCGCCCGGTTGACCGCCATCTCCCTCACCCTTCCGTTTTCGCGTACCCCGAGTATGCTAACGCCACGATTCGCATACCCCAGGTATGCGAAAGGGAAACGGAGGACCCTTGACATGACGACCCCTGCCATGACGAACGGACTCGGCACCACCACGCCCGCGACCGCGCTCAGCGGCTTCTACCCGGTGCTCGCCACCGGGGACGTGGCGGCCTCCCGCGACTTCTACACCCGGCACTTCGGGTTCGAGGTGACCTTCGAGGCGGACTGGTACGTCAGCCTGCGCCGCCCCGACGCCCCGCAGTACGAGCTCACCCTCCTCGACCACGCCCACCCGACCGTCCCCGAGGGCCACCGGGCCGCGCTCCGGGGCGGCCTGCTGCTGAACTTCGAGGTGGGCGACGTGGACGCCGAGCACCGGCGGCTCGTGGCCGGGGCCGGGCTGCCCGAAGTCCTGTCCCTGCGCACCGAGGAGTTCGGGCAGCGGCACTTCGTCGTCGCCGCCCCCGACGGGGTGCTGATCGACGTCATCACCGTCGTCCCGCCCGGCGAGGAGTACGCCGCCCTGTACACCGGCGCCTGAGGTCCGGCGCGGGGCCGCCGGTCGCGCGTTCCTCAGCTCAGTCGTACGACCGCCTTGTGGACGGCCGCGAGGGTGCCCGGGGTGACGCGGAGCCGGAGCGCGGCGCCCGTGCCCAGGACCTGGACCGCCGGGTCCCGGGAGAGGACGGCGGAGACGGGGCGGTTCCACGTCAGGTCGATCGTCGCGCCGTCCCGGAGCGGGCCGGAGACGCAGAGCGTGGCCGTGGTGCCCGACTCGCGGATCAGGACCGAGGCGGGGGCACCGGCCGTGACCGCGCCGACCGTGCCGGCCACCCAGAGGTTGACGCCGGTGAGGCCGAGCGAGGGGACGCGTACGCCCTGGTGGTCGTTGGTGTTGGCGAGGACGGTGACCCAGCCCTGGTCGGCCGCGCGGGCCGCTGTCCGCTCCCGGCTCGCCCCGGGCATGAGGACGTACGCGTACGTCGCCCAGGTCGGATCGGTGCCGTGGTCGAACCAGAGCGTCAGGTACCGGCGCGTGACCGGGTCGGTCACGGCGCCCTGGTTGATCTCCGACCACCTGCCCGTGCGCGCCTGGCGCAGGGCCTTCAGGGAGGCGGGCGCGCCGCCGGGGAAGACGTAGCCGGCGTGTCCCGCGAGGTGTGCCCAGCGGGCCCCGGTGAGCGTGGCGCTCCAGCCGGGCGCCGTGGGCTGGGCCGCGCCGTCGACGGTGAGGGCGTGGACGCCGTGCTCGCCGAGGTTGCGGTTGTCCACGGTCGACTCGACGCCGGTGCCGTCGCGGCCGTGGATCCCGGCGC
The DNA here is from genome assembly GCF_044760185.1 of Streptomyces sp. NPDC098101. Lineage (NCBI taxonomy): Bacteria > Bacillati > Actinomycetota > Actinomycetes > Kitasatosporales > Streptomycetaceae > Streptomyces > Streptomyces sp. NPDC098101. The sequence goes on along the minus strand of NZ_JBIWAS010000001.1, from coordinate 1,642,063 downwards.
CCAGGCAGACGATCGCGTCGTCGAGGAAGAACCAGGACTTCTTGGCCAGGAGCGTGGAGGACAGCCCCTTCAGGTACTGCCCGACCGCCGCGTACGTGCCGTCCGTCGCCCCGCCGACCCAGCGGACGTCGGGCCGCGCGGCGCCCCAGGCACCGCCCGCGCCGTCGGCGAGCGGCTTGCGCGAGGCGGTGGTGCCGGGCAGCCGGTAGGGGTCGACGGTGGGCCAGAAGTCGTCGCTGTACTGCCCGTTGGCGAAGGTGTCGCCCCACCAGTAGAGCATTCCCGAGCCGCTGTGCCAGGCGCGCAGGTTCTCGCCGTTGCCGTTCTCGTAGTACGTGATGCGCTTCGAGGCCATGGAGAGCGAGGCCGCCCAGCCGGGCCGCCGGTGCACGGCCCGGTCCATGCCGGGGAAGAGCCGGTGCCCGGTCGGCTCGGCGCTCGGCGCGGCCGGGCCGTCGTCGATCCCCTTGAGGCGGGCGAGCGCGGCGACGCCGAGGGCGGGGCTCGTCAGGAGCGGGCTGTAGTGATCGCGGGCGATCCAGCCCTTGACCATGCCCTCCCAGCGGGTCCTCTCGGCGGTCGAGGCGCTCCGGGCGAGCAGGGCGACGCAGGCGATGATCCCGTGGCCGCGCAGGTGGTCGTCCTGCCGGACGGCCCGGGTGTCGGTCTTCTGCACGCCCCGGCTGACCGCCCGGCCGGAGACCGCGTCCATGGCGAGGCCGTTGAAGAGGAAGGGCGCGTACGCCTTTTCGACCGAGTCGAGCACCACTTGCCGGCCGCTGTCGGTGACCTCCCAGGCCGAGCCCTTGAGCAGGGCGAAGAGGTGGGAGAGGCCACCGAGCATGACGGCTCCGTACGAACCGGCGTAGGGGACGTAGGTGTGCTGGACGAAACTGCCGTCGGCGTAGAGGCCGTCGCCGGAGGTGACGTACGGGAAGACGGGCGAGAGCGCGTCGCGGGCCAGGGCGAGCTTCGCCGGGGACTTCCCGAGGACGCCGCGCAGCGCGATGACCCGGCAGAGGTCGACGCGGTTGGCGCCGGTGGAGGTGCCGGTGTAGCTCGCGACCGCGCCGTCGGGGACGAAGTGGTCGACGGCGGCGCAGTGCGCGGCGATCCGGGCGGCGCCGAGGTGGTCGTACAGCAGGACGTCGATGTCGAGCAGCGCCTGCGGGGCGCCGATCTGCCAGCTGTACCAGTTGCCGTACCGGGCCCGGCCCGCGCGGTACGCCTGGTCGTGGAGGTGGTCGAGCCCGGCGAGGATCGCGTCGCGCAGCCCCGGGTCGCCGGTGAGGCCGGTGCCGGGCTGGGCGTACGCCTCGGCGAGGGTGCGCAGCCGCGTGTAGCTGTTCTGGAGGTTGCCGGAGTACGTGTACGACTCGGGGTCCGTGTCCGGGTCGGGGTCCGCGTAGGGGAGGTCCGGCCAGAGCGAGCCGTTCGCCGGGACCATGGCGGCGCGCAGGTCGCGGGCGGTGGCGCCGAGCGCGGCCAGCTTGGCGGCGAAGGGCTCGGCACCCGCGTCGAAACCGGTGCCGAGGATCAGGTCGCGCCAGGTCAGCCGGAGGGCGTCGTAGGCGTCGGCGGCGTGCGCGGGGGACGGCACGGCAAACGGGAGGGCGAGGGCGGCGGTGCCGAGGGCGGCGCGCAGCAGACCTCGACGGGAGAACGGGGAGGCGGTCCCGGCGGCCGGGGAGGAGGACGGGGGCCACGGAGACGGCGAGGACGAGGAGGGCGACGAAGACGGCGGAGGCGATGAGGGCATGGCGAGGCAGACCTCTCGGGTGGGCGTGGGGAAGGACGCCCGGCGGCGGCTTGGTGGCCGACAGCATGACCGAGATAGAAAGCGATTACTACCCCTGCGGGAGAGGGGAGTTCCGTTCCGGAGGGGGCAGGGTGGGGGCCGGGGCTTTCTCGCCTGACGCCCCGTCACTCCTCCTGCGCACGGTCGCCGGTGCTCCAGGTGCGGAGGAGTTCGGCGATGCGGGCGGTGGTGGTGCGGGGGTCGTAGAGCTCGTGCGCGAGCGCGGTGAGCTGTGCGCGGGTGGGGTCCGCCGGGATGCCGCCGGCGTTGAGGTACATGACGGCGACGGCGCAGGCGACGGTGAGGTTGGAGCGCTCCAGCCAGCGGCAGCGGCCGAGGGTGTGGACGAGCGCGGCGGCGCGGGCGTAGGGACCGTCGTAGACAGGCTGGTCGAAGAGCTCGGCCCGGTGGCGGGCGACGGCGGCGAGGGGGACGCCGAGGTCGTCGGGGGCGGGGTCGGCACGGCCGGCGCGTTCGGTGACTTCGAGGATCCAGGACAGGTCGATGTGCAGGGCCATGCTCACGCAGCGGCGCCCCGGTCACGCCGGGCGGGGGTGCGCGGGGAGGCGGGGCCGGCTGCGAGGGCGGCCTCCAGATCGGCTTCCAGGCCTGCTTCCAGGTCGTCGAGGAAGCCGCCGTGGGCGTCGATCAGCTTCTGGGCGGCGGCCATTCCGGCCGCCCGGGCGCCGCTGGTGTCCTCGGCGATGAGACGCTCGATGTACCGGTTGAAGTCCAGGCCGCGGGCGGCGGCCGCGTCTTTGCCTGCGGCAAGCATGTCGGGGGTCAGGCGGAGCTGGGTCTGCTTCCTGGTGCTGCTCATGCACAGCAAGGTAGCAGGGTGGTAGCAGGTGTGCGAGGGGGCGGTACATCTGTACAGCCCTGCGCCACGCGACCGCCGGCGAGCGGGTCCGACTCCCGGGTGTCGGCGTTTCGGCCATGGCCCTCTCGGGTCACCGGCCGGACTCCGCACGGATCGGTGCACGTGACCGAGGGTCGTAGTCGGCGGGTGACGCTCTCTTCGGTGGAGGCCACCGGCAGGTGGAGGGAGCCGGTCGGCGGATCTTGAGAGCGACGGCCGACGGGCCGGGATCCGGCTTGGGCACGGTGCGTGGCCGATGGTGGCGACCATCTGTCTGGCGTGTTCCTCGAGGGCCGCGCAGAGACAGGAGACGCCCGCGGCCACCCGAACGTTCAGCGGCGGGACCAAGGGGCTCGGCCTTCGGGAGTCAGTTGCCGGCCAGGCCCCATGCGTCGAGCCCGCCGTAGATATGGGCCCTCAGGCAGCGGGGAGCGCTGAAGCCCGAGGCTTCGCCGCGGTAGACGGCGATGAGCGAGTCCTTTCCCCGCCACCAGGTGTCGGCGATTCCCTGGACTTCGGGTACCGGCTCGAATCCGTCGAGGTTCAGGTCCTCGACGGCGCTGCCTTTGATCTTCGTGATGGTCTTGGCCCAGTAGCCCGCGTGGTGGGCCAGTGCCAGCGCTTCCACCCATCCCTCCGTGCCGGCGTGCAGCGGCGTCCAGTGGTCGGCGTCGATCCCGAACTCACCTCCTGGCCCGATCATGAACCCGTGGGCCATGGAGACACGACAGTCGCCGACCGGGAACCGCCATCCGCTTATGGCCGAGCCCTCGGGGGCATCGGCTTCCAGAACACGCGGGCCGCCCTCGTATGCGGGGGCCGGGGGCAGGGCGAGACCGCCCCAGCGCTCCTGGAAGGCGACGGCCCGGTCGATCTCGGCATCCGGAATCCCTTGCTTGAGCCACGCCTCCCGGAAAAGCTCGAGGTCGCGGTGTGGAACGCGCAGCCCGTGTCCCTCGACGAAGTGACGAGCTCGCCGGCTCAAGCCTTCGGGCGCCCGAGGAATCAGCGGCACTCGGGAGTCCGCCGTCACGATCGCCGCCTCTCGGACGGAGAGGCCGGTACGGCCGGGTGCGGCGGTGCCGACGGCTGCGGAGCGCCGGACCAGCGGACGGGGGCGCCATCGGGGCCGCCGGTGAGCCAGGAACCGTCTCCCAGGGGCACCAGCTCGTAGGGGTTGTCCACCTCGACGGTGAACTCGCCGCTGAGGGTGCCCGTGCGTACGTCGACCAGGTGGTGGCGGAACCACTCCTCCTCGTCCTGAGTCTCACCGCCCAGGGTGACGACGGCCGTGTCCTCGGTCAGGTAGCCGCCGCTCCATTCCACGAAGGACTCCTCCGGGTCGTATCCGAAGGCTTCGACGGGGAGGGTGAAGAGCACGTCCCCGTCGGGGTGGCGGTGAAAGGCGACGTCCGCCTGCTCGTGGTCCACGGTCATGAACTGGTGCCCGGACGGAGCCAGGTCGATCAGGCAGCGGTCCTGCCACGGGTACGTCACGAACTCCGGCTCGCTGTCCGCTCCGCCCGTACCCCGGAGGATGACGGAGCCGTCCTGACCCTCACCGATGTCGAGGTAGATGCTGCCGTCCGTGGGATGGACGTGGTGGAAGGCGCCGTGCCCGACCGTCTCCAGTTCCCGGCGGGCGACCACCGCACCCGTGTCGGCGTCGTGCACGACCCACTGGTCCCCGTCCCCGCGTCCCGCCATCGCGTCCGGCCGGTAGACCCACACCGTCCGGCCATCCAGAGACAGTGCACAGCCGGGCCGGTGGCCATGACGTACGTCGGAGTGCGGTTCGAAGTCCGAGGCCCACACGAGGTCGCCGGCCCGCGTGAGGCAGACGACTCCGTTCAGCGTCGTGTACACGACCCGCTCCAGATCCCGCCGGACCACCGACGCCACGACCTCCTCGCCGTCCCTCGGCTGGAAAACCACTGCGGGCTCCAGCGTCCCGTAGACGTCGGGGCCCACGACGTAGGCGTGGATCCGCCCGTCGCGGAGACGCGTGATGACCTTCGGTGGCGGCTCAGGAATCATCCGCCGAGGGTAACGCCCAGCTCAAGAGCCATCGAGAGCAATACGTCTCGACGACCCAGGGTTACGGAAGCAAGATCCGCCAAGGAGGAATCTCGGTCGCAGCGCACCCGGCACGAACAGGCTTTCGCCCTCTCGCGGGTTCCGCATCACGTCCGAAAGACATGTGTTCGAGAAGTCGGGCGTCCTCGTTGAGCCTGACGACACCCCGACTTCCCCCGGAGGCCTACGACATGCTCACGCGACTCGACGCGGCGGCGCCTCTCCATGCCCGTTGAGCGGCGGGCGGCACACCGTGCCGGTGGACGTGCACCTGATCGCCGTACGCGACGGGGAGAAGGGGCTCGAGGTACTGCTGTCCAGGCGGGCCGGGGCCGTCTACGCCACGGGGCACTGGCACTTCCCCTCCGGACACGTCGACGGGGGCGGCGAGGACGTCGTCACCGCGCTCGTCCGCGAGACGCGGGAGGAGACGGGCCTGGTCGTGGAGCCGGAGGACGTGCGCGTCGCGGTCACCGTGCACCACCGTTCGCCGTCCGGCGACGCGCGGGTCGGGTTCTTCTTCGAGGTCCGCCGTTGGTCCGGGACGCCCGGCGTGATGGAGCCCGAGGTGTGCGACGGCATGGGGTGGTTCTCGCTGGACGCCCCGCCGGAGCCGATGGTCGCCTACTGCCGCGCCGGACTGGACGCGTACCGGACCGGTGCCGGGGTCGCGCTGCACTTCCAGGAGCCGGGCGACCCGATCGGCCACGAACCGGCCGCGGACCGGCTCCGCGTCGTCCCCGCGCGGGCGACCGCCGGGACCGGCGGAACCCGCAGACCCTCCTGACAGGCCGGTCCTCCCGACGAGCCGGTGCGGGCATCCGCCGGAGCCGTCGCCCGCTCCCGGCAGCGGCGTGACGCCGTACAGGATCAGATGTCGCCCCGGACGAGGGCGTGCAGGTGCTGGTCGTGCCAGCCGTCCTCGTGCAGCAGCGCGCCGCGCATGGTGCCTTCGAGGGAGTATCCGGCCCTGTCCGCCACGCGGCAGGACGCCGGGTTGGCCACCGAGTGGCAGAGGCGCAGGCGGTGCAGGCCGAGATCGTCCAGGGCCCACGCGCCGAGGCGCTTCACGGCCTCGACCGCCACACCGGCGCCGCGCGCGGCGGGGAGGAGCCAGTAGACGATTTCGGCGCTGCCGCCGGCGAGGTCGACGTCACCCCATCCGGCCAGTCCCACCGCCTCCCGACCCGGTCGTGCGACGGCCCAGATCGTGCTCAGTTCGGCCCGTCGGCGCTCGTGCATCCGCGCGATCCTCCGGCGCGCGTCCTCGGGCGTCTCCACCGACAGGCGGTTCCACCGGCGGATGTCGGGGTCCCGGGCGGCGGTCATCAGGGCGTCGGCGTCGGAGAGCCGCCAGGGGCGCAGCTCCAGGCCGTTCGGGAGGTCGAGCACCGGTTGCTCCGCCTCGGCCATCCGGCCCGCGGGAACGACTGCCGGTATGGGTGAACCGAAGATCATCGCGGCATCCTGCCACAGCCCTCGGCCACAGCCGTCGGCGGCAGGCCGGGCCCGGCCTCCGAGACCACCGACAGCACGGGGACCTGAAGGACCGTCAATGCGCTCGCCGTGTGTCCATATGCGCGAAACTCCCCGATCTCTGCTCGATCCTGCTTACAACCCGCCCTCATTGAACACCTATTGACACGCACCTGATCGCCCCGTCAGAGTCGTCACGCGTCCGCTGCCGTATGTCTTGAGGAGCGATGAACCCATGCCAAAACTCCCCGCAGTCTCACGCCGCCTGCTCCTGGGAGGCGCTCTGGCCACCACCGGGGCGCTGGCGACCGGGGTGGGATCCGCCCCCGACGCGGCCGCGGCGGTGACGGCGGCGTCCGCGCCGCGCCGGAAGCCGGGCCAGAAGTCGATGATCGAGGTGCCCTACGAGGTCCACCGGACGGTGCGCGTCGGTGTGATCGGACTGGGCAACCGGGGTTCCGGCATGACCACGGGCTGGTCCGTGGTCCCCGGCTGTACGGTCACCGCCGTCTGCGACGTGCGCGCCGACCGCGCCAAGCGGGTCGCGGACGGCCTCGCCGCCGCCGGCAAACCCCGCCCCGCCGAGTACGGCGGCTCGGCCGACGCGTACGCGCAGATGCTGCGGCGTGAGGACATCGACCTCGTCTACATCGCCACGCCCTGGGAGTTCCACTACGCGCAGGGCAAGGCCGCGCTCCTCGCCGGGAAGCACGTCGTGGTCGAGCTGCCCATCGCCACGGAGCTCGACGAGCTGTGGGACCTCGTCGACACCTCCGAGCGCACCCGCAGGCACCTGATGCTCTCGGAGAACTGCAGCTACGGCCGCAACGAGCTGGCCATGCTCAAGATGGCGCACGAAGGCCTCTTCGGCGATGTCACCAACGGGCACGGCGGCTACCTGCACGACCTGCGCGAACTGCTTTTCTCCGACACGTACTACACCGACGCGTGGCGTCGGCTGTGGCACACCCGGAGCACCGCCTCCTTCTACGCCATGCACGGTCTCGCGCCGATCGCCGCCGCCATGGACATCAACCGGGGCGACCGGATGACCACACTGCGCGCCACGGCGACCGAGCCGAAGGGGCTGGCCGACTACCGGGCGCGGTTCGTGCCCAGGAACCACCCCTCGTGGAACGAGACGTACGTCAACGGCGATCTGGTCACCTGTCTGATCGAGACGGCCAAGGGCCGGATCATCCGCGCCGAGCACGACGTGAGTTCCCCCCGGCCCTACAGCCGGATCAACTCCCTCGCCGGCAGCCGGGGCATCTTCGAGGACTACGCGGGCGTGCTGTCGGCCGGGGGCGGCCGCGTCTACGTCGAGCCGGACCACAGCGGACACTCCTGGCGGTCCTTCGACTCCTACCGCAAGGAGTTCGACCACTGGCTGTGGAAGAAGATCGGTGACGACGCGGAGAACAACGGCGGTCACGGCGGCATGGACTACGTCTTGCAGTGGCGGACGGTCCAGCTCATGCGGGCGGGCCTCGTGCCCGACATCGACGTCTACGACTCGGCGGCCTGGTGCGCCCCCGTCCCCCTGAGTGTCATGTCCCTGGCGGCGAAGGGGCGTCCCGTGCAGATCCCCGACTTCACCCGGGGCGCCTGGGTCAACCTCCGCACGGGCCTCGACTCGCGCGCCACCGAGATGCCCCCTGTCGTCTGACACCGCCTCCGTCCCCGCCCCTGCCCCCGTCGTGAAGGAGCAGTACGTGAGACCAGCAGGACTGATCGGATCGCTCGGGACCGTCCTCGTGGCGGGCGCCCTCGCGCTCCTCCCGATATCGACCGCGACCGCGGCCCCGACGGCGCCGGCGGCTGCGACCGCGAACCCAGCCGCGACCGCGGCAGCCGCCACAGCGGTGACGATCTCCCCCGTCGACCTGGACGGCCCGGCCGTCTCGACGGTGAGGGTGACCGTCACCAACGCGGGACCGGAGCGGATGCGCTCGCTGAAGGTGTCCTTCGGGGGGCCGGTCGGCTGGGCCGTCCAGCCCTCGGTCCTCCAGGTGGGCGGTTCCCTCGCCAAGGGCGTCTCCGCCGAGGCCACCTTCCGGATCCAGGTGCCGGAGCGGCGTCCCGGCTTCACCGTCCGCACGTTCACCGCGACCGCGACCTACCGGGGCGGCGACGGAGCCGGGTCCGCCACCGGGACCAGGACGCAGCACAGCGGCACTCCCCTGGCGAACCTGGCCGCCGCGTACAACAACGTGGGGGTGACCGACGAGAGCGACACGAAGCCCGGCGACTACGACGGCGGGGGCAACAGCTTCTCCGCGCAGAAGCTCGCCGACGCCGGGCTGCGTCCCGGCGGGACCGTCAACGCCCTGGGCGCGGAGCTGCGCTGGCCGAACGTGCCGAGCGGCACCAGGAACAACGTCTCCGCCGCGGGGCAGGCCATCGCCCTGAGCGGCAAGGGCGGCAGGCTCGTCTTCCTCGGCTCCGGCGTCACGAGCGGGGCGTCGGGCACCGCGACCGTCTACTACACGGACGGGACGAGCGGCACCGGCTCGTTCGGGTTCCCGAACTGGTCGTTCGACCCGGCGAACGCCCACGGCGCGACCCTGGTGGCGTCGAGCGACGGACGCAACCGGCCCGACGGGTACGGGAACGCCGGTATCGCGTACCGCGTGTTCGCCCACTCGATCCCCCTCGACCCCACCAAGCAGGTGGAGTTCGTGGTGCTGCCGGGGAACGGCAACATCCACCTCTTCGACCTGGCCATCGCCCCCTGATCCCCATCCCGCTCCCGTCCCGGACGTGCCCGGCGTCCGGGGCGGGAGCGGCGGGGGTGACGAGCGAGAGGAGAGATGAGGAGCGGGACGGCCGTTCACTAGGGTGAGGGCCATGCCTGCCACGTTGAGTTCAACGAAGACCGCCGCCGCACTGCGCACGGCGGCACGCGTTTCCGCCGAGTCGTTGCTGGTCCTGCTGATGGCGGCGGTGACGCTGTGGATCCTGGGCCGCATGTGGTCGGTCGTCTGGCCGCTCATAGTGGCCCTCTTCCTCACCACCATGACCTGGCCCCTCGCCCGTTTCCTGCGGAGGCTCGGCTGGCCCCCCGCCCTGGCCGCGGGCGTGGTCACCGTCCTCTTCCTCGTGGTCGTCGCGGGCATCGTCGCGCTGATCGCGGTGCCGGTCGCGTCCCAGTCCGGGGAGTTGGCCGACGGCGTGGTGGAGGGCATCCAGAAACTGCGCGAGTGGGCCGCCGGGCCGCCGCTGAACATCGGGGACGACCAGATCTCCAGCGCCTTCGACACCGCGGTCGCGCGGATCCAGGACAGCGTCGGCAGCATGGTCACCACCGTCGTCACGGGGGTGAGCACCGTGTTCAACGGGCTCGTCACCGCCGTCCTCGCGCTCTTCCTGATGTTCTTCTTCCTCAAGGACGGCCCGCGCTTCCTGCCGTGGCTCACCCGCCAGCTCCCCGGCCGCCTGGCCACCGACGTGCCCGTCGTGGCCGCGCGCGGCTGGGAGACCCTGGGCGCGTTCGTGCGCTCGCAGGCGTTCGTCGGCCTGCTCGACGCGGTGTTCATCGGCCTGGGCCTGTGGTTCCTCGACGTGCCCCTGGTGCTTCCGCTGGCCGTGCTGACCTTCGTCTCCGCGTTCGTACCGATCGTGGGAGCCCTGTTCGCGGGCCTGGTCGCGGTCCTCATCGCGCTGGTGTCGAACGGCCTGACGGACGCCCTGCTCGTCCTCGCGATCATCGTCGTGGTGCAGCAGCTGGAGGGCAACGTGTTCCAGCCGATGATCCAGAGCCGCGGCCTCGGTCTGCACGCGGCGGTCGTCCTGCTCGCGGTGACGCTGGGCGGCAGCCTGGCCGGCATCGTGGGCAGCCTCCTCGCGGTGCCCGCGGCCGCGCTGATCGCGGTGGCCTGGAACTACCTCCGCGAGCAGCTCGCCGCTCCCCCTCGGGAACCGGACCCCGACGAGCCGCACACCGCCGCCGTACCGTCGTGAAACCCGCCGCCCCCTCCCGGACGTCCGCGTCACGGGAGGGGGCGGCGGTGTCTCGAAACGCTTCCCCTTGTCACCCGTAAGTTGAGGTGATGGGCCGATCACCGGACCGGCCGCCGGATCGGGCACCACAATGCGCGCATGGACGAACACTGGAAGCGACGACTCGACAGAATGCGTGCGGGCCTCGTGCGGGAGGGCGACCCCGTCGCCTGGGTGACCGAGGTCGACGCCGCGCAGGCCGTCACGCGGTATCCACGGCTCGCCGTTCGCGGTTCGCTGTTCGGAGTGGCGGCGCGGGAGGAGGGGGCGGACGCCCCGTGGCGGGTGGTGATGCCGGTGCAGACCGGAATGCCGCAGGAGGCCCGGGACAGCCTGCAGTCGAAGTTCTTCTTCTGGGCCAAGGACGACACCGACGACCCGAAGGTGCGGCGCGAACTCCTCGCGGCCGTGCGCGTGCTCGAACGGGAGCCGGTCGACGAGGTCGTCGTCATGGGGACCACGTACCGGATCGTGCGCGGCGACGAGGTCGCGCGGACGGGCGCCGACGGCCTGGAGCCGCCGCGCCCCACCGATCCGGAGCCGGTCTTCCGGGTCTGGGAGCGGCAGCGCGGTGCCCGCCGCTGCCTGGACACCGACGCCGTGCTCGATCCGGAGAGGGCGAGCGGGCTCATGGCCGAGGCCCTGCGGATCGGGCTGCGGGAGTTCCACTACGCCGGGAAGCGCTACCCCGCCGCCGTCCGGGCCGACTCCCGGAAGGCGGTCACCACCCATCCGGACATCGCCATGCTGCCCGTCGGCTTCGGCGCCGTGGAGCGCGCCGGTGACGTCTGGCAGCCGCTCGGCGGCCTGTCGCCGACCCCGCACGAGGCGCGGCGGGACCTGTACGGGGACCTCACCGACCTGTGGGCGCGGCTGTACAAGTGGGACGACGGGAAGCGGGAGCGGTACCGGCGGGCCGGTGAGCTGTTCCGGGCGGCCGAGCGTGCCGACCGGGTGCAGGTGGACGGCCGGGAGTTCCGGATCTGCCGGGTCGAGCGGCTGGTCCGGTTCGGTCCCGACGGCCCCGAGGGGCCGCGCCCCTCGGACGTCGACGAGTACGGGCCGACGAAGATGCACCCGCGCATGGACGAGGACGGCACCCTGCACTACGAGGAGAAGGACGCGTAGGCGGACGCGGCCCGTCGTCTTCGCGCACCCGGACGGAGAGCCGTTCCGTCCGGGTGCGGATACGGCCGATCGGAGGGGCGTCCTCCGTCCGCGAGGACGTCCCTCCCCGAAAAGCCCGTGCGACCTGGCCCGGAGCCCGATCCGGAGGGACCGGTGCGGGCCGGTGTCGCACAAGCATCGCCCCGCCGTCATGGATCCGTCACACCGCTGTCGTCGTCCCCTCGCATTTCCCGACTTCGCGATGGCCGAAAACCGTAGGGTTCGACTCCCCTCCCCCGTACCGGCGTTGATCGCCCCTGCCCCACCTCACATACTGCGCTGACCGGCGGCGAACGATCTTGTGCGCCTGGCTGGAAACGACTCATCCACCCCATCCCGAACTCCTGGGGGAGACTTGCGCGCACTTGTGAAGAGAGCAGGCGCCTTCACCGTCGCGGCGGCCACGTCGGTGGCCCTGGCGGCAGGCACGACCGGCCCCGCGACGGCGACCGCCGCGCACGCGACGGCCGCACCGGACATCACCCGCGTCGGCGGCGACCGGCGGATCCCGCTCGTCACGGGCGACCACGTCGTCGTGGACGCCACCGGCCGGATGGTGGGCTTCGAGTCCGCCGAGGGCCGCGAGCGCATACCCGTGCAGATACGGCGCACCGGGGACCGCACCCTGGTGGTGCCCGCCGACGCGCAGCCCCTGATCGCCACGGGCAGGCTGGACCAGCGGCTCTTCGACCTCGACGTGCTCACCGACCCCCGGCTGCGCAAGAGCCACGGCGACGGGCTCAAGCTGATCGTGCAGTACGCGGGGGGCTCCGGCGCCGCGCGGGCCGGAGTGCGCGCGGCCGGCGACACGCGGCTGCGGCGCGCCTTGCCGACCATCGGCGCCGACGCCGTCCGGGCCTCCCCGGACGACCTGGCCGAGGTGTGGGAGGCGCTGACCGACCGGCGGCGGAACGGCGCGCGCGCCGCCGCGTCCGGCATCGGCAGGGTGTGGCTGGACGGGGTGCGCGGCGCGAGCCTGGACCGGGGCGTCCGGCAGATCGGCGCCGACCGGGCGTGGGAGTCCGGGTACGACGGTACGGGCGTGAGGATCGCCGTCCTGGACACCGGCGTCGACAAGACCCACGACGACCTGAGGACCCGGGTCGTGGCCGAGAGGAACTTCTCCGCCTCCCCCGACGCCGTGGACCGCGTCGGGCACGGCACGCACGTCGCGTCGATCGCCGCCGGCACCGGCGCCAGGTCCGGCGGCCGGTACAAGGGCGTCGCCCCGGGTGCCGAGGTGATCAGCGGGAAGGTCTTGGACGACGAGGGCTACGGGGACGACTCCGCCGTCATCGCCGGTATGGAGTGGGCCGCCGCCGAGGGCGCGGACGTGATCAACCTCAGCCTCGGCGGCCCCGACAGCCCCGGCGTCGACCCGCTGGAGGAGACGGTCGACCGGCTGTCCGCCGAGAAGGGCGTCCTGTTCGCCGTCGCGGCGGGCAACGAGGGCGAGAGCGGCGGTTCGACGGTGGGTTCGCCGGGCAGCGCGGACGCCGCCCTGACCGTCGGCGCGGTCGACGGGGACGACCGCCTCGCCCCCTTCTCCAGCACCGGGCCGCGCGTCGGCGACGGCGCGATCAAGCCGGACGTGACCGCGCCCGGCGTCGCCGTCACCGCGGCCGCCGCCCCCGGCAGCGTCCTCGACACCCGGCCCGGCACCCCGCACCCCGCCCCCGGGTACCTGCAGCTCGACGGCACCTCGATGGCGACCCCGTACGTCGCGGGCGCGGCCGCGATCCTGAAGCAGCGGCACCCCGGCTGGACGTCCGCCGAACTCAAGGGCGCGCTGACCGCGTCCGCCGAGGGCGGCGCCCACAGCGCCTTCCAGCAGGGCTCGGGCCGCATCCGGGTCGACAGGGCGCTGGACCAGAACGTGATCGCCGAACCGGTCTCCCTGAACTTCGGCACGGCACGGTGGCCCCACGCGGACGACCTGCCCGTCACCAGGAAGGTCGTCTACCGCAACCTGGGGGCCGAGGACGTCACCCTCGACCTGTCGGTGTCCGGCCTGGACCCGGCGGGCGGGCCGGCCCCGGCCGGGTTCTTCGCGCTCGGCTCCCCGAAGGTGACCGTGCCCGCCGGCGGCACGGCCGGGGTCGACCTCGTCGCCGACACCAGGATCGGTGACGCCGACGGCGCCTACTCGGCCTACGTCACCGCCACCGGCGCGGGCCGGTCCGTCCGCACGGCCGCGGTGGCCGTACGGGAGGCGGAGTCCTACGACCTGACGTTCAGGGCCGTGGGCCGCGACGGAGCCGACGCCCGGAACTTCTCCAGCACCCTGCTCGGCGTCGCCGGACCCGCCGCGGGCTTCCAGGCCTTCGTCAACGACGAGCCGGGCGCCCACACGATCCGGGTGCCCAAGGGGTCGTACACGTTCAACACGGCCGTGTACCAGGACCCCTCGGACTTCACCAAGGGAACCGACTGGATCGCCCGGCCGAAGCTGGAGGTCACCGGCGACACCACGGTCGTCGCCGACGCGCGCACCACGAAGCCGGTGGAGCTCACCGTGCCGGGCATCGACGAGGCGGACTACGCGGGGACGTACTACGAGCGGGCCACCGGCATCGGCCGCGTCGGCAACGGCTGGGTCCTCAGGGGCTTCACCGGCTTCCGCACCGCCCACGCGGGCCCGGCCGTCACCGACGGCTCCCTCCTGCAGACCTGGGACGCGCACTTCGTCGAGGACGCCACCAGCCAGTACGCGGTGGCCTTCGGCGGCGGGACGAGCAGGATCGCGACCGGCTACACCAAGCACGTGAAGGCGAACGAGCTGGCCACGCTCACGGTCGGCCTCGGCGCCTCCGCCCCCGGGAAGTCCGCGCTCGCCTCCCCGTACGCCCACCTTCCCGGCGCGCCGGAGGGCAACGGGTTCTCCGCGCCGCAGGCGGCGCCGGGCACGCGCACCTTCCGCGTCTCCACCGCCGACGGGGCCACCTGGCTCACCCGGTTCAACCAGCTGGGCGAGCCCGACGAGTGGGGGTACCCGGCCTTCGAGGGCGCCTACGAGACGGTCCGGCCGAAGCGGTACGAGGCCGGCAGGTCGTACCGGGAGACGTTCAACACGGGCGTCGTCGGTCCGCTCCTGGGCGAGGGCACGGGCGTCTTCCGCACCGCGCCCGACCCGGTCACGGGCGAGCAGCGGATCGTCGGCGCGGTGCCGCTGCTCGCCGACGGCGCGGGGCACACGGGGAGCACGAGGTACGCCTCGGCCACGTCGGCGCTGTACCGCGACGGCGTCGAGATCGGCAGGAACGACGACCCGCTGAGCGGCTCGGAGCCCTTCGCGGTCGGCGTCGCCGACGCCGAGTACCGGCTGACGGCCTCGGTGGAGCGCCCGGCGGACGTCGCCGCGGCCTCGACCCGGATCGACGTCGGCTTCACGTTCCGCTCGCGGCAGGTCGCGGCCACCACCGCCCTGCCGGTCTCCACGGTCCGCTTCGCGCCCCCGGTCGACCTCGCCTCGCGCGCTCCGGCGGGCGCTCCGGTCACGGTCCCGGTGACCGTGCAGGGCTCGGCGGCCGGAAAGAACCTCAAGTCGCTCGCCGTGTCCGTGAGTTACGACGGCGGGAAGACCTGGAAGTCCGTGGAGGTCCGGAACGGCCGGATCTCCGTGAAGAGTCCGGCGAAGGGCGGCGGCGTCTCCCTCGCCGCCGAGGTCACGGACAAGCAGGGCAACGCCTCGACCCTGACGATCCGCAACGCGTGGTACGGCAAGTGACGCCGGCCGCCTGACCGTTCACCCCCCGCCCGGTGTTCCCGCCTCAGGCGGTGGCACCGGGCGGGGGCGCGTCCGGGTCCGCCTCCCCCGCCACCACGACCTGGTACTCGTCCTCGTAGAGGATCCTGCCGGGGTCCGGGGACTCCAGGCGGCGGCACTCGACGCCGTGGGCGGCGAGGAGTTCCAGATAGCCGTCGACGCGCTCGACGAGGTCCCGGGCGGACGTCTTGAACCAGGCGACGGCGCCCGGATGCACCCGGGGGTCGTACACGGCGGGATCCACGTGGGACGGGTTGGTGTAGTGGGCGTCGTACCAGTCGTTGCCCGCCCTCCAGAACCGGTACTGGTCCTCGGTCAGCCTGCCTTGGGCCGCCAGCTCGTTGGCGAGCACGAAGACACCGGGGAAGTGTCCTCGCGGGTGCCTCACCACTCCCTGGAACCGGACGTACGAAGCCCGCTCCACGAGGTCCTCCTCCACGTCGTCCACGGCGGGCCGTCAGAGGGGCGTGACGCAGGAGCCCGGCCTGCCGGGTGCGCCGATCGTGTACTCGGCGCGCAGCAGGTAGTCGCGGGGGCCGCAGGAGGCCTCGTCCAGCACCCGGTACTCCGCCAGCGGGGAGCCGCAGTCCACCTTCCGCAACTGCTGCTCGGGCCAGTCGACTTCGTTGCGCACGCAGTCGCCCGCCGACAGTGCGACGGACCCTTCGCCGCCGCCCGAGAGCAGGCCGACGACCAGCAGGGTCGGGATCGCCAGGGCGACGAGGGCGATCGGGGTGAGGATCAGCATCGCGGGGGCCCGGCGCAGGACCCGCCTGCCGGGGTGGAGCCTCGGTCGCACGGCGCCGTACGGCTCGGGCAGGCGGTGCAGGGCGGCCCGGGCGCCGAAGGCGTTCCCCAGGACCACGAAGGGCGTGACGAAGAAGGAGAAGAGGCCCCACCAGCCGGTCAGCAGGGTGTCGGAGGTCATCTGCCGGTAGACGGCGAGTCCGCACGTGCGGCAGAAGACTCCGCGCCGGGTGACCGTGCGCATGATGATGATCATGCCCTGGTGGGCGCGGACGGTCACGGCGGTCGCGGGCTGAGCCCCGCAGACCTCGCAGCCGGGCGCGTACCCGTACTGCTGCGGGGGCGGAGGGGCGGACGGGTGCGGGTACTGCTGCGGATGCGGTGGCGGGTGCGGTTGCGCGTGCGGATGCGGAAACGTCATGGTGCCGGTTCCCCCTTCGTGATCGAAACAGCACCCTAAGGCCTGTCCGGCCGATCACCACGGCCCGGTCTCCGGGCGGCCCCGGATCCGACGGCGGTGATCGACCGGGCATCCCCTAGGCTGTCGGGGCCACCACGTGAACGAAGGACGATCATGGCCCGCCCCTACGCCCCCGGACCCAAGCGGTTCGTCTTCGCCGTCGGGGACGGCAACGACCGGACGGTCTCCGTGGGCGACGCCCAAGAGGCCTACGTGGCGTTCTCCGCGTTCTTCCGGGAGCGGGACTCCGACGTCTACACCATCGGTGACGCGCCCGCGGGGCAGAGTCTGGTCCTCATGCCCGGCCGGGGTGTGATCGCCCGGGTCGAGGGCGCGGACCGGCCCCGATCGGAATACCTCCGGGTCGACCGGCCCAACCGCTACCTTCCGGGCGCGATGCTGTTCTTCGAGAACGGACATGCCGGCCTCGACCACTTCGGCCAGTGGTTCTCCGACCCCGCCGACCTCGACGCGCCGCCGGAGACCCGGGGCGCCGTCCGCGCCGCCTCGTTCACGACGGAAGCGGCCGCGATCCGGGAAGTCGCCCGGATCTGGGCGGATGCGGGCTTCGTGGACCCGAGCGACCAGTACTACGTCTTCTTCGACTCGCACGACGTCGACGACGACCGGGCCGAGCGGGCCGAACTGCTCGCGCTGATCGAGTTCCTGGGGCTCGAACGGGTCGACGCCCCGGCCGGGTCCGCCTCCGGCGAGGTCTGGGTGCGTACCGACGCGCGCCTCGCCGCCGAGTGCGCGCGGTGGTCGTGAACGGGTACGGAGCGGGGGCGCGGCATCGCCATGGTGCTCGTCCCGCGCCCGGCGTGACCGCGTCCGGTCGCCGTGGTTCCGAAGAGGCGTGGGGCTCATGAGGGACGTCGTGTTCACCCGGGGCAGCGGATGGATCCCGACCGTGATCAGTGAGGACGGCGAGCTGCGGCTGATGCTCGGCGCCGGGGCCGACGCCAACCACGAGCCCCGCACGTTCACGTTCCCCATCGGGGAGGCCCACCTCGCGGTGATCCGGGAGGACCTGCCCAGACACCTGCTGCTGTGGAGCGCGGTCCTCCCGCTGTGCGAGGCGGCCGGAACCGCGGGCCGGCTCGACGAGGACGCCGCCGTCGCGCTCCTGGACCCGATCCTCCTCTCTCCGCCCGAGGACGTCGACGCGCTCTTCCGCCGCATCCGGTGGGACGAGCACCGGCTCGTCGCCCACGGGGCCGACGTCGGCCTGCTCCGGCGCGGACGGGTCTGCGCGGCCATGCGCTCGGCGACCACGACGCCGAACGAGAAACGTGCCCAGGAGCATCGCGCGGACCGCCGTCGCGCCGCACGCGGAACGGTCCTCGGCCCGCTCGACGCCGCGATCCTGCGGTACACGGGCCAGTACGCGCACGGCGCGACGGTTCCCCGGCGGCTGCCCGGTGCCGTCGACCCCGCGCTGCTTCCGCAGGTGATGCGGGTGATCGCCACCGCGGAGCGGGCCTGCGCCGGGATGCGGATCGGCCTCGATCCGCGACGGGGGAACCGCGCCACGGACAAGCGCGCCTGGGAACGGGTGGCGGCGGCCGTCGACTCGGCCGTCCGCCGCGCCCACCCCGGGCTCGCCGACGACGCGGTGCGCACGGTGGGCTTCCTGATGTGCTCGGAGACCGTGGACCGCTCCAGGAACACACCCGTGGAGGACGACGCGGAGGCCGCCGACGACCGCACCGGCCCCGGCGGGGGCGCGCGCAAAACGGCCCTGACGTTCACCGACGACAAGGGCGTCGAGAAGAAGTGGCGGAAGGACGGCCGTCGCGGCGCCTCCGCGGAGTTCTGGGAGTTCGTCGGCGCTCGCTCCGCCGCGGACAACGAGGTGTTCACCGTCGAGGACGAGGAGAGGGGCGAGGGGATCCAGCTCCACTTCTACGCGGACTCCGCCGCCCGCGTCACGACCGTGCGGAAGGGGAAGGGCGGGTCGGATCCGGAGTACCGGGTCGAGTACGCCCTGGTCGACGGGCTCGACGCGTACCGGGCCCTGGTGAGCGCCTTCGTCCGCGGCGGCTGCGCGGCACTCGACCCGTACGGTCCCTGGATGCCGGACGTCGCCGAGTTCGAGCGCGCGCGCCGGGAGCGGCGCGACGCCCGCTAGGGCCTGTCCGACCCCGATCCGCCGGGCAGACCCCCGTCACTGCGGCCCCTCGCGCGCACGACAGTCGGAGGGAACGACGCGTCAAGACCCCTTATGCGTTCAGGCTCTGAACACATGAAGAACCCTGTGGGGGTCACGGCTCGGAGCGACGCGGATTTCAGTCGTTGTCGGTGTTAACTCTTGACGACGTGACGGGCTGACGGTTGACTCGCCGCACCGCTTTGAGAGCGCTTCCAAAGCGGTTCTGACAGCGATGTCGTCCCTCGACGCGGAGGCTCCGATGTGCGCCACGATCACCGACTCCGCACGTGAGGAGGGACGGCGACACCGCCGTTCTCCGGGCCCCGGACGCCGGGGCCGGGACGGGCTCCGCCGTCGCGGACCGTGTTCGTGAAGTGATCGAAGGATCCCGCCCGGCCCGCCGCCCGCACCCCCGCATTCCGTACTGAAGGAGCCGCAATGCCACGCAGCAGACACCAGAGCCGCTTCGGGAACCGTGTCCGGGGCAGAACCGCGACGGCGGTGGTCGCCGCCGGCGCCGTGCTCGGCGGGCTGCTCGCCGGGGCGCTGCCGAGCGCGGCCGCCGACGAGCCCACTCCGGTGGCCGTCGACCGGTTCGAGGGGGAGGTGCCCTTCGGCAACCCGCCGGCGGAGGGCATCTTCACCTGGGGCAGCGACGCCGACGACCATCCGGCGCTGCGGCTCTCCGAGCGCGCCGACGCGCCCGAGGGCTCCAAGGTCCTGGAGGGCACGTTCGACATCAGCGGCTGGGGCGGCTTCACCCACGACTTCGCCTTCGACCGGCCGGCCCACGACTGGACCGCGTTCAAGGGCATCCGCTTCTGGTGGTACGGCCAGAACACCGCCCCCCTGCCGCCCGGTTCGGGCAAGCGGATCAACTTCGAGCTCAAGGACGGCGGCGCCAACGGCGAGGCGTCCGAGCTGTGGACCACGTCCTTCACCGACGACTGGGAGGGCTGGCACCTCGTCGAGATCCCGTTCTCCGAGTTCCAGTACCGGGCCGACTACCAGCCCGTCGGCGGCATCGACCAGGTCCTCGGGCTCAACGAGATGTGGGGCTACGCCCTGACCCTGCCGCCCGGCTCCCCGGGCAAGTTCGCCCTGGACGGCGTGGAGCTGTACGGCAAGGCGGAGCCCGCGCTGAACACCAAGGTCGTCACCGACGCCGCCGTGTACCCGGTGGCCGAGGGCGGCAGCGCGCGGGTGAAGGTGACGGTGGCCACCACCGGTTCGGGCCCCATCGGCGAGCCCGTCACCGTGGCGTACACGACCGGGAAGGGGACCGCCGAGGCCGGCAAGGACTACGCGCCGGTCAGCGGCACCGTGACCTTCCCGGCCGGGACCCCGTCCGGCACCTCCCACACC
Organism: Streptomyces sp. NPDC098101; assembly: GCF_044760185.1. Lineage (NCBI taxonomy): Bacteria > Bacillati > Actinomycetota > Actinomycetes > Kitasatosporales > Streptomycetaceae > Streptomyces > Streptomyces sp. NPDC098101. Next base: position 1,622,195 of record NZ_JBIWAS010000001.1, on the reverse strand, counting down.
GTCACCGTGGCGACGAAGAAGGACGGTTCGGCCGAGGAGGCCGAGACGATCCCGCTCGCGCTGGAGGTCAACGGCGCCAAGGCGCCCGCCGAGGTGCCGCAGGTCGTCGTGAACGCGCACGGGCTTCCGTACCTCGACAAGCGGCTGCCGGTGAAGAAGCGGGTCGCGGACCTGATCGGGCGGATGACGCTGGAGGAGAAGGTCGGCCAGATGACGCAGGCCGAGCGCAACGCGCTGCGGTCGCAGGGCGACATCGCCTCCTACCGGCTCGGCTCGCTGCTCTCCGGCGGCGGCTCGGTACCGACGCCGAACACGCCCGAGGCGTGGGCGAAGATGATCGACGCCTACCAGCTCCGGGCGCAGGCCACCCGCTTCCAGATCCCGCTGATCTACGGCGTGGACGCGGTGCACGGGCACAACAACGTCATCGGCGCGACGATCATGCCGCACAACATCGGCATCGGCGCCGGGCGCGACCCGAAGGTCGCCGAGCGGACCGGGGCGGTCACCGCCAAGGAGGTCCGGGCCACCGGCATCCCGTGGGACTTCGCCCCCTGCGTGTGCGTCACCCGGGACGAGCGGTGGGGCCGTTCGTACGAGGCGTTCGGCGAGGACCCGGCCCTGGTGAAGGCCATGGAGACGGTCATCAACGGAATGCAGGGCGCGAGCAGCGGCGCGGACCTGCACCGCAACGACAAGGTGCTCACCAGCGCCAAGCACTTCGTCGGCGACGGCGGCACGGAGTTCGGCTCGTCGACGACGGGTTCGTACACGATCGACCAGGGCGTCACCAAGGTGACCCGGCAGGAGCTGGAGGCGGTGCACCTGGCGCCGTTCGCCGAGGCGGTGAAGCGCGGGGCGGGCACGGTCATGCCCTCGTACTCCTCGCTCGACGTCATAGGCGACGACCAGGGGCCGGTGAAGATGCACGCCCACGCCGGGATGATCAACGGCGTCCTCAAGGACCGCATGGGCTTCGAGGGCTTCGTGATCAGTGACTGGCAGGCGATCGACCAGATCCCCGGGGACTACGCGAGCGACGTGCGGACCTCGATCAACGCCGGGCTCGACATGATCATGGTGCCGACCAACTACCAGGACTTCACGCGGATCCTGGCGGAGGAGGTGACGGCCGGGCGGGTCGGCCGGGCACGCGTGGACGACGCGGTCGCGCGGATCCTGACCCAGAAGTTCCGGCTCGGCCTGTTCGAGAAGCCGTACGCCGACACCACCCACCTCGACGCGGTCGGCTCGGCCGCGCACCGCGCCGTGGCGCGGGAGGCGGTCGCCAAGTCCCAGGTGCTGCTGAAGAACGACGGCGGCGTGCTGCCGCTGAAGAAGACGCAGAAGGTGTACGTCGCCGGTTCCAACGCCGACGACCTGGGCAACCAGGCCGGTGGCTGGACCATCAGCTGGCAGGGTTCGTCCGGCCGGAACACGACCGGCACCACGATCCTCGAGGGGATGCGCAAGGCGGCCCCGGGCACGACGGTCGACTACTCGAAGGACGCCTCGGCCGCGACCGAGGGGTACGACGTCGGGGTCGTGGTGGTCGGCGAGACGCCGTACGCCGAGGGCATCGGCGACGTGGGCAACGGCCACGACCTGGAGCTGACGGCGGCGGACAAGGCGGCGGTGGACAAGGTCTGCGCGGCGATGCCGTGCGCGGTCCTGGTCGTCTCCGGGCGGCCGCAGCTGATCGGGGACCGGCTCGGGGCGATCGACGCCCTGGTCGCGTCCTGGCTGCCCGGCACCGAGGGCGACGGCGTGGCGGACGTGCTGTACGGGACGCGGCCGTTCACCGGCCAGCTCCCGGTCACCTGGCCGAAGTCGGAGGCGCAGCTGCCGATCAACGTCGGTGACGCCTCGTACGACCCGCAGTTCCCGTTCGGCTGGGGTCTGACGACCCGGCCGGTGCCGCAGGTCGGAGGCGAGCTGACGCTCAAGGCGATCGGGGTCGCGGCCAAGGTGCTCCAGGCGGCCGGCCGGGGGACGTCGCCGGAGGGCCGGGAACTGCTGTCCCGGGCGCGGGACGTCGTCCAGAAGAAGATCGGCCAAGACATCACTCCCGCGACGGCCAAGCCGTTCGCGGAGGCGGACCGGCTGCTGATCTCGGGCGACCTGACGGGCGCGGTCGCGCGGCTGACGACGGCGTACCGGGCGGCCTGACCCGGTGTGCGCAAGGGGTCCTTCCCGGACACGGGGAGGACCCCTCGGTCGTGAGGGGGCGCCGACGCCGACGGGGGCGGTTCCGGGAAACCGGGGTAGAAGAGCGGCATGGACAGCTCTTTCTGGATCGTGGTGGCCGGGGTCCTCGCCCTCGTGGTGGCGGGATACGCGGCCGTTCTGCTCGTGCGCGTCTTCCGGGCCCGCAGGCTGCTGCTCGACGCCGGCGTCCCGTTGCAGTCCAAGGCCCTCTTCTGGGCGGCCGTGGTGTACACGGTGTCGCCGGTCGACCTGATCCCCGACCCGGTCTACCTGGACGACGTCGGCGTCCTGCTGCTGGCCCTGCGGGCACTGCACTCGGCGGCCGCCCGGAGCGGGGCGGACCGCGGGGAGCTGAAGGGCTGACGCGGAACACGGAACGGGGCGGTCCCCCGCAGCAGGCTGCGGGGGACCGCCCCGTCGCGTCCGGCCGGATCAGACCGGTGCCGGTCCGCCTCCGAGCGGCCCGCCGCCGAACGGTCCGCCCGTCCGGTAGTGCACGGCGATCTCCTCCCGGTACTGCCGGTCCGCGAGGTGCTTGTCGGAGTGGAACTCCGGCGCGTTCTTGATCTGCTCCTTGGTCAGGTCGAGATGCACCTCCTGCCCCTCCAGGTCGATCCGGGTGACCGCGCTCGCCGGGATCAGCACCTCCTTGCCGAAGATCCACACCCCGGTGTCGACGACCAGATAGGAGTCGTCGACCTCGTCGGAGTGCTTGTCGACCTTGCCGATGTGCCCGTCGGTCGCCTCGACCCGCCAGCCGGTCAGGTCGGTGCCCACCAGATGACCGAAGGCCTGCCCGTAGCTCCACACGTTCTCCGCCATACCGCTCACTCCTCCGTCCTCGGACATCTCCTGAGGAGGACCGCCTGCCCCGAGGACCGGACCCCACACGTGCGGACCGGGCTCCACACGTGCGGACCGGGGGCTACGCGTGCGGACCGGGGCTACAAGTCGAATTCGAGGTGCTCGACGTCCGTGAAGCGGACCTCCTCCAGGCTGCCGGCGCGGCGGCCTCCGTCCTGGAAGTACACCTCCCTGAGCCCGTCGGCCGCGATCCGCCGGAGTTCGTCCTCGCCGGCGCCGGTCTCCTGGGCGTCGAAGAGACGGGCCGCGTACTGCGGCGGCAGTGCGACGGTCAGGTGCCGGACGCGGTCCTGGTCGGTGGAGCCGATCGGGGCGGTGTAGCCGAGCCGGGCGCGGGTGTCGATGACGATGCCGTCGGTCGTGGCGGCCCGCTTCCTCGCCTTCGCCCGGATCTGCGGCTGCCACCGGGCCCGGACCTCGCGCTCCAGACGGGCGGCGAGGTCGGGGCGCGGGTGCCTGGCCCGGCCGGAGACGTAGCGCTCGACCTGGCGCTGGGAGACCGCGAGCAGTTCGGCGACCGCCCTGGTGCCGCCCAGCCGCTTGACCAGGTACCGCATCCGGGCTCCGGCCGACTTGGGGGCCGGGCGGGTGAACGTCTTCTGCACCGCCTTGTCGAGGCTGTCGCCGAACATGCTCATCGCGCCCTACTCTCCGTTGTCGGCGTCGGTGACGGTGCCGTCCTTGATGTACCGGGCGAGGTTGAGCTCGGGGGCCCCGAAGCGCTCCCTGACCCCCTCGCCCCACAGGACGGACTGGGTGCCCTCGTGCTTGACCAGGCCCGGGTTGACTCCGAGCCGGAAGCCGCCGGGCAGCGGCTTGCCGTCGCGGTACGGGAGGAAGTCCAGCGGCGACGCGCCGTCGGCCGCGTACACGACGCAGTCGGAGAGGACCGCGACCGGGTAGTCGCCGGTGAAGGCGGCGTGCCTGACGATCTTGCGGTGGAGGTTGACCCGGGTGCGGGAGATGACCGCCGCGCGGATGTCCGGGCGCCACGTCGGACGCTCCAGCGCCCGCCACCGCCGGCCCGGGCGCCAGCCCTCCCCGCGCGGGCGCTCGCGCAGTTTGCCCAGGCCGCCCTTCACCGTGGCCTTGATCGCCGAGACGACGATCGCGAGCTGCGGGTCGCGGCCCGCCCAGCCGTCCATCGCGGCCAGGAAGTCGGCCGGCGGGAGGTCCGCGCCGACGCCGAGGTCGGCCATCGTGGCGAGGTAGGCGTCCCGCAGCCGGTTGTACCAGGCGTCCAGGTAGCGGCCGTTGTCGTACCGCAGCCACGCCTCGACCGGCCGGACGTCGTACCCGAGTTCCACCGCGTACGCCACGGTCGGGGTCGCGTACCAGGCCGGTCCCCCGGGGCGGTCGCCCTTCGGGGTGAACGGGCTCGGCAGCAGGTCGGCGTCCAGCTCCGCCCACCGGTCCTTGGCGACCTTGACCCGGGAGAGGTCGACGTGGGAGAGGTCGACGAGCCACGAGCCGGGCAGCTTGGGGTCGAACACCGGGTCCTCGACGTGCGTGGGCGCGCCGAGGCCGACGGTCAGGCCGTTGGCGCCGGCGGCGAAGGCCATGTTGACGTCGATGCCCACCAGGTTGCGGCGCAGGCATTCGTCGTCGGTGAGGGGGCGCGCCCAGTCGTACGCCTCCTCGAACAGCTTCTCGCCCGGGCCTCGGACGTGGAAGCGCGGCAGGTCGGCGAGGACGGGGTGGCCGTCGGGGGCCTCGCACGGCGCCGGGTCCACCGGCTCCTCGCCCAGCGAGCCGGGGTTCTTGCCTTCGGCCTTCCGGAAGCCGCCGGTCGTCTCGTCGCGCACGGCGCGGGTCGGCGGGTGCAGGGCGGTCATCAGCTCCAGGCCGGTGACGGCGGTGGAGCCGCGCGGCGTCATGACGCGGGCGGCGTACGTGCCCAGGACGCGGGCGAGTTCGGCCGGGGGGAGTTGGGCGGCGGCGCCCCAGTGCCGGGGGTCGAGCGCGCCCCAGGAGGGGAGGCAGAGCTGCACGCAGTTGCGCTCCGCACCGGTGGCGGGGCGGTAGATCCGCGCCCACGGTCCGAAGCCCCTTCGGGTGAGCTTCCAGTCGGCGCGGATCAGCTGCTTGACGGTCTTGTGGTTCTCGGGGATCCGTCCGGCGAGCCGCTCTTCCTCGGTGAGGGCGACGGGCAGGCCGTAACGCTCCAGGGCGGCTTCGGTGAGGACGATCAGCGGGTCGGACGGCTTGCCGGGGCCCGACAGCTTGGGCTGCCCGAGTCCGGCCTCCTTGAGGGTCCACTCGACGAGGGCCGGGAGGCTTTGGGCGGGGACGTCCAGGATCAGTCCGTCCGCGCAGTACGCGGACGCCCGCCCGTCGCCGGTGACGTCGACGACGGCGAGCGGCCCGTTCTCGAAGCGGGGTTCGACGCTCGTCGGGTCGGCGGCCGCCGGGGCGGGGCCTGCTGACCCGGTGTCCGTCCGGGCGGTTTCCGCCTGGGCGGTGTCGGTCCGGGCGGTTTCCGTCGGCTCGGTGTCCGTCGGGTCCGCGCTCGTCGCGGGGAGGTTCGCCGGGGCGGGCTCGGTCTCGGTCTCGGCGGGCGCCTCGGGCGCGGTCGCGTTCTCGCCGCCGGGGTCCGCCGGGGCGGGGTAGAGCTTCGCGAGTCCGCCGAGGAGACGCGCGTACGCGTCGCGCTCCGGCGGCCGGGGCTCGGTCCTGCCGGACTCCCAGCTGGTGACCGTGGCCCGGCGCACCTTCAGCGCGTCGGCCACCTCCTCGACCGTCAGGCCGTGGGCCCGCCGCAGTCGTTTGCGTTCCTCGGGCGACGGCAGCGTGGCGCGGGACGCGAGCAGCGCGTCCACCGCGTCGAACAGCTCGGATTCGGACACGAGTGGTACCTCCTGGCGCCACCCTACCTTCGCCAACCGCATGAATCGCGTACGTTCGGCGCACATATCGCGTACGGAGTACGTCCGGTGGGTTCTAGGCGGAGAGCTGCGCGCGTACCCATGCGGGATCGGGGTTGACGTACGGCCGGCCCGCGACGAAGACGGTCGGCACGGTCTCGTCGCCGTCGTTGACGGCCCTCACCTCGGCCGCGCCGGCGGGGTCCCGCCAGATGTCGACCCAGTGCAACCGGCGGGCGTCGCGGCCCAGTCGGGCGCGCAGGCGCAGGCAGTAGCGGCAGCCCGGCCGCCAGAAGACGATCGGCCGTCCGTCGACCGCGCCGAGGCGCCGCGCCTCCTCCACGGAGACCGACCGGGGGAAGACCAGGGGCGAGTGCGCCACCGCGAGGAGCACGAACACCAGCAGGATCACCGCGGCCCGGCCGGGGCTCTCCCCGAGGGCCGTGCCGGCGACGGCGGAGCCGCAGAGCAGGAACAGCAGCGGGAAGGTCCAGGCGCGCGTCATGGTGACGCAGGCTATCGGGCGGCGTGCGACGGCTCGGCGGCGGTGTCCGCCGGTGGTGCGTCCCGGAGGTGCCGGGCGGCTTCGGCCGCGGTGTAGGAGGAGGCGAAGGTGAAGGCGCGGGGGGACGGGCCGTGCGTGCGCAGGTCCGCCAGGCGCTCCAGGGCCTCGTGCGCGGTCGGGAGGTGGCCGGCGGGGATCCACCAGAGCACCAGGTGCGCCTCGACGTGCCGTGCGAACCATTCGCGGCGCCGCCGCATCACCTCCAGGTGTCCGCTGCGGTAGGCGAAGTCCCACAGGGCCTCCTGGGTCTCCCACACCGACAGGTTGACGATGACGTTCTCGCCCGCCGGGCGCAGGCCGGTGGCGTCGGCCGCCCCCTCCTCCACGAGCCGCCAGACGAAGCCGGGCGCGCCGTCGGCGGCGGCGTTGACCGGGTCGAGCAGGTCGACGAAGGGCTTCACGCGCGGGTCGTCGAAGGGGTGGAGGAGCGTGGCGACGTTGAGCTGGGCCAGGTGGACAGCGTGCGGGGAGGAGGTCATGGCCTCATCTCAGCACGGCCCGCTTTTCTATGTCAACGTTCATTGTTTTTAGAATTCTCGACCACCACGCAGCACTCCCCCGGCCGGGCGTCCATGCGGGCGCGCACCGGGCCGTCCGCGCCGAGCAGCCCTTCGAGGAGGGCGAGGTTCATGCCGCAGACGAGCGGCGGGAAGCGTTCGGCGACGGCGTGGAACGGGCAGTTGCGCATACGGACAACGCGCCCGTCCGCGCCCGCCTCTCCCCCAGGGCTTTCGGCCTCTTCCTCTTTTCCTCCTTCCACGTGCGGCTCGTAACCCCGGGCGGCCAGCACCTCCATGGCCTCTTCGAGGTCTCCGCAGGGCGACGCCGGGCCGCGCAGGGCCTCGCCCCGGCGGCGGGCGGCCGTGCGGAGTCCGGCGTCGAGGCCGGCCTCCTCGGCGGCCTCGGCGAGGAGTTCGGCGGCGGTGCGGTAGTCGCGCGCGGGCAGCGACACCGACCGCTCGGCCCGCGTCCGCGTGTAGACCTTGGCGGGGCGCCCGGCCCCGGGCCCCGAGCGTCCCGTCAGACGGCGGCTGCCACTGTCGAGCAGCCCGGCCTCGGTCAGCCTGTCCAGATGGTGCGCGGCGAGCGTGCGCGCCACCCCGACCGCCTCGGCGGCCTCGTTGCGGCCGACCTCGCGGCCCTGGGCCGCCACGTACTCGTACAGGCGGCGGCGTACCGGATCCTGCAACGCCGCGATCGCTTCGATGTCCTCCACGCGTCCATTCTAGAAACAACGCGGATAGGAGATAGAAGAGCGGGTCCCGTGCCCGGCCCTGCCCTCCGGTTCAGAGGCCGGGTACGACGAGGCCGCTCTCGTAGGCGACGACGACCGCCTGCGCCCGGCTGGCCAGGCCGAGCTTCCCCATGGCGCGGTTGAGGTGGGTCTTGACGGTGGCCTCGCTGATGTGGAGGTCCCCGGCGATCTGCCGGTTCGACAGGCCCTTGCCGGTCAGCCGGAGGACTTCTCGCTCCCGGCCGGTCAGCGCGTCCAGTCCGGCCGCCCCAGCCCGGACGGCCTCCTCGGCGGGGGCCGCGCGGCTGGCGAACGCCTCGACGAGGCGCCTGGTGACGCTCGGGGCGAAGAGGTGGTCGCCCCCGGCCACGGCGGCCACCGCCGCCAGGAGCCGTTCGGGTCCGGAGTCCTTGAGCAGGAAGCCGGAGGCGCCGACGCGCAGCGCCCCGTACACGTACTCGTCCAGGTCGAAGGTGGTGAGGATCAGGACGCGGGGCGCCGGGTCGGGCGCCTCGGCGAGGATGCGGGCGGTGGCGTCGATTCCGTTGCCGCCGGGCATCCGGACGTCCATGAGGATGACGTCGGGGCGGAGGCTCGCCGCGAGCGCCACGGCCTCCTCGCCGTCCACGGCCTCTCCGACCACTTCCGTCCCCGGGGCGGCCTTGAGGAGTCCGACCAGGCCCGCCCGTATGAGGTACTGGTCGTCGACGACGAGGACCCTGATCACCTGGCTCATGCGAGAGGTGGTTCTCCTGTCACGGCGGCGGGGCTCAGCCCTCCCGGACCGCCGGCGGGAGCCGGTCGTCCGGGGCGGGGCCGTCGCGACGGCCGGTGGCGGGCGGTGCGCCGGCCCGTGCCGTGAGCGGCAGGGTCAGTCGCACGGCGAACCCGTCGCCGCCGTCGCGCGGGCCGATGTCGATCCGCCCGCCGTACAGCTTGGCCCGCTCCCTCATGCCGATCAAGCCGTGCCCGGCCCCTGTGGGCATTTGCGCCGGAATCGTCCGCCCGCCCTCGTTGGTGACGTCCACCTCCAGGTGCTGCGGCCCGTAGCGGACGACGACCTCGGTCGCGGCGCCGGGCGCGTGCTTGAGGACGTTGGTGAGCGATTCCTGGACGACGCGGTAGGCGCAGAGGTCGGCGCCGGAGCCGATCGGGCGGGGGACCCCCTCGACGGTCAGCGCGACGGGCGTCCCCCCGGCCCCGACCCGCGCCACGAGTTCGTCGAGGCGGGCCAGGCCGGGCATCGGGCGGTCCGGCGCGCGCGGGTCGGTGCCCTCGCGCAACAGCGTGAGCATACGGCGGAGTTCGTCGAGCGCCTCGGTGCCCGTGTCGGCGATGGTGTCCAGGGCGGCGCGGGCGGTGGCCGGATCGCTGTCGAAGACGAAGCGCGCGAGGCCCGACTGCACGGAGATGACCGCCATGTGGTGGGCGACCACGTCGTGGAGCTCCCGGGCGATCCTGCCCCGCTCGTACGCGACCTCCCGCCGGGCCCGTTCCTCCTGCTCGGCGGCGAGCGCGCGGGTGAGTTCGGTGGCCCTGCGCGAGAGCGCGCCGAACCACCAGAGCACCGTGGGGAAGAGCAGCGCCTGTCCCGCGGCGGCGGCCAGCGAGCCGTGGTCGCCGCCGTTCACCTCGTCGAGCAGTCCCGCGCCGAGCCAGGTCAGGCCGGTGATCGCCGCGCCGGGCGCCGAGATCCGGGACGGGCGCTCCGAGGCGAGGGTGTAGGTCGCCAGGAGCGTGGCCAGGGAGTTGACCACGGGCCAGTACCCCAGGGACACGTAGACCGCGAAGCCGCCCTGCGCGAGGACGAACACGGCGACGGGGAAGCGCGTCCGGACCACCGCGGGCAGGTTGACCACGAGGATGAGCGCGTAGGCCACCGGATCGAGGGCCGGCCAGCGCTGGGCGGCGGCGTCCTGTCCGAGCAGCAGGGCCAGTCCCGTCATCGCGATGCCCATGAGCGCGTTGACGAGGGGGCCGCGGGGAGGACGGAGCTTCATCGCCGCAGCCTAGCCATCCGTGATCGTTCGGGCGTCAACCCAGCGGCATACCGCGGTGGTTGTACGAGGAGCGGGTCCCGCGAGCCGTGGGGTGCGCGCGCCACGGGCCGTACGCACCCCGGGGCGTACGGGCCGTGGGCCGCACGGCTCGTGGCTGTACGGCTCGTGGCCGTACGGAAGTCACAGGCTCGTCAGGAGGTCGTCGAGGGGGCCCGGCACCCGCCCGGTGTCGAGGGCCTCCGCCAGGAGGTGGCCGTAGCGGATCTTGCGGCCCTTCTTCGTGCCGAGGAAGCGCCGCAGTTGCCGCTGCCGGGACCGGCCGTCCTGTGCGGGCTGGTTCAGGAAGGTCTGCCAGGGCCGCAGGTCGCCCTCCGTCCGGATGATCTCCTCGACCCGCTCCGGGCCCAGCGCGCGGATCAGCTCGTCCTCCAGGTCCGCCACGCAGACGAAGAAGTCCCCGGGCGGCGCCCCGGCCCGCTTCAGGCCCCGGTCGTAGAAGCCCCGCTCGCCCTCGTCGCACAGTCCCGTCAGGCGCAGGCCCAGGCCGGGCGGTCCGAGGAGGGCGGCGTAGCGGGCGATGTTCATCGCCCCGCCCATCGGGACCACGCACACGCCTTCGGCCGCGAGGTCCCGACCGTGCCGTGCGGCCAGGGTCTCCACGGCCGCGAAGTCGCTCGGCCCTTCCAGGAGCACCGCCGTCCGCAGCCCCAGGGCCACGGCCAGTTCCCTCGCCGCGTCGCCGGAGCCGCCGGCCGCCCAGCGGCCGATCCCGTCCCGGAACGCGTTCATGTCCACCATGGGGCGAGTCTGCACGTCCGCGGGCCGGGTGCGGTACGGAATATCCCGGGGCCGGCGGCCTGGCCGGGCGGCCGGCCCCGGGGTGGCGGCCACGGGGTGGTGGCTACGGCTCCCTGGGGGTCAGGCGGCAGCGGGCCGGGCCCGCCGCCTGGAGGGTGATCGCGGAGGTGAGGGGCACCTCGGTGTCGATGGCCTCGAAGTCGTACCGCTGGAGGATCATCGCCAGGGCGATCACCGACTCCAGCATCGAGAAGTGCTGGCCGATGCAGGCGCGCGGGCCGCCGCCGAAGGGGAACCAGGCGTACCGGGGGCGGGCGGCCTCCGCCTCGGGCGTGAAGCGGTCGGGGTCGAAGCGCTCCGGGTCCTCCCAGTAGTCCGGGTGGCGGTGGGTGACCCAGGGGGCCACGACGACGTCCGCGCCCGCCGGGACGGCGACGCCTCCGATCTCGGTGGCGGCGACGGCGCGGCGGCCGACGACCGGGGCGGCCGGGAAGAGGCGCATGGCCTCCTTGAGGACCCGGGTGACGTAGGGCAGCGCGTCGAGGTCGGCGGCGCCGGGGGTGCGTCCGGCGAGGACCTGATCGACCTCTTCCCGGGCCCGCTTCCGCGCCTCCGGGTGGAGGCCGAGCAGGTGGAGGGCGAAGCCTAGGGAGGTGGCGGTGGTCTCGTGTCCCGCGAGCAGGAAGACGAGGACCTGTTCGCGCAGTTCGGTGGCGTCGAAGCTGCCGTCCTCGGCGCTCTCGGCGCCGACGAGGAGGGTGAGGAGGTCGTCGCCCTCGTCCGACGTCCGGCCGGAGCTCCGGCGCTCGGCGATGATGCGGTCGCAGACCTCGTACAGCGCCCGGTGGACGGCCGCGGCCCTGCGGTTGCCGGGGGTGGGCCAGTTGCGGGGGACGTTGAGGGGGGAGAAGCCCCGGCGCAGCACGTAGGCGCCGAGTTCGGGGAAGCTGCGCTCGACGATCTGGACGGCCGCGTCGACGTCGGTGCCGAAGAGGATGCGGGCGACGGCGCGCAGGGCGAGCCGGGCCATCTCCTGGAGGACGTCGACGGACTCGGCGCCGTCGTCGCGCCACTCGCCGGTGAGGGTGGCGACCTCGGCGGCAATGGCCGCCGCGTAGCTGTCGACCCGGCGGCGGGTGAAGAGGGGCTGGACGAGTCGGCGCTGGCGGAGGTAGTCCTCGTCCTGACTGGTGAGGAGGCCGTTGCCGAAGGACTCGCGGACCTCCTGGTAGAAGGCGTTGTCCTTGCGGAAGTTGGCCGATTCCCCGGCGAGGACCTGCTGCGCGCCCTCGGCGGAGAAGACGCCGTAGAGGGTGGCGCGGACGCCGGGCGGTCCCGCGGTGATCCGTACGACGTCCCCGTGCTCGCGCCGGGCGCGCAGGAAGGTCTCCAGGGAGTCGTTCTTGAGGTCGAACATGGAGCCGAGCAGCGGGATTCCCGCGAGTTCGGGCGCTTCGGCACCGGTGGTGACGGTCATGGACGGTTCCCCCTCGTTCGTCGCCTGCGGTGATTCTCTCCCAGGAAGTGACTCACGGGTAGGGAGGGAGGAACAGCGTTTTGGATCTGGCCTGTTGGCGTGAAACGGTCGGCTGTCAGTGGGGTCTGGGAAGCTCGTGGCATGGACCGAACCCCACCGTCGGAGCACCCCGGGCATCCCGGGCGCCCCGAGATGACCCTGCAGCTGACCATCGACTGCGCGGACCCCCAGCGTCTCGTGCCCTTCTGGCTGGAGGCCCTGCGGTACGTCCCCGATCCGCCGCCCGCCGGCCACGCCACCTGGCGGGCGTACTGGGAGGCCATCGGCGTTCCCGAGGAGGAGCTGGGCGGGGACGCCGGGGAGCTCCCGGAGTCCATCGTGGACCCCCGGGGCACGGGTCCCCGGGTCTGGTTCCAGCGCGTCCCGGAGCCGAAGACCGTCAAGAACCGCGTCCACCTCGACCTCAAGGTCGGCGGCGGCCGCGAGGTCCCGCTCGCGCTGCGCCGCGAGCGGGTGGACGGCGAGGTGGCCCGGCTGACGGCGATCGGCGCCACCATCCTGTACGCGATGGACGAGCCGAACGGCATGGACTACTACGCGGTGGTGCTCCAGGATCCGGAGGGCAACGAGTTCTGCCTCGTCTGACTGGTCTCCCGTTTTCGCTGTCACCCGTCTCTCCCGTTCACTGTCACCCGTCGCCGTCCGTGGGCCCCCTTGCCCCCGAGGCGTCCCGGGCGGTCGCGGCGGAGGCCGTGGGTGTCCCGCGCCCTCGCGGCGGAGGCGGGCGGCGGTGTCCGTTCCGTACCCTGGCGACATGCGTATGCGCCCCACTCTGAGCTGGACACCCGCCGAGGACCTGCCGCCGGGCAGCACGGATCCGGAGCCGGTCGTCGACGCGCTGGGCGCCGGTGGCGTGCTGGTGCTCAGCGGGGCGGGCCTCTCCACCGAATCGGGCATTCCCGACTACCGGGGCGAGGGCGGGAGCCTGAGCCGGCACACCCCGATGACCTACCAGGACTTCACCGCGAGCGCCCAGGCCCGGCGCCGCTACTGGGCCCGCAGCCACCTGGGCTGGCGCACCTTCGGCCGGGCCCGCCCCAACGCCGGGCACCGGTCCGTGGCCGCCTTCGGGCGGCACGGCCTGCTCTCGGGCGTGATCACGCAGAACGTCGACGGTCTGCACCAGGCCGGTGGCAGCGAGGGCGTCGTGGAGCTGCACGGCAGCCTGGACCGGGTCGTCTGCCTCTCCTGCGGCGCCTTCAGCGCGCGCCGCGACCTCGCCCGGCGGCTGGAGGAGGCGAACCCGGGCTTCGATCCGGTGGCGGGCGGGATCAATCCGGACGGCGACGCCGACCTCACCGACGCGCAGGTCGGGGACTTCCGTGTGGTGCCCTGCGCGGTCTGCGGCGGCGTCCTCAAGCCGGACGTGGTGTTCTTCGGCGAGGCCGTCCCGCCGCGGCGGGTCGAGCACTGCCGCGAGCTGGTCCGCGAGGCGACCTCGCTGCTGGTCCTGGGCTCCTCGCTCACGGTGATGTCCGGGCTTCGGTTCGTCCGGCAGGCGGCCCAGGCCGGGAAACCGGTGCTGATCGTCAACCGGGATCCCACCCGGGGCGACCGGTACGCCGTCACCCGCGTCGCGCTCCCCCTGGGCGCGGCCCTCACCACAGTGGCCGGCCGTCTGGGCGTTCCCGTCGACAGCGGCGCGTGACAGTGTGACGTCATGATGATCAGAAAGGGCGATGCCGCGTAGGCGCCCCAAGGCCGTCCGCGCCGAGCGGTGGCGGCCCCGTGGACATGTGGTGGTCCGGCGGATCCACGGTGTTTCCGCGAGGACGCGTGCGGCCGTCCGCCGCGTCGAGGAGGAGCGGGTGCGGCCCGGTGCGGTCGCCGATGCGCTCGCCCGTTTCGCGTGGACGTTCCGGCAGCCCGGTCGCTATCTGAACGCTTCCGAGGTCCGGCAGCCCGGCCTGGAGGTGGAGGACGCCCGGGACGACCTGGAGGAGGTCATGCTCCACCTCCCCCTCGGCGCCCGGCGCGATCTCGGCCGGCTGGTCGCCCGGATCGACGAGGAGTTCGAGCGCCGCACCCTGCCGAACCCCCGGCCGGTGCGCGTACGGGCGTCGGACGGCTGGTGGTGGGCGAGGACCCGCGAACGGTGACGGCGGTACGGGCCGGGTCCCGCGTGCGAATGATCACATGGAGTTCAGCTCCAATCCCCCTTCTCGTGAACGGTGTTGCTCGATACTCGCGAGTAGTCCGATCGCCGTCCGGGGGAGGAAGCACCATGAAGATCCGTCCGTTCCACACCGTTCCGCTCGTCGTCTCCGCCGTCCTCCTCACCGGCTGCTCCGGATCCGCCCAGGAGCTCGGATACGGGGAGAAGGCCACCGGTGAGGACATCGACGTGACGGTGCTGCGCGTGGAGGCGGGGAGCTCCTCGGACCTGGCCGTACTGGAGGACGCCTCCCGGTACACCGGGCGGACGCCGTACTACCTCCACTACCGGGTCACCAAGAACAAGGAGGGGTCGGTCAAGGGTCCCGACTTCGACGTCGAGGGCGGCAAGGGGCGGCTCACCCTCCTGAACATCATGCCGGGCTTCCCCTCCCCCACCGTCGGTCCGGACGGTCAGCTCAGCTACTCCGAGGCGCCGAAGTTCGACAAGTGCACCGACACCCATACGTCGGCGGAGTTCGCCAAGGCCTCCAAGGGCGAGAGTTACGAGGCCTGCTCCATCTACCTCACCGACGAGGGCGACGGTGCGGCGCCGTCCGGCGTGAAGTGGGTCGAGGGCGATCGGCGCGAGGAAGTCGCCGTCTGGAAGTGACCGCGGCGCGGGCCGTCGGCGGTGCGGATCAGCCCGCGCGGCGGGCGGCCCAGACGGTGCGCTCGGTCCGTACGCCGAGGTCTTCGCGGCGCAGGAGGCTGTGGGGTCCGTCGGTGTCGAGGAGCCGGTCGAGCGCGGCGAGGTCTTCGGGCGGGAGCACGTCGGCGACGCTTCGGCGGATGCGGCGCAGCCCGCCGAGGGCGTACGCGCCGATCGTGTCGTCGCCGGAGGCCTCGATGTTCACGGTGATCGTGCGTTCGCCGTCGAGGGCGAACCCGGCGGCGGTGAGCATCGGTCCCCAGTCGGCGCCGCGGTGGGGCACGTGCTCGGCGTGGAAGCGTTCGCCCGCGGTGTGGCAGCGCTCCTCCAGGCCGGGCCGGTCCTCCGGGGCGTCCTCGGGCAGGAAGCGGGGGAAGCCGGCCAGCTCGACCACCGTGAGCAGTCCGCCGGGGGCGAGGAGGTCGTGGACCCTGCGCAAGGCGCGGTCGGGGTGGAGCATGTGGTGCAGCGAGGCCGAGGCCCAGACCAGGTCCGGGGTGCCGAGGTCGGGCCAGTCGGCCCGATCGAGGTCGGCCTGCACCGTGCGCACGCGCCCCTCCGCGCCCCGGGCGCACGCCTTCTCCCTCAGCCGCTGGAGGTGCTCGGCCGAGGAGTCGACGGCGGTGACGTGGGCTTCGGGGAAGCGGTCGAGGAGGGCGAAGGTGCCCGCTCCCGTGCCGCAGCCGAGGTCCACGATCTCGCGCGGGGGCGTCCGGACGGGCAGCCAGGAAATGAGGTCGGCGGTGTGCTCGGCGAGGACTTCGGCATCCAGGTCGAGGATCTCCGCCTGGCTGTCCGCGTCGTGGGAGTGAGAGGGAGTGTGGGAGTGGGAGTGAGAGGGCGTGCGGGCGTGGGCGTGGGAGTGGGTGTGCGCGGGGGAGCCGGAGTGCGAGGGGAGGTGTGCTCGGGTCATGCCTTCACGCTAGGGCGTCCATGCGCCTGAGGCACGACTTCATCCTGTTTGGGCAAGACATTCGCCCCGTCCGCTGCTCCGGGCGCAAGAAACGGCCGCCCGTACCGTCTCATCGGCCCGGCGACTCGCGGGAGTCGCGGTCGCCGTCGTCCCGCTGGTGGCCGCGGCGGGCGTCGCGGTCGAAGATGCCCAGGACCTCGCACGGCCCCCCTTCCGCGCCGATCGCGTGCGGCATCATCGTGGGGAACTCCGCGGCCTGGTTGGTCTCGATGCGGAAGCGGCGGTGCCCCAGCAGGAGGGTCGCGGTGCCGGACAGGACGACGAGCCATTCCCGTCCCGGGTGCGCCCGCATACGGGAGGGGTTGTCCGGCGGCGGGTCGGTGATCCGCTGACGGATGACGGTCATGCCCGGCTCGCCCTTGATCGGCCAGCGCATCTGCCCGCGCGTGCCGTCGATCATCGGGCTGATGACGACGTCGTCGGCGGCGGTCTCCACGAGCTGGTCGAGCGTGGTGTCCAGGGCGCGGGCGAGGACGACCAGCTGGTCGAGGGCCAGCCGGCGCCGGCCGTTCTCGATGCGGCTGAGGGAGGACTGGCTGAGCCGGGCGCGGGTGGCCAGCTCCTCCAGGGACCAGCCCTGAGCCACCCGCAGGGCGCGGATCCGCTTGCGTACCAGGCCGTCGAGATCCTCGTCTTCTTGCTGCATGGGCAGCATCGTATGCGTCTGCCGCAAAGCCCGCCCGACGTCGGCAGCCGACCCGCGCCGGACGGACGTCACGGTTGCGGGGTGCCGGAGCGGCGCCGGTCGCTCTCCTCCCGGAGGGCCTCGGTGCGGTGGGTGAGGGTGCTGACGCGCTCGGCCAGGTCCGGATGGAGAGGGCCGAGGTGGCGGTGAGTACGGGCGAGGGGCTCCAGGAGGAGGGCCGGGTCGCTGTCCGCGAGGGCTTCGCCGAGGTCGTGCCGGAGGGCGGCGGGGAGGGCGTCGAGGGCGGTGATCTGACCGGCGAGGCGGCGCAGGTCGGCCGCGTTGCCCCGGGCCCAGGTGGTGACGGTGCGGTCGGCGGCGCGGCGGTCGCGGGTGGCCTGGACCCGCTGCTCGCCGGTGGCGCCGGGGCTGCCGGGGCGCACTCGCAGATAGCGGCGCTCGGCCGCCTGCCGGCTGGTGACCCCGAGGGGATGGGCGAGCTCGGCCCAGCTGGCGCCCGCGTCCCGCGCGGCCTCGATGAGGCCGGGCTCCCAGTCGGCGAGCCGCTCGCGCAGTTCGCGCAGGAGGAGGAGCGCGGCGAGCGCGTCCTCGGAAGAGGTGGCCGCGGGGGTTCCAGGGGTGTCCGGGGCTCTCGTCACCCCTGCCTCCCGCGCGGTCTCGCCCATCGCGGCGAGGGCCGCGAGGGCCGCGTGAAGGCTGACGGGAAGGTCGCCTCCTGTCATGGGACCACATCCTCTCCGCTTGTCGTCCGTTCGTTGACGTTAGACTTGTCGTCCATCCGTTGACATGTTACAACGGTGTCAGGTGAAGCGCATTGGCAGTCTCACTGCCCGATCCGACTGGAGGTGTTTCGCGATGTTGATGCGCACCGACCCGTTCCGCGAGCTCGACCGCCTCACGCAGCAGATGCTGGGCACGACCGGCACGTGGTCCCGTCCTTCCGCCGTCCCCATGGACGCCTATCGCGAGGGCGACTCGTACGTGATCGTCATGGATCTGCCCGGGGTGTCGACGGACGCGATCGACATCGACGTCGAGCGGAACATGCTGACGGTCAAGGCCGAGCGGCGGCCCGTCGTCAAGGCCGACGACGTCCAGATGGAGCTGTCCGAACGGCCCCTCGGCGTCTTCTCCCGGCAGCTCGTACTGGCCGACACGCTCGACACCGAGAAGATCACGGCCGACTACGAGGCGGGCGTCCTGACCCTGCGGATCCCGATCGCCGAGCGCGCGAAGCCCCGCAAGATCGCCATCGGCCGCGGCGACGGCCGCAAGCAGATCAGCGGCTAGCCGCCCCCGGGGCGGGGGCGGGGCCGGAAGCCCGTCTCCCCTCCCCCGCCCGCCGCTCCCCCGTCACTTCGCCTCCCCGAAGGAAGGGGCCGTGATGAGACCGCGATGGCATACGTTCCTCGACCGCGTCCGGGAACGCGGCGACTACGACACGCCTCAGGAGGCCGAACGGGCCGCCCGCGTCGTCCTGGGGCTGCTCGGCGCCCATCTGGTGGGCGACGTGCGGGCCGCGCTCGCCGCGCGCCTCCCGGAGACCTTCGCCGTCGTCCTGCTCAATCCCCTCCAGGCCGCCGAACCCCTCTCGCCGGAACGTTTCGTGCGCGCGACGGCCGCCTGGATCGAGGGAGCCACGGAGAGGACCGCGGCCTGGGACGTCGGCGCCGTCCTCAGCGTCGCCGCCGACGCCGCCGGAGAGGAGCTGACCGGCCAGATGCTCCTCCAACTGCCGCCCGGCTACGACCTCCTCTTCGGCCGGCCGCACCTCTCCCGGTGAGTCCGGCCCGTCCCCGACCCACCCGGGCCCTGCCCGCCCTTGATCTCCCCTTCCCCTCCCGCTCCGTCGAACCCCGTCCACTCCGCCCGGTCCGACCGGCCGGGCCCGAAGAGAACGGCGATACGCACCCTCATGACCCTCCGGACCGAGACGACGACCTCCACCACCCCCATGGCCCCCATGACCTCCACGGTCTCCGCGCCGGCACGCGGCGGGACGTCCTACTCCGCCCTGCTCGAACGGGTCCGCTACGAAGGCGCCTACCCCACCCGCGAGCGGGCCGAGGAGGCCGTGCGGTCCGTACTGGCGGCCCTCGGGCGGCAGCTCGTCGGTGACGAGCGGGTCGACCTCGCGGCCCGCCTTCCCGTCGAGGCGGCCCTGGTCTTCACCGCCCAGGTGCCCGCCACCACCCCCCTCACCGGCTGGGAGTTCGTCAAGGACCTCGCCCACCGCACCGGCGGCAGCCCCGCCACCACGCGCTGGGACGTCGGCGCCGTCCTGGCCCCCGTCGCCAAGCTGGCCGGCCCCGAACTGGTCGACCGCGTCATCGACCGGCTCCCCTCCGGCTACGCCCTCCTCTTCGGCAGGGCCGAGCTCCAGCCGCACCGGCACACAGCCCGCACAGCCCGTGCGGCTCATCCCTTCGCGGACCGGGGAGCCGCATAGGAGTTCCCCGGAAACGTCACCCGAACGAGGGGTGTGGGCTTTCCGCCCCGTTCCGCTGGAGCCGACCGGGTAAGTATGATCAAGCGATGTCTGATATGACCGAGACCACGCCCGGCTGGCTGTCCACGGACGAACTGGAGATGGCCAGGGGCCACATGCCCATCCTGTACGTCGAGGCCGTCCCCGTGCGCGTGGACGACAGCGGCGAAGTCACCAGCGTCGGACTGCTCCTGCGCATAGGCGCGGACGGAACGATCAGCCGCACCCTGGTGTCCGGCCGTGTCATGCACCACGAGCGGGTCCGTGACGCGCTGCTGCGCCACCTGGAGAAGGACCTCGGCCCCGTGGCCCTGCCCCGGGTGCCCGCCTCCCTCCAGCCCTTCACCGTCGCCGAGTACTTCCCCACGGCGGGCATCACCCCGTACCACGACCCCCGTCAGCACGCGGTGTCCCTTGCCTACATCGTGCCGGTGACCGGTGACTGCCGTCCGCGTCAGGACGCCCTCGACTTCGTCTGGTTCAGCCCGCAGGAAGCGGCCTCCCCCGCCGTGCAGGGCGAGATGCCGGGCGGTCGGGGAGTACTCCTGAAGCAGGCGCTCGCGCACGTCGGACACACCTACTGAGGCCGTTCCCGCGCGGGAGCCGGTGACCGCGCGGGCCCGGCGTCCGGGCCAACCGGGGCGGGCGCACTGCGTGGCGCCGTCCCGGTGGCGACCCCGCGCGCTTACGGTGCCCGCATGACGACAGCACCGGAAGGGAACCCGGCCGAATCGGCCGACGTCCGTGCGGCGCGCGCGGCCATCGAGGCCCATCTGAGCCGTACGGACCCGGAGCGGGAGCCGGACGCCGCCGGGGCCACCGGCTCCCCGGCTTCCCCGGAGGGGCGGGACGAGGGCGGGCGGGACGGCGGTCGTCGCGTCGACGACGCCACGGCGGAGCGCATCGCCCGCGAGGCCTGGGACGCGGTGGCGGCCGCCACCCCGCCCCCGCCCGACCCCGGTACCGACCCGGCTCCCGCGCTGGGCGCCCGAGAGCCCGAGGAAGTCACCGAACTCCGCAGGCGGGCGATCGCCGTCGCCCGCGGTCTGCACCAGCTCGGCTACCACCTCGACGAGACGCTCCTGCCCGGCCCCGACATGGCCGCGGGCTAGCGGGGGCGCCGGGCGATGAGTTCCCGTCGCCCCGGCGGTCTCTCCTGTCGGACACCCGACCGACAGAGGAGGACTCATGGTGGACGGCGTCTGGCCGATGGTGCACGCGGAGCGCGCCGCGCTCGTCGAGGACCTCGCGCGTCTCGACGAGGAGCGGTGGGACGAGCCGTCGCTCTGCGCCGGGTGGACCGTGCACGACGTGGCCGCCCATCTGGTCGACACGGCCCGTACGACACGTCTGGGGTTCGTGATCGGGCTCGCCAGGGCGAGGTTCGACTTCGACCGGCAGAACGCCCTGGGGGTGGCCCGCGAGCGCGGCGCCACGCCCGGGGAGACGCTGGAGCGGTTGCGTCGGGTGGTGTCGCGGAGGTCGACGCCCCCGGCGCCCCTCGACAGCCGGCTCGTCGAGGAGGTCGTCCACGGCGAGGACATCCGCCGCCCCCTGGGCCTCACCCGCGCCTATCCGCCCCCGGCCGTCGTACGGGCGCTCCGCCTGCAGGCGCGGACCCCGGCGTCGTTCGGCGGGGCCAGGGAACTGCTGACCCGCGTCCGGCTCTCCGCGACCGACGCCGAGGTGCGGATCGGCGCGGGGCCCGAGGTCACCGGGCCCGTGCTCTCCCTGCTCCTGGCCGTCTGCGGGCGGGAAGCGGCGCTCGGCGACCTGGACGGGCAGGGCGTCGCCGTACTGTCGGCGGGCTCCTAGCGGGAGCGCTCTCGGTCCTGGCCTTAGCCTCGGTCCCCATCCCGGTCCCATCGGTCGCAGAACCTTCACACGAGCCGTCGCGCGTCGGACGCGGATCCGGGCACCCGCACGGGGAGCGAGGAAACGCGGTTCGGCGAGGCCGACGCGTTCGACGAGGAGGAAATGTGCCGTGGTTGCGATCGCCGTTCTCCTGCTGCCCCTGCTGGGACTGCTCCTGTTCCTCATGGACCGGGTCGAGGACCGGGTGACGAGTCCGCCGAGGGCTTCGCGCCACGCCGGTCGGCGGCACCTCCGGCTGGTGCGGAACCCCGACCGGCCGGTCGGGGAGCGCCGTCCGGCGCGGCACCGGTCGGTCCGGGGCCGGTCCGCGTCCGGGGACGGGACCGGCACGGGCGCCGAACGGGCCGACGCGGCCTGAAGACGCCGCCTGACGACGTGGGCTTACGCACGCGGGGCGGGGGCACCCGCAGGGGCATGGCCACATCTCACCATGCAGGAGACGAACAGCGCGGCGACGAGGCCGCGGCGCGGGAGACGCCGACGCCCGAGGAGGTCGGCCCCGGGCCCGAAGTGGAGCGGCGCGCGCCGGACGCCCCCACCGAGCTGAAGGGCCGGTCCTGGCTGGGGGTCCTCAAGGGGTCGGTGCGGGAGTTCAAGGACGACGAGCTGACGGACCGCGCGGCGGCCCTCACGTACTACGGCATCCTGGCCCTCTTCCCCGCGATCCTGGTGCTCCTGTCGCTCCTCGGCATCAGCGGGAAGTCGACCACCGACCGGGTGATGGAGAACCTGCGGCAGCTCACCCCCGGCCCGGCCCGCGACGTGCTGAACAACGCCGTGGAGCAGCTCCAGGGCCAGGCCGGCACGGGCTCGGTCATGGCGGTCGTCGGCGTGGTGCTCGCCCTCTGGTCCGCGTCCGGCTACGTGGGGGCGTTCATCAGGGCGGCCAACCAGGTCTACGACATGCCGGAGGGTCGCCCGGTCTGGAAGCTCCTTCCCGTACGGGTCGGGATGACGGCCGTCCTGATGGTCCTGGCGGTGATCAGCGCCCTGATCGTGGTGTTCACCGGCACCCTGGCGCACCAGGCGGGGACCGCCCTCGGCATCGGCGACACCGCGCTGACGGTGTGGTCGATCGCCAAGTGGCCGGTGCTCGTCCTGCTGGTGTCCGCCATGATCGCGCTGCTGTACGGGGCCAGCCCCAACGCCAAGGTCAAGGGGTGGAAGTGGGTCACCCCCGGCAGTGTCCTCGCCCTGCTGATCTGGATGCTCGCCTCCGCCGGGTTCGCCCTGTACGTCAGCCAGTTCGCCTCGTACAACAAGACGTACGGCACGATGGCCGGCGTCATCGTCTTCCTGGTGTGGCTGTGGATCAGCAACCTCGCCCTGCTCCTGGGCCTCGAGTTCGACGCCGAGGCGGTGCGGCAGCGGGCCGTGCTCGGCGGGATGCCGCCGGAGCGGGAGCCGTACACGGAGCCCCGGGACACGCGCGCCTGGGACGAGGAGGACGTGCGCCGGTTCGAGGAGCTCGACCAGGACGGGAGCGTCGGGGAGCAGGGGTCGCCCGATGACGCCCCCGCGTCCGGGAAGCGCGCGTAGGGGCCGATCCCGTCCCGTCGCGGCGAAGCACTCGGGCGCATGAACCCCTCGAAACGGGTCATATGCGACGCATGAGGACAGGACAGCGGACGCCCGCGCCCGGCACCGTCGTCGTGGTCACGGGCGCGTCGAGCGGGATCGGGCGCGCGGTGGCGCGGGCCTTCGCCGGGTGCGGCGCGCGGCTGGTCGTCACCGCCCGCAGTGCGGACGTCCTGGACGAGGTGGCGCGGGAGTGCGCGGCCGCCCATCCCCGCGCCGAGGCGGTGGCCGTCCCCGCCGACGTCACGGACGCGGCCGCGACGGACCGGGTCGCGCGGACGGCGCTCGACCGGTTCGGCCGGGTCGACGTCTGGGTGAACGCGGCGGGGGTCGGCGTCCTGGGCCGCTTGGACCGGGTGCCGCCGGACGACGTGCGCAGGCTGTGGGAGGTCAACGTCCTGGGCGTCCTCCACGGGGTGCGGGCGGCGCTCCCCGCGATGCGCCGCCGGGGCCGGGGCGTCATCGTCGACCTCTCGTCCCTGCTCGGGGGCGCCGTCGAGGCGCCGTACCAGGGGCCCTACGCGGCCTCGAAGGCCGCCCTGATCACCCTCGACGAGGTGCTGCGCCAGGAGCCGGCGCTCTCCGGGGACCACGGGATCGCCGTGTGCACCGTCCTGCCGACCGGTGTCGACACCCCGTTCTTCCGGCACGCGGCCAACCACACGGGCCGCCGGATGCGGGCCCTGCCGGCCGTCGCCACCCCCGAGCGGGTGGCGGCGGCCGTCGTGCGCGCGGCGGTCCGCCCCCGGCGGCGGGTGACGGTCGGGCCGGGAGCGCGGCTCCTGCCGGCCGCCCACGCCGTGGCGCCCGACCCGGTGCGGCGCCTGATCCGGCGGCGTACCGAGAACCACTACTTCGACTCCCCCGGCACGGCCCCGGTCACCACCGGCATCCTGCACGACCCGTCCGGGGACACCGCGGCGGTGTCCGGCGGCCGGCACGCGCGGATCCGTACGGCGGGCCGCCGGGCCGCCGCCCTGGCCGCGGGAGCCGGCGCGGTCGCCGGTGCCCTCCGCGTCCGCTCCCGACGTCCCTCCTGAGGAGATCCCCGCCATGGCACAGTGGAACCGTCTCGTCGAAGCCACTCCCGAGGAGGTCTGGTCGGTCCTGAGCGACGGCCGGCTGTACTCCCGGTTCGTGGTCGGCACCCACGACACGTGGGAGGAGGACGGGGAGTGGCCCGCCCCGGGGTCGCGGCTGGGCTACGTGCTGAAGCTGGGGCCGAAGGCGTACCGGGGCCGCACCACCTCCCGGATCTGCGAGCCGGGCCGCCGCCTCGAACTGGAGGCGAAGACCGACCTGGGCACCGCCCGCATCGCCTTCCGGCTGGTGCCGTGGGGCGCCGACACCCTCGTCATCGTGGACGAGCACCCCCTCCGGGGCCCCGCGGCGCGCTGGCACAACACGGCCGTCGACACCCTGACGCGCTGGCGCCACCGGGGGATGCTGGCGCGTCTGGAGGACGTCGCCACCTCCCGGAGGAAGAAGACCGGGCGGCGGCAGGACGCCGACGAGAGGCGGGAAGCCGGCCGGGGGCGGGGGGTCCGGCCGTGACGGCGCCCGACGCGGTGGTCGTCGGCGCCGGGCCCAACGGTCTGGTGGCGGCCAACGTCCTCGCCGACGCCGGATGGCACGTCGTCGTCCTGGAGGCCACGGACGAGCCCGGCGGGGCCGTGCGCAGCGACCGGGGCGTCCACCCCGACTACGTCCACGACACGTTCAGCGCCTTCTATCCGCTCGCCGCCGCGTCTCCGGTGATCCGGGACCTCGCGCTCGACCGGTACGGGCTGCGCTGGAGCCACGCCCCCGCCGTCGTGGCCCATCCGCTCGCCGACGGGAGCTGCGCGGTCCTGGACCGCGACGTCGGGGGGACCGCCGCCTCGGTGGCCGGTTTCGCCGCCGGTGACGGGGCGGCCTGGGAGCGGCTGCACCGGCTCTGGCGCGGTGTCGCCGACGACCTGATCGGGTGCCTGTTCACCCCGTTCCCGCCGGTACGGGCGGGGGCGCGGCTCCTCGCCCGGACCGGTCCGAACGACGCGCTGCGGCTGCTGCGCACGATGCTCCTGCCCGCCCGGCGCTTCGGCGAGGAGCACTTCGCGGGCGAGGGCGGGAAGCTGCTGATCGCCGGGAACGCGCTCCACGCCGACCTGGGCCCCGAGTCGGCCCTCGGCGGCGGCTTCGGCTGGCTCATGAGCATGTTGGGACAGGACCACGGCTTCCCCGTGCCCGTGGGCGGCGCGGGCCGGCTCACCGACGCGCTCGTGGCGCGGCTGCTCGACCGGGGAGGCGAGCTGCGCTGCGGCCATCCCGTGGCCCGGGTGGTGGTCCGGGGCGGCCGGGCGGTCGCCGTCCGCACCGACGACGGCACCGAGGTACCCGCCCGGCGGGCGGTCCTCGCCGACGTCCCGGCCCCCCTGCTGTACGGGCGCCTCGTCGGCGAGGAGCACCTGCCGCCCCGGCTCCGCGCCGATCTGCGCCGCTTCCAGTGGGACTTCGCCACGGTCAAGGTGGACTGGGCCCTCGACCGCCCGATCCCCTGGACCTCCGAGGGGGCGCGCCGCGCCGGGACCGTGCACGTGGCCGAGGGCATGGACGCGCTGACCCGCTTCGCCGGGCAGATCGCCATGCGGCAGGTGCCGGAGGTGCCGTTCACCGTGCTCGGGCAGATGACCACGGCGGACCCGAGCCGCTCCCCCGCCGGTACGGAATCGGCGTGGGGCTACACGCACGTTCCGCAGCGCGTCCGGTCCGACGCGGGGCCGGACGGCATCCGGGGGCGCTGGGACGAGCGCGAGAAGGAGGCGATCGCCGACCGCGTGGAGGCGGGCGTCGAGCGCCTGGCGCCCGGGTTCCGCGCCGCCGTGCGCGCCCGGCGGGTCCTGGCGCCGCCCGATCTGGAACGGCTGAACCCGGCCCTGGTGGGCGGGGCCGTCAACCAGGGCACCACCAACATGCACCAGCAGCTGGTCTTCCGTCCCGTGCCGGGCACCGGGCGACCGCGCACCCCGATCCGGGGCCTCTACCTGGCCTCCGCCACGGCGCACCCGGGCGGCGGCGTCCACGGGGCGCCCGGCGCCAACGCGGCCCGCGCCGCCCTCAGGGGCCCGCACCTCCCCCGGCGGCGCCGCTGAGGGACCGGAGCGGCCCCCTCTCGCGCGTCCCGCGAAAAAGGCGGGAGAAACGCGGCCGGTGATGTCGAGAAGCCGTGCCCCGCTCCGTCCCAGGGGTGAACGCGACCACAATGGGCCGCACCCCCTCCGAGGAGAGACACCATGGCCAAGTACCTGCTGCTGAAGCACTACCGGGGCGCTCCGGC
Source organism: Streptomyces sp. NPDC098101 (assembly GCF_044760185.1). Taxonomy (NCBI): domain Bacteria; kingdom Bacillati; phylum Actinomycetota; class Actinomycetes; order Kitasatosporales; family Streptomycetaceae; genus Streptomyces; species Streptomyces sp. NPDC098101. The sequence continues at coordinate 1,596,443 of NZ_JBIWAS010000001.1, read as the reverse complement.
CGCCGTCAACGACGTGCCCATGGACCGGTGGACGCCGGAGGAGATCTCGGCGCACGTGCGGTACATGAACGACTTCGCGGACCGGCTGCGGGAGAGCGGCGAGTTCGTCGACGGCCAGGCGCTCGCCCCCGAGGGGGCGTGGGTCCGCTACGACGGCGAGGGCCGCCCGCCGGTCACCGACGGCCCGTTCGCCGAGACCAAGGACCTCATCGCCGGCTGGATGGTGATCGACGTCGACGACCACGAGCGCGCCGTCGAGCTGGCGGGCGAGCTGTCGGCCGCCCCCGGGGCGGGCGGGAAGCCGATTCACGAATGGCTGGAGGTGCGCCCCTTCCTGACCGCGCCGCCCACCGTCACGGAGTGGTGTCACTGATGGACGAGGCCCTGCTCAGGGGCCTCGTGCCGGGCATCCTCGGGATCCTCGTCCGCCGCGGGGCCGACTTCGCGGCGGCCGAGGACGCCGTGCAGGACGCGCTGGTCGAGGCGGTCCGGGTGTGGCCGGCCGATCCGCCGCGGGATCCGAAGGGCTGGCTGGTCACCGTGGCGTGGCGCCGGTTCCTCGACGCGACCCGGGCGGACACCGCCCGGCGCCGGCGCGAGGGCCTCGTCGACGAGGAGCCGGCTCCCGGGCCCGTGTCCGGAATGGACGACACGCTCCGGCTCTACTTCCTGTGCGCCCATCCGTCGCTGACGCCGTCGTCGGCGGTCGCGCTCACGCTGCGGGCCGTGGGCGGCCTGACCACGCGGCAGATCGCCGGGGCCTGTCTGGTGCCCGAGGCGACCATGGCGCAGCGCATCAGCCGGGCCAAGCGGACGGTCTCGGGCGTGCGCCTCGACCGGCCCGGTGACGTGGCCACCGTGCTGCGCGTCCTCTACCTCGTCTTCAACGAGGGGTACTCGGGCGACGTCGACCTCTCCGCCGAGGCCATCCGGCTCACCCGGCAGCTCGCGGCCGTGATCGACCACCCCGAGGTGGCGGGGCTGCTCGCCCTCATGCTGCTGCACCACGCCCGGCGCGCGGCCAGGACCGCGCCCGACGGCGCCCTGGTGCCGCTCGCCGAGCAGGACCGGAGCCGGTGGGACACGGGGGCGATCGCCGAGGGCGTCGGGATCCTCCAGGCGGCCCTGGCGCGCGACCGGCTGGGCGAGTTCCAGGCCCAGGCCGCCGTCGCGGCGCTGCACGCCGACGCGCCCACGGCGGAGGAGACGGACTGGGTGCAGATCGTCGAGTGGTACGACGAGCTCGTGCGCCTGACCGACAGTCCGGTCGTCCGGCTCAACCGCGCGGTGGCCGTCGGCGAGGCCGACGGGCCCCGGGCCGGCCTGGCGGCGCTCTCGGTACTGGACGGCTCGCTGCCCCGGTACACGGCGGTGGCGGCGTACCTCCACGAGCGCGCCGGTGACCCGGCGACGGCGGCGCGGCTGTACGCCGAGGCGGCCCGCGCGGCGCCCAACCTGGCCGAGCGGGACCATCTGACGCGGCGGGCCGCCCGGCTCAACGCCGACCTGGATCGCTGAGGCCCCGGCGAAAAGCAGTCGAGGAACCGCCGGAAGCCGCTGGAAACCACCGAAGCCACCGGAAGCCACTGAGGCCGCCGAGGAACCGATGAGGCCACTGAAGGCCGCCGAGGCCGCCGACCAGGGCGTACTCCGGGTCCGGGGGCCGTCGCGGTCCGGCCCCCGGGCGCGGTCGCCCCCGTGCATGAATCGGCCGGTGATGGGCAGCCGCCCCCGTGGCGGCCGGGGCCCTGGCGGCCGTGCAGGTCGCCGTCAGGCGAGTGGTCGGCGGAGCCGAACGAGGCGGCGCCGGGTGCTCGGAGGCGAGCGGCACGTCGTGTGGTTCGCGGAGGCGGACGATGAGCTTTCCCCTGCCCGACAGCGTCGATGCCCTCAAGGACATGATCGGCCGCGAGGTCACCTCGCTGCGCGCGGCGGTGCGCCGGAGCGCGGAGCGGCCGCCGGGGGTGCCGTCCGGCACCGAGCGGGCGTCGCCGGTGCAGTCCCTGGCGGTGCTGCCGCCGTCCGCCGAGACGGGCGAGGCGTCGCCGTGTCTGTGCGGCAGCCACGAGCCGGGTACGCGCGGGGCCTGTTCGATACTCGCCGCGATCCCCGCCTCGGCCGTACTGCTCGAACCGCTGTGGAACGAGTCGGGGGGCATCCCGGACTTCCGGATCGTGGCCGGCAACCGCATCCGGTCGGTGGAGTGGCTGGAGGAACCGGACCACCAGGTCGGACAGCGGTTCCTGGAGGCGCGGCCGGGCGCGGCGGACTCGGGGCTGCTCGCCGCCCTGACGGACGTGGTCGGCACCGGCAAGCCGCTGAACGGGCAGGTGGTGGACTACACGGAACAGCGGCTCGGCCGGATCCACCGCACTCCCCTGCTGTACACCGCCGCCCGGTGCGGCGAGCAGCTCCTCGTGACGTGGCGACCGCTGCAGAGCACGGCGGAGCTGATGACGATCGACGCCCAGTTCATCGCCTCGATGGGCTGGGGGAACTGGGACCTGCTCTCCGGGAAGGTGACCTGGTCGGAGGGGCTCAGCCGGATCCTCCACGCCGACGTGCGGATGCCCTGGTCGCTGGACCAGCTGTGCGACGCGCTGCTGCCGGACGACCTGACGGCGTTCGCCGAGTTCCTGACGTCGGTCCTCGCGGGCGAGGAGCCCGCCTGGACCCGGATCCGTTTCGTGGTGCTCGGCGAGGTCCGCACGCTCGACCTCCTCGGGCGGCCGGCCACCGGGACGGACGGCAGGGCGTGGGCCCTCAACCTGGTGGCCCGCGACCTCACGCCGCAGATCCGCAGCCGACGGCGGCTGGCCGAGACGGAGCGGGAGACCGACCACCTGCGGCGGCAGGCGGAGGCGGAGCGGAGGATCGCGGACACGCTGCGCGAGGCGATCCTGCCGACGCACTCGGAGGCGCTCGCGGCGGTCGGGCTCACGGTGGCGGCCTCCTACCGTCCGGCCGAGCCCGACGCGGCGGTGGGCGGTGACTGGTACAAGTGCCGGCTGCTGCCGGACGGCCGGGTGCTCGTGGCGATCGGCGACGCGTCGGGGCACGGCCTGGAGGCCGTGGCGCGGATGGCGCAGCAGCGGCACGCCCTGGCGGGCCTGGCGCAGACGGGCGCGTCCGCCGGAGAGATCACGACCTGGCTGAACGAGCTGGTGTGCAGCGATCCGGCGGGGAAGACGGCCACGGTGGTGGTCGGTCACCTCGACGAGGAGAAGGTCCTGCACTGGGCCGACGCCGGTCATCCCGCGCCGCTGCTGCTGCGCGACGGGCGGGCCGAGCCGCTGGAGGCCAAGCAGCGCGGCCCGCTCCTGGGCGCGCTGCCGGGGTACGCGTACGAGACCTCGTCGACGCCGCTGCGCGCGGGCGATCTGCTGGTCCTCTACACCGACGGGATGGTCGAGCACCGGGGCGAGGACGTGACGGTGGGGATCGCGCGGCTGGCGGACGCGGTGACGGCCTCCTCGTCCCTGGAACCGCGCCGGCTGATCGACGCGCTGCTGGCCGATCCCGAGCTCGCGGGCCACGAGGACGACGCGTGCGTCCTGGGGATCGGGGTGGACTGAGCGCCCGGCAGGTCGTGCGGCCGCCCCCGTACGGCGCGTCCCGCGGCGGCGGGCCGGTGCGGGCCCGGGGCGTGACGCTCCGCTCCCCTCGTCCGTTGAGCGGACCGGGGAGGGTGTGTGGTCGGCGGACCGCCGGGGAACGAGACGGTGTTCACGCCGCCGGGCGCCGGTCCGCCGTCCGGAGCACGGCCCCCGCACTTCACCGCCCCCGCCGGGGCGCCGCACCGATCGGAGAGAGATGACGACGCCTTCCGCACCCGACGGGTCTCCCGGTACGTCGATGACCGACGAGGAGTACGGGCTGCTGCGCGCCTCCGCCGCCCTGTGGGCCGGGACGTCCGTACTGATCACCAACGCGTACGGGCAGGTCCTGGTCCAGCGCGTCGACTACCGGCCCTGGCGCCTCCTGCCGGGCGGGGCCGTCGACAAGGGCGAGTCCCCCGCCCGCGCCGCCGCCCGGGAGCTGGAGGAGGAACTCGGCGTCACGGCGGCCGTCGACCGGGGCCTCGCCGTCGACTGGGTGTCCGTCGACGGCTTCGGCGCGCCCGGGGTCATGCGGTTCCCCGGCGAGATCGTGCACGTCTACGAGGGAGGCGTCTGGGACGAGGACCGGATCGCCTCGATCCGGCTGCCCGGGCACGAGGTCGAGGCCGTGGAGTTCGTCGAGCCCGCCGACCTGCCCGGTCTGATGATCCCCGGCGACGCCCGCCGCGCCCTGTCCGCGCTGCGCGCCCGCGTCGACGGGGCCGGCCCGGCGCTCCTGGAGGACGGCGTCCCGGTCGCTCCGGGCGTCCTCGACCGGGTCGGCGCGCTGCGCACCGCGCGGGACCGCGACCACCGGCCCTTCCGTCCCGTCCCCGTCCCGGACGGCCTTCCGGTCCGCGGGTCCTCGGGCTGGCTGTTCGCCCCGGACGGGCGGGTGCTCGTCCTGCTCGATCCCGACACGGGCGCGGCCCGGCTGCCCGGGGGTGTCGCCGAAGCGGCGGACCACGGCGACCCCGGGGCCACCCTGGCCCGCGAAGCCGACGGGGCGGCCGCGGCCGTGTTCGCCCGTCCCCTGTACCTCGGGCACCTCCTCGCCCCGGACGGTCCGGACGGTCCGTACGCGCTCGTCCGGCACGCCGCCGCCCTCACCCGTCTCGGTCCTCCGTCCGTCGATCCGGTCACCGGCCGCGCGCCCGTCCGGGCCCTGGCCACTCCGGAACAGGTGCGGGAGCTCTTCGACTGGGGCCCGCACGGGGCCGAGCAGCTCGCGGCCGTGCACCGGGCCCGGGCCCTCCTCGGCATCCCCCGGGCCGCCCGGCAGACCGTCACCGAACTCGCCGCGCCCGTCGCCTATTAGGGCCTGTCCGAAAGTGTGCGGGCGACGGCACTTCCGGTTCTGGTGCCGTCCGTCCGCCCCCACCAAGATGGTTCACAGTTGAACAATCAAGAGCGGTGGGAGAGTCGTGATGGGTGCGGGGCAGGTCGTGACGGTGTACGGCGCGTACGGGCACACGGGGCGGTTCGTGGTGGCGGAGCTGCTGGACCGGGGGTTCGTACCGGTCCTGGCCGGGCGCGACGAGGGCAAGCTGCGGGCGTTCGCGGAGTCCCGCCCGGGGCTGGACGTACGGCCGGCCACGGTCGACGATCCGGCCTCGCTCGACCGCGCGCTGGCCGGCGCGGACGCCGTGGTCAACTGCGCCGGCCCGTTCGCCTCGACGGCGGGGCCGGTGATCGGGGCGGCCCTGCGCGCCGGGATCCCGTACGTGGACGTGGCGGCGGAGATCGAGGCCAACCTCGACACGTTCGCGCACTTCGCGGAGCGCGCCGCCGCCGCGGGCGTCCCGGTGATCCCCGCGATGGCGTTCTTCGGCGGTCTCGGCGACCTGCTGGTCACGGCGGCGATGGGCGACTGGACGGAGGCCGACGAGGCGCACGTCGCGTACGGGCTGAGCGGCTGGCACCCCACCGCCGGGACCCGTACGGCGGGCGCGGTCTCCCGGGAGCGCAGGGACGGCCGGCGCGTGGTGTTCGCCGGCGGGAGGCTGGAGTACCGCGACGACGCGCCGCCGGCCCTGGAGTGGACCTTCCCCGAACCACTGGGAGTCCGGTCCGTGATCGGGGAGTTCACCATGGCCGACGTCGTCACCGTCCCCAGCCACCTGGCCGTTCCCGAGGTGCGCACCTACATGACGGCCGAGGCGGCGCGGGACCTGGCCGCCCCCGACACTCCGGCGCCGGCCGCGGCCGACGAGCACGGGCGGTCCGACCAGACGTTCCTCGTCGACGTCGTCGTGCGCTCCGGGGGTGAGGAGCGGCGGGCCGTGGCGAGCGGCCGGGACATCTACGCCGTCAGCGCGCCGCTCGCCGTGGAGGCGCTCGACCGCGTCCTCACGGGCCGGACCGGGGCGGTCGGCGTCGCCTCCGCCGGGGCGGCCTTCGACGCGGCCGCCTTCCTGCGCGCCCTGTCCCCGCACCTCTCGGTCGAGCTGCCGGAGTAGTCCTCCGGGCCTCCGGCGCGGGAACGCGGCGGCGTGTTTCCCGAACCCGGGTGTTTCGAGGTGGTCTTTGCGGCCAGACGCGACATTGGAGGCATTCACGAACCGATGCGAGGAGGACGACCGGGATGGCCAAGGTGTCGCATCTGCCCGGGCGGGCGGAGCACCAGTGGAACTGGCAGATGTCGGCAGCGTGCCGCGGCGTGGGGACCGAGGTGTTCTTCCACCCCGAGGGCGAGCGGGGGCAGGACCGTGCGGCGCGCGAGGAGGCCGCCAAGGCGGTCTGTGCGGCGTGCCCCGTACGCGTCCGCTGTCTGGAGCACGCGCTCAGCGTGGCGGAACCCTACGGGGTCTGGGGCGGGTTGACGGAGCAGGAGCGCGAGCAGGTCCTGCGGAGCGGAGCCGCCGCGGCCTAGCGGTCGCCGCCCGGCGGAGCGGGGGCCGGGCGGGTGGGGGGGGGGGGGGGCCCCCGGGGGGGGGGGGGCGCCCCCCCCCCCCCCCCCCCCACACCCGAGCCGGACCACCCACCCCCCCCCCCCACACCCC
>NZ_JBIWAS010000001.1:1252327-1589832 GCF_044760185.1 Streptomyces sp. NPDC098101 | reverse complement strand
CCGGCCGGGGGCGGGGCGCGCGCCCGCGCGCCGGCGGCCCCCCCCGGGGGGGCGGGGCCCGGGCCCGGCGGGCGCCCCCCCCCCCCCGGGGGGGCGGCCCCCCCCGCCCCTCATCCGTCCGGCGAGACGGCGGTCTCAGACCAGACGGCCGCCGAAAGGCCCGCCCAGGCCGTAGTACGTGCCCAGCTGGTCGCGGTAGACCGGGTCGTCGAGGTGCGTCTCGCGGTGGAACTCCGGAGCGTCCTTGATCTGGTCCTTGGTGCGGTCCACGAAGATCTTCCGCTCCTCCGGATCGATCCGGGTCACGGTGCTCGCCGGCAGCAGGACCTCCTTGCCGAAGATCCAGACCCCGGTGTCGACGACCAGATACGCGTCGTCGACCTCGTCGGAGTGCTTGTCCACCTTCCCGATGCCGCCGTCGGTCGCCTCGACCTTGTAGCCGGTCAGATCGGCACCGGCCAGGTGCCCGGCGGTCGACCGGTAACTCCACGTGTGCTCGGTCATTCGTCCCCAACTCCTCCGGTAGGGAGAGGACGGCCGGCGGTCCGCCGCCGCCCTCCGTCTCCGTGTGCCGTACGTGGCGGAGCGTGTCCTCCGTCCGGAATCCGCCTGCCCCCGTCCACCCGGCCCATTCGCCCGCCCGCCGGAGGGGCGACCGGGGGCTCCTGTCCGCCCGGACGGCTTCCGTCCGGGCCGGGGGCGGGATACGGGTCGGGCCGCCGGGTAGCCGAACCCCATGGACACCAGCGAGAACACCCCCGACCGCCCCGTCCCCCCGTTCCCCGACCAGCAGCAGGAATACCCCGGCTCGACCGAGCGGATGGACCCGCGGCCCGACCACGGGGAGGACTCCTACCGGGGCCACGACCTGCTCCTCGACCGGGCCGCGGTGGTCACCGGCGGTGACTCCGGGATCGGCAGGGCCGTCTGCCTGGCGTTCGCCCGCGAGGGCGCGGACGTCGTCTTCACCCATCTGCCCGAGGAGAAGGACGAGGCGGCCGAGACGGCGCGCCTGGTCCGCGAGGCGGGCCGCAGGGCGGTTCCCGTGCTGTGCGACGTCCGCGACGAGGAGCAGTGCGCGGCCCTGATCGACCGGGCGGTGGAGGAGCTGGGGCGCGTGGACGTCCTCGTCAACAACGCCGCGTACCAGATGTCCCGGCCCGACGGGATCGAGGCCATCACCACGGAGCAGTTCGACCGGGTGATGAAGACCAACCTGTACGGGATGTTCTGGCTCTCCCGGGCGGTCCTCGCCCACATGCCCCGCGGCGGGTGCGTCATCAACACCACCTCGGTGCAGGGCTATCAGCCCAGCCCGCACCTCCTGGACTACGCGATGACGAAGGCCGCGATCGTCTCCTTCACCCACAGCATGGCGCAGCTGCTCGCCGAGCGCGGCATCCGGGTCAACGCGGTCGCCCCGGGGCCGGTGTGGACCCCGCTGATCCCCTCGACGATGCCGAGCACGGAGGACTTCGGCCGGCAGTCGCCGCTGGGGCGCCCCGCCCAGCCGGCGGAGATGGCGCCCGCGTACGTCTTCCTCGCCTCGCCCGGGGCGAGCTACATCACCGGCGAGATCGTCAACGCCACCGGCGGCACTCCCCTGCCGTAGGACACCGGGAACGGACACGGCCCTCCCCGGACGTCCGGGGAGGGCCGTGCCGCCGAGCGGGGCCGTGTCACATCGGGGCGCCGGCCGCCGGGGGCCGGCCGGCCCTCCCGGGCGCGTCGCGGGCCCCGGAGTGCTCCGGTGTCCGGGTGAGGGGCAGGTGGTAGAGGGCGAAGGCCTTGCCGATGACGGGCTGGGCGACGTTGCGGACGCGCACCCCGCCCGCCGTCATGCCGTGCTCGGTGCCCAGGTGGGCGTGGCCGTGCACCGCGAGGTCGGCGCCCGCCCCGTCGATGGCCTCGGCCAGCAGGTAGCTGCCCAGGAAGGGGTAGATCTCGACCGGTTCGCCCGCGAGGGTGTCGGGGACGGGAGAGAAGTGGGTGAGGGCGATCCGCGCCTCGCAGTCGGACAGGTCGGACAGGGCCTCGTGGAGGCCTTCGGCGGCCCGGCGCGTGGTGCGGACGAAGTCCTTCATCTCGCGTTCGCCGAACTCTCCGGCGCTGCGGCCCGCGAAGCCGCCGCAGAAGCCCTTCGTGCCGGCGATGCCGAGCCGTCCGCCGTCCACCGGCAGGACCGTCCGGTCGCCCTCCAGGACGGCGACCCCGGCGTCGGTGAGGACGCGCGCGATGTCCGCCTCCTGGTCGGAGTGGTAGTCGTGGTTGCCGAGGACGGCCACCACGGGGACGCCGAGGTCCCGGACCTCGTCCGCGACCACCTCCGCCTCGGAGACCGTTCCGTGGCGGGTGAGGTCCCCGGCCAGGAGGAGGACGTCCGCGCAGAGCGAAAGAGTCTCGAAGGAGGGGCGCAGCAGGCCCCGGCAGTCCGGGCTCAGATGGATGTCGCCGACGGCCGCCACCCGGACGACGGCCCCGTCCTCCTGTCGTTCCGGGGCCGTCACAGCAGCTCCTCGGGACGCTCGGGGGGATCGATGCAGGCGACCATGAGGTCCGTGCGGACGGGCAGGCCGGCCAGTTCCGTCTCGGCGAGCCGGAGGATCTCCTCCCGCTCCCCGGCCGTCGGGACGGTGCCCGTCAGGAGCACGGCCGTGCCGCGCACCTCGATGCGTACCCCGAGCTCGGCCATGTCGTCGTGCGCGAGCCGCTCCCTGAACCGGGCGATCCGGTACTCGTTCTCGCCGGTGTCCATCGCGCTCCTCCGTCCTGTCGTCCTGTCACCGTGGGGGTCCGGGCCGGCGCTCCGTCCGGGGCGGCGGCCCTTCACCGTCGCGTCTCCCCCGTCCCGTACGTACCATTCCTCCCCCTCGCGCGGCGTGCGGGCGGGGAGAAGCTCCCCTCAGTCCTCCAGGGGTTCGGTGGCGGGGCCCTGGAGGACGCTGCCGTCGGCCGCGAAGCGGGAGCCGTGGCAGGGGCACTCCCAGGTCTGTTCGGCGTCGTCGAAGCCCAGCTCGCACCCCATGTGGGTGCAGCGGCGGCCGGTCCGCAGGCCGGTCAGGAAGTGGCGGGCCACGGCCGTCTGGTGCCGGAGGACCCCGGGCGTCTCGCGGACGGAGAGGCGCCGGCGCGGGTCGAAGAGTTCCGTCCAGTCCGGGCGCGGGGCGCCCGTCAGGTGGGCGGTGAGCAGCCGGCCCGCGGCGACGCCGTTGCTGAGCCCCCAGCCGCCGAAGCCGGTGGCGACGTAGACGTGCTCGGTGTCGGGGTGCTCGTGTCCGACGCAGGGCACCCCGTCGGCCGTGTGGACGTCCTGGGCCGCCCAGCGGCGCACCTCGGGGGCTTCGGCGAAGCCCGGCAGCCGGTCGCGCGCCCAGGATTCCAGGCGTTCCCAGCGGGCGCGGACGCCGCCGGCGCCCGGTTCGAAGGCCTCGCCCGAGACGATCAGGAGCCGTCGGCCCCCGCCGAGCGGGGCGGTGCGCACCGACCGGACGTCGTCCTCGGCGCTCCAGTACATGCCGTGGGGGGCGTGGCGCTCGTCGACGGGGGCGGCGACGACGAGTTCCCGCCGCAGGGAGAGGCGCATCAGGAGGGTGGGGTGGCAGCGCAGCGGGAAGTGGGTGGCGAGGACGACGTCGCGGGCGTGGACCGTGCCCCCGCCCGCGAGGGCGAGGCGGCACTCGGCGCCCTCCTTGAGGCCGGTGACGCGGGTGCCCTCGTGGATCCGGCCGCCGTGCGCGACCAGGTCGTCGGCCAGGGCGAGCAGGAAGCGGCGCGGGTGGAACTGCGCCTGGTCCTCGACGCGGACCGCCGCCGCGACGGGGTACGGGAGCCCCGTCCCGGCCTCCCCCGGTTCCCCGGTCACCTCGGCGGCCGGCAGCCCGGCTCCGGCGGCGGCCGCCGCCTCGGCGCGGATCTCGCCGGTCCGCTCCCCGTCGGAGGTGTAGGTGTACGCGGGGCGGCGTTCGAGCTCGGCGTCGACGCCGAGCTCCTCGCACAGGCGCACCACCTCCCGGAGGGCGTCCTCCTGGGCCGCCGCGTACCGGGCCGCCGCCCTGTCCCCCTGGTCGTGGCGCAGGGGCTCGTAGCGGAGGCCGTGGAGGGAGGTGAGCTTTCCGGTGGTGTGGCCGGTCACCCCGGCCGCGATCCGGTCCGCCTCCAGGACCACCACGTCGCGTCCGGCGCGGTTCAGCGCGCGGGCGGTGCAGAGACCGGCGATCCCGGCCCCCACGACGACCGTGTCCGTGGTGAGGTCGCCCTCCAGCGGCGGGTGGGCGCGGCCTGGCGGCGCCGACTCCATCCAGTACGAGCTTCCGGGTCCGGGCATGGTCCCTCCTCCGGGCGGTCGGGCGTCCGCCCGGCGTCTACCCGGGGCCGGGGCGCGCAGTCGTCCGGGGGCGCGGTCCCGGTCGCGGCCCGCCGGACAGGCCCTAGGCCTCTTCGGTCTCGGCCTCGCCCCTCCGTCCGTGCGGGCGGCGCTGTTCCTCGCGGCCCAGGCCCGGGGACTGGCGCTTGGCGGTCATGCCGCCCTCGTCGCCGGCTCCGCCCCGGCGGTCCCGGGTGGCCTTCTCGGCCTCCCGGCGCGCCTCGACGTCGCCGCTCTCGCCGACGGCCTCCGAGGGCGTGGTCCGCGGCGGGCCGTCCGCGGGCAGGGTGCGGCGGCGCTCGTGACGGGTCATGGTCGTCCTCCTCGGTCGTGCGGGCGGGCGGGCACGTGGGGCGGCTGCCCCCGGGTGTCCCGCGGAAACGTCACGCGGGAGCACCGCGCGTGGGGGCGAGGACGAAGGCGTGGCCGGCCGGGTCCGTGTAGCGGCGCGTGTCGGTGCGCCGGTCGAGGCGGGTGCCGTTCTGGTCGGCGGAGACGGGGCGGGCGCCCAGGGAGACGGCCTCCCGTTCGGCCTCGTCGAGCGCGTCGGGCTCCACGAGGATGAGCAGGTGGGCCTGCTGGGAGTCGTCCGGCCGGGGCCAGCTGGGCGGCGCCTGGCCGGGGTCGCGCCGGATGCCCAGGACGACGCCCGTGGCGCCGGAGATCAGCAGCAGGTCGGCGTCGGCGCCGCTGGGTTCGACGGTGGCGTCGAGCAGGGCGGCGTAGAAGCGGGCGAGGGGTTCGGGATCGGTGCTGTCGAGGACGAGGACACCTGTCTTGGAAACGGTCATGCGGTCCGTGTGCCCCGTCAACGGCCTTTCAGGCAAAGGGAGTCGGAGTGCGGACCGATGGCCCCGGACCGGCCGGACGCCTTCGCCGGGGCGGAGCCCGAGCGACCGGTGACGGCGGCGTCGCCACCCAATGGGCTGCGCACTGAAGGCAATTGACGAACCGTCGCGTGCCCAGACGCATCGGGGGTAGGCGGAAGGGGCGGCCCTCGTCCCCGAAGGCCGCCGGGGACCGGCGTTCCTCCGCCGGACGCCACGTGGATGACGTACGAGCACGGGAGGTTCCATGTCCGCACTGTTGACCCGCATCAAGCGATTCGGCCGCAGCCCCCAGGGGCGGCGGGCGATCGCGTCGGTACGGCGCGCCGCCTCCGACTCCCGGAGCCGGGCCCGGGCCCGCCGCCTCCTCGGCAGGCTGCGCGGACGCCGCTGACGCGTCGCTCCACCAGCCCTTCACACCTGTGGGCCCGGCATCGGCCGGGCCCACAGGCATGAGGTGCGTACGGGGCGGCTCACGGCGGCGCGTCGGACGGACGGACCTCGCGCAGGCGGTCCAGACGGCGGATGGCCGGGGTGGCGCCCGCCCCGTGGAGCAGTACGGAGAGCGCCACCGTGGTGGCGGTCAGGACCCACAACTCCCTTGCCTGGCCCTCGAATCCGTGGTGGCCGAGCGCGTACGCGAGGTAGAAGAGGGAGCCGATGCCGCGCAGTCCGAAGACGGCGGCGACGGCCCGCTCCCGGGGGCCGGTGACGAAGCCGAGCTGGGCGATCCACCCCGTGAGCGGGCGGACGACCACGATCAGGGCCAGGGCGAGCAGGACCATCGGCCAGGTCAGCGACGCGAGGCCGGTGGCGACGAGGTAGTGGCCGAGGAGGAAGAGCAGCGCCGCCGTCAGGAGGCGTTCGATCTGCTCGGTGAAGCCGTGCAGCACCTTGTGGTAGCCGTGGCCGCGTTCGGCGGCCCGGACGGTGCAGGCGGTGACGAAGACGGCGACGAAGCCGTAGCCGTGGGCGAGTTCGGTGAGGCCGTACGCGAGGAAGGTCGCGGCGAGCGCGACGAAGCCCTCCATGTGCTCGGACAGCCTGAGCGAGGCGGACCCGGCCCGGAAGAACATCCATCCGAGCAGCCGCCCGAGGGCGATGCCGATCACGACGGCGATCACCGCCCTGGCCACGAGGTCGAAGCCGAACCAGTGTCCCCAGTCGGCGTCCGCCCAGACGCCGCCGGCTCCGGCGAGCGCGAGGGCGGCGAGGACGAAGGGGAAGGCCAGTCCGTCGTTGAGGCCGGCTTCGGCGGTGAGCGTGAAGCGGACCTCGTCCTCGTCGTCGTCCTCGTCGGTCGGCTCCCCCACCCGCACCTCCGCCGCCAGCACCGGGTCGGTCGGCGCGAGCAGGGCGCCCACGAGGAGGGCGGTGGCCGCGGGCCAGTCGAAGAGCCACCAGGTGAGCGCGGTGGTCGCGGCGACGGTCAGGGGCAGGGTGATGCCGAGGAGCCGCCACGGCCCGGCCCAGGAGCGCAGGCCGAAGGGCCGGTTCAGGGCGAGTCCGGCGCCCATGAGGGAGACGATCACGCAGATCTCGGTGACGTGCTCGACCCAGGCCCGGTCCGCCACGGGGTCGAGTTCGGGCATGGGGAGGGGCAGCAGACCGGTCAGGGCGCCGAGTGCCAGGAAGACCATGGGCATCGAGAACGGCATGTGCCGTACGAGCCTCGGCAGGACCGCCGCCGCCAGCGCTCCGATGCCCAGGGCCGTGAACACGAGGTCGGCGGGGCTCAGGATGGGACTCCGTTCCGGTGGTGGGGATGGGTGGGGGTGGTGCCGGCGGCGGTGTCCCGGTCAGTCGGCCGGTTCGTCGGGGGTGGGCTGTTCGGGGTCGACGGTCTCCTCCTCGGGGCGCCCCCGGGGGCCCGTACCGGATTCCTCGGTGTCCGGGAGCTCCTCGCTGCCCGGGTCCCGCGTGACGGGTATGGCCAGCGGGTCCTCGCCCTCGGCGGCCTGCTCGTCCTCGCGGTCGCGGGGTATCGGGTCCTCCGAATTGCCCGGGGTGTGCGCGTCGCTCATTCCGGTCTCCTCATCTCTTCTCTTCTCGGACGGTGCAGTCGGTCAGTCGGTCGGTCGGTCCGGTGGTACGGCGGTCAGCGCGCCGCCGCCGGTGACGTCAGGCGTACCCGTTCCATGACGTATCCGCTGCGCGGGAGCGTCGGTACGCGGTGCAGCGGGATCGACAGGTCCTGGTCGGGCACGTCGTGGGGCAGGCGGGCGAGGCGCGGGACCAGGGCGGCCAGGAGGGCGAGGGTGATGTCCTCGCCGGGGCACCGGTGGCCCGTCGCCGGGTCGCCGCCGCCCTGCGGCACGAGGTCGTCGCGGTCGATCGGGGCGCCCGGCCGGGTGAACCGGGTCGGGTCGAAGGCGTACGGCTCCGGCCACAGGTCGGGGTCGTGGTCGTGGCCGTACAGGTCGAGGAGGACCAGGCTGCCCTTCTCGATCGGGACGCCGCCCCACTGGGTGTCGGCCGCCGCGAGGCCGCCGGTGAACGGGGCGAAGGGGTAGAAGCGGCGGACCTCCTGGGCGAAGCCCCAGGTGTGCCGCTCGTCCGCCGTCAGGAGGTCGCGGTGCTCCGGCCAGCGGTGCAGGGCGTGGGCGGCGAAGACGAGGAACCAGGTGACCGCGACGGTGGGGCGCAGGACGTTCAGGAGTTCGACGGCCGCGGTGTGCGGGTCGAGCTGCCGGCCGTTCGCGTCGGTGTGCGCGGCCACCGCCTGCGCGATCGTCGCCTGCCCCGACGGGGCGCCCGCGTACCGCAGCTCCTCGATCAGCGGGGCGAGCCGCTCCTCCTGCCGCTTCCGGGCCCGCCGCGCGCGCAGGTGCCGGGGGCCGACGGCGGCGAAGCCGTCCACCATGGCCACGAGGTCCCGCGCGGCGGTCTCCTCCTCGCCGTCGGGCAGCGGGACGCCGGCCCAGTCGTGGACGGCCCTGGTCAGGACGCGGGCGGCCTCGTCGAAGAGGACCACCCGCTCCCGGCCCTGCCAGTCGGCCTCGGCCCGGTCCCACGCCCGCCGGGCGTGCTCGACCAGGGCGGCGATCCGCTCCGGGTCCTTGAGCAGCGTCAGGAACAGCGCCTTCCGCCCCCGGTGCGGCCCTCCGTCGAGGGTGTGGACGGCTCCGCGGCCGAACAGGGTGTCCAGGACGGGTCCGGGCAGGGCGTCCTGGCGGCGGACGTGCCGCTCGTCGTAGAAGAAGTCCACCGCCTCCTTGCCGTGCAGCGCGACTCCGCGCCGGCCGAGGATCCGTACGGGCACGGCCGGGGCGTTCCGGGCGCGCCGGCGCAGGTCGGGCAGCCAGCCGTACCCCTTCACCAGGAGGGACGCGGTGCTGTCGAGCAGCGGGGGGCGGGCGGGGCCGGGCATGTCCTGTGGTGTCGCTTCCATGAGAGACGGGTTCCACGAAGTCGTGATTTCACACCGCTTCCCACCTCCCGGCCGGGAGAGGCGGGCGGTGGCGCGTCCGCTCAGCGGCCGGGGGTCAGGACGGTCTTGATCATGCCGTCCTTCTTGTCCTGGAACGTCTTGTACGCCTGGGGCGCGTCCTCCAGGGGCAGGGTGTGGGTGGCGAAGTCGTCCACGCCGAGCGGGTCGGCGTCGTCCAGGAGCGGGAGGATGTCCTCCACCCACCGCCAGACGTTGGCCTGGCCCATGCGGAGCTGGACCTGCTTGTCGAAGAGGCTGAACATCGGGACGGGGTCGACGGCGCCGCCGTAGACGCCGGACAGGCTGATGGTGCCGCCGCGGCGGACCGCGTCGACCGCCGTGTCGAAGGCGGCCATGCTGTCCACGCCGACCGTGGTCATCAGCTTCTGGGCGAGGGCGTCGGGGAGGAAGCCGGGGATCTTCTGCGCGGCCTTGGTGAGCGGGGCGCCGTGGGCCTCCATGCCGACGGCGTCGATGACCGCGTCCGTGCCCCGGCCGCCGGTGAGGTCCCGCACCCGGTCGCCGAGGTCCTTGCCGTGCTCCTTGAGGTTCAGCACCTCGACCCCGCGGCTCCGGGCGCGGCGCAGCCGCTCGGGGACGAGGTCCACGCCGATGACCTTGCTCGCGCCCCTGTGGAGCGCGATGCGGGCGGCCATGTCGCCGATGGGGCCGAGCCCGAGGACGGTCAGGGTGCCGCCGGGCGGGACGTCGGCGTACGCCACGGCCTGCCAGGCGGTCGGCAGCACGTCGGAGAGGTAGAGGTAGCGCTGGTCGGGGGCGTCCTGGCCCACCTTGATGGGCAGGGTGTCGCCGAAGGGGACGCGCAGGAACTCGGCCTGGCCGCCGGGGACCTGTCCGTAGAGCTTGGTGTAGCCGAACAGGGAGGCGCCCGTCCCGTACTCCCTGACCTGGGTGGTCTCGCACTGGGACTGCAGGCCCTGGCCGCAGGTCCAGCAGGTGCCGCAGGAGACGTTGAACGGCACCACCACCCGGTCGCCGGCCTTGAGGTTCCGCACCTCGGGGCCGACCTCCTCCACGATGCCCATGGGCTCGTGGCCGAGGATGTCGCCGGGGTCCAGGAAGGGTCCGAACACTTCGTACAGGTGCAGGTCGGAGCCGCAGATGCCGCTGGAGGTGACGCGGACGATCACGTCCGTCGGGTCGACGATCCGGGGGTCGGGCACGGTGTCCACACGAACGTCGCGGTGTCCGTGCCAGGTCAACGCCCTCATGGTCGGGCTCCTCACGTGCGGCTTGCGGGGTCATGGCGCGAGTGCCCCGGACGGAGGGCCGTATGCGTGCCGCGCGCTCCCGCCGGGCGGGCGGTGGGCGCGCGCGGTAGCCGCGCGCCATCGCGGGTAGCGGCCCCGTGAGGAGGCCTCGGGGCGGATCCCCGGGCCCCTGCGGAGAGGGAGGCCGTGATGACGGAGACCCGGAAGGTGCGGGCGGGCCGGCGCACCGTGACGGTGAGCCGTCCGGAGAAGGTGCTCTTCCCCGGGGACGGCATCACCAAGGCCGACCTCGCGGAGTACTACCGCGCCGTGGCCCCGAAGATGCTGCCGCACCTGCGCGGCCGCCCGCTGACCCTGGAGCGCCATCCGGGCGGCATCGGAGACCGGGGCTTCTTCCAGAAGGACGTGCCGGACCACTTCCCGGACTGGGTGGGGCGCGCCGAGATGCCGAAGGAGGGCGGCACCGTCACGTACGTGCTGGCCGAGGACGCCGCCACCCTGGTCCTGCTCGCCGACCAGGGCTCCGTCACCCTGCACCGCTGGCTGTCGAAGGTCGACCGCCCCCATCACCCGGACCGGCTGGTCTTCGACCTCGACCCGTCCGGGGAGGGGTTCGGGCCGGTGCGGGACGCCGCCCGGTGGCTCCGCGACCTTCTCGACGGGCTGGAGCTGCCGTCGCTGCTCATGACCACCGGCTCGCGCGGGCTGCACGTCCTGGTGCCGCTGGACCGGAAGGCGCCCTACGACGACGTACGGGCCTTCGCCTCCGACGTCGCCGGGGTGCTCGCCGCCCGCCACCCCGAGCTGCTCACCACCGAGGTGCGCAAGAAGGCCCGGGAGGGGCGGTTGTACCTCGACGTCCAGCGCAACGCGTACGGGCAGACCGCCGTGGCCCCGTACACGGTGCGGGCCAGGGCGGGGGCGCCCGTCGCGGCCCCGCTGGCCTGGGGCGACCTGGACGACCCGGCGCTCGACGCGCGCGCCCGGCGCCTCGCCGACGTGGACCTGCTCCTGAAGGAGGACCCGTGGAGCCCGGCTCCGCGCGGGCGCTCCCTCAGGGCTGCGGCGGACCGCCTCCGTCGTACGGGTCCCCGTGCTCGTCCCTGAGGGGGTTCCCGTCCTCGAAGCGGCCCCCCTCCCCGAAGGGGCGCCCCTCGTCGAACGGGCTGCCCTCGTTGAGGGGCACGTCGTCGGGCGGAGTTTCCTCGCCGCTTCCGTCGACGAACGGCCTCTCCTGGTCGAACGGGTCCTCGTCGCCGTGCGGCGCGAGCGCGATGCACTCCACGTCGATCCGGTCGGCGACCTCCGTCAGCGCTCCTGCCAGGGCCACCACCGTCTCCGGTGCGAGGTCGAGGTCATCTTCGCCGGTCGACTCCAGCCACCCGGCCGCGAGGTGCCGGAGCAGGCCGGTCACCTCGTCGGCGGGGAGCACGAGATGGCCGTCCGGCAGAAGCACCAACGACATGGATGCGTTCATGATGATCCGACCTCCGTGTCACCGACGCGTATCAGGGGGTGTCGCCCGTGGGCGGGGTGCCGTCGGCCGTCTCCGGGCGGACGATGACGACGGGGCAGGACGCGTGCGCCGCGCACTGCTGGCTCACCGAGCCGAGGAGCAGGCTCGCGAACCCTCCCCGGCCCCTGCTTCCCACGACGAGCAGTTCGGCGCCGTCCGACTCGTCGATCAGCACCTGGGCGGGGTTTCCGCGCACCACGTGGTGGACCAGGGGGACGTCGTCGTCCGGGCCGAGGACTGCGCGGAGCTCCTCGGAGAGCGACCGCCGGGCCTGTTCCTCGTCGAACAGCACGTCGACGGCCGGCGCGGACCATCCTTCCGCCCCGGGAAGGTCGTAGACCCCCACGGCGTGCACGGTCGCGCCGGTGCGCCGCGCGTGGCGGAGGGCCCAGCGCAGGGCCGCGTGCGAGGCCGGTGAACCGTCCACGCCCACGACCACGCGGGAGGTGCCGTCATTGGTGCTCATGTCATGCCCCTTCTCGCTCACGCCGGGAAAGACGGTTCCGGCCCGGGCCGCGGGGTTCGGCTCCGTCTCTTCTCCGCCCGCCGCCGGAAAGGGTCTCCTGCCGACCGACTACCCGGCACCGCGTGCCGTACGCGCGGACGGCACGGCGGAGGGGCGGTCGCCCCTCCGTACCAATGTGCCCCGGGAGGGCCCGGACCGCCCGGCAGCCGCCCTCGTACGCGTCCGTCCCGGGGGCGCGAAACCGGTCCGCGCTCAGTCCAGGGCCTCGTCGGCGCGGCAGACGCGCGCGCTCATGTTGGTCTCCATCATGCGCAGGGCGGCGTCGGCCAGGTCCTCGTGGATGTGGGCGACGGCGTCCCGGGCGACCGTGACCGAGAGGTGCCGGATGTGGGCGTCGAGGGCGGAGTAGAGCACGCACTGCTCCGTGACCTGTCCGCAGAGCACGAGGCGGTCCACGCCGAGCGTGCCCAGCAGATAGGCGAGCGGGGTCTCGTAGAAGGCGGAGTGGCGCGCCTTGACGACGAAGTAGGACGTCTCGTCCGGACGTACGGGGTCGACCAGGTCGGCGTGGGGGCCGCCGAGGGCCGCCTCCAGGATCTCCCCGTGGTGGGAGCGCCACTTCCCGAAGTTGTCGTTGGCGTAGACGACCGGGAGGTCCCGCTCCCGGGCCCGCTCCAGGAGGCGCACCACGGCGGGGAGCGCCCGGGTGACGGAGGGGACGAGGAGTTCCGCGTCGGGGTGGTCGTAGCGGTTGAGCATGTCGATGACGACGAGGGCGGTCTTGCTCATGTCCCCCAAGTTTCCAGATCATCGGGCCGGACGCGCGTTCGGCCTTCCGTGTCCGTGGAGGGGAGGCGGGGGCGGCCGTGATTGGTGCGGGTCGGCGGGCGAGGCCGGTGCGGGCCGGCGGGCGGGGCCTGTGTGGACGGGCCGGTGCAGACGGCCCCGGGGCCGGTCGCGGGACGTCGTCCGTCCGCGCGACCGGCCCCGGGCCTGGAGCGTCAGTGCCGTCGGGCGTCCTCAGGGGCGGTCGGCGGGCGGCCAGGCGCCCGCGCCGCGCGAGGACCGATCGGCCTGGCCGGGGATGACGGGCGCGTCACCGGCCGGGCCGGCCGGGCCCGTCGGGCCCGCCGTGGGGCCGGTCGTGTCCGGGGCGCCCGTCGTAGTGCCGGGGGTGCCGGTCGGGGCCGGGCCCGTCGGGCCCGCCGTGGGGCCGGTCGTGTCCGGGGCGCCCGTCGTAGTGCCGGGGGTGCCGGTCGGGGCCGGTCCCGTCGCGTCCGAGGGGCTGACGCGGCCGCGCCAGCCGCCGGTGGCCTGCCCGCGCTCCTCGATGAAGCCCTTGAACCGCTTCAGGTCGCCCTTGACCCGCAGGTCGAGGATCCCGAGGGCGTCACCGGTCTTCTCCACCACGCCTTCCGGCTCCACCTCCATCGCGAGCCGGACCCTGGTGTGGCCCTCGTCGAGCGACTGGAAGGTCACGACGCCCTTCTGCCGGACCTCGCCGCCCACGGTGCGCCACGCGACGCGCTCGTCGGGCAGCTGGTCGACGATCTCGGTGTCGAACTCGCGCCGCACGCCCGCCACCTTGGTCCGCCAGTGGCAGTGGCGGTCGTCGACCTGCCGCACCTCCTCGACGCCCTCCATGAAGCGGGGGAACTCCTCGAACTGCGTCCACTGGTCGTAGGCGCTCCGCACCGGGACGTCCACATCGATGGTCTTCTCGACCGTACTCACCGGTTTGCCTCCTTCGTTCCGTCGTGGTCGTCCCCCGCGTACCCGGCCGCTCCCGTCCCAATCAGGCCCCCGGGAACCCGGTGCGCGGACCCGGAACGGGAAAGGTGCAGGCAGGCGCGTTCCTTGCATAATGGAGGGTGGCAGCCACCTGTCGAGCTGCTTCAGGCTGGACACAGAGCGTCCTGCGGCGGAGAACGGCCCCGGCGGCCGGCTCGCGCCGGGGATGCGGCGCTCGCGGTGTTCCCGTCGAGCTCCACGAACCGCTCACCGTGCGCCGCACCCGGGACCGCTCGCCGGTCCCTCCCACTGATCACCGCCCCGCGCCGCGTCCGCGGCGCCCACCCGGTCCGGGAGGTAGACCATGCTCGTGAGCCATGTCCTCGAAGACGGCACCCTGCACCTGAGGCTCCTCCGGGAGCTCGACGTCACCAGCCGTGCCGCGGCGGCCCTGGAGATCGAGGCGATCGTCTCCGCCTACCGTCCCCTCCGGGTGCTCCTCGAATTCCCGTCCCCCTCCCCGTCCGCGGCCTCCTTCAGCGCGCTCGCCCGAGCCCGCAGGATGTGCGCGAGCCTCGGCATCACCCTGACGGTGAGCGGCCCGGGTTCCGTACCGCTCCAGGTCCCGGGGAGCGCGCCCCGGGCCAGGACGGCCTGAGGCCCCCTCGGGCGGCACGAAGCCGGGGAGGCCCGTGATGTCCTCACGTGCCTCCCCGGCTTCGTGGCACGGGAGGCTCCTTCCGCTACGCGGAGTCGCCGGAGTCCTCGTCGTCCGCGTCCTCGTCGTCGGCGTCTTCGTCGTCGCCCGCCTCGCCGACGACCGCGTCCGCCGCCTCCTCCCTCGCCTCCTCGTCGCCGCTCTCCCCCGGAGCCTCGGAGGGAGGAGTGGTACGCGGGTCCGGTTCGCCGTTCCGCTGCTGGGTCATGTCTGTCGCTCCTCGGTGTCGGTGGGAATGTCCGGGTGGGAATCTCGGGTGGGGATGTCCGGCGGGAATGTCTCGGTGAGGTCAGGACGGCGGGTACGGGGCGGACTTGAGGTGGCGGGCCAGGTGGGCCGTGTTGGCGGCGAGGGTCGCGGTGGTGCCGGCCGTGGCCTCGGGGGTCTTGTCGAGGTCCTGGTAGTCGGTGCCCTGCATGGCCTCCCCCACCCAGTAGGTGACGGCGTTGGGGGCGAGCGAGAAGCCGACGTCGTTGAGGCCCTGGAAGAGATCCGCGCTCACCTTGTGCGCGCCGTCCTCGTTCCCGACGACGCAGACGGCCGCCACCTTGCCGTAGGTCAGCATCCGGCCCTCGTCGTCCGTCTCGCCGAGTTCGGCGTCCAGCCGCTCCATGACGCGCTGGGCGATGCTGGAGGGGTGGCCCAGCCAGATGGGGGTCGACAGGACCAGGATGTCCGCGTCCAGGACGGCCTCGCGGATCTCCGGCCAGTCGTCCCCCTCTCCCATGTCGGTCTTCACGCCGGGCAGGACGTTGTGGTCGGCGATCCTGACGGTCGTGCCGGTGACGCCGTGCTCGCCCAGTGCCGCCATGACCTGTTCCGCGAGCAGCTGCGAACTGGAACGCGCGGGTGACGGGGACAGGGTGCAGACGAGTGCGACGGCGCGCAGGGGTGTCGTGTCCATGGGTGTGCCGCTACCCCACCGAGGAGCCCTTATGTCATACAAGAAGCCCATATCGCGCGTTTGCCGGTCGGCCATCGGGGCAAGGTGACTGCTTCCCGGGAAACGGCTCCGGAGACACTCCGGGGCCGCCCCGGCACAACCCGCCGATTCCGAAGGCGGATTGCGCGTGCGTACGTCCGGGCAGTCCACCGGTCGTTCCGTACGGCCGGTTTGCCGGTCGTTTCGTACGGCCGGTTTGCCGGTCGGCCCGCACCGCGCGGCCCGCCGCCGTCCTCCGATCACCCTGGGAGCCGACCGTGGCCGACGGTTTCACCGACGCGCTCGATTATCCGATGTACGTCGTCACGGCGGCGACGGCCGACGGCGAGCGGGCGGGCTGCCTGGTGGGGTTCGCCTCCCCGTGCTCGGTCGACCCGCCCCTTTTCATGGCGTGGCTCTCCACCGCCAACCACACCTACCGCGTCGCGCGCCGCGCCTCCCACCTGGCGGCCCACGTCCTGGGGAGCGACCAGAAGGAGCTGGCGGCGCTGTTCGGCGGGCGGACGGGCGACGACACCGACAAGCTCGCCCGGGTGGACTGGCGGCCGGGAGCGGGCGGAGCGCCGGTGCTCGCCGACGCCCGCGCCTGGCTGGTCGGCCGGATCGAGGAGCGCTTCGAGGGCGGGGGCGGAGACCACGTCGGTTTCCTGCTCGCCCCCGTCGAACAGAGCCCCTCCGGCCCGGACGGGCCGCCCCTCCTCCGGCTCGGCGACGTCACGGACCTCACGCCGGGCCACCCCGCCTGACGGCCCCGGCTCCGGTCCCCGTCCCGGCTCCGGCTCCCGTCCCCGTCCCAGTCCCAGTCCCGGTGGTCTCCCAGGAGCGCCAGCGGCGTGCGACGGCGGTGCCGAGCAGCGTCCCGAGGACCACGCCGATGCCGATGGCGGCCACCGACGCCATGGTGGACACCAGATAGGACCCCGCGCCCTCCACGCGCAGCAGCCATTGCAGCAGGCTCCGGTACAGGTCGGGGCCCGGCAGCACGCCTCCGGCGATGCCGGGGATCACGAACGCGCGGACCGGGATGCCCGTACGCGGCGACAGCACCGCCGCGGCGAGACCCATCGCCACCGTCGCGAGGCCGGTCGCCAGGGGCGCGGACCAGCCGAACGCGCCGAGGCAGGCCAGTTTGACCCCCGCGCCCAGGACCGCGGTGGCGACCGCAGGCGGGACGATCCGCAGTCCTCCGTCCATGAACACGGTGTTCCCGAGGGCGCCGATCGCGCTGGTGAGCAGCGAGAGGACGACCGGCAGGGGGATCAGGGCGGTGGAGCGGGCGTCCGCGTCGGCGCCCCGCAGCAGGAAGCCGACCGCGAGGAAGCCGCAGGCCAGTGCGGTGAAGAAGGCAAGGAGGCTGACCGCGCGGCCCGCCGCCATGGAGCGGAAGCCGTCGATCGCGTCCTCGGTCAGCGAGATGATCGTGAAGATCGGCAGCAGCAGGATCACGTTCGCCGCGATCACGCTGGCCGCCTCCGCGTGGCTCAGGCCCCCGGCCGCCGTGAGTCCCGCGACCGCGACGAGGAGCAGGGCGGTCTGCGCGGCGGTGACGAAGAAGGACGGCAGTCCGCTCCGGGACAGGGCCCAGGCGCCCCGGTCGGCGAGCAGGAACACGAGGGGCGACACCAGGGCCGCGCGCACGGTCCCGGAGGCCAGGACGCACAGCATCGCCGCCAGGACCGCGCCGCCGCCCAGGCCGAACCACCAGGGCCAGCGGGAGGCCTCCGCCTCGATCCGGTCCAGGGTCCCGGCCGCGGTCCTCCGGTCCAGCCGGCCGGAGGCGGCGTGGGTGGTGAGGCGTTCGAGGGCGGCGAGCCGGTCCAGGTCCCGGGTGTCCTCCGAGCCCATCACCTTCAGCATGACGATCGGCCGCCGGCCCTCGGGGGCGTACTGCACCTGCATCGACCGGGCGTTGATGTCGATCTCCTGGCTGCCCATCCCCCAGGCGGCGGTGACGGCCACGACGGACGACTCGATCCGCCGGGTCTCCGCCCCGGCGAGGAAGAGCGCCCGCCCGAGCCGCAGCGCGAACCCCAGGATCTCCACCGCCTCGGCGTCGTCCAGGGGGCGGGGCGGCGGAAAGACGATGTCCTCGTACGGGGTTCCGTACAGGCGGTCGAGCAGCGTCCGGTCGTCCCGGCGGAGCCGCTGGAGCCTCTCCTTCCGCGCCCGGGCGGCCTCCCGCCGCTTCCGCAGCACATGTCGCATGGCCTCGTCCCGCCCTCGTGTCCGCCCGTCGCACGGTCTGGGACCTACCGTTCCCCCTCTCGCCGGGGTCTCCGTCCGCCGAGCGGGTGAGACCGGCCGGGGGCGAGGCACACGGCTCCGCGCCCGTCTCCGGGCCCACGGCGTACGGCATACGTCTTCGGGCCCACCGGTCCGCCCGGGGACGGGACCTCGGGGCGGAGCACCGCCTCCCGCAGGTCCGCGCCCGCGCGCAGGCCGCCCGGACCGACGCGGGCCCCCGGCCCCGGGCTCGCGTCAGGACCAGGACGCCGCCACCAGTGACCTCTCCGCGGCCGCCAGGTGGACCGCCGAGGCGAGCCAGGCCCGGGCGTAGCCGTCGGCCGAGGCGTCGGTGAGGCGGCCGAAGGCGTCGCGGGGGCGGCGGTCCGCCTCCGCCGTCAGGGTCGCCGCGAGCCGCGCCGCCCCGCCGAGGCCCGCCCGCCGCAGCGGGGCGAGGAGGGCGGCCGCGTCCGTCCCCCGGCCGGCCTCGGCCACGGCACGCCGCCCGCCCGCGACCCCCGTCTCCAGGAGCCGCCGCACCCGCCACAGCGGCGCGTCCGCCAGCGGATCCGGCACGGCCGCCGGAGCGATCGGTCCCGGCCCCGTGGCGCCGCGCGGGAAGTGGCTCCCCTGGAGGCGGTCGTATCCCAGGTCGGCCCTGCCGAGCCACTCCTCCGGCAGCCGCAGCGTGTACGGCTCCCCCGGCACCGGGCCGACCGCCAGCGGCCGGAGCGTCGCCGCCCGGTCCAGGTCCGGACGGCCGAGGACGCGCAGGGCGAGCCCGGGGTGCTCCGCGATCCTCCGCAGGTTGGCGGCGTGCGGCAGCTCCGGATGCGGGTGGGCGGGGCGCAGCCGCAGCAGCGGTCCGTCTCCGGCGACGCGCACCACCAGGTACTCCCCCGCCGCGCCGACCACCTCGACGTCGCAGCCGAGCAGGGCGGCCTCGACGGCGTCGGCCTCCCGTGCGCCGTCGTCGAGCGCCGCGGCCACCGCCTCGCCCACCGGCCGGGCGAACAGCGCGGACGCGGGCTCCTCCGACCAGTCCACCCCGCGCAGCGGGGTCGCGCTCACGCCCCGGCCCGCGCCGAGCCGCCCGTCCGGAGAGACGGTGGCGCCGACGATCCGCAGGCCTCCGCGCGCGAGGCCCGCGTGGTCGAGGACGGCCCCGCCGAGCGCCACGGACGCGGAGCCCGCTCCCCTGGCGCGGGCCAGTCCGCCGGGGCGCACGTCGGACACCGTGTAGCGGGAACCGTCCGGGCCCACCAGATGGGTGGACACGCCTCCGTACCCGGTGGCGGAGAGCACCGGCTCCCGGCACAGGCCGTACGCCCTGAGGCTGCCGCCCTGCGCGTAGGCGCGGCGCGTCACACCGGCCGCGCCGGGTCCGGCCGTGCCCGAGGCGAGGAGGGCGGCTCCGGAGAGGAGTTCGCGGAAGGCGCCCGCGAGGTCGCCGAGGCGCTGGGCGCGGCCGCGCTCCCGGGCGGCGCGCAGTCCCCGTACGACGCGCAGCGCGGCCGCCTCCGCACGGGGCAGCCCGGCCAGGCGGGCGGTGTGGGCGGCGCGCAGCAGTTCGGCCTGGACCACCGCCCCGCCGGCCGTGACTCCCGCGGACAGGGCCTCGGCGGCCGCCTCCCACAGAGCGGTGGCGGCCCGGACCTGGGCGGGGGTGAGCGGGGTCTCGGTGTCCGCGGAAGGGACGGGGGCGGCCTCGGTGGTGACGGGCGCGGAGCCGTCGACGGGTCCGGTCGGCTCCGGAGGCCCGGTGGTCGTCTCCGGTGTCGCCTCCGTCCCTGTCCCGGTCCCCGTCTCTGTCTCCGTCTCGGCGTCCGCGATCGGTGCCGCGCCGAGGACCGCCGCGCGGTGCAGGCAGCGCGGGGCCAGCAGGCAGGTGCAGACGGCCTGCCCGGCTTCGGTGACCGCGCCCGAGGGTCCGGGACGCAGGGTGACGAGGGCGTCCTCGCCGAAACGTACGTCGAGGGAACCGTCGGCGGCCCGGACGACCTGCTCGGCACAGCCCGCGATCGCGGCGTCGAGCTTCTTGCGCAGCCGTGCGCTGAGCTGTTCCACGGCCTCGGCGAGGACGTCGGGGGCGACGGGCGGCAGGGGTTCGGGGCTCAACGGGGTTCTCCACGGAGGCGGTCGCCCACCCAGCGGGCGAGGGCGAGCGGGCTGAGGGCGGCCACCGGCATCCCGGCGGCGACGAGTTGGCGCGCCACCGGCACCGAGTAGCGGGGCGCCCCGGCGTCGTCGAGCGCCGCGCAGCCGAGCAGGTGCGCGCCGGAGGCGGCCAGGGCGCGGACCTCGCCGAGGAGGCCGGCGAGCGGCGCGCCCTCCTCGAAGTCGCTGACCACGACGACGAGGGTGCGGCTCGGCACGGTGATCAGGGAGCGGGCGTGCGCGAGCCCCGCCGCGATGTGCGTGCCGCCGCCGACCCGTACCTCCAGGAGCAGCGACAGGGGGTCCTCGACCCGGTCGGTCAGGTCCACGACCTGCGTGGAGAAGGCCAGGAAGTGCGTGGACAGGGTCGGTACGCCGCCGAGCACGGCGGCGGTCAGCGCCGACCAGATGACCGAGGCCTCCATCGAGCCGGAGACGTCGACCACGAGGACCAGGCGCCAGTCCGCCTCCTTGCTCGCCCGGGTGCTGAACACCGGCCGTTCCGGTACGACCACGACCCGGCCGTCGTCCGTGCGGCGGGTGTGGGCGAGGTTGGCGCGCAGGGTGCGGGCGAGGTCGAGGCGTCCGCCGGGCCTGCGGGTGGGGCGCGGGGTGGCGAGCCCGGAGAGCGTCGGGCGCAGGCGGGTGGCCAGCTCCCGGGCGAGCTCGTCGACGATCCGCTTCACCAGCGGGCGCAGCCGGGCGAGCTGGGCCTCGGGCATACCGCCGGCCAGGGAGAGCACCGAACTCAGGAGTTCCACCGAGGGGCGTACCGCCGCCGGATCGAGCTGGGTGAGCACGTCGGTGCGGCCCGCGTCGGCGGCCTCGGCCAGGACCTCTTCGCGCACGTCGGCGCCGAAGAGGGCCTCCAGCTCCTGCGACCATTCGCGTGCGGTGGGGAAGGAGGCCTCCTGTCCCCCGCCGCCGCCGGATCCGGTGTCCAGGTCGTCGGCGCCCTCGCCGCGCCCGCCGCCGTACAGCTCGTCCAGGGCGCGGGCGTAGCGGCGCGCGTCGGCGGACAGCCGGTCCCGGTGGCGGCCGAGGAGGAGCCGCCAGCGGTCGGCCGGGGCGAGCCGCCGGTCCGGTGCCTCGGCGGGGGGCGCGTCGGTCGCGGGTGCGGCTTCCGCCTCGGGGACAGGGTGCGGATCGAGGGCGGAGTGTCGGTCGGGTGCGGAGTGCGGGTCGGGCAGGGCCAGGGACTTCAGGGCGGCGAGGCCGGCCGCGTCGGCCGCCGCCCACAGGGCGAGCAGCTCGGGCGGGGCGTCGAGGGAGAGGTCGAGCCGGTCCCCGAGCCGCTCGGTGACCGTGGTCAGGAGCCGGTCCCGGGCGGCCGGGGTCAGCGCGTCGAAGCCGCCGCGCAGGGCCGGGAGCCGGTCGAGGAATTCCTGGTCGGCCAGCGAGTCGACCCGGTCGAGCAGCGGGGTGAGCGCCTCCGGGGACGCCTGGAGCAGCGGACCCGCGGCCGTGAGCAGTCCCGCGAGGCGCTTCATGAGGGCCCGCCGCGCGTCGGGGGAGGTCGCGCCGTCGATCCAGCCCGCCGTCCGTTCCCCGAGGTCCGCCGCCGGGTCCAGATCGAGCAGGACCCGTACGGCCAGGGCGGCGCCCTGGATCAACGGCGACCCTTCGGAGGCGAGTTCGGCGAGGGCCCGGTCCATCCGGAGGCCCAGGTGCCGGGCGGCCGACCGGTCCGCGAGCGCCACGAGGGCTCCGGCGTCCGCGGGGGTGTCGCTGCCGGCCAGGCCGGGCAGCGACCGCACGGCGGCCTCCAGGAGTTCGCCGGTGAGCGCGCCGGCGGTGGCGCGGGCGTCCTCGGTGGTGCCGGGGTAGTGGCCGCGCCGCAGGCCCTCCAAGAGGTCTAGGGCTTCGAGGAGTTCGGGCAGGCCGGCGGTGTCGGGCAGGACGGCGGAGGCCTCGCGCAGCCGGGCGTCGACCAGGTCGGGCAGGTCGCAGCGGGCGGCGGCGGTGAGCCCGGTCAGGATCTGGGCCGGGGTGGGGCCGCCCTCGGCGGCCTCGTGGCGCGCGGTCTCGGCCAGGGTGCCGGCGGCGGCCTGGGCCGCGGTGACCCCCCGGACTCCGGCGAGGTCGAGCCGGGCGGGCACGGACGGGTTCCAGGTCAGGCGCCACTTGGTGCCGAGCGCGGTGCCGTCGCCGGTGGCCGCCACGGCGAGGGGCTCGCCGTAGGAGGCGCCGATGACGAGGAGGCGTTGCAGCAGCACCTCGCGGCGTCCGTCGAGGGGGGAACGGAGCGGGTCGAGGCGTACCTCCCGGGGCTCGGGCTCCTCCGGGCGGGGCAGCCGCAGCCGGGCGAGCTCCTCCTCGACCGAGGGACCCAGACCGGAGCGGGGCGCGTGCGGGCTGATCCGGCCGCGCGCGGTGCCGACGAACACGGCCTCCAGGGCGCGGGCCAGCGCCCTGCCCCGGCCGAGGGGTTCGCCCTGGCCGAGGACGGTGGTGACGGCCTCCAGGAGTTCTCCGCGCCCGGGGGCGGGGAGTCCGCGCAGGGTGGCCAGGTCGCAGGCAAGGCGCAGCGTCTCGGCGGCCTCGCCGGTGCCGGCGGTGTGACCGGCGCGGCGCATCTCCCGGCACAGGCCGGTCACCGCGGCGGAGGCCGCCTCCCGGAGCCGGTCGGGGTCCCCGGCCGCGGTGAGCACGGCCTGCTGCCAGAGCGGGTCGCGGATCCCGGCGGGGTAGCCGGAACGGGAGTCGAGCAGGTCGAAGGAGTACGGGACGAAGGAGGTCACCGCGGCGGCCGGGTCCTGGTTCCCGGCCGGGGCCTTCGGTGTGGCCGGGGCCACCGGGCCCGCGAGCGGGGTCGCCGGGGCGCGACCCCGGTCGGCCTTGCCGGACCCGTCCGTGTCGGTGCCGATACCGGCGCCGGTGCTGGTACCGGCGTTGGTGCCTTCCGGGGTGTGCCGGTCCGTGCCGACCGGCTCCTCCGTGTCCACCGGCGCGAGCAGCGCGGGGGCGTGGAAGGCGCCGATCACGGCGGCGACGCGGCGACCTCCGGCCGAGGACTCGGCGATCACCCGCCGCATCCGGGCCTCGCGGGCGAGGTCGGAGGCGGGCACGTCGGCGTCGGCGCGCAGGGCCCAGCCCACGCCCAGGGCGGCGCGGCGCACCGCGTCCGGGGAGCAGCCGGGGGCCAGCACCTCCACGGCGCGGTCCCACATGTCCTCGCCGTCCCGTCCGGTGCCGGCCGCGGCGAGCGCCCCGGCGAAGGAGCCGTGTTCCCGCGTCCCGTCGCCCTCGCCCGTCCCGTCGCCCTCGCCCGTGCCGTCGTCCTCGCCCGTGCCGTCGTCCTCGCCCGTGCCGTCGGCGGCGTCGATGCCCGGGAGGCCGTCCGCCTCCCCGTCCCGCTCCCGGTCCGGGCCGGTCGCGGACCAGCCGGGGTCGGACAGGGGGAGGTCGCAGCAGACGACCTCCGCGCCGTGGTCCCGGGCCCACCGCACCGCCGCAAGCTCCGGGGAGAAGTCCGCGAAGGGGTAGAACGCCAGGCGTCCGCCCTCGCCCGTCCCGGCCAGGGCGACGGGGGCGACGGTCTCCGGGTCGGCCAGGTGCTCCAGCCAGGGCCGGAAGTCGGCGGGGAGTTCCACGCAGACCACCTCCGCGCCCGCCTCGTCGAGGAGGGCGGGCACCATGGCGGCCAGCGCCGGGCTGTGGTGGCGCACCCCGAGGAGGTACGGGGTGCGGGACGCGGCGAGCGCGTCCACGGCCGCCCGCGGGTCGAGGGTCGTCACCGCAGGCTCCCGCGCAGGTCCCAGAGGCGGCGCCACATGGCCGAGCCGCTCTCGGCCCGGCGGCGGACGGGACCGTCCCAGTAGCCGAGGAGGCGCGCGTGGTCGGCCGGGTCGTCCTTGCGGACGACGCCGAGGAGGTGGCCGGGCAGGAGGTCGAGGACGTCCCCGCCGGGGAGGTACGCGGCCGCGACCCCGAGGGACGCCGCGACCTGGACGGCCTCGGCGGTGGACATGACCGTGCCCGGCCGCTCCACGTCCCAGCCCTCGGTGGAGCGGCCGGAGCGCAGGTCGCGGAAGACGGTGACGAGGGCGTCCAGGACGGCGTCGTCGACGCCGAAGGGCGCGCCCGCGCGCTGGACCGCCGCGACGGCCTGGCGGCGGATGAGGACGGCCTCGGCGTCGGCGTCGGCGATCGGGTCCACGGTCTCGAAGTTGAAGCGGCGCTTGAGCGCGGCGGACATCTCGGAGACGCCCCGGTCGCGCAGGTTGGCGGTGGCGATGACGGTGAAGCCGGGCGCGGCGGTGACCACCGCGTCCTCGGTGGCGGTCAGTTCGGGGACGGTGACCCGCCGGTCGGACAGGATGGAGACCAGGGCGTCCTGGACCTCGGGCAGGCAGCGGGTGATCTCCTCGACCCGCACCACCCGGCCGGTGCGCATGGCGGCGAGGACCGGGGAGTCGACGAGGGCCTGCGGGGTGGGGCCCTGGGCGAGCAGCAGGGCGTAGTTCCAGCCGTAGCGGAAGGCGTCCTCGGTGGTGCCGGCGGTGCCCTGCACGGTGAGGGAGCTGGTGCCGCTGACGGCGGCCGCGAGCAGTTCCGACAGCATCGACTTGGCGGTGCCGGGCTCGCCGGTGAGGAGCAGTCCGCGCTCTCCGGCGAGGGTGACGACGCAGCGCTCCACCAGGGCGCGTTCGCCGACGAACTTCGGGGCGATCTCCAGCTTCGACGGCAGGCCCGCGCGGCGCTTCGGCAGGGCCAGTTCCGCGCCGTCGCTGCCGCAGACGAACGTGACGACCGCGCGCGGGGTCAGGGCCCAGCCGGGCGGGCGCGGGCCGGGGTCCTGGGCGGCGAGGAAGGCGAGTTCGGCGGCGTGGCGCTCCTCGGCCGGCTGGACCTGCCGGGCGGGGGCGGGCTGTTCGGTGACGGTCATGCGGGGTTCCTCCGGAAGGGGTACGGGTGGGGCGGCGCGGCGCACCCCCGGGCGGGGTGCGCCGCGCCGTCGCCGCGTGCGGCGGGTGGGCTGCGGTCAGCCGGGCCGTGGCCGTCGGGGGCCCCGCCCCGGGGGGGCGGGGGGGGGCCCGGGGGGCGGGGCCCCACCAGCGGGGGGGGCCCCGCGGCCCCCCCCGCGGGGCGGCGCCCGGGGGGGGGGGGGGGGGGGGGGGGGGGGGGGGGGGGGGGGGGGGGGGGGGGGGCGCCCGGGGGGGGGGCGGGGGGGGGCGCCCCCCGGGCGGGACGGTACCGAACGAGCGGTGCCGACCAGGCGGCCCCGAGCGAGCGGCGACGACCGGGCGGCGCCGAACGGACGGTGACGAACGGACGGTGACGACCAAGCGCTGGCGACCGGTCGTCACCGGCCGGGCGGCGACGGGTCGGCCGGCGGTCGGTCAGCGGCGGCGCCTGGTGCGCCGGACCTTCAGCTCCTCGAAGCGGGGGACGTCGCCGTCGAGGGTCCGCCGCCACGCCCGTGCGAAGAGTTCGGCGGCCGGTTCGACCGGCACCAGGGCGCCCAGGAACGGCCCGTACATCGGCAGCTTCCACTGCTCGACCGGCAGCCCGAGTCCCTTCTGCTCGGACCAGGCGCCGTGCAGGAACAGCGAGCGTCCCGCCCGGGCCCGTACGGCCGTCACCACCAGGTCGGTGGCGGCCAGTTCGGCGCGGGCCGCCTTGAGGCGGGCCGGCTTCCACCCCGTCCACCGGGCGGTGTTGCGGTCGGTGGGGTCGGGCAGGGCGAGGAGCGTCAGGTACAGCGTCGCCGCGTCGGCCCCCAGGCTGTGGGTCCCGGCGACCTCCGCGACCAGGTCGGGCACGGAGCGCGAGGGGTCCTGCGGCCACCAGGTGCCGTCCTGGCCGGTCTCCCCGGCGGCGGGCGCGCCCGGGTCGGCGAGGAGCCGGGCGAACGCCGGGTCGTGCGCCCGCCGCAGCGCCCGCTCGGTCCCGATCGGCTGCTGGTCGGTGCCGCGCAGCACCGTCAGGTACGGGTCGGAGCCGGTGGAGTCGAGGAGGGCGGTCCGCAGGGCCGGCTGGGGCTGGCCGTCGTGCGTGGCCATGAGGACCGCGCCGTACCGCTCGTGGTCCGGTGCCGTCTCGGTCGGGGTGCCCGCCACCTTCCGGAAGTCCGCGAGGCTGGTGTAGTGCCCGGCGACGACCAGGAGTTCGGGCGAGGCGAGGCGCTGCCGCACGGCGGTGAGGGCGCCGGGCAGCGTCGCCCGTACGGGATCGCCGGCGGGCAGCCGGTGGGCCAGCCAGGCCGTCAGGCCCATCGCGCCCATCAGCACCTCGTCGGTGAACGGGTGGTCGGTCGGGTTCACGGGCGCCGGCCGGTCCCCCGCGATGTGCCACGCCACGTCGGTGCCGAGCTCGGGCGACGCCTCGGGGCCCAGGAGCGCCGGGAGGGCCCGGTGGACGGACCAGCCGGTGCGGACCGCGCGGGTGGCCTCCCCGATCAGCCAGTCGGGCACCTGGGTGCGCCATCCCACGCGCGCGTTCCAGACCTCCGCCGCCGACGCCACGTCGGGGCCTTCGGTCCACAGCCGCGCCGGGTCGTCGGGCAGGAGCGCCGCGACCACGGCCCGCCGCACCCCGACGGGGAGCGCGCGGAGTTCGTCGCGGGCCTGGGCCGCCTCGGCCACCTTCAGGCCGAGGGCCGTGCGCAGCTCCGTCGGCAGGAAGTTGTTCCCCCAGTCGTCCACGTTCGGCATCCCGGCCAGGACGAGCCGGGCCAGTGCTCCGGGGACGCCGGTGAGCCGGCTGAACTCCTCGGCCGCCTCCGGCGGGAAGGGGGCCTGCGCGCGGCCCTCCGCCTCCTTCAGGAAGGCGGTCAGCCAGTCGGCGCCGCGCGTGCGGTCGCCCACCGGCTCCGCGCCGCGCAGGGTGTACGGGGCGGGCGCCTCGAACCGGCCGCTGGGGTCGTGGAAGAGCGCCTCGAACTCCCGTCCGTCGTCGACGGCCCTGTCATTCTCGGTGATCCCGAGGACCGCTCCCCCGCCGATCGGGAAGACGGTGCAGTACGAGGTGCCGCGCTCCTGGCCGTCGGGGGTGTACAGGTGCGGGGTGGCGAGGTGCAGCCGCACCCGGCGCCAGTGGGCGTCCGAGGCCGCCGCCGAGCCGAGGCCCAGGGCGTCGGCCCGGCCGAGCACGCCGAGCAGCGCGGCCCGGTGCTCGTCGCCGCTGCCGGGTGCGACGGCCCGGTAGGCGATCGCCGCCGGTTC
This sequence comes from Streptomyces sp. NPDC098101, assembly GCF_044760185.1. Lineage (NCBI taxonomy): Bacteria > Bacillati > Actinomycetota > Actinomycetes > Kitasatosporales > Streptomycetaceae > Streptomyces > Streptomyces sp. NPDC098101. Next base: position 1,563,060 of record NZ_JBIWAS010000001.1, on the reverse strand, counting down.
GTCCAGGAGGGAGACGAAGGAGAACGGGGAGTACGGCAGGGAGGGCAGGTCGTAGTGCAGCTCCTCCAGGGGGGCCGTGGCCGAGGTGTCGGCGCGTGCCGCCGCGAGTTCGTCCAGGAACCGGTCGGCGACGTCCGAGGCGGCGCCCCGGCTGTAGTAGCCGGCGCCGGTGAGCCCGTCGAGCGCCTCGGCGAGCAGGCTGTCGTGGGGGCCCTCGACGCGTGTTTCCTCGGGTTCGGTCGCCGGGTCGAGCCGGGCGGCCACGGCGTCCAGGGCGTTCTGCTGCGCCACGGCGAAGCACACTGCCTTCGTGACGCCCGCGATCAGTTCGGGCGCGGTGATCCCCGGCAGGGCGGCGGTCACCAGGTCCGGGACGTCGGCGGCCCGCTCGGCCAGGGCGGCGGCCTTCAGCAGGGTGCCGGCCGTCTCCGCGTCGGCGGCGCGCAGCACGTCCGAGCCGCGCGGGTCGCGCGGGCGGAGGGCATAGAAGTGGGACAGCGGCGGCAGGGGCGTGGCGGCGGTGCCGTAGATGTCGTTCCGGTCGCCGTCGGACGTCGCCGTGATCACGCCGTCCGGGTCGGTGATCAGCAGTTCCCGCCACTGGCGGGTCAGGGCCCTGGGCCGGTCGTCGCCGGGGAACGCCAGGGCGGCGACGGGCATGTCGGAGCCCTCGGCCAGGGAGACGGAGCGGCCGGCGGTGTCGTCGGCGCACCAGCCGTTGCCGGGGATCCGCAGGACCCGCCAGCCGAGCAGTCCGTCGGCGGGGGCGCCGAGGGCCGAGCCGTCCACCGAGGGGACGGGCCGCAGCCACGAGGAGTGCGCGGCCAGCCGGGCGCCGGGGGCGTGGGCGCGGGTCGCGTCGGCGAGGAAGCCGGGCAGGGAGCGCCGGCCCCGGGTGCCTTCGGCGGGGTCGTACTCGGCCCAGCCGCTGTCGTCGTGCCGTCCGCCGTCCTCGTGCCGCTCGACGCGCTCCCACACCCAGTACGAGGTGCCGTCGGAGATCACCGTCCGCTCCGGGGGCAGCTTCGTGTCTCCGGCGTGCAGGACTCCGCCGCCGGTGGTGCGGCCGCCGCCGGGCAGCGGCAGGCTGGGGTGGTCGGAGCGGAGGGACCAGTAGCCGACCTCGGCGTCCAGGGTGAACACGCGGTCGGGCGCGGTGTGCCAGTAGCCCTCCACGGGGGTGTTGCCGTAGCCGGTCCAGAAGACGAGGAGGGCGCCGTCGACGTAGTGGAAGCCGTACCGGTGGGAGGAGCGGCCGGTGGGCACGCGCAGGTCGTGGGTGAGGACGGTGGAGTCGGCGTCGATGACCCGCACCCGGCGGCCGTTGGCCACGATCAGGTGCGGCCAGGCCTCGAAGACGGCGAGGTCGTCGAGCTTGGCGCGGCCGGGGGTGAGGTCCTCGACGGCCTCCTCCCACGCCGGCCAGTGGAATTCCTCCCACAGGCCGCCGCGCAGGGTGCGTGCCAGGGTCTCGCCGAGGTCGGCGGCCGCGGCGGCGGCGACTTCCTCGGGGGCGAGCGCGAGGGCCTCGGCGGGCAGCCACGACAGGCGGGCGATCGCCTTGGGCACTCCGGGCAGTCCGGCCGCCACCGAGTCGCGGGCGACCTCGCGCATCCACTCGGTGAGCATCGGGCGGCCGCCGGGCGCGGCGGCGAGGCGGCGCATCACGTCCGCTCCGGAGGAGGCGTCGTGGTAGGCGTTCGCGGCGCGCCGGAAGGCGGGGCGGAAACGCGGGTCGGCGGCGAGGGCGGTCAGGTCGCGGGGGTTCTCGCCGTGTGCCCAGTCCGACAGGTTGAGGGCGGCGCCCCGCCTGTCGCGGTCCTTCGGCTCCGGGTCGGCGACCGGGAGGCCGAGGGCGAGCAGCAGGTCGAGCAGGTCGAGGTCCTCGACGCCGATCCGCAGGAAGCCCCGGTCGTCGGGGCGGGCCGCCAGGTCGGCGCGCAGCCGCTCGGCGGCCCGCTCCACCAGGTCGAGGAGGGCCGGCAGGGCGCGGCGGCTGCCCCAGCCCCGGTGTCGGACGGTGTGGAAGCGCTCCAGCCATCCGGCCGTGCCGTCGGCGCAGCGCTCCTCCGGTGGCACGTCGGCGCCGGTCAGTCCGGCGTCCGCCCCGGACTCCGTGAGGATGCCCAGCCACAGTTCGCTGAGTTCGCCGTCGTCGGAGGGCGGCATCATCTCCAGGAGCGCGCCCCGGACGGCGGGGACGCGGCGGGCCAGGGCGACGAGGGCGGCCCGGTGCGTCTTCCACCAGCCATCGGCCGCCCGCTGGGTGGCCGGCAGCGGGAGGAGTTCGGCGAGGTGGTCCTGTTCCGCCTCGGCGGCGGACAGTCCCGCGGCGCGGGCCAGGCGGCGCAGCTCCGTGGTGGCCTGGGAGGAGGGGGCGAGTCCGCCCGCGGTCCGGCGCACGCACAGGCGCCGGAAGCGCTCGTACGCCTCGGCGGGGGCGAGCCGGCCGGCGAGTTCCTTGCCGTATCCGGTGAGGACCTTCACCGGCAGCGCGCCGGCCAGGGCGAATTCGAGGAAGACGGCGTCGAGCCGGTCCTCGTCGACGACGAGGCCGTGCTGGGCCTCGCTGGTGCGGGCGCGGGCGAACAGCTGTCCCGCGTACGTGGTGTTCTCGACGCCGAGGAAGACCCGGGCGGCCTGCTCGTAGAAGACGGGCAGGAAGTGCGGGACGGCGGAGGCGAGCCGGCCCGCGAGTTCGAGGCAGGCGTCCAGGGCGGCCTTGGGCTTGGTCTTCGCCTGCCGGGCGAGGCGGTCGAGCTCGGGCACGACCGCGAGGGCGTGGTGGCCGTCCTCGGGGTGGTGCACCAGGACCCATTCGGGGAAGCCCAGTTCCCGGCGGCGGCCGAGGCCCACGACGGCCGGCTCCCCGTGGGGTTCGAGGCCGAGGAAGCCGGCGGCGAGGTCCTCGGCGGGGCCGAGTTCGGCCGCGGCGAGGCGGACGACGACCCGGTCCTCGCCGAGGACGGGGTGGCGGTAGGTCCGGGCGGTCAGTGCGACCGCGGAGGCCCCCGCGCCCTCGGTGTCGGCCGGGAGGACGGCTCCGGCCGCGAGCAGCTCCGCGTTGTCGCGGGCTCCCCCGGGGATGTCGCCCGTGGTCCTGTCGGAAGCGGTCGTGCCGGTCACGCGTCCCCACCCTCTTCGATCGTGCGGCCGGCGTAGAGCGCCGCGGCCATGCGCATTCCTTCGGACCAGGCCACCGGTCCCACCTCGTTCAGCCGCACGGAGCGGCCCTCGTCGTCGTGCCAGCCGAGCGCGCCGGTCTCCGACTCCCCGTCCCAGTACGGCTCGCCGATCCAGACGGACGCCTCCGTGGCGCGGCCGCCGTCGCGGACCTTGCAGGTGGCGTAGCCGCCGGAGACGCGGTAGCCGAGCGAGGTGGCGCGGGCCGCGAGGCCGAAGCGGGAGGCGAACTTGCCGCCCGCGTAGTCCCGTACCTCCGTGGCCGTCTCCGGGTGGGCGGCGGCCGGCCGGGCCCAGGTGGCCCGGTGGATCTGCTCCACCCGCTGGGTGATGCCGAGTTCTGCCGCGAAGTCCCGCACGTCGTCCAGGTCGGGGAGGAGCACGGGGTGCGGGAGGGTCACGGTGCGCGGGGAGAGCCGTACGGTCTCGCCGTCGAGGTCGACCACCTTCAGGCCGCCGTCCGGGGTGACGTCCCGCAGGAAGCCGACCTCGTCCGGGTCGTCGCCCACCACGGCCATGTCGCGGAGGGCGGACTGCCAGGCCTCGTCCGGCCACACGCGGGCGACGAGCCCGGTGGGGACGGGGAGCGAGGACACCATCCAGGTGTCCACCTGGGCCACGCACGCGGCCACGTGCCGATCCAGCCATTCGGCGAGCTGCCGGAGCCGGTCGACCTCGGGATGGTCCCGCAGTGCCTTCGGGACGGTCTTCAACTGCCGTCCCCCGGCGCGCCGTGCGACCACGCGCCCCTCATCGAGGGTGATCTCGTACCCCTCGTCCACCGTCAGCCACGCCATCGGCCGTGCCCCCTCCGCCTGTCCGTCAGAAATCGCGCAGCACGAACCAGGGGTCGAAAGCCCCTGAACTGCGACATGAGGGGAGACTAACCAGGCCCACTGACAACGGATGTTCGGGCCCCGGACACACGGGCCGGGGCAGCGGTGCGGCGGCCGGAAAGGTCCGGGACCGCTGCCCGGGCAGGAGGGGAAGGGCCCGGACAGCGGCACCCGGCCACTGCCCGGTCGGGCCGGGTCCACTCGTCCCGGCATCCCGGTGATGCGAACCGCCGGGGCGCACGGTCCTTCGTTCCGGGACGGCCGGTGTACGGAGAGGTCACCGACGGTGGCGGAGCATGGCCGCCCGCGACGGGGGTAGCGGCGGAGGCGTCACGCGCGCGAAGCACGTGCGGAGCGCGCGGGGACACGGCGGAAGGACGACAGGAGCACGAGAGGAGGCGGAGCCATGGCCGACATCCAGGGCTTCGACCCGCGCACGGCGATCGTCACCGGTTCGGACTCCGGGATCGGACGCGCCGTCGCGGTACGGCTCGCGGAGGCGGGCCTCGACGTGGGCGTCACCTGGCACACCGACGAGGCGGGCGCGGAGGCCACGGCGGAGGAGGTCCGCGCCCACGGCAGGCGGGCGGTGGTCGCCCGTCTGGACCTGACGGAGCTGCCGGCGGCGGCCGACGTGGTCGACCGGCTCGCGGAGGACCTCGGCGGGGTCGACGTCCTGGTCAACAACGCCGGTACGGGCACGGCCGAGTCGTTCCTCGACCTGAGCCTCGAAAAGGTCAGGGAAGTGCTCGACGTCGACCTGACGGGTCCGTTCCTGTGCGCCCAGCGCGCCGCCCGCCGGATGATCGACCGGGGGCGCGGGGGCCGCATCGTGCAGATCACCTCGGTGCACGAGCACCAGCCCCGGGTGGGCGCCGGACCGTACTGCGCCGCCAAGGGCGGCCTCGGGCTGCTCACCCGGGTCATGGCGCTGGAGCTGGGCGCGTACGGCATCACCGTCAACTCCGTCGCACCGGGCGAGATCGCCACCCCGATGACCGGCCAGGAGGGCGAGGACGTCCGGTCCGTGTCCCGGCCCGGCGTCCCCCTCGGGCGGCCGGGGGACGCCCGCGAGGTCGCCGCCGTCGTCGCCTTCCTGGCGAGTCCCGACGCCTCGTACGTGACCGGGGCGTCCTGGGCCGTGGACGGCGGGATGCTCCGCATGGGCCCGATGGCCGGCTCGCACCTGACGTCCGACGACTGGCGCCGCCCCTGAGACCGGCGCACGTGCCGGCCGGTCCGAGGGGCGGCGCGCCTGTCGGCCGGTCCGAGCGGACGCGGGGTGCGGCCGCCCCGGCCGCAGGACCTCGCCGCCCGTTCACTCCCCGTGGGCGGGCGGTCGCACGTGCGGATACGACGGCAAGGCCGGTCCGTCAGTCGCTCCAGCGCAGGACGGCGCCGAGGCCACCCGCCGGGCCCGCCAGTTCCTCCGGCACCACGAGCACCTCGGAGCCCGCGGCGACGCAGGCGCGCAGCAGCGCGTCGTCGGCGCGCGCCTCCTCCGGCCGGCCGATCCCCCATCCCCTGGCCTCGGCACGGCCCGCGGCGATCTCGCCGGGGCCGGGACCGACCCACACGGGGCGGCTCGCGTCGGAGGCGTCCCGGCCGAGGAGGAGGGTGGCGACCTGGTGCTCCCGGGCGGCGGCCGCCACGGCCGGGACCCCTTCGGCGGCCGGGCCGCGACCGGTGTCGACGGTCGTCTCGCGGTGCTCGCCGGGGCGGCCGCGCGCCCTGCGGAAGTCGTCCAGCGCGCTCCGCACCCGTTCCTGGGCGTAGCGGGCGCGGGCCTCCTCGATCCGCCGGTCGAGGAGCGCGGTGGAGGCGCCGGGCGCGCGGCTGCCGTGGTCCACCTCGACGGCGACGCTCCGGAGCCGCTGCGGCAGCCGTTCCCGTACCGCCTTGCGCTCGCGCGCGTCCCCGGCCAGGACCAGGAGGGTGCCGCCGTCCTGCGGGCAGTGCCGGACGAGTTCGCGGGCGATGGCGTCGGCCGTCTCCTCCCAGGCGTCCTCGACCTTGTTGCCGTAGTGCCATTCGTACCGGTCCTGGGGGACGGAGCGGTGCCCCCGGCCCTGCCACCGCTTCCCGCGCGCCTCGCCCAGGTTCCGCGTGCCGCGGGAGTCCCGCAGTTCGAGATCGGCGCCCTCCCGGTCGATGAGGGCCACCTGGCAGGCGGGGGCGTCGCTCCGCAGGAGCACCAGGGGCGCGATGTGCGGGAGGTGCGTCCAGACGGCCCCGGCGGAGGGCGGGGTCGCCGTGAGGGGGACGTCGAGCACGACCTCGCCCGCCGTCGCGAAGAGGGCGCGCCCGGGCGGCGACCCGGAGACGGGTTCGGAGCCGAGCCGTTCGGCGACCGCGCGGATCGTCGCCGGGTCGGCGCCCTCGTCGACGAGCCGTGCGGCCACGGAGCGGTTGCGCAGCCGCTGGATCCGCGCCGCGTCCTCGGTGGCCCGGTCGGTCTCGATGTAGACGGAGGCCCAGGGGCCGGGGCGTTCCAGGAGCGGCTTGAGGAAGTCGAGGTTCATGGTGTCCCCACGGGGGTCGGAACGTGCGGGGTCGGAGGCGGTCAGCGCTCCGCACCGGGGTCTTCGCGCCGCCCGTACGGTTCGGTCTCGTCGACCGTGGCGTCCGCCCCGGTGTCCACGTGCATCGCGGCCTCCTCGGCCGGTGCGGCCCAGTCGTCCGGCCCGACGTCCCGGGCGACCGTGCGGTTTCCCGTCTCCCTGGGGGTGTCGACCGCGGCGAGGCGGCCCGCCCGGGTGCTGCCGGCCTGCTCGTCGACGGGCTCGCCCGCACCGCCCGCGAGGTCGCCGATGCTGTCGCCCTCCGGCGGCAGGTCCTCGGGAACCTCCTGGGCGAGCCGGTCGTCCAGCGACTCCCCCTCGCGCTGCTCCCGCTGGGTGGTGCCGTGCCGGGTCACTCCCCGGGGGCGCTCCGGGGGCGAGTAGCCGGGGCTGGCCATGTCCTCCAGCGGATCCGCCAGGATCGCGTTGTCCGGATCGAGCGCGTCGTCGGGACGGTTGTCCACGTCGGAGTGGGTGGGCTGGTAGACGTCGTCTCCGCGGGCCTCGTCCGTGCCGGGCTCGTTGCGGTCCATGACGGTTTCCTTTCGTGTGGGTCGTGTGGGGCGTGTGGGGCGTGTAGGCCTGGGTCGTGTGGGGGTCCGGGCCGGAAGCCGGACGTCAGAGGCCGGTCGTCCTCACCGGAGGGGGACGGGACGGCTCCGAGCGGTACGGGAACCGGCGGGTCCCCGCTCAGTCGGTGGCCAGGATGATCGCGTACGCGAGGAAGAACAGCGCGCCCAGGACGACGAGGATCCACAGGGCCAGGAGCGGGCCGGTCGCCCATCCCCGCCGGAGCGGCCGGTAGGGCCCGGTCCCCGTTCCCGTCCCGGACTCGGCCGGTGGCGTCTCGCCGGGCGCGACGCCGCCCCCGGCACCGGGTGCGCCGGTTCCGCCCCCGACACCGGGGCCTGGTGTGCCGGTTCCGCCTCCGACGTCGGCTCCGGGTGTGTCCCGGGGCTCCGGGTCGGGGTTGCTCGGTCGGATCATGGCGTCCATCTCCCTCCGGAATCCGGATGTCGCGGGGCCGGTACGCGACTACCCGTCCGCGCCCGCCCCATCCGGCGTACGGCGGGTCGGCCGCGCGGCGGCCGGCGTCCCGGCACCGCCGGGTCAGTGGGCGGCGGCGCCGAACTCGGCGTGCTGGGTGCGCAGGGCGAAGTCGGGCTCCGCCCCGGGTGGTTCGCCGAACGACAGACGCCGTGCCTCGGCGGACGCCTCCCGCATCAGGGACCGGAACTCCTCGTCCGTGAGCCCGCGCCGTTCGCCTGTCGTCCGCTGTTCCGTGGTCCGCACCGCGGGCCTCCTGACGGTCGTTCTCGTTGCCGTTCTCTCGCCCCCGGCGACTACCCGGTACGGGGCCGGACAGACAGTTTCCGGACAGCCGATTCCCCGGCCCCGGCCGATCATCGGGGGCGGATGACGGGGCCCGCGCTGGGTAGACGCGGTTCCACCCCTTTGGGAGGGGCCACCGCGACCAGTGGCGAGGACAGGAGCAGGCGATGAACCTCACGGAAGACCCGGCCCCGCGCCGGTCGGCGAACGGAAAGGCGTACCCCGCGTCCGCCGGTCACGACCACGGGCTCGCGGGTACCGGATCTCCCGAACCCCGGAAGGCTCCGCGGGAGGGCTCCGGAGCACGGGGAGCCCACGAGGGCGACGCGACCGCACTGCCCCCCGACCACACCCAGGCGATCCTGGAGACGACGAAGAAGATCGGGGCGCTGCTGAAGGAGTCGGGATGCCCGTTCGCCCTGATCGGCGGCGTCGCCGCCTACGCGCACGGCATCCCGGTCCGGCTCCAGCACGACACGGACTTCGCGGTACGGCGGGAGGACGCCGAGACGGTCACGAACGCGCTGCGGGAACACGGTGTCCGGATCGTCGATCCGCCCGAGGACTGGCTGGTCAAGGCGCGTTCCGGCGGTGAGGAGATCGATCTGATCTTCTCCCTGGCGGGACGGCCGGTCACGACCGAGCTCCTGTCCCGTGCCCAGACGCTTCCGGTGGACTCGGTCCACATGCCGGTGATCGCGCCGACCGACCTCATGGTCTCCCGGCTGCTGGCGTTCTCGGACCACCACTGCGACTTCGGCACCCTGCTGCCGGTGGCGCGGGGGCTGCGCGAGCGGATCGACTGGGCGCGCGTGCGCCAGGAGACGGAGGGCGCCCCGATGGCCGCGGCCTTCCTCTACCTGCTGGAACTGCTGCACGTCCTGCCGACCCACGGCCCGGGCGACCCCGCCGGTCCCGTCGACCCCGCCAACCCTGCCGCCGGTCCGGGCGGCGCCGACCGCCCGTAGGCCGCCCCCACCGCTGAACCAACCGAAACCGCCGAACGCGCCCGGCCCCCGACGATCCTCCGTCGGGGGCCGGGCGCGACTCTTCTCTTGTAGCTCTTGTAGCTCTTGTAGCTCTTGTAGCTCTTCGGGCGTGTACGCCCACGGCGCGGGCCGGGCACGTACGTCGGCGGTCGCACCCGGCGGACCCCCTAGGCCGCCGCCTCGCCGCCCAGGCTGCGGACGATCGCCGCCGAGAAGGCGTCGAGGTCGCCCGGGTTGCGGGAGGTGATCAGGGGGTGGCCTCCGGAGGTGTCGACGACGACCTCCTCGTCCACCCAGGTGGCGCCCGCGTTCTCGAGGTCGGGGCGGAGGGACGGGTACGAGGTCAGCCGGCGCCCCTTGGTCAGCTCGCTGTCCACGAGGAGCCACGGTCCGTGACAGATGGCGGCCACCGGCCTGCCCGCTTCCGCGAAGGCGGAGACGAGGCGGCGGGCGTCGTCGTCCGTACGGAGCTGGTCGGCGTTCACGGTGCCGCCCGGGACGACCACGGCGTCGAATCCGTCCGCGGAGGCCTCGGCGAGCGTCGTGTCCGGCTGGACCACGGAGCCCGGGTCCTTGTCCGAGACGAGGGTCTGGACGCCCTCGGTCTTCTGCGCGGCGACCGTGACGCGGGCTCCCGCCTCGCGGAGGACGGCCACCGGCTTCTCCAGTTCGTCCTGCTCCGTGCCGTAGTTCGTCGTGAGGACGAGAACGTTCTTTCCGTCGAGCGTCACTGTGCGTTCCTCTCTGGTGTGGATCCCCTCGCTGTCTGCGCCTCACCCCCAGCCTTCCCCCTCAAACCTCACACAACAGGCAAATAACACGTAACAGCCAATCGCTCCCGCCCCTTCACCCTGCACCGCGCTCACCATTCGATCGCATCTACCCAAGAACCGTGTCAAAGCACCTTGAAACGGGCATCCTCTTTGAGAGAAAGCTCGACAGACGGACCCCCTCCGCCCCCTTGGCACGGCGGCGGCGCAGGCCCATCGCCACCGTCGAAGGAGCCTCATGTCCACCGTCGGAAACCGCCCCATCCGCCCCCGGGACGCCGATCCGGCTCCCGCTCCTGAGGTTGCCGGGATTCCCGGGAATCCGGGGGCGTCGATGCGCCGGACGGCCCTGGACGGACTGCCCGAGCTGACCCGCCCCACCACCGTCTCCACCGACGACGCCCAACCCCTCTCCGCCGCCCTCCTCACCCGCCTGGCCGAACTCGAAGAAGGCACCCCCGAACACGCCTACGTCCGCAACACCCTCGTCGAACTCAACCTCAGCCTCGTCAAATTCGCCGCCCGCCGCTTCCGCAACCGCGCCGAACCCACCGAAGACATCATCCAGGTCGGCACCATCGGACTCATCAAAGCCATCAACCGCTTCGACCCCCACCGCGCCGTCGACTTCTCCGCCTTCGCCCTCCCCACCATCGTCGGCGAAATGAAACGCTTCTTCCGCGACACCAGCTGGGCCGTCCGCGTCCCCCGACGCCTCCAAGAACTCCGCATCGACCTCGCCAAAACCGCCGACCACCTCGAACAACACCTCGGCCGCCGCCCCACCCGCACCGAACTCGCCCACCACCTCCACCTGAGCGAGGAAGAGGTCGCCGAAGGACAACTCGCCGCCCATGGATACGCCACCCGCTCCCTCGACACACCGGTCGGCGACGACGGCAACGCCACCGGCGCGAAGCCGCGCCACCTGGCGACCGCCGAACCCGCCTACGAACTGATCGAGTCCCTGACCGCACTCCGGCCCCTGCTCGACCGGCTCGGCGAACGCGACCGGCACATCATCGAACTCCGCTTCGGCGAAGAGCTCACCCAGGCCGAGATCGGCCGACGGATCGGCCTCTCCCAGATGCACGTGTCGCGGCTGCTCACCCGCATCCTCGGCGAACTCAGGGAAGGCCTCAACGACGACAGCGCCCCTACGGACGGGCCGGCAGGCTGACCTCCAGCCACACCACCTTGCCCGCCGCCCCCGCGCCCCTGGCCTCGTAGCCCCACGCCCCCGCCAGCCTGTCCAGCACCATCAACCCGTGCCCTCCCGGCAACGAGGGCGAGCGGGGCGTACGTACGAGCGGCGGCTCCGGGCTGGCGTCGGCAACCTCCACCCGCAGCCCCTCCCGTCCACGCCGCAGGACGAGTTCCTCCGGGCCCCCGGCGTGCAGACACGCGTTGGTGACGACTTCGGAGACCAGCAGCAGGACGTCCTCCACCCGATCCTTCCCCTCCTCGCTCCCCGCCGGAATCCACCCCCAGTCCGCCAACGCCTCCGCCGTGAAATCGCGACACCGCGACACCACCGTCCGCGCGCCACGCAGCAATAGCCTTCGCACCTGAACTCCCTCGCCGTCAGCCATGACCCTGTCGGGGATCGATCTCGTTCCCCGGTCCTTCTTTCCGCGCAGATGACACGGGTGTCATGGAATTCACCGGTCCTCTCACACCTTTTGCTCCTTTTACCTCTTTCCGAGAACAGTGGTCACATTCCTGAGATTCGAGGGATTACGAAAGAGGGTTCGGGGAAAACGCCGCGTCCATTCCCCCGTCCGAAGACACCGTCACGGCCGTCGGGAAGAGGCCCCGGACGGCACGATTCGGCCCGGACGACCGGGGAAGCCGCTGCGTATGAACGGTCGCCCTGTCCCGCACGCACAGCCCGTGGCCGCCGGCGCCCGTCGCTACGAACTGACGGAGGACCCCGGGGTGGCGGGTACGTGCCGGGACCTGACGCGGCAGGCGCTGAGCGAGTGGTTCGGAGCCGCGGGCGCGCCCGGGCAGGTCGCCGCCGAGGACGCCCTGCTGCTGGTCTCCGAGGTCGTCACCAACGCGTTCACCCACGGGGGCACCCCGCGCGAACTGCGGCTCGACCGCGTCGGGGACCGGCTGTGGGTGCAGGTCAGCGACACGAGTCCGGTACGTCCCCGGCCCCACGGCCCGCACCGCCCCAGCCGCTCCTCCGGACACGGTCTGTACCTCCTGGAGCGGCTGTCGGCCGCCTGGGGCTGCGTCCCGAGAGACGGCGGCAAGGCCGTCTGGTTCGAGGTGGAGATGCCTCCCGCACCCGGACCCCGCGACCACCCGGATCCGGAGGGGTGACCGGAGCGCGGTGTTTACGGAACGCGCCGCGCGGTCACTCGCAGGGCGAGGCCGGTCCCCCGGCCCGGACCGGCGGTGAGCACGTCCCACCGCCCCCGTCCGTCCCCACCCGTCCCCCGCGATTGGACAGCGCCATGAGGGTCGTCGTCACAGGAGCCACCGGAAACGTCGGGACCAGCGTGGTCCGGGCCCTCGACCGCGACCGTACGGTCACGGACGTGCTCGGCGTCGCCCGCCGCGTCCCCGACCTCCGGATCGGCGGGACCCGCTGGGCGGCGGCGGACGTCGACCCCGGCGGCCCCGACCTGGCCGGGCTGTTCGCGGGGGCCGACGCGGTCGTCCACCTCGCCTGGAAGTTCCAGCCCACGCACGACCCGGTCGAGACCTGGCGCACGAACGTCCTGGGCAGCATCAGGGTCTTCGAGGCGTGTGCCCGGGCGGGCGTGCACTGCCTGGTGCACGCCTCCTCGGTCGGCGCCTACTCCCCCGGCCCGGCGGACGGGCGCCCCGTCGACGAGTCGTGGTCCACCCACGGCTGGCCCGGCGCGGCCTACACCCGGGAGAAGGCGTATCTGGAGCGCTATCTGGACGGCTTCCAGCTGGCCCACCCGGACCTGCGGATCGTACGGATGAGGCCGGCGTTCCTGTTCAAGGAGGAGGCGGCGAGCGAGCAGCGCCGCATCTTCGCGGGTCCCCTCCTGCCGTGGCGCGTCGTCCGGCCGGGTCTGCTGCCCGTCGTGCCCTCCGTCAAGGGCCTGCGCTTCCAGGCCCTGCACACCGACGACGCCGCCGAGGCCTACCGGGCGGCCGTGGTGCGGCCGGTCCGGGGGCCGTTCAACCTGGCAGCCGATCCGGTGCTCGACACCGACGTGATGGCCCGCCTCCTGAGGGCCCGCGCCGTTCCGGTACCGGCGGGCGCGGCCCGTGCCCTGCTCGCCGCCGCGTGGCGCCTGCGCCTCGTGCCCGCCGCGCCGGGGCTGTTCGACGCGGTCCTGCGGCTGCCCCTGCTCGACTCCTCGCGGGCCCGCGAGGAGCTGGACTGGACGCCGTCGTGGACCTCCGAGGAGGCCGTCGGCGAGTTCCTGGAGGGCCTCGGCCGGGGGGCCGGGCTCGGCACCCCGCCGCTGGCCGCCGACGCGGCGCCGGTGGGGGCCGCGGGGGCCGCGGGAAGGTGAGAACCGTGCCGGTGGGCGGTCCGTGCGGGCCGCCCACCGGCACGGCCCGGCCTCAGCCCTTCACGACCTCGCGCACGTTCTCCACGCGGCCGCAGTCCGAGGCGAGCTGTCGGGCGCGCTCCTTCAGGAACGCGCCGCCCAGCTCGTTCCTGCGCGCGTCGGGGACGTTCTCCCGGGCGTCGTTGAGGATGGTGCGCTCCTCCTCGTCGAGGTGGTGGGTGACCGCCTCGACGAGCTCTTCGAGGCGCTCGTCCCACGCCTCGGAGCCGACGTCGTCCACTTCGAGGAGGGCGAGGAGGGCCTTGTTCCCCTCCTCGTGCTCCTCGGTGCCGTGGTCCACGTCCTCGTCGTCGACGTTCTTGAAGCGCTTGAGCGCTCCGTAGACCTCGCTCTCCTCCGCCTCGCCGTGCGCGATGAGCAGGGCCGAGAACTCCTTCAGCGCGGCGGCCCGGTCCGCCTCGACGCTCCGCATCCGGCGGAACAGGTCCTCCATCGTGCGGTGGTCCTCCAGGATGACCGCGACCACGTCCTGGTTGTCCTCGCTACCGGCCATCGTGCCGTCTCCTCCTCGACTCGGCTTCCCGTCGTGCGGCGCTCCGACGCGTTCGGCGGGTACCCCTGCCGGGGAGAACCAATCGCGGCCGACGAGGGGTGCCGCTCCGCGTCCGCGCCCCCTACTCCCGGGCGAGCACGGCCTCGGCCTCCGCTTCGAGGTCGACGTAGGGCGTGCCGCTGACGTCGACGGCGACCCGGTGCAGGGTGCCGCCGGTGAAGGCGAAGGGCCGTTCCGGTGTAGAGCCCGGTGACGGCCTCGCCGGAGTCGCGGCCGACGGTGAGCCCCTCGCCGGCCAGGGTGAACTTGCCGGGCTGGGTCCTGATGCGGCCTTCGCCGACCTTCCTGTCCCCGTGGTGGAGGCTCAGGATCCCGGTGGCGACGCCGGGTTCGGCCTCCCCGTCCTTGTCGAAGGCCGCGGCCAGGATCAGCTTCTCTCCGGTGGGCAGGTCCTCCTCCGCCGTGACGACCTGCTGGTCGGCGCCGAGGAAGTTGTAGACGTAGTGCAGGCGGTTGTCCCGTACGAACAGGGCGTGCCCGCCGAACCGGCCGCCGTGCGCGAACAGGACTCCCGACGCCTCCGGCCCGGGGAGGTCCACCAGGGCGCCGATGGAGTAGGAGCGGTTGCGGACGTTCACCGCCACGGACTCGGGCACCTCCGCCCCGCCGGGGCGGTAGACGTAGCGGTCGCGGGGCGGGACGAGCTGCGGCCGGGGGGTGAGGAGGATCTCCAGGGCGGAGCGGTCGTCGAGGGGGAAGGCCTGGTTGACGCCGGCCTCGTAGAACCACAGGCCGACGAGTTCCGCGAGCTTCCCGGGCTCGCGTGCGGCCAGGTCGTGGAGTTCGGAGCGGTCCTCCTCGGTGTGGTACAGCTCCCAGACGTCCTGGTCGAAGTGGCCCCATCCGCTCAGCGCGGGATGGGTGGTGACGGCCTTCCAGCCCTGGTGCCAGATGCCGCGGGTGCCGAGCATCGAGTAGAACTGCGTGGTCTTGGCGGAGGGGGCGTCCGGCGCGTCGAAGGAGTAGCGCATACCGACCCCCTGGAGCGGGACCTGGGGGTGGCCCTGGACGGTCTCGGGCAGGTCGAGGCCGAGGCATTCGAGCACGGTGGGGACGATGTCGACGGCGTGGTGGTACTGGGAGCGGACCTCGCCCCGGGAGGCGATGCCGGCGGGCCAGGAGATGACGCACGGGTCGCAGGTGCCGCCGTTGAACGAGTACCGCTTCCACATCTTGAACGGCGTGTTGAAGGCCATGGCCCAGCCGTTCGGGTAGTGGTTGTACGTCTCGACGCCGCCGAGTTCGTCGAGCATCGCGAGGTTCTCGTGGATGTCGTCGGCGACGTTGTTGAAGAACTTGTTCTCGTTGACGGATCCGTTCGGTCCGCCCTCGCCGCTGGCGCCGTTGTCCGACACCACCACGAAGAGGGTGTTGTCGAGCTGGTCGATGTCCCGGAGGTAGTCGAGGAGGCGGCCGATCTGGTCGTCGCAGTGGGAGACGAATCCGGCGTAGACCTCGGCCATGCGGGCGAACAGGCGCCGTTCGTCCTCGTTCAGTTCGGCCCAGGGGCGGGTGCGGTCGAGTTCGGGGAACGGTTCGTCGTCCGGTCCGGTGCGCGTGTCGGGAGTGCCGAGGGGGTTGAGCGGGGGCAGTTCGGTGTTCTCGGGGACCAGGCCGAGTTCCTTCTGCCGGGCGAGGGTCCGCTCCCGCATCGCCTCGTACCCCTCGTCGAAGCGGCCCCGGTAGCGTTCGATCCACTCCCTCGGCGCCTGGTGCGGGGCGTGGGCGCAGCCGGGTGCGTAGTAGAGGAAGACGGGCCGGTCGGGGGCGATGGCCTTGACGTCGTCGATGTACTGGATCGCCCTGTCGGTGATGTCGACGCCGAAGTGGTAGCCCTCCTCCGGGGTGGCGGGCTGCTCGACGGGGTGGTTGTCGTGGACGAGGTCGGGGTACCACTGGCTGGTCTCGGCGCCGAGGAAGCCGTAGAACCGTTCGAAGCCGCGGCCGAGGGGCCAGTTGCGGCGGGTGGAGGCCAGGTTGACCTCGTCCTCCGGGCACAGGTGCCACTTGCCGACGGCCGACGTGCTCCAGCCGCGCTCCACGAGCAGTTCGGCGAGGGTCGCGGTCTCCCGGGGGATGTGGCTGTTGGCGTTGGGGAAGCCGATCGCGGCCTCGCTGATACAGGCCATGCCGACGGTGGTGTGGTTGCGGCCCGTCAGCAGGGCCGCCCGGGTCGGCGAGCAGAGCGCGGTGGTGTGCCACTGGGAGTAGCGCAGGCCGTCGGCGGCGAGCCGGTCGATGTTCGGGGTGTCGATCGGGCCGCCGTAGCAGCCCAGCGCCCCGAACCCGACGTCGTCGAGGACCACGTACACCACGTTCGGCGCCCCTTCGGGGGCCTTCGGCTGCTGGTAGGGGGCCCAGTCCGGTACGGAGTCGCGGACGTCGAGTCCGACCGTGCCGCGGAACGTCGAAGAAGCCACCGTCATGCCTTCCGGCCGTGCGTCCGGGCCACGGCGAGGCGCGGACTACTGGTGCCCATGCTCGGTTCGTACGGTGCCGGGCGCGGCTCGCGGGGGCCGGACGGGTGACGCGGGGCGCGGGGCTCCGGGTGGCGCCGTTCAGTCGGCGACGCAGCGGAAGCCGAGGTGGCAGGTGGCCGTGTCCTCCGTCTGTCCCTGCCGGGCCGCCGGGCGGTAGCGCAGGCAGTAGTTCGGGGCGCACAGGTGGGAGCCGCCCTTGGTGACCCGGCGGGGGAAGCGCTCCGGGGCCTCTCCCGCCGGGGTGTCCGCGCGGGGTTCGCGCGGGGCGCAGCAGGAGGCGGCCGGTTCCGCGTGCCCGTCCGTGTAAGGGTCCGCGGTCCACTCCCACACGTTGCCGGTCATGTCGTACAGGCCGTGGCCGTTCGGCGGGTACGTGCCCACGGGGGTGGTGCCGGGGGCCGTGGCCCTGCCCGCGGGGACGTACTCCCAGGGGAAGCGGCCGTGCCAGGTGTTGGCCATCCGGCGCCCCCTGGGGGTGAAGTCGTCGCCCCAGGAGAAGACGGCCCCGTCGAGGCCGCCCCGGGCGGCGTACTCCCATTCGGCCTCGGTCGGCAGCCGCTTCCCGGCCCAGGCGGCGTACGCGGCGGCGTCCTCGTACGCGACCTGGGTGACGGGGTGGCGCTCCCGTCCGTGCAGCGTGCTGCCGGGTCCCGCGGGGTGGCGCCAGGACGCGCCGGGCACGTAGGACCACCACTGCCGCCAGTCGTCGAGGTCGACCGGTCCGGGCGTCCTGCGGAACACCAGGGCGCCGGGGACGAGGGCCGCCGGGTCGGCCTCCGGGTAGTCGGCGGGGTCGGGCGCGCGTTCGGCGACGGTCACGTGGCCGGTGTCCTTCACGAAGCGGCGGAACTCCGCCGCCGTGACCGGGTGTTCGTCCATCCAGAACCCGTCCGCCGTCACCCGGCGGACGGGCTTCTCCTCCGGGTAGAAGTCCCGCGACCCCATCAGGAAGGTGCCGCCCTCGATCCGGACCATGCCGCGCGTCGGGGCGGGCCGTGGTGTGGTCGTCGTCATGGGACAGCACCCTGCCGCACGGGGCGGCGGCCGTTCCGGACGACGCGCGGGCGGACCGGCGGCGGCCCCGGCGGGTCAGAGGCGGGTCAGGCGGAGGCGGGGCGGCGGGCGGCGGCAAGCAGGTCGTCCCGGTCGGCGAGCTTGACGCGGGGGCGGCCCTGGGCCCGGCCCTCGGCGCGCTCGGCGGCGTCGATCGCCCGCCAGCCGTCGAGGTCGACGGCGTCGGGGCGGGCCGGGGCGGGCGACGGTCCCTCGGGGGCGGTCAGACGGCCGGCCTCGAGGTCGTCGAGGAGGGCGGTGACGGTCTCCTGGGCGCAGGACTTGTTGGTGCCGATGAATCCGGTGGGACCGCGCTTGATCCAGCCGGTGACGTAGACGCCCGGTGCGACCCGGCCCCGCTCGTGCGGCACCGTGGCGGTCTCCTCGTCGAACGGCAGGCCCGGGACCGGTTCGGCGCGGTAGCCGACGGCGCGCAGGACCAGGGACGTCCCGATGGTCTCGGTGGCGTCGGTGGGGACGGCCCGTACGGTGCCGTCGTCGGCGCGGCGCAGCTCGGTCCGTACGACGGTCAGACCGGTCACCCGGTCGTCGCCCTCGATCCGCGCCGGGCCGGTCAGGAAGCGCAGGACGATCCTGCGGCGGCCGGGGACGGGGGTGCGGGCGGCGAGTTCGGCGAGGACGGCCGTCTTGGGCGTGGCGTCCGCCGGGAGGTCCTCGGGCCAGCCCTCCACGAGGACGTCGACGCCGTCGAGGGCGGCGAGCGCGATCAGTTCGGGCAGGGTGAAGGCGGCTTCGGCGGGTCCCCGGCGGCCGAGGACGACGACCTCGCGGACCCGGCTCGCGCGCAGCGCGGTCAGGGCCCGGTCGGAGACGTCGGTGCGGGCGAGGGCGTCGGGGTCGGCGGTCAGGACGCGGGCCACGTCCAGGGCGACGTTGCCGTTGCCGACGACGACGGCCCGTTCGGCGTCCAGCGGGTGGGTGGCGCCGTCGTGGTCGGGGTGGCCGTTGTACCAGGCGACGAAGTCGGTGGCGGAGGCGCTGCCGGGCAGGTCCTCGCCCTCGACGCCGAGGCGCCGGTCGGTGGCCGCGCCCACGGCGTAGATCACGGCGTGGTGGTCGCGGACCAGGTCCTCGTGGTGCAGGTCGCGGCCGATCCGGGTGTTGAGGCGGTACGAGAAGCCCGGCTGGCTCTCGATGGCCCGGAAGAGTTCGGTGACCCGTTTGGTGTCCTGGTGGTCGGGCGCGACCCCGGCCCGCGCGAGGCCGTACGGGGTGGGCAGCCGGTCGTACACGGTGACGCTCACCCCGGGGTGCCGGAGCAGTTCGTCGGCGGCGAACAGTCCGGCCGGTCCGGCTCCGACCACGGCCACCCGCAGTCCGGCGGTCTCCACCCGGCGCTGCGGGGGCACGAGGGCCATGGGGGTGCGGTCGGCGTGCGGGGAGGTGTCGTAGTAGGCGCGGTTGAGTTCGAGGAACGGCAGCTCCGCCTCGGTGAGCTTGGTGTGCGGTTTGAGGGCGTCCACCGGGCAGGCCGTCGTACAGGCCCCGCAGTCCACGCAGGTGCGGGGGTCGACGTACAGCATGTCGGTCTGTCCGAAGCCCGGTTCGCCGGGGGCGGGGTGGATGCAGTTGACCGGGCAGGCCAGCACACACGACGCGTCGGCGCAGCACGACCGGGTGACGACGTAGGGCATGGGGAGGGGTTCTCCGTTCACGTTCACGGGGCCGGCGGGACGGCTCCCGGCCGGCGGCCCCGCCCGGCGGGCGGGCGGGTGTGCTGCTGGTGGTGGGGGGTGGGGGTTACGGCGTCACGCGGCGTGCGGGGCGGGCTCGCCGCGGAAGCGGGACGGGCGTCCGTCGATGCGCAGGGCCCGCCACACCTTCCGGGAGGTCCGGTTCATCAGGCCGATGTCCTCGGCGAGCATCCGCACGTCGGAGAAGAGGTCCCGGAGCATCCGCTCGCCGTCGGGGGACTTCCAGAAGATGTCCTTGACGACCCAGTGGGGGACGCCGATCTTCTCGGCGGTCTTCCGGTCGGGGACGACGATGACGTCGCCGAGGACCCGCATGATGACGGGGAAGGCCACGGAGAGGGCGCCCCGGCGGAACTTCCCGTAGCCGGGGACCTTGACGCGGAGGAACTCGTGGGCGAAGGAGATGTGCCGGGCCTCTTCCGCGACGTGGATCTGCATGAGCCGCCGCATCAGCGGGTGGACGTCCTCGCCGCTGCGCAGGATCGCCTTCTGGAGGTGGTCGATGGGCTCCTCCCCGGCGAGGACGCCGGTGAAGAACGACTCGGGGATCAGGGAGCCGGCCAGCGGCAGGAAGCGGCTGACGACCCGGAAGGAGCGCCGGCCGCCGGGCACGTCGGCGCCCGCGCGGTTCACGAACTCCTGGAACATCTGGGTGTGGTGGCACTCCTCCGTGGCCTCGTGGGTGAGGTAGCGGAACTCCGGGTTCTGGTTGGGCAGCGAGAAGAGGTAGTCCATCACCCCGCGGATGAGGACGTTCTCGAACTGCATCCCGACCTTGACGATGTTGGCGTACCGCCACAGGCCGATCTTCGTCCGGACCTCCAGGGGCTGCGCCTGGTACCACGGGTGGCCGCCCAGCGGGTCGGCCTCCGGGAGCACCCAGCGGGGGTCCTCGGGGTCGATGGCGAAGTCGGGGTTGTCCCAGTCGATGTCGGTGAAGGCGTCGAAGTGGATGTGCACCGACGCCTCGGACAGGGTCCGGAGCCTCTCGTGGTAGCTCTCCTGGCTGATGGTCATCGTCTTCCTCGCTCTCTCGTGATCGGTCTCCGGAGGGGTGGGGGGTTCCGGCGTCAGACCGCCGGGGCGTGGTCCTGCCGGCCGGTGACGGGCCGCGTGCCGGGGGCGGTCCGCTCGAAGCGGAGGGCGGGGTCCTCGACGGGGGAACTCCGCAGGGCCCGGCGGTCGCGGTAGTAGTTGTTCCAGATCCGCCAGGGGTCCCGGGTGCCCTGGCGGGGCATGATCGCGTCGCCGCGCGCGATGTAGCCGGAGGTGAGCGACTCGCCCATGACGGAGACCGGGGAGCGGTCGGACGCGGTGGCGACGGGGGTGGCGCTGGTGAGGCCGTGCCGGTCCATGTGGGCGACGAGGCGGCTGACGTACGCGCAGGCGAGGTCGGCCTTGAGCGTCCAGGAGGCGTTGGTGTAGCCGATGATCATCGCCAGGTTGGGGACGCCGTCGACCATCACCCCCTTGTAGAGGAGGTGGTCGCGGGTGACGAGGGGTTCGTCGTCGACCGCGATCTCCATGCCGCCGGCGAGCTGGAGCTTCAGGCCGGTGGCCGTGATGACGATGTCGGCCGGGATCTCCTCGCCGGACTTCACCCTGATCCCGTTCTCGGTGAACGTCTCGATGTGGTCGGTGACCACGGAGGCCCGGCCGCTCTTGAGGGTCGTGAAGAGGTCGCCGCCGGGGACCACGCACAGCCGCTGGTCCCAGGGCTTGTACGCCGGGGTGAAGTGGCGCATGTCGACGCCCTTGCCGAGCCGCGCCCGCACCGCGCCGAGCAGCACCTTGCGCATGAGCCACGGCGCCTTGCGGCACAGGGCGTACAGACCGCGCTGGAGCGCGATGTTGCGGGCGCGGCCCACGCGGTGGACGAGTCCGGCGGGGACGCGGAGCTTGCGCAGGACGGTGGAGACGGGGTCGTCGGCGGGCAGCGCCAGGATGTACGTGGGCGAGCGCTGGAGCATGGTGACGTGCGCGGCGGTGTCGGCCATCGAGGGGACCAGGGTGATGGCGGTGGCGCCGCTGCCGATGACGACCACGCGCTTTCCGCTGTGGTCGAGGTCCTCGGGCCAGTGCTGCGGGTGCACGAGGGTGCCGCCGAAGCGCTCCTCGCCGGGGAACTCGGGCCGGTGGCCGCCGTCGTAGTCGTAGTAGCCGGTGGCGCCCACGAGGAAGCGGGCCTTCCAGGTCTCGGTCGTGCCGGTGGCCTCGTCGAGGGTCTCGACGGTCCACCGGCCCTCGTCGCTCGACCAGTCCGCGCGGACGGCCTTGCGGCCGAAGCGGATGTGCTCGGTGACGCCGTGCTCCTCGGCGGTCTCCTGGACGTAGCGGCGGATGTCCGTGCCCTCGGCGAGGATCTTGGTGCCGTGCCAGGCGCGGAAGCCGTAGCCGAAGGTGTACATGTCCGAGTCCGAGCGGATGCCCGGGTAGCGGAACAGGTCCCAGGTGCCGCCGATCCGCGCGCGCCGCTCGACGACCGCGTACGTGGTGCCGGGGTTGCCGTCGGCCAGGTGGCAGGCGGCGCTGATGCCGGACAGGCCCGCGCCGATGATCAGCACATCGACGTGCTGGTGCTCCATCTCGATACCCCTCTGTCGCCGGACCGCGTGCTTCCGCGCCGGTGCACCGGTCCCGGGCGTCGTCGCCCGGGACGGGAATTTACCTGTGTCACTGCGTCCAAGGTACCGGCGGTAACACCGCCTGCGCCACCCCCGGGACCGACCGCGCGCGGCCTCGTCGCGGGGCCGGGTACGATCCACGCCGTGGCGGAGGACAGAGATGCACGCGGTGACGGACGCCCCGACGGCCGGGACACGCGCTGGTCCGGCCACCGGGCCGAGCGCCGTGACCAGGTCCTGGCCGCGGCCCTCACCGTCATCGGCCGGGAGGGCCCGTCGGTCAGCGTGGCGGCGATCGGCGCCGAGGCGGGGATGCCCCGCTCCGTGGTCTACCGGATCTTCCGCAGCCGCGAGGACCTGGACGAGCGGATCCGCGCGCGCATCGCCGACGACCTGCTGGCCGCGCTGTATCCGGCCCTCGACCCGAAGGGCACCGTCCGGGAGGCCGTCGAGCTCGGCGCGGCCACCTATGTCGGCTGGGTCGCGGAGCACCCCCGGCTCCACCAGTTCCTCGGCGCCGGCTCGCCCGAACAGCACGCCGGCGGCTCCCGGATCGTCGCGGGCACCCGGACCGCCATCGCCCTGCACCTGGCCCAGCTGCTCGACGCGTACGCCGAGCAGCTGGTCGACGGCGGGAAGGCTCCCGCGGGCTTCACCCTCAACCTGGCGTTCGGCATGGTCGGCCTGGTGGACGGCGTCGTCAACCAGTGGGCCGCCCGTCCCGAGTCGAGGAGCTCCCTCGACGACCTGACCCACTTCCTGAGCGACGCCCTGTGGGGCGTCCTCTCGGAGTCCACCCGGCGGCTGGGGCTCGCCCTCGATCCGGACCAGCCGATCGGTACGGCCCTGGAACTGCCGGGGCGGCCCCGGCCCTGATCCGCCCCGTGCCCCGGCGGCTCCGTTTGCGGAGTGGTGGGCGCCGGGTTTGAGTGTGAGGGACCCCTCGCGCCGCCGGAGCCCGGGCCCGCACGACGGACGGACGGCCGGCCGCGCGGTCCCGCAGCCGCAGGGCAAGGAGAGACCGATGGCACCCCACCACAAGTCGAACAAGCAGGTCGAGGGCGACCCGGACACCGGGCACGGACGCGGCCTGCCCCGGCGTCCCGACGAGAAGAAGCTCGACGAGCGCCTGGAAGAGGACCGCGAGGAAGTGGGCCTGCCGGTGGACCCGGACGACAGGAACCGGTAGGACCGGCCCGGTCGGCCGGGCGGCGGAGGCCGCCCGGCCGGTGGGTCAGGAGGGGTCGGGGACCAGTCGGGGGACGAGCCGGACGTAGGCGACCATGCCGAGGACCTCGACGAGCGTCTGGGTGACCACGACGACCGCGGCGACGGCCAGGGAGTCGGGCAGGGCCAGGGCCAGCGGCAGGACCACGAGGGAGTTGCGGGTCGCGCCGGTGAAGACGATCGCCCTCCCGGCGGGCGGCCCCAGGCGGAACAGCCGGGCCACGGCCTTCCCCGCGAACGCCATGACGACCAGGAACAGCGCGTAGAACGGGACGACGGCGACGACGTCGGTGAGGCTGCCGCCGATCCCGGGGACCTGGGAGGCCACCACGGTGAAGAGGGTGGCGGCCATCAGGGGCACCATCGTGGTGGTCGCCGCCCCCGAGACCCTCCGCCCGGCCGGCCGGCGCGCGGCCCACGCCTGGAGCGCCCACGCCAGGAGCAGGGGGACGACGATCAGGAAGAGGAACGCCTCCGCGAAGGGACCGGCCTCGACGGCGTCGGACAGCCCCGGCCCCATGAACAGGTACAGGAACCCCGGCAGCAGGACCATCTGCGCGACGAGGAGGACCGGGGTGGCGGCGAGCAGTCGGCGGGCGGAGCCGCCGGCCAGGCCGCAGAAGACGATCACGTAGTCCACGCACGGGCAGAGCAGCACCAGCAGGACGCCGAGCCGGACCGCCCGGTCGTCGGGGAGCAGGGGGAACATCGCGGCGACCACCAGCGGCACCACCGCGAAGTTCACCACAGCGGCGGCGGACAGGAACCTGCCGTCGCGCAGCGAGCGCGCCAGCTCGGCGGCCGGGACCTGGAGGAAGGTGACGAACAGCAGCGCGCCGAGGACCGGGTTGATCGCGTGCGCGAGGCCCGGCCCGAGACCGGGGGCCGCCCACCCCAGCAGGGCTCCGGCGCCCATCGCCGCCAGGTAGACCGCGACCTGGTGGTGCTCCATCCGTTCGACCGGACCCGTCGGCCCCCGCTGTGACACCCGAACCGCTCCCTCGTACCGTTCCGGCCGCTCCCCGACGGCCCCGGGGGCCATCCTCGCAGGTCGGCGCCGTCGGGGAAGCGCGGCGTCGCGGCCGGGGCACCGGAGCCGACGGCGCCGGAAACGGGCGCGCGCCGGCCCCGCGGGTGCGGGGTCGGCGCGTGGAGGTCCAGCTTGCCGGGGACGGCGGCCGCGTGGACCGTCGGTGTCCTCGTCAGCCGGCGAGGAGTTCGAGGGAGTCGATCACGCGGTTCGAGAAGCCCCACTCGTTGTCGTACCAGGCGACGACCTTGATGTGGCGGCCCTCGACGCGGGTGAGCTCCGAGTCGAAGATCGAGGAGGCCGGGTTGCCCGTGATGTCGGAGGAGACCAGGGCGTCCTCCGAGTACTCCAGGACGCCCTTGAGCGGGCCCTCGGCGGCGGTGCGGTAGGCCTCCAGGACGTCCTCGCGGGTCACGTCGCGGGAGACGGTCGTGTTCAGCTCGACGATCGAGCCGACCGGGACCGGGACGCGGATCGAGTCGCCGGACAGCTTGCCGTCCAGGTTGGGCAGCACGAGGCCGATGGCCTTGGCGGCGCCCGTCGAGGTCGGGACGATGTTGACGCCGGCGGCGCGGGCGCGGCGGGGGTCGCGGTGCGGGCCGTCCTGCAGGTTCTGCTCCTGCGTGTAGGCGTGGACCGTCGTCATGAAGCCGTGCTCGATGCCGGCGAGGTCGTCGAGGACCTTGGCCAGGGGGGCGAGCGCGTTGGTCGTGCACGAGGCGTTCGAGACGATCGTGTGCAGCTCCGCGTCGTACGCGTCGGTGTTGACGCCGTACGCGAGGGTGACGTCGGCGCCGTCGGCGGGCGCGCTGACGAGCACCTTCCTGGCACCCGCGTCGATGTGGGCGCGGGCCGCCTTGGCCGACGTGAAGCGGCCGGTGGCCTCCAGGACGATGTCGACGCCGAGCTCGGCCCAGGGCAGCTGCGCCGGCTCGCGCTCGGCGAGCACCTTGATGCGGTGCCCGTCGACGACCAGGGTGTCGCCGTCCACGCTCACCGGACGGCCGAGGCGGCCGGAGGTCGAGTCGAAGGCGAGGAGCCGGGCGAGCGCGGTGGGCTCGGTGAGGTCGTTGACGGCGACGATCTCGAGGCTGCTGTCGCGCTCGAGCAGCGCGCGCAGCACGTTGCGTCCGATGCGGCCGAATCCGTTGATGGCGATACGAGTCATGGCGATGTCCCTTCGGTTCGCCACCCATGCTCGTGCGCGGCGACCGCCCGTGACAGCGGCGTGATCGCCACGGTCCGCAAGTATCGCGCCAGAGCGCCGTGGGGGCCGGTTCGCTCGCCCTGGTTCACCCGCCATGGTTCGCTCTCCCCGGTTCACTCGCCCTGGGCGAACGTGCGCCGGTAGTCGCTGGGCGTGGTGCCCAGGATCCGCTGGAAGTGCAGCCGCAGATTGGCCCCGGTGCCGAGCCCCACGTCGGCGGCGATCTGCTCGACGCCCCGTTCGGAGCGCTCCAGGAGCTCACGGGCCATGTCGACGCGGGCCCGCATGACCCACTGCATGGGCGTGTAGCCGGTGTCCTCGGCGAACCGGCGCGAGAACGTGCGCGCCGACACCGCCGCGTGCCGGGCCAGGACGTCGAGGGTGAGGGGTTCGCCGAGCCGGTGCAGCGCCCACTCGCGGGTGGCGGCGAACCGCTCGCCGAGCGGTTCGGGCACGCTGCGCGGTACGTACTGCGCCTGGCCGCCGCTGCGGTACGGGGCGGCGACCAGGCGCCGGGCGGCGTGGTTGGAGGCGGCCACCCCGAGGTCCCCGCGCAGGATGTGCAGGCACAGGTCGATGCCCGAGGCCGCGCCGGCGGACGTCAGGACGCTGCCCTCGTCGACGAAGAGCACGTTCTCGTCGACCCGGACCAGGGGGCGTTTGGCGGCGAGGGCCCGCGCGTAGTGCCAGTGCGTGGTGGCGCGCTTGCCGTCGAGGAGTCCGGTGGCGGCGAGGGCGAAGGCGCCCGTCGAGATCGCGGCGAGCCGCGCGCCCCGGTCGTGGGCGGCGATCAGCGCGTCGACGACGGCCGGCGGCGGGTCCTCGCGGTCGGGGAAGCGGTAGCCGGGGACGAAGACGACGTCGGCCCACGCGAGCGCGTCCAGGCCGTGGGCGACCTGGTACGACAGACCGTCACCACCGGCGACGACGCCGGGTTCGGCGCCGCACACCCGTACCTCGTACGGCATACTCGCGCGGGTCGTGAACACCTGCGCGGGGATGCCGACGTCGAGGGGTTTCGCCCCT
The DNA here is from genome assembly GCF_044760185.1 of Streptomyces sp. NPDC098101. Lineage (NCBI taxonomy): Bacteria > Bacillati > Actinomycetota > Actinomycetes > Kitasatosporales > Streptomycetaceae > Streptomyces > Streptomyces sp. NPDC098101. Next base: position 1,536,908 of record NZ_JBIWAS010000001.1, on the reverse strand, counting down.
TCGAGGACGAGGACGGCGACGCGATGCAGACGGGAAACGGGCACGTCACGAGGGTACGCGGGGCGTGTCGGGCACGGGACGCGGGCGTCCGGACGCGGTGGCGGATCCCGCACCGGCCCCCGATCCTCGGAACCCACGATTCGGAATAACGTCCTCCACTTCCCGTGGCCCGTGTCAGGAACTTTTTCCCGGCTGTCGGCACTCATGATCAATGGGCCCCGGGCCGCGCCGTGACGGCGCCGTCCCTCCACGCCCCGCGGCGCACCCCTGTCGTGCGCCGCGCCGGACGATCCCGATGAAGTCGAGGAATTCACCGTGCCCCTGACGTCACACCGACGCCTGGTCGTGAGCACCACCCTGATCGCCGCACTCGCCGCGGGCGTCGCCCCCGCCACCGGTGCGTCCGCCGCCACCCCCCGCACTCCGGCCGCCGCCCCGCAGGCTTCCGCCGCCCTCCCGCAGACCCCCGCCGCCGTCCGGGCGGCGGTGAACAAGGTCCCCGCCCCCGACATGGACGGCGTGGTCACCGCGCTGAACGCCGCCCTGGCCAACGGCGCGCCGGGGGCGATGGCCCGGTTCTCCGGCCCCTCCGGCGTCCAGAGCCGTACGGTCGGCGTCCAGGACCGGGTGAACAACACGCCCATGAACATCGGGTCGCGGTTCCGGATCGGCAGCGTCAGCAAGACCTTCTCCACGGTCGTGCTCCTCCAGCTGGTGCAGGAGGGACGGCTGACGCTCGACGCGCCGGTCGACACGTACCTGCCCGGTCTGCTCCCCGACGCCCGCATCACGGTCCGTCACCTGCTCACCCACCGCAGCGGGCTCGCCGACTACACCGACCCGATGTTCGCCAACACGGTGCCGGGCTTCGAGTCCGTGCGGAACAGGGTGTTCAGCTACCAGGAGCTCGTGAACCTCTCCCTGGCGCTGCCCCGGACCACCGAGCCCGGCGTGGCCTACAAGTACTCGAACGCCAACTTCGTGGTGGTCGGGATGCTCATCGAGAAGCTCACGGGCAAGCCGGTGGCGGACGCGTACCAGCGCCGCATCTTCGGTCCGCTGGAGCTGCGCAACACCTCGTACGTGCACCCCGGGACCACCATCGCGGGCCGGCACGTGCGCGGGTACCTGTACCCCGACACGGCCGGCGAGCCGCTGGTGGACTCCACGGAGCAGACCGTGTCCTGGGCGCAGTCCGCCGGGGCCGTCATCTCCGACGCCGCCGATCTGAACACCTTCACCAGGGCGCTCGTGCGCGGCCGTCTGCTGTCCGCGCCGATGATGGAGGCGATGACGACGGTGACGCCGACGGACACCACCGACACCCGGTTCTACGGGCTCGGCCTGCGCCGCTACGACCTGTCGTGCGGCACCCGGGTGTACGGGCACACCGGCACCGTGCAGGGCTTCTACACGTACGCCTTCTCGACGCGCGACGGCCGCCGCAGCCTCTCGGCCGTGGCCAACTCCACGAACCGCGGCGCGGTCAACACGGCGCTCGGCGGGACCCTCGAACCGGCGTTCTGCGGCAAGAAGCCCGCCTCGGCCGCACGCTCCGCCTCGCCCTCGGCGCGCGACTTCTCGTCGCTGCCGGCGGAGCGGGACCTGCCCGAGCGGCACTGATCCGGTTCTCCGAGGGGGCGTCCGGCATCTCCACCGGCCGGACGCCCCCTCGGGTTCACGCCTGGTACTCGGTGAGGTCGATGGCGTGGACGCGCAGCGGGACGCCGAGGTCCGGGTGCTCCAGCTCGCGCTCGGCCTCCATGCCGAGCTTGGCGACGACGTTCTCGGACGCGGCGTCGGAGAGGTGCGTGACGGCGACGACCCGGTCGAGCCCCCGGTCCTGGAGCGCCCACTCCAGGACCGCGTGGGCGGCCTCGGAGGCGTAGCCCTGGCCCCAGAACGGCCGTCCGAGGCGCCAGCCGATCCCGATCTCGTGCGCCGCCCCGGGCAGGTCCTCCGGCACGGAGAGCCCCGCGAAGCCGATCAGCTCGCCGGAGGCGAGGAGCTCCACGGCGAAGAGGCCGAAGCCCTCCTCGTCCCACTCCTCCTCGTACCGCTCGATGTCCCCGGCGGTGTCGTCCAGGTCGCGGACCGAGCCGTCGCCGATCCAGCGCATGACCTCGGGGTCGGCGTTGATCTCGGACAGCGGGACGAGGTCGTCGTCGCTCCAGCGGCGGAGGAGGAGGCGGGGGGTGCGGATCTCGGTCATGGCCCCATCCTGACGCACGCGGCGGACCGCCCGCGCCACCGGGCGCCGGGTTCAGCGGTAGTACCCCTCGACCACGGCCCTCACCTCGTCGAGCAGCGCGGGGCCGTCCTGCGGTACGGGCGGCGGGCCGCCGTCCGGGCGGATGTCCAGGAGCTGTTCGTTCGAGAGGGCGAAGACGACGCGGCCGAGGCCCGCGCGCCGGACGGCCGCCTCGCACATCCCGCACGGCTGGCAGCTGGTGTAGAGGGTGGTCCGGGCCGCCGTGGGCCCGTCCAGTTCCCTGGCGGCCCACCGGGCCAGCTTCAGTTCCGGGTGGGCGGTGATGTCCCGGTCGGTGAGGGTCGTGTTGCGGTCCTCGGCCAGGACCGTTCCGTCCGGCGCGGCGAGCAGCGATCCGAACGGCGGGTCGCCGCCCTCGCGCGCCTCGGCCGCGAGGGCGATGGCCCGCCGGAGGAGGGCGTGGTCGTCGGGTGTCGTCATGACGGCTCCGTTCGGGTGCGGGAAGTGCCGGGGTGCGGGGCGGGGCGGGACGGCCCCGGGCGGTCCGGGAAGAGGCGGGCGGCCACCGCGGCGAGTGCCCGCCAGGCCTCCTGCGGACGCGCGGTCTCGCGGGGGTCGCCGTGGTACGGGTCGAGGACGACGCTCTCGGCGCCGAGCAGCCGCAGGTGGTCGAGGTCGTCCACGATCTGGTCGATCGTGCCCTCCCCCGCGAGCCGTTCGGCTCCCGTGACCGGCTCCTCCGTGAGCCGCAGGGCGATCCGCGGGGCCAGGGCGGGCACGGGGAGCCGGTGCGCCTCCGCGTACTCCTCCAGCCGTGCGGAGCCCTCCCTCAACTGCGGCAGGGTGCGGCGCAGCGGGTGCCAGGCGTCCCCGAGGAGCACGGCGCGGCGGATGCCCGCGTCGCTGTGCCCGCCGATCCAGACCGGGATCCGGCGGTCGCCGTGGTCGGCGGTGTCCGCCCAGGCCTCCCGTACGGTCCTCAGGTGCTCGTCGGTCAGCCGGCCGCGCCGTTCGAAGGGGACGCCGAGGGCGGCGAACTCCTGGCGCGCCCATCCCGCGCCCACGCCGAGGACCAGTCGGCCGCCGCTCAGCTCGTTGAGGTTGGACGCCATCCGGGCGGTGAGCAGCGGGTGCCGGTAGGGGGCGATGAGGACCGTGGTGCCGAGGCGGACCCGGGTGGTGACGCCGGCCAGCCAGGACAGGGTGGTGAAGGGCTCGTAGAAGGGGGCCGGGTAGCGCTCGGCGACGTCGGGCGTGACGACCACGTGGTCCGAGACCATCAGCAGACCGAAGCCGAGGCCCTCCACGGTCAGGGCCCAGTTCCGCAGCGTTTCCGGGTCGGCTCCGGGGCCGAAGTTGAGGACGTTGACTCCGATTTCCACGCGGCACAGGCTAGCCCGGCGGGAAGGGCGTATTGAAGCGATTCCCGCCCGTCCAGGGGCTGTTCGGCCGTGGATCCGCCGGTAATCTGGGCGGATGACCGAGACTATCGACGCGACGGACTGGGCGATCCTGACGGAGCTCCAGCGGGACGGCCGGGTCGCCTACACGGAGCTGGCGCGGCGGGTGAACCTGAGCGCGTCCGCGACGAAGGAGCGGGTGCGGCGCCTGGAGGAGACCGGGGTGATCACGGGATACCGGGCGGAGGTGGATCCGGAGCGGGTCGGGTACGGGGTGCTGGCGGTGGTGCGGCTGAAGTACCCGGGAACCCGGCACGAGCCGCTGCGGCGGCTGCTCGGGGAGCGCCCGGAGATCCTGGAGTGCCTGCGGACGACCGGGGACGACTGCTACGTCCTGAAGGTGGCGGCGGCGTCGATGGGCCATCTGGAGGAACTCGTCGACGCACTGGCCGACTTCGGCAGCACGACGACGAACCTCGTCTTCAGCCGGACGCTGTCCCTCCGGGGGCCTAGCGAGCCCGGCCCCCGCGAGCGCTGAGCGAGGCGTCCCGGGCGCGCCGGGTGTGCCGGGCGCGTAACCGCCCCGGAGGCGCCGGCTGCCTCCGGGGCGGTTCTCCGTGCGGCGGTCCGACGTCACGGTCCGTGTGACGGATCCGTGCGGCGGGACGCGTCGCGGAACCGTGGTCGCGGGCCGCGTCGCGGAGCCGGTGTTACGGGACGATCCGCAGGAGGCGGTTCGGGGAGCCGCTGCCCGGGCTGGTGACCTTGTTGGGCGTGGCGCCGTTGACCAGGGCCGTGGCGACCTGGGCCGGGGTGGCGGAGGGGTGCCCGGCGAGGTAGATCGCGGCGGCGCCCGCCACGTGCGGGGCGGCCATCGAGGTGCCCGAGATGGTGTTGGTGGCGCTGTCGCCGGTGTGCCAGCCCGCGGTGATGGACACGCCGGGGGCGAAGAGGTCGAGGACCGAGCCGTAGTTGGACCAGCTGGACTTGGCGTCGTTGTTGCCGGTGGCGCCGACTGTGAGGGCCTCCGTGACGCGGGCGGGCGACGAGGAGGAGGCGTTGGCCCCGGAGTTACCGGCCGCGACGGCGTAGGTGATGCCGTCGGCGATGGACCTCCGCACCGCGTTGTCGAGGGTGGTGGAGGCGCCGCCGCCGAGGGAGAGGTTGGCCACGGCCGGGACCCCGGCGGTGTGGTGGGACGTGACCCAGTCGATGCCCGCGATGACGCCGGCGGTGGTGCCGGAGCCGTTGTTGTCGAGGACGCGGACGGCGACGACCTTCGCCTTCTTGGCCACGCCGTAGGTGGTTCCGGCGACGGTCGTGGCGACGTGGGTGCCGTGCCCGTTGCCGTCCTGGGCGACCGTGTCGCCCTCGACCGCGTCGTAGCCGTTCACGGCGCGCCCGGCGAGCTCGGAGTGGCTGATGCGGACCCCGGTGTCGATGACGTAGGCCGTGACGCCGGCGCCCGCGCTGTCGGGGTAGGTGTAGGTGCCGGAGAGCGGCAGGTTCGCCTGGTCGATGCGGTCCAGACCCCAAGGGGCGTTGTTCTGCGTCGCGTCGGAGCGGACCACCTGGTTCTGCTCGACGGAGGCGACGGACGGGTCGGCGGCGAGGCGGCGGGCCGCCGTCGCGTCGAGGGTGGCCGTGTAGCCGTTGAGGGCGGAGCCGAACGTCTTGCGGACGGTGCCGCCGTAGGCGGATATCAGCTTCCGGCCCTTGTCCGAGCCGGCCTTGAAGCCCGCGCCCTGCTTCAGGGTGACGATGTAGCTGCCGGGGACGGCGTCGGCCGAACCCGCCGCGAGGACGGTGCCCTCGGCCGGGGCGGCCGGGGCGGCCTGGGCCGGGACGGCGGCGAAGGTGCCGAGCAGGGCGGCCACGGTCGCGGCGGAGGCCGTCACGGCGAAGCGGGTCTTGGTGCTCTTCGGGAGTGCCATTGCGAGGGAGTCCTCCTCGTCGGCGTCGTGCCCGGGGGTGGGGCGGCACGACTGTGGGGGATGCACGTGGGACCACGTACACGGCCGGGAACCGGTGTGTCCGGTCTCGGCGTGATCAGCAGCCTGGCGGCTCCACGGACGTGACTCAAGGAAGTTGACGGCTTGTCATGCATCCGCCACATGCCCGCAATCGAACCCCCTCGGAACCCCTCTGAGGTGGCCTGATCAGGCGCGCGGGTGGCCGGAATCCTGACCCGCCCGACCGCCCGACCGCCCGACCGCTCGCCTACTCGTCCGCCGACCCGACCCGACCCGATCCGTCCGGCCCCGCCCGCCCAATCCGGCCGACCCGACCCGACCCGCCTAGCCCTCCGGAGTGTCCGTCAGGGAGCGGGCGAGCGCCGTGGCGAAGCCGTCCGGGTTGTCCAGCATCAGGTTGTGTCCCGCGCCGGGCACCTCGATCACCGGGACGCCGAACGAGGCGGCCCACTCCGCGGCCGCGTCCGGCAGACTCGCCTCCCCGACGAGGAACGTGCGGGGCGCCGCGAGCCCGGCCAGCAGGTCCCCCGGGGCGGGCGTGCTCCCCTCGACGAGCGCCACCGCGCTGCGGTGGACGGCCAGCGGGTCGGCGAGGCGCAGCCGGGCGGCGTAGTCGGCGCGGCCGGCGAGGGCGAGCATCCGGGAGAACCCCCTCGTCACGAACGCCTCCTCGCTCTGGGCGGCCACCGGCGAGCTGAACGCGCCCCCGCCCGCGTACAGGTTGGGCTCCGCCACCACGAGCCGGGCGACCAGGTCGGAGCGGGCCGCCGCCAGGTGGATCGCCACGGCGCCGCCCATCGAGTGCCCGACGAGGTCCACCCCCGTCACGCCGAGGTGGTCGAGGACGGCGGCCACCACGGCCGCCTGGGACTCCATCCGGTAGTCGAAGTCCGCGGGCCGGTCGCTCAGTCCGTGGCCGAGGAGGTCCACCAGGAGCGCCCGGCCGCCGCCGAGCGCGGGATGGGTGGCGATGTGGGCGAAGTCCGAGGCGGCCGTGCATCCGAGGCCGTGGACGAAGACCCGTACGGGCCCTTCGCCCGGCAGGTCGATCCACCGGACGTACGCCCGCTCCCCCGTCAGGAACAACTCCCGCATACCGCTCTCCCCTTGCCGTGCCGCCGTCGTACCGCTGTCGCAGCCGCCGTCGTGCTGTCGTCGGGCGCCACCCTACGAGCCGGTACCGACAACGCCCGCCGGAGCGGCCTGCCGCCGCGCGCGGGGACGGTCGGATAGCGTCGGGCGCGGCGCCGCGCCGGCGCCGCCGGACGCCATCCGAAAGGACACACATGCCCCTCGAAGGTGAGTACGAGCCCAGCCCGGAGGCGTGGGTACGGAACCAGGTCGAGCTCTACGAGTCCTCCGGGGGCACGAAGGGCACCACCATGCGCGGGATGCCCGTGGTCCTGGTGACCAACCGGGGCGCGAAGAGCGGCAAGCTCCGCAAGACCCCGCTGATGCGGGTCGAGCACGACGGGGCGTACGCGCTGGTGGCGTCGAACGGCGGGGCCGTGAAGCACCCCGTCTGGTACCACAACCTCGTCGCCTCGCCGCAGGTCGAGCTGCGCGACGGCACCGAGGTGTGGGACATGGAGGCGCGTGTCGTCACCGGCGAGGAGCGCCGGGAGTGGTGGGACCGGGCCGTCGCCGCCTTCCCCGACTACGCCGACTACCAGCGCAAGACGGACCGGGAGATCCCCGTGTTCGTGGTGGAGCGCACCGGCTGACCGGCCGGTCGGCGGGAGGGCCCGGGCCGGTGCCGGCCCGGGCCCTCCCGCGTGCGACCGCTCAGCCGGTGCGAAGGACCCGGAAGCGGCCGGGCTCCGCCGGGTCCCGGTCGGCGACCTGGACCGGCGCCCAGGTCCACTGCCGGACGCCGATGCCCGGCGCGCGGGAGAACCGGATCGGCCCCCGGGTGCCCTCCACCGCCACGCGCGGCCACGACGCGGCGACGGTCGCCCGGTCCGTGCCGTGGGAACGCAGGATTGCGGCGAGGACGGTGACGGTGTCCCAGCCCTCGAAGGCGACGAAGGAGGGCGCTTCGCCGAGCCGTTCGCGCAGTTCCTTGCCGACGCGTTCACCGAGCGGGCCGAGGTGCTCGGGCAGGTAGCGCAGGAACGGGATCCCGGCGCCGTCCCCGCCCAGGGCCTCGGCCCATTCCGCGAACTCCGGCTGTCCTGCGGGAGCCCCGATCAGGACGTCCGCGAGCCGCCGGTCTCCCCGGACGGCCCGGACGATCGGCACCGCGGGCTCCGGGTGGCCGACCAGAAGGAGGAGCGCCGTCGCGCCGTGCTCAACGAGCGCGTCGCACAGGGCCTCGGGGGTGAGGGCGTTCGCGTCGAGTGCGACGACGCTTCCGCCGAGGGGAGCGAGGCGGTCCCGCAGGATCCGGGTCCCGGACGCCCAGTAGACGCTCGGCTGGGTCGCCACGGCGATCCGGTGCCGGCCCGTGCCGAGGAGGAAGTCCGCGTAGAGCCGCCAGCCGTGGGACTGGGCCGGGGCGAGGCGCGCGACCCACTCCGTCGGTTCCTCGGTGAGCGCGTCGAGCACGGCGGACGAGCAGAGGAACGGCACGCCGAGGGCGTCGGCGCGGGCGGCGGCCGCACGGGCGACGACGCTGTGGTACTCCCCCGCCACGGCGGTCACGCCCAGGCCGGCCAGTTCGTCCACGGCCGCCTCGGCCCGCTCCGGGTCGGCCGCGGTGTCCCGGACCAGGAGCTCCAGCGGTCTGCCATCGATCCCGCCGGTGTCGTTGACCTCGCGGACGGCCAGGTCGAGTCCCGCGAGCAGGTGCCGGCCCGCCTCGGCCCAGCCGGGCCGCGTCAGCGGGACGAGGGCGCCCAGCCGGATGGAAGACCCGCTCCGGTGCTCCGCTCCGGACGGCGACGGCAACGTGCTCGGCGACGGCGACGACGTACTCGGTGACGGTGACGTGCTCGGCGGCGTGTTCGGTCGCGGGTTCATCGGGCGGCGTCTCCCCTGGGGATGGTCACGCCGGACATTGGATCCACCGCCCTCGTCGGCGGGCAACCGATTATCCGTCCGCCGGGCCGCCGGGCCGCACCGCCGCTCGCCTCTTCCCCCGGGCCCGGTCGCCCGCCCCCGCACCGAGGCCCGGTCCCCCGGTCACCCGGGTCAGGCCCACCCCCAGCAGGACGACCGTCATGCCCGTCACCGTCCGTACGGTCAGCGGCTCGTCGAGGACGAGGGCGCCCAGGGCCACGGAGACCACCGGCAGCAGGTAGCCGACCGTCGCGGCGCTGGTGGGGCCCTCCTCCGCGATCATGCGGTAGTTCAGGTGGAAGGTGACCCCGGTCGCGAGGACGCCGAGGACGACGACGGCGACCACCCCGGTCCAGGTCACCGCCGCCGGACCGCCGACGGCCGGGGCGGGCGCGCTCAGGGCGGTCGCCGCCAGGAGCTGCGAGGCGGAGAGGGCCAGGGGCGCGGTGCCCCGGCCGGTGAGACGGCGGGCCATGTACGCGAAGGCCACCGCGTAGCTCGCGGACGCTCCGAGCAGCGCGAGCGCGCCCGCGCCCAGGAGGCCGGAGCCCCCGCTCCAGGGCGCGAAGATCAGCAGGACGCCGGCGAAGCCGAGGACGAGGCCGCCGAGGCGGGCGGCGCGGAGCGGGCGTTCGGTGCCCAGCGCCAGGCCGACGAGGAGGGACCAGAGCGGGGTGGTGGCGTTCAGGACGCCCGCCACTCCGCTGTCGACGGTCTGTTCGCCGATCGAGAAGAGCAGGAACGGAAGCGCGTTGCAGAAGAAGGCCGCGACGGCGAGGCGCCCCCAGGTGCCCCGGTCCCGGGGCAGCCGCTGCCCGGCCCCGTACGCGAGCGCCAGGAGCACCGCCGCGCCGAGGAGGCACCGCACGAAGGTGATCCACCCGGGGGTGAGGCCCTCGTCGAGGGAGATCTTGATCCAGAGGAAGCCCGAGCCCCAGAGCAGGGCGAGGACGCCCATGCGTATCGCCGATGTCATGGCTCCACGCTCCCCCCGCCCCGGCGTGCAGGACAAGCGAAGGATTGTGCATCCGGCGTTAAGCTCTGCTACATGCTGGACGTGAGACGTATGCAGGTGCTCCGGGCCGTCGTCGCCAGCGGCTCCGTCACGGGCGCCGCCGCGCACCTGGGTTACACCCCTTCCGCCGTGAGTCAGCAGATCGCCGTCCTGGAGAAGGAGGCGGGCATCGCGCTGCTCGAACGCTTCGGCCGGGGCGTGCGGCCGACCGCCGCCGGGCGGCTGCTGACCGAGCACGCCGCCGCCATCGGCCGGCGGGTGGCGGAGGCCGAGACCGCCCTCGCGGATCTGCGGGCGGGGCGTACGGGGCGGATCGCGGTCCGCTACTTCGCCACGGCGGGCGCCGACCTCGTCGCCCCCGCCCTGGCCCGCTTCCGGGCCGAGCACCCCGGTGTGCGGGTCGATCTGAGGATCGCGGAGGGCGCGCCCGACGCGGACGCGGACCTCACCCTCGTCGTACGGCCCCGGGGCGGCGCCCCGGACGCGTACGGCGAGGGTCTCCGGCTCGTCCACCTGGTCGACGACCCGTACCGGGTCGTGCTGCCGAAGGGGCATCCGCTGGCCGGTCGCCGCGCCGCCGTCGACCTGGCGGAGCTGGCCGCCGAGCCGTGGGTCGGCAGCGAGCGCCCGGGCCCCTGTCTCGACGCGGTCCTGGACGCCTGCGCGGCGGCCGGGTTCAGCCCGGACATCGCGGTGGAGTGCGAGGAGTACGCCACCGCGCAGGGTTTCGTCGCCGCCGGTCTCGGGATCAGTCTGGTCCCGCTGATGGGCCTGGGCGGCCGCCACCCGGGCGTGGTCGTCCGCAGGGTCCGGGGCCCGGAGCCGGTGCGCGCGATCCACGCGGCGGTACGGGAGTCCTCGCTGGACCTGCCCGCCGTACGGAGCCTCCTGACCGCGCTCCGGGAGGTCTGAGCGTCCGGGTCAGGCCGGGGCCAGGACCGTCAGGAGGCGGGCGACCTCCCGGGCCACGGCCGCGCGGGCCGGGGTCAGGTAGTGGCGGGGGTCGACCGCGTCCGGGTGGTCGGCGAGGTGGGTGCGGACCGCCCGGGTGAAGGCCTTGTTGAGATGGGTGGAGACGTTCACCTTGGTCATGCCGGCCGTGACGGCGGTGGCGAGGTCCGCGTTCGAGACGCCCGAGGAGCCGTGCAGGACCAGCGGGACGTCGACCGCGACGCGCAGCCGGGCGATCAGGTCGAAGTCGAGGACGGCGTCCCGGGTCAGCATCTGGTGGGAGCTGCCGACGGCGACGGCGAGGGCGTCGACCCCGGTGGCGGCGACGAAGGCGCGGGCCTCCTCCGGGTCCGTGCGGACGCCCGGGGTGTGGGCGCCGCCCTTGCCGCCGACCTCGCCGAGTTCGGCCTCGACCCAGACGCCGTGGCGGTGGCACTCCTCCACGACCTCGCGGGTCGCGGCGACGTTCTCGGCGTAGGGGAGCTTCGAGGCGTCGAACATGACGGAGCCCAGGCCGAGTCCGACGGCCTCGCGGACGAGGTCGGGGTTCTCGGCGTGGTCGAGGTGGACGGCGACGGGGACCTTGGCGGCGCGGGCGATCGCCAGGGAGGCGAGGGCGACCGGCTCCAGGGCCCCGTGGTAGCGGACGGTGTTCTCGCTGATCTGGAGGACGACCGGGCGGTCGGCGTTCTCGGCGCCGGCCACGATGGCCTGGGCGTGTTCGAGCTGGAGGACGTTGAAGGCCCCCACTCCGGTGCCCGCCGCGCGGGCGCGGCGGGCGATCTCGTCGGTCGGCGTCAGCGGCATGGCGCGTCTTCTTCCGGGGTGTCGGGCAGGGGTGTCGGAGCGTCGGGCACGGACGCCGGGGTGTCGGGTACGGACGTCAGGGCGCCGGGCGTGGACGCCGGAACGTCGGGCACGGGCGTCGGGCCCTCGGGCACGGACGCCGGACCGTCAGGCATGGACGTCGGAGAGGACCACGGAGCGGGTCAGGTTGCGGGGGGTGTCCGGGTTCAGGCCCTGGGCCTCGGCGACGGCGACGGCGAGGCGCTGGGCGCGGATCAGGTCCGCGAGCGGGTCGAGGCCGCTCTCGGAGAGGATGCCGCCGACCTTCCGCACGTCGTCCGCGAGTCCGGCGGGGAGGGCGCCGAAGCCCCAGGCGACCCGGCCGGGGCCGGTGATGCTGATGGGGCCGTGGCGGTACTCCATCGCGGGGTACGCCTCCGTCCACGCGCCCGCCGCCTCGCGCATCTTGAGCCCGGCCTCCAGGGCGAGTCCGTAGGTCCAGCTGCTGCCGAGGAAGGTGAACTGCCCGGCCGTGAGGACGTCCTCGTCCAGCGGGGAGGCGAGGGCCTGTTCGGCGTCGCGCGCGGCCTCCTCGACGGTGGCCACGCCCTCGGGGAGGGCGCCCTCGGCCTCCAGGTGCGCGCGGAAGAGGGCGAGCGCGGTGGTGGCGAAGCGGGTCTGGACGACCGACTCCTCGTCCGCGAAGTCGAGGACGGCGACCTCGTCGGCGAGGTCCATCACCGGCGTGGCGGGGTCGGCCGTGACCGCGCCCGTGGGTACGGTGCCGCGCAGTCGGGCGAGGACGGCGAGGACCTCGCTGGTGGTGCCGGAGCGGGTGAGGGCCACGACCCGGTCGTAGCGGCGCCCGTAGGGGAACTCGGAGGCGGCGAAGGCGTCGGTCTCGCCGTGGCCGCCGGACTCGCGCAGCTCCGCGTAGGCCAGGGCCATGAACCAGGAGGTGCCGCAGCCGACGACCGCGACCCGCTCGCCCCGCCGGGGCAGGGCGGCGACGTGCCGGGGCAGGGTGCGGGCCGCCTGGCGCCAGGTCGCCGGCTGGGAGGCGATCTCCACGGCGGTGCGGGTGGTGCTCATGCCGATCTCCTTGCAAGAAAGACTGCGCGATATTGAACGAACATGCTTGAACTCCGACCTATTCAAGCAGAAACATGCACAGCGTTTCCAGATCCCGCACCCTCCGGAGGCTAGAATCGGACGCTCGCACGACCGGGAGGGAGGGACCCATGTCCAAGCACGAGCGGTGGAACACGCTCCTCGAACTACTGGCGGCCTCGGGAAAGATCGAGGTGGAGGAGGCGGCGACGACGCTCGACGTCTCCGCGGCCACGATCCGCCGGGACCTCGACGAACTCGCCGAGCAGCAGCTCCTCGTGAGGACACGGGGCGGCGCGGTGGCGCACGGCGTGTCGTACGAGCTCCCCCTGCGGTACAAGTCGACGCGGCACGCGCCGGAGAAGAAGCGGATCGCGGAGGCCGCGGCCGATCTGGTCACGCCCGGCGAGGTCGTCGGGCTCAACGGCGGCACGACGACGACGGAGGTGGCGCGGGCGCTGGCGCTGCGGTTCGCGAGCGGGCGCGCCGAGGTCCCGGGACCGGTGACGGCACCCCCGGGTCCGGCGCTGACCGTGGTCACCAACGCGCTCAACATCGCGGGCGAGCTGGCGGTGCGCCCGCAGATCAAGATCGTCACGACGGGAGGCGTCGCCCGCCCCCAGACCTACGAGCTGGTCGGCCCGCTGACGGTCGGGGTGCTCAGCGAGGTGGTGCTCGACGTGGTGGTGCTGGGGGTCGACGGGATCGACGCCGAGCTGGGCGTGATGGCGCACCACGAGGACGAGGCGAGCATCAGCCGGCTCTTCGCGGAGCGGGCGAGCCGGGTCGTCGTGGTGACCGACTCCTCGAAGATGGGCCGCCGCGCGTTCGCGCGGATCTGTGGTCTGGACCGGATCGACACCCTGGTGACCGACACGGGCATCGCGCCGGAGACGGCCGCCCAGCTCACCGAGGCCGGGGTGAAGGTCCTCACCGTCTGACCCGCCCACCGCCATTGGTCTTCCCCTGAACCAATCATTGGCCAAGGTTGCTCGGGATCCCGGCTGTTAACTCAGTAATTACCGCACGGGCGTATACCTTTGGGCGTCCTTCCCTCCATCATGTGTCCGACGTGCCGCCGGGGCGCGCCGTGACACGAGAGGCGGGGCATGATTCCCATCAGCCGCAGGGGGTTCGTCGGCATCGGCGCGGGGCTCGTGGCGGGGGCGGCGCTGCCGCCGGCGTCCGCGTCGGCCGCCGCGCGGGCCGCGACCGGCACCCTCACCGACGTCAAGCACGTGGTGGTCCTCATGCAGGAGAACCGCAGCTTCGACCACTACTTCGGCACCCTGCGCGGGGTGCGGGGCTTCGCCGACCGCGCGGCGGGCAATCTGCCCGGCGGCTGGGGGACCTTCAACCAGCCCAGCCCGGGCGGCCGCCAGTACCCCTGGAAGCTCAGCGACACCCCGCCGGCCGGAGGGGTGGACGGGGAGACCCTCGCGCAGTGCAACGGCGACCTGCCGCACAGCTGGACCTCGCAGCACGCGGCCTGGAACAAGGGGCGCCTCGACAACTGGGTGACGGGCGTGGGCAACGTCCGCACGCTCGGCCACCTCGACCGCGAGGACATCCCCTTCCACCACGCGCTCGCCGACCACTACACGATCTGTGACGCATACTTCTGCTCGGCGCTCAGCGCCACCGGCCCCAACCGCACCTTCCTGTGGAGCGGGAAGATCGACGCCTCCAGCAAGGACGGCGGCGAGGAGCGGGGGCTGACCTGGGAGACGTACGCGGAGGCACTCCAGCGCGCCGGGGTGAGCTGGAAGGTCTACCAGAACGCCCAGGACAACTACGGCGACAACGGCCTCGCGTACTTCAAGAGGTTCACCGACGCGCGGCCCGGGGACCCGCTGTACGACCGGGGCATGGGCTCGGTCCCGAAGGTGACCGGCTCGACCCCGGACGACATCGCGGCGGCGATCCGCGCGGACGTCCTGGCGGGGACCCTGCCGCAGGTGTCGTGGGTGGTGGCGAGCGAGGCGTTCTCCGAGCACCCCTACGCGCCGCCCGGGGACGGCGCGCACTTCGTCGACCTCGTCTACCGGGCCCTGGCCGCGAACGCCGAGGTGTTCGACTCGACCGTGCTGTTCCTCAACTACGACGAGAACGACGGCTTCTTCGACCACGTGCCGCCGCCGGTCGCCCCGCCGGGCACACCGGGCGAGTACCTCGACGGCGTGCCGATCGGCCTGGGCTTCCGCGTCCCCATGCTTGTCATGTCCCCGTGGACCCGGGGCGGCTGGGTGAGTTCCGAGGTCTTCGACCACACCTCCGTGCTGCGCTTCCTGGAGACCTGGACGACGGCCCTCGGCACCCCGGCCGCCTGTCCCCACATCAGCGCCTGGCGGCGGAAGGTGACGGGCGATCTGACCGGCGTCTTCGACTTCGCCCACCCGGTGTACGGGGTGCCCGCCGGGCTTCCGTCGACGGCGAAGGTGATCGGGCAGGCCACCTGCAAGCCGCTGCCGAACCCGGTCCCGCAGAACAACGCCCTGCCCGCGCAGGAAGCGGGCACCCGGCCGGCACGCGCCCTGCCGTACCAGGTGAACGGCAACCTGGACCGCTTCGAGTTCGGCTCCGGCGGCAAGATCCTGGCCTGGTTCTCGATGACGAACCGGGGCACGGAAGCCAGGCGGGCCGCGCACTTCTCGATCCATCCGCACCAGCACCGCGACACGGCCGCCTGGCAGTACACCGTGGACCCCGGCGGCACGGCCTCCGACTTCTTCAACATCGGCACGGGCTCGGGGTCCGGGAAGTACGACATCTCGATGATGGGACCCAACCGCTTCCTGCGCCGGTTCATCGGCGACGCCTCCAAGGCGGGCAAGGACGTCGAGGTGGCGGCCCGGTTCGCGACCGAGCCCGGGACGGGGAAGACGGCCCTCTGGTTCAGGATGACCAACGCCTCCGCCGGGCCCGTCACCTTCACGATCCGCTCCAACGCCTACCGGACGGACGGGCCGTGGACGTACACGGTCCCGGCGGGCTCCGCCACCGAGGACTTCTTCAACGCCGTCGCGTACCAGCGGGGCTGGTACGACTTCACGATCACCACCGGCGTCGACGGGACCTGGTCGCGCCGGTACACCGGTCACATCGAGACCGGGGCCCCGAGCGTCAGCGGCTGAGTCCGGCGGCCCGGGCGCGGGGTCCCCGCGTCCGGGCCCCGGGCGTCAGCGCCCGGCGTGGGCGGCGCGGCGGGCCGTGGCGTCGAGGAGGGCGAGCGCGTCGCCGGCCGTGCGCCCGGGAGCCCGGTTCCACGGGCCGATGAGGTCACGCCACCCCCGTGACCGCAGCTCGGTCATGATCCAGGCGGCCGCCTCGTTCATGGTGTCCGCACCGCCGTAGCCGAGGCGGTGGGCGGCGAGGAGCGCCCCGCAGACACAGCGGGCCCCACGCCTGTCGCGCAGCTTGTACGGGGCGTTCTGCCAGCCCCACTCGGTCAGCACGAGGCGCGCGTAGCCGAGGTGGACCGAGGGGCGCAGCTCGGCCCCGCCGATGCGGCGCCAGGCGTGCAGGCGGTCCGGCAGTACGGCTCCGATCCGGCCGGGGAGGCGGCGCTCGACGGGGGCCGGCGCCGGGAGCGCGTCGAGCGCCTCGGCCACGAGCCGGTCCACCGGCACGCTCAGCAGGTCCCGCCAGTCCCGCACCTCCCCCGACGACGGCCCGGGGGCGGGTGCGAGCGGTTCGGAGGTGGGCGCGAGCGGTTCGGGGGCGGTCCAGTCGGTGACGATCCGCTGCCAGACGGCGCTCTCGTAGAGGGCGGCGGCCTCGCGGTCGAGGGTGTCGGGGGTGTCGGGGGTGAGCTGGGGGGCGGCGGGGGGCATCGGGCGGCTCCTGGGTCGGTCGCTCCATCCTTCGAGAAGAATGTCGGCTTTGCGCGCTTTGCACTTGAGCGACACCGGATGCCACCCAAGACGCCCCATCGACCCCGAAAACCCCACCCGACAGTTTTTCGCCCTATTTCCCCATCAACGGAATTACATCGCATATTCGGACATAACCCACCGGGTGACGCGACTCACTCCGCACGGACCGCCGCACGGCGCCGACCTCTCCCACCCCGTACCGCACAAGGAAGTTCGACACCTTTTCGGGCCGGCCGATCTTGAATTCCCCGAATTCGGTGATCCTTTTACACGTGCCGCCGCTCTGATCCTCTTGTTATTCGCCGCATTACTGGCCTACGGTCACCCCCATTCGAGCGGAACGCCTAATCCTGCCACCGCTCGGAAACCTCCCTTTTCACCCGACGGCAGGAGCGGGGGACCCACGAATACGCCGGTCCGGTGATCCGGAACGGCTCGGGGTGCAGCCGCGTGCGCGCGGCCGGACATCTCCCGTCCGAACCCGACAGCTCACCTCGTAGGCGCCGGAGAGGAATCCGTCATGCCTGCACACGGTAAGCACCGCCGCCCCCGCCGCAGCCACGTCTCCCGTGGTCTCGCCCTGGTCGGCACCGGTGGAGCCGCGCTGTCCCTGCCCCTGATCGCCCCCGCCACGGCCGGTGCCGCGCCCGCCGCCGGCGCCCCGGAGATCGCCGCCAAGACCTTCGCCGCTCCCGCTGCCCCGGCCGCCGCCAAGGCCCCGGCCGCCCCGGCGACCGCGCGCACGTACACCGTCGTGAGCGGCGACTCGCTTTCCCTGATCGCCCACAAGAAGGGAATTCAGGGAGGCTGGAAGAGCCTTTACCGCGCCAACCAGAGCGCCGTGGGTGACAATCCGTCACTCATCCACCCCGGTCTGGAACTGACGATTCATCGGGGTTCCGCCAAGGCCGTCCCCTCTCAGGCGAAGACGCAGGAGAAGACGGAGCGAAAGGCCGAGCGGAAGGCGGATCGGAAGGCCACCGCGAAGGCGGAGAAGTCCGCCACGACCGACCGGGCGAGCCGCTCCGAGCGCCGCGCGACCGCTCCGGCCGCCGGCGCCGCCACCGGAGCCTCCGCCGCCGCCCCGGCCGCTGCCGCCGCCCCGGCCGCCGCTCCGGTCGCCGCCACCCAGTACGCCGACAACCTCGACGGCTGGATCCGGCAGTCGCTGGACATCATGGCCCAGCACGGCATCCCCGGTTCCTACGAGGGCATCCACCGCAACATCATGCGCGAGTCCTCCGGAAACCCGCAGGCCATCAACAACTGGGACATCAACGCCGTCAACGGCACCCCCTCGAAGGGCCTCCTCCAGGTCATCGAGCCGACCTTCCTGGCCTACCACGTGCCCGGTACGTCGATGGACCTGTACGACCCGGTCGCCAACATCACCGCCGCCTGCAACTACGCGGCCGACCGCTACGGCTCCATCGACAACGTCAACGGGGCGTACTGACCGTCGTCAACGGGGCACATCGGTGCCCCGACGCCGGAAGTGCCCGGTGAACCAGGAGGTGGCGAGCTCCGCCACCTCCTCCAGGGCACCGGGCTCCTCGAAGAGGTGGCCGGCCCCCTCCACCACGGCCAGCCGGTTCTCGCAGCGCAGCAGCGCCCCGGCCCGCCGGTTGAGGTCCAGGACCAGCGGGTCGTCGCCGCCCACCACCAGGAGGGTCGGGGCCCGCACCCCGGCCAGGCGGTCGGCCGCGAGGTCCGGCCTGCCGCCGCGCGAGACGACGGCGGCGACGGGGGACGCGGGGTCGCCCGCCGCCCACAGCGCGGCCGCCGCTCCCGTACTCGCGCCGAAGTAGCCGAGCGGGAGCCCCGCGACGTCGGGCCGCTCGGCCAGCCGTTCCGTGGCCCCGGCGAGCCGGCCCGCGAGGAGCGGGGTGTCGAAGACGTGCGCCCGGTCGGCCGCCTCGGCCTCGCTCAGAAGGTCGAACAGCAGGGTCCCGAGACCGGCCCTGTTCAGCTCCGCGGCGACCGCCCGGTTCCGGGGGCTGTGGCGGCCGCTGCCGCTGCCGTGGGCGAACAGGACCAGGCCGGCGGCCCCCTCGGGCACGGCGAGCCGCCCCGCGAGGGTGGCGCCGCCGACCGGGATCCGTACGTCCGCCTCCCGTACGACGGGGTCGCGCGCGGCCCGGCTCCGGTCCAGACAGGCGATCACCTCGTCGTCCGGCGTCTGCGGGAACTCCCGGTAGAACTGGCCGACGGCGTAGAACCCCTCCGGGGTGCGGACGCTGACGGTCTCGTCGGCCTCGCCGCCGAGCCGGGCCGTCCAGCCGGGCGGCGCGACCGGCACCGCGAGGACGATCCGGGCCGCGCCCCGGGCACGGACCACCCGGCAGGCCGCCAGGGCCGTGGCGCCGGTGGCGAGCCCGTCGTCGACGACGAGGACCGTCCGCCCCTCCAGGGGCACGGGCGTCCGGCTGCCCCGGTAGCGGCGGGTGCGCTGGTCCAGCTCGGTCAGCTCGCGCTCCTCCACGGCGGCCAGCGCGCGGTCGTCCACCCCGGCCTCGTGGAGCACCCGGTCGTTGAGCACCCGCACGCCGCCCTCGCCGATCGCCCCCATCGCGACCTCCGGCCGGTGGGGCACGCCCAGCTTCCGGACGAGGCAGACGTCGAGCGGGGCGTCGAGGGCGTCGGCGACCTCGACGGCCACCGGCACGCCGCCGCGCGGAAGGCCGAGGACCACGACGTCCCGGCCCTTGAGGTGGTCGAGCCGGGCGGCGAGCTGCCGCCCCGCGTCGCTGCGATCGCTGAAGAACATGGTCCGACGCCCTTCCGCCCGGGCGGGCCCGGGGAGGAACGCGGCGCCCGTCCCCTGCCCGTCCCTCCAGGGTAGACGCGTCGGCCCGCCCCGCCCGGCCGAGGCGGCTCAGGCGGCTCAGGCCGCGAGGAAGGCCTCGATGGCCTCGGCGAGGGCTTCCGGGGTCTCCTCGGGGGCGTAGTGCCCGGCGTCCTCGATGACTTCGAGGCGCGCGTTCGGATACCAGCGCAGCCAGGTCCCCTCCATCGCCTCGGTGCCGAGCGCCGGGTCGTGCGCGCCGACGACGAGGAGGACGGGCGTGGGGTTGTCGCGGACGCGCTCGTGGAAGTCGGCGCGGGACCAGGAGTCCAGGTAGGCGCGGAAGGCCGTGGCGGAGGAGCGGCCGAGGGAGCGGTCGACGAGCGTGCCCAGCCAGGCGTCGTCGTACCGGCCGCCGGTGGTGTGGTCGATGATCGCGCGCCGGTTGGCCGGTTCCCCGGCGGCTCCGGCGAAGAGCTCCCAGGACTCCCCGTCGAGGGGGAATCCGGCGGCGGAGACCGGCGAGACGCCGATGAGCGAGCGGACGCGGCCGGGCGCTTCGAGGAGCATCAGCTGGGCCGCCTTGCCGCCCATCGAGTGGCCGATGACGGAGAAGGAGTCCCAGCCGAGGTCGTCGGCGACCGCCAGGGCGTCGGCCGCGACCTCTTCCATGGTGTAGGCGCCCTCGTGGTCGAGGGCCTCGCCGTAGCCGCGGCAGTCGATGAAGGCGTAGGTGCCGACGGCGCCGTCCAGATGGGCGCGCAGCGGGGCGAAGCTGGTGCGGTCGCCGAACCAGTTGTGGAGCACGAGGGCCCTTCCCGGCCCTTCGCCGTGGACGTCGTACGGAAGAACCCGGCCCGTCATCGTGCCCCCTGGTCGCGCGGTGGCGCCGCCGCGCGTGGCCGCGGCGGCGCCACCGAGTGTGACGGTCCGGACGCGTATGGTCAACGACGTCGTGCGCGAAGGGCCCTTTCGGGATGCGGGGGCTTCGGCTCCGGGGGCATCCTTGCTGTGTGACCTCGCACGGTGCTTCCGGCCCCGGCCCGGCGGGCGGCACCGGGCGTCCGTCCGGGAGCGGAGCCGGCGACGAGCCCGCTCCCGTCGCCCTGACGTGGGCGCTCGCGGAGGCGGCGCTCGGCGCCGTGGAGGAGGTCGGCGGATACGCGGGCGGGGTGTACCTGCGCTCCGAGACGCCGGGGCTGCTGCGGCTCGCGGTGCTCGTGGGGCTGCCGGGACCGGTGTTCCGTCCGTGGTGGCGGATGCACACGAACCGGCCGTTCCCGGTGGCGGAGGTCCACCGCTCGGGCCAGGCCGTCCACCTCGCCGACGCCGAGGACGCGATGCGGCGCTTCCCCCAGCTGGTGGCGAGCCTGCCGTTCCCCTTCGCCTCCCTGTACGCGCCGGTGAGCGCGGGTCGTGAGCGCTTCGGCGTGCTCGTGGCGCTGCGCTCGCCCACCCCCGGCGTGCCCGTGGACGCGCGGGACCGGAGCCGGATGACGCGGGGCGCGCTCCGGCTCGGCGAGGCCCTCGCCGAGCTGTCCCGTCAGGGGACGGCGGTCGAGTGGGCGGGCGATCCGGTGTGCGTGCAGCTGCCGACCGGTTCGGGGCCGCCGGTGCGGTTCGGCTCCTTCGACTGGGACCTGGCCGCGGGCACCGTGACGATGGACGACGGGCTCCTGAAGATCCTCGGCGCGGGCGTGCCCTCGTCCTGCACGATCGAGACCCTCATGTCCCTCCTGGAGCCGGAGGACGGGTACGCGCTGTGGGCGGCGGCCCGGCACGCGACGGGCGCGGGCGGGCGGCCCCTGGTGCGCAGGCTCCGGCTGAAGGGCCCGGACGGCGGGCTGCACCTCCTGGAGGTGTCCGCACGGGCGCGGCGGACCGGCCCCGAGAGGGGCTCCCGGCTCGTGGGCACCCTCGTCGACCTCGGCACCGGCCTGATCGGCTCGGACGCCACCGACCGGCTGCCGCGGGCGCTCCTGGCCATCGACCGGCTGGGCCGCGTCACGTACGTCAACGAGCGCACGGAGCAGCTCCTCGGCCGGCCGCGCAGGGACCTGGCCGGGCGGCCGCTGTGGGAGGCGCTGCCCTGGTTCGGGCACCCCTTCCACAAGGAGCAGTTGCGCGCCGCCCTGCTCTCCGGGGAGCCGGTGCGCTTCCTGGCCCGTCCGGAGGGGGGCCGCTGGCTGTCGGTCTCGCTGCATCCGGGGCGGGACGGGTTGACGCTGGTGCTCCAGCCCGAGGAGGGGGCGGGCCTTTCGAACAGGGCCGGGACGGGCCGGCGCCTCGCCGACGAGTTGGCCTCGCCCGGGGACCGGGCGGCGGACCTGTACCGGCCGGTGGCGCTCGCGATCGCGCTCACCGAGGCGGTGACGGCGCGCCAGGTGTCGGCGGTGGTGACGGAGGAGCTGTTGCCGGCGTTCGGCGGGCGGCAGCTGGCGATCTACCTGCTGAGCGACCGGCGTCTCTACCTGGCGTGGGAGACGGGTTTCCCGAAGGGCTTCCTCGAGCCCTTCGACGGGGTGGGCCTGGACGCGCGGGTGCCGGGGGTGGTGACGCTGACGACGGGCAGGCCCCTGTTCTTCGAGTCGATGGAGCAGCTGGGCCGGGCGTATCCGGGTCTTCCGCTGGACGCGGACTCGGGGGCGCGGGCGTTCCTGCCGCTGATCGCCTCGGGCCGGCCGGTGGGCTCCTGCATCCTCGGCTTCGACCAGCCGCGCGGGTTCAGCCCGGAGGAGCGGACCGTGCTCACGGCGCTCGCCGGGCTGATCGCGCAGGCCCTGGAGCGGGCGCAGCGGTACGACACGGAGTCGACGGTCGCGCGGGGGCTCCAGGACGCGCTGCTGCCGCACCGGCTGCCGGTCCGGGTCGGGGTGGACACGGTGGGCCGCTACCTGCCGGGCACGCAGGGCATGGACGTGGGCGGGGACTGGTACGACGTGATCGAGACGGGTCAGGGGCGGCTCGCCCTGGTCATCGGCGACGTGCAGGGCCACGGGGTGGCGGCCGCGGCCACGATGGGTCAGCTGCGCAGCGCGGTACGGGCGTTCGCGCTCGGGGGCCACCGGCCGCAGGACGTCATGCGGGGCACCAACCGGCTGCTGATCGACCTGGACCCGGGGCAGTTCGCGAGCTGCTGCTACGTCCTGCTCGATCCGGAGACGGGCGAGGCGCGGGCGGTGCGGGCGGGGCATCCGCAGCCGTTGCTGCTGCGGCCGGACGGGACGGCGGAGCAGGTGGACCTGGCGGGCGGGATGGTCCTGGGGATCGACGACCGGGCCTCGTACCCGGTGTCCCGGCTGCGGCTGGCCCCCGGGTCGGTCCTCGCGCTGTTCACGGACGGGCTCGTGGAGCGGCCGGGGCGGGACATCGACGAGGGGATCGAGCGGTTGCGCCGGGCGCTGGCCGCAACGGCCTCCCTGCCGCTCTCGGAGACGGCCGACCGGCTGACCCGGGAGGCCCGGCAGGCCACGGCCCGGCCGGACGACATCGCCCTGCTGCTCGCGGCGCGGTGGCCGGAGGGCGGCTGAGCCGTACGGGCGTTCCGCGCCGGGCGGAGGGCCGCGGGAGGAGTGCGCGTACGTGTGGGCCGTCACCCGGTCGGGCCCGTGGCACTGGTCGGCGGCCCCGGCCCCGGGGAGGCTGGGGGTGCCGCGCCGATCAGGCCGGACGAGTCAGGGCGGCAGCCCCGAGGAGGACACGTGCAGCAGGACAAGCAGCCCGAGTACGGCCCCGTGGTCTTCCGCGACCGCTCGGCCGGGTACGCGTTTCTGACCCGCTCCACCGCGACCAGTGACCGGACCATCGAGTGGGACGACGGCAACACGTATCCCGTCGTCGACGTCGAGATCTCCTCCGAGAGCCACCCGTTCTACACGGGCAAGGCGCGGACCGTGGACACCGAGGGCCGGATCGCCAGGTTCGAGCGGCGCTTCGGGGAGCAGGGCTCCTCCGAGGACTGAGCCCTCGGCCGCCCGTTCACCGCGGGTCACGGGGACGGCCCGCGTCCGCGCGGGAGCGTGGCGGCGGTGGTGGCCGGGGAAGTACGGCGGGGCGGGAGCGCGGGTCCGTCGGACCGCGTTCCCGCCCCGGCCGGTGGCAGGCGAGCGGGGGCGCGAGGCCCACCGCTCATCGGCTCCGGAAGGCGATCAGGCCTTCACGACGCCGGACTCGGCGACCTTGATGCGGGCCTTGGTGGAGCCGGAGGGGGAGCCGAGGGACTCGATCTTCTTGACCAGGTCCTGGCCCTCGACGACCTCGCCGAAGACGACGTGCTTGTTGTCGAGCCAGTCGGTGACGATCGTGGTGATGAAGAACTGCGAGCCGTTGGTGTTCCGGCCGGCGTTGGCCATCGACAGCAGGAACGGGCGGTCGTGCTTCAGCTGGAAGTTCTCGTCCGCGAACTTCTCGCCGTAGATGCTCTTGCCGCCGGTGCCGTTGCCGTTGGTGAAGTCGCCGCCCTGCAGCATGAACTGGGGGATGACGCGGTGGAACGGGGATCCGGCGTAGCCGAAGCCGTGCTCGCCGGTGGCGAGCTCACGGAAGTTCTGCGCGGTCTTCGGCACGACGTCGTCGAACAGCTTGAAGACGATGCGGCCCGCGGGCTCGTCGTTGATGGAGATGTCGAAATAAACGTTGTCGCTCATGGGGACATCCTGTCATTACTCGCGCACCGGGTGCGCACGGGCCGCCTCCGGTCGTGTCACGGCGCGCCGCCGCCCCGCCTCCCGTGGGGAGCCGGGGCGGCGTTCGCGTCGTCGGACACGGGGGCGGAGAAGGGGTGTCAGAGCAGTCCGCCGGTCTCCGGGGCCTGGAGGGCGCCCCCGGTGCCCTGGACGGTGTCGTGGAGGACGGTCTCGACGCCCTGGTCCTCCTGGAGGAGGGCGAGGGGGCTGCCGACGGGGTTGTTCCCGACGGCGGCGTTCGCCTGCGGCGGAGGCGTGACGAGGGCGGTGACGACACCCGCGGCGAGGGAGGCGATGGCGAGGATGCTGCGCTTCTTCATGCCCTGGTCAACTGCTGAACGGCCGAGGGGTTACGGGCTTTCCCCGATCGGACGCGGATCGGGCCCGGTCCGGCCGCGCACCCAGACGAGCAGCAGCAGTGAGGCGACGGCGGCGAGGGCGCACCAGGTGGAGACGAACTCGGTGGTCCACAGGAGGGCGCAGACGGCGGCCCCGGCCCCGGTCAGGAGCCCGAGGAGCCGCAGGAGCCGGTCGCGGGCGAGGAGCAGGGCGCCGACGGTGGCCAGGAGGTACGCGGCGAGGAGCAGCGGCGCGTACGGCAGGTCGACGACGTAGCCGAGGGTGCGGCCGCGGATCTCGGCGGTGACGGGGCGGGTGGCGAGCCGGTACGCGAGGAGGCAGGCGGTCGCGAGCCCGGCGGCGAGGGGCACGAGCAGGCGCGGCCGGTCGGCGGGGCGGGCGGCGGTCAGGACGCCGACGGGGATCCAGAGGGGCAGCAGGGGCAGGGCTATGACGGCCCAGGCGAGGGTGGCGGGTCCGGCTCCGCCGCCGGCGTGCCAGACGGCGGCCTCCACGACCTGGTGGGCGCCCAGGAGCAGGGGCAGGGCGGCGAGCGGCGCGTCCCCGGGACGGCGTACGGAGGCGAGGGAGGCCACGCCCACGGCGCCGATCCCGAGGCCCGCCCAGAGGTCGGCCGCGGCGCTCCAGCACATAGCGCACTTTTATCTCATATCGGCCGGAACCATACGTTCGTGGTGCGTGTCTTCACCAGTGACACCACTGTCCCCGAGCATCAGGAATGGGGGACGTCATGCATCACCGTCGTGCGTTCGCCGTTGTCACCGCCGCCGCCGCGGGAGTCCTGCTGACCGCCGGGATCGGCGCCACGGTCCCGGCGGGTGCGACCGGCACTCCGCCCCGGAACGGACCGGCCCCGGCCACGGCCCTGGTCGTCAACGCCCGCTGGGGCGGCCCCGCGACCTTCGACCGGCTCGTGATCGACGTACGGGGCGCCGTGCCCTCGGTCACCGTGCGCCAGGTCTCCGCGCTGTACCAGGACGGCTCGGGCCGGAAGGTCCCGCTGGCGGGGAAGTACTTCCTGGAGATCAGGCTCTCCCCCGCCGCCGCCCACGACGACGCCGGGAGGTCCGTGTACCGGGGACCCCGGCCGGCCAAGGTCTCCCTGCCCGCCCTCAAGGGGGTCGCGCTGACCGGCGACTTCGAGGGCGTGGTCACCGTCGGGGCCGCCTTCGACACCAAACCCGCCCCCAAGACCTTCCGTCTGCACTCCCCGGAGCGCCTCGTGGTCGACGTCCCCCATCCGGTGGGCTGCCGGCCCTGAGAGACGCCGGCGGCGGGGCCGTCCGGACGGGCGGTCCCACCGCTGTGCGGTCAGCGCTCCCCGGGACCGGCCTCCAGGTACACGGGGATTCCGGTCCTGCGGGCGCGGTCGATCGCCACGAGGCGGACGAACTCGGCCGGGTCCATCTCCCGCTCCCACTCGTCCAGCGTGCGCAGGCCGTACTCGCTGTGCTCCGCCGGATCGAGGACGACGGCGGCGATCTGGTCGTCCGTCAGCTCACCGCCGTCGAAGACGAAGCCGATGTGGTTGGCGGGCCAGTCGTCGCCCCGGTCGGTCGTGAAGTGGGTGCCGAGCAGCCGGGGCTCCCCGGTGAAGGCGATCCCGGTCTCCTCGCGGCACTCGCGCACCGCCGTCTCCCAGGGCGTCTCCCCCGGGTCCATGTTGCCGCCGGGCCACTGCCACATCCCGGAGTGGTAGGTGGCGCGCAGTTGGAAGGGGCGGCCCCTGGTGTCGGTGAAGTAGAGGCAGGCGTAGGCCGTCGCTCTCGGCAGGGTCGCTACGTACTCGACGGGCGGCAGCCAGGTGTTCGCCATGGGCGGCTCTCTCTCGACGGGCCGATGGGATCGCCTCCATCCAAGCGGTCCGGGGAGCCCGGCCGGGCCGCTCACCGGTGGATCACCGGATCGTGTGATCGCCCCTTCTCCCCCGTCGCCCCGGGGCGGGCCCAGGGGTCATCGGCCGTTCGGCAGGAAGCGGCGCAGACGGCGGCGGACGAGGTGCTCGTGGACGAGCCGGCCGACGAGGGCGCCTCCGTAGACGACGAAGCCGACGCCGACGAGCCAGGACTGGAGGACGAGGACGGTTCCGAACTGGCCGTACGTCACCGCGTTCGAGGCGATGAGGGGCGAGAAGACGAGCTGGGAGAAGATCCGCAGCCCGAGGAGGCCGAGGGCGGTGAGGACGCCTCCGGGAAGGAGGGCGCGCCAGCGGATGCGTCCGCAGAGCAGGAAGCGCTGGGACCACCAGAAGAAGAGGAAGGTGCCGATGAGGTCGCCGAGGGCGACGGCGGCGGTGGTGAGGGCCGGCGCGTTCTCGGGGGCGGGGAAGGCGACGAAGACGAGGAGGGCGGCGACGAGGACGGCGAGCCAGACGACGTGCCGCCACATGGTGTGCCAGCGGGCCGTGGGGAGGTCCCAGACCCGCTCGTATCCGGTCTGCACGGCGGATCCGAAGGTGACGCCGAAGGCGGCGAGGGCGGCGAGGCCGAAGGCGGTGGTGCGTTGCAGGGCCTGTCCCGGCTGGCCGAAGAGCCGCTCGACCTCCTCCTGGGAGACCTCGGTGACGCCGAGGCCCTGGACGAGCCAGCGGGCGAATCCCTGTCCTCTGGCGAGGTCGGCCGCCGCGACGACGATGAGGAGGGGGACGAGGGTGAGGAGGCTGAGTGCCGCGAAGCCCATGGCGCGGTGCATGAGTTCCATGGCACGGCCGCGGTTCCACGCGAGGCCGACGGGAGAGGCGGCGACGCGGTCGTGGAGCCGTCGGAACCAGTGGCCGTGTTCGGTGGGGGCACCGTCGTGCGGCGGACCGGGTGTGGAGGGCATGACTCGTGAGGTACCCGGCCCGGCGGCGCGGCATCGCGGGGGTGCCGCCGAACGGGTGGGTCGGGTGTGCGGAGGAGCGGGGCCGGGCGTCGGGCTCCGGAGGTTCGGACCCTTGTGAGGCGGGCGCGGGGACGGATCTCGGGAGCAGAAGGAGCGGCGTCGGGCGCCGGGCGCGGGGTTCAGGTGCGGAGGGGGCGGGCGCCGGGGCCGGGGCGGACGGTGACGTCGCGGGCGGAGAGGGTGGCCCGCTCCTCTCCCTCGCACTGGACGACCACGCGGACGGGGGCTCCGCAGTCGGTGTGGCGGATGTCGAGGACGGGGCCGTCGGGGTCCTCCGTGTGGGTGTCGCCCCACTGTTTGAGGGCGAGGAGCACGGGCCAGAGGTCGATGCCCTTGGGGGTGAGCCGGTATTCGTACCGCGTTCGGGTGCCGGGTTCGCGGTAGGGCTCGGCGCGCAGGATCTCCGCCGCGACGAGCTTGCGGAGGCGGTCGGCGAGGACGGCCTCGGAGAGCCCGAGGTGCCGGCGGAACTCGTCGTACCGGCGTACGCCGTTGAACGCGTCCCGCAGGATCAGCAGGGTCCACTTCTCGCCGACCAGGTCCAGGGTGCGCCGGACCGAGCAGTTCTCCGTGTCCGTCTCCAGCCACTTCATCGTCACACTCTAGCCACCTGACTGCGTCGTTGACAGTCAGCTTTCGCGGAGGCTAGCTTCGCCATAAAGAGCCAGCGGGAGTCGGCTGGTCGAGTCGGGTGGAGAGTGGCATGGGACGCACGCGCACGGTCGAGTGGGAGGACCCCGCGGCCTCCGCGCGGGCCGCGGGGACGATGGCGGGGCTGGACTTTCTGCGGGAGATCGCCGCGGGAAGGCTGCCCGGACCGCCGGTCGCCGCGCTTCTCGGGTTCGGCCTGGAAGAGGTCGAGGACGGGCGGGTGGTGTTCTCCTTCGAACCGGCCGAGGAGCACTACAACCCGATCGGGAGCGTGCACGGCGGCGTGTACGCGACGCTGCTGGACTCGGCGGCCGGGTGCGCGGTGCACTCCACGCTCCCCGTGGGGACGGCGTACACCTCGCTCGACCTGTCGACCCGTTTCCTCCGCCCGATCACGATCGCCACCGGCAAGGTCAGGGCGGTCGGCACGGTGCTGAGCCGGGGGCGTCGCACGGCGCTCGCGGAGGCGGGGCTGTACGACGCGGAGGACCGGCTGCTCGGCCACGCGACCAGCACGTGCATGGTGTTCCCGGTCCCGGCGTAGCCTTCCGCGTCACACGGGCGCGGGGCGGTCCGGCGGGCCGGGGCTCAGCGGACGCCGGGGACCGGGCGGGTGCGGGTGCAGCCGTCCGGGACGGTGTCGGGGAAGCCGCTGGCCTGGAGGGCCGCGCTCACCAGGGTGGCCAGCAGGTCGATGTCGGAGCCCATGTCCAAACGGACCGTCACCCATCCGGATCCGGCGCGCAGACGGACGGCGCTCGACCCGAGGAGGGCCGGCCGCAGCTTGGCGATCATGGCGCGGGTGAGGTGGACGTCGGCCTCGTGTTCACCGTGGAAGTGCACGATCTCCTGTGTCGCGGTGCCCAGCCCGACCTCGGCGCCGCAGTGGGCACGGCCGGGGGTCAGCGAGGGCCAGCTCATCAGACGTTCACTGGCGTGTCTGGCCGTGTTCATACGAGGAGCGTGCCGGGCGCCGGAGCCGCGCACAAGCGTCCTGCGGAAAGAATCCGGCCGACGCGCAAAACAAGCCATCGGGAGGGCTCTCGTGGCCGTGCGGCACGGCGGCGCGTGGGGCGGAAGTGACTCTGCGTCACGGTGGGGGCGCCCGCCGCCCGGCTCCACTTCGTGGGAGCGGGGGCTTCGGGTTCTCCCGGTTGTACGGCGGGCGGGTCGTCGAACTAGCGTGGCGCCCATGGAACTCTTGGGAGAGATCACGGGCGACCGCCCCCTGCTGGTGCTCGCCGTCAAGGAAGAGGCGCAGTTCCTCGACACGGGGCTGCCGGTGCTGCTCACCGGCATGGGCAAGGTGAACGCCGCGACCGCGCTGGCGACCGTGCTCGGCCGGGGGCCCCGGCCGTCCGGGATCGTGAACCTGGGAACGGCCGGGGCGCTGCGGCCCGGCCTGACCGGGACGCACGTCGTCGGCACCGTGGTGCAGCACGACTTCGACGGGCGGCTGCTCGCCATGCTGACGGGCGAGTCCTACGGGGCTCCGCTGACCCTGCCGGACGGCGGTGACGTGGTCCTGGCCACCGGCGACACCTTCATCTCGGACGAGGTCGCCCGCGCCCGGCTCGCGGAGCAGGCGGCCCTCGTCGACATGGAGGGGTACGCCCTCGCGCACGTCGCCGCGGTCGCCGGGGTGCCGCTGCGCGTCGTGAAGCACGTCAGCGACGAGGCCGGTGAGGGCGCCGCGCGCACCTGGCGCGAATCGGTCGCCGGGTGCGCGCGGGTCCTGGCCGACTGGGCGGCGGCGAACGTCCCGTACCGCCCCTGAGGGTTCCGGCCCCGGTCAGGGGTTCTGGAAGTGGGCCTCCGGGTGGGCCGCGGTCGGGCCGTTCAGGACCGGCCGCGGAAGTCCGCGCAGGTGCCGGTCGAAGAAGGCGGAGACGTACGTCCGGGTGAGGGCGACGGCCCGGTCGGCGGGCAGCTCCGGCTCGGGCAGGCCGAAGTGACGTGAGATCACGGGGCCGTCCGAGAAGGAGAAGTGGTCGGATCCGGCCAGTGTGATCCAGCGCTTCCAGCCGTCGAGCGCGGACCACGTCCGGTCCCAGCTGGTGTCGATCCCGCCGGGCAGGTGCATCTCGTCGTGGGTGCCGAGCATCATGAACGGGCGGCCCCGCAGGCCCTCCGCCGGAAGCTCCTCCCAGAAGGCGCCGTCCATGTTGATCCCGGCGTCGATGCGCCGGTCGGCCGCCATCGCGGTGGCCGCGCTCGCCCCTCCGATGGAGTGGCCCGCCATGCCGATCCGGCGCGCGTCGATCACGTCGGCGTACCGCCAGACGGACCGGGGGCCGACGAGCCGGTCCAGGACGTACCGCATGTCGGCCGCCCGGGTCGAGGTGACCACGCTCCCGTGCACCCCGCCCTCGTCCAGGGCCTCGCAGGCGACACAGGTGAGGGTGCGGCCGCCGGGGAGGCTGATCCCGAACGACTCGTAGGCGTGGTCGACGGAGGCGACGACGTAACCGCGCGAGGCGAGGTCCTCGGCGAGGGCGGTGAGCGTCCAGCGGGAGACGCTGAAGCCCGGTGAAAGGAGCACCAGGGGGCGGTGGCCCGGCGCGGGCCGGACGTCGGTCCTGCTGTGGGTGCGCGTCCGGGCGAGCGCGTCGCCGGAGACGCCGGGCCCGAGCTGCTCGGCGAGCAGCCGCGCCTCCTCCCGGGTGGCGTACGGGGCGGGGCCGCCGCCGGAGCGCGCGGCCGGATAGTGGAGCGTGACCATGAGCGCCCGCCCGTCGGCGGTGGGCACCCAGGGGTCGGTGCGGGACCGGTCGACCAGCGGCAGGACCGTACTGCCGACGGCGTGCGGTCCGGTGGGGGCGGGGAGGACGGCGGGCCGCGCCGACTGTGCGACCGCCGCGCTCGCGCCGGGGGCGGGGGCGTCGGGAGCGGCCGCGGTGGCGACTCCTGCCGTTAAGGCGAGGGAACTGGCGAGAACGGTGGCCGCGACGGCTCTGGTGAGTCGAGTCATGCGGGCACGGTAGGCGCCCCGGACGGTCCCGCGCGTCCGTCCCTGGGCTCACTTCCGATCAACCTCGGGTCTGAGAAGGGGCCTTGCCCCGGTCCGCCCAGAGGGGGGCCCGTACCGCCGCCCACACGTTCCGGTGTCCGGTGCCCGTGGATTCCGGCGCCGGGTGCTCACGAGCCCGCTCGACTCGCCTCTCCCGCGCCCGTCCTGACGTACCGGCCGACCAGGGGAATCCGCGGGGAATCCGCGGGGAATCCGTGCGGCGAGACGACCTTGACAGCGTGGAAGGACGCCTGCCTATGGTGAGGAGTCCCCGCCCGCGTCCGGGCGGGTCCGGAGCCCGGGGGGAGGCGCGCGTGCTCGCAGTGACCACCGCGCCGTACGCCCCGGTCCGGGCGGGTGCCCGGCTCGTCTGCCGCCGGCACGTCGACTTCTGCCGCACCGCCTCGGCCATCTGTCCTTCCCCTCGCGCCTGACCCCGCCCTGCGGGTCCGCGCGTCCCGTGCCCGTCCGGCGCGGGGCTTCGCGGCGATCCCCCGTGCCGCGCCCGGGTCCACGCGCCCCGTGACGTCCCGTCGCCCGGTCCCGCGCAGCCGTGCCCCGCACCGCTGCCGTGCCGCCGTGCGCCCCTGCCGTTCGGAAGGACTCCCATGCCCCGCCCCGCCCTGCACCTGGCCGTCGAGATCGACGGCGACGGTGCCCATCCCGCCGCGTGGCGCCGTGCCGCGCACTCCCCCGGAGAGCTGCTGAGCCCGCGCCGGCTCGCCCGGACCGCGGCCGCCGCCGAGAACGCCGGGTTCACCCTGGTCACCCTGGAGGACTCGATCCTGCCGCCCGGTTCCGCCGACGGCACCGGCCCGGTGGGCCGGATCGGCGCGGTGGAACGGGCCGCGTTCGTGGCCGCGTCGACGAGCGTCCTCGGCGTCGCCCCCGTCCTCGCGACCACGTACGCCGAGCCGTTCCACGTCTCCTCGCAGATCGCCTCGCTCGACCACGTCTCGGCCGGCCGGGCCGGCTGGGTGGTGGGGACCGAGGAGGACCCGGCCGCCGCGCGCGCCTGGGGCCGGGCGGTCGTCGAGGGCGCCGACGCGATCGCCCGCGAGGCCCGCGACGGGGTCCGGGTCGTACGGGACCTGTGGGACTCGTGGGAGGACGACGCGGTGATCCGGTCGGTGGCCACCAGCCGCTACCTGGACCGGTCGCGGCTGCACTACGTGGACTTCGAGGGCGAGACGTACACGGTGAAGGGGCCGTCGATCGTGCCGCGCCCGCCGCAGGGCCGGCCCGTGGTCCTGGCCCCCGCCGGTCTCGTCCCGGCGGAGCTGACCGACGTGGCGCTCGTCGGCGGGCCGACTCCGGCCGAGGTCGGCGCGGCGGGCGCGGCCGCCGGTGCGCCGCTCGCCTTCGCCGAGGTCGAGGTGGCCCTCGACACCCCGCGCGAGACGGCCCGGGAGCGGATCGCCGACCTGGAGCGGCACGCGCCGTGGGAGGAGCGCCCCGACCGGCTGCGGTACACCGGTCCGGCCGCCGGTCTGGTGGAGCTGCTCACGGAGCTCGGCGGGCACGTCGACGGGGTGCGGCTGCGGCCGCTCGTCCTCGACGAGGACCTCTCCGTGCTCTCCCGGCTCGTCCTGCCCGAGCTGTTCGTGCGGCGGCTCGCGGCCCGGCCGCTGCCGGGCACCACCCTCCGCACCTCCCTGGGCCTCCCCCGGCCCGTCAGCCGCTTCACGACCGCCGGCGCCGCCGCCACGCCCGTTCCGGAGGAGACCCGATGACCCGCACCGATCCGCACGACGTCCCGCGCCCGGACGCGCAGCTGCACTTCGGGGTGTTCTTCCAGGGGGTCAACCACTGGACGATCTGGTCGGACCCGTCCAGCGGTTCCCAGATCGACCCGGCCACCTTCCTGCGGGTGGCCAGGACCGCCGAACGCGGGCTCTTCGACGCCTTCTTTCTCGGCGACGGCCTGCGGCTGCGCGAGTCGGCGGGGGGCGTCCACGAGCTGGACGTGGCGGGCCGGCCCGACTCGATCACCCAGCTGTCGGCGCTCGCCGCCGCGACCGAGCGGATCGGGCTCGTCTCCACCTCCAACACCACCTACAACGAGCCGGGCGACCTCGCCCGGCGGCTCGCCGGCCTCGACCTGCTCTCCGGCGGCCGGGCCGGCTGGAACGTGGTGACCACGCACAACGCCTGGACCGGGGAGAACTTCCGGCGCGGCGGGTTCCTCGACCACGCCGACCGCTACCGGCGCGCCGAGGAGTTCCTGTCCGTCGCGCGGGCCGTGTGGAACGGCTGGGCGGAGGGCGCGGTGGCGGATTCCGCCGAGGCCCGTTCCTGGTCGGTGCCGGGGGCGGTGGGGCGCGTACGGGCGGAGGGCTCCCAGTTCGACGTCGACCTGGTGCCGACCCTGCCGCGCAGCGCCCAGGGGCATCCGGTGATCTTCCAGGCGGGCGACTCGGGGACCGGCCGGGACTTCGCGGCCCGCAACGTGGACGTCATCTTCTCCGCGCACGGTACGGACTTCGACGACGCGCTCGCCTTCGCCGAGGACGTCCGGGGCCGGCTGCGGGCGGTGGGCCGGGCCGAGGACGCGCTGCGGATCCTGCCGGGCACGGAGATCGTGATCGGGGCGACCGAGAAGGAGGCGGAGGAGAAGTCCCGCTGGGTGCGCCTCGAACAGGTCACGCCCGCGGTGGCGCTCGGCATCGCGAGCCGGCTGTGGGGCTTCGACCTGTCCGGGCGTGACGCCGACGGGCCGCTGCCCGCCGAGGATCCGGTGGTCGCCGAGGACAAGGGGAAGTTCGGGACGCGCTGGGTGGACGACCCCCGGGCGGTGGTGGCCGAATGGCGGGCGAAGGCCGACGCCAACGGCTGGTCGCTGCGCGAGACGGTGATCGAGCTGGGTCCGCAGCGCGGGCACGTGGGGACGCCCGCCGGGCTCGCCGAGAAGTTCGCGCGGTTCGTCCGGCACGGGGCCCTGGACGGTTTCAACGTCTCGCCGTACCTGGTGCCGGACGGCCTCGACGACATCGTGGAGCTGCTCGTGCCGGAGCTCCAGGAGCGGGGCGTGTACCGGACGGCGTACACGGGGACGACGCTCCGGGAGCACCTGGGGCTCGCCCCGGTGGGGTGATCCGCGCGGTCAGGGGGCGTCGGGCGGGCGGACCACCAGGAGGGCGGCCACGTCGTCGTCGGGGCCTCGGCCGCCGTAGGCCGTGAGGTCGCGGTGGAGGAGTTCCAGGAGGCCGTCGGAGGGCTCCCGGTCCCAGCCGCGCAGCCGCGCCTCCAGCGGGTAGAAGGCGCCCGCCCGGTCGCGGGTCTCGCTGACGCCGTCGGTGTAGAGGAGCAGTCGGTCCCCCGGCCCGAAGGGGACCTCCTCGATCCGGTGGCGGCTGTCGGCGAGGCCCGCGAGGTTGACGGGGAGCGAGGGCTCCGCGAAGCGCACCGGCGCGACCCCGGCCCCGTGTTGGAGGAGCGGGGCGGGGTGGCCGCAGCTGAGGAGGCGTACGACGTCCCGGTCGTCGGGGAGTTCCACGAGGACGACGGTGGCGAAGCGCTCGGCGGCGTCGGAGTCCGGGTCCCAGGCGCCGTACCGGGCGAGGCCCTCGTCGAGCCGGTCCGCGAGGACGGCCAGGTCCTCGGCGTCGTGGACGGCCGCGCGGAACGCGCCGAGCAGGACGGAGGCGGTCTCGACGGCGCCGAGGCCCTTGCCCTGGACGTCGCCGAGCATGACGCGCACGGCTCCGGGGACCTTGACGGCCTCGTAGAAGTCGCCGCCGATCCTGGCCTTGGCGGCGGCCGCGACGTACAGCAGGTGGAGTTCGAACCGGCCGAGGCGGCGGGGCAGGGGGCGCAGCACGACCCGCTGGACGACCTCGGCGACGGCGGTGAGTTCGCGCAGGTCCTGTTCGCGGCGGGTGCGGACCCTGCTGGCCCAGGCCGAGGCGGCGGTCACGACGGCGAGGACGGTCTCGCTCGCGAAGGATTCCGGCAGGGGGTCCCCGCCCCGGTTGAAGCTGAGCAGCGCGCGGACCGTCATCGCGAGCAGCCCGATGCCGACCGTCCCGCGCACGCTCCAGGTGACGGCGGCGAGCGCGGGGGCGGCGACGAGGAGGCGGTCGAAGCGTTCCTGGTCGGGGGTGAACAGGTCGGCGAGGGCCGTCAGGAGCAGGACCAGGAAGGGCAGGGCGCGACCGATGGTGAGCTGGGTGCGCGTCGCCGTGCCTGGACTGCTGCGGGGACCGGCTGCGGGCATTTCATGATCGTACGCAGGGCTCTCGGCCGGGCCCGCGTGAGGTCGGCTCCGGGCGTGTCCCCCGGCGGGCGCCGCCGGGCAGGGCGAGGGCGGCGGGCAGGGCGAGGGCGGCGACGGCCGCCAGGGCCGGGAGCGCGGCGCCCCGGGCCGGTACGAACCCTCCGTCCGGTACGAGGGCGAGCAGGAGGGTCGCGGTGGCGACGCCGAGCGCCGGGCCGACGTTCATCGCGGTCTGCTGGAGGCCTCCGGCGACTCCGGCGTGGGCCTCGGGCGCGCGGTGCACGACGACGGAGGTCGCGGTGACCATGAGCGTGACGAAGCCGGCGCCGAGGAGGGCGGAGCAGACGCCGACGGGGAGGGCGCCGGCCGTGGTGTCCAGGCGGGAGAGGAGCAGGACGCCGAGCGCGAGCAGGGCGGCTCCGGCCGTCGCCGTGCGGCGGGGCCCGAAACGGCGCTGGAGGGGCGGGCAGAGCGGCGCGCCGAGCACCATGAGGAGGGCGAGCGGCAGGAAGCGCAGCGCGCAGCCGAGGGGGTCGAGCCGCTGGACGTCCTGGAGGAAGTACGTCGCCACGAACAGCGAGCCGAAGAGGGCGGCCGAGGCGGCGAGGAGCACGGCGAGCCCGGCGACGACGGGTCCGCTCCGGAGCAGTTCGGGAGGGAGCAGGGGGCGTGCGGCGCGGCGTTCGTGCCGGGCGAGGACGATCCCGGCGACGACGGCCCCGGCGCACGCGAACGCCCCGGTCCCGGCGCCGCCGGGACGGGCGGCCTCGACGAGCCCGTGGACCAGCAGGCCCAGGGTTACGGCGAACAGGAGGGCACCGAGCGGGTCGAGGGCGGAGAGGCTGGGGGTGGTGCGGGGTGGAGGGGCGGTGCGGCTGGGAGCGGTTCGGTCGGGAATCCCCGTTTCCCGAGGGCGCGGTTCCCGGGTCGTCAGGGCCAGGAGGCCGATGGCGAGGGTCGGCGGGACGCTCAGGAGGAAGACCGAGCGCCAGCCGTACGCGGAGACCAGCGCGCCGCCCACGAGCGGTCCGGCGGCGGCCGCGAGGCCGATGACGGCGGTGCGGACGGCGATCGGAGCCGCGAGCCGTTCGGGCGGGAAGGCCGTGCGCAACATGCCGAGGGTGGCGGGCTGGAGGAGCGCCCCGCACACCCCCTGGAGCACGCGCAGCGCGATCACGGCCCCGATGCCGGGGGCCAGGGCGATGCCGGCGGAGGCGGCGGCGAACCCGAGGGCGCCGACGGCGAAGACCCGGAGGTGGCCGTGGCGGTCGCCGAGGCGGCCCGCGAAGACCAGGAGGCTCGCGACGGCCACGAGGTAGCCGGTGCTGATCCACTGGACCTGGCCGACGTCGGCGTACAGGTCGCGCTGGAGCGCGGGTTGGGCGACGGTCAGGACCGTGCCGTCGAGGGCGACGACGGCGGCTCCGACGACGCTGCAGGCGAGGACGGGGACGCGGCGCCGGTTCACGGGGCCGGCTCCACGGGCCCGAGGTGGGCGTCGAGGGCGGCCGCGAGCAGCGGGCCGGGATCGGTGCCGCCGGTCGCGAGCCGGAGGCTGCCCCAGTGCCAGAGCTGGGCGATGCCGTGCAGGTTGGCCCAGAGGGCGCCCGCGACGACGACGGGGTCGGCGCCGGGGCGGACGCGGGCGACCAGTTCGGTGAGCCGGGCGAAGAGCGGCAGGCTCGTCTCGCGCAGCCCGAGCCGCCCGCTCTCCAGCAGGTCGTGCCGGAACATCAGCTCGTACATGCCGCGCCGCGACCCGGCGTAGTCGAAGTGGACGCGGGCGAGGAGCGCGATCCGCTCGCGCGGCACCGCGCCCGCCCGGTCCTCGGCGGCGACGCGGGCGGCCAGTTCGGCGAAGCCCTGCCGGGCGATGGCCGACAGGAGGTCGAGGTGGGTGGGGAAGTGACGGCGGGGGGCGCCGTGGGAGACGCCGGCGCGGCGGGCGATCTCGCGCAGCGAGAGGGCCTGGGCGCCCTCGGCGTTCACGAGCTCGACGCCGACCCGGACGAGCCGCCCGCGCAGCCCGTCGTCGCCGTGGTCGTCGCCGTAGCCGTCGCGCGGCCCGTCTTCTTCATGGCCGCCGAGCCGCCCGTCGCCCCCGGGGCCGTCGGGTAGCCCGCCGTCCCCCTCTTCCTGCCGCTCCTGGTCATGCCCCTCGCGACTTTCGTGATCTCTCCTCATAGACACTGTCTACCAAGACCGCGTAGACAGTGTCTACCCATCCCCGCGCCCCGGTCCGTTAGACTGGACGGCAGCGAAGGGGAGTAGCCCTGCGAACCGGTCGTCGACACACTGGAACCCCCGGGTTCCCGGTGGCCGGGTCCACGGACGACGTGGACGGGCGAGACCTTCGGCCAGGCATCAACCGTGTCCGCGCATCCGTGGGCGCGGTCCGTCATGCCGGGCCGAGTGGTCCTCCCGTCGCCCACCGAGGTGTCGCGCGGGGCCCGGCGGCCCGGACCGAGCAGAGAGCCCCGGTATGCACCTCGACCCCTTGGCGATCCTCACCGCCTTCGGGCTGATCTTCCTCGCCGAGCTTCCCGACAAGACGATGTTCGCGTCCCTCGCCATGGGCACGCGTATGCGTCCCCTGTACGTGTGGTTCGGCACCTCCACCGCCTTCCTGGCGCACGTCGCCATCGCGGTGGGCGCCGGCAGCCTGCTCGGGCTGCTGCCGGGCTGGATCGTCAAACTCGTCTCGGCGCTCATGTTCGGCTTCGGCGCCTTCATGCTGCTGCGCGGCGGGGACGACGACGAGGACGACGACACGGGCGGCCGGACGGTCACCGGCTTCTGGCCCGTCTTCTCGACCGCCTTCATGGCCGTGTTCATCAGCGAGTGGGGCGACCTGACCCAGATCACCACCGCCAACCTGGCCGCCACCAACGGCACCTGGTCGACGGCGATCGGTTCGTTCGCCGCCCTGACGAGCGTCTCCGCCCTCGCCCTGGTCGCGGGCCGCTTCATCGCGAAGCGCGTCCCGCTCAAGACCGTTCAGCGCATCGGCGGCGTGTGCATGGCTGGGCTCGCGATCTGGTCCCTGACCGAGGTCTTCACCGGCTGACGCCGCCCCGCCACTCCCCCGCTCCCCCGCCCCACCGCTCCTCTCGCCCCGTCGCCCCCTCGTCCCGGAGGGCGGCGGGGCAATTCGTTTGCCCCCGGGCGATCACGGAGGAGAGGCTCGCCGGGCGACGAGGCCCCGTCGCCGACCCCAGGGAGCAGAGTGCCGTCCTTCACCTACAGGATCACCAAGTACGACCCCGCCGACCGCGACGAGCACGGTTCCTACGTCGGCGACGAGGACACCGTCAGCGACCACGGCCCGGTGGAGGCGGCCTATCTGGCGGCCGTGGCCGCCTTCGCCGGGGCGGTGGGGGTCGACCACGTGGACGTTCGCGAACCGCAGGTGGCCGGCCCCGTCTCCTTCGGCCGGGAGCCGGCGGTCGAGGGCGACGGCCTGGCCGGACTGTTCCCGGCCGGCCTCGAAGGCTTCCACGACGGAGCCACGGTCCCGCTGCCCGTGGCCCTGGAGCTGGTCCGGGCCATGCTGCGCGACAACGGCGTCTGGTGCCGTCTGGAGGCGGAGGACGCGTTCACCGTGCACGTCGGGTGGGACCAGTACCTCTACGTCGGCAGCGACCGCCCCTGCGAGGAGGCACTCACGCGCACGCGTGCGCTCGGCCTCTTCCCCGAGCGCCTGTCCGTGTCGCCCTACGCGGCGGAGCTGGACGAGGAGCCGGGAGAGCAACGCCCCGCCAACGGCGACTTCTGGGACCTCGTGCGCCGGCGCGTCGGCGAAGGCCGGGCGGCCCTCCTGGAGGAGCACCACGTCGCCAACGCCTCCCGGTGGCACCGGCTCACGGAGCACAACCTCGACGAGGTGCGCGCCCGGCTCGCTCCCCGCGCCCGCGTGGCGGTGTGGCCGGACCTGCCGACCGGCGTCGACGCGACCCTCGCCGCACCGCCGGACGAAGGCCTGGTGGAGTTCCTGCCGGAGGACGGCGACCGGCCCCTCCTCACCGCCGTCCTGCCCGACGCCGACGGCGTCCTGCGGGCCCGGTGGAGGACCGAGCAGACCCCCGGCGACCGGGACTGGGCCTTCCTCAAGAAGCTCCGGCGCGGCCAGGTCGTCACCGGAACCGTCGCGCACATCGCCTCCTTCGGCGTCACGTTCGTGGACATCGGCGGCTTCACCGCGATGATCAACCTTCCCGAACTCTCCCGGGACCACGTCGACTACCCGTCCGACGTCGTCACGGTCGGCCAGGAGGTCACGGCCGTGATCCTCGACGTCGACATGAGCCGCGAGCGCGTGTCGCTGTCTCTGAAGGCCCTGGAGGACCCGGGCAAGGACTAGGGAGAACCGACGAAAGGACCGGAGGACCCGGCGAGGACCCAGCGCGAACCCGGCGCGAACCCGGCGGCGTCCGGACCCTTGATGAAGCAGTGAATCACTGCTTCACTCCTTCCATGCCCTACCGCCGCACCCCCGCCGTCCAGGCCCGGCTCGACGCACAGCGCGCCTCCGTCGTCGAGGCGGCCCTCGGGCTGCTCGCCGAGCAAGGCTACGCGGGGTGCACCGTGGCGGCCGTCGCCGCCCGGGCCGGAATCGCCACGGGCAGCGTGTACCGCCACTTCGACGGCAAGTCCGAGCTCGCCGTCGAGCTCTTCCGGACCGTGGTGGGCCGGGAGGTCGCGGCCGTCTCCGAGGCGGCCGGGCACCCCGGGCACCGTACGGCCGCCGAGCGGGTCGTCGCCGTCATCGAGACCTTCGCCCTGCGCGCCCTGAAGTCGCCGCGCCTCGCCTACGCACTGCTCGCCGAGCCCGTCGACCCGGCCGTGGACGCGGAGCGGCTCGTCTTCCGGCGGGCGTTCCGGGACGTGTTCGCCGCCCGCGTCGAGGAGGGCGTCCGCTCGGGCGAACTGCCGCCCCAGGACCCCGTCCTGACGGCCTCGGCGCTGGTCGGGGCGGGCGCCGAGGCGCTCGTCGGCCCGCTGGCGGAGGGATCCGTCGGGCCGGACACCGTACCCGCACTCGTCACCTTCACCCTGCGAGCACTGGGAGTCCCCGATGCCGACCACGCATGAGGTCACCAACCAGGTCCCCCCGCTGACCGGTCACGACGTCTCCGCCGACCCCGCCCTCCTGGAGGCGCTGCGCCGGGAGGGCGCCGGCTGGGCCGAGGCGGAGGTCCGCGAGCTGGGCGTACGGGCCGGTGGCGCCGAGGCCCAGGAGTGGGGGCGGCTCGCCGAGCGCCACTCCCCCGTCCTGCACACCCACGACCGGTACGGCCACCGGATCGACGAGGTCGAGTTCCACCCGTACTGGCACTCCCTGATGGACGTGGCCGTGCGGCACGGGCTGCACGGCGCGCCCTGGCGCGACGAGCGGCCCGGCGCCCACGTGGCGCGCGCGGCGAAGGTGTTCGTGTGGGGGCAGGCCGACGCCGGTCATCTGTGCCCGGTCTCGATGACGTACGCCGCCGTGCCCGCGCTGCGCGCCCAGCCGGAGCTCGCCGAGGCGTACGAGCCGCTGCTCGCCTCCCCGTCGTACGACTTCGGGCTGCGGGTGCCGACGGAGAAGCGCGGGATCATCGCCGGGATGTCGATGACCGAGAAGCAGGGCGGTTCGGACGTCCGGGCGAACACGACCCGGGCGGTCCCGGCGGGCGAGCCCGGTCTGTACGCGCTGACCGGTCACAAGTGGTTCACCTCGGCTCCCATGTCCGACGTCTTCCTCACCCTCGCGCAGGCGCCCGGCGGACTCTCCTGCTTCCTGGTGCCGCGCGTCCTGCCGGACGGCAGCCGCAACGCGATCCGCCTCCAGCGCCTGAAGGACAAGCTGGGGAACCGGTCGAACGCCTCCTCCGAGATCGAGTACGAGGGCGCCCTCGGCCGGCTGGTCGGCGAGGAGGGGCGCGGGGTGGCGACCATCATCCGGATGGTCAACATGACGCGGCTCGACTGCGCGATCAGCTCGGCGTCCGGGATGCGCCTCGGGCTCGTGCAGGCGGTCCACCACGCCACGCACCGGAGCGCGTTCGGGGCGCGGCTCGTCGACCAGCCGCTGATGCGGAACGTCCTGGCCGACCTGGCGGTGGAGGCGGAGGCGGCCACGCTCGCGGCGCTGCGGCTCGCCGGGGCGGTGGACCGGGCGGCGCGCGGCGACGCGGAGGAGGAGCAGCTGCGGCGACTCGGCCTCGCGGTCACCAAGTACTGGGTGTGCAAGCGGGCGCCCGCGCACGCGGCCGAGGCCCTGGAGTGCCTGGGCGGCAACGGCTACGTGGAGGACTCGGGCCTGCCGAGGCTCTACCGGGAGTCGCCGCTGCCCTCGATCTGGGAGGGGTCGGGGAACGTGGCC
The DNA here is from genome assembly GCF_044760185.1 of Streptomyces sp. NPDC098101. NCBI lineage: Bacteria > Bacillati > Actinomycetota > Actinomycetes > Kitasatosporales > Streptomycetaceae > Streptomyces > Streptomyces sp. NPDC098101. Next base: position 1,495,632 of record NZ_JBIWAS010000001.1, on the reverse strand, counting down.
GCGCTCGACGTGCTGCGGGCGATGGTCCGTCAGCCGCAGGCGGTGGAGGCGTTCTTCGCGGAGGTCGACCGGGGCGCGGGCGCCGACCGGCGCCTGGACGCGGCGGTCGCCGGGCTCCGCAAGGAACTGGCGGGGCTCGGGGACCCCGACGAGGCGGCGTACGGGGCGCGGCGGCTCGTGGAGCGGCTCGCGCTCGTGTTCCAGGGCTCGCTGCTGGTGCGGCACGGGAGTCCGGCGGTGGCGGACGCGTTCTGCGCCTCGCGGCTCGACGGCGACCGGGGCCTGGCCTTCGGCACGCTTCCGGCGGGCCTGGACACGGCGTCGATCATCGAGCGGAGCGGGCCGGACGCGGCGGTCTGAGGAGACGGAGCGGCGCAGTGCCGCGCGCGACGGGGCTCTCCTCCGGCGCGCGTTCCCTCCGCCCGCCTCAAGGCGGACAGGATCCGTCCTACTTCGCGCCTACCGTCATCGGAGCGTCCCGCCCGGGGGCGCCGACGGAAGGACCGTGAGATGAACGAGCAGACCGGCGCGGCGCCGAAGGGCTACACCAGCGTGGCGCCCTGGGTCGTCACCGACGACACCGGAGCCTTCCTCGACTTCGTCGCCGAGGTCTTCGGGGGCGAGGAGCTGGCGCGCGTGTTCACCGAGGACGGCTCGGTCGGCCACGGCGAGATCCGGATCGGGGACACCGTCGTCCTGGCCTTCGACCGGCGCCCGGACTGGCCGGTGACGCCCAGTCTGCTGCGCGTGTTCGTCGCCGACGCGGACGCCGCGTTCGCCCGGGCCGTCGCGGCGGGCTGCCGTGTCGTCACCCCCCTGTCCGACAGCGCCTTCGGGCAGCGGGGCGGGCGCGTCCGGGACCCCTTCGGCACCCTCTGGTGGGTGACGAGCCACGTCGAGGACGTCTCCGGGGAGGAGATGTGGAAGCGGCTCCAGGAGCCGGTGTACGCGGAGGGGATGCGGGTGGCGCAGGCGACGCTCGACGCGGAGCTGAGCGGCCGGGAGCGGGGGCGCGGCAGCGCCCCGGTCGGGCCGGCCTCCTGACTCCGACACGCGCACGGCGGGCCGGTGCCCCGCCGTGCCTCACCGGCCTCCCGGTGGCAGGCTGAGGGGTCACGCTCCCGGGGGCGGGTCTCCCGGGTCGCGGTGGTCGCCGGAGCGCGAGGGAGGAGTCCCGTTGGACGGCGAGGCGATGCACGAGGAGCTGGACGCGCGGGCGGCCGGGGTGGCGGAACGGGTGGTGGCCTGGCGGCACCATCTGCACCGGCACCCGGAGCTGTCCAACCGGGAGGTGAACACGGCCCGGCTGGTGGCGGACCACCTGCGCGCGCTCGGGCTCGACGAGGTCCGTACGGGCATCGCGGGCCACGGGGTCGTGGGGGTCCTGCGCGGCGGGGCGGCGGGCGAACGGGTCGTAGCGCTGCGGGCGGACACGGACGCGCTGCCGGTGCGGGACCTGTGCGGGGCGGACTTCGCCTCCGAGGTGGTGGATGCCGACTGTCCGGGCGGCCCGTTCCCGGTGTCGCACGCCTGCGGCCACGACTGCCACACGGCGATGCTGCTCGGCGCGGCGACGGTCCTCGCGGAGGTCCGCGACCGGCTGCCGGGGACCGTCCTGTTCGTCTTCCAGCCCGCCGAGGAGGGACCGCCGGTGACCGAGGAGGGCGGGGCGCGGGCGATGGTCGAGGCCGGCGCCTTCGCCGATCCGGTGCCGACGATGGTCTTCGGGATGCACGTGACGCCGTACCCGAAGGGGTACGTGGGGTACCGGATCGGCAATCAGTACGGCGCGTCCGTGCTCGTCCGGATCGTCGTCACCGGCCGGCAGACGCACGGCTCCACGCCCTGGCAGGGCGTCGACCCGATGCCGGCGGTCGGCGCGGTCCTGACGGGCATCGGCCAGCTGTACCGGCAGGTCTCGGCCTTCGATCCGGTCACGGTGTCCATCGGGCACGTGGAGGACGTCGGCCGCTTCAACATCGTCGGGGAGACGGTGACCCTGTGGGGCACGATCCGCACCGCCGTCGAGTCGGACATGGCGGAGGTGCGGCGGCGGCTCACGACGCTCGTGGAGCACTCGGCGGCGGCGTACGGGGCGACGGCCACGGCGGAGTACCTCCAGCCCGTGCCGCCGGTGCACAACAGCGGGCCGTGGGTGGCGGCCGGGCTCCCGACCTTCCGCCGGGTGGCCGGCGAGGAGCGCGTGGTGGAGACGGGCGGGACGCTCGGGTACGACGACGTCTCCGAGTTCGTACGGCGGTTCGGCGGCCTGTACGTGACGCTCGGCGTCCAGGACGCGGCCCTGGACGCGTCGGGCCGGCCGGTCCCCGTGGAGGGCGGGCGCGGTCTGGTGACCAACCACCACCCCGGCTTCTACGCCGACGACTCCGCCCTCGTCACCGGTGTCCGGCTGCACGCGCACGTGGCGTACGACCATCTGAGGGGAGCGCTCGTCACCCGGGAGGAGACTCCCGACGCGGGCGGGACGCTCCCGGTGCGGCGACCGCCGTCACGAAGGCCCTGAGGAGGGCCGAGTCGGCGGCGGCGGGCCGGACCAGGGCGTATTCGAGGGGTGGGACGTCGCGCAGGGGCACGTAGGCGATGCCCGGCCGGGGGTGGTAGCGGGCGCCGCGCGCCGCTCCCGGGGCGACGCCCCGGCCCGTGGTCACGTGGGAGAGGACCTCCTGCCAGGTGGCGGCGACCGGGCCCCGGCCGACGGGGGCTCCGGAGGGGGTGCGCCCGGGGTAGTGGTGGTCGAGCCAGTACCGGGGGTGGTCGCCCCCGGGGGTGATCAGGGGCAGTCCGGCGAGGTCGTCCGGGCCGAGCGAGGACCGGCCGGCCAGGGGGTGGGCGGCGGGAAGCAGCAGGACCCGGTCGTCGCGCAGGACGACGGGGCCGGTGGTGAGTCCCGGCTCGCGGACGGGGAGGGCGGCGAGCTGGACGTCGAGCGTGCCGTCGAGGAGGGCCCGGACCCCGCCGTCGAGGGGGACCTCGCGGACGGTGACCTCGCAGCCGGGGTGGGCCGCGAGCAGGGCGTCCGCGGCGGCCGCGAGGAGTTCGCCGCCCCAGGGGGTGACGAACCCGGCGCGCAGCGCGCCGAGGACGCCGCGCCCGGCGGCGGTGGCCCGCTCCACGGCGGCGCACAGCTGCCGGTGGGCGGGCAGGAGGTCCTCGTACAGGCTCCGGCCGACGGGGGTGAGCCGGACGCTGCGGCTGGTCCGGGCGAAGAGCGGGGTGCCGACGCGCCGTTCCAGCTTCTTGACGGTCTGGCTGATCCGGCCGGTGGAGACGCCGAGGCGTTCGGCGGTGCGGCCGAAGTGGAGTTCCTCGGAGAGGGTGAGGAACGCCTCCAGTTCGTACCGTTCGAGCACCGGCCCCCCTCGTGGTCGAGCGTCGCGATCGTTCACCGGCCGCCCCGGCCGGGCACCGCGATCGTTGAGCGGGACTCAACGCCGCTTCCATGATGACAGCTTGTTCCGCCGGGCCGGCACGGGGGAGCCTGGGGTCTCCCCATCCCACTACGGAAGAGGTTCCGTGGCTCCGCGCCCGCTCGCACCGGCTCCGAACGTGCCGCTCCTCGCCGTGGCGGGGGCGGTCGCCGTCGCCAACCTCTACTTCCCGCAGCCGCTGCTCGCCGCCGTGGCGCGCGGCCTGGAGGTTCCGGAGCGGACGGCGGGCCTGATCGCCCCGGCCGCACAGTTCGGGTACGCGCTCGGCATCCTGCTGCTCGTGCCACTGGCCGACGCCGCGCGGCTGCGCCGCCTCACCTCGGTGCTGCTCGCCCTGACCAGCGCGGCACTGCTCGTCGCCGCCGCCGCGCCCGGCATCGTCACCCTCGCGCTCGCGACGCTCGCGCTCTCCACGACGACGGTGCTGCCACAGATCCTCACCCCCGTGGCGGCGGCGCTCGCGGAGCCCGGACGGCGGGGCCGGGTCGTGGGTCTGGTGGGCCTCGGCCTCACCCTGGGCTCCACCCTGTCCCGTACGGTCTCGGGGGCCGTCACCGACGCGACCGGCACGTGGCGGACGGCCTATGTGGTCGCGGCCGTGGCGACGGCCGCGCTGCTGTGCGTGCTGCCGCGCCGGCTGCCCGAGCGTCTCGGCCCGCCCGGTGAGCGCGGCGGCGGAGCGTACGCGAGGCTCCTGGCCGGGCTCCCCCGGCTCCTGGCGGCCCACCGGGAGCTGCGGGTCTCGGCGCTGCTCGGGGCCTGCGTCTTCGCGGCGTTCAGCGTCTTCTGGGCCGTACTCGCCTTCCATCTGGCGTCCCCGCCGCTCGGGTACGGGCCGGGGGCCGCCGGTCTCTTCGGAGTCCTGACGCTCCCGGCGGCGCTGCTCTCGGCGGCGGCCGGGCCCCTCACGGACCGGTGCGGGGCGACGGCCGTGAGCGCCGGGGGCCTGGGCTGCGCGGGGCTCGGCCTCGTGGTGGCGGGCCTCCTGCCGTACTCCCCGGTGGCCCTGGCGGTCGGGGCGAACCTGCTCGTGGTCGGGGTCGGCTCGTGCCAGGTGGCGAACCAGGCCCGGATCTTCGGGATCGGCCGGGCGGTGGCGGCCCGGGTCAACACCGTCTTCATGCTGGCCACCTTCGGCGGCGGGGCGGCCGGGTCCCTCGCCGGGACGTGGCTGTACGCGGCGTACGGCTGGCGGGCAGCGCTGCTCGCGGCGGGGGCGTGCGTCGCCGTCGGCGGGCTCGTCCCGGCCGTGGTCCGGGCGCGGCGGCGGTCCCGACTTGCGTCTCCGTCGTCACACGGGAGGCTGGGGGGTATCCGCCCGCGCACCCCGCAGGGAGAGACATGATCCTGGACCTGACCGCCCTCGCCGACGAGCACCTGGCCGCGGCCCGCACCGCGCCGCACGGGCGGAGCGCCCATCTGGTGATGCACGACGGGGTGCTCCGGCAGACCGTCATCGCCCTGACGGCGGGCACGTCCCTGGACGAGCACAACGCGCCGCCCGCCGCGAGCCTCCAGGTGCTGCGGGGCCGGGTGAACCTCACGGCGGCCGACCGGGCGGAGGAGCTGCGGGCGGGAGCGCTCCGCATGATCCCCAAGGAGCGGCACGGTCTGACCGCCCTGGAGGACGCGGTGGTCCTCCTGACCGCCGTGAACGACTGACCCGGCCCTCCCCGCACCCGGTCACCCGATCGCGTCGAGGTCCTCCGCGTAGTGCTCGATGGCCCGGCGGTACGCGCGGACGGACGGGTCCCCGCTGGTCCCGGCGAGCAGGCGCAGCAGCAGGGCGACCGCATCGTGGTGCCGGCCGGTGTTGTGGAGGGCCATCGCGAGGAAGGCGCGCAGGGAGCCGTCCTCGGGGAACTCGTCGGTGGCGCGGGTCAGGAGGGCGACCGCCTCCTCGTAGCGGCCGAGCACCCGGTACGTGCTGCCGAGGCCGAGGAGCGCGCCGCGCCGGTCGTCGGACGCGAGCCGGCCGGTGGTGTCGTCGAGGGCCCGTTCGTAGTACGGCACGGCCTCCGCCTCCAGGCCCAGGACGTCGTGCGCCCAGGCCGTCTGGTAGGCGATTCCGGGGTCCTTCGGCCACCGGGCGGCGAGCGCGACGAGCCGCTCGCGGGCCTCCTCCCGCTCGCCCCGTTCGCGCAGCGCGACCGCCTCGGCCAGCAGGCCGTCCCTCTCCTCGTGATGCTCCATGGCGCCATCCTCGCAGCTCGCGGCGGACGTGCCCGCGCGGGCTGCCAGGTGACGGGCCGCCATAGCGGGCGGGCCGGATTGTGGCGTCCTCACCCATGGAGGGCGGCTCCGGAGAGGCCGTAGCGTCCCGGCCGATCCCCCGTCAGGAACGAGCCGCCCGGGAGCCCCCATGCGTCCACCCCGTCCCACCCGCTCGCGCGGGCCACGCCGTCTCGCCGCGCTGCTGCTGTGCGCCGCCGCGGCCCTCTTCCCGACCGCGAGCCCCGCCGGGGCCGCCGCTCCCCCGCCCGTGCCCGGCACGCTCCAGGGGTACGACATCGGCTCCGTGTTCAGCGCGGGCGTCTCGTCCGGCGGGTACATGGCCACGCAGCTGCACGTGGCGTACTCGGGGACGTTCGAGGGCTCGGCGGTGTTCGCCTCGGGGCCGTACGACTGTGCCCGCGGGCAGCTCGCCACGGCGCTCAACGCCTGCATGGACACCACGCAGAACCTCCAGCTCGCCGCCCTGGAGCAGGCCACCCGCGACCGGTCTGCGCAGGGGCAGATCGATCCGGTGGCGAACCTGGCCGGCGACCCGGTGTACGCCTTCAGCGGGTCGGCGGACACGACGGTGAAGCGGCCGGTGGTGGACGCGCTCTCCGACTACTACGGGCGGTTCGGCGCCCGGGTCCGCTACGACCGGTCCACGGCGGCGGGACACGCCTGGATCACCCCGCTCGGCCCCAACTCCTGCGGGGTGACGCAGACCCCGTTCCTGAACAAGTGCGGGACCGACGCGGAGGGGGCGCTGCTCGGGCACCTCTTCGGGTCGGTGGCGGCGCCCGGTTCCGGGACGGGCGGCTCGCTGATCCGCTTCGACCAGAACGCGTACGCGCCCGGCGGTTCGGCCTCGGCGATCTCGATGGGCGCGGAGGGCTTCGCGTACGTGCCGAAGTCCTGCTCCGACGGGGCGCGCTGCCGTCTGCTCGTGGCGCTGCACGGCTGCAAGCAGGGGTACGCGTACCAGGGGTTCGGGACCCGGTTCGTCGAGGGCGCCTACCTCAACGAGTACGCCGACACCAACGACATGATCGTGCTGTATCCGCAGGCGGCGGCCACGGGGACCCTGGAGAACCCGAACGGCTGCTGGAACTGGTGGGGTTACCTGGGTGACACGGCCTACGCCCGGCACGGCGGGAAGCAGATCGAGGCGATCATGGGCATGGTGCGGGCGCTGCGCGGCACCGGGACGCCGCCGCCCTCGTCCGACCGGACCGTCCTGTCCAGCACGGACGCCGAGGACGGGTACGTGAAGGCGGCCGCCGACGGTTCGGGGGCGGCGGTCGGCACCCTGGAGGACGTGTCCGGGCTGGCGCTCGGCCGGGGGACGGACGGGAAGGTGAACCGTACGGTGGTCTCCTTCGACACCTCGCGGATCCCGGCCGGCAAGGAGATCGCACGGGCCTGGCTGACCGTCACGCGGTCGAGCGGCTCGGGCGACCCCTGGGCCTCGCCCGCCGGGAACCGGCTCCTGGTGGACGTGCGGACGGGCTGCTTCGGCGGGTGCGCGGTCGAGCCGGCGGACTGGTCGGCTCCGGCCTCGGTGGCGGGCGGAGCGCGGATCGACGCGTTCCCGTCCGGGAGCGCGGTGTCGACGGACCTGTCGGCGGAGGCGCTCGCGGCCCTGAACCGGGGCGGGACCACGCAGTTCCGCCTGGGCTTCGCGTCGGCGCCGACCGGCACGGCGTACCTCTTCGTGAACCGGGACGCGCCGGTGACGCTGACGGTCGAGTACCGGTAACCGGCGGGGGTTCGCCGTCGGGGCCCGGCATCGAGGTCCGGTGTGGGGGTCCTGCGTCGGGGTCCGGTGTCGGGTCCCGGCGGCAGGGTTCGTTCAGAGGGCCGGGGCGAGGCCGCCCGCCGCGGGTCCCGGATCCGTGGCGGGGCGGGGGACGCCCGGCCCGAAGGCGCTGCCCCGCAGCCACTCGGCCCAGCCGAGGTTCCAGTCGCCGAAGCCGTTGCCGAAGGGGGACATGGGCTCCCCGTACCCGTTGACCACCCGGACGAGGTCCCCCTCGCGCACGGTGCGGAACAGCCAGGCGGCGTCCTCGGTGCTCATGCCGGTGCAGCCGTGGCTGACGTCCTCGCTGCCCTGCGCGTCGAGGGACCAGGGGGCGGCGTGCAGGTACTCGCCGCTCCAGGTCACCCGGGTGGCCCAGCGGACCTTCAGGTCGTAGAAGTCGTCGCTGCCCCGGGCGATGCCGATGGAGTCGCCGCGCATACGGACCACGGGTTCCTTCCCCAGGACGACCTTGGTGCCGGTCCGGGTGCGGTACCCGGCCTTGCCGGTGGTGACCGGGAGGGTACGGAGCAGCCGCCCGTCGCGGTACACGCGCATCCGGTGGGCGGCGACGTCGGTGACGGCCTCGATCCGGGCGCCGGTGGTGAAGGCGAGGGGGCGCGAGGGGCCGCCGTACAGGTCGCCGGTGATCCGGGTCCCGTCCAGGCCGCTGTGGACCCGGACGGTGGCGCGGGCGGGCCAGTAGCCCCGGGGCCGGTAGTGGAGCGTGGTGGCGTCGATCCAGTACCAGGAGCCTTCGACGTGGGGTTCGGCCCGTACGTCGAAGGCGCGTTCGACGGCCCGGCGGGCCCGGGGGTCGTCCGCGGGTACGGGGTGGCTGAGTTCGGCGGTGACCGGGTGGCCGACCCCGTACGTACCGCCGTCGTCCGGTCCGAAGGAGACGGTGAGCCGGTCCCCCGCGGGCACCCCGGCGGTGCGGAAGTCCAGGCGGGCGCGGGCGCGGCGGGGGCCGTCGGTCCCCGGCCGCTCGACCACGAGGCGGGCGGCGTAGCGGCCTCCCGCCGGGAGCGGGGCGGAGCTGGTCCAGCGGGTGCCGTCCCCGCCGGTCGCTCCGGCGATCCGGCGGCCGCGCCGGTCGGTGACGGTCACGTCGGCCAGTACTCCCCCGGTGCGCAGCGCCAGCTCCACCGGTCCGGAGGCCTTCGCGTCGAGCGTGAACGGCGTTCCCGTGAGGACGGGTACGGAGCCGGGCCCGGATCCGCCTCCGTCGTCCGCGCGCAGCGGGACCGTGCGGTGGAGTCCGGCGCACAGGCCTCCGCCTCCGGGACAGCCGTCCACCGAGACGACGGTGGGGGGAACGGCGTCCGGGACCGAGGCGGCCGGTACGTCCCGGTCGGCGTCCCCGGCCGCGTCCGGCCCCGTGGGTGACGGGGCCGCCGTACCGGCGAGGACGGCACCGACCGCGAGGGACAGCGCGCTCCACCCCCGCACGTATCTGCGTGACGACACGTCGGACACCCTCTCCTTCCACGCGGTGGCGTCGGCGGACGACGCCGACCCGGGCCGCGAATCCGATCGAATCCGATCGAATCCGATGATCCGATGAAAGGAGGGAAAGATGATCAAGGCGTCGGGCGTGGCGGCGGAGTCGGGTGCGAGACGACTCGAATGGGTCAGCGGGGCGGCTCCGGGAGCTCCTCCCCGGTCTCCAGGAGGGACTTGAGGCTGGAGATCAGGGCGGGCCAGCCTTCGCCGACCAGCTCCTTGATGGTGCCGTCGGCCGCCAGGTCGCCGTGGGTGACCGTCAGTCTGACCGTGTCGCCCGACGGTTCGATCGCGAAGGTCACCCGGGACCGGGGCTCCGCGACGAGACGCTCGTACGCGTCGCGGCCGAGGCCGACGGCGTCCGCCCAGGCCGGGGTGAAGGTGTGCCAGGTGTACGAGAGGAGGCGTCCGGGCTCGGCAGCGAGGACCACCTGCTCGGGGTCGGCGGTCCTGCGGCCGCCCTCCTCCCAGACCATGGGGGCACCGGGGGACCAGTCCGTCTCGAAGGCCACGCCCCAGTAGCGGCGGGTGAGCTCCGGGGCGGTGAGCGCCTTCCAGAGCTCGTCGGGGGTGGTCCGGATGTAGGTGGTGTAGACGAACGTGTCGCTGCCCATCGCGCTGCCCTCGGATCTGCTCCCCCGCGGCTTCCCCTCCCCTCCAGCCTAGGCGGGCGCCGGAGGTACGTGCCAGCGATGGGCGGCCGACGGGAGCCGTGTGCGGCCGGTGCGCGTCGGCGTCTCGCCGAGCCCTCGCCGAGCCCTCGCCCGGTCCGTGCCCGCCTCCGTCCTGCCCCCGTCCGGTCCTCGCCTGGTCCTCGCCCCGTCCTCGCCGGTGCGATGATCCTTCTTCCGTTGAATAGGTGCGGAAGAAACTATTCAACGGACTGCTAGCGTGTCCGGATGTCCCTCAAGCACGCCGTCCTCGCAGCTCTCCTGGAGGGCGAGGCCTCCGGATACGACCTGGCGAAGATCTTCGACGTGTCCGTCGCCAACTTCTGGGCCGCCACCCCGCAGCAGCTCTACCGCGAACTCGACCGGCTGGCCGAGGCCGAGCTGATCACGGCCCGGGTGGTGGAGCAGGAACGGCGTCCCAACAAGCGGATGTTCAGCCTCACGGAGTCGGGCAGGCGGGATCTGGCCGCCTACACGTCGACGCCCCCCCGCCCGAGCGCCGTCCGCGACGAGCTGCTGGTCCAGGTGCAGGCCTGCGACGAGGGGGACACCGCGGCCGTCCGCGCGTTCGTGGCCCGGCGGATGGAGACGGCCCGGACGAAGCTCGCCCGCTACGACCGGCTGCGGGAGCGGATGCTCGCCGGCCGGGACGAGGAGACGTATCTCGGCGAGGCGGAGCGCGTCGGGCCGTATCTCACCCTGATGCGCGGCCGGTTCTTCGAGGAGGAGAACCTGCGCTGGGGCGCCCGCGCCCTCGCCGTGCTCGACCGGCGTGCCGCCGCGGAAGCCGTGGAGGGGAAGACGGGGAAGGGTACGGCCGAGGCGACGCCGGGCGCGTGACGGGTCCGGAGGGATGACCGGGGGTCCTACTCTGCGGTAACGTCACCGGCCGGCCGCCGGAGGCTCCGGCGGCGCATCGGGACGGATCGGGGACGGACCTCCATGAACGTCGGTGACCTCGTCGAGGACTTCAGCCTGCCGGACGAGACGGGCGCTCCACGCTCCCTGACCGGGCTGCTGGCCGAAGGGCCGGTCGTCCTCTTCTTCTACCCGGCGGCGCTCACCCCGGGCTGCACCGCCGAGGCCTGCCACTTCCGCGATCTGGCGGCCGAGTTCCGCGCCGTCGGCGCGCTGCCCGTCGGAATCAGCTCCGACGGGGTGGAACGGCAGCAGGAGTTCGCCGAGCGGCACTCCCTCGGGTATCCCCTGCTGTCCGACACCGACGGTGCCGTGCGGGAGCGCTTCGGCGTCAAGCGCGGGTTCTCGATCGCTCCGACGAAGCGGGTCACGTTCGTGATCGGCCAGGACCGGCGGGTGCGGGAGGTCGTGCGCAGCGAACTGCGGATGAGCGCGCACGCGGACCGCGCGCTGGCCGCCCTGCGCGGCGCCTGAACCGCCACGACGTGCGGAGGCGCGGCACCTGGGTGAGACTCGCTGCAAACGCCCGGCCTCTCCTCGGTCGGCAGCGGAACGGAGCGTGCAGGAATGGACGACTACCCTCTCCTCAACCTCTTCTGGACCATGCTGTGGTTCTTCCTCTGGATCATGTGGCTGTTCCTGCTGTTCAAGGTGGTCACCGACATCTTCCGGGACCACGAGCTGAACGGCTGGGCCAAGGCGGGCTGGTTGATCTTCTGCATCCTGCTCCCGTACCTCGGGGTGCTGGTCTACGTCATCGCCCGCGGCAAGGGCATGAGCCGGCGTGACGCCAAACAGGCGAAGGACAGCGAGGCCGCGTTCCAGGACTACATCCGCAAGGCCGCCGGGACACAGGGCGGCGGCGCGAGCGCCACGGACGAGCTGGCGCGGCTCGCGGACCTGAAGGACAAGGGCGCCATCACGGCGGAGGAGTTCGAGAAGGCGAAGACCAAGGTCCTGTCCTGAGGCACCGGGCCCGTGGAGTCTCCCCCTGGAGACCCACGGGCCCGGCGGCTTTCGTGGCGAGAACGCACCCCCTGAATGCGTATCTGAAATACCACTTTGATACGGTCGGATCGTGAAGCTGACCAAGTTCACCGACCTGGCGCTCCGTGCCGTGATGCGCCTGGCGGTCACCGCACCGGAGGAGTCCGTCACCACCCGCGAGGTGGCGGAGTCGATGGACGTGCCGTACGCCCACATGGCGAAGGTGATCACCCGGCTCCAGCACCTCGGCGTGGTCGAGGCCCGGCGCGGACGCGGCGGCGGGCTCGCCCTGACGGAACGGGGCCGGCGCTCGTCGGTGGGCTGGCTGACCCGCACCCTTGAGGGCGAGGAGGAAGTCGTCGCCTGCGAGGGCGACCCACCCTGCCCGCTCAGATCGGCCTGTCGACTCCGGGGCGCGCTCCGCGAGGCGCAGGAGGCGTTCTACCGCGTGCTCGACCCGCTGACCGTGGCGGAACTCGTGTCCTCGCCGACCGGTCCGCTCCTCCTCTCCCTCTCCCCCCGCCCCACTCCCTGACCGCACCCCCCGACCGCACGCGCCGCAGGGCGTGCGCTTCCTTCCACCCTTAAATAGGTAGATGATCTACCAGTTTGGAGTTCCCGTGCTGTCCGAGCAGTCCGTCCCGGTCGTCCGCGCCACCCTGCCCGCCGTCGGCGGCGCCCTGGACCGGATCACCGAGCGCTTCTACGGGAGGCTCTTCGCCGCCCACCCCGAGCTGCTGCGCGACCTGTTCAACCGGGGCAACCAGGCCAACGGCGAGCAGCGGAAGGCGCTCGCGGGCTCCATAGCGGCCTTCGCCGGGGCCCTCCTGGAACACCCGGACCGGCGCCCCGACGCGATGCTGTCGCGGATCGCGCACAAGCACGCCTCGCTCGGGGTCACCTCGGAGCAGTACAAGGTCGTGCACGAGCACCTGTTCGCCGCGATCGTGGAGGTCCTCGGCGACGCGGTGACGCCCGAGGTCGCACGCGCCTGGGACGAGGTGTACTGGCTGATGGCCAACGCCCTGATCGCCGTGGAGGCCCGGCTGTACCAGGAGTCCGGCGTCACCGAGGGCCAGGTCTGGCGGACGGTGGAGATCGCCGAGCGGCGGGAGGAGACGGCCGACACGGTCTCGTTCGCCCTGCGCCACGCGGACGGGAGCCCCACCGCCGCGTTCCGGCCGGGTCAGTACGTGAGCGTCCGGGTCGCCCTGCCCGACGGCGCCCGGCAGATCCGCCAGTACAGCCTCTCCTCCGCTCCGGGGCGCCCGCAGTGGCGGATCACCGTGAAGCGGGTCGACGGCGACCCTGCGGGCGAGGTCTCCTCCTGGCTGCACGCCCACGCCCGCGAGGGGGACACGGTGGAGGTGTCGGCCCCGTTCGGCGACCTGGTCCTGCCCGGGGGCGACGGACCCCTGCTGCTCGCCTCCGCCGGGATCGGCAGCACCCCGATGCTGGCGATGCTCGACCACCTGGTGGACACCGGATCGACCCGCCCCGTCGTGGTCGTGCACGCCGATCGCGCTCCCGCGACCCACGCGCACGCCGCCGAGCTGCGGCGCCTCGTGGACGCGCTGCCGCAGGGAACCCTGCACCTCTGGTACGAGGAGCCGGGCGACTCCGGTGCCCGGCCGGGCCGCGCGGACGTCACCGCACTCGACCTGCCGGCGGGCACGACCGCGTACCTCTGCGGGCCGCTGCCCTTCCTGCGCGCGGTACGCGGTGACCTCCTCGGCCGGGGCACCGCCGCGGCCGACATCCACTACGAGGTGTTCGGCCCCGACCTGTGGCTGGGCACCGAGGGCTGACCCGGCCTCTCCCTTCCGGGCTTCCTTCGGACTCTCTCCACTTCTCCTTCGATCTCCAAGCAGCATGGCGTTGCCGCTACGGATACTGCATAGTGAGGTGCCATGTCGGCCTCGCATTCAGCGGGTCCGGGAGGAACGGACGGAAGCGGCGGAGACGATGGGATCGTTCGGGTCAGCAGACGGCGGTCGCGGTGCCGGGCGACCGGTGCGCGGGATCGCCCTCGACATCGGCAGCTCCCGGACCCGCGCCTGGGCTCCGGGGGCGGGCGTCTTCGCGGACGTGCCGAGCGGCCCGGTGCGGCGCGGCCGCGTGACCGACGCGGACTCCCAGCTCCGGCTGCTGCGGCGCCTGACGGCCGCGGCACCGGGCGGCGACGGGCACGACACCGTCGTGATGCTGACCCACCCGGTGCTCGCCGGCCGGGAGGAGCGGGAGGCGGTGAAGCGGGTGGTCGACGGTCTCGGCGCGGTACGGGTCTTCGCCGTGGACAGCGCCCGCGCCGCGGCGGCCTACGCCGCCCCGCCCGGCGACGGCCCGCTGCTCGTGGTCGACCTCGGCGCGCAGTTGACCGAGGTCACGCTCGTCGTGGACGGCCTCGTCGTGGACGCCCGGCTCGCCGAGGTCGGTCTCGACGACCTTCCGGAGTCGGGGAGCGCCCCGGACTCGGTCGCCGGGACGGCCGCCGACCTGGTGAGCGACCTGTGGCGGCGCGACCGCACGGGCGCCGTGCGCGGGGCGCTGCGCCGGGGCGTCCTGGTGACGGGCGGCGGCGCCCTCCGCCTCGACGTGACCGGCCGGCTGGCCCATGCCCTCCGGGCCCGTCTCCGTCTGGCCAACGACCCGTCGACCAGCGTCGTCCGCGGCGCGGGCCTGATGCTCGCCTCCGCCCTCCGCCACCCGACCGCCTCCCCCGCCTGGATCTGACACCGGTCGGGACGGAGGGGCGGAAACGGCCGAGGCGAGACGGACCGGAGGAGACAGCCCGGACGGCCCGGCCGGGCGAGGTGGGCGGGACGAGACGGCCCGGGGTGAGGCGGGCGGGGCGAGGCGGACGGGGTCAGCAGCCGGTCGCCCAGATGTGGGAGTCGCCGCGGTCGTTGGCCGCGCCGCTGTACCCGACCTCCTGGCCGGGGGCGAGACAGATGGTCATGCCGCCGCCCTGCCAGGCGTTCTCGTAGACGCGGACGTGGTCCTTGATGCCGGGACCGGAGATGCCGTGGTTGGCCCAGGAGGAGTCGGTGTCGGAGATCCAGCTCTCCCACCAGCCGTCGTCCCCGCTCCAGTTGGCGCGCTGGCCGCCGAAGTCAGCCTTCTGCTGGTGCTGTGACCGCATAGGTACGCCGGGTCGGCGGTCGTGGCGGTTGGATGTGCGGTGACGTCCGATCCGACCGCTGGAGGCGCGGTGGCCGAGCCTGTCCGTGTGCGCAGGCTGACCTACCAGGATGGGCAACAGTTGCAGCAGATCGTGCGCCGGGGCAGCACCAACTCGGTGCGCTATCGGCGCGCGATGATGCTGCTGGCTTCGGCCGGCGGGAATCGGGTGCCGGTGATCGCCCAGCTGGTGGCGGCCGACGAGGACACCGTGCGCGATGTGATCCACCGCTTCAACGAGATCGGCCTGGTTTGCCTGGACCCTCGGTGGGCGGGAGGCCGTCCCCGCCGACTCAGTAATGACGAGGAGGACTTCGTCATCGCGACGGCCACTACCCGCCCGGTCAAGCTCGGCCAGCCGTTCACCCGCTGGTCGCTGCGCAAGCTGGTCGCCTACCTGCGGACAGTGCACGGCCGGGTGATCCGCATCGGCCGTAGTGTCACCTTCCAGCGCACCAAGACCTGGAAGGAGTCCCCGGACCCCGAGCGTGAGGCGAAGCTTGACCGGATCGAGCACGTTATGGACCGCTTCCCGGACCTGGTCTTCGCCTTCGACGAGTTCGGCCCGCTGGGGATCCGGCCCACCGCTGGCTCGGGCTGGGCGAAACGGAAACATCCCGACCGGGTGCCGGCCACTACCACCGCACCCACGGAGTCCGGTACTTCCACGGCTGCTACTCGGTGGGCGACGATCGCCTGTGGGGCGTGAACCGGGAAAAGAAGGGAGCCGCGGATACGCTGGCCGCGCTGAAGTCGATCCGCGCCGCCCGGCCCGACGGCGCCCCGATCTACGTGATCCTGGACAACCTGTCCGCCCACAAGGGCGCCGACATCCGTCGCTGGGCGAAGAAACACAAGGTCGAGCTCTGTTTCACCCCGACCTACGCCTCGTGGGCGAACCCGATCGAAGCGCACTTCGGACCGCTGCGGCATTTCACCATCGCCAATTCGAACCACCCCAACCACACCGTGCAGACCCGGGCCCTGCACGCGTACCGCCGCTGGCGCAACACCAACGCCCGCCACCGCGACGTCTTGGCCGCCGAACGCAAGGAACGCGCCCGAATCCGCAGCGAGAAGGGCATCCGCTGGGGCGGCCGACCTGCTTTCGCCGCATGATCAGGCAACCCGGCGAATGTTCCAGATCACTCCACGATCTCCGCCGCGGATCTGTCTGGACTACTTGACCAGCCGGAAGGCGGGGTGCCCAGCCCAGGCCCGCAGGAACTCCGCCGTTCCCAGCGCCATCCAGTCGTCGTCCGCGATCCCCAACACCCCCGGAAGGCCAGCGACGACCGACGCCTGTCCGTCCAGCAGTTCGACTTTGGCCACGCCTCCGATGACGTCCATGACGGCGGCGGTCAGCAGGGCCGTGGCCACATGGTCGATCTCGCGATTGCTGCAGGCGCTGACATTGACGGCATGGGTTGGTCTGAAGCCGAGGATGGCCTCCACCTCGGGTTCCTCCGCGTGCTCAGCCTCGAAGGTGCTCTCGTCGCCGACACCCGGCCCCATCAAATAGACCAGGAAGGGCCGACGCCACTCCTCGCGCTGCGGATTGAATCCCACCAGGGCTGTGAGCTCCTCATCCGTGGCGATGTTGCCGAGGAGTGGAAGCGGGAAAGGTTTTCGCCAGTCCTTCTCTCGCCTGTCCTCGACGCCCAGTCCCTCTGCGGGCACGTTGACGTCGAAGAACCCAGGCCGCTTCTCGGTGAAGTGGGAGGAGAGCTCCACCATCAACGCGCGGAACTCCCGCAGCGCAGCCGGGGAGAGCGGCTCCGCCAACTCGATCACCAACGTCGGACCAGACATGCTGGGAGCCTAGTTTGTTCGGCTCCTCGACCGCTCAGAATTGTTCCCACACCGAGTCCAGCCGGTTCGAGCACCGATGCCGCCAACCCGGCGAACCTTTGCGATCAGAGCACTAGACGCAGAAGTTCCCGCTGGGACATTCGGCGGCTCCGGCGGAGGAGGCGAGGGCGAGACCGGTGGTGGCGGCGAGCAGGGTCGCGGCGGCGGTGGCGAGGATTCGCTTCACGGGAGGGTGTGGCCTTTCTGCGGGTGGGACGGGGACGCGGACGCGGGCAGTTCGGCTGCCCGCCGCAGCGCGCGGTCGCGCAGTTGCCGGTATGCGGTGAGTTCGTCGCGGTGCAGGGCCCGCACGGTGACCAGCTCGGCGGCCTCAAGCCGTGCGCGTACGGCGTCGAGGCCGGTCTCGCGGGCACAACGGGTGGCGACGGCCGGGTCGGGGCGGTCGGGGCGGGGTCGGCCCGGCGGGGCCGCGCACGCGGTCCAGCGGGCGAGGGCCGCACGGTGGGCGGGGTCGGCGCGCATCCGGTCCTGGGCCTCGGCACGGAGGTTGTCGACGGTGACCTGGGCGCGGAACCAGCGGTGCTGGTCGCCGTAGAGCCGGTGGCGGGCGGTGGCGAGGCAGCCGTCCGTGTGGGCGGTGACGGTGGCGCCCGTCGCGAGGGTCACGGAGAGTTCACGGGGTCCGGTGCCGAAGAGCGCCGCCCGGAAGGCGCGGTCCTCGTCCGGGGCGCGGGGCCTGGCCGTGGGGGCGAGGCCCCGGGCGCTCAGGCAGTCGGCGACGAGGCGGCGCTCGGCGGCGCCGAGGAGGGCGTCCCGGGCCGCTTCGGCGGTCGGGGTGACGGGCGCCCCGGGTGTTCCGGCGTCGACGGTGGCGCAGCCGGCGAGCAGGAGGGAGGCGGCGGTCGCCGCGAGGACGTGACGGGTGCGCGAGGCAGCGCGAAGCATGAGGTCCCCCTTGGATCGTCCCTGTTCGGAGGGCCGGCGGGTGGTCGTGTCGCCGACTCGGGGTGATCATGTCCCGAGGGTGCGGCCGCCATTCCGAGGCTCACTCGAACGAGTCGAACGCGCCGGTGCGTGCGCCCCTCGGGCGCCTGCCGGGCGCCTCCCGGGTGCCTCGGGGCACCCGTCCAGATGCCCCCGAACGCCCGTGGGACGTGTGGCGAGCGGAGGGGAGGGAGGAAGGACGGGAACGACAAAGCCCCGGTTGGACGGGGGATTCCAACCGGGGCCGATCGCCGTGACGGGCGAAGGGCGGTCACCTCTGGGGGGGGAACCTGGGGACCGGGCCCCTTCGCCGTCACATACGTATGAACGGTGGACCTTTCCCGAATGTTCCGAGAGTTCCCGAGTGGGCGATGTGAGTCACCTCACCCCATTTCGGTGAAGCCCTGCTACCTCGCCGGAACCCGTCAATCCTTCTCGGGGCGGTAGACGGTCCCGGGCTCCGCCTTCCCGGGAGCGAGGAGTTCCGGCACGGTCACGAAGGTGAAGCCCCGCCGCTTGAGCTCGTCGATGATCGGGGGAACGGCCGGGACCGTGCCGTCGTAGATGTCGTGGAGCAGGATGATCCCGTCGCCGTGCGCCTGGTCGAGGACGCGCTGCTGAATGAGGGCCGAGTCGTCGGTCGAGTAGTCCTTGGCCGTGATGCTCCAGAGGATCTGGGCGAGTCCGAGTTCCCGGCTGACCTCGGACACCGTGTCGTCGGTACGGCCCTGCGGCGGACGCATCAGGGTGGGCTTCCGGCCCGTGATCTTCTCGACGGCGTCCTGGGTGCGCTCCAGTTCCTCGCGGACCTCGGCGGCGTCGAGGTCCGTCAGGATCCGGTGCGTCCAGGTGTGGTTGGCGACCTCGTGCCCCTCGTCGGCTATGCGCTTGACCACCTTCGGGTAGCGGTCGACGTGCTTGCTGCCGAGCAGGAAGAAGGTGGCGGGGACCTGCTTCTCCTTGAGGATGTCGAGGAGTTTCGGCGTGTCCTTGCCCGGTCCCGCGTCGAAGGTCAGCGCGATGCACTTGACCTCCGTGCAGTCGACGCGGCGGCCCGTGCCGCCCGGCTTGTCGTCCGATCCGGCCTCCTCCCGCGCCTCCTGCGGGGTGAGCGGGTCGACGCCGCAGCCGCTCAGCGTCACCATCAGCGACGCGGCGGCCAGCAGGGCGACGGCCGTTCCCCCTCGTCGGCGCAGCCTGGATCGGAACATGGTGGAACCCGCTTTCCCCGGTGATGTTCGGCAGGGTCGCGGCCATCGCCTGGTCAGGGCGGGCCGTGCGACCGAACATGCACACTACACAGGGTGTATACCGGGGGTGACGGCGGGGTCGAAGGCCTGTTCGCGGGCGCACGAGAGCCCCGGGAGCGCCCGTCCGCGTCTCCCGGGGCGGCCTGGCGGTGGCGCCTCTTGCGTCGGCGCCTCCCACTGAGCGCGAC
Organism: Streptomyces sp. NPDC098101; assembly: GCF_044760185.1. Lineage (NCBI taxonomy): Bacteria > Bacillati > Actinomycetota > Actinomycetes > Kitasatosporales > Streptomycetaceae > Streptomyces > Streptomyces sp. NPDC098101. The sequence goes on along the minus strand of NZ_JBIWAS010000001.1, from coordinate 1,476,675 downwards.
GTCCTGCGGTGCCCGTCGTTCAGCGGGAGGCGAGCAGCAGGCGCGCCTCCGTCTCCTGGTCGCCGGAGACGGTGTGCCGGGACTGGACGTCGAAGCCGGTGGCCAGGACCTTCTCGACCTCGTCGACGGCGTGGTAGCCACCGGTGAGCGTGACGCCGACCAGAGCGGACAGAGGGGTGGGAGACACCTCTTGGTGTTCCCCTCCTGCCGTGTCGTACGTGGCGGCCCAGACGGTGGGGGACGGACCCGTCGCCGCCTGCGGGCCGGACGTCGCGATGTCCTCCAGCCGGTAGACACCGTCTAGGACGTCGAAGACGGCCTGGGCGTCCTCCCTGCCGCAGTCGCTCAACTGGACGGTGACGTCGGTGTCGATGTGCGGGTCGTACACGTCGCTCATCTCCTCACGGCCCCCCGGTCGCCAGTGACGCCTCGCACCCCTCGCGCCGGGCACGCGTCGCGCCACCTCTCCAGCATCCCCCCCCGGACCGCCGCACCGCGAGGGCCACCGCCAAGCACGCAACGATGTCGGGCTGTCTCCGTGACGACCTACCGGGCCGCTTCTCCCCCGGCCGGGGCCGGCATCAGGGCCACGACACCGGGCGCTTCCGGCGCCGGGCACGCGTCTCACCGCTCGCCCGCCCCCGCCGGAACCGGTCGAGGAACCGGGTGCGGGCCGGACGGGAGGCCGAGCGGGAGGCCGGGTCGAGGGCCGGGCCGGAGGCCGGACGGTCGGTCACGGCCGCCGACCGTGCGGCGGGGGCCGCTGCCGCCGGAGGCGGAGCCGGGGTGACCCCTTGCGGTGCCGGGGCCAGCGGCGGTGCCGCAGGCAGGGGCGGTAGCGCCGGGAAAGGCGGCGCCGTCGGCAGAGACCGCGCCGACAGGGCCCTCGGGCCGCCGCGTACCGTCACCGGCACGGCCCACGGATCCGGAACCCCGGGCCGTACGGAAGGCTCGGGAGCCGGTCGTACCGAAGGCACGGCATCGGTCTTCCGGGCAACCCGGACGGCCGGCGCGGCCCCGGCGGTCTCCCCCGGGTGCGGGGCCGGGTACGCGGCCCGCGCCTCGTCCAGGGCGAGCGCCAGGCTCAGCCGGTGCCAGAGGATCTCGTCCGGGTCGTCGGCGCGCGTGAGCCGCTCGGCGAGCTCGCGCGCGGCGACGGGCACCGGCATTCCCTGCGGTGGCGGCGGGCGCAACCGGTCGAGGTGGGCGCGCTCGTACGGATCGTCCACGACCTCGGCCACCTGGAGCGGGTCGAGCAGGGAGGCGATGGCCGAGGCCCGCGCCCACGGGTCGTCGGTGGCGCGGAGCAGCAGGGCGAGCCGTCGCGCCCGCCAGTTCCTCGGCCGCAGGTCCTCACGCGCGGCGAGGCGTTCGCGGAGTTCCAGCGGCAGCCGGCCCGTGAGCAGCGCCGGGCAGGTGCGGCCGAAGTCGGCGACCTCCTCGGCCAGATACGTCCACACCACCGCCCGGTAGCGGTTCAGCGAGAACCGCACCGGGCTGAGGTGCCCCGTCCGGACCAGCCTGGTGAACCGCTCCGGGGTGATCCCGAGGAGTGCGGCGGCCTCCCCGGTGCCCACCGCGCGCACCCGGTCGCGCAGGCCGGCGGGAAAGTCCGGCGCGGCCCTGAGGCGGTCGAGCTCGCCCTGCTCGACGCGCCGCCGTCCGCCCTCTCCGGCCGGTACCGTCCGTACCAGACCGAGCTGGACCGCGAGCCGGAACTCGTCGCGCTTCAGCTCCAGTTCCTGCGCGGCCCGCGCCGGCGTCACCGTGCGCGTCCTTTCGTCCGCCGTCCTGTCGTGGCCATCCGTCGTCATCACGCGGCCCTCCCCCGTGCGTTCGCATTCTCCGTGGCGCGGATCCGTCCGACCCGTCGAAGAGAACGTAACGCAGAGTGACGAACCCCGCACTGCTTGTGGAAAACCGCCTGTGGAAAACCACCCGTGAACCACGTGTGGCGGAACCTCGCGGTGGAACGTCGTCAGAGGGCCGTCAGAGCGGTCCGTCACCCGGATAGCCGGGCTGTCGCGCCTCCACCCCGAGGTGCTCGCCGACGCGGTTGACCAGCAGGGTCATCTCGTACGCCACCTGGCCGACGTCGGCCTCCGCCGCGCTCAGGACGCACAGGCAGCTGCCCTCGCCCGCGGCGGTCACGAAGAGCAGCGCCTCGTCGAACTCCACCATCGTCTGTCGCGCCCGGCCCGCGTTGAAGTGCCGACCCGATCCCCGGGCGAGGCTGTGCAGACCGGAGGAGACGGCGGCCAGGTGCTCGGCGTCCTCGCGCACCAGCCCGCTGCTCGCGCCCGTCACCAGGCCGTCGTTCGACAGCACCAGCGCGTGCCGTATGTGTCCGACCCGCTGCGTCAGGTCGTCCAGGAGCCAGTCCAGTGCCTTGTCCAACGCCATCAGTGGTCCTCCCCCTGCGTGGTGCGTCCCCGTCGACCCGGATTCCCGTGCTCCCCGTGTCACCGTGGTCCGCGTGTCGGCGCAAGCCTTACGCACTGTCGTGGACAGGGCAAGCACTGCACCACGCCCGCGTGTGCCGCAGGATGGGAAGCATGACGAGGATGACCGAGGAGCAGTGGCGGACCTTCGTGTCCGCGGGCACCCGCACCGGCAAGCTGGCGACCGTCCGCGACGACGGCAGTCCCCACGTCGTGCCGGTCTGGTTCGTGCTCGACGGCGACGACTTCGTGTTCAACACCGGCAAGTCCACCGTGAAGGGCCGCAACCTCGCCCGCGACGGGCGGGTTTCTTTGTGCGTGGACGACGACACCCCGCCGTTCTCCTTCGTCTCGCTGTTCGGGCGCGCCGAACTCAGCGAGGAACCGGACGCGTTGCGCCACTGGGCCACCCGCATCGGCGCCCGCTACATGGGTGAGGACCGGGCGGAGGAGTTCGGCGAGCGCAACGCCGTTCCCGGCGAACTCCTCGTCCGGGTGAGGATCGACAAGGTGATCGCCGAGGCCGGTCTCGCGGACTGAGGCGCCCGGCCGGGCGGATCCGGTCGTGGTTCAGCCGACGGTGTCGAGGAGCCGGGCGGTGTGCATCCGTCCGGCGTACTCGACCAGGCGGATCAGCACCTCCTTCCCCGAGTCCCGGTCGCGCGCGTCGCACAGGACGACGGGTGTGCCCCGGTCCAGGTCGAGCGCGCGGGAGACGTCGTGCGCCCCGTAGGCACGCGCGCCCGTGAAGCAGTTGACGGCGACCACGAAGGGGATCCGCCGGTGCTCGAAGTAGTCGACCGCCGGGAAGCAGTCCTCCAGACGCCGGGTGTCGGCGAGGACGACCGCCCCCAGCGCGCCCTGGGACAGTTCGTCCCACAGGAACCAGAACCGGTCCTGGCCGGGGGTGCCGAAGAGGTAGAGGGAGAGTCCGGAGCGGATCGTGATGCGGCCGAAGTCCATGGCGACGGTCGTGGTGGTCTTCCGGTCCACGCCACCGGTGTCGTCGACGAGTTCCCCTGCCCGGCTGAGCCGTTCCTCGGTGCGCAGGGGCCGGATCTCGCTGACCGCGCCGACGAGGGTGGTCTTGCCGACGCCGAATCCTCCGGCGACGAGGATCTTCAGGGCGAGGGCGGTGGTGTCCGCGTCGTCGTCCGCGCCGGTGCTCTCAGAGCGCTCGTAGGCCATCGATTACTTCCCTCAGGATTCTTTCGTCGGGGAGCCGCGCGGGCGGCACGGGTCGGCCGACACGGACGAAGCCGGATTCGAGGAGGTCGCCGAGGAGCACCCGGACGACTCCGACGGGCAGGTCGGCGTCGGCGGCGAGTTCGGCCACCGACTGGGTCTCGGCCCGGCACAGGGCGAGCAGGGACCGGTGCTCGGGGCCGAGGAGGGACTCCTCGGCCGGTCCGGGCGGATCGTCGTCCACGACGACGAGGGCGATGAGGTCGAACCGCACGTGGCCGGGTCCCGGTTTCGTCCGGCCGCCGGTCATCGCGTACGGGCGGACGAGCGGGCCGGCGTCGGAGTCGTACCACCGGCCGCCCGGCACGGACGGGCCGCCGCCGGTGCTGTCCTGGTTCATGGGGTCCTCCGGGTCAGCCGGCGGCCGGCGGGGTCACCGTGAGGCGGGGCGGGGTGTGCAGGTGCTCGCCGACGCGCTTGACGAGCCGGGCCATCTCGTAGGCGACGAGGCCGATGTCGGCGTGCGCGGAGCTGAGTACGGCGAGGCAGGAACCGTCTCCGGAGGCCGCCACGAAGAGGAAGCCGTCGTCCATCTCGACCATCGTCTGGCGGACCCCGCCGGTGCGGAACTGGCGGCCCGCGCCCTTGGCGAGGCTGTGGAAGCCGGAGGCGATGGCGGCGAGGTGTTCGGCGTCCTCGCGGCCGAGGCCGCTGGAGGACCCGACGGCGAGTCCGTCGCCGGAGAGCACCACGGTGTGGCGGACCTCGCGGACCCTCGCCACGAGGTCGTCGAGGAGCCAGTCGAGTTCGCCGGAGCGGTGGTGGGAGACCCTCTCGTGGTCGATCATGCGTCGTCTCCTTCGGAGTGAGGGGCGTGCGGGGAGGTGGGGCCGGGGCGTGCGCCGTCGTGGCCCGCGCCGGTGCCGAGCGGGCGTCTGCCGCCCGGGGCCGGGCCGCCGCCCCGCTGCCAGCCGTCCTGGTAGGCCGTCATCCGTTCCCGGACCCGCTCCGGGGTACGGGCGTCCGCGCCGGGCGCGGCCGGTACGGGCGCCTGCTCCCGGGCCGGCGCCTCGCGCAACTGCGGGACGAGGCTCGCCTGCCGTACGCGGCGGGGCAGCTCCCCGTCGGATTCGCCAGGGGTGCCGGGGCCGCCGGCCGGTGCTCCGGGCGGCTGCTCCCGCCGCGCCCCCTGCTCGGGCGTCGGCGGCGGTACGGAGGAACCCCGGGGACGCAGGGCGGTGACCCCGGCGGGTGCCGGCCCGGGTTCCGGACGTGCCGTGAGAGCGGGGACGGCGGTCGGGCGCGGCAGCGGCTGCGGACGGGAGGGGGCCGGGATCCGGGGGGACGGCGGTCGTGGCCCGTCGGGCTGCTGCGGCGGGCTTCCGTGCCGTCCCCCGCTCCCCTGCGGCTGGCGGGCGGTTCGGCGCGCGTCCTCGGCGGGGGCGGGGCCGAGCTGTTCTGAAGGGGAGCGGGGCGGCTGGATCCGGTCGAGACGGCGGACCTCGGCACGGGGCGCGTCCTCGCGCTCCCGCGTCGTGTGCGGTCCGTCAGTGCGCGGTCCGTCGGTGCGCGGTCCGTCGGTGCCCTCGGCGCCGGAGACACGCACCCGCGTGTCTCCCCCGTACGGGGTTCCGGTGCGGGGCGTCCCAGGGTCGTCCGCGGGTGCGCCGCGCCCCGGCGGGAGCGCGCCCTGGAGCACGTCGGTGGGGAGCAGGACGACGGCCGTCGTCCCGCCGTAGGGGGAGGTCCGCAGGTGGACCTTGATGTCGTGGCGGGAGGAGAGCCGACTGACCACGAAGAGGCCGAGCCGGTCGCTGTCGAAAAGGTCGAGGTCCTCGGTGCGGGCGATCCGGGCATTGGCCTCGGCGAGGTTCTCCTTGCCCATGCCGAGCCCGCGGTCCTCGATCTCCAGGACGTAGCCGTTGCCGACGGGTTCGCCGCTGACGCGCACCTTGGTGTGGGGCGGGGAGAACTGGGTGGCGTTCTCGATGAGTTCGGCCAGGAGGTGGGTGAGGTCGGCGACGGCGCCGCCGACGACGGCCGTCTCGGGGAGCCTCGGCACCTCCACGCGCGCGTAGTCCTCGATTTCGGAGACGGCGGCACGGACGACGTTGGTGAGGGGGACGGGCCTGCGCCAGGCGCGGCCGGGCGCGGCGCCGGAGAGGATGATCAGGCTCTCCGCGTGGCGCCGCATACGGGTGGTGAGGTGGTCCAGCCGGAAGAGGTCGTCGAGTTCGCCGGGATCGTCGGCGCGCCGTTCCATGGCGTCCAGGAGGTTGAGCTGGCGGTGGACGAGGACCTGGCTGCGGCGGGCGAGGTTGACGAAGACGCCGGAGATGCCGTCGGCGAGTTCGGCGCGCTCGACGGCGGCGGAGAGGGCCGCGCGGTGGACGGTGGCGAGGGCCTCGCCGACCTGGCCGATCTCGTCCTGGGTGTCGGGCCCGGTCGGGGCTTCGGCCCGGATGTCGATCTCCTCGCCCGCGCGCAGCCGGCGCATGGCGGCGGGGAGTTCGCGGCGCGCGATGCCGAGGGCGGTGTTGCGGAGGCCGACGAGTTCGACGACGAGGCCGCGCCCGATCCGTACGGAGACGAGGAGGGAGGCCACGACGGCCACGAGGCCGAAGGCCACCGCGGCGCCGCCCGTGGTGAGGGCGCCACCGGCGAAGGGGTCGGTGCGGTCGGCCGCCTCGGTGCGCGCGTCGGTCTCGATCGCGGCCAGCCCGCCGCGTACGGCGGCGAGGGATGCGTCCCAGTCGGCGGAGGTGGCCGCCCGGGCGGCGGAACGGCCGGGGCTCGCGGCCCGGATCCGGTCCTCCGCGAGGGTGAGCCGGGTGTGGTCGGCGCCGGTGGCGAGCCGGGTCCACGCGGCGCGTTCGGCGGCGGGCAGGTCGGCGGTGGCCGAGGCGATGAGGGCGCGGCGGGTCTCGACGGCCCCGGAGAAGGCGCGCAGCCGGTCGGCGGTGAACAGACCGGTGAGATGGGCGGAGCCGAGGAGCGCGTCCTCGCGGGACAGCATCTCGCCCGCCCGGCCGAATTCCAGGAGTACGCGCGCGTCGGCTCCCCGTTCGGCGTCCTGGACACCGGCGAGGGCGCCGCCGACGGCGAAGGCGGCGGAGATGGCCCCGGTGTACTCCGCGTACACCTGGTCCCGGTCGGCCCGTCCGTCGGCCGCGGCGGTACGCAGCAGGGCGAGGCCCTCGGCCTTGCCGACGAACGCGCTCACCCGGTCGGCGACCTCGTCGGGCAGGTCCCCGGTGTCGCCGACGGTGTGGTGTGCGTCCAGGCGGAGCCGGTCGACGGCCTCGTCCGTGCGGCGCATCCGGTCCTCGAGCTCGGCGGCCCGGTGGGCGCCGGGGGCCGCGGCCTGTCGTACGGCGGCGCGCCGTTCGGCCTGGAGCGCCGTGAGGGCGGCCGACACGGGCTCCCGGACCTCGGCGTCGAGGCGCTGGAGCTGACGGAGCCGGGCGACGTCCTGGGCGGTGGTGACGGTGGCGAAGCCCCACAGGGCGAGGAGCGAGACGACCGGAACCATCAGGAGCGAGACGATCTTGGCGCGGACCGTACGGGGGCGCAGCCCGGGACGCGGGGCGGTCCGGACGCGGTCGCCGCCGGGGGCGGAGGGATCCGCGGGGCCGGTGGGCCCCGCCGGACCGGAAAATCCTGTCGGGTCGGAGGATCCCGCCGGACCGATGAGGCCCGGGGAGGCAGTGGGTCCCGCCGGGGCGTGCGGCTCCGCCTCGTCGGCGGGCGGCCCCGCGTGAGCGCGCCGTCCGCGCGCGGCTGTCGGCGGTGCCGGTACCCCGGCGTCCTTGGTTCTGCGGGAAGTTCGCATGGCCTCCTCGTTCCGGCTGCGGCTGTCTCTGGTGCGGTGGGACGGGTGGGAGTGAGACGGGTGGGGTGGGCTGGGCCGGTAGAGATGCCGAATCAGTGCGTACGCGTGCGCGTGCGGGCGGCTTCGGCGGTGCGGGAGCCGCGGTGTTCGGCGTCCGCCGGATGCTCGTCCGGTGCGGTGGGGCGGCCCGCGGAGGCGTACGCGGCGCGTTCCCCGGCCGTCGGGGAGAGGGCGACGAAGGCGGCGGTGATGAAGAGGTACGAGCCGAGGCCGACGGCGAGCGGGAAGACGAACTGCATGACCGTGGCGCCGGGCAGGGCGGCGGCGGAGGGGACGACCTCGACGCTCACCGCGAGCATTCCGGTGTAATGCATACTGCTGACCGCCGCGCCCATGACCAGCGAGGCGACGGCCACGGACGCGGGCGCGTGGATGTGGAGGGCCGCCCACAGTGCCGCGGTGGCGGCGACGACGGCGATCAGGACGGAGAGACCGACGAGCAGGGGGTCGTACCGGACCTGGCCGTGGAGCCGGAGGGCGGCCATGCCCAGGTAGTGCATACTCGCCACGCCGACGCCCGTGGTCAGTCCGCCGATCAGCAGGGAGCGGACCCGGTCGCGTCCGTGGGCGACGGCGAACACGCCGACGCCGACGACGGCCATCGCGACGACGAGGCCGAGGACGGTGAGCGGAACGTCGTAACGGATGTCGGTGCCGGTCACGCCGAATCCGAGCATCGCGACGAAGTGCATCGTCCAGATGCCGCTGCCGATCGCGGAGGCGGCGGTGAGCAGCCAGTTCCGCCGTGACCGGCCGGTCGCGTCGAGCGCCCGTACGGTGCAGCGCAGTCCGAGGGCGGCGCCGATGCAGGCCATCGCGTACGACAGCACGGGGGTAAGCCAGCCGAAGGCGGCGTGGTCCAGGTGTCCCATGGCTCAGGGACGCTAGTGCGCATCGGGGGGCGCACCGGGGGCGCATTTCGAAAGCTGATGGAATGTGACAGAGAGCTGCCCCCGAACGATCGCGCCGGGTTCGAACGCTCACGCAGAAAGCCCGCGCCGCGCGTTCACCCCTCCGGGTGGCGTGCGTGCCCGGCTCTCACCTCTCCGGGTACGGGATCATGGGCGCATGAGCGATGACCCCACACGCGTCCGAGAGTTCTTCGGCGCCCGCGCCGCCGACTGGGACAGCCGGTTCCCCGACGACGGCCCCGCGTACGCCGCCGCCGTGGCCGAGCTCGGCCTGCGCCCGGGCGACGCGGTCCTCGACGCGGGCTGCGGGACCGGCCGCGCGCTTCCGCCGCTCCGTGCCGCCGTGGGCTCCTCCGGCACCGTCATCGGGGCGGACCTCACCCCGGAGATGCTCGAACGGGCCGTCCGGGCGGGGCGCGACGGCGCGGACGGCGGGGCGCTGTTCCTCGCCGACGTCGGCCGGCTGCCCGTGCGCGGGGGCGCGCTCGACGCCGTCTTCGGCGCGGGGCTCGTCTCGCACCTCACGGATCCCGCCGCCGGTCTGCGGGAGCTCGCCCGTGTCGTACGGCCCGGCGGTCGGCTCGCGCTGTTCCACCCGATCGGGCGGGCCGCCCTGGCGGCCCGGCACGGCCGCTCCCTCACGCCGGACGACCTGCGTGCCGAACCCCGGCTGCGGCCCCTGCTCGCCGGGACCGGCTGGCGGCTCGTCGACTACGTCGACGAGGACGCGCGATACCTGGCCCTGGCCGTCCGCGAGGACTGAGCCACCTTCGGCGTCCCTCCGGCAGGCCCCCGGGCGCGCCCACGCGCCCTTCTGCACCGGCACTCCACTGTCTACGGTGGACCTGCCGGGCAGCCGTGCCCGGGAAAGGCGGCGGGCCGTGACACAGGTACCGGAAAGACTCCGCAGACTCCTTCCCTTCGCCCGGAGGCCGCCCGGGGCCGCCGCGCCGGCGCGTCCCGCCCGGCAGGGGCACAACCTCTTCGAGGCGGCGGCGGTGTACGTGGCCGCGTGCGCCGAGGACGACCAGGGCCGGGCGGAGGAGGCCGCGAACCGCGTCTCCCCCGGCGCGCTCTCCTTCGGCGTGAACGAACTGGCCTGCCGGGCCCTCATCACCCTCGCCCGGGAGCGCAACGAGTCACCGCTCGCCGTGGCCCGCTCGCTGCTCGGCCTGCGCGACGAATCGGCGTGACACCGGACGGACACGAGAACCGGACGGACATGGACAGCGGCGGTATCCAGGAACGGCGTCGGGCCGACGAGCACGGCCTTCTCCGACGAGCACGGCCTTCCCCGGCGGGAACCCTCGACGCGTGGGTTACTCACTGGTTAAGGTGCGCCGACGACTGGATGGGGAGGCTGCCGTGGCTGGGACGGACCCGATCGCCGAGGGCGACGGCGACGCCGACGCGCTGTTCGTGCTGACCGCCGCGCTGCTGACGCCCGCGCGCTTCCCGAGCGTGCTCGGGGACGACTATCCGGCGGCCTGCGCGGCGCTGGGCATCGGGCCGCACCCGGAGGGGTACGGGCTCGTCTTCGGCCAGGACGGTCTGGGGGCGCGGTGGACGGTGGTCGTCGACGACGTGTCCCTGGTCGCCGTGGCCATCTCCTCCTGGGACTGCGGGATGGCCTACGACCTGTCTCCGGACGAGGAGACCGTGGTCACCGGGCTGCCGGGCTGGCCGCTCCCCGTGGCCACCGCCGCCCCGGGGGTGCCGGCCCCGCACGACCCGGTGCCCGAGGAGGGCGACCCCGCTCCGCTGACCCCTCCGTCGGGCGACGTGTGGGGACCGGCCCAGCGTCGTCTGGGCGCCGACCAGGTGGCGCTCCACTGGACCTCCTGGCGGTCCCGGATAGGCGACGACGGCACGTACGCGGAGAGCACCGAGGGCACGGAGGCGGCGTCCGCCGGAGCCGCCGGGAGCGACCCGTACGACGGCGTCCGGAGGGTCCTGGACGAGCTGCACGCCTATCTGGAGGAGGCCCCGCCGGTGGGACGGGTGCGGTCGGCCTCCGGCGCGGAGGCCGGTGCGCGGCTGCTGCGGGCGGACGGCCCCGGCTGGTCGTTCGTGGCGCAGGCCGACGACATGGCGTTCGTCCTGCTCGACGAGCTGCCGCGCGAGGTGCTGCCGGTGGTGCGGGGGGCGAGGCTCCCTGCGCTCCTCAAGGGCCTCGACGCGATGGCCGTGCGCCCGGCCTGATCCGGTACCGCTCCCCGGAAACTCCCGGGCCTCAGGTCAGGGCGTGTCCGTACGCGGCGGCCAGGCCGTCGAGCTCCGGGTCGCCGTACACCGCGCGCAGCGCCCCGAAGGCCGCGACCTTGTCCTGGCCGAACCGGGACACGGACACCGCGTAGGTCTCCGGGGACAGGAACCTCGGCGGTGTGCTCTTGCTGTGGAACTTGTCCGCGTACATGACGATCCGTTCCTCGGGGGTGACCGCGACGTAGTCGGCGGGCGGCAGCGGCAGCCCCTGCGCGAGCACGTCCTCCTTGGTCAGTCCGACGCCCGTGTGGCACGAGCAGAACCGGCACACGGTCTCCGGGAGGCCCTCGGCCGCCAGGAGCTCGTGGCCCAGGATCCCGTGCCGTATGTAGTTCCGGCCGTCCAGCCGTCCCCCGGCGTCGTACAGGCGGTACACCCCGATGTCGTGCAGCAGGCACCCCGCGCGCACGAGTTCCGGGTCGAGGTTCTCGCCCGAGCGCGGGAGCAGGCGCTCGGCGATCCGCCACACGATCTCGCAGTGGGTGAAGACGAGCTCGAACGCCTCCTCATGAGGAGCGTGTTTTCTGTGCAGCGCGCGGATCTCGTCGACCGAGGGAAGGTGCATCCCCGCAGCCTAACGAGCCGGGGACACGGCGGGTCCGGGGCGTGCCCCATAGGACGGCGGCCCGAGGTGTGGTCTCCGACCATGGCCCGGGGCAAGGGGCACACCGCACGATGTGGCGCCGATCCCCCCTTCTTTCCGCCGTCCCACCGGAGGCTCACCATGCGCCTGTTTCCGGGCGTCTCCCTGTTCGCCGCGTTCCTGGCCGGGGTCACCGTCCTCGCCCCCGCGTCCCCCGCCGGGGCCGAGCCGGAGGCCGCCGCGCACTGCGCGGGCCGTCACCGGCTCCACGTGCCCGGCGCCGAGCACCAGCGGTCCGTCTGTCTGGAGGACCTGACGACCACGGGGCTCGCGGGCACGCCATACACCGACATGGCGGACCAGGCCGGTCTCGCCGCGAAGGGGACCAGCAACCCCTCGGGGGTGCCCGGCGTTCAGATCGACGGCTACTTCCCCGACGACTCGCGGCTCAACGCCACGCACGGCTGGGGCCACGACGCGCAGTTCGTGATCCGGTTGCCCGACCGCTGGAACGGCGGCCTCGTCGTCACCGGCGCGCCCGGCACCCGCCGCCAGTACTCGACGGACGCGCTCATCTCCGACCAGGTGCTCGCCCGGGGCTTCGCCTACGCCTCGACCGACAAGGGCAACACCGGCCCGGACTTCTTCACCGACGGGCGGAGGCCCGGCGACGCGGTCGCCGAGTGGAACCGCCGGGTGACCGAGCTGACGCTCGCCGCGAAGAAGGCCGTACGGCAGCGGTACGGGCGGGCCCCGGAACGCACGTACATGACCGGCATCTCCAACGCCGGCTATCTGACGCGCTGGCAGTTGGAGAACCGGCCCGAGCTGTACGACGGCGGGGTCGACTGGGAGGGCGTGCTGTGGACCGCGCGCGGTCCGAACCTCCTGACGAGCCTGCCCGTCACCGTGGCGCGCTCGCTGGGGCGGGCCACCGACGAGGACCTGATCGGGGCCGGTTTCGCGGCGGACTCGCGCTTCCTCTGGCCGTACCACGAGCAGGCGTACTGGGGGCTGACGCAGAAGATCTTCCGGGCCGAGTTCGACCCCTCGTACGACCCGGCCTGTCCGGGCTCCACCGCCGGCCGGACCGTGGAGGAGATCTTCGCGCCCTGCGCCTCGGACGCGTCGTACGACTACGCCTCCCGGCCCGCGTCCGTCCACCGCGCCGTCGCGAAGGTCGCGCTCACCGGGCGGATCGGCAAGCCGCTCATCACGCTCCACGGCGACCTGGACACCCTGCTGCCCATCGCGACCGACTCCGACGTGTACGCGCGAATGGTCGACGACCGGGGGCGGGGCCGGCTGCACCGGTACTACACGGTGCGGGACGGGACGCACACCGACGGCCTGTACGACACGTATCCGGACCGGCTGCGGCCGATCCTGCCGTGCTACCGCTCGGCGTTCGACGCGCTGACGCGCTGGGTCGAGGAGGGCGTGAAGCCGCCCTCGGACCGCACGATCGCGCGGCCGGCGGGCGGTGACGTGGTCAACTCCTGCGCGCTGACGGGGTGAGCGCCCGGGCCGCCGGAGGGCCGCACCGCCCTCCGGCACCCGGCACCGGTCCCGTTCAGCCGCGCAGGGGCGCGCCCACCTCGTGCAGGTGTCCGAGGGCCTGGCGGTACGAGTCCACGAAGCCGGTCTCCGTGTACGGCACGCCGAGCGCGGCGCAGTGGGCCCGTACGGCGGGCTGGGCGAGCCGGAGGTTCGGGCGCGGCATACTGGGGAAGAGGTGGTGCTCGACCTGGTAGTTGAGACCGCCGAGGAACCAGTCGGTCAGGGCGCCGCCGCGGATGTTGCGCGAGGTGAGCACCTGACGGCGCAGATGGCCCCAGGTGTCGCCGTCCTCGTGCTCGTCCGGCCGGTCCATGCCCTTGTGGTTGGGGGCGAAGGCCATGCCCAGGTGGACGCCGAGGAGCATCTGGTGGAGCAGGGCGAAGACCAGGGCCTGCGCGGGCGTGAGCAGGGCGAGGAGCAGGGTCGCGTACCCGGTGAAGTGGGCGAGGAGCAGGCCGCCCTCGACGAGCCGTTCGCGCCGGGTGCGGCAGGGGCCGTCCTTCGCGAGCAGGGCCTGGATCCCGTACGCCTTGAGCGCGATGCCCTCCAGGGTCGTCAGGGGGAAGAACAGCTTGGCCTGGTGGCGGGTGAGGAAGCCGCGCAGGCCCGTGCGGCCCGCCGTCTGGTGCTCGGCGAAGACGAGGACGTCGGCCGCGACGTCCGGGTCCTTGTCGAGGTGGTTGGGGTTCGCGTGGTGACGGTTGTGCTTGTCGTTCCACCACTCCCGGCTCATGCCGAGGAGGAGGTTGGCGTGGACGAGCTGGACGGCGCGGCTCGCCCCGCGGTCGGCGGTGATCTGGGCGTGCCCGGCGTCGTGGGCGACGAAGGCGGCGCGCGCGGAGAGCAGGGCGAGGGGGACGGCGAGCGGAAGCGCCCACCAGGAGGGTCCGACGAGGGCGAGTCCGGCCACCACGGCGGCGATGCCGAGCAGGTTGAGGACGATGACGCGGGCGTACCAGCCGGGGCGGTGTTCGAGGAGGCCCTGTTCCCTGACCGTCCGCAGGAGCGGGCTGAACTCGCTGCCGCCCCTGACGCGGGCGGGCGCCGCGGGAGGTGCGGCGGCCGGGGGCAGGACGGTGACCTGAGACATGGTGGGCTCCGGTTTCTGTCGGTCGATGGGCGCCTGCCCGAACGTACGGACGCGCGACCCTCCGGAACCATGGCGTCACCACCCGTCCCGGGCGGGGGCGCTCCCGGGGGACCGGGGTGGGGAGAGCCCCACCCCATGAAGGAACGTTCACCCGTGACGCGCATCACTCGAATCGAGTACACATCGGGGATTGCGGTGGGGTAGCATCTGCGACTCGGTCTCCAGTAGTCAAATTTGAGGAATGCGTTGTCGTTGTCGCACGGAACCGATGATTCGGCCCGCGAACCCGCCCGGAAACTCTCCCGCCACTCCGCCGTCTTCCTCCCCGCCGATCCGCCCCGCGCCGGACGGATCGCCTTCTGGTCCCCGGACGGCGAGCCGCTGCCGGACCTTCCCGGCGTCTCGCTGCCCGACTTCCCCGACGCGCCCGTGGCCGTCTCCGAGCTGACGGTCGTGGACGGCGACACCCTCCGACCCGTGACCGTTCCCGCCCGCGCCCTCTCCGTACGGGACGCCCTGCCGCTGCTCGTGCGCGCCCGGTTCTCGGACGCCGCGTCGCCCGCGGCCGCCTTCTGGGGCGCCGCCGCGCTGCTCGCCCTGGACCTCGTGGCGCGCGGTCTGCTCCTGCCCGGTCTCACGCCCGGCGACCACGACGCGTGGCGGGCCGGGCCGCTCGGCCCGGAGGAGCTGGTGCGGCTCCGTACGCTCGCCGCGTCGATGCCGCCCACGGCCCATGCCGTACCCCTCGCCACGGTCTCTCCCGTCTCCCCGGATTCCCTCGGCTCCCCCGGTGTCCGGGACTCCTCCGGTGAATCGCCGCTGCTGCCCGAACCGGAGGCGCTGCTCCGGGCCTTCGTCGACGCCGTCACGGACACCCTGCCGCGCACTCCGGCGGCTCCGCGGGCGGCCGGTGGGCCCGCCTTCGCGGCCCGGGAGCCGCGGACGGTTCCCGAACAGCGGGCATGGGCGGCCGACGTGGCCGCCGTGCACGACGCGGGCGTCCGGCTCTCGCTCCGTCTCGAACTGCCCGGCTTCACCGCCGAGTCGCGGGAGGCGCCCGGCTTCCGGGCGGTGCTCCAGCTGCACGGCGTCGCCGATCCGACCCTGGTCGCGGACGCGGCCGAGGTGTGGTCGGGCTCCGGACCGGTCGGAGCGGCGTTCGGCCCCCGCGCCCGTATGGACGCCCTGCTCGCCCTCCGGCGCGCCGCCCGCGCCTGGCCCCCGCTCTCCCCGCTCCTGTCGGCGGCCGTGCCCGACACGGTCGAACTGGCCGACGAGGAGGTCACGGAACTCCTGGGCCCGGCGGCCGACGCCCTCGCGGCGCTCGGCGTCCGGGTCCACTGGCCGCGCGAACTCACCGACCGGCTGACGGCCAGGGCGGTGATCGGCCTGCCGGACGGGGGTGGAGACGGGGACGGAAGCTCGGCACACGACCCGCACGCCCCGCACGCCCCGGGCACTCAGAGCACCCGGAGCACCGACCACAACGCAGGGCCTTCCTCCCTCCCCTCCCTCCTCTCCGCCGGCTCCCTCCTCGCCTTCAACTGGCGTTTCGCCGTCGGGGACCACGAGCTGACCCGTACCGAGCTCGACCGGCTCGCCGAGACCGGGCGCCCCCTCGTACGGCTGCGCGACCGGTGGGTCCTCGTCGATCCGGCCGAGGTGCGCCGTGCCAGGACCCACCAGGACCGCAAGGTCACGCCGGTGGACGCGCTCTCGGCCGTGCTCACCGGGACGACCGAGATCGACGGGCGGACCGTCGAGGTGGCGGCGACCGGCCCGCTGGAGCGGCTGCGGGAACGGCTCGCGCGCCCCGAGGGCGACCGGCCCGAGGTGGCCCAGCCCGCCGCGCTCGCCGCGACCCTGCGCGACTACCAGCTGCGCGGGCTCGACTGGCTGCACCGGATGACCTCACTCGGTCTCGGCGGCTGCCTCGCCGACGACATGGGACTCGGCAAGACGATCACGGTCATCGCCCTGCATCTGCACCGGCAGACCGATCCGGCTTCGGCGGGTCCCACCCTCGTCGTCTGCCCGACCTCGCTCATGGGCAACTGGCAGCGGGAGATCGAGAAGTTCGCGCCCGGCACGCCGGTGCGCCGCTTCCACGGCGCCACCCGCGACCTGGAGGGGCTTCCCGACGGCGGCTTCGTCCTGACCACGTACGGCACCATGCGGCTCGACGCCGAGCGGCTCGCCGCACGGAACTGGGGGCTCGTCGTCGCGGACGAGGCTCAGCACGTCAAGAACCCGTACTCGGCGACGGCCCGCCGGCTGCGGACCATCGGGGCACGCGCACGCGTGGCGCTGTCCGGCACGCCGGTGGAGAACAACCTCTCCGAGCTGTGGGCGATCCTCGACTGGACCACGCCGGGGCTGCTCGGCGGTCTGGGCGCCTTCCGCACCCGGTTCGCCGCCGCCGTCGAGGGCGGTCGCGACCCGGCCGCCGCCGCGCGCCTTGCCGCGCTCGTCCGGCCGTTCCTGCTGCGCCGCCGCAAGTCGGACCCCGGCATCGCGCCCGAGCTCCCGCCGAAGACGGAGACCGACCGGACCGTGTCGCTGACGCCCGAACAGGCCGGTCTGTACGAGGCGGTGGTGCGGGAGACGCTTGCGGCGATCTCCGAGGCCGACGGCATGGCGCGCCGCGGTCTCGTCGTGAAGCTCCTGACGGGGCTCAAGCAGATCTGCAACCACCCCGCCCAGTACCTCAAGGAGGAGCGGCCGGAAACCGCGGGGCGGTCGGGCAAGCTGGAACTGCTGGACGAACTCCTCGACACGATCCTCGCCGAGGGCGCGTGCACCCTGGTCTTCACCCAGTACGTGGGGATGGCCCGACTCCTGGAGGCGCACCTCTCGGCGCGGGGCGTGCGGACGCAGTTCCTGCACGGCGGCACGCCGGTCGCGGAGCGGGAGGCGATGGTCGCCCGCTTCCAGAACGGCGAGGTCCCGGTCTTCCTGCTCTCCCTGAAGGCGGCGGGGACGGGGCTCAACCTCACCCGTGCCGAGCACGTCGTGCACTACGACCGCTGGTGGAACCCGGCGGTCGAGGCGCAGGCCACCGACCGTGCGTACCGGATCGGGCAGGACCGGCCGGTGCAGGTCCACCGGCTGATCGCGGAGGGCACGATCGAGGACCGGATCGCCGCGATGCTCGACCGCAAACGGGAGCTGGCGGACTCCGTCCTCGGCACCGGCGGGGACATGCCGCCGGAGCTGACCGAACTGACCGATGCCGAACTGGCGGAGCTGGTGCGACTGCGAGGGGACGGACGATGAGCGGGTACGGACACGGGGACGACCAGCGGACGTTCGCGGCGCTGCCGCCGGCGCCGGGCAGCACGGGCTTCACCCGGACCTGGTGGGGCCGGGAGTGGCTCAAGGCCCTGGAGGACACCGCGCTCGACGGTCAGCAGTTGAAGGCGGGGCGCCGCCACGCACGCGCGGGGGCGGTGGGCGCCGTGTCGGTGCGGCCCGGCCGGATCACCGCGGTGGTCAAGGACCGGGACGGCACGGCACACCGGAGCGACGTGCTGGTGCGGGAGTTCTCCGAGGAGGAGTGGGAGCGGCTGCTCGGCCTCGCGGTGGACAGCGCGGGCCACATCGCGGCGCTCCTGGACCGGGAGATGCCGCCACACCTGGTGGAGGACGCGGCGGCGGCCGGGCTCGATCTGCTGCCGGGCATCGGCGACCTGGATCCGGAGTGCGGCTGCGAGGCCTGGGACCACTGTCCGCACACGGCGGCGCTCTGCTACCAGGTGGCGCGGCTCCTGGACGAGGACCCCTTCGTGCTGCTCCTGATGCGCGGGCGCGGCGAGCGCACCCTGCTGAACCAGCTCCAGGAGCGCAGCGCCGCGCGTGCCGTCGCTCCTCCGGCGCACGACGGGGGCGGCGGCGCGGACGGCACCGGCGCTCCCGGGTCCACCGGCGGGATGCCGGGCGTGTCGGCCGAGGAGGCGTACGCGTCGGCGTTCCTGCTGCCGCCGCTGCCCGCTCCCCCGGTCGCTCCCGCCGCGCCGGGCCGGGCACCGTCCCTGGACACGGACACCGAGCCGGAGCCGGGGGTGGACCCGGCGGCCCTCGAATTCCTCGCGGCGGACACGGCGGACCGCGCGCACCGGCTGCTCGTCGAGGCGCTGGGCTCGGGCGGGGACGTGTCGCAGCTCGTAGAGGCGGGGCTGACGGACGCCCAGGACGCGGTACGGCTCGCCGCGGGCTCCCCGGCTCCGTGGATCGTGGCGCGGCTCGCCGCCGGTTCGGGCCGGTCGCGGGCGGACCTGGACCTCGCCACGCGCGCGTGGCGGTTCGGGGGCGCCGCCGCCCTCGCCGTACTGGAGGAGGAGTGGACGCCGGACGCCGAGGCGCTGGCCCGTGCCGGGGCGCGGCTCGCGGAGGCCTGGGAAGACGGCGAGCGGCCGGTCCTGCGGCGTTCGGGCGGCGCGCGGTGGACGGCCGTGGGCGCGGAGGCGCAGCTGCGGCTCGGCGAGGACGGCCGCTGGTGGCCGTACCTGAAGGCCGGTGGCCGCTGGGCTCCGGCGGGTCCGGCGGACCGGGACCCGGCGGCGGCCCTGGCGACGGCCTTCCCGGTGGGTGCCGTCTGAGCGGACGGTGCGACCCGGACCGCGAGAACGTCTCCCGAGCCGGTCGGCGCTATCTGAGCCGGTGGCTGATCCTGCCGCCGCTGGAGGAAGGGGCCGCCAGGCTGCAGGCGACGCTGTCCGAGCCGAGGAGGTGGCTCGTGCGGTACGGGTACTGGACGAAGGTCGTCCAGTGGGTACCGAGCGGCTGCCGGGCGGCCTTGCGGCGCAGCGGCTCGCGGCAGAGTTCCGCGGCCGCCTCGCGCACCGCCCGGTCCGTGGCGTAGCGGCCGGCCAGCCGGGGCCGGGCGACGAGTTCGGCGGAGTGCGGCGTGTCGCAGGGGCGCCGGACGGCGGTGCCCGGCGCGCCGCGGTCGATGTCGAAGCAGTCGCCCACGCGCAGCGCCTCGAAGGAGACGGGCCGCTCGGAGCGCCGGTCGCCCCTCGGCCCGCCGGAGGGGGCCGGGGCGGTCCTCGCGGGGGCGGTGTCCCCGGTCCTGGACGGTGCCGGTGACGTGCTCGTGCGCGGGGACCGGGCTTCGGGCTCCGTACGCGCCGGGGTGCCGCTCCGTGTCGTGCCGGGCGTCGGCGTGTCGGAGGTCCCGGCGCCGGGCGTGCCGGACACGCCGGGCGCGTCGGGTGAGCGGCCGCCGGTCGCGGGAGGGGCGGCCTCCGCGCCGGTGTCCTCGGTGGCGACGGGGGCCGGCGCGCCCGCCGGGTTCCCGTCGTTCTCCCCGCCTCCCCGGACGGCCAGGAAGGCTGTCGCCACCAGGGCGGCCGTGAGCAGCGGGACGAGCGGCGTGCCGAACCGGCGGGCGCGCCGCGCCGCCGGTACCGGCCGGGGCGCGGCGAGCCGTCCGGAGCGCCGGCGTTCGCGGTCGGCCGGGCCCCGTCCGTACGGCGTCGTGACGATTTCCGAACGCGCGCCCTGCCGCCCCTCCGTCATGACCGTCCTACAGACCGAGCTGGCGCTCGGCGCCCTCGACCGTCTGGGCGAGGAGCACGGCGATGGTCATGGGGCCGACGCCGCCGGGGACGGGGGTGATCAGGGAGGCGCGCTCGGCGGCCGACGCGAAGTCG
This sequence comes from Streptomyces sp. NPDC098101, assembly GCF_044760185.1. Classification (NCBI taxonomy): domain Bacteria; kingdom Bacillati; phylum Actinomycetota; class Actinomycetes; order Kitasatosporales; family Streptomycetaceae; genus Streptomyces; species Streptomyces sp. NPDC098101. The sequence continues at coordinate 1,457,094 of NZ_JBIWAS010000001.1, read as the reverse complement.
ACGTCACCGATGTTGCCGGGGTTGTAGCCGGCGTCGACGACGACGGCACCGGGCTTGATGTCCTCGCCCTTGATGAAGTTCGGCCTGCCGACGGCGGCGACGAGGACGTCGGCCTCGCGGACGACCGAGGAGAGGTCCCGGGTGCGGGAGTGGCAGTAGGTGACGGTGGCGTCGCTGCCGAGGAGGAGCAGGCCGGCCGGCTTGCCGAGGATGGCGCTGCGGCCCACCACGACGGCCCGCTTGCCGCTCAGTTCGACGTCGTACGCGTCGAGGAGGCGCATGATGCCGCCGGGCGTGCAGGAGACGAAGCCGGGGAGGCCGAAGCCCATGGCCGCGAAGGAGGCCATGGTGACGCCGTCGACGTCCTTCTCCGGAGCGATGGCCTCGAAGGCGGCGCGCTCGTCGATGTGGGGGCCGACCGGGTGCTGGAGGAGGATGCCATGGACCTCGGGGTCCAGGGAGAGGGCGGTGATCTCGGCGACGAGCTCCTCGGTCGTCGTGGTGGCGGGCAGCTCGACGTGACGGGAGCGGATCCCGGCCTTCGCACAGCGGTTCCGCTTCATCTTCACGTACGTCACGGAGGCCGGGTCCTCGCCGACCAGGACGGTCGCGAGACAGGGGGTGACGCCGGTGCGGCGGGTGACCTCGGCGGCGCGGGCGGCGGTCTCCTCGACCGTGCGGCGGGCGAGGGCCGTACCGTCCATGAGGGCGGCGGTGCTGGTGGACATGGCAACTCCTGGGCGTCGTCTCTGACCGCTGGTTCGCCCAGGCGCACGGCATTCGGCACGGTCGCGCCGGTGGGCGCGCCCCGTCGGGCCGCTCCCCGGTGGTGATCCACCTCAAGCGCCAGTCACGGCCCGGGCCCCACTCTACGTGAGGGCCGGGGGCGAGTCTCGGACAGGTCGAGACCGGGCTCCGGCAGGTGACAGTCGCCCGTCGGGGACGAATCGTCGCTGACCACTTCCGGACGCCGCCGTGCCGGTTGTCGAACCGGTTCCCGGTTGTGTGGATCCGGAATCGATCCCCTTGTTATTCCTGGCAGTTAGTGATCAATTCAAGTACTCTTCGATCGCGCCGGGGGGCGTTGGGGGCACCCGGGCCCAATGCCCTGGGGGTGCACGTGTTCCATGCCGCAGTGCTCGATCTTCCGTTTCCGCTGCACAGCCATCCGGACCGGGAGCCCGCCGCCCTCCTCCACCGGGAGTGGCTGCACCGCCACGAGGGGCTCGTCGGATCCGTGGACCGGGCGGTGTACGACCGGTGGGACGTGCCCCGGCTCGCGGCCTTCACCAGTCCCGACTGCGCCACCGGCGATCTCGCCCTCGCCGCGGACCTGCTCGGCTTCTACTTCCTCTTCGACGACGGCTTCGACACCGGTCTCGGCCGGGCCCCCGCGCGGGTGGCGGAGGTGTGCACCCGGTTGACGGCCCTCCTGCACGGGGACGGCCCCGCGCCCGGCGCCCGCACCCCCGTCGAGCGGGCCTTCGTCGACCTCTGGGAGCGCAGTGCGCGCGGCATGTCCGCCCGGTGGCGGGCCAGGAGCGCCTACAACTGGGAGTGGTACTTCGCCTGCCACCCCGCCGAGGCCGCCGGACGGCTCTCCGGGCGGCTCCCGGACCGGGAGGACTATCTGGCGCTCCGCCGGGGAACGGCCGCCATGGAGACGCTCTTCGACATGGTCGAGCGGCTCAACCGGTTCGAGGTGCCGCAAGAGGTGCTGCACCACCCGACCTTCCGCCTGATGCGCCAACTGGCCGCCGACATACCGTCGTTCACCAACGACGTGCACTCGTACGCCCAGGAGCTCGCCCGGGGCGACGTCGCCAACATGGTGATGATCGTCCGCGCGGAGCGCGGCGGCAGCCCCGAGGAGGCGGCCGCCGAGGTGATGCGCGAGGCCCAGGCGATGGTCGACCGCTTCGTGGAGCTGTCCGGCCGGGTCCCGGAGATCTGCGACCTCCTCGGGCTCTCCCCGGCCGGGCGCGAGGCCGCCCGGCGTTACGTCGACGGCCTCGCGTCCTGGATCGCCGGCTACCACCGCTGGGAGGTCGACACCGGCCGCTACGGCGACTGAGCGGCCCGCACGCGTGCGCGTGCGGGCCGCTCGGATCGGTCGCGTGGGTCAGACGTCGCGCCACTTCGCCTGGCCGAAGGAGAACACGCCGAAGAGGACGAGCCCGAGGGCCACGAGGACCAGCAGCCACGGTCCTGCGGGGGTCTGCGCGAACGAACGGATCGCGTCGTCCATGCCCTTGGCCTCGTCCGGGTCGAACTGGATGGCCGCCTTCAGGCCGAAGAAGCCGATCGCGGCGAAGACGAGCCCGCGCCCGACGCCACCGGCGATGCCGGTCACGTCCATGAAGCGCCGCTGCTTCTCGGACATCGTGGCCCACGTCAGGTGCTTGCGGTACTTCCGCATCACGGCCCGGCCGGCCATCCACAGGCCCGCGCCCAGGAAGCCCACGGCCGCCGCGCCGACCAGCCACTGCCCGGCCGGCAGGTCGAGGAGACGGCCGGTGATGTCATGGCTCTGCCGGTCGGTCGAACCGGCGCCGCTGTTCCGGTTCCCCGTCGCGAAGGACAGGACGAAGAAGGCCGAGACGGCGTAGAAGACGAACCGGGCGGCGGACACGGCCCGCTTGGCGGGCTTGTCGCCCTTCGGACCGGCGCTGCCGAACAGGGCCTCCGAAAGCCGCCACAGGGCCATGCCCACGAGTCCGATGCCGAGGGCCCAGAGGATCACGGCTCCGAACGGCGTCTCGGCGACCTGCGCGAGGGCCCCGCCCTTGTCGGCCTGCTCGCCCGTTCCGGTCAGTCCGATGCGTACGGCCAGGATCCCGATGAGCAGGTAAAGGACTCCCCGCGCGACGAAACCCGCCCGCGCACCCGCTCGCACCACGTCCCCACGGGCCGCTCTTCTCGCGACGGCCGTGGTCGACCCCCCTGCGCTCATGCCCACTCACCCCTTCTCTGATCGGAATGACCGGGTGCCCCGTCTTCTCCGTTCGAACCCCCGCGGCGCGTTCGAACGCCGACCGGTGTCCGGCGCGCGACCTGGCACGGGCCACCGTTTGCGGTCCTCCGGCGCCCGTCGGAGACTGGGCGGGGTCGGGGGACGATCCGGAGAGGGCATGGGCCGATGGGCGCATACGCTGACCTTCCTGGGGTCAGGACCTGGTACGAGACCGAGGGCGAGGGCGACCCGCTGGTCCTGCTGCACGGCGGCTTCTGCACCAACGAGACGTGGGGCGCCCAGCGCCCCGACCTCGCCGGCGCGTACCGCCTCTTCCTGCCCGAGCGGCGCGCCCACGGGCACACCCCCGACGTGGCCGGGCCACTGTCGTACCGGGACATGGCGGACGACACGGTGGACTTCCTGGAGCGGGTGGTCGGCGGCCCGGCGCATCTGGTCGGCTGGAGCGACGGGGGCGTCGTCGCACTGCTCGTCGCCGCCGCCCGGCCCGATCTGGTCCGCAGGGTCGTGGCGATCGGGGCGAACTTCCGCCCCGGCCCCGAGTGCTTCGTCGAACCGGCGATGCTCGACGGGATGACGCCCGACAGCCCGGACATGGAGTTCTTCCGCGAGATGTACGCGGCCGTCACGCCGGACGGCCCGGACCACTGGCCGGTGGTGGCGGCCAAGGTGGTCGACATGTGGCGGACCCAGCCGACACTCACCCCCGAGGACCTGGGACGGGTACGGGCGCCCACTCTGGTCGTGACCGGCGACGACGATCTGATGACGCTCGAACACACCGCCGCCCTCTACCGCGCGCTCCCGGACGCCCGGCTGGCCGTGGTGCCCGGCGCCTCCCACCTGGTGCCGCTGGAGCAGCCGGAGCGGATCAACCGGATGGTCCTCGACCATCTGGCGCGGGAAACCGCCGTCGAGACGATGATGCCGGTCCTGCGCGCGGCGCCCGGCGCCCCGGACGGCGCTTCCGGCTGATCGCGGGCGGAGCCGCGCGGGGCGGGCTACGCTCGTGGCCATGGCTGGTGACGGTGAGTACGAGCGCGACCGGAACTACATCACGACGCGGATCACGGCCGACGGCCGGGACGGGTATCCCGTGGAGCCGGGGCGCTACCGGCTCGTCATCGCCCGCGCGTGCCCCTGGGCGAACCGGGCGGCGATCGTGCGGCGCCTCATGGGGCTGGAGGACGTCCTGTCGATGGGCGTCGCCGGGCCCGTGCACGACGAACGCAGCTGGTCCTTCCATCTGGACCCGGACGGCAGGGACCCGGTCCTCGGCATCGAACGGCTCCAGGAGGCGTTCTTCCGAAGGGACCCCGAGTACGCGCGCGGGATCACCGTGCCCGCGATCGTCGACGTCCCCACCGGCGCGGTGGTGACCAACGACTTCGCGCAGATCACGCTCGACCTGGGCAGCCAGTGGACGGCCCATCAGCGGGACGGCGCGCCGGAGCTCTATCCGGAGAAGTGGCGCGACGAGATCGACGACGTGGCCGAGAAGGTGTACCGGGACGTCAACAACGGTGTCTACAAGTGCGGTTTCGCGAGCGGCCAGGAAGCGTACGACAAGGCGTACCGGAGGCTGTGGGACCGGCTGGACTGGCTGGAGGAGCGGCTTGGGAACCGGCGCTATCTGGTCGGGGACACCCTCACGGAAGCCGATGTCCGTCTCTTCACGACCCTCGTACGGTTCGACGCCGTCTACCACGGCCACTTCAAGTGCAACCGTCGGAAGCTGACCGAACTCCCCGCGCTGTGGGGCTACGCGCGGGACCTGTTCCAGACGCCCGGTTTCGGCGACACCATCGACTTCGAGCAGATCAAGACGCACTACTACGTCGTCCACCGCGACATCAATCCGACCGGGATCGTCCCCCTGGGCCCGGACACCCGGAACTGGCTCTCGGCGCACGGGCGGGAGGAGCTGGGCGGGCGGCCGTTCGGCGACGGCACGCCGCCCGGGCCGCCTCCGCCGTCCGAGCGGGTGCCGCTCCTCGGCCCGGGCTGAGCCGGACCCGCGCGGCCCCGTACATGCGTCGGCCCCCGCCCTGTCACGGGCGGGGGCCGACGTGCGGGACCGCTCAGGTCACCGGTTCGGGACCGGGTCCCGGCGGGGGCAGCGGGCCGGGCTGCGGGAAGGGGTCCGGGGGCGGCGTCGGCGCCGGCGGATCCGGCTCGGGCTGGGGCGGCGCGGGCGGAACGGGGTCCGGGCCGCCGGGTCCGGGGACGGGCCCCGGCAGCGGTCCCGGTCCGGGAGCGGGGCCGGGCCCGGGCGGGGGTGTGGGGCTCGGAGGGACGGGATCGTTCGGGGGCGTGCTCATGAACCCTCCTGACGGTTCGACGCGGTCTCGCTGTCGACCCGCGCCTACCCGCGTCCGGAGCGATCACTCACCCTCCGGGCCCGACCGCGTTCCCGCGGTCACCCGCTCTCCGAGTCCGGCCGTGCTTTCGCGGTCACCCACCTTCCGGGCCCCGCCGTGCTTTCGCGGTCACCCACGCTCCGGGCCCGGCCGTGCTTCCGTGGTCACGCTCCCCCGGAGTCCGGCCGTGTTCCTCCGCCGCGTCCACTCGGGTGCCACTCGGTCAGCAGGATGGTGGCGTCGTCACGCAGTTTGTGGCCCTGGTGCTGCCGCAGGCCCTGGACCAGGCGCCGGAGCGCCTCGGGGGCGGGGGCGCCGGCCGCCGTGGCGCGGATGACGGTGTCGGCCAGCCGTTCCTCGCCGTAGAAGTCGCCTCCGGGCGAGCGCGCCTCGGTGACGCCGTCGCTGTAGAGCAGGATCCGGTCGCCGGGCTGGAGGCGCGCGGTGTGTTCGGTGGGCGGCGTGTCCCTGAGGAAGCCCCAGCCGAGCGGCAGATCGGGTTCGCGGTCGAGGACGTGCGGGAGGACCCTTCCGTGGCGGATCAGCAGGGGCGGCGGGTGCCCGCAGTTGATCCAGGTCAGCCGTCCGACGGAGGTGTCCAGATGGGCGACGACGGCGGTCATGAGACGGTCGGTGAACCAGGTGTCCAGGATCTGGTCGATCGAGGTGACGATGTCGGTCAGCGAACCGCCGGACCGGCGGGCCGCCCGGCAGGCGGCGAGTCCGGCCGCGCTGGCTCCGCCGGAGGCGAGGTCGTGGCCCATGGAGTCGATGACGGTCAGGTGCAGGCCGCCGTCGTCCAGGGTGTGGTCGAAGGTGTCGCCGCCGATGTCGTAGGCCGGTTCGAGGACCGCCGAGGAGGTGACCTCCGACGTGCCGATGGTCCGCGGCGGCAGGAAGGCCCACAGGAGTTCGGCCTGCACCGTCATCGCCCGCGCGCGTTCCGTCTCGACCAGCAGGTCGCTGTGGGAGGACTTCGACACCACGAGCAGGGCGGCGACCCCGGCGAGCGCCTCGACGCGTCCGAGCAGGACGTCGTCCAGGGCGGACGCCGTCACCATCAGGACGCCGACGCGTTCGACCCCGTCGATCATCGGCAGCCAGGCGGTGGCCCCGTCCCTCGACCGCTGCGCCCGCTGCGTGCGGTAGGCCAGACCCGCCAGCGAGGTGTCGACGTCGAGCGTCGGCCGGTCGGCGACGTCCGGCTGGGGCAGCGGGATCAGCCGGATCTGCTGGAGGTCGGTGACGTACATGGCCGTCTCCCGGAGCCCCATGCGGCGGCCCGCGTCCTGGACGAGACCCGCGAGTTCCCGTACGGACCGCAGATGGGAGCCGGCCAGCAGATCGCCCAGGGCGTCCTCGTACGTCGACACACGACCTCCGCGGCTCTTCCCCGGCGTGGAGCGGCCCGTCCTCCCCCGGGTGCCCCCGGGGTGGCTCCCAGGCTACGCAGGCCCTCCGGTGATCGCACTCCTCACGCGCGCGTGCGTACGGACGCGCCCTCCCGGTCCCGGTCCGCCGAGGGGAGCTTCTCGCCGGGCAGGGACGGGGGACGGCGCGCACCCTGGGAAAAGGAAAACTCCAGGCGGATGGGATGCCGACCTGCGGGAAAGAGGACGCCATGGCTGAGGACGTGATACCCGACAGTGACCGGCGGACCAGAAGACGCGAGACGCCCGAGGAACGGGCGGACCGGCGCTGGACCGAACTCATCCAGGAGATCAGGGTCGCCCAGACCGGCGTACAGATCCTCCTGGGCTTCCTGCTCACCGTGGTGTTCACACCACATTTCCAGGGACTGGAGCCGACCGACAAGACGATCTACATCGTCACCGTCGTGCTCGGTTCGCTGGCGACCGGCGCCCTCATCGGCCCCGTGGCCTTCCACCGCATCGTGTCGGGGCGCCGCATCAAGCCCCAGGCGGTCGTCTGGGCTTCCCGGCTGACGTTCCTCGGGCTCATCCTGCTCCTCGCGACGCTGATCTCGGCACTCTTCCTGATCCTGCGCGTGGCCACGCACGACGGCTACGTTCCGTGGCTGGTGTCCGGCGTCTTCGCCTGGTACCTGGTCTGCTGGTTCCTCCTTCCGCTGTGGGCGCGGTTCCGCTACACGAACGGGGACGACAACGGGGACGACGCGTCGTCCGACCGGTGAGACGGCGTCCGGACGGGGTGGCGGGCCGGCTTCCCCCGTCCGGACCGGAGGAGGGCCGCGATCGGGTGGTTGGGCGGGCCGGTGCGTCAGGGAGCGGAGGACACGGGTCAGGAATAGGCGCATGAGTACCTCTCTGCGACATCGACTGCGCGGCCCGGCCGTCGCCTGCCTCGCCGCGTCCTGCGCCCTTCTGCTCGCCGCCTGCGGCTCCGAGCAGAAGGAGACCACCACCACGTCCGCCCGCATCGCGCCGGCCCAGACCGACGGCACGGCCTACCCGTCGGGTTCCCCTTCCGCTTCTCCTTCCACCTCCCCGTCGGGGTCCGCGTCGCCGCGGCTCACCGACGACCAGGCCGAACGCCAGCGGCTCGTCCCGGCCACGAAGGTCACCTGGGACAAGGCCACGCAGGCCGCCGTGGCCGCCGTCCCCCAGGGCAAGCTGGTCGAGACCGAGCTCACCTGGGCGCCGCCGAACGCCACCGCGAGCGGCAGCGCCACCGCCTCCGCGTCCGCTTCTCCGTCCGTGAGTGCCGACGCGTCCGCCAGTGCGAGCCCGTCGGCGAGTGCGGGCGGGCGCACGCCCGCGTGGCACACGAGCGTCGCCACGTCGGACGGCACCCTCCACGACGTCTGGGTCGACGGCGTCAGCGGCAAGGTCATCAGCGACAAGCCGGACGCGGACCAGGACGCCGAGGACAAGCAGGAACTGGCCGACCGGTTGAAGCGGGCCACCGTCACGCCGGAGCAGGCGGTCCAGACGGCCACCCAGGACAACAAGGGCACCGTGACGACCGTGGAACTGGACGACGACGCCTGGTCGGTGGACGTGGTCGACACCGGCAACTGGGACAAGACGACGTACGAGGTCTCCACGACCGAGCGCCGGGTCCTCCGTCAGGAAGTCGACCGCGACTGACCGTTCGTCCCGGCCCGTCTCCTGCGGCCCGTTCCTTCCGGCCTGTTCGCTAAGGCCCGTTTTCCTTCCGCCCGTTCCGGCCCGTCCGGCCGGAACGGGCGCCACCTCCGGCGAACGGTCACCGGTCACCGGTCACCGGTCACCGAGGGAAACCTTCTCCGATTTCCAGCTTTCCGGCATGTCATGCGCCGTCCGGCGAATTGCCTTCGATCGTGTACAAAACCCGGCTTCTGTACATCGATAGCACCTCGGCACCCCGATAGTGGATCAACAGCCGGGCACGTGTCCCGGCGTCATCCTCATCCTCACCGAAAGCCGGGTGCATCCCCATGCCCACCACCGAGGCCACCGACCGTGTGCAGCTCGTGTTCTCCCTCTTCGACGCCGACGGGAACGGCTTCCTGGAGCCCGCCGACTTCGAGCTGATGGGGAACCGGACCGTCGCGGCGCTGCCGACGGCCGACGAGAAGGCCGGGACGAGGCTCCTCCGCGCCTTCCGCCGGTACGGGGACACGCTCCTGTCCGAGCTGGACGCCGACGGGGACGGGCGGATCAGCCCCGAGGAGTTCACCGCCGTCGTGCTCGACCCGCAGCGGTTCGACGCCGCCGTCGACGAGTTCGCCGAGGCGCTGTCCGCGATGGGCGACGTGCACGGCGACGGCTTCGTCGCCCGCCCCGACTTCCTCTCCCTGATGACCGCCATCGGCTTCGACCGCCCCAACATCGAGGCGCTGTTCGAGGCCTTCGGCCCGGTGGACGGCGACCGTGTCCCGGTGGCCACCTGGGCGGACGGGATCCGCGACTACTACCGCCCGGAGAAGGCCGGCATCGCCGGTGACCGCCTCGTCCCCGGCGCCGCCCGATGACCGGGGAGATCGGGCAGGGGGCCACGGGGGCCTCGCCGTTAGGCCACGTCCGGCCCGCGATCGGCCTGGCCGTGGGCCACGGCACGGGCCCGGAACTGGCGGACGTCTTCGAGCGCGTACTGAACACCTTCGCCGCCAGTCGCCCGGACGGCGCGGGCGGTTCGGGCAGCTCGGGCGTGGACGTCGTCCGCTCGCCGCGTCTGTACCACTCCTACGTCTCGCTCCGCCGGGGCCACGACGTCGCCGCCACCCAGCGGCTGACCGCCGAGGACGCCGAGCACTACGAGGCGTGGTGCCGGGAACTGGCCGGGCGCGGCACCACGGCGGTCTTCCGCACCGCGATCAACGCCCAGTCGCTGTATCTCGTCCGGCGACGGCTGCGCGCCGTGAAGGTCGACCTGCTGACGGCCGACGGGCGGTCGCTGCTGCTGGTCCGGGACCAGGCCCAGGGCTTCTACACCGGTGAGAACACGCACGTCCCGGGCGAGGTCACCCGCACCCTGACCTTCAGCCACGAGATCACCGGCGCGGTCGTCGAGCACGCCCTGGAGCGGGCCCGGCGCACCTGGCCCGACGGGCGGATCGGCCGGATCGTCATGGCGTACAAGTTCCACCTGCTCGACGGCGCGTTCGACGCGTGGGTGGCCGAGCTGTCCGAGCGGCTCGGGGTGCGGATCGAGGTGTTCCAGCCGGACACGGTCAACCGCAACCTGCTCGCCCACGGGCTGCCCGACCGCACCCTGCTGATCGCCGGGAACGAGTGGGCCGACATCATGCACGTCATGCTCCTCGACCGGTACGGCTCCGACCGGCAGGAGAACCGCTGCACGGAGAACGTCTGTCTCGACCCGGCGCTGCGGGGCCTGGTGGAGTACCAGACCGTGCACGGGTCGGCCGACGACCTGGCGGGCCGGAATTTGGTCAACCCGGTGGCCACGGTCCGGGCCGCCGCGCTCGTCGCCGAGCACCACGCCGGGTGCCCCGGTGCCGTGGCGGCCACGGAGGCCGCCCTCGCGGTCCTCGACGAGCGGGGCGTGCGCACCCCCGACCTCGGCGGCCGGCACTCCACGAGCGATGTGGTCGACGCGCTGATCGACACGCTCGACGTCCCCGGGCCGGGCAGTGTGCTCCGGGACGCGGCCCTGGTGGGCGGCCCGTGACCGCGTCGGCGCGCACGGCCCTGGTCGTGGTGGACCTGCAGAACGACTTCTGCGCGAGTCCCCTGGCCAGGGCCCGGTTCCGCGGCGACCCCGCGACCCTGGACGCCGTCGCCTCCTCGACCGCCGGAGCAGTTGAGGAGGCCCGGCGCCGGGGCGTGGAGGTGGTGTTCGTCCGGTTCCTCGGCGATCCCTCCCACCAGGGGGCGAGCTGGCGGCTGCGGGACCGGGCCCGGGGCAGGCCGCCGAAGTGTCTGGAGGGCACCTGGGGCGCGGAGTTCCACCGCGTTCTGCCCGCCGCCGGAGAGTCCGTCTTCACCAAGCGGGCCTGCTTCGACGCCTTCCTCGCGACGGGCTTCGAGGAGCACCTGCGCGCCGGGGGCGTCGAACACCTGGTGTTCGCGGGCCTGTTCGCGGACGTGTGCGTGGACTCCACGGCCCGCACCGCGTTCCAGAAGGGCTTCCACGTCACCGTACTGGCGGACTGCACCACGTCCCTGCACCTGCCGTACGAGGAGGTCCTGGCGTTCATGCGCGTCCTCTACGGCGCCCGCACCCCCGCATCGGACGACCCGTCCGTGTGGTCCGTTCCCGGGGCGGAGCCTCGGCGGCAAGATGAGCAGGAAGAAGGGGAGGAGACGTGCGCACCGCAGCCGGTCCGGCTCCGGGGGTGACGGCGGGCGTGGGCCGCACCGCCCTCCTGGTGGCCGCCGCCCGCGCCGTGGAGACCCACCGTCCCGACGCCCTCGCCCGCGATCCGTTCGCCGCCGCCTTCGTCCGGGCGGCGCTGGACGCCACCGACTGGCCGCTCCATCCCGACGAGGTCCCCGGCGGTGCCTCGGACCCGCTGTGGGGCAGGCTCGGCCGGTACTTCGGGCTGAGGACCCGCGTCCTGGACGACCATCTGCTGGCGTCCGCCCGGTCGGGCGTGCGCCAGGTGGTGCTCCTCGGCGCGGGGCTCGACTCCCGGGCCTTCCGGCTCGACTGGCCCGCCGGGACCCTCGTCCACGAGATCGACTCGGCCGACGTGCTGGGTTTCAAGCAATCGGTGCTCGACGGCATCGGGGCCGAGCCCGTCGCCGAACGCCGCCCGTGCGTCGCCGACCTCCGGGACGACTGGACGGAAGCACTGCTCAGCTCCGGTGGCGGTGGCGGTGGCGTCTCCGGTTTCGACCCGTCCGTCCCGACCGCCTGGCTCGCCGAGGGCCTGCTGCTCTACCTCCCCGCCGAGGCCGAGCGGCGGCTGATGGACGACGTGGACCGGCTCAGCGCCGCCGGCAGCACGCTGGCGTACGAGATCAAGGAGGTGACCGCCGAGTCGGGGCGGGTGCGGAGCGGCCCCGTCTACACGACGACGCGCGAGCGGATCGGCATCGACCTGCCGGGCCTCTTCGCCGCGGGGCCGCGTCCCGACTCGGCCGGGTCCCTCGCCGCCCGTGGCTGGCAGGTGGCCGTGCACCGCCCGTACGACTTCACCGCGCTCCACGGCCGGGGCCCGCTCCCGGAACCGGACGACGCCTTGGAGGCCAACCGCTGGATCTTCGCCACGGCGGATCGTCCCGCTCCGGGACGGGGCCGCTCCTCGCGGGGTTGAAAGGGCCGAGCCGCATCCCGGAAGGCCCGTACTGTTGGTGTGATCATCATCGGGGCAAGGATTCACGGGGGCGTTCATGACCATCCACCGACCGGGGCTTCCGGAGGACCTTCCGCCGGGCGAGGCGCTGTGGGGCCGGTGGGCGCTGCTCGCGGCCATCGGGGCGACCACCGCGGAGGAGCAGCGCGCGAGCGGCTACCGCACCGGTCTCTGGGTCGACGCCGAAGGGCTCCACCACGACGACTCCGGCTGCACCTGGTGGACCATGTCCCGGAGCGGCGGGGGCCGCTTCGTGCTCTACGGCGAGGACGAGTCGAGCGGGGTGAAGTGGCATAGGACGCCGATCGACATGCTCGCGGGCGGGCCGGACTGGCTCCCGTACGACGAACTGCGCGACCGGATCGAGGGGGACGAGCTGGGCTGCGTCTACTGGTACGAGGACGGGGTCTGGGCCCGCGCGCCGTACCCCGAGGACCTTCGGGACGACGGTCTGGACTGCGGCATGAGCGGGTTCGTCGACCGGGAGCAGGTACTGGGAGAGCTGTCGGACCGCCTCGACGGCACGGACGGCGACGGGGCGGACGCGGCCGGTTTCCTGGCGGACGCCGAGGCGCACCGGCTGCGGCCGGAGCTTCTGCTCGAACGCCTGCGGCCCGCCCGCCACGACGACGCGCCGCTGGACCTGCCCGCCGTGGCCAGGGCCCTCGACCTGGCGGGCCTCACCGTCGCCTCCTGACGGCGCGGGCCGGAGCTTGGTGCTCAGTCCGCCCGGGGCAGCAGGGGGCCGAGCGGGCCGAGGTCGAGGTTGAGGTCCTGGAGCGTGTAGCCGTGCTCGGCGCAGAGGTCGGACAGGGCGTCGTGCAGGGCCATCAGGGTGGCGCCCAGCTCCTCCTCCTGGTCGTCGGTGAGGTCGCCCGCGTCGACGCGCCGCAGGGCCTGTCGCTCGATGAGCTGGCGCAGGAGTTCCACGACGGTGAGGACGAGTTTGAGCAGGTCCTCCTCGACCGATTCGTGGTCGGTACGGAGGCGGCGCGCAGGGCGCCGGGGTTCGTCGGCCGGGGTGGGCGGGGCCTGGAGGAGGCGGAAGGCGTCGTTCAGGGCGGTGCCCGCCCGGTCCAGGGGCGGGGGCGCCCCGGGGGACGGCCGGGAAGGGGTTCTCCGCTCCCCCGGTGCGGGGTCCGGCTCGTTCACGCCCGCTCCCGGTTCATCGGTGCCAGCGGGTCCGACTCCGAGTCGACGGACACGATCAGGGCACGGAGGGAGACGCGGACGAGGTCGATGTCCGCGATCGACAGGACGATGTCGCCGGAGAGGACCACTCCCCCGCTGAGCAGCCTGTCGAGCAGGTCGACCAGGGCGACCTGCCGGCCGGGCAGCGACTCGGTGGGCCGGGAGACGGTCACGGCGCACGCCCCTCCCCTGTTCCCCCGGTCTCCCTGGTCTCCCCGGTGGCTTCGGGCGCGGGCGGCGGTGACGGCGTGGCGAAGGAGTAGGGGGCCCACGGGCCGGTCACCTCGACGCGTACGCCGTCGAGGCCCTCCACCACGGCGGTGAGCGCCGTACGGAACTCCTCGGCGCGGTCGTACGGGACGAGATAGGCGTCGTTGAGGACGTTCTCCTCCGGGCCCGCCAGGGCCCCGCGCTGGGCGGGGTGGCGCACGCGGTGCGTACTGAACCGGGAGGCCAGGGCCTCGACGCGGTCGGCGGCCTCCTGCGCGTGCCGGTAGCGGACCTCCTGGGCGCTGTGCTGGGCCCGGCGGCTTCGCAAATAGGCCTTGCCGGGAGTGAGGGAGCCGTCGGCGGCGGTGCCTTCGCGGGGATCCGGGGGGCCGGTGGGGCTGAGGTACAGCTTGACGCCGAACTCGCTCCGGTCGCGGAGGAGGGCGATCCGTTCGGCGAAGACCCGGCGCTGGGCGGCGAGGGCGCGGCAGGCGCGGTCGTCGTTCTGGTAGACGGTCGCCAGGCGCAGCGGGAGGACGGTGTCGTGGCGGGCGACGGTCTGGACGACCTCGTGATGGGCGCGGGCGACGCCCTCCAGCCACTCCAGGTCCTCGAAGCGGGCCTTCAGCGTCCGCTCGTCGAACTCGTCCGGCGCGACCCGGCTGACGACGAACGCGACGGGGGCGGGTGGAGAGGAGGGCGCGGGATCGGATGTGGGCCCGGGATCGGGTTCGGGTCCGGGCGCAGGTTCGGGTTCGCCCAGGAGGGACACGGGAGCGCCCGACACCCCCCGGAGGCCCTTGAGGGACGCGCGTACCTCCCGCGTGTCCGGAGCCACGGCGTACACATAGGTGAGGTCCCCGGGGCCGTTCATCTGCTGCGCTTCCGTGGTGTCCTCGCCCCCGTCCCACGCCGAGGGGCCGCTTCCTCCTCGGGTTCTTCCGCCTCCTCCGCGTCTTCCACGTCCTCGACGACCTCCCCGGTCACGAGCCTCTCGCGCCGCAGTGCCTCCAGCTCCGCGCGGAGCCTGCGGTTCTCCTCCGCCAGCGGGCCGCCGGTGTGCTTGGAGGAGAGCGAGGGGTCGTGCTCCCACCAGTCGATGCCCATCTCCTTCGCCTTGTCCACGGAGGCGACCAGGATCCGCAGTTTGATCGTCAGCAGTTCGATGTCGAGCAGGTTGATGCGGATGTCCCCGGCGATGACGATGCCCTTGTCGAGCACCCGCTCCAGGATGTCCGCGAGGTTGGCGGAGGAGCTCGGGCCGTACGGCGACGGCGCCGCCCGGGAGGGGACGGATCCGAACCGGTCGGGCAGGGGGTCAGACACGGCGGCCTCGATTCCGGGTCACGGCAGCCCCCGCCGGTAGGCGTCGATCTCGTCCAGCCGGTCGAGCAGCCCGTCCTCGTACCGGTCGAAGGTCTCCTGGTCGATCTCCCCCCGTACGAGCCGGCCCTCCAGTTCCCTGAGCTCCCGCCAGACAGGGGCCGGGTCGTAGTACTCCTCCTCGGCCTCCTCCACGACCCTCCGGGCGATCCAGACGGCGCCGCGCACCGGGGCGACGGGAAGCGTGAGCAGCTGCGTCAGCAGTCCCATCCGCCACGTCTCCTTCCTTGTCTGCCCCCGTCTCCATTCCTGCTCCCGCTGCTCCCGTTCTCGCTTCCGTCTCCGCTTCCGCTTCCGTCTCCGTTTCCGTTACTGGACGAAGCTGTACGGAGGGAGGGGGCCGCTCAGGCGGAACTCCACTCCGTCCCCGAGCTGCCGGACGAGGCCCGACTGCGCCGAGAGGAACTCCTCCTTCCGGTCGTCGGAGATCAGCAGCGAGAGGTTGAGGAAGTCGTCGCCGGACGCCGGCCGGACGTTGTGCTCCCTGGCGTACGGGACGAGCGCGTCGGCCAGTCCGGCCGCGAGCGCGTCCTGCCGTTCCCGCACCTGTGCGGCGACCGTCCGGCCGAGGGTCAGCGGGAGCTGGGGGTCCGGGTCCCCGGCCCGGATCCGTTCGTTGAGCTCCCGGGTCTCGGGGGTCTCCCGCAGGATCTGGCGCAGGAGCTCCTCCTCGTTCTGGGAGGCCCTCACGTGGTACTCGGCGCAGCCGTCGAGCCGTTCCAGGTTGGCGAGGTAGCCGTCGGCGTCCTCGCGGAGCGCCCGTTCGACCGTCGCCTCGTCGGCGGCGGTGTAACCGAACTGGAGGGGCAGGACGGGACCGCCCTCCATCAGGCGTTCCTGCACCTCCTGGTGGATCAGCAGGTCGCGCCGCTTGGGCCGGATCTCCTCGGAGACGTCGCTGACCACGGCGTACAGCGGTCCGGACGCGAGGGCGCGCACGGGGGACGGCTCGGCTCCGACGCCGGTCAGGTCCTCGACGGCGAGGGGGTGGTCCTTCCCCGTGATCGCGTAGACGTAGAGGGCCATCGGTCACTCCTTCTCCCGGCGCGCCGCGCGTCGGGCGGGAGGCCGCCGGCGTCGGGGTGCGGGCTCCTCCTCCGCTTCCTCCTCCTCGTCCGGCTCGTCGTCGTCGCGGGACTTCCCGGTCAGGGACTCGGTGACGGCGTCGACCGCCCCGCTGAGGGCTCCCTTGGACTTGCCGTGGGCCCCGCCCTCCATCATTCCGCCGACGACCTCGGGGAGCTGTGCCGGAGCCTTGCGGCCGGATTCGAGGTCGAGCCGGTTGCAGGCCTCGGCGAAGCGTAGGTAGGTGTCCACGCTGGCCACCACGATCCGGGCGTCGATCTTGAGGATCTCGATCCCCACCAGCGAGACGCGGACGAAGACGTCGATCACGAGGCCCCGGTCCAGGATGAGCTCCAGGACGTCGTAGAGGGTGCCCGAGGACCCCCCGCCCCCGCCCCTGCCGACGGCGCTGCCGCCGCCCTGCGGCACCATCGTCATGGTGCCTCCCTTCACGGCCGAACCGTTCTCAGAACGGCCGATCGATCATCCCGCGGCTGTAGCGGCGGGTGCGTTCGAAGGAGATCAACGCGCCTTCCTCGTCGAGTGAGACCTTGTAACTGGCCAGCACGCTGGTCGTGTCGGGGATGCGTTCCAGCTCCACCACTTCCACCTGCGCCTCCCACCCCGAATCGGTGGGTCTGAGCGAGGAGACCGACTCGGGCGGTCTGCCGAGCAGCTTCGCCAGCTGCTCGGCGGCCGAGCTCATGGCCGAGCCCGCGTCGACGGCTTTCGCCCTGCGCGGCGCGGGTCGGCGCCGGGCGGGCGGGCGTTCCCGCCGCTCGTCGTCGGCGCGCGGGGCGGCCCGCCGGGGGCGGTCCGGATCTGCTGAGGCCATATGGCACTTCCAGAGGACGTACAGCCGGTTAAGGCTAGAATTTCATGATATAGGGACAAATGCCATGCCCGGGAGAGCAGGCTCGTTCCCCACCGCCCGAACGGGGCGTCCTTCACGGGGGCAACAAGCGGAGGTACGGCCCGGTACGGAGAGTTCCGTACGGGGCGACGGCGAGGCCGCGGACGCCCGGTGAAGGGACAGAGGTCATGGAGGACACGTCCAAGATCGCCCTGGCGGCCGCAGTGGCCGGGGGCTACGTACTGGGGCGGACGAAGAAGGGGCGCCTCGCGTTCACCGTGGCGACCTACCTGGCGGGGCGGCGCTTCGGCCTCGAACCCCGGCAGCTCGTGACGGAGGGCCTGAGCAAGCTCAAGGAGATCCCCCAGGTCGCGGAGATGGGCGACCAGCTGCGGGGCGAGGCCCTGGACGCCGGCCGTCAGGCGCTCAGGTCGGCGGCCGACCGCAAGCTCTCCGACCTCGCCGACTCGCTCCACGAACGGACGCTGGCGATCGGCAGCGGCGGGAAGGCGGACGACGAGGACGAGGACGGTCGCTACGAGGACGAGGAGGAGCAAGAGGACTACGAGGACGACGAGTCGGAGCCCGAGGAGTACGACGAGGAAGAGGACGCGTGGGAGGAGGAAGAGGAGCCGGAAGAAGAGGAAGAACCGGAGGAGGACGAGGAGGAACCGGAGGAGGACGAGGCCGAGGAGGAGGAGTCAAGGCCGCGCCGCTCCTCGCGTTCGTCGGCCCGGGCGGGCAGCACGTCCCGGGCACGCGGTACGGCCGCTTCCGCCGGGAAGGGCGCGCCCGCCAAGAAGGCGGCGGCGAGGAAGCCGGCCGCGAAGAAGAGCACTCCCGCGAAGAAGACCGCTTCCGCCCGGAAGAGCGCGCCCGCCAAGAAGGCCGCTCCCGCGAAGAAGAGCGCGCCCGCCAAGAAGACGACGGCGCACAAGGCGACGGCGAAGAAGACCGCCCCCGGGAGGACCGCGGCCAAGAAGACCACGGCACGCAAGCCGGCGGCGAAGAAGACCGCCTCGAAGAAGACGGCCGCGCGCAAGCCGTCGGCGCGGAGGTAGGTCATGGCATCCGAGAACCGCACGTCCGGCAAGGAGTCGGGATCCGGGATGGACCGGCTGCTCGGCGAACTCGGCGACTACCTCTCCGCCCAGACCGGTCAACTGGCCGAGAAGGCCACGGACAAGCTCGGGGACGTCACCGGGCAGCTCCAGGACGTGGCCGACAACGGCGGCAGCCTCGCGGACATCGGCGGGCGCATGATCCAGGGGGACTCCCCCGTCAAGGCGATGGTGGGGCATTCCCTCGGCGGCCTGAAGGACAAGGTCACCGACGCCGCGTCGAACCTGTTCGGCAAGGGGAAGGGCAAACGCAAGAGCGGGACCCAGAAGATCACCAGCATCGTCGAGACGATCGACGTGGGCGCCCCGATCCGGAGGGTGTACGACCACTGGGCCCAGTACGAGGACTTCAGCGGTTTCACGAAGGGCGTGCGCAACGTCTCCCAGGGCGACGAGACCTCCAGCGACTGGAAGGTCAAGGTGGGTCCCTCCACCCGGAGCTGGAAGGCGACGGTCCAGGAGCAGGTGCCGGACGACCACATCATCTGGACCTCGGACGGCGCCAAGGGGTCGACCCGGGGCTGCGTCAGCTTCCACGAGCTGGGCCCGTCGCTCACCCGGATCCTGGTCACCGTCGAGTACTACCCCTCCGGGCTCTTCGAGAAGACGGGCAACGTCTGGCGCGCCCAGGGCCGTCGGCTCCGCCTCGACCTGAAGCACTTCCGCCGTCACGTGACCCTCACCGACGACGAGCCGGAGGGCTGGCGCGGCGAGATACGCGACGGCGAGGTGGT
Source organism: Streptomyces sp. NPDC098101 (assembly GCF_044760185.1). NCBI lineage: Bacteria > Bacillati > Actinomycetota > Actinomycetes > Kitasatosporales > Streptomycetaceae > Streptomyces > Streptomyces sp. NPDC098101. The sequence continues at coordinate 1,438,476 of NZ_JBIWAS010000001.1, read as the reverse complement.
CCGCACGCACGAGGAGGCCCTGGAGGAGGAACAGGAGGAGGGGGAGGAGCAGGAGCCGGACGGGGTCGACGAGGAGGAAGAGGAAGAAGGGGAGGGAGAGCCCGAGGAGGAGTACGAGGAGGGCGGGGAGTACGAGCCCGGGGAAGAGAACGAGGAGTCGTACGAGGACGAGGACGTCGAGCCCGGCCAGGAGTACGACGAGGGTTACGAGGAAGGGGACGAGGACGAGGAAGGGGAGGAAGCCGACTACGAGTCCGCCGGCCGAGGGCGGCGCGGGCGCTGATCCCCACCGGTCCCCGGACGCGAACGGGCCCGCCGCGCCCTCTTGAGAGAGGGCGCGGCGGGCCGTCGCCGGTCGGTTCCGGTTACTCCACGATCTTCAGGAGCTTGTTGGCGGTGCCGGGAGAAGCGTTGCCGATCTTGTCGGCGCTGGCGCCGCCGACCAGGGCCTCGGCGACCTGGGCCGGAGTGGCGTCGGGGTGGCCGGCGAGGTAGACGGCGGCGGCGCCGACGACGTGCGGGGTGGCCATGGACGTACCGGAGATGGTCTTGGTTCCGGTGTCGCTGTCGTTCCAGGCGGAGGTGATGTCCGAGCCGGGGGCGTAGATGTCCACGACGGCGCCGAAGTTGGAGAAGCTGGACTGCTGGTCGTCCTTGGTGGAGGAGGCGACGGTGATCGCCTCGGCCACGCGGGACGGGGAGCCCTGGCCGGCGTCGGAGGACTCGTTGCCGGCGGCGACGCCGAAGGTGACGCCGGAGGCGATGGCCTTCTTGACCGCTTCGTCGAGGGCCGGGTCGGCGCTGCCGCCGAGGCTCATGTTGGCGACGGACGGGCCTTGGTGGTTCTCGGTGACCCAGTCGATGCCGGCGATGACCTGCTCGGTGGTGCCCGAGCCGTTGTCGTCGAGGACGCGGACGGCCACGATCTTCGCCTTCTTGGCGACGCCGTGGGCGCTTCCGGCGATGGTGCCGGCGACGTGGGTTCCGTGGCCGTTGCCGTCCTGGGCGGTGTTGTCGTTGTCGATGGCGTCGAAGCCGTCGGAGGCGCGGCCGCCGAAGTCGCCGTGGCTGACGCGGACGCCGGTGTCGATGACGTACGCGGTGACGCCCTCGCCCGCGGCGTCGGGGTAGGTGTACTTCTGGTCGCCCGCGGTGTCCGCCTGGTCGACCCGGTCCAGGCCCCAGGAGGGCGGGTTCTCCTGGGTCTCGTTGATGCTGAAGGTGCGGTTCTGGACGACCTTCGCGACGGACGGGTCGGCGGCGAGGCGCTTGGCCTCGGTCTCGGTGAGGTTGTTGACGGAGAATCCGTTGACCTGGGAGTCGTAGCTGCGGCGCAGCGTGCCGCCGTACTCCTTCGCCAGCTCGGTCTTGCCGGCCTTGTCGGTCTTCTCGTCGAGCAGGACGACGTAGCTGCCCGCCACGGCGTTCTCCGCGCCGAGGCCGTAGACGGTTCCCTCCGCGGGGGTGGGGGCCGCGCCGGCGAACGGGCCGGCGGCGACGGTCACTCCGGTCGCAGCGGCGATCGCGGTCGTGACGGCGATGATCCTGAACTTGCGGGCACGCTTGTGAGTTGCCATGAAAGAGGGCTCTCCTCGTCAGGATTTGTGGGGGGTTGGGCCACCGGAAGGAAACTCTCCGGCGGCTCGCTCGAAACCCTGACCGATTGACGAGTGCAAATCAACGGGCCTTCACAGAGCTATGACTTTCTCAACAAGGTTTCTTAAAAAGTGAAGGGACAAGTCACCGCAACTCGCCCGCACGAGTCGGCTCCTCCTCGTCCGCACGACAACAACGGGCCGCTCCCGGAAGGTCGTTGACGGTTCACGTAGTGGAACGGATCGACCACCACACACGGCCGCTTCCCCGCCTCGCATTCGAAACAGCCACACTCGAAGCGGCCGTACTCGAAGCGTTCGGGCGGGGACATTCCTCTTTCGGCCATGTGGACGGCGAGGCACGACCCCCGCGCCGCAGGGATCGGTGTACCCGGCACGAACACCCATTCGCCCACCCTGGCGGTTCACGCCGCGTCCGAAACACATGTGTTCGACACGCCCGGCGGTCTCGTTGAACCTCGTGACACCCCACCTCCTCGCTTCCGGAGGCCGCCATGCGTCCCGTACCGATCTCCCCGACTCCCCTGCCCGCCGTCCCTCTGGGTCGCCGCGCCGCCGGCACCTTCCCCCCGGTGCGTCCGGAGACGAGGGGGACGGCATGAGCCACGACGACGGCCCTCCGGGAACGGCCGCGGCAGAGGGCACCTCGGCCTCCGAGCAGCTCCTCTTCGGCGGCGAACTCACCTACGACTACGGCTGGGGTGCCCACAACGGCGCCTGGCTCAAGCTCAGTCTCCGCTCCATGGCCGCCTCGCTGCCCCGGCAGGTCGCGGTCGCCGTCCGGCTGGCCCGCCGGGCGGATCCACGGGCCCTCACCACCGTCGCCGTCGGCGAGGTCGTGCGCGGCGTCACCCAGGCCGTGTCCCTGATCGCGGTCAACGCCCTGCTCGTCGAGCTGCTCGCCCCCGGCGACATCACCGGCCGACTGCGGGCCGCGCTGCCGTCGCTCGTCCTGGTGGCCGTCCTCGCGGTCGTCGGGTCGGCCTGCAAGTCGGCGTCGACCGCCGCGACCGGTGTCCTGGAGCCGAAGGTCCAGCGGGCGGCGACCGAGCGCTACCTCGGCCTGGTGGCCCGGGTGGAACTGGAGGCGATCGAGGACGACGCCTTCCACAAGCTGATGGACTCCGCCCAGTGGGGAGCCGAGTCGGCCCGGCGGATGGTCGTCTACTGCACCGCCGTCGTCACCTCCGCGATCTCCCTCGTCGCCGCGGCCGGTGTCCTGACCGTGCTGCACCCCGCGCTGCTCCCCCTGCTGATCTGCATGGCGCTGCCGAGTGCCTGGGGGTCGCTGACGATGGCCCGTCACCGGTACGTCAGCTGGCACCGCTTCGTGCAGCACGTGCGGGCCGGCCAGCTCATCAGCCGGCTCCTGATCGACCAGCAGGCGGCGGCCGAGGTCCGCGTCCACGACGTGGCGCCGTTCCTCCTGAAGCACTATCGGCAGATGGCGGAGACGAGCGAGCGCGAGCAGACCCGGCTCGCCTGGATCGGCGCCCGCACGGGCCTGTTCTCGGACTCGGCGCGCGGAATCGCGACCGTCGCCACCTACGGCGTCCTCGGGCTGCTGCTGTGGAACGGGCGGATGGACCTGGCCGTGGCCGGTACGGCCGTACTGGCGATCCGCACCGGATCGGCGAGCATCACCGACCTCGTCCTGCGCGTCACCGAGGTCCAGGAAGAGGCCCTGTTCGTCGCCGACCTGGAGACCCTGTGCGACGAGGCCGTACGGCGCGCCATTCCCGCAGGCGGGCTCGACCTGCCCGAGCGGTTCGACGAGATCCGGTTCGAGAAGGTGTCCTTCACCTATCCCGGCGCGGACAAGCCGTCCCTGCACGAGGTGGACCTCGTCATCCCCCGGGGCCGGACGGTCGCCCTCGTGGGCCGCAACGGCAGCGGCAAGTCGACCCTCGTCCGGCTGCTGAGCGGGGCGCGGCTCCCCGACGCGGGCCGGGTCCTCTGGGGAGGCGTGGACACGGCCGAGGCCGACCGCGCGCAGGTCTTCGACCGTGTCGCGATGGTCGCCCAGGACTTCTACCGCTGGCCCTTCACCGCGCGCGTCAACGTCGGCATCGGCCGCCCGGGGGCCGCGATGGACGACACCGCGATCGGGGCCGCGGCCAGGTACGCGGGGGCGGACGAGGTCGTCGGGAGCCTCCCTCGCGGTCTGGACACCCTGCTCTCGCGCGGCTACAAGGGCGGGCAGGAGATCTCCGGCGGCCAGTGGCAGAAGATCGGCCTCGCCCGCGCCCGATACCGCGACGGGGCCGTCCTGATCGTGGACGAGCCCACGAGCGCGCTCGACCCGGCGGCCGAGCAGCGGGTCTTCGACCAGATCCACCGGCTGGCGGGCACCGGGCAGACCACGGTCCTGATCACCCACCGCCTGCACAGCGTGCGCCACGCGGACCTGATCTACGTCCTCGACGAGGGCCGGGTCGTCGAGCAGGGGACCTTCGAGCGGCTCATGGACCCGGCGACGGGCACGGGCGCGTTCCGGACGGCGTACGAGCTGCAGGCCCGTCAGTTCACGTCCCCGGCGGTGCCGGCGCAGCCCGCCCCGGCGGCGGACGGCGCGGACGGGTCCGCCGCCCCGCTCGGCGAGGGGACGGCACTGTCGTGACGCCCGCTCCTTCCGAGGCCCGGACCTCCCGGGTGGCCTTCCTGCTCCGCGACGCCTTCGGCATCGTGCCCGTCGCCGTCGAGACGGGCCCGGCGGGGACCGACACCCTGAACTTCGTCGTCACGGGGGACGACGGACACCGCTGGTTCGTGAAGACCTCCCCGCACGGTGCGGACCTGTCGGAGGCCGAGGGCGCTGCCGCGCTGGCCGCGTACGCGGGGCGGTGCGGGGTGCCGGTCGCCGCCGCCCGTCCCATGGTGGGCGGGGACCGGTTCGTCGCCGCTCACCGGGGCACGGCCGTGTCGGTGACGGAGTACGTCCCCGGAGCTGTGACGGCGGACGGGCGGCTGGACGGCGGGCTGTGGGAGGAGGTCGGCGACGTGGTCGGCCGGCTGCACCACGGCCTGGCCCGGCACGCGTTCGGGCCGCCGGAGCTCGGGCCGAGGGACAAGACCGTCGACCTCGCGCGCAACCCCGCGCGGCTCGCCGACCTCGTCCGCCGGTACGAGGCCGCTCCCCCGGCCACGGAGTTCGAACGGTGGGCGGTACGGACGGCCCGCGAGAAGCCGGCGCGGCTTCCGGAGGTCGAACGGCTCCTGGAGAAGGTCCCGCCGAGGATGCTGACGCAGCTGGTGCACGGGGACCCGTCGGGTCCGAACGTCCTGTTGAAGGGCCGCCGGGTGGCCGCGCTGATCGACTTCCGTCCGCCGGGCCGGCGGGGACCGGTGTGGGAGCTGGGCCGGCCGGCGCTCGCCCCCCGCACGGTCCTCTCGCGGCCGGACTGGCCGGGCGGCCTGGGCCGGCTCGCCGCCGCCTATCACGCGCGGTACCCGGCGGTGGGGGTGGAGGAGCTGGTGTGCGTGGCACGGGTGGCCGCCGTCGCCCTCGCGCTGTCCGTGTATCCGCTGAACGCGGTCGTGGCCGGTCTCGGCCCGGCCACCGACTCCCCGGAGTCGTACGCCCGGGACCGGCACCGGGCCGCCGCCGTGCTGCGGGAGCGGCTGGACGAGGCCGGGGAACTCCTGCGCGAACACCTCCGACGCACCGCTCCCGTGGGCAGTCCATGATGACCGCGGTCTCCCCGCTCCCGAACTCTGCGAGGTTCTGACATGCCGCTCTCCCTTTCCCACCTCGGTGACCTGCTGGCCCTGTACCTGGAGCGGCACCCCGGCGAGCGGGGCGCCCTGGGGCCGCTGCGGGCCGCGCTCGACGCGGGCGGCGATCCGGCGAGCCGCGCCGTCCTCCCCGGGGACCTCGCGTACAGCGCGGTCGTGATCGACCGCGACCGGCGGGTCCTGCACGTACGCCACCGGACGACCGGGCGGCTGCTCGTCCCGGGCGGCCGGTTCGAGGACTCCGACGGGACGCTGTCGGCCGCCGCCCTGCGGACGGCCGAGGAGGAGACGGGGCTCCCGGCCTCCTCCTTCGCGCCGATGCCGGGTTTCGGGGCCGGGCCGATCGACATCGACGTCGCCCCCGCCCGCACTCCCACTCCCACTCCCACTCCCACGGGAGAAGAACCGGCCCACCCGCAATACGACTTCCGCTTCGTCTTCCGCCTCGCCGACGACGCTCCGGAGCCCGTCCCGAGGGCCGAGGAGGCCGACGGAACGTGCTGGCTGCCCTTCGACCAGGTGTCCTCGCCCGGCCTGCGGGCCAAGCTGAACGGCTCGGGGCCGACCGACGGGGCCGTCCCGCCGTCCTCCTTCCCGTCCGGGAGCGTGCCGCAGATCGTCGGGGTCCACCTCTGGCTGGAGCGCGACGGGAAGGTGCTGCTCGGCCTGCGGCACCCGGACTCGGCGTACGCGGGGAGCCTGTGGCACTTCCTCGCCGGGCACTGCGAGACGGAGTCGGCGACCGCCTGTCTCGCCCGTGAGGCGTACGAGGAGGCCGGGCTCGTGATCGACCCGGCCGACCTCGACCTCGTACACGTCGTCCACCTGCTGCACCGGCCCGGGGTTCCGCCGCGCGTCCAGTTGTTCTTCCGCGCCCGCCACTGGGAGGGGGTTCCGGAGCTGCGCGAACCCGACAAGTGCGCCGCGTGGCGGTGGTGGGACCCCAAGGACCTTCCCGACGCCCTCGTCCCGTACGCCCGCGCGGCGATCGAAGGAATCGGGACCGGCCGTCTCTACACCGAGGCGGGGTGGTCGCGTTGACCGGTGGCCGTACCGTTCCCGCGATCCACGATCCGCGATCCGCGATCCACGGATGGCAGAGGTGCGTCATGCGCCCGATCCGGTCATCCCCGCACGGGACCTCGGGCCCGGTGCGGAGTTCACCCCCTATGCTTCTACACGCATGTAGACAAGAGAGCGTCGCAGCTCAAGTGCTGCGTCGCGCACGTGACATGAAGGAGTGAACGCCCGATGGTGTTCAAGCGTCTGCTCGGCTCGCTCGGCGTGGGGGGTCCCTCGGTGGACACCGTGCTCGATCCGGGCGCGGTGGCGCCGGGTGGTGTCCTCGGCGGGCAGGTACACCTCCAGGGAGGCGATGCCGATTTCACCGTCGAGCACATCACCCTGGAGCTGGTGGCCCGGGTGGAGGCCGAGCACGACGAGGGGGAGTCGGAGGGCACGGTCGTGTTCCACCGGCACGTGGTCGGCGGAAACTTCCGCCTCGCGGAGCACGAGCGGCGCAGCGTGCCCTTCTCCTTCCCGCTGCCGTGGGAGACCCCGGTCACCGAGCTGTACGGGCAGGACCTGGGCATCGTCCTCGGGGTGCGCACCGAACTCGGGATCGCCGGGGCGCGGGACAAGGGCGACCTGGATCCGCTCGCGGTGCGCCCCCTGCCCGCCCAGGAGGCGATCCTGGAGGCCTTCGGCCAGTTGGGGTTCGGCTTCAAGTCGGCCGACCTGGAGCTGGGCCGCGTCAACGGCACCGGGCAGCAGCTGCCCTTCTACCAGGAGATCGAGATCACCCCGGCTCCCCGGTACGCGCATCAGGTCAACGAGATCGAGTTGACGTTCCTGGCCGGGCCGGCCGGTCTGGAGGTCGTCCTGGAGGCCGACAAGCGCGGCGGCCCCTTCTCCGAGGGCCACGACGTGCTCACCCGTTTCACCGTGAGCCACCACGAGGTCGAGGGGGTCGACTGGAACGCCCGGGTCGAGGAGTGGGTCGGCGGCCTCGTGGACCACCACGCCTCGTACCACCCCCAGGGCTCGTACCTCGACCACGGCCACGGCCATGGGCACGGGGGTGGGCACCGCTCGGGGCCCGGCGTGGGCACCGCGGTCGCGGCCGGTGCGGCCGGACTGGCCGTCGGGGTGGTCGGCGGCATGGTCGCCGCCGAAGTCGTGGACGAGGTGGGCGACTTCTTCGAGGGCGACGACGAGGACGAGGGCGAGGGCGACGAGGAGTAGGGCGACGAGGAGTAGGGCCTTCCGCCGCCGGGGGCTCGTGGCCGGGACCCGTGGCCGCGTATGGTCGCGGGCCCCCGGCGGAGCGGGCACGGTCGCGGGCCCCCGGCGGAACCGGGAGGGCACACGGGCACATACCGTAATTTTCTACACTGCTGTAGATTTCTAGGCACTGGTACTCGATGATCCGGGGCCGGGCCCGGCCCGGTCCCGTACGAAGGGATGCGGCATGGGTGTGAGCCTGGCCAAGGGTGGCAACGTCTCGCTGAGCAAGGAGGCCCCGGGACTGACCGCGGTCGTGGTGGGTCTGGGTTGGGACGTGCGGACGACCACCGGCTCCGACTACGACCTCGACGCCAGCGCGCTGCTCCTGAACGAGGCCGGCAAGGTCCTCTCCGACCGGCACTTCGTCTTCTACAACAACCTCACCAGCCCCGACGGTTCGGTCGAGCACACCGGCGACAACCTCACGGGCGAGGGCGACGGCGACGACGAGAGCGTCAAGGTCGCCCTGTCCGCCGTTCCCGCCGAGATCCAGCGGATCGTCTTCCCGGTCTCGATCCACGACGCCGCGAACCGCGGCCAGAGCTTCGGCCAGGTCCGCAACGCCTTCATCCGCGTCGTCAACCAGGCCGACGGCGCCGAACTCGCCCGCTACGACCTCTCCGAGGACGCCGCCACCGAGACGGCCATGGTCTTCGGCGAGCTCTACCGGCACGGCGCCGAGTGGAAGTTCCGCGCGGTGGGCCAGGGATACGCCTCCGGCCTCGCCGGCATCGCGGCCGACTTCGGCGTGAACGTCTGACCCCCGCCCGGCCCCGCCGCCCCGCACCCACGCCCCTCGCCTCACCGAAGAGGACACGGACACCATGTTCGGCATCAGCGAAATCGCCATCCTGCTCATCGTCGTCATCCTGCTTCTCGGCGCCAAGAAGCTCCCCGACCTCGCCCGTTCGATGGGCAAGTCGGCCCGGATCCTCAAGAGCGAGGCCGCCGCGATGAAGGCCGAGGCGACACCGCCGTCCACGACCGAGGGGCCGACGGTGATCACGGGAATCGTCCACCCCGCCCCGGGCGACACCACCCGTCCCCCGGCGGGCCCCGCCGGCCCCGACGCGCCCCGCGCCTGAGCCGGCGGACACCCCGACCGACACCGTCCCGACGCCGTACGGAAGGCAGCCTCCCCTCCATGAGCATCATCAGCTGGATCGTCCTCGGACTCCTGGCCGGAGCCATCGCCAAGGTCCTCCTGCCGGGCCGCGATCCGGGCGGGTTCATCGGCACCACCCTCATCGGCATCGCCGGTGCCTTCCTCGGCGGCTGGCTCTCCGCCCGGTTCCTCGACCGGCCGATAGAGAACCAGTTCTTCGACCTGGCCACCTGGGGCGCCGCCATCGCCGGGTCGTTCGTCCTCCTGGTCGCGTACCGGCTGCTGTTCGGCAACTCCCGCGACTGACCCGGCGGCGGAGGGCGCCCCGCGCGGGCGGCGTTGTCACACCCCCGCCGTACAGTCCGTCGCATGAGCGTTTCCCTGTACTACAACGCACACCGCGCGACGCCGCTGACGGAGGCCGAGTCGGCTTCCGTCGCGCGCGTCGTCGCCGCGCACACCGCGTCGTTCCCGTACGACGACGAGGAGAGCCTGTACCTGTACGACGGCTCCACGGGCGGGCCCGGCGAGATCCTCGCCGGGTCCACCAAGATGCCGATGGACCCGGGCCGCCTGCTGCCGGTGATCGCCCACGTCCTGGACTCCGTGACGGAGCTGCGCCGGGCCCTCCCGGACGCGGAGTGGCACGTGCACCTGGACGACGGCGACGTCCCCTGGGACGAGGCCGAGGGGTACGCCCTGCCCGGGATGCGCGACGCGGACCTGATCGCGGAGCTCGCGGCGGTCCGCGACGCCGACGGGTAGCACGGCGCGTGTCGGCGGCGTGCCAGCGAACCGTCAGCGGTGTGCCAGCGGGAGACGTGCCCGGCGGTGAGCGGAGGGCGGTGGAATGGTTCCGTACCGGTACCCACGAGGTCACCGGCCGCGGCGATCCGCCCTGACTCATCGGGAGGCACCATGAACAAGGACCTGAGCACCCTCGCGGACGAGATCCTGGAGCTCGAGGCCGAGACGTTCGAGATCTCGGACTACTCGGACGCCAGCGAGGTCGTGCTGGCCGGCTGCACCAGCACCAGCTCCACCTCGACCTCCAGCTCCACCTGCAGCACCACCTCCTGCTCCGCCTGACCCACGGTCGGGGCGACAGCGTCCGCCGGCCCCCGGCCGGCGCGGACCGCGCCCGGTCGGCGCCCTTCTCCGCGAGGAGACGCGCCGGCCGGGCCTTCGCCATGCCCGCACGCCGTTTCCCCCCGCCGTCCCGTCCGGGCGCGCGTGAATACCGCGACAACGCCCGGGAAACGCCGTACGGATGTCAAATCGCCTACGAGGTGGGCGAGTTCGTCCGGAAGGCGGCGGGGCCTCCCCCACCAGTGACGCTGCCGCCGCGCGCCCCGTCCCGCGCTCCCTCCGTGCCCCTCCGGCATTTCACGGCCCCCTTGACCGTGCGATCTACGCAGGTAGACACTCACCACTGCCACACGGCCGAACCACGCGTGAAGACGGCTTCACAGGCGCTCCGTCCTGCCTGCGGCCGTGAAGCGCGTTTCCCGGAAGTGCCGTGGCACATGCCGTTCCGGTAGGGGTTCAACCGTCAGCGGAGGGAACTCAGTGCGCTTCCAGTTGCTCGGTCCGCTCAGCATCACCGACGGGCGTGACGTGGTGGTCCTCCCGCCGGCCAAACCGACGTCGCTGCTCGCCGCGCTCCTGGTCCGCCCCGGCGAGGTGGTGCCGACGTCCCGCCTCCGGCAGGCCGTCTGGGGCGAGGAGCAGCCGGCGACGGCGAAGGCGGCCCTGCAGAGCTGCGTCCTGCGGCTGCGGCGGCTCTTCGCGAAGTACGACATCGAGGACCAGGCGGTGGTCGCGGTCGCCGGGGGTTACCTCCTCCCGGCCGACGGCGACACCCTCGACCTGCTGCACTTCCGCCGTCTGACCGCCCGGGCCGAGGGGGCCGGGGAGGACGAACTCCCCCTGCTGCGCAGGGCCCTCGACCTGTGGCGGGGCCCCCTCCTCACCAACGTCCCCTCCGAGCTCCTGCACCGCGACGAGGTGCCCCGGCTGGTCGAGGAGCGGTTACGCGTCCTGGAGCGCGTCTGCGAGATCCAGCTGGCCCGGGGGCGATGTCGCGACGTCCTGGTGGACCTGTGGGAGGCCACCCGGGCCCGCCCCCAGCACGAGGGGCTCGCCGCCCAGCTGATGCGGGCGCTCTACCGGGTGGGGCGGCAGAACGAGGCGCTGGCCGAGTACCGGAGGATCAGGACGCACCTCCGGGAGGAGCTCGGCGTCGACCCCGGCGCGGAACTGCAAGAACTGGAACTGGCCATTCTGCGCGGCGACGAGCCCCGGGGGCCGGTTCAGGACACCGCGTCGACCGTGTCCCTGTCACCCGCGCCGGCACCGCCCGCACCTCTGCCGCTCGTGCCCGCACCGCCCGCGTCCGCGCCGCCCGCACCCTCCGCACCCGCGCACGTACACGCACCCGCACCCGCACCGACGCCGCCCGTCGAGAGCGGCCACCCGGGGCCGCGCCTGCCCCACGTCCCCGGCTTCACCGGCCGCACCCGGGAGACCGCCGCCCTGGTGGGCCATCTGAGCGGGGACCGGCAGGACGGCTCCGCCCCGGTGCTGGCGGTGGTCTCGGGCGGTCCGGGCATGGGCAAGACCGCGCTGGCCCTGCACGCCGCGCACCTGGTGGCCGACCGGTACCCGGCGGGCGCCGCCCTGCTGTCGCTGAGCGGGCCCGACGGCACGCCCCGGTCCGCCGACGAGGCCGCCGTGGAACTGCGGGCGCTGCTTCCCGCCGCGGCCTCCCCCGGCACCTCGCCCGGCGCGTCCCTGGTGATACTCGACGACGTCGTGCACCCGGACCAGGTGCGGCGGTTCCTCGACGCGACCGGCTGCGGCGCCGTCGTCGTCACCAGCCGCATGGGCCTGGCCGCCCTGGTCGCCACCCACGGACCGGCGGTGCTCCAGCTCGCCGCCCTGACGCCCCCGGAGTCCCGCGCGCTCCTGACCGCCGTCCTGGGAGAGGAGCGGGTGGCGGCCGAGACCGCCGCCGCGCACACCCTCACGGAGGCCTGCGGGCACGTGCCGCTCGCCCTGCGGATCGTCGCGGCCCGGCTGCTCACCCGGCCGAGGATGCGCCTGGCCGACCACTCCGCGTGGCTGCTGCGGGACCTGCCCGCCCGGCTCGCGCTGCCCGACGACCCCCGGATGTCCGTGCCGCTCGCCCTCGACGGGGCCCTGCGCCGCCTTCCCGCCCCGCTCGCCGACGCGCACCTGCGGCTGGCGCGCCTCGACGGGCGGATCACGGCGCCGGACGCTGCCGGCGCCCTCTCCGTCCCCGAGACGGACGCCGAGGAGGTGCTCGAACGGCTCCTCGACACCGGACTCATCGAGGAGGACCAGCCCGGCGCCCTCCGGATGAACCCGCTGTTCCGCGCCCACGCGCTGCACCGCTCCGGCCGTTCCGGCGGCCCGCAGGCCGTCGTCGCCACGGTCCGGCACGCGCTGCCGTCCGGGGCCACCTGACCGGCCCGCCCCACCCCGCCCCACGGCGGAGGGCGGCTACCCGGCCCGTCCTCCGCGCCCCCGTACGTCCCGCCTTTCAGTTCCGCGCGGCCCACGAGGCCCCGACCCGGAGGTGCGCTTCCCCCATGCCCACGACGCCGTACGAGGAGACCGCCGGCACCCGGCCCAGGGTGCGCCGCGACGTGCTGTTCACCGAGACGCCCAAGGGCGTGATCTTCCACAACGCCGACGGCGGCTTCCAGGTCGCGTCTCCTTCCGCCTACCGGTTCGCCACCCTCCTCGTGCCCCACCTGGACGGCGGCCGGACCGTGGCGGAGATCTGCGAGGGCTTCAAGGAGCCGCAGAAGGCGATGGTGGGCAGCCTGGTCAAGGCGCTGTACGCGCGTGGCTTCGCCCGGCCCGTACCGGCCCCGGCCGAGGGGGACGCGCCCGTGGAACCGGCGGTCGCCGCCCGGTTCGCGCAGCAGATCGCGTACGTCGACCACTACGCCGACGGCGCCGAGAGCCGGTTCGCCGCATTCCGGAACACCCGCGTCGCCGTGCTCGGCGAGGGCCCGGTCGCCCGCTGGTGCGCGCTCTCCCTGATCCGCAACGGCTGCGCCTCCGTCGGCGTCGAAGCCGCCCTCGCCGAAGGGCCCGCCACGGCGGCGGAGTTCGGCGCGCTCCGGGCGGAGGCGGAGGAGCTCACCGCCGGGGGCAGCCCCGCGGAGGTGACGGTGCTGCCGGACGCCGGGTCCGGCGCGGTCGGCTGGGACGCGTACGCGGGGTACGACGTGGTGGTGGCCGCCGCGGGCCGCGACGCCTTCGGGACCTCGGTCGCCCTGCTGCGGCAGGGCGTCCCGGAGGGCCGTCTCCTGCTCCCCGCCTGGGTCTTCGGCGGGCGGGTGGTGGTCGGGCCGGCCGGTACGCCGGACGCCGAGGGCTGTGTGGCCTGCGCGGCCCTGCGGCTCGGCGCGACGGGGGACGCGGCGGTGGCGGCCGACCTCTGGAGCGGCCTCGCCCTGAACGGACCCGCCTCGCACGGGGGTTCCGGGGCCGCTCCGCGCGGTCCGCTGGCCGCGATGGTCGGGAACCTGCTCGGGTACGAGGTGTTCCGGCTGGTCACGGAGGCGCTGCCGGCCGAGACGCGGGGGCAGGTGCTGCTCCAGGACACGGCTTCCTTCGACGTCCTGGCGGAGCGGCTGCTGCCCCATCCGCGCTGCCCGTTCTGCCGGGCACGGGCCGGGGCGGAGGCCGTCGCCGCCGAGCCCGTCGACCTCGCGGAGGCCGCCGGGCGGCCCGTCTTCCGGCCGGTGGTCGCCGCCGCCCCCGAGGACGGCGCGACCGAGGGGCCGCTCGCGGACCTCGACCGCCGTTCGCTCGCGGTCAGGCCGTCCGTCGGGGTTTTCACCCGGTACGCGGACGAACCGGTGACCCAGACCCCGCTGAAGGTCGGTGCCGTGGAGGTCGGCCTCGGCGCGGCCGGGACGCGGACCGTCGTCGCCTTCGACGTCCAGCACACGGCGGGCGCCCGGCTGCGGGCGCTCGACGCCGCCGCCGCGGTGTACGCCGAGCACGTCGTCCCCACCCCCGCCCGCACAGGAGCCGACTCCCCCTCGGACCACGGGCAGGCGTCCGGCCGGGTGGATCCGGACGCGCTGACCACGGCCAGCGGCGCCGGTGGCGATCCGGTGGCCTCCTGGGTCCTGGCCACGTCGCTCCTGACCAAGGAGCCGGTCCTGGTGCCGGCCGGTGCGGTCCGCCCGTTCGGGCCGGACAACCCCGACCGCCGCTTCGAGCCGTCCCGCGCCGGGGCGGGCGCGGGTCCCGGTCTGCCGGAGGCCTCGGCGGCCGGTCTGCTGTCCGCGCTCGCCCACGAAGCGCTGCGGCGGTCCGTACGGGGGGCCGGGCGTACGGCGGTGATCCCCCCGGCCGTGTTCGACGAGGCCCCCGAGACCCGCTTCCTGCTGCGGTCCGCCGGGCACCTGGGCCTGGACGTCGAACTCCTCGACCTCGGGGAGGAGGAGCACACGGGAGTGTCCGTCGTCCTCGCCAGGACCCGGACGGCGGAACGGGGCGGGAAGGACGGGCACGCGGGGCCGGACGGACCGGGCGGGTGGGCCGTCGGCGCCGCCCTCGACCGGGCCGACGCGGCCACCGACGCCCTGCGCGACCTGCTCGGCGCGGCCCAGCTCACCGCGGAGGGCGTCCTGGGCACGGAGGACGCGTCCGGCTCGAAACGGGTGCCCGACACCGGCGACCCGCTCCTCGCGGACCTCGACCCGGCCCTGGTCCCGGTGACGGCCGACGCTCCCGTGCCCGCGCTCCCCGCCGTGACCTGGGCGGACGTGCTGGAGCGCCTCGCCGCCGCCGGCCGGGACGCCCTCGTGGTGCCCACGCACGCCGCCGACCTGCCCGCCGCGGGCATCCACACGGTCCGGGTCCTGCTCACCAGGGCGGCCGGCGATGACCGCTGACCTCGTCGAGGCCCCGGTCGACGGGACCGGGGAACCGAGACGCGAGGCGTGCCGGCTCTTCGCCGAGGACCTGCGCCGCGCCCTGGCGGAGCTGCCGTCCGCGCCCGGCCGCCCGGTCCCGGACCTCGCCGTCTCGGCGCTGGGCGTGCGGGACGCCTTCCGGGTGCGGCGGGAGGGGACGGCCCCGCGCTCCGCGCTCCCCGTCCACCTGTACGGCGGCCAGGCGCTGGTCGGCCCCTGGCCCGTGGCGGACCGGCCCGGCTGCGGCACCTGTCTGGAGCGCCGCTGGCAGGGCGTGCGCTCGGTGGGGCTGCGGGAAGGGCTCGAACTGCGCGGCGGCACCCGGGAGGCGGGCCCCTGGCCGCACCGGACGCCGTTCGCCGCGCGGGCCGTCGCCGCCCTGGTCGCCGGGCTCGCCGCCGCTCCCCCGGACGGCCGGAGCCCCTTCCCCGACGTGTGGCTGGTGGACCTGGAGCGGCTGACCGTACGGCACCATCCGCTGGTGCCGGAGCCGGACTGCCCCGGCTGCGGCGTCCCGGAGCCGGTGACGGCGGAGGCGGCGGCGCTCGTCCTGCGTCCCGCGCCCCCGTACCGGCCGGGCGCCGGGCGGGTGCGGCCGGTGGAGGCGTACGGCCTCCCGGTGGACGCGTTCGCCAACCCGCACTGGGGCGCGGTGGGTCCGTCGGTGGTGTGCGACGTGACCTCGCCGACCACCTCGGCCACCGTCGGCTGCTTCTCCAGCCGTTCGGGGGAGTACCTGCGGGAGACGTTCTGGGGCGGTCACGCCGACGCGTACCGCGCCAGCACCCTGATCGGCGTCCTGGAGGGGCTGGAGCGCTTCGCGGGGATGCGGGCGCGGGGGCGTGCCGTCACCCTGACCGCGACCCTGGACGAGCTGGGGCCGACCGCCGTCGACCCCCGGGAGACCGGTCTCTACGCGGAGGAGTTCCACCGGGCCAACCCGTGGGTGCCGCCGTTCGCCCCGGACCGTCCCGTCCCGTGGGTGTGGGGCTGGTCGCTGCGGGACGGGGTCCCCCGCGCCGTGCCCGAGGTGCTCGCGTACTACCACAAGCCGGGGATCGAGCACCGGTTCGTGCAGGAGAGCTCCAACGGCTGCTCCTCCGGGGGAAGTCTGGAGGAGGCCGTGCTCGGCGGTCTGATGGAGGTCCTGGAGCGGGACGCCTTCCTGCTCGCCTGGCACGGGCGGCAGCCGCTCCCCGAGATCGACCCGGCGACCAGCGCCGACCCGCGCACCCGGGTGATGGTGGAGCGGATGGCCCTGTACGGCTACCGGGCCAGGTTCTTCGACACCCGGATCACCTTCCCGGTGCCCGTGGTGACGGGCGTGGCCGAGCGGTTCGACGGGGGTCCGGCCCGGATGTGCTTCGGGGCCGGGGCGTCCCTCGATCCGGAGGCGGCGCTCGCCGCGGCGCTGTGCGAGATCGCCACCGACTCGGTGCAGCTCCTCCAGCGGTTCGAGCGGAACGAGGCCGGATACCGGTCCATGGCCGAGGACTTCGGGCGGATCACCGGCCTGCACGACCACCCGCTGGTGTACGCGGTGCCGGAGATGGGCCGCCACGCCGACTTCCTGCTCCGCAGGCCCGCGCCCCCGGAGCCGGTGGCCGTGGCCGGGCTGCGTCCGCCCGGGTTCGACCGGACGGGGGCGGACGTGCGGGACGACCTGCTGGTGGCGGTGGAGGCCGTGACCGCCGCCGGGTTCGACGTGGTCGTCGTCGACCAGACCGCGCCCGAGCAGCGGGCCCTGGGGCTGCACACCGTGAAGGTGCTCGTGCCCGGTCTGCTGCCGCTCGACTTCGGCTGGACGCGGCAGCGCGCCCGGCACATGCCCCGCACCCGCACCGCGCTGCGCGAGGCGGGACTGCGGGCGGACGACCTGACCGCGGCCGACCTGAACCCGGGCCCGCACCCCTTCCCGTGACGCCCCGACGGGCAAGGCCATCCGACCGGGCGAGTACGCCCGACGCCCGGGGAAACCCGGAGAAAGGGGGATCCCATGGGGTACGCCCATGAGTACGCGCACGCCGTCCTGCACCGGGGCCGCGTTCCGATGGAGCCCACCGACCACGTCGTGAACTGGGCCGACGGCCCGCGCCGGGGCAAGTTCTACCCGGACGCGGAGGCGTTCGCGCTGCCGGACACCGAGGACCTCGCGGACGTCCCGGTCGCGCC
Organism: Streptomyces sp. NPDC098101; assembly: GCF_044760185.1. Taxonomy (NCBI): domain Bacteria; kingdom Bacillati; phylum Actinomycetota; class Actinomycetes; order Kitasatosporales; family Streptomycetaceae; genus Streptomyces; species Streptomyces sp. NPDC098101. The sequence continues at coordinate 1,421,596 of NZ_JBIWAS010000001.1, read as the reverse complement.
CGGTCTGCTGCCCGGCGCCGCCGGGGTCCCCGCGCCCGGGGCGCGTCCGGGGTTCGGCCTCCCGCTGCTCTCGGCGATGCTGAAGGACTCGTACGGGCTGACCGGCCGCCGTCTCGGCGTGCAGGCCAACACCGATCTGGCCGGGCTACCGTTCTACCCCCACGCCAACTGGTCGCGCGGCACGGCCGGCGGCGGCGGGCTCTACCCGGTGAGCGTCCACTGGGCGTCCGGCCCCTCCGGGCCCCTCGTCCCGGGCCTGCACTACTACGACGTGCAGCGGCACGCGCTGCAACGGCTGCTGACCGGCGACGTCACGGGCCGGGTGCGCGAGGCGCTGGGTCCGGACGCGCCCGACGGGGCCCTCGACACCGACCAGTACCTGATCCTCGGCGTCAAGTACTGGCAGAACTCGTTCAAGTACAACAGCTTCTGCTTCCACGTGGTCTGCACCGACCTGGGGACCCTGGCGCAGACCTGGCGGATCTGGGCCGCCGCCCGGGGGCTGCGGCTCGCGCCCGTGCTGTGGTTCGACGAGCCCGCCCTGAACGGGCTGCTCGGGGTGGCGGGCGAGGAGGAGACGGTGTTCGCGGTCGTGCCGCTGCACTGGGACGGCCCCCCGACGGAGACCGTGCGCACGGACCCGCGTCACCGGCCCGCCGTGCGGCACCGGGACGTCGAGCGCTCCCGTACCCTCCTCGACTTCCCGCAGGTGGGCGCGATGCACCGGGCGACCCTGGAGGGGGCCGCCGCCCGGCCCGCCCCGGGTGCGCTGGCCGCCGCGGCGGCCCGTACGGACGCGGCTCCCAGGGACGCGGCTCGCACGGACACGGCTCGCACAGACGCGGCCGACGGGGGCGTGCGGGTCGCGCTGCCCGCACCGGCCTTCCCGGACACCGGGGTGCGCCGGGCCCTGCGGGAGCGGCGTTCCAGTTTCGGCCGGTTCGACGCGCGCCGGGAGGTGTCCGCCGGGTACCTGTCGGCGGTCCTGGCGGCCTGCGCCGGGACCCGGCTGGCCGGTGACACCGATCCGGCCGGGGAGCACCGGCTCGCCCGGCTCTACGCCTTCGTCAACCACGTGGAGGGGATCGGGCGGGGCGCGTACGCGTACGACCCCGACCGGGGCGACCTGCGTCCGGTCGTCACCGGGCCGCAGGGCGCGTTCCTCCAGGAGAACTACTTCCTGGCCAACTACAACCTGGAGCAGGCCGGGGCGGTCCTGGTGCCCACCGTGCGGACCACCGCCGTCCTGGACGCCGTCGGCGACCGGGGCTACCGGCTCGCCGTCGCCACCGCCGGGGCCGTCGCCCAGGGCTTCTACCTGGCGGCCTCGGCCCTGGGCCTGGGCGCGGGCGTGGCGCTGGGCTTCGACAACGTCTCGTACGCCGAGCGGCTCGGGCTCGCGGACGGCGACGAGGCCCCGCTGCTCATCATGGCCCTCGGTCACGAACGGCCCGGGCCCGCCGACTTCCGCCACGAGATCGCCTGACGGCCCCGGAGGATTCCCCATGACACGCACAGAGTCCGGCGTCACGGACGCCCGGGACGGGACCGCGGCTGCCTGGGAGCCCGGCAGGCGCTTCGTGCTCCGCGCGGCCGGCCTTCCAATCGAGACGGTCCACGGGCTGCGCTGCCCCGCCACCCGCCGCTGGGCCGACGCCGTCCTGGACGAGGAGGAGCGCCTGGCCGCCGAGGGAGCGCGGCTCAGCGACCTCCTGCACGCCCTGGTCGGGTCGACCGCCGCGCCCGGGGACGGCGACGCCGGAGCGCGTCGCGCGCTGCTCGACCTGCGGCGGCGGATCTTCAACAACCGGCTGCCGGCCGACCCCGGCGCCGCCGTGCGCCTGGTGACGGGGCTCGACCCGGAGACCGGCGGGCGGACCGGGCGGTGGCTGCGGGACCGGGCGCGGCTCGCGGAGCTGACGGCCGGCGGCGCGGAGCTGCTCGACGGCGAACTCCGGGAGAGCCGGGGCGCGTTGCGGCGCGCGCTGTCCGAGGAGCGGCTGCGCCACGGCCTGCTGCTCGCCTCGCCCGCCCTGGATGCGCGCCTCGACGCCTATCTGCGCGACACGAGCCCCCGGCCGGGCAACCGGCTGCGCAAGATCGAGCGTTCGGCGCTCACCTACCTCTACCGCACGGCCTGCAAGACCAGCCCCTTCAGCACCTTCACCGGCGTCGGCCTCGCCTCCTTCTCGGGCGATCCGGCGGACGACGGCGCCGGTCTGCGCGTGGACGGGGAGTGGGTGAGCCGCGTCCGGCTCAACGTGGTCGTGCTGACCCGGCTGACCGAGCTGATCACCGACGACCCGGAGCGCCGCCGGGACCTGCCGGTGGTCCTCTCGCAGGGCTGGGAGCGGGACGCCGACCGCATCCGGTACGTGCGCCACGTGACGACGGCGGGCGACGACGGGGCCGCCGTCACCTTCGACGCGGTCCGCGACCGGCTGTTCTTCCTGCGCGGCAGCGGCACCCTGGACCGGCTCCTGGAGTGGCTCGGCGGCGGGGACGGGAAGGTGCGCCACCGGGACCTGGTGGACTGGCTGGAGGCCGAGCACGGGGCCGGCCGCGAGGAGTGCGAGCGGTACGCGTCGGCCCTCCTGAACGTCGGCATGGTGCAGGTCCCGGTGCTCCGCACGGACGTGCACGGCGGCGATCCGCTGCGCTCCTACCAGGACGCCCTGCGTTCCCTCGGCGTGCCGTGGGCCGACCGGCTCGCGGACCTCCTCGACGGCCCGGCCGACTGCCTCGCCCGCTACCCCGGGGCGGGCACCGACGAGCGGCGCACCCTGCTGAGCACGCTGCGGAGCCGACTCCAGGACGTCCAGAGGGAGTTGGGGGCCGCCGAGCCGTCCCTGCCGCAGACGCTGGTGTACGAGGACGTCAGCGCGGGCGACGGCCTGGTCTGCGGTCCCGGCGTGCTGGGCGGGGAGACGGGCCGGGCGCTGCGGGCCGTCGAGGGCGTGCTGCCGCTCTTCGACCTGACGCTCCCGCAGCGGATCACGCTGCTCGGCTTCTTCGTCGCCCGGTACGGGCGGGGCGGCCGCTGCGACGACCTGCTCGGCCTGGTCCACGACTTCCACGAGGACTTCTTCGACCAGTACGTGTCCTTCACCTCCCGGCGGGTCCCGTTCGGGGAGGACGGCGCGTACCGGCCGGAGGAGAACTGGCTGGGGCAGGAGGAGATGCGGACCCTCGACCGGGCCCGCCGCCGCTTCCACGACGGGATGCGCGCCCTGTGGGAGCGGGACGCGGCGGACCGGGACGTGGCGGAGGTCGAGCTGCCGGGCGGGCTGCTCGCGGAGACGGCCGGGGAACTCGCGCCGCTCACCGGGCACTTCGTCCCGCAGAGCCATCACCTCCAGCTCTCCCGGCCCGCCGGCGGCCGGCCGCTCGTCGTGCTCAACAAGTCGTACGGCGGTCTCGCCTTCCCCTTCAGCCGGTTCACCCACCTGTACGACGGCGCCGGGGCGGCCGGGGCCGGGCTCTCCGGCGCGCTGCGCGAGGAGACGGCGGCCCGGCGGCCGGAGGGGGCGGTGTTCGCCGAGGTCACCGGGGGGCCGGTCAGCAGCAACCTGAACCTGCACGGGCGGCTGACCGACCACCAGATCGTCTGTCCGGGCGAGACCAGCACCGTGCCCGAGGAGTCCCGGATCCACCTGGACGACCTGTACGTCGAGCACGACGAGACGGCCGGGCGGCTGGTGCTCCGCTCCCGGCGCCTCGGCCGCGAGGTCGTGCCGGTCTACCTCGGCTACCTCGTGCCGATCGCGCTCCCCGACATCCCCCGCACCCTGCTCCTGCTCTCCCCCAGCACCATGGCCCCCTTCGACGTGTGGGCGGGGGTGCCGGAGAGCACGGCCGTGGACGGGGTCACCCGCAGGCCCCGGATCCGGCACGGGGACGTGGTGGTGGGCCGGCGGAGCTGGACCGCGCTCGCGGAGGTCCTGCCGGTCCGCCGTCCGGGGTCGGGCGAGGAGGAGCACTACCTGGACTGGCAGCGGTGGCGGCGGGCCCACGGCCTGCCCGACCGCTGTTTCGCCACGGTCTCCCGCGCGGACCGGGGGCCGGTCGGGGCCAAGCCGGTCCACGTCGACTTCGACAGTCCGCTCTCCCTGGCCGCGCTCGACGCCCTGGTGGAGCGGAAGCCCGGCGTCCGGGTGGCGTTCCAGGAGATGCTGCCCGCCGAGGACGGGCTCCACGTCGTCTCGGAGCGCGGCCGGCACGTGGCCGAACTGGCCGTGGAGACCTTCACCACCCGCCCCCGTCCCGTTCCGCGCTCCCGTCCCGTTCCGCCCCTTCCCGTTCCGTCCCCGTCCGGCCCGGAGGTCGTCCCGTCATGCCCGAACTGACCGAGCCCGCGGCCTTCCGCCCGGCCCCGGAGGGGACCGGCCCCTCCCCCTGGCTGGCGCTGCACGTCTTCTACGCCGCCAACCCCCGGCCCCTCCTCGTCGACTGCGTCCGCCCGCTGGTCGACGGGCTGACCGAGGACGGCCTGCTGTCCGGGCACTTCTTCATCACCTACTGGCTGGAGGGGCCGCACGTGCGGCTGCGGCTCCGCCCGAGCGGGCCCGGCGCCGAGGCCGAGGTCCGCCGGCGGGCCGAGGAGGCGATCCGGGACTTCCTGACATCCCGCCCCGCCCTCTACGAGGTCGACTCGGGCTTCCTCAAGGACTTCTACAACTCGCTCTTCGACATCGAGTTCCCGGGCGGGGACCGGGCCCGGTACATGGGCCCGGACGGGCGGATGAACCTGCGGCCGAACAACTCCTTCTCGTACGAGGTGTACGCCCCCGAGTACGCCAAGTACGGCGGCCCCGCCGGAGTGGAGCTCGCCGAGTGGCACTTCCGGCACTCCAGCGACCTGGTCCTGGAGGCGTACCGGAGCATGAACCTGCACCTGCGGACGGTGCTGCTCGGAACGTCCGCCCAGCTCATGATGGTGATGGCGAGCTGCTTCCTGCCGGAGGAGGAACGGCTCGCGGACTACCTCGACGCGTACTACGCCTTCTGGCACCGGCTGTTCCCGGGGACCGGTTTCATCGGGTCCGCCGAATACGAGCGCACGTACGAGCGGATGGCGCCCTCGCTCGGGGTCCGGTTCGCGCGGATCCGGGAGGCGGTGGCGGGCGGCGATCCGTCGGGGCTCCCGGCGTTCCTGCGCCGCTGGGCCGAGCACTGCCTGGAGCTGCGGGAGCGGGTGGTGGACCTCACCGGGCGCGGCGAACTCGCCTTCCCGGCCTGGGAGGGACCGGCCCGCGAGGACACCGGGCAGGAGCGCGCCGAGGACCCGGACGCGGCTCCCCTGGTGCCCGTCACGCACGTGCCGGCGGTGCTGCCCCGGCTCCTGTCGCCGTACATGCACATGACGAACAACCGGCTGCACGTGACGATCCGGGACGAGGCGTACCTGTCGTTCGTCCTGGGCAGGGTCCTGCGGGAGCCCGACCACGGGAAGCAGGACGTCTCTTGAGCGCCGTCGACCGGACGAGCAACGACCGCTCCGCCGGGGGCCGTTCCGCCGCGCGCGCCTACCGGCCCGTGCTGCGGCCGGGCGTGCTGGTCGGTCCCGCGGTGCTGCGCGGGCCGCGCACCGTCCACCTCGTCAAGCACCCGGTGAGCGGCGCCGCGTTCGAGGTGGGGCCCAAGGAGCACTTCGTGATCGGCCTGCTGGACGGCACCCGGGACGTGGACGACGTGGTGGCCGCGTACGCCGAGCGGTTCCGGCTCCGGCTGCCCGAGGAGCAGTGGACGCGGCTGCTGGGCCTGCTCGGCGCCCGGGGGCTGCTCGCCGGGGCGCCGGACCCCGCGCCGCCCGAGCCGCCGCCCGCCCGTACCGGCACCTTCTGGAAGGGCAGCCGGCGGACCGTGGCCGACGCGCACGCGACCGCCGGGCACCTGCACCGGCTGCTGTCGCCGCTGCTGCGGCCGTGGGTCCAACTCCCGCTGGTGGCGGCGTCCTTGGTGATGGTCGTCGCCGTGCTCGCGGATCCCGCCGCGCTCCTCGACGGGCTCTCGGCCCTGCTCGCCCGTCCCCTGGTCCTCGTCCCGTTCGCCGTCCTGCTCTGGTTCAGCGTCTGTCTGCACGAGCTCGCGCACGGCGTGGCGGCCCGGCACTACGGCGGGGTGGTCACCGAGATCGGACTGCGCTGGCGGTTCCCGGCGATGATGATGTACTGCACGGTCGACAACTACCCCTTCCTGCCGGGGCGCCGGGCGAAACTGGTGGTCGCGGCGGCCGGTGCCCACGTCAACCTGGTGCTCCTGCTGCCCGTCGCGCTCTGGTGGGCGCTCCTGGACGCGGCAGACCCGGCGCGGCCGGTTCTCACCGGGATGCTCTTCGTGGGGATCGTGCAGGCGCTCGGGAACCTGGTGCCGCTGCCGCCGCTCGACGGCTACCGGATCCTCAGCCACCTCCTGGGCGTCACGCACCTCGCCCCGGAGACCCGGACCTATCTGGCGCTGCGCCGGCGGGGACGGGAGGCGGTCGCCGCCTATCCGCCGCGCGCCCGCCGCGTCCACGCGTCCTACGCGGTCGCGTCGGTCGCCCTGGTGCTGCTCGCCGCCGCCGGCACCTGCGCGGCCGTCGTCCTGCTGCTGTTCCGATGACGCGCCGACCCGAAAGCGAAGGACCCGCAACCCATGAATGAGGTACCCGTATGAGCTCCTCCCCCACCACCGGCCCCGCCGGATCGCCCCCGGCGGCCGTCGAGGTCACCGACGTGTCCAAGGTCTACGGCGACCGGAAGGCCGTCGACGGGGTGTCCCTGAGCATCCGGCGCGGCGAGTTCTTCGGACTGCTCGGGCCCAACGGGGCGGGCAAGTCCACCCTGGTGGAGATCATGGAAGGGCTGCGCAGGGCCGACTCCGGCACCGTCTCGGTGTTCGGCGAGTCGCCCTGGCCGCGCAACACCGCCCTGCTGCCGCGCATGGGCGTGCAGACCCAGTCCTCGGCGTTCTTCGTGCGGCAGACCGTCCACGAGCACCTGCGGACCGTCGCCGCGCTGTTCGGAGCGGACCGCGCGGCCGTCGACGCCACCCTGGAGTCCGTGGGGCTCGGCGGGCGGCACGGCGTCCGGGTGGACGACCTCTCCGGCGGGCAGCGGCAGCGGCTCGCCATCGCCTCCGCGCTGGTCCACGGCCCCGAGCTGATCTTCCTGGACGAGCCGACGGCCGCGCTCGACCCGGAGGGCCGGCGCGATCTGTGGGAGGTCCTGCGGGGCCTGAAGGCGGCGGGCCGGACCATCGTGTACACCACCCACCACCTGGACGAGGCGGAGGCGCTCTGCGACCGCGTCGGCATCCTGGTGGCCGGCCGGCTCGTCGTCACCGACGCGCCGCAGCACCTGATCGGCACCTTCGGCGCGAGCAGCCGGCTGCTCGTCCCGCTCGGCCGGATCGACGAGGAGCGGGCCCGGTCGCTGCCCGGCGTGGACGGCGTGACCGTGCAGGGCGGGCACCTGGTCCTGGAGACCCGTTCCACCGGCAGGGTGCTCTCCGCACTCGACGCCGTGACGGGCCTCGACGGCGTGCAGACCCGTACGCCCAGCCTCGAGGACGTCTACCTCGAACTCACCGCCCGGCGGGACCCCCTCGCCCCGAACACCCAGGAGCAGCAGGCATGAGCGCCTACTCCGCGCTGACCGCGGCGGGCTACCGCGCCCAGGTCCGGGACAAGACGACGGTCTTCTTCACGTTCGCCTTCCCGCTGCTCTTCCTCGTCGTCTTCGGGCTCGTCTTCCGGGGCAAGGCTGTCGAGGAGAGCGGGTTCTCGTACCTGTCGTACACCGCTTCCGGGGTGCTGTCCTGGGGCGTCGCGAACGCCGCCGTGTTCGGCATCGCGTTCACCCTGATGCAGTGGCGCTCGGACGACATCCTGCGGATGATCCGGATGTCGCCCGCGCCGCTGTCCTCCGTCATCGGGTCCCGGTACGTCCTCGCGCTCGGCGTGGGGCTCGTGCAGTCGGTGCTGTTCGTCGGGGTGGCGATGCTGCCCGGGTTCGGGCTCGTGCCCGCCTCCCGGTGGCCGCTCCTGATCCCGGTCCTGGTCCTGGGCATCACGACCTTCCTGCTGCTCGGGGTGATCATCGGCAGCATCGCCGACACCCCGGAGTCGGTCGCAGGCATCGCCAACTTCCTGATCCTGCCGATGGCATTCCTCTCGGGGTCGTTCTTCCCGCTGGACTCCATGCCGGAGTGGCTGCGGAACGTGTCGCGGGTGCTGCCGCTGCGCTACCTCAACGACGCGGTGTCGGCCGCCCTGACCGGCCGGGGCGACCTCTCCGACATCGGGGTGGGGTGTGCGGGGCTCGTCGTGTTCGGCGTGCTCTTCGGGGCCGTGGCGGTGCGCTTCTTCCGCTGGACGAAGACCTCATGACCGCCGTCGCGCTCCCGCACCCGATGGCGGGGGCCCGGGACGCCCTCCAGGACTTCCTGGACGGCCGGTTCGGCGCCGGCGCGCCCCGGGTCGTGCCGGTGGGGGCCGTCGGCGCCGGGGGCGGCCGGGCCCCGGACCCGTGGGCCGCCGACCGTCCGGCGGCGCTCGTCCACCTCAGCGCCTCCGCGGTGCTCCTGGGCCCCTGGGGAGGCGACGGGAGCGCGCCCGCCTGCGGCCGCTGCCTGGCCCTGCGGTGGCAGCGGCTGCGCAGCCGGAGCGAGCGGGACGCCCTGGAGACCGGCGGCCCCGACGGGCCCCGTCCGGCCGCCGCCTGGCCGCCGCTCACCGGGCACGTCCACGACACGGTGGCCGCGCTGTGCGAGGCACTGCTGTACGGGCCGCTCCCGGTGCCGCCCGCCGCGCACCCGGCGGACCGGGCCCTGCCGCAGGTGACCCGGGTCGACCTGGCGAACCTGCTCGTCCGGACGTACCCGCTGCTCGCGGACCCGCTCTGCCCGGACTGCGGGCCGGGAGGGGACGACGCCGTCCCGGCGCTCGGCCTCGTAGCGCGCCCCAAGCCGGATCCGGACGGCTACCGGCTGCGGTCGGCCTTCGCGTACCCGCTCCCGGTCGAGGCCCTGGCCAATCCGGTCTGCGGCGCGCTCGGGGCCGGGACCTGGACGGACGTCACCTCCTCCACGACCGCCCCGGTGGCCGGGAGCGTCTTCGTCCGGGGGTACGCGGGGCTCCACGACGTGACCTGGAGCGGGCAGGAGAACTCCTTCGCGACCAGCCGCCGGCTGGCGTTTCTGGAGGGCCTCGAACGGTACGCGGGCACCCGGCGGCGCACCGGCCGGGCGCCGGTCGTCGCCCCGTACGACGCGCTGGGGGACGAGGCGGTCGATCCGGCGGCGTGCGGTCTGTACGCCCCGGAGACCTACCGGGACGACCCCATGGTCAGGCCCTTCGACCCGGCCCGGCCCATCCCCTGGGAGCGGGGCCGGTCGCTGCGGGACGGACGGTCCGTCCTGGTGCCGTCGCGGCTGGTGTACTACAGCATCCCGACGGCCGACGACGACTTCGTCTTCGAGTGCTCCAACGGCTGCGCCATCGGCGGCTGCCTGGAGGAGGCGGTCCTGGGCGGCCTGCTCGAACTCGTCGAGCGGGACTCCTTCCTGAACGGCTGGTACGGGGCGGCCCGGCTGCCCCGGATCGACCTGGCGACGGTCGGCGGCCCCACGGTCGCCGCCATGGTGGAGCGGGCCGCGCTCCAGGGCTACGACGTGCACGCCTTCGACAACCGGATCGACCTCGCGATCCCGGCGGTCACGGTGGTCGGGGTGCGCCGGGACGGCGGTCCGGGCACGCTGTCCTTCGCGGCGGCCGCCTCGCTGGACCCGCGGTCGGCCGTCGAGGGCGCCCTGTCGGAGGTGCTGAGCTACCTCCCGCACCTGGCCCGCCAGACGGCCGAGCGCCGGGCCGAACTGGAGGCGATGGCCGACGACTTCTCCCTCGTACGGCACCTCAAGGACCATCCGCAGCTCTACGGGCTGCCCCGGATGGCCGCGTACGCGCGCGCGTACCTGGAGCCGTCGGAGGCCCGCCCGTTCGACGAGGTGTACGCGGGGTGGGAGAGCGGCGGGCGGCCCCGCACCGGGGACCTGCGGGACGACGTGGGCGCGGTCGTGGACGAGCTGGTCCGGGCGGGTCACGACGTCGTGGTGGTCGACCAGACCACGCCCGAGCAGGAGCGGACCGGGCTGCGGACGGTCGCCACGGTGGTGCCGGGGCTGCTGCCGATCGACTTCGGCTGGAACCGGCAGCGGGCCCTGCTGATGCCCCGGCTGCGCACGGCGCTCCACCGGGGCGGTCACCGGACCCGCGACCTGACGGACGCGGAGCTTCTGCGGGCTCCGCATCCGTTTCCGTGATGTGCCGGTCCGGTCGCCGGGGCCGGTCCTAGCGGCCTATCCCGTGGGACTTGACCGTCGGGACGACGGGGGCGCGGGACAGTTTCACCGCCGTGCCCCGGGCGGTTTCGAAGGCCTGCGCCGGGTCCTCTTCCCTGCGCCAGGGCTCGGCGCCGCACCACGGGCCGATCAGACGGAACTGTTCCAGCGCGGGTCCGTACATCCTCGCCCGGAGCATGTAGTGGGCGAGGAGGTGGCGCAGGGCGGGCAGGCGCTCGTCGTCGGGGTCGACCTCGGCGAGGGAGGCCGCGACCCGCTTCAGGAGGGTCCTCGTCACGGGGGTGACGGAGAAGGCGGAGACGGGGCGGTCGGTCAGTTCGTTCAGGGCGTGGAGGTACATGCCGGCGAGCGGGCTGCCCTGCGGGGCCTTCAGGACCGCCTTCCGGGCGAAGCGCGTCATCAGTCCGTCGCTGCCGAACCACTTGGCGCACCAGTACTGGAGGGCTTGCCAGTGCCCCTCGTAGTGGTGGGGCGCCCGGGCGACGAGGCCGTTCCAGAGCGGCCGGAAGCGGGCGCGGTCGTACTGGGCGCCCCGGGCGGCGGTGACCATGACGACCCAGGGGCCCGGGTTCGCCGGGTCGAGCAGCGTGGCCCGCCGCGCCTCCTCGATCGCGGCCGGGAGCATGGCGCGGAAGCTGTTCATCCGGTCCGGCGGGACCTCGTGGGCGTACCCGCTGCCCCGGATCTCCCAGGCGCGCTGGACCATGATCCGGGCGTGGAGGGTCGCCGCGTCGCAGTTGCCGGGCTCGGCCGCGCGCCACGCGTCCAGCCAGGCGTCGTCCTCGCGGGCGACCTCCTGGAGGAGTTCGGTGCGGGACCAGCGCTCGTCCCAGTCGTCGCCCGCCGCGCGGACGTAGGCCTCGGCGGCCCGCCAGTTCCCGTCCCACGCCGCGTCGGCCACGGCCTGTCGCTCCTGCTGCCGGTGCGGCGGCGGGGGCGGGCCGGCGCGGCGCGGGTCGAGCTGTTCGCGGGGCGCGAGGCCGTAGTCGGAGGCCACGAAGTGCTCGGCGACCCAGCGGTCGGCCCGTCCCGGGGTGAGGAAGAGGCGGTAGAGCACGCAGAGGAACACGCCGAGCACGACGGCGAGGAAGATCGTCACGGCCGGGAATCATCCCCCACTCGGTCACTCTCCGCAACACCTTAGGCCAACGATACGACGAGGTCAGGGGCGGGGCGCGAGGGAATCGGCCCCCGCGCCCGGCCCCGTGTTTCCTCCCGGAGCCGTCGGGCAGGCGCGTTCGTGCCAGTACTTCTGGCCTTCTGGACTTCTGGACGGCTTTTCCGCCCTCTCACGGAACGGATGCGGGTGATCCCCATGACCACGGCACGCGAGATGATGACGCCGGACGCGACCTGTGTGAAGGCGAGCGAGACCGTGCGCGACGCCGCGCGGAAGATGGCCGAGCTCGGGGTCGGGGCGCTGCCGATCTGCGGCGCCGACGAGAAGCTCAAGGGCATGGTGACGGACCGCGACATCGTTCTGAAGGTGGTGGCCAAGGGCCTCGACCCGGCGGAGTGCCGGGTGGGCGACCTCGCCCAGGACGAGATCGTCTACGTGCGGGCCGACGCCGGGGCCGACGAGGTCCTCGACGTCATGAGCGAGCACAGGATCCGGCGCGTGCCCGTCATCGACAGCCACGTCCTCGTCGGGATCATCGCCCAGGCCGACGTGGCCCGCGCCCTGCCCGACCGCAAGGTCGGCGACCTGGTCGGGGCCGTCTCCGCCGACTGACCGGAGGAGATCACGGCCCCGGGGTCTGTGGCAGGCTGACCGCGTGACGTCGGAGACCGCGCAGCACCTCGCCCCGGACGACGGCGGTGACGGCGAGACCGTCACCGCCACGGCCGACGCCTCGGCCGCTTCGGCCGCTTCGGCCGCCGAGTTCACCGCCCACCGGCCCAGGATGTTCGGCCTGGCCTACCGGATGCTCGGCTCCGCCGAGGAGGCGGAGGACACCGTGCAGGACGCCTACCTCCGCTGGAGCGGGGCCGACCGCGCGGCCATCGCCCACCCGGCGGCCTGGCTCGCCACGGTCGTCACCCGCCTCAGCCTCAACCGGCTCACCTCGGCCCGCGCGAAGCGCGAGGAGTACGCGGGGCCCTGGCTGCCCGAACCCGTCCTCACCCGGGACGGCGCGCTCGGCCCCCTGGAGTCCGCCGAGCGGCGCGACGCCGTCTCGACAGCCCTGCTCGTCCTCCTCGAACGGCTCACCCCGACCGAGCGGGCCGTCTACGTGCTGCGCGAGGCCTTCGCGTACAGCCACCGCGAGATCGCCGGGGTCCTCGAACTGGGCGAGGCCAACTGCCGCCAGGCGTACGGAAGGGCGGTCCGGCGCCTGGAGCGGCCCGAGGCCCGTTTCGCTCCGGCGGAGGAGCAGCGGCACCGGCTCGTGGAGTCCTTCGTCGGCGCCGCGCGCGAGGGCGACCTCGCCGGTCTGGAGCGGCTGCTCGCCGAGGACGTCGTCTGGTGGAGCGACGGCGGCGGCAAGGTCTCGGCGGCCCGGCGCCCGGTCGTCGGCCGGGACGCCGTGCTGCGCTTCCTCGCGGGCGTCGCGCGGCGCACGGAGGAGGGCACGGAGGTCGTGCTCGCCGAGGTCAACGGGGCGCCCGCGCTGGTGAGCCACCGGGAGGGGACGCTCCTCGCCGTCACCACCTTCGACCTGCGCGACGGCGCCATCAGCGGCGTGCGGGTCGTGGTGAACCCGGACAAGCTCGCCTTCGCTCAGCGGCAGCTCGCCACGGGAAGCCCGCTGGAGTGAGATTCTCCCGGACCGGTTGTCACATTCCCGGGGGCTCGCCGGTTCTCAGCTGACGACGCGCGTTCCACCGGGGAACGCGCACCCTGCGGAGGGAAGACGCACGATGACCACGATCCTGGTGACCGGGGGTACGGGAACGCTCGGACGGCTCGTCGCCGAGCGCCTGCGCGGAGACGGCGCCGAGGTGCGGGTGCTGAGCCGCCGCGCGCAGCCGTACGCGGTGGACCTGCGCGAGGGCACGGGCCTGGACGCGGCCGTGGAGGGCGTGGACACGGTGGTGCACTGCGCGACCACGCTGCGCGGGGGCGACGACCTGGCGGCGCGCCATCTGATCGAGGCCTCGCGCCGGGCCGGGGTCCGGCACCTGGTCTACATCTCGATCGTCGGCGTCGACCGCGTGCCGCTCGGCTACTACCGGACGAAGCTGGCTGTCGAGAAGATGATCGAGGGGTCCGGGCTCGGCTGGACCGTGCTGCGGACCACGCAGTTCCACGACTTGGTGGTGGAGGTCCTGCGCAACGCGGCCCGGCTGCCGGTCGTGCCGATCCCCGCCGGCGTCTCGGACCAGCCGATCGAGGTGGCCGAGGTCGCCGCCCGGCTCGCCGAACTCGCGGCCGGGGAGCCCGCGGGCCGGGTGCCGGACATGGGCGGGCCCGAGGTGCTTCCGTTCGCGGAGCTGGCCCGGACGTATCTGCGCGCGATCGGCCAGCACCGCCGTCTGGTGAACGTGCCCCTGGCCGGAAAGGCCTACCGGGGATTCCGGGCGGGCGGGCACCTGACGCCGGAGCGGGCCGTGGGCAAGGTGACCTTCGAGGAGTTCCTGGCGAAGCGGCTGCCCCCGCGCTCCTGACGCGCGCCACGACCGGGTCCTGACCGGCCCCGGTCGTACGCGTCCAGAAAGTCGTACGTCTTCGAAGGAACGGGCCGCCGGGCGACCGGCGGCCCGTCCGTCTGCCCCTTTGCCCATCCGGTGTCCGCCCGGGGCGGGACGGACGCGACAGCCGCCGCGGGGCCGATCCCCCGCCGTCGCACTTTTGGTATGGACCTGCCAAGTCAATGCCGCTACCGTAACGGCCGACGCTCTCTGAGAGCGCTCTCAAGCGTTCGATCCCCCACACCAGGAGGCTTCGTGAAACGCACCACCCCCCTGGGCGCCGCCATAGCGGCCCTGTTGCTGACCCTCGGTCTCGGCGCCGCCCACGCCGGCGCCGCCCCGCTCCCCGAGCCGCGCCCGTCCTCCGCCCCGGCGGCCTCGGACGGCCTGCTCGACGCCCTGCAGCGGGACCTCGGCCTGACCCCGGCGCAGGCCGAGGCGCGGCTGCGCGCCGAGAAGGCCGCGACGGACGTCGAGGAGGCCGCCCGGCAGACGGCCGGAAGCGCGTACGGAGGCGCCTGGTTCGACGCCTCCTCGGGACGGCTCGTCGTCGCCCTCACCGACCGCGCCGAAGAGGCCGAGGTGCGGGCGCTCGGCGCCGACACCCGCGTGGTCCGCCACAGCGCCGCCGTCCTGGACCGGGCCAAGACCCGCCTCGACGCGCTCTCCGCGCCGAAGGGCGTGGCCGGCTGGCACGTCGACCCGAAGACGAACAGCGTCGCCGTCACCGTCGTCCGGGCCGAGCGGGACGCCCCCGCCGTGCGCGCCTTCGTCGAGAAGGCGCGGGCGAACGGGCCCGTCACCGTCGCCGAGGCGGCCACCGCGCCCCGCACGTACGCGGCGGGCACCGTCGGCGGCGACCCGTACTACACCGGCAACGTGCGCTGTTCGATCGGGTTCTCCGTACACGGCGGGTTCGTGACGGCCGGTCACTGCGGCCGGGCCGGGGCCTCGGTGCGCGGCTGGGACGGCTCCGCCATGGGCACCTTCCAGGGCTCCTCGTTCCCCGGTGACGACTACGCGTACGTGAGCATCCACAGCGGCTGGTGGACCGTGCCCGTCGTCCTCGGCTGGGGCGTCACCTCCGACCGGCTGGTGCGCGGGTCCGCCGAGGCGCCCGTGGGCGCGTCGATCTGCCGCTCCGGCTCCACCACGAAGTGGCACTGCGGCACCGTCCTCGGCAAGAACCAGACGGTCAACTACAGCCAGGGCGCCGTCCACCAGATGACGAAGACCAGCGTCTGCGCGGAGGGCGGCGACTCCGGCGGCGCGTTCATCAGCGGCGACCAGGCCCAGGGCGTCACCTCCGGCGGCTGGGGCAACTGCTCCTCCGGCGGCGAGACGTGGTTCCAGCCCGTGAACGAGATCCTCGGCCGCTACGGCCTCACCCTGCACACCGCCTGACGGGAGCCGGTGCGCGGCCGTTCCCGGCGGCCGCGCACCGGCGCTCCCGCGCGCCCCGGCCCACGTGCTCCGGTCCGACCGCCCCGGTCCGGGTGGCGCCGCCCTTCCGACGTCCGACGTCCGACGCCCGGCGCCCGGTATCCTGGAGCCGCGACCGTCCCCGGACCGTCGCGCGGCGGTGGGGCCCGCCGTACCCGAACCGCGGCACGCGCTGCCGCCAACGGTCCCTACTCGTGACCCGTCCCCGCCCATGTCCGCGCGGGGCACCACGCGTAGGGAGAGGTATGCGTTCCGACGAATCCCCTCAGGGTGCGGCCGGTGAACCGGACGGCCCGGAAGCGAACGGCCCCGAGCCGGTCGACCCCGACGTCACCCCGGCGGACGTCCGCCGGTGGCGGGAGTCCCGGCGCGCGCGCCACGGCGTCCTCGCGGTCATCGCGGTGGGCGGCTCGCTCGGCGCCCTGGCCCGCTTCGGGGCGTCCCTGCTGTGGCCCACGCCCGCGGACGCCTTCCCCTGGACGACGCTGACGGTGAACGCCGCCGGGTGTCTGGTGATCGGCGTCTTCCTCGTCGCCGTCACCGAGGTCTTCACGGCCCACCCCCTCCTGCGCCCGTTCTTCGGGACCGGGTTCCTGGGCGGGTTCACCACCTTCTCCACGTACTGCGTGGACATCGAACGCCTCGTCGACGCGGGCCGCGCCGCCACCGCGCTCGTCTACCTCGCGGCGACCGTGGTCGCCGCGATGGCGGCGGTGGCCGCCGGCGCGTTCGGCACGCGCCGGCTCCTGTCGCACCGGAGCGCGTCATGACCTTCCGCACCCGTCCGACGGTCCGCCCGGCCGGTCCCGTCGACGACACCGGGGAGGGCCCGCGGTGAACGACTTCCTCCTGGTGGCCGCGGGCGGCGCCGTCGGCGCGCCCCTGCGCTACCTGACCGACCGCGCCGTCCAGGCCCGCCACGACACCGTCTTCCCGTGGGGCACCTTCACCGTGAACGTGGTGGGCTCCCTGGTCCTCGGCCTGCTCACGGGCGCCGCGCTGTCGGGGGCGGCCGGGCACACCGTGCAACTGCTCCTGGGAACCGGGCTGTGCGGCGCGCTGACGACGTACTCGACGTTCTCCTACGAGACGCTGCGGCTCGCCGAGACCGGCGCGCGGTTCTTCGCCGTGGCGAACGTCGTCGTCTCCGTCGTCGCCGGGCTCGGCGCGGTCTTCGTCGGTCTCGCCCTCGCCCGGGTCCTCTTCCCCTGACCCGGCCACCGGGACCGGGTCGGGGGAAGGGGGCGCCTTCCAGCTCTAGCGGCCCTGGAGCGCCTTGACGTTGTCGCCGAAGGTCCAGCCCTTCGCGCCGTCCCAGTTCGCCGACCAGGTCATCAGACCCTTGAGGGCGCCCTTGTAGTGGTTCCACGCCTGGGCCACGGCCGACGGGGCCATGTGGCCGCCGCCCGCGCCGGGCTGGGCGGGCAGGCCGGGGACCTGCTTGTCGTACGGGACCTTGATCGTGGTGCCCTGGATGACCAGGCCCTTGTTCAGGCAGTCGGTCTGCGCGACGAACCCGGCGACGGTGCCGGCGGAGTAGGAGTCGCCCGCGCAGCCGTACATGCTGCCGTTGTAGTACTGCATGTTGAGCCACCACAGGCGCCCGTTGTCGGCGTACTTCTTGATGACCGGCAGGTACGCGCCCCAGATCGAGCCGTAGACCACGCTGCCGCCGGTGACGTACGCGGTCTCCGGGGCCATCGTCAGGCCGAAGCCTGCGGGCATCCGGGCGAGGACGCCGTCGATGATGCGGATCAGGTTGGCCTGGGAGGTGGAGAGGGTGGTGATGGAGCCGCTGCCGACCAGGCCGGTCTCGATGTCGATGTCGATGCCGTCGAAGTTGTACTTCTTCAGGATGGGCACGATGGTGTCGACGAAGCGGTCGGCGACGGCGGTGGAGTTCAGGTCGATGCCCGCCGTGGCGCCGCCGATCGACATCAGGATCGTCGCCCCGGCCGCCTTGGCGCGACACATCTCGGCGGGGGTGGCGACGCGGACGGTGCTGTCCATGCCGTCCTCCCACAGGACCGTCCCGTCCGAGCGGATGACGGGGAAGGCGGCGTTGATGACGTTGTAGCCGTGGGCGGCGAAGCGCGGGTCGTCGATGGGGGCCCAGCCGAAGGGCGGGTGGACGCCGTTGGCCGCGCCGTCCCAGTTCTCCCAGTACCCCTGGAGGACCTTTCCGGCGGGCTTCGGCTTGAGGGCGCAGGTGTCGGCGGCGGCACCGGCGGCGGACGCTTCGGTTCGTACGGGCTTCGCGCCTTCGGCGGCGGCGGGCGCGGCGAGGCCGGCGGCCGCGAGCAGGGCGGCGAGGCCCGCTCCGAGGACACGGGTGATCCGAGAGCCTGACATGCGTGCTCCTTGGGACGTGGGGGGATGGGTCCTGGGGAATGGCGCGCGCTCCAGCAGACCGTAGGTTGGTCCAGACCATTCGTCAACCGCCGCCGCACAGAAGGAAATTGGCGTCCGTCATCGCAGCGGAGGGGGCGGGTTGGTCGTCGCGGCGCCCCGGCCCGGTACGTCCACGGGAGAGGCGGGCCCCGGCGACGCGCACGTCCGCGAAGAAGGCCCGGCCCCTGCGACGCGTACACCCGCAAGGATGAGACGTCGCAGGTCACCGCTCCACCTGCGCCCTTCGGACGAGGGGGCGTAGGACAGTGGGCGGACGATCCGCCGGGCTCTTTCGAGCAGGGAAGACCAAGGGAACCAGATGGGCCGACGCCTGATGCTCCGCTGCCGTCACGTCCTCCTCCTCGTGGCGCTCGTCGTCGCGACGGCGGTCGCGCCCGGCGCGCTCTCTCCCGGGGGCGGGGCCGTCTCCGCCGCCGCGCCCGCCTTCGACACGGCGCCCGCGCGGGCGAGTCTGGAGCGCCTGCTGTCCTCGCGGGCCCGGCAGTTCGTCCTGGTCCCCGTCGCGCGGCCGGAGTCCGGCGACTGGTTCGCGGTCTCCGGCGGGGCGGGCCGGATCCAGGTGCGGGGCACCTCGCCCGCCACGCTGCTCGCCGGGGCGGGCTGGTACCTGGAGCGGGTCGCCGGGGTCGACATCGGATGGCCCGGCGACAGCCTCGGCCGGCTGCCCGCCGTGCTCCCCGGGGTCCCCGGGACCCTGATCCGGTCGGCGAACGTGCCCCACCGCTACGCCCTGAACGACACCGACGAGGGCTACTCGGGCGCCTACCGGGACTTCGACGCGTACCGCCGCGACATCGACCTGATGGCGCTGCACGGCGTGAACGAGGTCTTCGTGCCCACGGGGGCCGAGTACCCGTACCACCGGGCGCTCCAGGAGTTCGGCTACGACGCCGCCGAGCTGCGGCGCTGGATCCCCGCCCCCGCCCACCAGGCCTGGTGGCTGCTGCAGAACATGTCGGGCTTCGCGGGCCCGGTCTCCGAGCGGCTGATCGAGGACCGCGCGGCGCTCGGCGGCCGGATCGCGCGGCAGCTGCGCTCGCTCGGGATGACCCCCGTGCTCCCGGGCTTCTTCGGCACCGTGCCGCCGGGGTTCGCCGCGCGGAACCCGGGGGCGGTCACCGTCCCGCAGGGCAAGTGGGTCGGCTTCGACCGGCCCGACTGGCTGGACCCGACCGGCCCGGTCTTCGACCGGCTCGCCGCCGCCTACTACCGGGTCCAGCGGGAGCGGTTCGGCGACAGCGCCATGTTCAAGATGGACCTGCTGCACGAGGGCGGCACCCCCGGCCCGGTCGACGTGGCCGCGGCCGCCGGGGCCGTCCAGCGGGCCCTGGAGACCGCGCGCCCCGGCGCCACCTGGGTCATGCTCGGCTGGCAGAAGAACCCGACCGCCGCGTTCCTGAGCGGGGTGGACCGCGACCGGGTCCTGATCGTCGACGGCCTCTCCGACCGCTACGACGGCCTCGACCGCGAGGCCGAGTGGGGCGGCACGCCCTACGCCTTCGGCTCGATCGCCAACTTCGGCGGCCACACCAGCATCGGCGCCAACACCGGCGTCTGGGGCGAGCGCTTCCACACGTGGCTGACCAGGCCCGACTCCGCGCTGCGGGGCATCGCCTACCTGCCGGAGGCCACCGGCGGGAACCCCGCCGGGTTCGACCTGTTCACCGAACTCGCCTGGGAGCCGGGCCCCGTCGACCAGCGGGCCTGGTTCGCCGCGTACGCGGACCGGCGCTACGGCGGGGCCGACCCGCACGCGGCCGCAGCCTGGGAACAGCTGCGCCTGGGCCCGTACGGCATGGCGCCGGGGACGTGGAGCGAGCCGCAGGACGGCCTCTTCACCGCGCGGCCGAGCCTCACGGCGACCAGGGCCGCCCGCTGGAGCCCGGCCTTCTCGCGGTACGACGCGGCCACCGTGGAGCGGGCGCTGTCGGAGCTGCTGCGGGTCGCGCCCGCGCTGCGGACCACGGACGCCTACCGGTACGACCTGGTGGACGTGGCGCGCCAGGCGCTCACCAACCGCGCCCGGGTGCTGCTGCCGCGGATCAGGTCCGCGTACGAGGCGAAGGACCTGGAGCGGTTCCGGGCTCTGGTGCGCGAGTGGAACGCGAGCACGGAGCTGCTCGGGCGGCTGGTCGGCTCCGACCGGCGGTTCCTGCTCGGCCCGTGGCTGGAGGACGCCCGCGCCTGGGGCGCCGACCCGGCCGAACGCGATCGTCTGGAGTACGACGCCCGCTCGATCCTGACCACCTGGGCCGACCGGGGGCCGAGCGAGACGGGGCTGCGGGACTACGCCAACCGCGAGTGGGACGGGCTCGTCCGGGACGTCTACGCGCCGCGCTGGGCCGCGTACTTCGCGGGTCTGGACAGCGCCCTGGTCACCGGCACCGCGCCGGTCGCCGTCGACTGGTTCGCGCGGGACGACGCCTGGGCCCGGGAGCACCGGAGCTACCCGACCGCGCCGACCGGCGACCCCCACGCGCTCGCGGAGGAGGCGCGGGCGTTCCTGGCGGCGGCGTCCACGGCCTGAAGGACGCCTCCCGGCACCGGATCACGGCCCGTCCGCGTAGGCTTCGACCGGTACGACGGACGGGGCAGGGGGCGAGGCGCATGTCGGAGGAGACGGCCCGGAGGTGGGGGTCGACCCTCGATTCGGTCGTGGTGTACGCGCAGGGCGCGGTCTGCCGCCGGCTGGCCCGGGGCGCCGTGCCCCCGGACGGCCGGGTGCGGGTCGCGGGACTGCCCCGCACCCTGGATCCGGGCTCGCTGCGGGCCCGGGTCCTGGGCCCGGCCGGTGTCCGGGTCACCGAGGCCCGGGTGGCGGTCGCGGCCGCGCCGCTCGACGGCGACACGCCCGACGAGCTGCGGCGCGAGGTCGAACGGCTGCGGGACGCGTACGCGGCGGTCGAGGCGCGCCGGGACCGGCAGCGGACCCTGATCGAGGAGGTCACGGGGCTGCACCCGGTCCCTCCGGCCCGCAAGCGCGAGGACCCGCACCGCCGGACCGCGGTCGACGCCTGGCTGGACCTCGCCGACTTCGTCGACGAGCGGCTGGCCCGCCTGCACGCGGGGCTCGGGGACGTCGAGGAGGAGCTGCTCCGCGCCGAGCACGCGCTCTCCGTCGCCGCCGACCGGCTCGCCCGGGCCTCCACCGACGCCCCCTCGTCGCACGTCGAGACCACGGTCTCCGCCCTCCTGACCCTCGACGGCGCGGCCGGCGGGGAGGCTCCGGCGGAAGTGGAACTGGAGCTGGAGTACGGCGTGCCGGGCGCCGTCTGGGTACCGGCCTACCGCCTCTCGCACCGCCGGGGCGACGACGGGGGGCAGTTGGTGCTGCGCGCCTCGGTCGCCCAGCGCACCGGCGAGGACTGGACCGGGGTGCGCCTCGCCCTGGCCACCGCCGACCTGCGCCGCCGCACCGACCTGCCCCGGCTGCGTTCGATACGGATCGGGCGCCGGCAGGCGACCCCCGCGCCGTCCGGCTGGCGCGAGCCCCCGGCGGGCCTCGACGACCTCTTCGCCGGGTACGAGGCGGCCGGGCCCCGGCCCGTCCCGGCCTCCTCCCGACTCGGCGGCGCGGCGGGATCCGCGGCCGTGCCGGTCGCGGCCGGTCCGGTCCCGCCGCCGCCCCCGGCTCCCGCGTCCCCGGCCTTCGCCGGGCCGCCGGCCCTCACCGGAGCGCCCCCGCCGCCCGGCGCCGCGTACGGCTTCGCCCCCGATGCCTACGGCGGGGCCCCGGGATCCGCGCCGCAGGGCTATGGCGGAGCCCCGGGACCGGCACCGCAGGGCTACGGCGGCGCACCCGGGTCCGCGCCGGGTTCCGCCCGGCGTGCCATGGCGCCCGCGGCGCCCGGCGCGCTCGCGCCCGCCCCGGCGCCGCCACTGCCGCCGTCCGGTCCGCCGCGGCCGAGCGGCGACGAGCTGGACTACGCCTCCCTCGTCCTGTCCGGCCCCGACGACCGGGGGGCGCGCCGGGGACGGCTGTTCCCGGACTCCTCCTCCGACGCGGTGGCGACCGAGTACCGCCGTCGTGCCGAGGGGGTGGCCGCGCTGCCGCTGCCCCGGCATGCCGTGCGCCCCCGCGAGTCGGCGGGGTCGTTCGACCACCGCTTCGACGCCGCCGCCCGCGCCGACGTCCCGTCGGACGGCACCTGGCACACCGTCGCGGTCGGCGAGATCCCGGTCGGCCTGCGCACCGAGTACCTCTGCGTGCCGTCCGTGGAGGAGACCGTGTACGCGACGCTCGTGGTCTCCAACGCCACCGGCCGGGCCCTTCTGGCCGGCCCGGTGGAGGTCACCGTCGACGACGAGTTCCTGCTGACGGCCGCGCTCCCCACGCTCGCCCCGGGCGGGGTCCGGCGCCTCGGCCTGGGCCCGGCCGAGGCGATCCGGGTGACCCGCCGCAGCCATCTGCGGGAGTCGACCGCGGGCCTGCGCAACAACGTCACCGTGCTCGACCACCAGGTGAGCGTGGAGCTGGCGAACCGCCTCGCCGGGCCCGCCGTCGTGGAGGTCCGCGAGCGGGTGCCGGTCACCTCCGAGCCCGACGTGCGGATCGAGGAGCGGCCCGGCTGGGCGGTGCCCGGGGACGGGCCCGAGGAGCACGCGCCGGGCACCCGCGTCCGGCGGGTCGAACTCCCCGCCGGGGGCACCGCCGTCCTCGAAGGCGGCTACGAGATCCGCATCCCGGCCGGCAAGGCCCTGGTCGACGGCAACCGCAGGAGCTGACCCCCACCATGACCACGGAACCCCGACCGATCGCCCTTCCCGTCACCGCCGTCACCTGTCTGGAGGACCGCGCCCACGTCGAGCGGACCGCCGAGCTGGACCTGGCGGCCGGCGTCCAGCGCCTGCGCCTCGGCCCGATCGGCGCACTAGCCGTCGACCGCACCCTCCACGCCGAGCTGGCCTCCGACCGTCCGGCGACCGTGCTCGGCACGCGGATCGTCCGCACCTGGACGCCGCGCGGCCCGGTCCCCTCCCCCGGCGACGACTCCGCCCTCCGGCTGCGCCTGCACGCCCTGGACCGGGAGCGGGACACGGTGGAGCGGGAGCGCGACCGGCTGCTCGCCCGGCTCGACCTGCTCGGCCGGCTCGCCGCCGACCTGCTGCGGGAGATCCGCGAGGGCGTCGGCTCCGGGGAGAGCGAGAGGGAGCGCTGGGGCCGGGAGCTGGACCGCGTGGACGCCGAGCGCGACACGTACGCCGAGCGGCTCCGGGCCGTCGGCGTCCGGCTCACCGCCCTCGAAACCGAGTACGACACGACCCTGCGGGCCGTGGCCGAGGCCGAGGAGGAGCCCGCCGAGCTGGTCGCCCACGTGGAGCTGACCGTGGAGGCCGCGGAGGCCGGGCCCGCCCGGCTGCGGCTCGGCCACCTCACCCCGTGCGCGCTGTGGCGGCCCGCCTACCGGGCCGTGCTCGACGGCGGCTCCCTGACCCTGGAGACCGAGGCGGTGGTCTGGCAGCGCACCGGCGAGGACTGGTCGGACGTGCGGCTGACGCTGTCGACGGCCCGCTCGGCGCTCGCCACCGAACCGCCGGGCCTGGTCGAGGACCGGCTGACGCTCAGGGACCGCTCCGCCGCCGAGCGGCGCACGGTCGACGTCGAGGTGCGCGAGGAGGCGATCGGGGACCTCGGGCCGGCGCCGGTGCTCGGCCTGCCGGGGGTCGACGACGGCGGCGAGGCGCGCGTCCTGAACGCCCCCTCGGCGGTCTCCGTGCGCGGCGACGGCCGCGCGCACCGGGTGCCGCTCTCCGTCTTCACGACGGACGCGGGCGGCGAGTACGCCTGCTCCCCCGAACTGTCGCCGCTGGTCACCCAGGTGGTGCGGTTCGACAACCGGTCCGGCCACGCCCTGCTGGCGGGGCCGGTGGACCTGGTGCGCGACAGCGGCTTCACCGGTCGCGGCACGCTGGACTTCACCGCCCCCGGCGCCCCGGCGGAGCTGGCCTACGGCAGCCGGGACGACCTCCGGGTCGTCCGGTACGCCGAGGAGTCCCACGACACCACGGGGCTCACCCAGCGGACCGTGGTCACCCACACGGTCCGGCTGCACCTGTCGCGGTTCTCCGCCCCGGGCGAGGAGGGCGAGCGGGTGGTCGCCCTGCGGGAGCGGATTCCCGTCTCCGAGGTCTCGGCGGTGGAGGTGCGGCTGCGCGAGGAGTCCTGCTCCCCCGCGCCGGCCTCGGTGGACGCGGAGGGCGTCGTCCGCTGGGACGTCTCCCTGCCCCCGGGCGGCCGCCGGACGGTCACCCTGGTGTACGAGGTGTCGGCGGCCGCGAAGGTCGTGGGGCTCTGAGGGCGGGCGGCGCCGCCCCCGCGTCGCGGAGGGTCGCCCCGGGGTGACTCCTCGTGGCCGTGGACATGCTTGCGCAGGTTGGTTCCTCATGCCTGATGCACTGCGGCCTCTTCCGGTGCAGACTGTGCAGCAGATGGCGTCACACCCTGTCTGGAGGCCGAAAGAGTGAACGGCGGGAGCGACAGGCGGCGCCTGACCAGCCGCGCCTCGGCCGGGAGCAATCCGTCGGCCCACCATCCGGCAGGCGCGGGCGCGCGGTTCCGCAGGAGCAGGGGTCTGCTGCCGCCCGACCGGTTCACCACCCGCAGTCAGCTGGCGTGGCTGAATTCCGCCACCTCCAGGATCGGCACGACCCTGGATCTGGAGCGGACCGCGCAGGAGCTGGCGGAGTTCACGGTGCCCCGGTTCGCCGACGGCGCCGCCGTGGACGTCCTGGAGAGCGTCCTGCGCGGCGAGGAGGGGGCCCGGTGGACCGGCGAGGGGATGCCCCTGCTGCGGGCCACGGCGCTGTGCGCCATCGAGGAGCTCTCCTCCCTGGAGCCGACCCCGGTGGGCGAGACCTACGTCCGGTCCGAGGAGCGGCACGAGACGCTGCTGCACCGGTACTGCCTGCGGCAGGGCAAGCCGGTCCTGCTGAGCCGGATGCGGGGCGACGACTTCGCCCGGGTCGCGCCGACGGCGAGCGCGGCGGCGCAGATGCGCGCCGCCGGGGTGCACAGCTATCTGGCCGTGCCGCTGATCGCCCGCGGGCTGCTGCTCGGCAGCGCCGACTTCGTGCGCGGTCCGGGGACGCCGCCGTTCTCCTCCACGGACCTGGCCCTGGCGGAGCAGCTGGCCTCGAAGGCCGCCGTCTTCATCGACAACGCGCGGCTCTACGGGCGCGAGCGCGAGCACGTGGTCTCGTTGCAGCGCAGTCTGCTGCCGCGCGCGACCCCGGTGACGCCGGGGCTGCGGCTGCACTCGGAGTACGCGCCCTCGACGGCCGGCCACGGGGTGGGCGGCGACTGGTACGACGTGATGGCGCTGCCCGGCGGGCGGACGGCCCTGGTGGTGGGGGACGTGATGGGGCACGGGCTGCCCGCCGCCGCCACGATGGGCCGGCTGCGGGCCGTCGCCCGCACCCTGATGACCCTGGACATGGCTCCGGAGCGGGTCCTGGCGCGGCTCGACCTGGCCACCCGCGACCTGGAGGACGAGCAGGTCGCCACGTGTCTGTGCGCGGTCTACGACCCGGCGGACTCCAGCTACACGCTGGCCAGCGCCGGGCACCTGCCGCCGCTGCTGCTCGACGGGCGGGGCGCGGCCGACTTCGCGGACGTGCCGGCCGGCGCGCCCCTGGGGGCGGGCGTGATCCCGTACGACCCGATCCGGCTGAAGGTGCCCGACGGCGGTCATCTGGTGATGTACACGGACGGGCTCATCAAGACCCGGACGGAGGACCTGGACGAGCAGCTGGAGCGGCTGCGGTCAGCCGCGCTCGGCCTCACTCCGGGGGCCCTGGAGGCGGGCGGTCTGGTGGAGCGGGCCCCGGCCGGGGCCGAGCGGTTCGACGAGGCGGTGCTCCTGGTCGCGACGGACTCCCCGTCCCCGCGCGACGACCTGCGGGTGTGGGAGCTGCCGAAGGACGGGCGGGCGGCCTCCGTCGCCCGGAACCTGGTCACCGGTCAGCTCGCCGCGTGGGGTCTGGACGAGCTCGCGGACGTCTGCGAGCTGGTGGTCTCCGAGCTCGTGGGCAACGCGCTGCGGTACGGCAACGGGCCGGGCGAGCTGCGGCTCTGGCGCGGCGAGCGGCTGGTCGTGGAGGTCTCGGACACGGGTCCCGACCTGCCGCAGATCCAGCACGCGGACCTCAGCGACGAGGGCGGGCGGGGGCTCCAGCTCATCAACATGCTCTGTCGCCGCTGGGGTTCCTGTCGCACCGTCACCGGCAAGGTGGTCTGGGCGGAGCAGAACGTGCCGGTCGCCCAGGAGTCGTAGCAGAACCGGACAGAGTAGCAGCGCGGCGCCGTTCCCGTACGAAGTACGCACACTCTCCACACACGCGCGAACACATGGGGTAATCATGGGGGCCAGGAGGGAACACCTTGGTCTTCAGTCTGCGACGTCGGCGGAAGCCGGCCCCCGTCGGCGTCTGTCCGTTCACGTCCGACACCGTCCCCGGCCCGGAAGGGCCCCCGCGAGCGCCGGAAGCGGCGCCGCACGTCACCGACCGGCGGGAGGCGGAGAGCTTCGTCCGGCAGTTCCACCAGGAGGAGCCCCGGGCGGGTGACCCGGAGCGCCGGGTCCGCGAGGTCCTCGCCGAGATCGACCGGACGGGCACGTACGAACACACCCCGGAGGAGCTGGCGTTCGGCGCCCGGGTCGCGTGGCGCAACGCGGCCCGCTGCATCGGCAGGCTCTACTGGCGCAGCCTCGTGGTGCGCGACCTGCGGCACGTCGCCTCGGCCGACGGGGTCGCCGACGCCTGCTTCGAGCATCTGCGGCTGGCCGGCAACGACGGCCGGATCCGTCCGGTGATCTCGGTCTTCGCGCCGGACCGGCCCGGCCGCCCCGGGCCCCGGATCGTCAACGACCAGCTGGTGCGCTACGCGGGGCACCGCACCCCGGAGGGGAGCTGGGTCGGCGATCCGCGCGGCGCGGAACCGACCGCGCGCGCCCGCGAGCTGGGGTGGAAGCGGACCGACGACCCCTTCCAGATACTGCCGTTGATGGTGCGGGAGCGTCCGGACGCGCGGCCGGAGTGGTACGAGCTGCCGGACGGGTGCGTCATGGAGGTGCCGCTGCGGCATCCGGACCACCCGTGGTTCGCGGACCTCGGCCTGCGCTGGTACGCGGTGCCGGCGATCAGCGACATGCCGCTGGAGATCGGCGGGGTGCGCTATCCGGCGGCGCCGTTCAACGGCTGGTACATGGGGGTGGAGATCGGCGCCCGGAACCTCGCCGACACCGACCGCTACGACCTGCTGCCGGTGGTCGCCGAACGCCTGGGCCTGGACCGCTCGTCGGAGCGGACGCTGTGGCGGGACCGGGCGCTGGTCGAGCTGAACGTGGCGGTGCTGCACTCCTTCGAGGAGGCCGGGGTGACGATGGCGGACCACCACACCGAGTCCGAGCGGTTCCTCCGGCACATCGACCGGGAGACCCGGCACGGCAGGCCGACCCCCGCCGACTGGAGCTGGATCGTCCCGCCCGTCTCCGGCTCGGCCACCCCGGTGTTCCACCGCTACTACGACCCGGTGGACGAGTCGCTGCGGCCCGCGTTCGTGGCGCGCGAGCGGTAGGCCCGGCGCCCCGCGGGCCGGATGACGCGACGTGGGTGACCGGCTTCCTGAGCACGCGCCAGGAGTCGGTCACCGGCCGGAACTTCGGTGAACTCTGAGTAAATTCGATCACTCTTGATCGCATAAATGGGACAGTTGAACCTTTACTTGGGTGCCGATCCGATCAGGCGAGTTCCTAACTGATCAATCTCGCCTCTATAGTGCCGTCGTTGCGACTCCCTTCCCGCGTGCCCGTTCTCGAGAGTCTGGTTGATGTCGGCGCCGTCCACCCCCTTCCGCCCTGCCCTGCTCGCCTCGTTGCTGACAGCCGCCGCAGGTGGTGCGCTCGCCGCGGCGGCGACCGCCGCGGCGCCGGCCGGGGTCCGTCCCGCGCTCGCCTGGTTCGCCGTCTGCTGCGTGCTGCTGCTCGCCGCCTCGGCGTTCGCCGTCACCTGGTACGGGCGCTCCTCGCGCGCCCTCGGCCGCCGGGTCGAGACCCTCACCGCCGAACTCGCCTCCCGCGAGGCGTACGCCACCGCGGCCGCGGCCTCCGCCGAGCGGGAGGCCACGGCCCTGAAGGAGCGGTACGCGGTGGAGACCGCGGCCGCCGAGGCGGCCCGCGCGGCCCGTACCGAGGAACTGGTCCGCGCCCACGCGGCCGAGACGGCGGAGCTGGCCCGGACCCGGGCCGCCGACGTCGCGCGCCTGGAGGAGAGGCTGCGCCGCGCCGAGTCCGGCCGGTCCGCCGCCATGGCCGCCGCCGCCAACGCCGCAGGCCGGATGCAGGCGCTCGCCACCAGCATGTTGGCCGACCTGCGGGAGATGGAGCACCGGCACGCCGACGAGGACGTCCTGACCGACCTCCTCCACCTCGACCACCGCACCGCCCAGGCCGGCCGGCTCGCCGACTCCATCGCCGTGCTGACCGGAGCGCGCTCCGGCCGCCGCTGGGCCCGCCCGATCGTCATGGAGTCGATCCTGCGCGGCGCCATGGGCCGGATCGGCGGCTACCAGCGGGTGCGGCTGCACTCCAGCAGCGACGCGGCCGTCGCGGGCCACGCCGCCGAGGGCGTCATGCACGCCCTGGCCGAACTCATGGACAACGCCGCGAACTTCTCGCCGCCCACCGCCGAGGTCCACGTCTACGTGGAGGAGGTCCCCGCCGGCGTCATCATCGCGGTGGAGGACAGCGGCCTGGTGATGAGCGACGTCCAGCTGCGCCGCGCCGAGGCCGCCGTGAGCGCGGAGAACCAGGACCTGGCCGGTCTGTCCGGCACCCGGCTCGGCCTGGCCGTCGTCGGCCGGCTGGCGCGCAAGCACGGTCTGACCGTGTCGTTCCGCCCCTCGGCGCGCGGCGGCACCGGCGCCCTGCTGATGCTGCCGCAGGACCTGATCAGCCACGTGCCCGCGGAGACCCCGGCCGCGCCCGCCGCCGCACTGCCCCCGGTGTCCGCCCGCGGCCTGTCCGCGCCCGCGCCCGACCGGGCACCGGCCGAGGCACCGGCGCCGGACCCCGCCGGTGCGCGGGTCCGGGAGCCCGAGACCGTGCACGAGCCCGACACCGCCCCGGACACCGCCGGTGAGGGCACCGGCGAGCACCCGCAGTTCGGCGAGAGCGGTCTGCCGCGCCGCCGTCGCGGCCGGGCCCTCGCCGCCGCCCACCCGGAGGGCCCCGACGCCGCCGCGAAGCCGCGCGCGGCGGGCCCGCGCAGCGGCGCGGCGGCCGGGGCGGCGTCCCGCTTCGGCACCTTCCGCCGGGCCGTCCGCGCCGCCGAACGGTCCGACGCCGGCACCGAAGCCGACGCCTCCCCGGCGTCCGACACCTCCCCGGCGGCGGACGGCTCCCCCGCCGCCCCGCCCGCCCCGTCCGACCAGGCCGGCCGGACGTCCGCCCCCCGGACGTCGCCGTCCTCGAACTCCCCGCACCCGGAAGGCACCCCGTAAATGACCGGCACCACCACCGACGAGAAGCTCAGCTGGCTCCTGGAGGGCCTGCTGGAACGCACCCCGGGCACCCGACACGCCCTGGTGCTCTCCCGTGACGGCCTCAAGCTCTGCCGTACCCCCGAGCTCTCCGTCGACCAGGCGGACCAGCTCGCCGCGATCGCCGCCGGCATCCAGAGCCTGTCGCACGGTGCGTCCGTGGAGTTCGGCGACGGCACGGGCGGCGTCCGTTCCGCGATGGCCGAGTTCTACGGCGGCATCCTGTTCATCGTGGAGGCCGGCGAGGGCGCCCACCTCGCCCTCGTCGCCGACGAGGACGCCGACGCCGGACTCGTCGGCCACAACATGTCCGAACTGGTCGAGCAACTGGGCGAGTACCTGGTCGCGAGGCCCCGGGGATGAGCCGATCCAGGCCGGGCAGGGACGACTCCCCCGACCGGCTCTACACCCTGACCGGCGGCCGCAGCCGTGCCGGGTCCGACGCCTTCGACCTGGTGACCCTCGTGGTCGCCGAGAGCGACCCGGTCCCCGGGATGCAGTCCGAGCACGCCGCGATCCTGCGCATGTGCCGCTTCCCCACGGCCGTGGTGGAGGTGGCGGCCGGACTCGGCCTGCCGGTGTCGATCACCCGGATCCTGCTGGCCGACCTCCACGACACCGGCCGGATCAGCGCACGGCACCCCCGCGCGTCGTACCGCCTTCCCGATCACGACATCCTGGAGCAGGTGCTCGTTGGACTCCGTAACCTCTGAACAGCGCCAGACCCTGCACAGCACCGCCGACAACGGACTGAAGATCGTCGTCGTCGGCGGTTTCGGCGTCGGCAAGACCACCCTGGTGCGCTCGGTCAGCGAGATCCGTCCGCTGAACACCGAGGAGACCATGACGCAGGCGGGCGAGGGCGTCGACGACACCGTCGGCGTCGCCGCGAAGACGGCCACCACCGTGGCCTTCGACTTCGGCCGGATCTCGCTGGACGCCCACAACATCCTCTATCTGTTCGGGGCGCCCGGCCAGGAGCGGTTCTGGTTCCTCTGGGACCGGCTGTTCTCCGGGACGCTCGGCGCGGTCGTGCTCGTCGACACGCGCCGGCTCGCCGACTCCTGGTACGCGATCGACCGCCTGGAGCACCACGGCACGCCGTTCGTCGTCGCCTGCAACGACTTCGGCGGCCCCGCCCACACGACCGAGCAGATCCGCGAGGCCCTCGACCTCTCCGACGGGGTCCCGCTGGTCTTCTGCGACGCCCGGTCCCGCGAGTCCAGCAAGCAGGTCCTGATCACGCTCGTCGAGCACCTGCAGTCCGTCGTCGCCCAGGACCCGACGCCGCAGCCCATCCCGGAGCCCGCCCCGTGACCTGCCCCGTGCCCCATTCCGAGCCCCGGCCCGTCCCGCTGGGCGGGCCCCGGTTCCAGACCGACCCCACCGAGCTGTACCGGCAGATGCGCCGCGAGCACGGGACGGTCGCCCCGGTCGTCCTGGACGGGGACGTGCCCGCCTGGCTGGTCCTCGGCTACCGCGAGCTGCACCAGGTCACCAGCGACCCGGTCCTCTTCTCGCGCGACTCCGACCTGTGGAACCAGTGGGACCGCATCCCCGCGGACTGGCCCCTGCTGCCCATGATCGGCCGCAAGCAGCCGTCCATCCTCTACACCGTCGGCGAGCGGCACCGCGAGCGCGCGGAGGTCGTCTCCGGCGCCCTGGAGGCGATCGACCCGTTCGTCCTGAGGCAGCGCGCCGAGCGGTTCGCCGACGAGCTGATCGACGGGCTGTGCGGCAAGGGCTCCTGCGACATCATCGCCGAGTACGCGATGCTGCTGCCAGTCCGGGTCCTCGCCAGCGTCTACGGCTTCGCCGACGAGCAGGGCCCCGGGCTCGTCAAGGCCATGAACGACATGATCAACGGCCAGGAGGGCGCCCTGGAGGGCCAGCGCCACCTGGGCGAGTCCATGTTCGGGCTGCTCACCGCCAAGGCGGAGGCGCCGGGCGACGACGTCGCCTCGCGGATGCTCGGCAACACGGCCGGGTTCACGGTCGAGGAGGTCGCCCAGGACCTCATGGTGATGCTGGCCGCCGGCCACCAGCCCACCGCCGACTGGATCGGCAACTCGCTGCGCCTGATGCTCACCGACGACCGGTTCGCGGCCTCGCTGTCCGGCGGCCGGCACAGCGTCGGCGAGGCGATGAACGAGGTGCTGTGGGAGGACACCCCCACCCAGAACGTCGCCGGGCGCTGGGCCTCGCGCGACACCCACCTCGGCGGGCGCCGGATCGGCGGCGGCGACCTGCTGCTGCTCGGCCTGGCCGCCGCCAACTCCGACCCGCACGTGCGGACCGACTCCGGCGCGCTCACCGGCGGCAACAACGCCTACCTGTCGTTCGGGCACGGCGAGCACCGCTGCCCGTTCCCCGCGCAGGAGGTCGCCGAGACCATCGCCCGGACGGGCATCGAGGTGCTGCTCGACCGGCTGCCGGACGTGGACCTCGCGGTGCCCCCGGAGGACCTCGCCCGCCGCCCCTCCCCCTGGCTGCGCGGCCTGACCGCGCTTCCCGTGACCTACACCCCGACCCCCGCCCTTGGAGCCCTAGGATGAGCTGCCCGTACGACCACACCGCCGCGTCCGGCACCGGTGTCATCGACCTGGACCCGTTCGTCGGCGACCTCGACGGCGAGAGCGCCCGGCTGCGCGCCGCAGGGCCGCTGGCCCGGGTCGTCCTGCCGGGCGGGGTGCCCTGCTTCGCCGTCACCCACCACGCGGAGGCCCGGAAGCTGCTCACGGACCCCCGGCTGGTCAAGGACATCGATGTCTGGGGCGCCTGGCAGCGCGGCGAGATACCCCTGGACTGGCCGCTGATCGGTCTGGCCAACCCCGGCAAGTCGATGCTGACCGTGGACGGCGAGGAGCACCGGCGGCTGCGCGGTCTGGTCGCGCAGGCGCTGACCGCGCGCCGGGTGGAGCGGCTGCGCGCCGGCATCGAGGCCCTGACCACGGAGATGCTGGACCGGCTCGCGGAGCGCCCGGCGGGCGAGACCGTGGACCTGAAGGCGGAGTTCGCGTACCCGCTGCCGATGAACGTGGTCTGCGAGCTGATGGGCGTCGACCGGGCCGACCAGCCGCGGATGAAGGAGCTGTTCGACAAGTTCTTCTCGACGCAGACCCCGCCCGAGGAGGTGCCGCAGATGATGGCGGACCTGGGCGCCCTGTTCTCGGGGATCGTGGCGGGCAAGAAGGAGGCGCCCGGCGACGACCTCACCAGCGCGCTGATCGAGGCGTCGGAGGACGGCGACCGGCTCACCACGGAGGAGATCACCAACACCCTCCAGCTGATGGTGGCCGCCGGTCACGAGACGACCATCAGCCTGATCGTGAACGCCGTGGTCGCCCTGAGCACCCACCCCGAGCAGCGCGACCTGGTGCTCAAGGGCGAGGTGCCGTGGGAGAACGTGATCGAGGAGACCCTGCGCTGGTCGACGCCCACCTCGCACGTCCTGATCCGGTTCGCCGCCGAGGACATCGAGGTCGGCGACCGGGTCCTGCCCCAGGGCGAGGGGCTCATCGTGTCGTTCGGCGCGATCGGCCGGGACGAGGCGCAGTTCGGTCCGACGGCGGGCGACTTCGACGTGACCCGCACGCCGAACCGGCACATCTCCTTCGGGCACGGCCCGCACGTCTGCCCGGGCGCGGCGCTGTCCCGCCTGGAGGCGTCGGTGGCGCTGCCCGCGCTGTACGCGCGCTTCCCTGAGCTGCGTCTGGCCGTGCCGCGCGAGGAGCTGCGCAACAAGCCGGTCGTCACCCAGAACGACCTCTTCGACCTGCCGGTCGTCCTGGCCTGACGACGGTCGCGCGTGCGCGCGGGAGACCGGGCCCCGTTCTGAGTAGCCGTACTCATGCCGGGGCCCGGTTCCGTCGGAACCATGGCCCCAGGGTGTGCACCGGTTCTCGTGCACCGGTCCGGAGGGGGACGGCATGGGCAAGGTCGTGGGCGCGTTCGCGGTGGCGGGTCTCGCGGTCGGGGCGCTGGTACTGGCGTACGCGGTGGGGGCGCCGCCCGGGGCGGTGCTCGCCGTCGGGGCGGGCGTCCTCGGGCTGCTCTGGCTCCTGCTGCTCCTGACGGCGCCGTGGAACCTGTACTTCCGGGCGCACGCGGTCCTCGCGGAGATCGCGGTCAGCCGCGAGAAGGGCCTCGTGGTCTCCGGGGAGCGGGACGTCGAGGCGCGGCGGATCGCGCGCGTGATGCTGCGGGTCGCCGTCGCCGGGCACGTGGCCACGGCGGCCGGCGTGCTCGCCGTCGCCCTCGCGACCGGCCGGGAGGCGGCGTACTGGTGCGCCGGGTTCTTCCTGCTGAGCACGGCCTTCCGGCCGGCCGGCGCGTACTTCGGGCAACTGCGCGGCAGACTGGGCACGTTGCTCCGGGAGGTGACGTACCCCCGGGACGACGTGGTGGCGCTGCGGGAGCGTGTCGCCGCGCTCGAAGCGGGTGCCTCGGTGCTCCAGGACAAGGCGGAGGAGCAGTACCGGGCCCTGGCCGAGCTGCGCAGGACCGTGGACGCGGTCGGGCTCTCCGCGCACGAGCGCGCCGAGCGGACCGACCGGGGCGTCGCGGCCCTGGCCCGCGAGTTCGAGGCGACGGTGAACCGGCTCACCGACAACGAGGAGATCATCACCGGTCTGAAGGCGTTCCTGCGGCTGCTGCGCGCCACCGACCTCACCGCCGGGCCCGTCTCCGGCCCCGGTGACGCCCCCGCCTGACCGGGGCCCGCTTCACCCGCTTGCCGGTCCCCGGGTTGCGACTAATGTCGATATGTAGGCCATGTGTGCCCCCGCTCTCCCCCGCCCGCGAGGCGCGGGAGAGGGGGCGTACGGAAGGAGCCTTCCATGAGCCGTACATTGCGGGGCGCGATCGCCCTCGCCGGGGCCGCGGCCCTCGCCCTGGGCGCGGTGGCGACGACCGGAGCGGCGCAGCCGGCCGCGGCGCAGGACGAGGTCAGGATCGGGCTGCTGCTCCCGGAGAGCAAGACGACCCGGTACGAGAAGTTCGACCGCCCCTACATCGAGGCGAAGATCAAGGAGCTGGCGCCCGGCGCGCAGATCGACTACTACAACGCCGCCGAGAGCGCCACCACCCAGCAACAGCAGGTGAACACCGCGCTCGCCAAGGGCGACAAGGTCCTCATCCTGGACGCCGTGGACGCCAAGTCGATCCAGTCCTCCGTGCAGAAGGCCCACGACGCGGGCGTCAAGGTCGTGGCGTACGACCGCCTCGCGCAGGGCCCGGTCGACGCGTACGTCTCGTACGACAACCGCAAGGTGGGCGAGCTCCAGGGCAGGGCGCTCCTCGACGCGCTCGGCGACAAGGCGGGCAGCGGGCAGATCGTGATGCACAACGGGTCGCCGACGGACCCGAACGCCGCCGAGTTCAAGGCGGGCGCGCACGCGGTCCTGGACGGCAAGGTGAAGATCGGC
The DNA here is from genome assembly GCF_044760185.1 of Streptomyces sp. NPDC098101. Lineage (NCBI taxonomy): Bacteria > Bacillati > Actinomycetota > Actinomycetes > Kitasatosporales > Streptomycetaceae > Streptomyces > Streptomyces sp. NPDC098101. Next base: position 1,386,802 of record NZ_JBIWAS010000001.1, on the reverse strand, counting down.
AAGGAGTACGACACGCCGAACTGGGACCCGAACAACGCCAACCAGCAGATGTCCGGTGCCATCAGCGCGCTGGGCAAGGAGAACATCGTCGGCGTCTACTCGGCCAACGACGGACTGGCCGCCGGCATCGCCACCGCCCTGAAGGCGGCGGGCATGAACGTGCCGCTGACCGGCCAGGACGCCCAGCTCGACGCCATCCAGCGGATCCTGCTCGGCACGCAGACCATCACGGTCGAGAAGCCGTACAAGCCGGAGGCGGACATCGCCGCCACCATGGCGGTCAACCTGGCCGAGGGCAAGCCGATCCCGTCCGACCTGACGCCCACCACCGTCACCAGCGGCAGCGGTCAGAAGGTGCCCGCCTCGCTGCTGACCCCGGTCGTGGTCGACAAGTCGAACATCAAGGACACCGTCGTCAAGGACGGGCTCTACACGGTCCAGGAGATCTGCACCCCGACCTACGCGGCCGCCTGCGAGGAGGCCGGTCTCCAGTAGTCGCGAGCCGTCCGCCCCGGCGGGGCGGACGGACGGAGGAGGCGGTTCCCTTGCCGGAGTCAGCCGTGCTCACCCTGCGGGGGGTCTCCAAACGGTTCGGCGCGGTCCAGGCCCTGAAGGACTTCGACCTGGAGGTCCACCCGGGCGAGGTCGTCGCGCTCGTGGGGGACAACGGCGCCGGGAAGTCCACCGCCGTCAAGGCGATCGCCGGGGTGAACCCGCCCGACGAGGGCGTCATCGCCTGGGAGGGCCGGCCGGTCTCCCTCACCCGGCCCCACGACGCCCAGGACCTCGGGATCGCGACCGTCTACCAGGACCTCGCGCTGTGCGACAACCTGGACGTGGTCGCCAACCTGTTCCTCGGCCGCGAGCTGCGCAGGTTCGGGATCCTGGACGAGGTCCGGATGGACCGGCGGGCGCGCGAGCTGCTCGACACCCTGTCGATCCGCATCCCGAGCGTCCGCATCCCCGTGGCGTCCCTCTCCGGCGGGCAGCGCCAGACGGTGGCGATCGCCCGTTCCCTGATCGGGGACCCGAAGGTGGTGATCCTGGACGAGCCGACCGCCGCCCTGGGGGTGGAGCAGACCGCCGAGGTCCTCGACCTGGTGGAGCGGCTGCGCGACCGGGGCCTGGGGACCGTCCTGATCAGCCACAACATGGTGGACGTGATGGCGGTCGCGGACCGGATCGCGGTGATGCGCCTCGGCCGGAACAACGGCTTCTTCGACCGGCGCTCGACGACCACCGAGGAGATCGTCTCCGCCATCACGGGGGCCACCGACAGCGCCGTGACCCGGCGCCGGGACCGCAAGCGGGAGGAGCCGTGAAACGGGACCGACCGTCCAAAGGCGCGGACGACGCCTCTCAGGAACCGGCCCCCGGCGCCGTGCCCGCCGTGGACACCCGTCTCCTCGTCCGTGAGGAGGGCCTCAAGGGATACGTCGGGGAGTTCCGGCGCAAGCTGCGCGGCGGGGAGCTGGGATCGCTGCCCGTCGTCCTCGCCGTGATCATCATTTGGACGGTGTTCGGCAGCCTGGACAGCACGTTCCTCTCCGCGCAGAACCTCTCCGACCTCAGCCAGCAGATCGTCGGCACCGGCATGATCGCGGTCGGGATCGTCTTCGTGCTGCTGCTCGGCGAGATCGACCTCTCGGTCGGCTCGGTGAGCGGGCTGTGCGCCGCGGTCTTCGCCGTGCTCAACGTCCTGAACGGCATGAACGAGTGGCTGGCGCTCCTCGTCGCCGTGGCGGGCGGCGCGGCCGTCGGGCTGATCCACGGGTTCTTCTTCGCCAAGGTGGGCGTGCCGGCCTTCGTCGTCACCCTGGCGGGCAACCTCGCCTGGAACGGGCTGATGCTCCAGGTGCTCGGCACGAGCGGCACGGTCAACATCCCGGCCGAGAGCGTCGTCGCCGAGCTGTACTCGACCGTCTTCCACAGCCCGGTCGCCGCCTACGCGACCGCGGCCGTCGGGGTCGGGCTCTTCCTGGCGGCCTCGCTCCTGGACGCCCGGCGGCGGCGGACGGCCGGGGTGCCGTCCCGGCCGGTCGCCGAGATCGCGCTGCGCACGCTCGTCCTCGCGGCGCTCGCGTTCGCCGCCGCGTACGTCCTGAACCGGTACCAGGGGCTGCCGCTGGCGCTCCTGATCTTCCTGGTCCTGCTGGTGGTCCTGGACTTCGTGCTGCGGCGCACCACGTACGGCCGGCGGGTCTTCGCGGTGGGCGGCAACGTCGAGGGCGCGCGCCGGGCGGGCATCGGCGTGGCGTTCGTCCGGATGTCGGTGTTCTCGATCGCCGGGACCATGGCGGCGATCGGCGGTCTCTTCCTCGCCGGGCAGATCCAGTCCGCGAGCCAGACCTCCGGCGGCGGCAATCTGCTGATGAACGTGATCGCCGCGGCCGTCATCGGCGGGACGAGCCTGTTCGGCGGGCGCGGTTCGGTCTGGTCGGCGCTGCTCGGTGCCCTGGTGATCGGGTCCATCCAGTCGGGCATGAACATCATGGGCGTGAGCAACGCCGTCCAGTTCATGATCACGGGGTCGGTGCTGCTGGCCGCCGTGGTCGTGGACTCGCTGTCCCGCAGGAGCCAGAAGGCGGCGGGCCGCGCCTGACCCCGCGGCTCCCGGCGCCTCCGCCTCCCGGCTTCCGGCTTTCGGCGTCCCCGCCTCCCGGCTCTCGTCTCCCGCCTCCCGGCTTCCGCCCTCCGTCAGGGGCCGTCCTGGCCCGGTTCGCCGGGTCCGATCCGCAGCTCGAAGTCCCCGGAGTACTTCTCGTGTCCGGCGATCACGGCGAGTTCGACGGCCTCCTCCCCCATCTCGCCGCGGACGATGAGCGGGTCCTTGCGCAGGTCCCGCATGAGCGCCACGCACATCCCGATCATGACGAGCACGAACGGCGCGGCCACCAGGATGGTGAGGTTCTGCAGGCCCGCGAGCGCGTCGCCCTGGCCGTCGCCGATGAGGAGCATGATCGCGGCGACCGCGCCGGTCACCACGCCCCAGAAGACCACCACGGGCCGGGTGGGCTCGAAGGAGCCGCGCTGCGAGAGCGTCCCCATGACGATGGAGGCGGCGTCCGCGCCGGACACGAAGAAGATCCCGACGAGGATCATCACGAGGAGGCTCATCGCGCCGGCGATCGGGAACTCCTGGAGGACGCCGAAGAGCTGTCCCTCGGGGGTGCTCTCGCCCGCCAGTCGGCCCTGCTCGCTGAGCTTCATCGCCGTTCCGCCGAAGATGGCGAACCAGATCAGGCTGACGGTGCTGGGGACCAGGATGACCCCGCCGACGAACTGCCGGATGGTCCGGCCCCGGCTGATGCGGGCGATGAACATGCCGACGAAGGGCGTCCAGGAGATCCACCACGCCCAGTAGAAGACGGTCCAGCTGCCCAGCCAGCCGTGGATGTCGTCGCCGCTGGTCGCCTCGGTGCGCCCGGCCAGCTGCGGCAGGTCGCCGATGTAGGCGGCGATCGAGGTGGGCAGCAGGTCGAGCACGATGATGGTGGGGCCCGCCACGAAGACGAAGACGGCGAGGATCGCCGCGAGCACCATGTTGATGTTGGAGAGCCACTGGATGCCCTTCTCCACGCCGGAGACGGCGGAGAGGACGAAGGCCACGGTGAGGACCGCGATGATGGCGACGAGCAGCCCGGTGCCGGCCTTCTCCATCCAGTTCAGCTCTTCGAAGCCGCTGCCGATCTGGAGCGCGCCGAGGCCGAGGGAGGCGGCGGAGCCGAAGAGGGTGGCGAAGATGGCCAGGATGTCGATGACCCGGCCGGGACCGCCGTACGCCCGCTTCTCGCCCATCAGCGGGACGAAGACGGCGCTGATGGTCTGGCGGCGTCCGCGCCGGAAGCTGGAGTAGGCGATGGCGAGGCCGACGACGGCGTAGATCGCCCACGGGTGGAGCGTCCAGTGGAAGAGCGTGGTGGCCATGGCGGTCTGCATCCGCTCGGCCGAGTCGACGGGATGGGTGCCGGGCGGCGGGGTGCCGTAGTGGGCGAGCGGTTCGCTCACGCCGTAGAACATCAGGCCGATGCCCATGCCGGCGCTGAACATCATGGCGATCCACGACACGGTCCGGAACTCGGGGCCCTCGTCCTCCCGGCCGAGGGTGATCCGGCCGTAGCGGCTGATGGCGAGCCACAGCGCGAAGACCACGAACCCGGAGGCGGCGAGCATGAACGCCCAGCCGCCGTCGCGGATCAGCCCGTCGAGGAGGGAGCTGGAGACGTCCTCCAGGCTGTCGGTGGCCGTGGCTCCCCAGACGACGAAGGCCACGGTGAGGACGGCGGTGACCCCGAACACGATCCGGTCGGTGCGGGCGTGGTGGCGGCGGTCGGAGCGGATGAGGAGGGTGGGCAGCACCGGCAGCCCCCGGCTCCTCGCCCGTGCGGCGCCCTTCCGGCGGCCTTCCGGCCTCTCTTCTTCCTGCGACACAGGCGGCACCTTTCACGGCATTACGGGACAAACATCGCGATGTCTCCGTAAGGCAGTACCACAGGTGCGGCCCGACCCGGCGGACCAACAGGCCTCCGGGGCCGCTCCTTTCCCGGGTCGGCGCCCTCCCGGTACGAGGCCTCAGGTCGCCGCGTCCTCGAACACCGTTGTCGCGGCGAAGAGTTCCCCCACCCAGTGGGCACTGGCCTCGGAGCAGCCGGTGGTCGGGGTGCCGGGGAAGAGGCGGAACCACGAGGCCGCCCGGCCGAGGGCGGCGAGGCGGGTGGCGAGCGCCGCGGCCCGGCGCAGCTCCGGGAGGGAGGGCCCCAGGTCGGTCCAGGGCTCCAGATAGGCGTCGCGCAGCCGCTCGGCGTGCCCGGGTCCGTACCGTTCGAGGACGGCGCGGGCGGGGACGAGGAGGCTGCCGAAGGGATGGCCGACGGCGGCGTCGCCCCAGTCGAAGAAGGTGAAGCGGCCGGTGCCGGGGGCGAGGACCTGGCCGTCGTGCAGGTCGCAGTGGTCGAGCGAGTCCGGCAGGCCGTACGCGTCGAGCTCCGCGCACCAGTCGAGCAGGCGGGGGCGCCCGGCCGTGAGGTCGCGGCGGGCGGCCGGGTCCAGGGTGGGGTTGTCCGCGACGAGGGCGTCGAAGAGGGCGGGCAGCCGGGCGGTGCGGGCGTCGGGCACGCCGAGCGCGGTCATGCGGTCCGCGTACGGGGTCAGCGCCCGCTGCATGTGCGCGTACTGGGCGAGGGCCCGCGCCCAGGAGTCCGGTCCGGCGTCGCCCGCGTCCAGGACGTTCCGGAAGAGGGGGCCGCCGTCGGGGAGCAGGGACCACGCCCGTTCGGCGTCGACCGCCAGCGGGGTCACGACGTGGTCGGGCACCCAGCGCGCGAGGGCGTCGCCGAGGGGCGCCTCGAAGGCGTTGTCCGGGGCGCCCGCCTTGAACCAGACCGCGTCGCGCTCGCCGGGCCCGGTGCGGAAGCGCACGAGGATCGACCAGGGGCGGACCCTGACCTCGCGGGTCCCGGTCTCACGCAGGCCGTGCCGGTCGAGCGCCCGCCCGGCCCACGCGAGGGCGGCCGCGCGCCAGTCCTCTTCCTCCCAGGGGGTGACCGCGTCCGCGAACTGCCCCCGGTCGACCGACATGGGGACCGTGGACGTCGTGCGCGGCGCGGGCGTCGTGGATGTCTCTTGTCGCATCGGCCGATCCCATCACCGGGCCGGGCGGGGGCGCACTCGAATATCCGGGGCCCGACGTATCCTCGCCCCGGACGCGCCCGACGGGGGGCCGCGGAGACGGAAGAGGCGGACAGGGTGACGGACAAGGCGGCGGAACCGGGCAGGGCCGGTTCGCCCTCCCTCGGCGCACAGGCACGGGAGGCCGTCCTCCGGCGGATCGTCGACCGGCGGTACGAGCAGGGCGCCCGCCTGGTGGAGCGGGAGGTCGCCGAGGAACTCGGCATGTCCCGCGTACCGGTGCGCGAGGCGCTGCGCGCCCTGGTCGCCGAAGGACTCCTGGAACTGCTCCCGCACAGCGGCGTGCGCGTGCGCCGGCTGGAACGCGCCGACGTGGAGCACCTGTACGAGGTGTGGGAACCGCTCGCGGTTCAGGCGTCGCGGCTCGCGGCGCGGGCCGTGGCGACGGGCGGCGGCGAGGGGCTGGCCGCCCTGGAGGCGGCGCTCCGCCAGGCCGAGTCGGCGGCGGCCGCGGACGAGGGGGCCCGCGAGGTGGCGGCGCACACGGCGTTCCACGAGGAGGTCGTGGCCCTGTCGGGCAACCCGCTGCTCGCCCGCACGATGGAGCAGCTGAGCCGGCAGCTGCGGCTGCTGTTCGGGATGCGCGAGGAGCCCGCGCACATGCGGGCCCAGCACGCCGAGATGTACCGGCACATCGCCGCGGGCGACCCGGAGGCGGCGGCCGCGAGCACGCTGCTGCACGTGCGCGACAGCAGGTCCGTCGCGCTGCGCTCGCTCTTCGGCGCCTGAAGTATTTGTATACCAATACCGCTGGAAGCGCTCGACCCCTACGCCTCGTCGCTCCAAAAAACCGGCTTTTCGGGATCTCTCGATCACCGTCCTTGTTCGCCTCCGGTGGCTTGGTATACAAAACAGGGAACCGACGCCCATCGCCGAAGGAGCCCCCATGCAGCCGTCCCCGTCTTCCCCCGGCGCGCTCTCCCGCCGCACGATGCTGGCCGGGGCCGCCGCTCTGGCCGGGGCCACGGCCACGGCGGCCGCCACGGCCGTTCCGGCCCAGGCCGCCACCACCGCCAGCGCCACCGGGAGCGGGGCCGAGGCTGCCGCCACCGCCGCGTCCCCCGCCCCGGGACGCCGTCCGAAGGCCGTGGTCTTCCGCGACGTGCGCCCGTTCGGCGCGGCGAGGGCCAGGGACCTGGTGGTCGTCGACGGCCGGATCTCGGCCGGTCCGGCGCCGCGCGGCGCGAAGGTCGTCGACGGCGGCGGCCGCATCGCCCTGCCGTCCCTCGTGGACGCGCACGTCCACCCCGACAAGACGACCTGGGGCGGCTCCTGGGTGTCGCGGAAGCCGGCGGACGGCATCGCGGACTACGTCGCCCAGGACGTGGAGCTGTTCCGCGCCCAGCGCCGTCCCGTCGCGGAACGCGCGTACGGCCTGATGAGCCACGCCGTCGCCCGGGGCACCCGGGCGATGCGCGCCCACGCCGACGTGGCCCCGGCCTACGGCCTGGCGGGCGCGGAGGGCGTCGCGGAGGCGCGCGAGCGGCTGCGCCACGCCCTCGACGTCCAGATCGTGGCCTTCCCGCAGCACGGCGTCGTCCGCACCCCGGGCACGGCGGCGCTCCTGGAGCGCGCGGCGCGCGAGGGCCTGGTGGACATGATCGGCGGGATCGACCCGATCGGTTTCGACCGTGCCCTCGACGAGCAGCTCGACCTCGTCTTCGGCATCGCGGACCGGCACGGCGTGGGCGTGGACATCCACCTCCACGACCGGGGCGAGACGGGCCTGAAGGCCCTGCGCGGGATCATCGACCGCACCCGCGCCCTCTCCCTCGCCGGCAAGGTGACCGTCAGCCACGTCTTCTGCCTGCCCGGCCTTTCGGACCGCGAACTCGGCTCCGTCGCGGCCGACCTGGGCGAGCAGGACATCGCCCTCACCACGGTCGCGCCGTCCGACTCGCTGGTGCTTCCGATCGCCCGGCTGCGCGAGCACGGGGTGCGGGTCGGCCTCGGCTCGGACGGCGTGCGCGACTCCTGGAGCCCGTTCGGCAACGCCGACATGCTGCACCGCGCCCACATCCTCGGCTGGATGACGGACGTGCGGCTCGACGACGAACTGGCGGAGTGCTACCGGGTCGCGACCCACGGCGGCGCGGACGTCATGGGCCTCGCCCACGCCGACCTCGCGCCGGGCGCCCCGGCCGACTTCGTCCTCGTGCGGGGCGAGTGCCTGCCGCAGGTGGTCGTCGACATGCCCCGCCGGGACGTGGTCGTCCACGGCGGGGCGGTCGTGGCGCGCGACGGGGAGTTCCTCGACTGAGGCCGGCCCCGGGCGGGTCCTACAGGTACGGGCGGGTGATCAGTTCCATCGCGTGGCCCGCGGGGTCCTTGAAGTAGACCCCGCGGCCGCCGTGGTCGGTGTTCGTCTCGCCCGGCCGCCGCATCTGCGGGTCGGCCCAGTGCTCGACGCCCTGCGCGCACAGGCGCGCGTAGGCCCGGTCGAACAGCTCGTCGTCGATCAGGAACGCGTAGTGCTGCATCTGGATCTCCACCGGGGGCTCGGCGAACTGGATCAGTACGCCGTCGGGGAGCTGGACGTTGACGAAGGGACCCCAGGAGGGCGCTTCGGGGAGTTCGAGGAGCTCCCGGAAGAAACGCGCCGACTCGTGCCGGTCCTTGGCCGCGACGATGGTGTGGTTGAACGTGACTGACATGGGGACGACCTCGCTCTTGTTCGACAGGAAAGGGGGACGCGCGGTGCTCGCGCACCGGGCGGTCCTCGTGTCGAACGGAGGGGATGCGTCGTGCGCATCCGCCGAGCCGTCAGTCGTCCACCGGGTCGCCCGTCCGTGTGTGGCGTATAGCCGGTCCGGTGTTCACGTCGCAGGACGTTACGTGACCGGCACGGGTTGGGGCAAGGTCGTTTCGGGGGATCGGGCGCGCGTGCTCAAGGGAGTTGGGGCCGCGCGCCCGTCCTCCGCCGTCCGGACCGGACCGGCGGGCGGGGGCGGTCAGCCGTTCGGCAGGATGACCGCGCGTCCGTCGACGCGCCCCTCGTGCAGCCGCTCGTAGGCCTTCGGCGCGTCGTCCAGGGCGTAGGTCTCCACGTGGACGTCGACGGCGCCGGCGCGGGCCAGGTCGAGGACCTCGATCAGCTCGGCCCGGGTGCCCCAGTACGGGGAGGCCACGGAGACCTCGTACGCCGGGGAGCCGAAGCCGACGGGCAGGGCGCCCCCGCCGAGACCGACGATCGTGACGTCGCCCTCGACCGCGGCCATCGCGCCCGCCGAGGTCACCGTGGGCCGTGCTCCCACGAAGTCGAGGACGACCTCGGCGCCCCGGCCGCCGGTCAGCTCGCGGACGGCGGCGGCCGCAGACGCGTCGGAGAGCACGGTCTCGTGCGCGCCGACGGCGCGGGCGAGGGCCAGCTTCTCCTCGGTGACGTCCAGGGCGACGACCCGGGCCGCGGTCATGGCCCGCAGCAGCTGGATGGCGACGTGGCCGAGCCCGCCCGTGCCGATGACGACGGCGGTGCTGCCGGGCACGAGCTTCGGCAGGGACCGCTTGACGGCGTGGTACGGGGTGAGGCCCGCGTCCGTGAGCGGCGCGGCCCGCACGGGGTCGAGGTCGCCGAGCGGGACGAGGTGGCGGGGGCTGTCGACGACCATGTACTCGGCGATGGCGCCGGGGGCGCCGAGGCCGGGCGGCCTGATGCCCAGCTCGTCGGCCCGCAGACAGTAGTTCTCCTTGCCCTGCGCGCACATGAAGCAGGCGCCGCAGCCCCAGGGGCCGTAGACGGCGACCGCGTCGCCGACGGCGAACCCCTCGGCGCCCGCGCCGAGCGCCTCGACGGTGCCGACGCCCTCGTGCCCGAGGGTCAGGGGCAGCGGGAAGGGCAGCTGGTCGGCGGACCAGTTCATGACGGCGATGTCGGAGTGGCAGACGCCGGCGGCGGTGACCTTGAGGAGCACCTGCCCGGGGCCGGGCTCGGGGTCGGGGACGGTGACGACCTCGGGCGGGGCGCCCACCGCACGGTACTGGAGTGCCTTCATGACGGGGTGTCCTTTGCTCTCGCTCTTTCCGGTGGCTCAGCGGGCGGCGTAGGCGCCGTCGACGAGGTGGTAGCTGCCGTGCACGAACGACGCCCGCTCCGAGAGCAGGAACGCGACGAGCTCGGCGACCTCCTCCGCACGGCCCAGCCGGCCCGCGGGGTGCAGGGCGACGAGGGCGTCGTACGCCTCCCGGCCGATTCCGGCGAGGAGGGGGGTGTCGATGTAGCCGGGGCCGACGGCGTTGATACGTACCCCCTGGGAGGCGTATTCGAGTGCCGCCGTCTTGGTGAGGCCGACGACGCCGTGCTTGGCCGCGACGTAGGCGGCGCTGCCGGCGGAACCGTTGGTGCCGAGGATGGAGGACATGTTCACGACGGCGCCGCCGCCGGAGGCGACGACGGCCGGGAGTTCGTGGCGCAGGGAGTGGAAGACGCCGTCGAGGTTGGTGGAGACGACGCGCCGCCACTCCTCGGCGGGGGTCTCGCCGATCGGGACGCGGGCGCCGGCGACCCCGGCGTTGTTGACCGCGAGGTGCAGGCCGCCGAGGGCGGCGACGGTGGCCTCGACGCCCTCCCGGACGGAGGCGTCGTCGGTGACGTCCATGCGGACGGCGAGGGCGCGGGCGCCCTGGCCGGTCAGTTCGGCGACCGCGGCGGCCGCCTTCTCGGCGTCGTAATCGGCGACGGCGACGGCGGCGCCACCGCGGGCGAGGCGGTGGGCGACGGCCAGGCCGATGCCGGAGGCGCCGCCGGTGACGAGAGCGGTCCGGCCGGCGAACTCCTGGGGGTCGGGGGTGGAGGGGTGCGTCATGGGGGTTCCTCGGGGTGTGCGGTCCGGTCGGGGTCGGCCCTCGGGGCGGGTCGGGCCGGACGGTGGGGTGGGGAGAGGGGTCGGTGGTGGCGCCGGTGGACCGGACGCGGGGTCAGGTCCCGGCGGGCGGGGGTTCGGCGGGCGGGGGTTCGGCAGGCGGGGGGTTCGGCGGCCAGCAGGGCGAAGGCCTCCTCGACGAGGGCGGGCAGCGCGGTCCGGGGGCCGTCGAGGACCCAGGCGCGCGTGGCCGCCATGAGCGCGGCGGCGCCGGCGCCCACGGCGACGGCCGGCCGCAGGTCGCGCTCGGGGTCGGCGCCCACGCGGTGCGCGACCAGGCGCACCGAGGCCGCCTCGCCCTCCAGGAGGACGCGCCGGAGCACGGCCCTCAGGGGCGCCTCGCGTTCGGCGAGGCGGAACAGCTCGCGCACGCCGTCGCGGCGGTGCCAGGCCGGGACCGCCGGATCGGCGAGCCAGATCCGCAGGGCCGCCCGGTAGGCGGTGAGCGGGGCCTCCGTCCCGGGGCGGGCGGCGAGCGCCTCGTTGATCCGGGCGCAGTCGGCGCGGATGCCGTCGACGACGGCCTCCTCCTTGGAGGCGAAGTAGCGGCTGAAGGTCCGCCGGGAGACGCCGACCGCGTCGGTGACGTCCTCGACGGAGACTCCGCTTGGCCCGCGCTCCAGGACGAGTCGCAGCGCGGCCTCGCCGAGCGCTTCCCTGGTCCGCGTCCCCTTCGGGCCGCGCCGCGGGCTCCGGCGCTCTCGTTCCGTGCTCATATCTGCACCGTACACCCATTAATGTCCCAGTGGGACATTCGCTCGCACCCACCCCTCCACCTGCCGGAACGCGATGAAACGCGGCGGCGTCAGGTGACGACTTGTCGCCAACTCGTGACCCTCCGTGGTTGACGGGAGTAGGGCGGGGGCAGACCGTACCTGGGCCGATGGGTGCCCGGGTGAGAGGAGTGAGCCGTGCTGTCCGACTTCTTCGACCGATTGCTGCGCCGCGGCGCGGGTTCCGGTTCCGGCACGGGGCCGCCCCCGGGGGCCGGAACGACGACGGGGGCGGGGGTGCCCGGCCAGGCGCGGCCGTCCCGGAACCTCGTCCTGGACGCCGACTTCTCCTCCGCCGAGCAGTGGGTGGCCGGCCGCTCCTGGGCGTATCCCCACGGCGGTCCGACCAACCCCGGCGACAACAAGCTCGACCACCTCACGGACGATCCCGCGTACAGCCGGAGCGGGGTCTTCCGGGCGACCCCCCGGCCCGACGGCCGCTGGACCGCGGGACTGCTCACCACCGAGGGCAGCGCCGAGGGGTTCCTGGTCCGCACGGGCGACGTCCTGGAGGCCCGGGTGCGGCTGCCGGTGGAGATCGGCGCCTGGCCGGCGATCTGGACCTGGCGCGACGGCGGCCAGGAGATCGACGTCTTCGAGTACCACCCCGACAACCCGGACCTGCTCGAGCTGTCGAACCGGGTCCGGGGGCGCCACCACTACTTCCGGGACCCGGCCGTCCGCCCGGGGGCGTGGATCGACTTCCGGGTCGAGTTCGGCGCGCGCTCGGTGGTGTGGTGGGTGAACGGCGCGCGGGCCTTCGACGACCGCCGGGGAGTGGGCCGCTCCTGGCGCGCGTACCTCATCGTGAACCTCTCCGTCTGCGCGGGCCGCTACCACCCGGCGCCCCGGCCGGGCACGGCCGAGATGTCGTACGAGGTGACGGAACTGCGCGTGTACCGCGGCTGACCGGGTCCGGGCCGCGTGGTTCTCCGTACGACGGGAAGGGGGGTGTCGACGCGCGCGACGGCGGGAGAAGCGTCGTGGGGACAACGGGTGTTGCGTAGGCTCGAACAGAGCGTTCCGCGCACCCGCACCGTGCCGCCCGTACGACGAGGAGGACCCCATGACCACCGCCGAAGAGGGACGGCAGCGGCTCGACGCGGCCAGTGTGCTCAACGCGAAGAGGACGCTCCTCCAGCTGCTCGCCCGGGCCGGCGTCTGGTCGGGCGACGCGGAGGAGATGATCGGGTTCGTCGAGGCGGGCGCCCTGGCCCTCGCGTACGAGGAGATCGGCGGGGCCGTCCGGAGCGCTCCGGACGGGAAGGGCGAGGCCTATGCCGCCGGTTGGCTCGACGGCGCCCGGGTCGTGGCGGACGAGCTCGGCGGTGTTGCCGAGCGGGCCCTGCGGCAGGCCCTCGCCGCCGATCCCACCGCCGACTCCCCCGACGACCGGCCGCCCGTCGGACGCACGGAGATGGAGCGGACCAAGGTGGCGGTCACCCCGATCTACCTCTCCTTCACCGACGTCTCCGACCTCGATCCGGAGGTCACCGAGCAGGTGCTCGGGGCCGTCCTGCGCACGATGAGCTCCCGTCAGCGCTCCCGGTACCCGGGGCGGTTGGCGGAGTTCGCCACGACCCACCGGGAGCGTCTGGAGCGGCTGTACGCGGAGTACGGGCCGGGCAGCGCCATCACGCTCCACGGGCGCTACACCCTCGTCCACTCCCCCACCAGCGTCGCCGTCCTGGAGCGGCTGGCGGCGGCGTCCGCCGCGCTGTACGAGGAGTGGGACGCCGCCGAGTTGCCGCCCGCGTGGCTGGACGGCCTGACGAAGGCCTGGGGCGCACCGGCCTGACCTTCTCCCGTCACCGCCGCCCCCAAAGAGGCGGCGGGATCTTGGGTGAACGTTTCTTCTCGGCCCGCCGTCAGCCGCCGGTCGCTAGTCGAGGAAAGAGTCGGGATACCCGGCGGAGAAAGGTTCCTCCGGACGGTCGGGCCGCGCCGCCGTCTCCCGGCGCGCGTCGGTCCAGATGGCCTCGATACCGAGGGGCCGGGTCATGTCGTCGGACCGCCAGGAGGGCGGGAAGCCCGCCGTCTCCTGCGTGCGCGCGGGGTGCGGGGAATTCCGCGGGACATCGCGCTGGATGCCGCCCAGGCGCCGCTCGAAATCGGCCTGCAAACGGTTCATCGTGTCGAGGAAGTCCTCGAGAGGAATGGTTCCTTCATACATGCGTTCCTCCTGTTGCCCACGGCGAAGGTCATCACATTCGAATAAAAAGGGCACTGCTGATGACACATCCCCTCAACGACACCCCCGCTCGGAGGGAACGCGGCATTCGGGTGACTCGCGCCCCGGGAAAAACCGGTCCTTCGCAGATCGGAGGCGTTTCGGCGCGCGTCAGCCGGCCGGTTCCGCGCGGAAGGCGATCATGGCGGTGTCGTCGCGGTGGTCGGAGAGGTCCTGCAGGAGGCGGAGCAGATCGGGCAGGGCCTCGTCGCGGTGGAGCGCGGCCGCCCGCAGCAGGCACCGCTGCCCGGTGTCGAGGGAGGTGCCGGGGGTCTCGATGAGCCCGTCGGTGTACTGCAGGAGCGTGTCGCCGGGGGCGAGGGCGTGCGTGTGGGTGGTCCGGGGGAATCCGGGGACGACGCAGAGCGGCGGGTCCTCGCCGCTGCCGCCGAGGAAGCGGGGCTCGCCCCGCGCGGGGATCAGCAGGGGCGGCGGGTGCCCGGCGTTGGACCAGGTCATCCGCCAGGTGCCGTCGGGCCGCCGGCGCAGATGGGTGTGGACGACGGTGGTGAAGGAGCCGGCGTGGAGGCCTTCAGCGGCGTCGTCGAGCATCCCGAGGACGGCCGCGGGCGTGCATTCGGGACCTTTGTTCCATGCGAGGGCGCGGAGCATACTGCGCATCTGGCCCATGACGGTGGCGGCGCCGAGGTCGTGTCCTGCGACGTCCCCGATGTCGAGGACGAGGGTGCCGTCGGGGAGCGTGATGGCGTCGTACCAGTCGCCGCCGATCTCGTTGGCCGGGCTGGCCGGCTGGTAGCGGGCGGCCAGGCTCGCCCCGGGGACCGCGGGCGGGCGGGTGAGCTGGGCGCGCTGGAGGCTCAGGGCGGTGCGGCGGGCCTGCTGGAGGTCGAGGACCTTGCGGATGGGCCGCTGCGCGTGGTGCAGGACCTCGCGCAGCAGCTCGACGTCGGCGGGTTCGGGGACGGGGGTGTCCCCGCTGGTGGCGGCGGTGGCGTAACCGAGGACGATGTCGTCGACGACCAGGGGGACGAGGGTCATGCTCGTCGCGTCGGAGGCGGTGAGCCACCGCTCGGTGACCTCCGGCACCAGGCCGGGCGGGACCCCGCCGCCCGGGGGCAGCCGGAACGTCCTCGGCTCGCGGCTCTCCAGGACCTCCCGCATGACCGGGGTGACCGTGACGCTCTGCCCCATCGGCGCGGGCGCGGGCGGAAGTCCGGAGCGGGTGGCGGAGGCGACCCGCCGGGCCGTGACCGTCGCGTGCTCCGGGAGCGGCCACTCCTCGTGGGAGAGGAGCAGGATCACGCAGGCGTCGGTGAGTTCGGGGACGACCGAGTCCGCCACCGCGGCGAACGCCGTGTCCAGACCGCCGCCCGACGCCTGCGCCACCCGGGCGAGGAGGTGCTCGCGCAGCTCCGCGCCCCAGGTGTCCTCGACGTCGACGGTGGCGGCGATCCACTCCTCCGCCCGCCCGTCCCGCACGATGGGGACGCAGCGCGTGGACATGTGGCGGTAGGAGCCGTCGGCCGTCCGGAGGCGGAAGGTGTTCTGGTAGATCTCGGGGGGACTCCGGTCCAGTGCCCGGCGCCAGGCGTCGACGAGCGCCTGCCGGTCCCTGGGGTGGACGTGGACGTACAAGTCCTCGCCCTCCTCGTCGGGCAGGGGGGTGCCGGTCAGCTTCTCCCAGCCGGGGACGATCTCCTCGACGCGGCCGTCCGCGCGCACCACCCAGACCATCTGGGAGACGGCCGTCACCAGGGCCTCGAAGCGCTGGAGCGCGCGGGTCTCGGCGGTGGTCTCCAGGGTGACGACCAGGACGCCGTCGCCGACCGGGGTGGCGACGGGGGTGCAGGAGGTGAGGAAATAGCGCACCTCGTCCGGACCGCCGGGGACGGGCAGCAGCGAGTCGGTGAGCTGGCGGGGGCGTCCGGTGGCGAGGACGTCGTCCAGGACGGCCAGGAACCGCGTGGCGGCCGGTTCCGGGTAGGCCTCGTGGGCGGGCCTGCGGAGGGGGCGGTCGCCGAGCATCCTCCGGTAGGCCGCGTTGACGTAGATCAGCAGGTGCTCGGGTCCGCCGAAGAGGGCGACCGCCGCCACGGTCGCGTCGAACAGCTTCGGGTCGAGGGCCCTCGCGGGGCTCATCGCCCCTCCGGTCCCGTCCGGGCCGGCGGGGGATCCGGCCGCCCGTCGGCCCGCCCGTGATCCGGTGCGATCATCCTGTGAGCCTTTCGTCCTTCCGGCGCGTGAACCCCTGCATCCTCCAGGGGACCGTGCCGCGGTGGCCCGCGCCACACGGGCGGCTACCCCGTTCGTGTGCGCACCGAACGCCGTCCGCCCCCTTCCCTTCCGGCTCCCCCGTGAAGATCGGCGCCCCTGGCGTTCGAGCACGGAAGCGAATAGGTTAGGCTCACCTAACAAGCGTTCGCGACCGCCGCCGCCTCTGCGTGATCACGTCCGAGAGGCATGGGCGCGGCGTCGCACACCTCTGCCCGGAGACAAGGAACCGTCATGCCTTCTGTGTTCACCCCTCTTCGCCGCCGCGCCCTCGTGGCGGGGGCCGCCGCGGTCTCGCTCGGCCTCATGGTGACCGGATGCGGTGCGGACGAGAAAAAGGACGGCGCGGCGGGTTCGGCGTCCGAGGCTCCGGCGGGCGCGTTCCCCGTCACCATCAAGAGCGC
The DNA here is from genome assembly GCF_044760185.1 of Streptomyces sp. NPDC098101. Lineage (NCBI taxonomy): Bacteria > Bacillati > Actinomycetota > Actinomycetes > Kitasatosporales > Streptomycetaceae > Streptomyces > Streptomyces sp. NPDC098101. The sequence goes on along the minus strand of NZ_JBIWAS010000001.1, from coordinate 1,370,616 downwards.
CCTCGGCGACGCCGTCATCAAGGACAAGCCGAAGCGCGTCGTCACCCTCGGCCAGGGCTCCGCGGAGACCGCCATCGCCCTCGGCAACGTCCCGGTGGGCATCGAGGAGTACCCCTGGGGCAGCGACAAGACCGGCTACCTCCCCTGGATCCACGAGGCCGTGACGAAGTCCGGCGGCACGCTCCCCAAGCAGTTCAAGGGCGGTGAGGAGCTCGACATCGAGGCCATCACCGAGCTGGAGCCCGACGTCATCCTCGCCCCGTGGTCCGGTCTCACCCAGAAGCAGTACGACGTCCTCAAGGACATCGCGCCGACCGTCGCCTACCCCGAGAAGGCGTGGAGCACGAACTGGGACCAGCAGATCGAGATCATCGCCAAGGCGCTCGGTCAGCCGGAGAAGGCCAAGGAGCTGGAGTCGAAGATCGACAAGCAGCTCGCCGACGCGGCCGCCTCCCGCCCCCACTACAAGAACGTCACGTTCTCGTACATCTACAACACCGGCCCCGGCACCCTCGGCATCTTCAAGCCCGAGGAGCAGCGCGTCGCGATGGTCTCCAAGCTCGGTCTCAAGGTCGACCCGGTCGTGAACGAGTTCAAGGAGACCGAGGGCACGGACTCCGCCCTGATCGGCCTGGAGAACGCCAACAAGCTCGCGAAGAGCGACATCGCCTTCACCTTCTACATGGACGAGAAGGCCCGCAAGACGGTCGAGGCCCAGCCGCTGTACGCGGCCATCCCCGCCGTGAAGAAGGGCGCGCTGGTCTACAGCCACGACACCCCGTTCGTCACCGCCTCCTCGATGATCAACCCGCTGACGGTGCCGTACAGCATCGAGCGCTACCTGCCGATGATCGACAAGGCCGTCGCCAAGGCCGGAAAGTAACCACGGATTCCGGCGTGACCACACTCTCCCGGACCGCCCAGGGCCCCGCCGTACGACGGCGGGGCCCTGCCCGGTACCTCGCAGCAGCCGTCCTGTGCCTGGTCCTGCTCGCCCTGGCGCTGCTCGCCAGCGTCATGTTCGGCAGCAGGCCGACGTCCCCGGCCGACGTCCTGCGGGTCGTCACCGGCGGCGGTGACGAGTACCTCCGCACCGTCGTCGAGAGCCGCTACCCGCGCACCGCCCTCGGCGTGCTCGCGGGTCTCTGCCTCGGGATCGCCGGCACCCTGATGCAGGGCGTCACCCGCAACCCGCTCGCCGAGCCGGGACTCCTCGGCATCAACGCGGGCGCGTCCGCGAGCATCGTCGCCGCCACCGCGTTCCTCGGCGCGTCCGGGCAGCGGGAGACCATCTGGTGGGCCCTCGTCGGCGCCCTGGTGACCGGCGTCCTCGTCCATCTCATCGGCACGGCCGGCGGGGGCGCAAGCCCGGTGCGGCTCGTGCTCGCCGGCGCGGTGCTCTCCGCGGTCCTCGCCGCGTTCATCCAGGCCGTCGCGCTGTCCCGGCCGAAGGTCTTCGACACGTACCGCTACTGGGTGGTGGGCTCGCTCGGCGGGCGCGGTTTCGACGCCCTGTGGGCCGTGCTGCCGTTCGCCGCGGCCGGGCTGCTCCTCGCCGTCGTCCTCGCGCCCGGGCTCAACGCCATGGCGATGGGCGACGACAAGGCCGCCTCGCTCGGCATCAGCCCCGCCCGGGTCAAGGGCGCCGGGCTGCTCGCCGCCACGCTGCTCAGCGCGGCGGCCACGGCGGCGGTCGGCCCCATCGCCTTCGTCGGGCTCGCCGTCCCGCACCTGGTCCGGGGGCTTGTGGGCGCCGACTTCCGGATGCAGATCCTGTTCACCGCGCTCGCGGGCCCCACGCTGCTGCTCTTCGCGGACGTCGTCGGCCGGGTCCTGCTGCGCCCCGAGGAGCTGATGGTCGGCGTCGTCACCGCGTTCGTGGGCGCGCCCGCGCTGCTCTTCGCGGTCCGTCGCATGAGGGGAGCGGCATGAAGACCGTCGACCGGACCGAAACGCCGGCCGTGGTGCCGCCGCGTCCGGCGGGGCGCGTCCTCGTACGGCTCGGCCCCCGGGTCGCGATCCCCGTGCGCCGCTCCTCGCTGGTCGCCGCCGCGCTGTCGGTGCTGCTGCTCCTGGCGGCGGCCGTCGCGACGCTCTCGATGGGCCGGCTGGGCATCCACCCGGCCGACCTGCCGTCGGCGCTCATGGGCGAGGCGACCGGCAAGAACGCCTTCGTCCTGAACCGGCTGCGCGGCCCCCGGCTCGTGGTGGCCGTCGCCACCGGCGCGGCCTTCGGCCTCTCCGGGGCGCTGTTCCAGTCGGTCACCCGCAATCCGCTGGGCAGCCCCGACGTGATCGGGCTCAGCGCCGGATCCGGAGCGGGCGCGGCCGCCGCCGCGCTCTTCTTCCCCGACACCGTCCCGGTCTCCGTCGGCGCCCTGGTCGGCGCGGTCGCCGCCATGGCGCTCGTGTACGTCTCCACCGGGACCGGGTTCCGCAACCCGGGGCGCCTGGTCGTGGCGGGCATCGGCGTGGCCGCCATGTCGACGGCCCTGACCCAGTACGTGGTGTACGCCGTCGAGCGCGACAAGGCGAGCGCCCTGACCGCGTACATCAACGGCAGTCTCTCGGCCCGCTCCTGGGACGACGCGACGGTCATCTGGGCGGTGCTGCTCGTCTGCCTGCCCCTGGCGGCGCTCCTCGCGCGGCCGCTGAGCATCGGTGAGATGGGCGACGACCTCTCCACCGGTCTGGGCGCCCGCCCGGACCGGACCGCGACGGCGGCGGTCGCCCTGTCGATCGTCCTGTCGGCGGGCGCGGTCAGCGTGGCCGGTCCGATCGCCTTCGTCTCCCTGACGGCGCCGCAGATCGCCAAGCGGGTCACCCGCAGCGGCGGGCCGCAGCTCGTCATGTCGGCCCTGCTCGGCGCCCTGCTCCTGGTCCTCGCGGACCTCGCGGCCCAGCAGCTGCCGTTCTTCGACGACCTGCCGGTCGGCCTGTACACGATGGCCGTCGGCGGGGTGTACCTGGGCTATCTGCTGCTGCGGGAGTGGAAGCGGCCCGTCTGAGGCGGGTACGGCGGGGAGGGGGAGGACCACCGGGTGATCCTCCCCCTCCCCGTTTGCGTCATCCGGTGAACGGCTCGCCGACGCGCAGGTTCCAGCGCCCGCTCCGGCCGCTGAGGTGGACGGCCGTCAGGGGGCGGACGTCCAGGCGCCGGGCGGTCGCGTCCGGCGCCCCGAGGGCGTGGACCGTCGCCGCGCGGACGACGTCGGGTTCGACGACGGCCGTGACGCGCCCCGACCCCTCCCGGAGCGCGTCGAGCCAGGCCCCGACCCGGACGCGCAGGTCGCGCAGGGACTCCCCGCCGTGCGGCGCGGCCTCCGGGTCGGACAGCCAGGCTGCCAGCCCGGCCTCCTCGGCGGCGGCGACGTCTTCGAGGGTCCTCCCCCGCCACCGGCCCATGGCGCAGCCGGCCAGGCCCGGCGCCGGCTCGGCCCGCAGGCCGAGGGCCCGGGCGGTGCCGAGGCAGCGCGCGGACGGCGAGGCGTACGCGCGCGTGGCGGGGTCCACGGCGGCCGCGAGGGCTTCGGCGCGGGCACGTCCCGCCGGGTCGAGGGGGCCGTCGTCGTCGAACCGGACCTCGCGCAGCGCGTCGTTCGTGGCGGGCGGGACGAGGGTCAGCCGGACTGTCATCGGGATCCTTCTCGGTCGGCGCCGGCACGGGGCGGCGGAGCGGTCCCCCGTACGGTACGGGCCCCGGGGAAGCGGGCGTTCCGCCCGGGGGCGCGCGGAAGGTGATCCAGGCCTCACGCCCTTAACAATGTCCACGTCACGCGGTACCGTCAGGCGACATTTGAACAGCGTGACGACGGCGATACGGAAGTCCGGTGGGAACCCGGCACGGTCGCGCCACTGTGTGCCGAGGCCTTCCCGGGCAAGGGGGGCCGCGGCGAGTCAGACCCGTGGACCGTCGTCCTGCACCACCGTTTGGGACGCGCGTTCCCGCAGGAGGTTTCATCATGGCCGAGGCTGCCGTCTCCGCTGCCGTTTCCCCCCCTTCCGTCGCCGTACCGGCTCCGCTGCCCGTGCGGGCCGTGCTGCCCTGGGCCTTCTTCGTCGGCCTCCTCGCGCTGATCGCCCTGTACTTCGTGGGCGCCGAGCAGGGTGCCACCTCCCTCTTCGCGGGTTCCGACGTGCACGAGTGGGTGCACGACGGGCGCCACCTGCTCGGCTTCCCCTGCCACTGAGAGGCGATCAGCACATGCACGCCTCGACTGTGAGAACCCTGTTGATCCGCGGCATGATCGCGGGTCTGATAGCCGGTCTGTTCGCCTTCGCCGTGGCCTACGTCGGCGGTGAGCCCTCCGTGGACGGCTCCATCGCCGTGGAGGAGGCCCAGGCCGCCCAGGAGGCGGCCCACGCCGGGCACGGCGGCGCGGAGGCCGAGGAAGAGGAGGAGGTGGTCAGCCGCTCCGCGCAGTCCACCTTCGGCCTGGCCACCGGCGTCCTCGTCTACGGAGTGGCGCTGGGCGGCGTCGCCGCGCTCGCCTTCTCCTTCGCGCTCGGCCGCATCGGCCGGTTCAGCCCGCGGGCCACCGCGGCGCTGACCGCCGCCGCGGCCTTCACCACCGTCTACCTGGTGCCGTTCCTGAAGTACCCGGCGACGCCGCCGGCCGTCGGCAACCCCGACACCATCGGGAAGCGCACCACCCTGTTCTTCCTGATGATCCTGCTCAGCGTGCTGCTCGGCGTCGGCGCGGTGATCCTCGGCCGCCGTCTGGCGCCGCGCCTGGGCAACTGGAACGCGAGCCTGGCCGCCGGCTTCGGCTTCCTCGTCGTGACGGGCATCGCCTTCGCGGTCCTGCCGGCGAACGACGACGCGGTCAAGGCGGGCTTCCCGGCCAAGCTGCTGTGGGAGTTCCGGCTGGCCTCGCTCGGCGTCCAGGTCGTGCTGTGGGTGGTGTTCGCCGTCGTCTTCGGCTACCTCGCCCAGAAGGCGCTGGCCGCCCGTGCGTCCGACGCGGAGACCCCGGCCCGGGTCGGGGCTCCGGCCGCCGGCTGACCGGCCGACCCGTACGGAACCGCCCCGCGTGCTCCTGGCACGCGGGGCGGTTCCGTGTCCGGGCGACCGCTCCGGCCGGTCACCGCGGACCGGCGCGTCCGGTCCCCGCGCACAGCCAGTGGTCGCCCGTCGTGGTCCATCCGGTCAGCCGCCGGGCGCGTCCGCCGTCCGCCGTGCCGTCGGCGGCGAAGGAACCCCCGTCGGCCACCAGCCGGAGGCCGGCCAGGGCCGGCTCCAGGAGGGCGCCCACCGGGGCGGGGTGACGGGCCGTCTCCTCCGGCATCCGGGCCAGCACCCCGGCCGCCGTCACCCCGTCGCACCGGGACAGGTGGAACAGCATCTGCCGCCAGGCGTACGCCGCGTCCTTCACCGTGCCGAGCGGGCGCGGCTCGCGCCGGGCCCGGTCCGTCAGGCGGCACACCGTGACGAAGCAGCGGCGGGCCGCTTCCGCCCAGCCGGAGGCGGGTGCGACGCCGACGCGGTGGACCAGGGTGGCGAGGTTGTGGGTGGTGAGGATCTGGGACTGCTCGATCACCGCCCCGTTCCCCGCCACGCTGTCGGGGACGTGCCCGCCGGCCCGCTCGCGGCACAGCGCGGCGAACGCGGACGCGTCCCGGGCGGCGCGCCGCCGGGAGGTCCCCCGGCCGCCCTCCTCGTCGGACAGCACGTAGACGGCCGCGTAGTCGATGCCGTAGTACCGCGCGTACAGCGATCCTTCGAGCAGTTCCCCGGCCGCCGCGGCGGCCGCCTGGAACTTCGGGCTGAAGGTGCCCGTGAAGATGTCGGCGGCCAGCTCCTCGACCAGAGGCGCGTCCAGACCGGCCCGGCGGGCGAGGACGGCCAGTTCGCGGACGAGCGGGTTGGGCAGCAGGGTGCCGGGGAACCCGTCGACGGCGACCTCGGCGAGGTGCCGCAGCGTCGCGTGCGCGGAGTCGCGCACGCGCGCGTCGGTGCGGTACTGCGCCGACACCGCGCGGACCCAGGGCAGTTCCTCGGGCCGGACCTGCCGCTCCAGGTCGAGCAGCAGCAGCGAGCGGCGCTCGCGGAACGCCCGGTAGTTCGCCGCCATGAGCGCGCGCAGCGGCGCGTCCCGGTAGGCCCCGGCCGTCTCGGCGGCGACGAGCTGGGGCACGAGCTCGGCCATCACCTCGGCGGAGGGGACCACGCCGAGCTCCACCAGGACGGGCAGGGGCGCGCTCCGCGCCCTCTCGACCACGCGGCGGATCGCGGGCGGTACGGCCGTCCCGGCGGGCAGGCCGGAACTCCGCTGCTCGGCCCCGCTCACCGGGACGAGGAGCGCGGCCGGATCGGTCGCGCCGACGTCCTGCGGGAGGCCGGACATCCGGTCGGCGACGAGACGGGCGAGGTCGTGGTGGGAGGGCAGCGCGGCCTGGGCCGCCCGGGCGCTCCGTACCGCCGTGTGCCGCTCCGAACCGGGCAGGCCCCGCTTGCGGACCATCGAGGCGACGGCGTGCCGGAGGAGCCCGAGGCGCCGCGCGTCGAGCGGGCGGCCGGCGACGGTCTCCTCCAGGGCCCCGCGCAGGATCCCGGGGTTGCCCTTGGGGTCGCGGTGTCCGCCGCAGCGGGTGTGCTCGCGGGCCAGGACCCGGTAGCGGTCGAGGAGGGCGGCGCCGCGCGCGTGCCACCCGTCGCCGGGGTCGCGGTCGAGGACCCGGTGGTCGGGGCCGGCCGTCTCCAGCCAGTGCCCGAGCAGTTCGTCGGCGAAGGGCCGCCAGACGCGGAGCGCCTCGCGCTGGGTCTCGACGGCGTCGTTCGGGCCCCGGCGGGCCAGGGCGGCGCCCGTCTGCGCGACGGTGCGGCGGTGCACGGCGCCGGTGTCGGGGGCCGGGGCCCCGGACGGGCGCGGGGTGAAGCGCAGCGTGCCGGCGAACGGGCTGATCTCCCGGACGAGTCCGAGGGCCGCCTCGGTCTCCCCCGCGCGCACCAGCCAGGCCACCGTGAGCAGCGCGGCCTCCTCGGGGACGGTCACCTCGTAGCGGGCGCCGTCGAGGAGCGCCCACAGCTCCGCGAGGCCCTCCTCGGTGAGGCAGTGGGCGAAGAGGGCCTCCCGGTCCTCCGGTACGCCGGCCTTCCGCGCCGCCTCGGCCTCGTACGGCAGGAGGGGGCCGCCGGCCCTGGCACCGCCCGTGGCGAAGCCGCCGTGCAGCACCTCCGGGGTCACCCAGGCGGGCAGGCCCCGGACGGGGGTGCGCGAGCCGATCCGCAGCGTGCCGTCGGCCATTCCGGAGAGCACCCGGCGCCAGCCGCGGACCCGTTCCCCGGCACGGGCGCGCGTGGCGGGATCCTCGTGGGTGAGGGCGGTGGTGAAGGCGCGGGCCAGTCGGCCCTCGGCGTAGGAGGCGGAAGGGATCTGCGGCTGCTCGTCAGCGTGGGTGTCCATAAGCCGACGTGGCGGGTTCCGCCCCCGCGCCCTCCGGGTCCCGAGCCCGGCGCTCTGCTGCTGAGCTACACGTCGTAGGGCCCTGACGGTAGTGAGGGCGTCGGGAGGGGGCAACGAGATTTCTCCGGGGCGGGCCACGGGGTCGAGCGGGGTGCGCCCCGGAGTCGCGAGGGGGACGCCGCAGACTCGGGCGGGGTACGCCTTGGAGTCGGCCGGGGTACGCCGCAGACTCAACCGGGGCGGGCTGCAGGCTCGACCGGGGTGCGTGCCGTTCTCCGGCCGGAGCCGGACGCATTCTGCTTGGGAGCGCTCTCAGAAGGTGGGGGCTACAGATATCCTGAACCGGACGAGAACGCGCACCGTACCCGTGCGCGCCCCGCACGATCCGGTACACCGCCCGGCCGACGCAGTCGAGGAGCGCCCGCCTTGCCCGAGCAGACCACGGGGCCCCGCCCCACGCTGGAAGCCGTCGCCGCGCGCGCCGGCGTGTCCCGCGCCACGGCCTCCCGGGTCGTCAACGGGGGCGCGGGCGTGCGCGCTCCCCTGGTCGAGAAGGTCCGCAGAGCCGTCGACGAGCTCGGGTACGTCCCCAACCACGCGGCCCGCACCCTGGTCACCCGGCGCAACGGCGCCGTGGCCGTGATCATCGCGGAGCCCGAGTTCCGGATCTTCTCGGACCCGTTCTTCGAGCAGCAGGTGCGCGGCATCAGCCGGGAACTGACGGCGCACGACTCCCAGTTGGTGCTGCTGTGGGTGGAGGGCCCCGGGGACCACGAGCGGATCGCCCGTTATCTCGGCGGGGGGCACGTGGACGGCGCGCTCGCGTTCTCGCTGCACAGCGACGACGCCCTGCCGGCCGTGATCGAGGGGGCGCGGATCCCGGTGGTCGTCGGCGGGCGTCCGGCCCCCGGCAGCGGTCCGGCCGTGCCCTTCGTCGACTGCGACAACCGGGGCGGCGCCCGGGAGGCGGTGCGGCACCTGGTGGACCTCGGGCGGCGGACCATCGCCCACATCTCCGGTCCGGCCGACCAGACTTCGGCGATCGACCGGCTGCACGGCTACCGGGACGTCCTCCACGACGCCGATCCGGAGCTGCTGTGCGCGGGCGCCTTCACCGAGGAGAGCGGCGCGCGGGCCATGGCGGAGCTGCTCGACCGGCGGCCGGACGTGGACGGGGTGTTCGTCGCCAACGACCTGATGGCGTCGGGCGCGCTGCGCACCCTGCGGGAGCGCGGGGTGCGGGTCCCGGAGGACGTGGCGGTCGTCGGCTTCGACGACATGGCCTCGGTGGTCGACCGGACCTCCCCCGCCCTGACGACCGTGCACCAGGACATCGAGGGCATGGGCCGGCTGATGGTGAAGCTGCTGATGCGGCTGCTCGACGGGACCGGGCCCGAGATCCCGGGCTCCGTGATCACCCCGACCTCGCTGGTCCGCCGCGCCTCCGCCTGATCCCCGTACGGGAGACGGCGGGCCCGGGTGCGTCACCCGGGCCCGCCGCCGTACTCCCCTACGGAATCAGCCGTACGGGATCAGTCGTACGGGATGACCACCACGGACCGGTCCGTGCCCGTCTGGAGCCGCGCGTCGCCGTTGCCGATCGCGCTCCAGACCTCCAGGCGGACCGTCCCGCCGCGCAGGTTGCCGAGCGTGCCGGTGGCCGACTTCAGGCCCCGGGACTGGGCGTACTCCTCCCAGCCCGTCACCGGGTCGGTCGCGAAGTAGTGGTACGTCTCCGTGCGGTCGAAGGTGCCGTCGCCGGTGAGGTCGTAGCTGATCCGGGCCTGCTGGCCGAGGCCGACCGACGTGCCGGCGTCCACCTGGAGCCGGAAGGCGGTCGAACCGCCCGCCTGGAGCGTGCCGTTGACGTTCTTGACGACGTAGACGAGCGGCTTGTTCGGGGTGCCGTCGTGGTTGCCGCCCTGCGCGGAGGCGAGGGTGTCGCTGCCCGCCGCGGCCCCGGTGGCCGTGGTGAGCGTGCCGCCGGTGCGGAGCTGGAAGGTGTTGCCGGAGCCGGGCTCCGGCTCGGGGTCGGGACCGGGGCCCGCCGTGCCGTTGCCGGTGGCGGTGGAACGCGCCGGTACGGAGAGGGACTTGCCGTCGGAGAAGGTGACCGTGCGGGCGGTCGAGCCGTGGTTGTGGGCCACGTAGGTGCGCGTGGTGCCCTTGGCGAAGACGGCGGAGGTGGGGATCGATCCGGTGACGGTGGTGTCGGGGGCGCCGAGCGCGTCGAGCGCGGTGATCCAGTGGTAGGTGTGGGCCTTGGACTCGCCCGCCTCCGGGGTGTAGCCGGCGTTCCCGGCGTCCCACTTGGACTTGGCGGCGCCGGGGTCGGCGAGGGCCTGGAACTCCCAGAGGATGTCGCGCCACTCGACGGCCGGGCCGCCGTTCTCGCGCTCCATCTCGGCGATGTTGCGCCGGATGGCGTCCTTGCGGCCGCCGAGGTGGAGCGAGCCGCCGCTGGTCACGGGCAAGACGTTGATGCCGTGGATCTCCTCGGGGTTGGCGGTCCACCAGGTGGAGTAGGCGCCGCCGCTGCCCCAGACCATGCCGACGGTGTCGTGCTGGAAGGAGCCGGGGAAGACCTGCTGGTCGGCGTCGAACCAGTACTGGGCGATGGCCTCGCCCTCGGTGGTCAGGAGGTATGTGCCGAGGTCGCGCAGGGAGGTGTCGCCGGTGGCCGCGCCCCACAGGACGAGGGCGGCGCTGAGGTTGGTCGACTCGGAGGACGACTCCTGGTTGTTTCCGGCGGCGAAGCCCTGGTGGCCGCTGGCCCAGCTGTGTCCGGCGTAGACGTCGAAGCCGCGCAGGAAGGGGTAGGCGCTGTCGGTGCGGCTGGGGTTGGCGGTGTCGCGGACCAGGGTCTTGACCATGGTCCCCCAGGCGGAGTCGGCGGCCCAGTTCGGGTCGTACTGGGCGACGATCGCGGCGGCGTACACGTAGTAGCCGTAGTGGAAGTGGTGGTCGTTGAGCTCGGTGTCGCTGCCGTAGGAGGCCGGGTAGCCGGTGAGGGTCTTCCAGACCTTGTCGTACGAGAACTCGGTGGCGCCGCCGGCCGTGAACCACTCCTGGAGGCGGCCCTTGATGAGGCCGAGGAGCTTGTCGCGGACCGCGCCCTCGCCGATCTGGTCGGCGAGCGGCACGAGCTGGGCGAGCTTGCCGAGGGCCTTGCCGGTCCAGTACGTGTCGACGGCTCCGGAGAACGGGTCGGAGGAGTTCGCGACCTCGTTCAGGTAGCCGCGCAGCCGGGCCGTGTCGATCCCGCTGCCGGGCAGGCCCGGGAGGGTGGCGGCGGCCTTCTGGGCGGTGGTGAAGGAGGCCGCCTCGCGGACCTTCATGGTGCCCCGGGGCGAGACGTAGGTGTACGGGGTCAGCGGGTCGGTGGTGTGCAGCCACTGGTGGCGGTAGAGCGCCTGGAGGGTGCCGCGCTCGGTGCCCTCCCTGGCCTCGGTGGTGAGGCTGTAGGTGGCGCGGACGGTGCCGGCGTCGTAGCTCCAGCCGACCGTGGAGCCGGTGACGAAGCTGTAGGCGTACTTGCGGTAGGTGGCGAGGGCGTCGGTGGAGGGCAGGACGGCGACGGAGAAGTAGTCCTTGCCGCCGAGTCCGGCGGTGATGGTGGAGCCGGAGACGTTCCAGTCGGTGCCGCTCGGCGAGAAGAGGGCGTAGTGGTGGCCGGCGACGGTGATGCCGAGGACGTTGCCCTGGTCGGAGAAGACGGTCGGCGCGGTGGCGGTGGTGATCCGGGCGTCGCCGCCGGTGCCCCGGGCGTACACGAAGGGCAGGCCGTGGCCGATGGTGGTGCGCAGGGTGCGGGCGCCGTCGGACCAGTAGGGGGTGACGGTCCAGTCGGACCAGGCGTCGGCCTTGGTGTCGGGCGAGTTCAGGCCGGTGAGGCCGAGGGTGAGGTCGCGCTTGTGGGCGAACTCGTACTGGCGCCCGTCGCCGACGATCGCGGGGCTGGTGGGGTAGCCGACCTCCAGGCCGCCGGAGACGGCCTGGTAGGTGAGCGGGTGGCCGTACATGGGGGTGGAGTACGGGTTGTCCCCGTAGCGCTGGAAGGCGAGGGAGGACCACCAGTCGTTGGTGGGGACGGGCTTGCCCTGGGCGGCGGCGGTGACCTTGGGGGTGACCGGGGCGCCGGTGTTGGTGGTGGGTCCGGAGGTACCGGCGGGGCGGGTGTCGGAGTAGCTTCCGGCGCCCGCCGGGACGGTGGCCGCGGCCGCGGGGACGGCGGCGGGGCCGAGTCCCACGGCGGCGAGGGCGGAGACCAGGACCAGCGCTGCGGCGGGCCGGGTGCGGGGGGATGGCATGAAGGGGCACCTCATGTCGTCTGCGGCGGATGGAGCTCGGGGTGGTGCATCGAGGGGGTGGGGCTCCGAGGGGTGAAGCTCGGGGTGGCGCTCGTGGAGGGCGGACGGAGCCGCCTGGACGGGGCGGATGGAGCTCGGACGGGGGGTGCGCGGAGCGGGGAGGACCGTGTTCGGGAGTCCGGAAGTCCGGCCTCCAGAATGGCTGAGAGCGCTCTCAGAGTGACGGAAACGTAAAACCCTGGAAACGAGCGTGTCAAGAGGTTGAACACGGGCGGGAGTTGGGGTTTCCCCTCGTCCGTTACGCCTTCGAGTCTTGACGGATGCACCGCGGCACGGGCACGCTCCCCACGCACGCTTGAGAGCGCTCTCAACCGCTCTCGCTCGTTCCGGAGCCAAGGGAGGCTTCCCATGCCCATCGCCCGAGCCGCCAAGAGAGCCGTCGTCCGCCTGGGTGCGGTCACGCTCGCCGGGGCCCTGCTCGCCGCCTGCGGCGGATCGACGGACGACTCGTCCTCGGACAGCGCGGGAGGGAAGGTCACGATCACCGTCGACCTCTTCGGCTCCTTCGGATACAAGGAGGCCGGGCTCTACGCGGAGTACGAGAAGCTCCACCCCGGCGTCACCATCAAGCAGACGGACACCGAGGACGAGGCCGACTACTGGAAGTCCCTCCAGACCCGGCTCGCCGGCAACGCCGGCCTCGCCGACGTGCAGGGCATCGAGGTGGGCCGCATCGCCTCCGTCGCCCAGCAGCAGGCCGACCGCTTCGAGGACCTGAAGAAGTACGGCGCCGACTCCCTGAAGGACCAGTTCGCCCCGGCCAAGTGGGCCGCCGCCACCGGCAGGGGCGGCGAGGTCCTCGGCCTCGGCACGGACGTCGGCCCGGAGGCCATGTGCTACCGCACCGACCTCTTCAAGCAGGCCGGGCTGCCCACCGACCGCGAGGAGCTCGCGAAGAAGTGGGCCACCTGGGACGGCTACCTGGCCCTCGGCAAGCAGTACAAGGCGAAGGCCCCCGCCAAGAGCGCCTGGCTCGACAGCGTCGGCAGCCTCTACTCGATCATGATCGGCCAGGAGAAGGAGCGCTACTACGACGCCTCCGGGAAGCTGATCTGGGAGCAGAACCCCGCCCTGCGCTCCGCCTGGGACCACGCCGTCCAGGCCGCGAACGACGGTCTGAGCGCCAAGCTCGACCAGTGGTCCCCGCAGTGGAACCAGGCCTTCTCGGCCGGCTCCTTCGCCACCATGCCGTGCCCCGCCTGGATGCTCGGCTACATCAAGGGCCAGGCCGGTGAGGCCGGCAAGGGCAAGTGGGACGTCGCCAAGCTGCCCGGCGGCGCCGGCAACTGGGGCGGGTCCTACCTGGCCGTGCCGAAGGCCGCGAAGCACAAGAAGGAGGCGTACGAGCTGATCAAGTGGCTCACCGCCCCCGAGCAGCAGACCAAGCTCTTCCAGAAGCAGGGCAACTTCCCCTCCGCCACCGGCGCGATCGAGAAGGTCGCCGACGCGAAGGACGCGTTCTTCTCGGACGCCCCCATCGGCAAGATCTTCGGTGAGGCGGCGAAGGAGGCCCCGGTCCAGGTCCTCGGCATCCACGACCAGAACATCGCCCAGCAGATCACCAACGCGCTGAGCGAGGTCGAGCGCAAGGGCGTCTCTCCCGAGAAGGCCTGGTCGAACGCCAAGAAGGGCGTCGAGAACACCATCGGCTGACCCGTGCCGCCGGACGGACGCCCCGGGAACGGGGGGTCCGTCCGCCCCGCCTCCCCCGCTCCGACCCCACCGAAGGGCCGCACCGTGACCCTCACCGCACCCGAGACACCGGCCCCGCCGAAGCCGGCCGCGCCGCCCCGGCGCCCCGGACCCGCCCGGCGGACCTGGCAGAAGGTCTCCCCGTACGCCTACATCACCCCGTTCTTCACCCTGTTCGCCGCCTTCGGCCTCTTCCCGCTGATCTACACGGCCTTCGTCTCGCTGTACCGGGTGGAGCTCCAGACGCCCGGCGACATGGAGTGGCGCGGGCTCGGCAACTACACCGCGCTCTTCGGTGACGAGTACTTCTGGGTCTCGCTGCGCAACACCTTCACCATCGGCGTGCTCTCCACCGTGCCGCAGCTCGTCATGGCCCTCGGCCTGGCGCACCTGCTGAACTACCGGATGCGCGGCCGCACCTTCCTGCGCACGGCGGTGCTGCTGCCGTACGCCACCTCGGTCGCCGCCGCCACCCTCGTCTTCGCCCAGCTCTTCGGGCGGGACTTCGGCCTGATCAACTACGCGCTCGGGCTCGTCGGCATCGACCCGGTCGACTGGCAGAACGGCACGGTGGCCTCGCAGATCGCCGTGTCGACGGTCGTCATCTGGCGCTGGACCGGCTACAACGCGCTGATCTACCTGGCCGGTATGCAGTCGATCCCGGACGAGCTGTACGAGGCGGCCGCGATGGACGGGGCCTCGCGGTGGCGCCAGTTCTTCCACGTCACGCTGCCCGGACTGCGGCCCACCATCCTCTTCACCGTCATCGTCTCCACGATCGGCGCGACCCAGCTGTTCGGCGAGCCGCTGCTCCTCGAAGGGTCGATCTCGGGCGGCATCTCGCACCAGTACCAGACGCTCGGGCTCTACATGTACGAGCAGGGCTGGGGCTTCTTCCACCTGGGCCGGGCCGCCGCCATCGCCTGGGTGATGTTCCTGCTCATCGTGGTGCTGGTCGGGGTCAACGCCCTGATCGCGCGCCGCCGTTCCCGCAAGGAGGCCGGCCGATGACCGCGCCGATCGCCCCGGCGGCGCCCGCCGCTCCCCCGGCCGCCCCGCCCGCCCCGGAGCCCGGCCGGACGCCGCGCCGGGGGGCCTCCCGGGCCGGCCGCACGCTGCACGCGGGCCCGCTCGCGTACGGGATCCTCGTCGTCGCCGTGCTGTTCTCGGCGTTCCCGTTCTACTGGACGATCGTCGCCGCCAGCCGCTCCAACGCCGAGCTGGCGAAGGTCCCGCCGACGCTGCTCCCGGGGCCGAACCTGATCAAGAACTTCGAGGCGGTCCTCGAAGAGGCCGACATCGGCAAGGCGCTGCTCAACTCGTTCCTCGTCTCCGGCTCGATCACCCTCGGCACCGTCCTGTGCTGCACCCTGGCCGGGTTCGCCTTCGCCAAGCTGCGCTTCAGGGGCCGGGGCGCGCTGCTCGCGGTCACCGTCGGCACCATGATGATCCCGCCGCAGCTGGGCGTGATCCCGCTGTTCATGCTGATCGCCGAGCTGGGCTGGGTGAACCAGCTCCAGTCGGTGATCCTGCCGGGCCTGGTCTCCGCGTTCGGCGTGTTCTTCATGCGCCAGTACCTGGTGCAGTCGCTGCCGGACGAACTGATCGAGGCGGCCCGGGTCGACGGCGCGTCCACCGCCAGGATCTTCTGGTCGATCGTCGTGCCGATCGCCCGGCCCGGCATGGCCGTGCTCGGTCTGCTGACCTTCATGGCCTCGTGGAACGACTTCTTCTGGCCCGTCGTCGCCCTGTCCTCCTCCGAGCCCACCGTCCAGGTCGCCCTGCGCCAGCTCGGCGGCGGGTACGTCCACGACCAGTCCGTGATCATGGCCGGCACGCTGCTCGGCACCCTGCCGGTGCTGCTCGTCTTCGGCCTGCTCGGCCGGCAGATCGTCGGCGGCATCATGCAGGGCGCCGTCAAGGGCTGACCGCCCCCGCCCCCTCTCCCGCTCGCCCCTCCTCCTCCCCGCCGAACGTCTCACCCCAGGGAGTTCCCACCCCATGACCGCGCTCGACGCCCGCACCGACTCGACGACCACGCTCCGCTTCCCCGAGGGCTTCCGCTGGGGCACCGCCACGGCCGCCTACCAGATCGAGGGGGCGGCGGCCGAGGACGGCCGCACGCCGTCCATCTGGGACACCTTCAGCCGTACGCCGGGCAAGGTCCGCAACGGCGACACCGGCGACATCGCCGCCGACCACTACCACCGGCTCGACGAGGACGTCGCCCTGATGCGGCGGCTCGGCGTGACCGACTACCGCTTCTCGATCGCCTGGCCCCGGGTCCAGCCCACCGGGCGCGGCCCGGCCGTGCGCAAGGGCCTGGACTTCTACCGGCGGCTGGCGGACTCCCTCCTGGAGGCCGGGATCCGGCCCGTGGCGACCCTCTACCACTGGGACCTGCCGCAGGAGCTGGAGGACGCGGGCGGCTGGCCGCACCGGGAGACCGCGCACCGCTTCGCCGAGTACGCCGGGATCATGGCGGACGCGCTCGGCGACCGGGTGGCGACCTGGACCACGCTCAACGAGCCGTGGTGCGCCGCCTTCCTCGGCTACGGCAACGGCGTGCACGCCCCGGGCCGCACCGACGACCTGGCCGCGCTGCGCGCCGCCCACCACCTGAACCTGGCGCACGGCCTGGGGGCGCGGGCGCTGCGCGGCGCGCTGCCCGGATCGGCCGAGGTCTCCCTGACCCTCAACCTGCACGCCGTACGGGCCCTCACGCAGTCCCCCGAGGACCTGGACGCGGCCCGCCGGATCGACGCCGTCGGCAACCGGATCTTCCTGGACCCGGTCTTCCACGGGCGGCTTCCGGAGGACCTGGTCCGCGACACGGCGTCGGTCACGGACTGGTCGTTCGTGCGGGACGGCGATCTGGAGGCGGCGGCCGCGCCGATCGACTCCCTCGGCATCAACTACTACTCCCCGTCCGTCGTGGCGGCGGGCTCCTCCGAGTCGCCGGCGCCGTGGGCGGGCGCGGAGCGGCACGTCCGGTTCCTGCCGGCGCCGGGGCCGCGCACGGCCATGGACTGGCCGGTGGATGCGAACGGCCTGCACGAGCTGCTGATCCGGCTGCGGGACGAACTGCCCGGCGTACCGCTGGTGATCACGGAGAACGGGGCGGCGTACGACGACTACGCCGACCCGTCGGGGAACGTGAAGGACCCGGAGCGGGTGGCCTATCTGCACGCGCACCTGGCGGCGGTGCACCGCGCCCTGGAGGACGGGGCCGACGTGCGGGGCTACTTCCTGTGGTCGCTCCTGGACAACTTCGAGTGGGCGTACGGCTACAGCAAGCGGTTCGGCATCGTCCACGTGGACTTCGCGACGCAGCGGCGGACGCTGAAGGACAGCGCCCGCTGGTACGCGGAGGTGATCGCCCGGGGCGGCCTCGCGGAGGCGTGAGGACGCGGGGGCGGGCGGGGTCACGGGCCTCCGCGAGGCCGGTGGTGCGGTCGTGCGGGAACGCCGAGGGGGTGCCGCGGCACCCCCTCGGAGCCGCGGCACCCCCGGTCACCGCGCGGACGGGCCCCGCGTCACACGCGCTGCCACAGGGCCGGGACCTTGGACGGCTCCCAGCCGGTCTGGGCCTGGTGGCCCTGGAGGCAGCGGTAGGTGGCGCCGCCGTAGGTCACGGTGTCACCGGCCTTGTAGACCTTGCCGGCCGCCCAGGTGCCGCCCGGCTCGGGCTCGCCGGGACCGGGGCCCGGGCCCGGGTCGGTGGTGGTCTTCAGGGTCAGGCCGTAGTTCTGGAGGATCGGGTTCAGCGGCTGGAAGAAGGTCGTGCCGCCGCTGGAGCAGTTGCCGGAGCCGCCCGAGGTCACGCCCTGGGCCTGGCTGCCGGAGATGTACGAGCCGCCGGAGTCGCCGGGCTCGGCGCAGACGGTCGTGCGGGTGACGCCCGAGATGGTGCCCTCGGGGTAGGTGACGCTGGTGTTGTGCTGTTGCACGGTGCCGCAGTGCCAGCCGGTGGTCGAGCCGGAGCGGCACACGGAGGAGCCGACGGGCTGGAGGACGGAGCCGGTCACCTGGACGTTGGCGCCGCCGGAGCCCTTCACGTACGGGGTGGCGGTCCAGTTGGAGTTGGTGGCGACCCAGGCCATGTCGTTGCCGGGGAAGACCGAGGCCTGGAAGCTGCCCTGGGCGACCTGGTTGAAGCCGCTGGTGGAGGTGCCGGCGCGGCCGCAGTGGCCGGCCGTGGCGAAGCCCTGGGTGGTGCCCTTGGTGATCGGGAAGCCGACGGAGCAGCGTCCGCTGCCGTTCATGTAGTACGCGTCGCCGCCCCGGAGGTCGTACAGCGGGCGGGGCGCCTCGGCGGTGCGGACCACCTTCACCAGGTCGCGGGGGACACCGGTGGCCGCGAGGAGCCGCGCTCCGGCTCCGGCCCGTGCCTCCTCGACGACGAGGACGTTGGCGCGGACGTCGACGTACCGGACGGGCGCCTCGGCGGTGGCGGCCCGGTCCAGGGTCTCCTTGGCCCGCTCCAGGGCGGTCAGGGCGTGCGTCACGACCTTGGCGTTCGCGCCCGAGGCGCGGATCGCGGCCGCGTCGGCGGCGCGGGTGGTGGCCACGGTCAGGGTGCCGGACTCGGCGCCGTCCACCCAGGACCCGGCGAAGGTGCCGCCCAGGTCCAGGCGGAGTCCGGCGGCCCTGGCCCCGGCCTCGGCCTCGTTGGCGAGGCGGTTCTCGGCCTGGGCGCGGGTGAGTCCCAGGTCGCGCTGCATGGCGCGGAGGAGTTCGGGCTGCGCGGAGGCGGTGCCGAGGGCGTCGGCGGCCGTTCTGACGGTGGGGACGCGGTCCTCGCCGTGCGGGGCCGCGGTGGCGGAACCGGCCTGGAGGCCGGCCAGTGCCAGGCCGGCGGCGGCCAGCACGGTACACGCCGTGCGGGCGTGTCGTCGGAGCATGGGGAGTCTCCTCGGTTGGCGGTGGGGGATCTGCTGAAACCGTAGGGATCCCGCCGGGGAGACGGCAGTTGCCAGTCGGCCCCTGCCACGGCGTTATGGCCGGTGGCCGAAGGGGGTGGGGACGCGGGGGTGTTGGGGCGCGGGGCTTTTCGTACGCGGGTGTTCGGGCGCGCGGTCCGGAACGAGCGGGCGCGCGTCAGCGCGGGGTGTTCTCGCGGGGCGCCGGGGCCGGTGCCGGGGCCGTCGTGCGGCCGGCGCTGCGGGCGAGGGCCTCCTCGTGGGCGGCCCGGGTGTGGTGCAGGACGGCGGCGGCCCGGCCGGCGGCTCGGCCCTCGGGGTGCCAGCCGAGCAGGTGCCGCCACACCAGCGGCGCGCCCGCGAGGGGTCTGGTCACCAGGCCGGGGGTGACGGGAAAGGTGGCCCGGCAGAGGCCGACGGCCCGGCCGACCTGGACCAGGTGCACGCAGGAGGCGGTGTCCGTCTCGTACACGCAGGCCGGGGTGAACCCGGCCCGTACGCACGCGGCGGCGAAGCAGTCGCCGAAACAGCCGTCGCCCGGCACGTCGGTCCAGGCCTCCGCCGCCAGTTCGGCCAGGTCGATCTCGGCGCGGGGCGCCAGCGGGTGGTCGGCGGCCAGCATCACGTACACCGGATCGCGGGCCACCTCCGTCCAGGCGAGCCGGCCCGCCTCGGGCGGTCCGCTCTCGCCGCAGACCCCGACGAGGGCGAAGTCGAGCCGGCCCGCGACCACCCCGCCGGCGATCTCGCGCTCCGACCAGGAGGTGTACGTGGTGACCGGCGCTCCGGGGTCGGTGCGGGCGATCCGGTCGACGAGGCCGCCGAGCAGCGGGCCGTGCGTGCCGCCGAGCCGGTAGCCCTCCGCCCCGTCCCGGGCGAACCGCACGGCCTCCTCCTGGAGTTCGCACACGGCGGGCAGCACCACGCGGGCGCGTTCCAGGACGAGATCGCCGAGCGCCGTGGTCCGCACGCCCTCCCGGCCCCGCTCGAACAGCTCCCCGCCCAGGGCGCGTTCGATCCGCTTGAGCTGGGCGCTGAGGGCGGGCTGCGCGAGGCCGAGCGCGGTGGCGGCGCGGGTGAGACTCCCCGCGTCCGCGATGGCCCGGATCGTCTTGAGGTGCCTCAGCTCCAAGTCCATACGGAGAGCTTGGCGTCCCGCGCCCGGGAGGTCCAGACCAACGACGGGCCGCAGGGTGCGGGAACCGGGGGGAACACGTGATCGTCTTGAGGGGCGAAAAGGGCGGCCGACCGGAAGACCGGCGGCCGCGAGGGCACGTAAGCAGGAGGTACTGGGTGACGGTCACGCTCGCGGAGGAGATCATGCTGTTGTCGCTGGACGACGCGTCCGGGGCCGCGCAGGAGAAGCAGTCCGCCTCGTGGGCCGTCGCCGGCGGCATCCTGCTCGACCTCGTCCTGGCCGGGCGCGTGGCGGTCGAGGGGGGACGCCTCCGGGTGACGGACCCGACGCCCACGGGCGTTCCGCTGCTCGACGCGCGGCTGCGGCAGATCGCCGAGTGGGCGGGGCGGAAGAGCCGGGTCCCGAAGGTCACGGAGTGGCTGACGAAGGACCACCCCAAGGCCGTGCGGGCGACGGTCGACAGCCTGTGCGGGCGGGGGCTCGTCCGGGCCGAACAGCACAAGGTCCTGGGGCTCTTCCCGGTCACCCGCTACCCGGAGGCGGACGGCTCCGGGTAGCGGGAGCTGCGGGACAGGCTGCGGGCCGTGGTCCTCGGCGGCGCCCGGCCCGACGTGCGGACGGCCGGCCTCCTCGCCCTCGTGCACGGCGCGAAGCTGCACCGCGTGGCCTTCCCCGAGGTGCCGCGCAAGGAGATCGCCCCGCGCCTGGAGGAGATCGCGGCCGGTCAGTGGGCTTCCGAGGACGTGCGCCGCGCGATCCGCGACATGCAGGCGGCGATGACGGTGATCCTGGCGGCCACGGTGGTCACGATCGCGGGCTGAGTCCTTTCCCGCGGTGTGCTTTCACGCGGGGTCTTCTCGCGCGGTGCGCTTTCGCGCGGGGTCCTCCCCCGTAGGGGCCTTTCTCGCGGTTCCGACCGGACGGGGCCCGGGGCGAGCCCCCACGGCTCGCCCCGGGTCCGGCCCGGTCGGATCCCGCTCCCGCGCGTCCGGGCGGGCCGGGGGCGCCGTACGCCGGGAACCGCTCCGGTGTCCGTCTCCACCGGGGACGGCCCCTCCCCCGCCGGTGGCACCCCCACGACGGCGGCCCACGGCCCTCCGGTACGCGTCGGCAGTCGCGCCGGGACGGTCGGTCACACCGCCCCGGCCTGCTGACCCGGGCCACTCTGCCGCCCGCCGCTCACGTCCCGCTGTCGTTCCGCTAACGTCCGCGCGGGTCCGTCACGGGGGGCGAGGTCCGCCGTGTGCTTGATCTCCTCCAGGATCCGGGCCGCCTCCACGAGGACGGTGCCGTGCACGGGCCACTCCCCCTCGCGGCCGGGGCGGTCGGAGCGGGCCGTGGCCGTCACCTCCGCGTAGCGGCGCTCGGCGTCCTCGACGCGGCGGCGGAGCCGGGCCGGGTCGTCCGGCCCCCGGGGCGGGGCGAGGAGTTCGAGTCCTTCGGCGGTGGCGTGCAGCAGGTCGGCATAGGAGGCGGCGAAGTCCGCCGAGACGGACGCCTCGAAGGGGCGCCGTGGCCCGGAGGGGCGGGGCTCGTACGTCAGGGCGCGGGCGATGGAGCGGACGTGCGTGCCGACGCGCTCGATCATGCCGACGGTCTCGTGGCAGCGCCGGAGCGACTCCTGTGCGCTGCTCCAGGGGCGGCGGGGGTTGAGCCTGGCGTTCTCCTGCTCCCTGTCGAGCGCCGCGCGCGCCCGGGCCGCCTGCGCGGCCAGTTCCTCGCAGCGGCGCGGCCAGTCCTCCTCCCGTACGTCCTCGCCCCCGGTCTTGGCCTCGGCGGTCCTGGCCAGGTCGCGCAGGAGGGTCTGGGCGCGGGCGGTCAGGTCCTCGACCCGACGCCGCGCCGTGGCCGTGTGCGGGGAGGGGGCGAAGGCGAAGTGGGCGGCGAGGCCGCAGCACACCCCGATGGTGGCGGACGCGACCAGGGGGCCGATGTAGTCGATCCGTCCGCCGCCGCCCACGAACGCGAAGAGGGCCACCACCGGCACCTGGGTGCCCTGGCCTCCGAGGAGGTGGAGGCGGGCGACCACGAGGGCGACGAGGGCCAGGACGCCGAGGGTCCAGGCGTGGACGCCGACGGTGCTGCCGAATCCCGCCGCCACGGCCGTGCCGATCGCCATGGCCGCCAGGTACTGGGCCGAGTCCCACATCGAGCGGTAGACCGTGGACTGGAGGGCGAGGAGCGCCGTAAACGGGGCGAACGCCGTGACGTTCGCGGGCAGCAGCCAGGAGGAGAGGCACCAGGCGACGGTGGCGGCGGCCGCGCCCTTGGCCTGGAGCAGAAGGCCGTCGCGCGCCTCGCCGGGCCCTCTTATCGCGTCCGTGAGGGAGGTGCGGGCGGCGTGCCACCGGTCCCGGCACCAGTCGCCCGCCCCGCTCTTCGATTCGGCCATGCCTCTCCCGTCCTCCGTCACCGCTCGTGTCCGCCGCGCCTACCCGCCGCCCGGGGATGTACGTGCGCGCGTCCCGTGGCGCGGGGGTGTCGGGAGAAGAACGGCCGTTCCGGGCATCGTGCGCTCCGGACGTGGAAGACGCGGAGGTGTCGGCGACCGTTCGCACCGGAGGAGGCCCCCGTGTCCCGCACCCCGGAATCCCGTGTCCCGGAATCCGTGTACGCCCGCGTCGGGGAGGAGGTGGCCGCCCGGGCGGACCGCCTCTGGGACGTGGGCCTCGCGCTGCACCGCGAACCCGAGACGGCCTACGAGGAGCACGGGGCGTCCCGGCTCCTCGCGGACGAGCTCGAACGGGAGGGCTTCCGGGTGGAGCGCGGCGTGGCGGGGCTGCCGACCGCCTTCGTCGGACGGTCGGGCGAAGAGGGCGAAGAGGGCGAAAAGGACGGGCGTCCCCGGGTCGCGCTCCTGATGGAGTACGACGCGCTGCCGCTGCTCGGCCACGCCTGCGGGCACAACCTGATCGCGGCGGCCGGCCTCGGCGCGGCGCTCGCCGCGCGGGCGGCGCTGGGTGGGGAGGCCGGGGGGACGCTGCTCGCCGTCGGGGCTCCGGCGGAGGAGCGCGGCGGCGGGAAGGTGACGGAGGTGGAGGCGGGCCTGTTCGAGGGGGTGGACGCGGCGCTGATGTTCCATCCCGGCGTGTACGACTGGGCGTGGGCCCCGCTGACCGCCAGCGCGCAGATCAGGGTGGGGTTCCACGGGCGGGCCGCGCACCCGACGGGCAACCCCACGGAGGGGATCGACGCGCTGGGGGCCCTGATCCAGCTGTTCAACGCGCTGGGCGTGCTGCACAAGCGGCTGCCGTCCGGGTCGCACGTCCAGGGGATCGTGACGGAAGGGGGCCGGGCCACGAACATCGTCCCCGCGTACGCGGAGGGTCTCTTCGGGCTGCGCGGCGGGACCACGGCCGCCCTGGAGGAGCTGGTGGAGGAGCTGCGCACCTGCGCCCGGGGCGTGGCGCTTGCCACCGGTACGACGGTGGAGGTGGCGGACGTGGGTGGCCGGTACGAGCACTTCCGCGACAACGACGTGCTGTCCGGTCTCTTCGCCGGGCACCTGGAGCGGGCGGGCGTCCGGCTGTCGGAGCCCGTGGCGGGGGTGTACCTGGGGTCGTCGGACATCGGGAACGTCAGTACGCGCGTGCCCGCGATCCATCCGTTCGTCGCGATCACGGGCCCGGACGCCTCCGACCACACGCCGGAGTTCGCGGAGGCGGCGGCCGGGCCCCGGGCACGGCGGGTGATGCTCGCGGCGGCCGAGGCGCTCGCCTGCACGGCGGTGGACGTCCTGCTGCGGGCGGACGTGCCGGAGCGGGCCTGGGGCCGCTTCCGGGAGAAGGCCGCCGCGGGGCTGTGACCCCGGCGGGGCCCGGGGCCCGGCGGTCAGTCCTCGACGGTCACGCGTACGGTCCGGACCTCCGGGTCGGCCGCGTCCGGCACGACCATCCCGGCCTCGACGCCGCTGCGCAGGTACCGCAGGACCTCGGCGTTGAGCCGCTCGCCGGGCAGGGCGGCGGGGATGCCGGGCGGGTAGGGCGTGAGCATCTCGGCGGCCACCCGGCCGACGGCCTGCTCCAGGGGCACCTGTTCGGCCCGCCCGAAGAAGGCGTCGCGCGGGAGCGTCGCCTGCTCCAGGCGCAGGTCGGCCGGGTCGGGCACCTCCACCCGGGGTGCGGGGCGCAGTTCGTCGGCGTGCGCGGCGGCGTCGCGCAGGGCGTCGAGGAGGAGCTGGGCGCTGTGGATGTCGTCCGCGTGGGTGAGCTGGGCGCTGGTGCGGCGGTGGTCGGACAGGTGCAGGTTGACGTGGTGGCGCTCGCGGATCCAGTCGGCGACGCGGTATCCGGTGGTGTCGAGGCCGGTGATGTCGACGATGACCTGGAGGGGGTCGAGGTCGGCGGCGCGGCCGGGTCCGCAGAAGTCGTCGCGGCCGTGGACGCGCAGGCCGGCGATGGCGTCGATCCGTGTCCGGACCGTCTTGGCCAGGGAGAGCGCGTCGTCGTAGAGGGCGTGGCCGTGCTGGGCCATCTGGCGGCGCCAGCCGTCGAGGGCCGCGTAGACGAGGACGGAGGGGCTGGTGGTGCCGAGGAGGTCCTCGCGGTTCTTGAGGACCTCGGGCTCGATCAGGTCGCCCTGGAGGTGGAAGACGGAGCCCTGTTCGAGGCCGGAGCCCATCTTGTGGACGGAGGTGACGCAGATGTCCGCGCCGGCGTCCATGGCCCAGGTCGGCAGGTCCGGGTGGAACGGCAGGTGGGCGCCCCAGGCCTCGTCGACGACGAGCGGCACGCCGTGCTCGTGGCAGACGTCGGCGACGGCGGCCAGGTCGGAGCAGGTGCCGTACGGGGTCGGCGTCGTGACCAGGGCGCCCCGGGCGTCCGGGTGCTCGGCGAAGGCGGCGCGGAAGGCGTCGGCGGACGGCGGGTGCGCGAGGTGGAGCTCGGCGTCCCATTGGGGGTCCACCCAGACCGGCACGATTCCGGCGAGCACGAGGCCGGACACCACGGACTTGTGGGCGTCCCGTCCCACGAGCAGCTTCTCGTGGGGGCCGGCGACGGAGAGCATGGCGGCCTTGACGGAGAGCGAGCTGCCGCAGGTCGAGAAGAAGGTGTGCTCCGCGCCGACCGCGTCGGCCATCAGCTCCTGCGCCTTCGCCAGGACGCCCCTGGACGACCTGCGGTCGTCGAGGCCGCTGGTGGCCAGTACGTCGGACCGGAAGACGGCGTCCCCGAGGACCGCGCGCACACGGGCGTCCGCGCCGCGGCCCTGTTTGTGGCCGGGCGGGGTGAAGGGGGTCTGGTTCTCGGCGTGGTACGCGGCCAGGGCGTCGAGCACGGGTGCTTGTGAGTGGTCCATGCTGCTTCGACTGCCCCACGGAAAAGGACAAAAACCCCAGGTGGCGTGGACGGAGGGTGCCCGCACCATGACTCTTCGGAAGGCATGATCCCCGGTCGGCCGGGCACTCGCGATACGGAGCGGGTCGCCGCGCGCCCCGTACCGAGGGGCGCACGGGCGCCTGCTCCCTGTCTTGGAGGAGTCTGCAGTGAGTGATGCACATGAGGTCGAGGAGGGCTGCGAGGCCCCGGACGCGCCGGGGGCGGCGGTGGCACGACGGACGGGTGCGACATGTGCGGTCTGAGCGGTGAGATACGTTTCGACGACCGCCGGCCCGACGTGGCCGCGGTGGAGCGCATGACCGACCGCCTGGCGGCCCGTGGCCCCGACGGCCGGGGCGTCTGGTCGCAGGGCCCGGTGGCCCTGGGGCACCGCCGCCTCAAGATCATCGACCTGTCCGAGCGCGGCGCCCAGCCGATGGCGGACGCCGAGGCCCGGCTGACGGGCGTGTTCAACGGCTGCGTGTACAACTACCAGGAGCTCCGGCGGGAGCTGGAGACCCTGGGGCACCGGTTCTTCTCCACCTCCGACACCGAGGTGGTCCTCAAGGCGTACCACCAGTGGGGCGTCGACTGCGTCGACCGCTTCAAGGGCATGTTCGCCTTCGCCCTCGTGGAGAACGACACCGGCCGGGTCGTGCTCGGCCGCGACCGGCTGGGCATCAAGCCGCTGTACCTGTCCCACGCGCCCGGCCGGCTGCGCTTCGCCTCCACCCTGCCCGCGCTGCTCGCGGGCGGCGGCGTGGACACGTCCCTGGACCCGGTGGCCCTGCACCAGTACCTGAGCTGGCACGCCACGGTGGCGGCCCCGAGGACCGTCCTCAACGGGGTGCGGAAGCTGCCGCCCGCCACGGTGCGCGTGGTGGAGCCGGACGGCTCGTACCGCGACCGGGTCTACTGGCAGCCGTCGTACACCCGCCGCGCCGAGTACGCGGGCATGGACGCGGGCGACTGGCGCGACGCGGTCCTGGACGCGCTGCGGACGGCGGTGCGCCGCCGGATGGTCGCCGACGTGCCGGTCGGCGTGCTGCTCTCCGGCGGCCTCGACTCGTCCCTGATCGTCGGGCTCCTCGCCGAGGAGGGCCAGAAGGACCTGGCCACGTTCAGCGTGGGGTTCGAGGCGGAGGGCGGCGAGGAGGGCGACGAGTTCTACTACTCCGACCTGGTCGCCCGCCACTACGACACCGCGCACCACCAGCTGATGGTCCCCTCGGACCGCGTCTCGACCGCCCTGGACAGCGCGGTCCTGGCCATGAGCGAGCCGATGATCAGCCATGACGTGGTCGCGTTCCACCTGCTGTCGGAGCTGGTCTCCAAGGAAGTGAGCGTCGTCCAGAGCGGGCAGGGCGCCGACGAGGTGTTCGCCGGCTACCGCTGGTATCCGGACCTGGCCTCCGTGCCGCGCGAGGGGGAGCCGGAGCGGTACGCGGAGGTGTACTTCGACCGTCCGCACTCCGACTTCGCCCGGATCCTCCAGCCGCACCTGCTGACCGGCCGCGACGAGTCCGGCCTGTTCGTCCACGAGCACATGGCGGCGCCGGGGGCCGAGACCGCGCTCGACGCGGCGCTGCGGCTCGACACCCACGTCATGCTCGTCGACGACCCGGTCAAGCGCGTGGACAACATGACCATGGACTGGGGCCTGGAGGCCCGGGTGCCGTTCCTGGACCACGAGCTGGTCGAGCTGGCGGCGGCCTGCCCGCCGGAGCTGAAGCTGGCCCGGGGCGGCAAGGGCGTCCTGAAGGACGCGGGCCGCAAGCTGCTGCCGCGCGAGGTCGTGGACCGGCCCAAGGGGTACTTCCCGGTGCCGGCCATCCGCCACATGGCGGGGCCCGTCCTCGAACGGGTGCGTCAGGCGCTGTCGGCGCCGGAGGCACGCGCGCGGGGCGTCTTCCGGGACGAGTACGTCGCCGAGCTGCTCTCCGCCCCCGACCATCACCGGACGAAGCGAGGAGCGAACGCCCTGTGGCACGTAGCGTTGCTGGAGATATGGCTGCAGACGCACGGGATCGAGTGAGCGGACCGATGTCGGCGGCGCCCGTGCCGGTGCCGCTGGCCGACGCGGCCGGGGCCCGCGACACGCCCCGGCCGCTGGTCGCGCACGGCTGCTGGTACCCGTCCGTGGACCCCACGGGCGAGTGGGTGGCGTTCGTCTGCGACCGCACGGGCGTCCCCCAGCTGTGGACCGGGGCGGTGAACGGCGCGGAGATCCACCTCCTGGACGCGGACCCCGATCCGGTCACGGAGGTGGCCTGGTCCCCCGACGGGCGGTGGATCGCCTACACGGTCGCGCCCGGGGGCGGCGAGCACACCCGCGTCCTGTGCGTACGGCCGGACGGCACCGGCCGCCGGATCGTGGCGGGCGCGGACGCGGGCAGCTCCGCGTACCTGGGCTGCTGGACGCGCGACGGCTCGGCCGTGGCGGTCACGGTGGCCGAGCCGCCCCCGGCGGGCCTCGCCCTGCGCCGAAAGCCAGCCGTCCCGGACCGCGGGACGGCGTTCGCGGACCTGCCCCCGGGCTGGGCGGAGCGCGACGGCCCGGCCACGCTGCTGGGGGGCGCCGGGCACGGCGAGATGGGCCCGGGCCTCGGGGAGGACGTGCTGCAGGACGACGGCGGGAGCGGGCCGGACGGCGGGGCGCCGGACCGGCTCACCGCGTATCTGGTCGATCCCGACGGGCTCGGGTCGCCCGTGCTCGTCGCCGCCGAGTCGGGGGCCGCGACGCTGCGGGTGTGCGACGTCGGGGAGGACGGCCGGTTCGCCCTGGTGCGCCGGGGCCCGCGCGGCCGGCGGGAGGCGGTGGTGGTGCGCACCGCCGACCTCGCGGCCCGGTCCGTCCTGCGGGTCGGCGACGGGGACCCGTGGATCGGCCGGTTCTCGGGGGACGGCCGCACCCTGTGGCTGCGCAGCGACCACGAGCGGCAGTTCGCGGCGCTCCTCGCGGCGTCCCTCGACGAGGACGGCGGACGCGTCGGCCTGTCCGTGGTGGCCGAGCGGGAGGGCAGCGACCTGGAGCTCCTCGCGTTCGCCGAGGACGGGCGCACGGCCGCGCTCGCGTGGAACGTGCGGGGCGCGAGCGAGCTGGAGACCCTGAGCCTGGCCACGGCGGCCCGGCCCCGGGAGGTGCCGCTGCCGCACGAGGTGGTCACCCGGATCGCCCGAGCCGGGCCGGGCGGCGGCATGGTCCTCGCCCTGTCGGGCTCGCAGCGCCGCCCCGGCGTGTGGTGGGCGTCCCCGGGGGCGCTGTCGGCGCGCACGTCCTGGTCGTCGCGGGACGAGGACGCCGTGCCTCCGGGCCGGCCGCCCGTGCGGCCCGTACCGCTGCGGCCGGTGGCCCGCGACGGGCTGCACCTGGGCGGCTGGTACTACCGGGCGCCCGGGCGCGACGCGGGGCGTCCGGCGCCGTGCGTGATCCATCTGCACGGCGGGCCGGAGGAGCAGGAGCGGCCCGTGTTCGACCCGCTCTACCACGAGCTGCTCGGCCGGGGCCTGGACGTCTTCGCGCCCGACGTGCGCGGCTCTTCCGGCTGGGGCAGGTCGTTCGTGGACGCCGACCTCGGTACGGGGCGGTTCGCGGCGCTCGACGACGTGGCCGACTGCGCGGCGCACGTGGTCCTGGACGGCCTGGCCGATCCGACGCGGCTCGCGGTGATGGGGCGCTCGTACGGCGGCTATCTGACGATGGCGTCCCTCGTGTGGCACCCGGAGCTGTTCCGCACCGGGGTCGCGGTGTGCGGGATGTCGGACCTCGCGACGTTCTTCGCGGGGACGGAGCCGTGGATCGCCGAATCGGCGGCGCACAAGTACGGCCATCCGGTGCGCGACCGGGAGCTGCTGCGCGCGCTGTCCCCGATGAGCCGGGTCGACGAGCTGCGGGTCCCGCTGCTCGCGGTGCACGGCGAGCACGACACGAACGTTCCGCCGGGCGAGTCGGAGCAGATGGTGCGGGCCGCGCGGGAGCGGGGCCTGCCGGCGGAGATGCTCACGCTCCGCGACGAGGGGCACGAGTTCCGGCGGGCGGACAACCGGCGGCTGTTCCGCCGGACCGCCGCCGACTGGATGCAGCGGCACCTGGGCCGCTGAGCGGCGCCGTACCCCCTCACCGTCCGCGATCGGACGGTCGCACACGTGTGACCTGCGGAAAGCGGTGACCGTGGGACCGATTTCCGCCGCCGATCGGGGGTAGTCGGGAGACATGATCACTATTGGGGTCGAGGAAGAGTACCTGCTGCTCGATCCGGACACATGCCTTCCGGTGCCGCTCGGTGACCAGGTGCGGGCGTCCGCCGGACTGCAACCGATCGTCGAGGGCTCCGAGGTCCAGTCGGAGCTGCTCCAGGCCCAGGTGGAGGTCGCCACGCCCGTCTGCACCGACCTGGAGGAGGTCGGCGGCCACCTGCTGCGCCTGCGGCACGCGCTGGGCATGGCGGCGGAGAAGCACGGCTGTCTGCTCGCCGCCTGCGCGACGGCCCCCTATCGGGAGACGGCGCCCGTGCCGGTCACCCGGAAGGCCCGCTACCTCGCGATGTCCTCCCAGGCCCCGCAGCTCGTGGCCGAGCAGCTGGTCAACGGGATGCACGTGCACGCGGCCGTGCCGGACCGCGAGATGGGCGTCGCCGTCTTGAGCCGCATCCGGGTGTGGCTGCCGGTCCTGGTGGCCATGTCCGCGAACTCGCCCCTGTGGGACGGCGGCGACACCGGGTTCGCGAGCTGGCGGACGGTGATCTTCGGCCGGTGGCCGGTCAGCGGTCCGCCGCCGCGCTTCACCTCGCTCGCGGACCACGAGGAGCGCGTCCAGGCGCTCCTCGACACCGGCATCATCACCGACACCGGCCAGCTGTACTGGCAGGCCCGCCTCTCGGACCGCTATCCCACGGTCGAGGTGCGGTGCGCCGACGTCCAGCTGCGCGCCGACGAGGCGGTCATGTTCGCCGGGATCGTCCGGGCGCTGGTCGCCACCGCGATCGACGAGGAGAAGGCCGGGGTCCCGCTCCCCGACTGCTCGTCCGAACTCCTCCAGGCGTCCAACTGGCACGCCGCCCGGCACGGTCTGAGCGGCCTCCTGGTCGACCCGGAGGGGCGGTCGCGCCGGGCGGGCGACGTGCTGTGCTCGCTGCTCGACCACATCAGGCCCGCCCTGGACGAGTCCGGCGACACCCGCGAGGTGTCCTCCCTGCTGCACCGGCTGCTCCAGGAGGGCACCTCGGCGGACCGCCAGCGTCGCGCCCTGGCCGAGGGCGGCCTCCCGGACCTGGTCAAGCTGATCACCACGGAGACGGTCGCGCCCTGATCACCGCGAAGCCCTTCCCCGGCTCCGGTTCATCCCCGGAGCCGGGGAAGGGCTTCGCCGTCGCGCGGCTCGCGGCGCTGTTCGAGCCAGAAGAGGTAGCCGCGCAGGTGGTCCTCCAGCCCGTCGTCGATGTGGGCGACGAAGTCCCGGTGCCCCCGGGCCGCGTCGTGGTAGTGCGGGAGGTAGACCGGGTCGGCGTTGAACCCCCAGTGGGGGTGGGCGTCCGCTCCCCAGTCGGCGGCGACGGCGACGGCCCACTCCCGGACGCGGCCCCGGTCCCGCCACCAGTCCTGGACGGCTTCCACCGTCCAGTGGTCGTCGCCGTCCCAGTTGTAGCCCCGGTACAGCTCCAGCCTGCACCCGTGGATCAGGTTCTCGGTCTGGTACGCGTCGACCGGCTGGCGGTAGACGAACTCGAACCCGAAGCCGCCGCCCAGGTCGTCGTCGTAGGCGATGTGGTCCGGGGCGTCCCTGCGCCCGAGGGCCAGGCTGTCGGTCTCGGCGGCGTAGAACGGCCCGGGCACGTTGCGCCAGTTCCGCTGCTCCCACACGCCCGTGAAGAGTTCTTCCGCCTTCTCCCCGACGTCCTCGACCACGCGGCGGGCGGTGGGCAGCGGATTCCAGTATCCGGTCACGGGCCCATCCTGCACGGCGGCGCCGGACCCGGACGACGGGCCCCGGGGAAAACGCCTGTCGGCGCGGGCGGCGGGCACCCTACCGTAGCCCCGTGCACCGACACCACGGACGCGGCCGGCGCCCCGCCCGCCGGGCCGGGGGGACGGGCGCCGCTGCGGACGTCCCGCCCTTCGACGTCGTGGGCGCCGACGTCGTGCTCGTCGGGTACTTCTCCGCCCGGCAGCGGGACTTCGCCGCCCTGATGGACGCGGCGGCGGCCGGTCTGGCGGCCCGGGGCGCCCGGGTCGTGGCGCGTGCCGTGCAGCGGCGTGGGGTCTCGCACGGAGGGGCGCGGAAGATGTCCCTTCCGTTCTCCTCGCGGACGCTCCTGAGCGGTGGGAAGGTCCACGAGGTGGCGGAGATCCGCGAGCGGGCGGAAGCGGACGCGGTGGTCTTCCTCAACAGGCTGACCGCGCATCAGCGGCTTTCCCTGAGAGGCCTCTTCGGCTGCCCGGTCGTCGGTCTCGCGGAGATCCCGCCGCCGGTGTGAGCCGACCGGGATCGCGGGCGCCTACGGTCACCCCGGCCACAAGCACGTACGGTCGTCACTCCTCAAGGAGCGCGAGCACCGCCGCCATCGCCCGCTCCACCGCCTCCGCCGACTCCTCGGTGGGGTTGAGCAGTTCGAAGCTGTGGCGGCCGTGCGGCACGTCGACGGTCTCGACGCGGGCCCCGCGCTTCCCGGCGGCGGTCAGGAACTCCTCGACCGTCGCCGCGATCGCCGGGTGCTCCCGGCCGGCCCGGG
This sequence comes from Streptomyces sp. NPDC098101, assembly GCF_044760185.1. Lineage (NCBI taxonomy): Bacteria > Bacillati > Actinomycetota > Actinomycetes > Kitasatosporales > Streptomycetaceae > Streptomyces > Streptomyces sp. NPDC098101. The sequence goes on along the minus strand of NZ_JBIWAS010000001.1, from coordinate 1,339,042 downwards.
TCAGGACCACCGGTGGCCCGTCGGCCGTGCCCACCGCGTCGACCGGGCGGAAGCAGGGCTCCACCGCCTCCCAGCCGGGCGGCGGCGCGAGCATCGGGTAGGTGGCGGCCACGCACCGCAGCCATGGCGGGGGCGCGGCGAGCCAGTCCGCCGCGAGGAGCCCGCCGCCGGAGAAGAACCAGAGCGCGATCCGCTCCCGGTCGACGCGCGGGTCGGCGCGGACGAGCGCGACGGCCCCGGCGAGGTCGTCGGCGGCGCGGGCGTAGTCGGTGAGCGCGTGGAGCCGGTGGTCCGGGGTGGTGCCGACGACGCCCGCGCCGGCCGCGAGGCGTCCGTACCCCTGGAGGAACGGCGTGTCACGCGGGGTGGGCCGCTGCTCGGGGTCGACCGGGCCGCCGTGGACGAAGACGATCGCCGGCCGGGGCCCCTCGGCGTCCGGGAGGTGGAGGTCGACCCGGCCGTGCCGTTCGCGCGGGACCTCGGGGATGTCCCGTACGCCTTCGAGGAAGGGCCGGAGGTGCGTCGGCCGCTCGTCCGCGGGGGAGGTCACCCGCCGGCCCCGCCCGCCGCCGCGCGGAGCAGGGTCTCCGCGAGCGCGGCGGGCGCGGAGAGCATCGGCCAGTGTCCGGTGGCGAGTTCGAGGAAGCGGATCCGGTCGTCGGCCAGCGCGCGGAACCGGGGCGGGCCCGACTCCACCAGCATCTCGACCATGGCGACGGTCGATCCGGCGACCGTGCACAGGACGCCGGTGACCGGCAGGGCGGAGGCCGCCCCGGTCAGGCGGAGCGGTGTGGTGAGCGTGGCGGCCGGCTGGGGCGCGGCGAGGCGCTCCAGGCGTACGAGGGCGTCCTCGGGGACGCCTTCGAGGTCGCCCCAGCGGGACCGGGTCTCCCGCGTCGGCGGCGGGACCAGTCCGTCCGCGCCGGGCCGGCCCCCGGGGTCGGGCACGGAGCGCGCGGCCGGTTCCCCGTCCTGCGGCAGGAGCGTGTCCAGGGCGACGATCCGGGCGATCCGTCCGGGCCGCCGGTCGGCGGCGCCGAGGACCGGGTGGAGCCCGTACCCGTGGCCCACGAGGACCACCTCGGCCGCCGTGAGGCCGTCGACCAGCCGCACCAGGTCCTCGACGTGCGTCTCCAGACCGATCCCGGCCCCTTCGTGCCGGTCGTCCATGCCCGTCAGGGTCACCGGGTGCGCCTCGGCACCCGCCCTCCGGAGCAGGGCCGCCGTCCCCTCCCACACCCATCCGCCGGTGAAACTGCCCGCCACCAGTACGAACGCCGCCATGCGCGTCTCCTCGCCTCTTCCTCCGGGGCCGTGTCGCCGTCTCCGACGCTAGGAGCTCCCCCTGCGGGAGGTTCAAGGGCCGCCACCGGTGCCCCCGTCGGAGCGGCGGGCCGGGCCCGGCGTCAGAATGGGGGTGCTCGTGGATGGTCGGTCTCCTCCGGGGAGGTGGGTGTCGCGGTGTCCGAAGGCCTGTGGAGCATCGGGGAGTTGGCGGCCCGCGCGGGCGTGACCGTCAAGGCCGTGCGGTACTACTCCGATCGCGGTCTGCTGCCCGAGGCGGCCCGTAGTTCCGGCGGGCACCGCAGGTACGGGCCGGGGGCGCTCGACCGGCTCCGGCTGATCCGTTCGCTGCGTGCGCTCGATCTGCCGGTGCCCGAGGTGGAACGGGTCCTCGACCGGGACGGGGTGTCGGCGGAGGTCCTCGTGGACCGGCTGCGGGACGTGGGCTCCCGGCTGGCCGCGCTGCGCTGGCAGGAGGCCGCCCTGCGGTCGCTCCGGGAGTGCCCCGCCGGGGAGCGCGCGGACCGGGCGCGGCTGCTCGGCGCCGTGCCCGCGCCGCCCGACACGGACGCCCTGGTCCGGTTCTGGCGCCGGATCCTGCCCGTGCGCCTTCCGGGACGGGTGGTCTCCCTGGTCCTGGACGCGGTGGTGCCGCCGCCCCCGGCGGAGCCCAGCCCCGCACGCGTCCTGGACTTCGCCCGGCTGCACGCGCTCGTCTCCGGCCCGCTCCCCGGCAGTGCCGAGTGCCGGCGGGCGCAGCCGCTGCCGGAGGGCGCGTACCGGCCGGACGTGCTGTACGAGGGCCTGGCCGAGGCGTACGCGCTCGCCGAGGCGGAACGGCGGACCGGGCGGACCGGCGGGGCCCTGGAGTGCTTCGTCTCGGCGTACGCCACCGCGCAGGGTGTCCGGGACACCCCGGACTTCCGGCGCGGCCTGGTCCCGGTGCTGACCCGGAGCGACAGCGCCCTGATCCGGCGCTACTGGAAGCTCGCCGACGGCCTGTTCGGGCCGGGCGAACCGGTCCTCGGCATCCTCCACCACCGGCTCTCCGTCGCCCTGCGCCATGAAGTCGACGGGCGCGCGGTCGGCGGGCACGCGGTCTGACGCGTACCCGGACCCCCGGTCCGACGGCCCCGGACCCGATCCGCATGGTGGGCGGCCGGCCGTCCACGTACTGGGCTGCCGGGTGGCGGAACTCCCCGCCCCCTTGACGTATCCGCTGGTCAGAGGGGTACGGAGGGGGCGTCAGGTGGCGCAATACTGCGGCAACACCACGACGGCCGGTCCGCCGCTACGTTCCGTGTCATGCCCGCCGAACCCGCTCCCGCCGCCCGCCCCGTCGCCGCCGCCCGTCGTCGGCGCCTCCGGGCGGACCGGGCGCGGCAGCTCGCCGACCTGCTGCGCCACCAGATCCTGGCGGGCGGCTTTCCCGGCGGGGTGCTCCCCCTGGAGGACGTCATCGCGGCCGACTACCGGGCCAGCCGGAACACCGTGCGGCAGGCCCTGGACCTGCTGCGCGGCGAGCAGCTGGTCGACCGGCAGCCGGGGGTCGGCACGGTGGTGGTCGGCGAGAAGTACCCGCACGGCCTGGACCGGCTCCAGGGGCTCGCCGAGACCCTCCACGAGCACGGGAGGGTCACCAACGAGGTGCGGACCGTGGGGCCGGTCGGGGCGCCGGGACCGGTGGCCCACCGGCTCGGGCTTCCCGAGCACTCCGACGTGCTGTGCATCGAGCGGCTGCGGCGCCTCAACGGGCTGCCGCTCTCCCTGGACCTGTCCTACCTGCCGATGGACATCGGGGCCGCGCTCCTCGACTGCGACCTGGAGAACACGGACGTCTTCCGGCTCCTGGAGCAGCTGACCGGCTCTCCGCTCGGGCACGCGGAGATCACCCTGGAGGCCGTCAACGCCGACGCGCACTCCGCCGCCGTGCTCCAGGCCCCGCGCGGGGCGGCCGTCCTGATGCTGGAGCGGCTGACGTGCCTGCCCGACGGGCGGCCGGTGGACCTGGAGTTCATCCGCTTCCGCGGCGACCGCATCACCATGAGCGGCGTTCTGCGCCGCGCCCTCTGAAACCCCGACGACACCCCACCCTTTCCCTGGAGACAGCCATGCCTCTGGTCCCCCAGCGCGCCGACGTGCCCGTGACCATCGACGAGTCGAAGTGCATCGACGGCTGCACGCTCTGCGTCGACATGTGTCCGCTCGACTCGCTCGCGATCCGCGAGGAAGACGGCAAGGCGTACATGCACGTCGACGAGTGCTGGTACTGCGGCCCGTGCGCGGCGCGCTGCCCCACCGGCGCGGTCACCGTCAACATGCCCTACCTGCTCCGGTGAAAGGCCGAACCTCCATGTCCACCAGAAAACTCGCCCTCCCGCTCGCCCTGCTCCTGCTGCCGCTCGCCACCGCCTGCGGGTCCGGGACCGACGACGGGGTCGGGGCGAAGTCGGTGACGGTGACCGTCGGTTACCAGTCGAAGACCATCAACACCGTCACCGCCGGCACCCTGCTGCGCTCCCTCGGTCACTTCGAGGAGGAACTCGCGGCGCAGGGCCGGAAGGACGGCGTCACCTACCGGGTGAACTGGCAGGACTACGCGACCGGGGCCCCGATCACCGCGCAGATGACGGCGGGGAAGATCGACATCGGTTCGATGGGCGACTTCCCGCTGCTCCTCAACGCGGCGCGCGGCAAGCAGCTCAAGCAGCCGACGCGGCTGGTGTCGGTGACCGGCTACAACCTGCGGGGCGGTCTCAACACCGTGGTGACAGCGCCCGGTTCGCCGCTGCGGTCGCTGACGGACCTGAAGGGCCGCAAGGTGTCCACCAGCGTCGGTTCGGCCGCCGACGGCACCCTGGTCCGGGCGCTCCAGCGGGCCGGGCTCGACCCGGCGAAGGACGTGCGGAAGCTCAACCAGCAGCCGAGCGTGGGCGCTTCGGCCCTGGCGGCGGGCAGCGTCGACGCGCTGTCCCAGTTCGTCGCCTGGCCCGGTCTGCTCGCCTTCCAGGGCCGGGCGACGGCGCTGTACGACGGGGCCGAGCTGGACCTGCCGACCTTCCACGGCGTCACCGTCCGCGAGGCGTTCGCGAAGGAGCGGCCGGCGGTGCTCGACGCGTTCCTGCGGGCGCAGCGGCGGGCCACGGACGAGCTGCGGGCCCGGCCGGTCGCGGCCGCCGAGTCGGTGGCGAAGGAGACGGGGCTGCCCGCCGAGGTGGTCTACCTCTACAACGGCGCCCGGGGCATCGCCACCTTCGACCCGGCGCTCCGGCCCGAGCTGGTCGCCGCGCTCAAGGAGGACGTGCCGGTCCTGGCGGCGGCCGGCCTGGTGAAGGAGGTCGACGTGGACGCCTTCGTCGACCCGGCCCCGCTGGAGCGGGCGGTGCCGGCCGCCGCCTACCCGGAGGCCGCCGCCCCGAAGCCGGAGCTGTGGCTGAAGGGGCAGGGCTCGACCCGTACGTTCGACAGCCCCGGCGCGCTCCTGGAGGCGGTCGCGGAGGCCGGGGCGGACCGGGTGCGGGCCGCGTACGTGCCGGACGCGGTGACCGGGACGCCCTGGTTCGCGGACCGGGCCGTGTGGGTGCGGGACGGCCGCGAGTGGCGCGCCTTCGTGACCCGGGCGGGCGCGGAGCGGTACGTCGCCGGGCACGCCGGTGCCCGGATCGTCGGGTACGCGCAGGCCGTGGGGTCGGCGTCGTGAGCGCGCGAAGGACCGTGTCCGCGCGCACGGGCCCGTCGCCCGCGGTCCGCCGTCTGGTCCGGATCGCCTCGCCGCTCGCGGCCCTCGGCCTGTGGCAGCTGCTGACCTCCCTGGACGTCAACCTGTGGCTGCGGTTCGAGCAGTTCCCCACGGTCGTGGAGGTCGCCTCCGCGTTCGCCGACCGGGTCGGCACCGGGGCGTACTGGCAGGACCTCGGGCACAGTCTGCGCCGGATCACGGTCGGCTTCCTGCTCGCGGCCGTCCTGGGGGTGGCGGCCGGGACGGCCGTGGCCCGGTCCCGGTGGGCCGCCGACGTCCTGGGCCCGCTGGTGGAGGCGGTGCGGCCGGTCCCGGCCATCGCCCTGGTGCCGGTGGCGATCCTGCTGCTGCCCACCAACGAGCAGGGCATCGTCTTCATCACCTGCGCCGCCGCCCTCTTCCCGGTCCTGGTGTCGACCCGGCACGCGGTGCGGGCCCTGAGCCCGGTGTGGGAGGAGGCCGTGCTGACCCTGGGCGGGAGCCGGGCCCGGGTGCTGTTCTCGGTGGTCCTGCCGGGCGCCCTGCCGGGGATCTTCGGCGGCCTGTCCGTGGGGATCGGCGTCTCGTGGATCTGTGTGATCTCGGCGGAGATGATCTCCGGCGAGTACGGGGTGGGCTACCGCACCTGGCAGGACTACACGGTCGTCGACTACCCCGGGGTCTTCGTCGGCATGGCCACCATCGGCGCGCTCGGCTGGCTCACCTCCACCGCCGTGGAGACCCTCGGCCGCCGGGTCACCGCCTGGCTGCCGCGCCCGGCCGGGCGGGGCGGGCCCGGCCCCGGCCGGACGGCGGGCGCCCCGGCTCCCGCCGCCCCCGCCCGTACGCCCTCCCGTTCCGTACCCCTGCCCGAGAAGGAGCCGGTGTCATGAGCGCCACGAGCACGGTGAACGCCACGGGCGCGGAACTCGCCCTGCACGACGTGCGGTTGGGGCATCCGGACGGGTCCGCCGTGTCCGGTCCCGTGGGGCTGCGGATCGCGCCCGGCGAACTCCTCACCGTGGTCGGCCCCTCCGGCTGCGGCAAGACGACCCTGCTGCGCACGCTCGCCGGGCTGCTGCCGCCCCTGGAGGGGCGGGTCACGCAGGACGGGGAGCCGGTGCGCGGACCCGGCGCCGACCGGGCGCTCGTCTTCCAGCACGACGCCCTGCTGCCGTGGCGGACGGTCCGCGCCAACGTGGAGCTGCCGCTCGCGATCCGCCGGGTCCCCCGGGCCGGGCGGCGCCGTTCGGCGGAGGAGTGGCTGGAGCGGGTCGGGCTCGGCGAGCACGCCGGCCGACTGCCGCACCAGCTGTCCGGCGGGCAGCGGCAGCGGGTCCAGCTGGCCCGCGCCCTGGCCGGGCGGCCCCGCGCGGTCCTGATGGACGAGCCGTTCGGCGCGCTCGACGCGCACACCCGGGCCGGGATGCAGGACCTCCTGGTGGAGATCCTGCGCGGGACGGGCGCGACCGTCGTCTTCGTCACGCACGACGTGGACGAGGCGCTCCACCTCGGTGACCGGGTCGCCCTGTTCGCGTCCGGCGAGGTCCTGGACGTCCCGCATCCGCGCGTGCGGGACGCCCTGCGCGCGCCCGCGACGGCCGCGCTGCGCCGCCGCGTCCTCGACTCCCTCTGACCGACGCCCCCGGCCGGCCCCGCCCGCCCCCTACGCACTCCGAAAGGCATCCCCCGTGGACACCCCCCTGACCGTCCCCGACCCCGCCGACGCGACCGAGCTCTCCTGCGACGTGCTCGTCGTCGGCGGCGGGACCGCCGGCACGATGGCCGCGCTGACCGCCGCCGAACGCGGGGCGAGCGTGCTGCTCCTGGAGAAGGCGCACGTCCGGCACTCCGGCGCCCTCGCCATGGGGATGGACGGCGTCAACAACGCGGTCGTGCCGGGCCGGGCCGAACCGGACGACTACGTCGCCGAGATCACCCGCGCCAACGACGGCCTCGTCGACCAGTCGACGGTCCGGCAGACGGCGACCCGGGGCTTCGCGATGGTGCGGCGGCTGGAGTCGTACGGGGTGAAGTTCGAGAAGGACGAGCACGGCGAGTACGCGGTCCGGCAGGTGCACCGGTCCGGCTCGTACGTGCTGCCGATGCCGGAGGGCAAGGACGTCAAGAAGGTCCTCTACCGGCAGCTGCGGCGGCGCGAGATGCGGGAGCGGATCCGGATCGAGAACCGGGTCATGCCGGTCCGGGTCCTCACCCACCCGGACGACGGGCGGGCCGTCGGCGTCGCCGGCTTCCACACCCGTACGGGCGAGTTCGTGATCGTGCGGGCGGGGGCCGTGATCCTGGCGACGGGCGCCTGCGGGCGGCTCGGCCTGCCCGCGTCGGGCTATCTGTACGGCACGTACGAGAACCCGACGAACGCGGGCGACGGCTACGCGATGGCGTACCACGCGGGGGCGGCGCTCACCGGGATCGAGTGCTTCCAGGTCAATCCGCTCATCAAGGACTACAACGGTCCGGCCTGCGCCTACGTCGCCAACCCGTTCGGCGGGTACCAGGTGAACCGGCACGGCGAGCGGTTCGTGGAGTCGGACTACTGGTCGGGGCAGATGATGGCCGAGTTCGCGGCCGAACTCGCCTCGGACCGGGGGCCGGTGTACCTGAAGCTGAGCCATCTGCCCGAGGAGACGGTCGGCGCCGTCGAGTCGATCCTGCACACCACGGAGCGCCCCACCCGGGGCACGTTCCACGCGGGGCGCGGCCACGACTACCGGACGCACGACATCGAGATGCACATCTCCGAGATCGGCCTGTGCGGGGGCCATTCGGCCTCGGGGGTACGGGTGGACGCGCACGCCCGGACGACCGTGCCCCGGCTGTACGCGGCCGGCGACCTGGCCTCCGTACCGCACAACTACATGATCGGCGCGTTCGTCTTCGGCGACCTGGCGGGCGAGGACGCGGCGAAGCACACGGCGTACGAGGGGGAGCTCGACCGGCAACAGATCGCGGACGCGCACGAGTTGGTCTACCGGCCGCTACGGAACCCGTCCGGCCCTCCGCAGCCGCAGGTCGAGTACAAGCTGCGGCGGTTCGTCAACGACTACGTGGCGCCGCCGAAGACCGGCGCGAAGCTCTCCCTCGCGGTGGAGGCGTTCGACCGGATGTCCGGGGAGATCGCAGGGATGGGGGCGCGCACGGCCCACGAGCTGATGCGGTGCGCGGAGGTGTCGTTCATCCGGGACTGCGCCGAGATGGCGGCGCGGGCCTCGCTGGCCCGGACGGAGTCGCGGTGGGGGCTCTACCACGAGCGGCTCGACCACCCGGAGCGGGACGACACGGCCTGGCTGCACCACCTGGACCTGCGCAAGTCGGCTTCGGGGACGATGGAGTTCACGGCGCGGCCGGTGGAGCCGTATCTGGTGCCGGTGCCGGAGTTCGCGCCGCCGGGCGGGCCCGAGCGGCACCTGGGCGAGGTGGAGCTCGTGCCGGTGGCCACGGCGGGGCCCCGGGACGCGGTCCCGGCGGCGCGGCCGGCCGCGGACGCGGTCGTCGCACCGGCACCGGAGGACCCCGCGACGGCGGTCTCTCCCCGGCTCCTGGAGCTGCTCGGCCTCGTCGAGGACTCCCCCGGTCTGGACGCGCTCGGCCCGTATCTGGACGACGCCGATCCGGCGGTGCGGGCCGCCGCCGTCACCGCCCTCGGGGAGACCGCTCCGGCCGGGACGGGTCCCGCGCTCGCCGCGCGGCTGCGGGACGGTTCGCCCCGGGTGCGGGCCGCCGCGGCGGCGGCCCTGCGCGAGCTGGTCGAGGTGCTGCCGGCCGAGCAGGCGCTCGGGGACGGGCTGCGGGAGGCCCTCGGCGTGCCCGACCCGGCCGTGCGGGCCGCCGCGCTCGACGTGCTGCGGGCGCTGCGGCTCGGGGACGCCCCGCTGTACGCGGCGGCGCTCGGCGCGGCGGAGGTGGACGTACGGGTGGGGGCCGTCCGGGCGCTGGTCTCGGTGGACGCGGTCGCGGAGCTGGCGCGGGCCGCCGCCGACCCGGCGCGCGAGGTGCGGGTCGCGGTGGCCCGGGGTCTCGCGGCCGTACGGGATCCCCGGCCCGGGCCGCTCGCGCCGCTGCTCGACGACGCCGATCCGCTGGTCGGGGGCGCGGCCCTCGCCGCCCTGGCGGGCACCGGCTGCCCGCCGGAGTACGCGGCGCGGGCCGCCGCCGCGCTCGGCGCGCCCGCCTGGCAGGTGCGGGCCGGGGCCGCGACCGCGCTCCGGGCGGCCCCGGCCGGCCTCGCCGTACCGGCCCTGGCCCCGGTGCTCTCGGACCCGAACGCGGACGTGCGGAAGACGGCCGTCCTCTCGCTCCTCGCCCACCGGGACGACCCGGCGGCCCGGGCCGCCCTGGCCGGGGCGGCCGACGATCCCGACGCGGACGTCCGCGCCTACGCGGCCCGGGCGGCGCACGCGGTCCGCTGAGCCTCCCGGCCCGCCGGGCCGCTCCCCCTCGACCGGGTGGTGATCGGCGGCACGTGGGTGAATCCGCGCATGGGGACCCGTGGAACGGGGAAGGGGGCGCACGGCGCACTCCGGGCGTGACGGGCACCCTGGTGCCGCAGGGGGCACCCTGGTACACGGACGCGCTCTGGACGCAGGACGACGAGGAGGTGGCGCCGGTGGCGGGACCGACGACCGTGGAGGCCATGGGAGCACCGTGCTGGCTGAACCTGTCCGCACGGGATCTCGGTACGGCGGAGCGGTTCTACGGGGCCGTGCTGGGCTGGACGTTCCGGCGGGGGGCCCTCGGCGACGCGTACGTGGTGGGCGAGCGGGACGGGGTGCCGGTGGCCGGGATCGCGGCCGTGGCGGCGGAGATGCAGGTGCCGGTGGCCTGGACGGTCTTCTTCGCCGTCGACGACGCCGACGCGGCGGTCGCGCGGATCCGGGAGCGCGGCGGCACCGTCGGCGTGGGCCCGGTGGCGTTTCCGCCCCGGGGCCGCGCGGCGCTCGCCACCGACCCGGAGGGCGCGGCGTTCGGGGTGTGGGAGGGGCGGCTGGTGTCGCGCTGGCACGTGGGCGAGCGGCAGGCTCCGGCCTGGCTGGAACTGCACACCCGCAACGCGTTCGACGCGGCCGTGTTCTACGGCGGGGTGCTCCGGTGGGCGGACGCCGTCCCGGGCTCCTGCGAGGTCTCGTACGAGGACGAGCGGGTGGTCCTGCGGCGCGACGGCGAGGCCGTCGCCCGGCTGAACAGCGGGCCGGTCGAGTCCGCCTCCCCCCGGCCGCAGCTGCGGCCGCGCTGGCTCGTGCGCTTCCGGGTGCCGGATCTGGAGACGGCGGAGGAGGCGGTCCTGAAGCACGGCGGATCGGTGGTGCCGGGCGGCGAGTGGGGCGGGGTGCGCGAGCCGGACGGCGGGGCGCGGCGCGCGGTGGTGCGGGATCCGGACGGGGCGCTGTTCACACTGGAGGCGGAGGACTGAGTCCCGGGGCACGTACCCCTTGGGTGTCTCTGCGAGGGCCCCGGTGACCGTGTGTTCCACGGTCGCCGGGGCCCTTCGGCGTCCGGCGGGCCGCCTCTGCGACCGGCTCGCCGGACGCCGAAGGGCGGCGCCGTCGCGGGATCCGTCCCCACGTGTCCCGCGACGGCGCCGCCCGGTCGGGGGATCAGGCGGTGGCCTCGGCTTCCGCCGCGGCCGTGGAGGGGGCGCGTACGGCCCCGGCCTCCGCCCCGGCGGGACCGGCGGCGAACCGGGCCGGGATGAGGGCGGCGACGACCGCGGCCACGAGACCGACCCCGCAGCCGATGAGCATGGCGACGCGGAAGCCGTCCTCGGAGGGCAGCGCGTGGCCGCCGAGGGTGGTGGTCATCTGGGCGAGGACGACGCCGATGACGGCGGCGGAGACGGAGGTGCCGATGGAGCGCATGAGGGTGTTGAAGCTGTTGGCCGAGGCGGTCTCCTCCTGCGGCACCGCGCCCATGATGAGCGCCGGCATGGCCCCGTAGGCGAGTCCGACGCCCGTGTTGCAGACGAGGGTGACGGCGAGCAGGCCCCAGGTGGAGCCCATCAGGGCGAGGGAGGAGCCGTAGCCGGCGGAGATGACGAGGGCGCCGACGGAGAGCGTGACCTTGGGGCCCCGGGCGGCCGAGAGCTTGGCGCCGAGCGGGGCCAGGACCATCATCATCAGGCCGGCCGGGGCCATCCACAGGCCCATGGCCATCATCGACTGGCCGAGGCCGTAGCCGGTGGCCTCGGGGAGCTGGAAGAGCTGGGGGACGACCAGGGACTGGGCGTACATGGCGAAGCCGACCAGGACCGAGGCGGCGTTGGTCATCAGGACGACCGGGCGGGCGGTGACCCGCAGGTCGACGAGGGGGTCGGGGATGCGCAGCTCCCACGCGCCCCAGGCGAGCAGGACGACGGCCGAGGCGGCGAAGAGGCCGAGGGTGGTGGCGCTGCCCCAGCCCCAGCTCGCGCCCTTGGAGACGGCGAGGAGCAGGGCGACGAGTCCGGTGCCGAGGCCGAGCGCGCCGGGCAGGTCGAAGCGGCCGGGGGCGGCGGCGCGGCGGCCGGCGGGGACGAGGCGCCAGATCAGGGCGCCGACGAGGACGCTGAGGCCGGCGGCGACCCAGAAGAGGACGCGCCAGCTGGCGTTCTCGGCGACGGCGGCGGAGAAGGGCAGGCCGAGGGCGCCGCCGACGCCCATGGAGGCGCTCATGAGGGCGATGGAGCCGCCCAGTTTCTCCGGCGGCAGGATGTCGCGGAGCAGGCTGATGCCGAGGGGGACGACGCCCATGCCGAGGCCCTGGAGGCCGCGTCCGACGATCATCGGGACGACGGAGGAGGCGAGCGCGCAGACGACGGACCCGGCGACGAGCGGGACCACGGAGACGAGCAGGACCCGCCGCTTGCCGAGGGTGTCGCCGAGCCGGCCGGCGACGGGGGTGGCGACGGCGCCCGCGAGGAGGGTGGCGGTGATCACCCAGGAGGCGTTGGACGCGGTGGTGCCGAGCAGCCTCGGGAGGTCGCCGATGAGCGGCACCACCAGGGTCTGCATGAGTGCGGCCACGATGCCCGCGAGCGCGAGGACGCCGACGACGCCTCCGGGTCGGGCGTCGGGCTTGGAGCCGTCCACGTGTTCTCCTCGGTTCTTCACGACGATGTTTATGCATCATGCACATCGCGTGCCGAATACACAAATCATGCATGATGCACATCGCATCACCGCAGGAGAGAATGCCCCCATGGACAAGCCCGTGGACAAGCCCACCGATCTGGTCGAGTTCGAGACCATGCTGCTCGGCCGGCACGCGCACCTGTACGCGCCCCGCTCCCGCGCGGGCGGCGGCCAGCTCGACCGCAGCGCGTACGTCCTGCTGAGCCGTATCCGGATGCACGGGCCGATGTCCATCGGGCAGCTCAGCGAGGCCTTCGGCCTCGACGCGTCCACCCTCAACCGGCAGACCGCCGCGATGCTGCGCGCCGGGGTCGTGGAGCGCATCCCCGACCCGGACGGCGGCATCGCCCGCAAGTTCCGCATCACGGCCGAGGGCGAACGCCGCCTGGAGGCCGACCGCACCTCGAACATCGCGGGCCTGGAACGCGTGATGGAGCACTGGTCCCCCGAGGACGTCTCCCGCTTCGCCGCCTTCCTCGAACGCTTCAACCGCGACATCGAGCGCCTGGAGGGCCGGCCCTGGCCGCGCCCCTGAACGGGGTCCGGCCACACATTCCGGCAAGCGGCCGCGGCAAGGGCGGAAAGTTCCACCGGGAGCCCTCGGTCACAGACGCGCGACCCCTCGCCCGTGGACGCCGCGGGCGCCTCGGCCATGCCCGCCGGGGCCCGGTCCGCCGCGTCCAAACCCTTTACGCACGGGGCGACCGGCGGTAACTTCCGGCCAGCGCAAGATGTTTCTGCAATTTTCCGACTGCGTTTCCAACGGGCTTCGCCCTCCTACCCGGGGAGAGCTCTGTCCGGACGCACGGCCCCCGCCTGGAGATTCGGATGACACGCACCCGCCCACGGTCACCGGCGCGCCCCCTCGCCGTCCTGGCCGTCGCCGCCGCCGGCGTCGTCGGCCTCGTCGCCGCACCGCCCGGGACTCCCTCCCCGCGCACCGCCCCCGTCGCCGCCGCCGTCGAGAACACGGCGACGGTCTACTACTGGACGAAGACGAAGAACTGGGCCCGGTACAACCTCCATTACGCGCCCGACGGCGGCTCCTGGACCGCCGTCCCCGGCACCGCCATGGAGGCCGCCTGTACGGACTGGGTGAAGAAGACCGTCCCCCTCGGCGCGGCCGCCGGCCTCCGGGCCACCTTCAACGACGGCGGCGGCACCTGGGACAACAACGGCGGCAAGGACTACGCCCTGGGGACGGGCGCCGTCACCGTCAGGGACGGGGTCGTCGCCCACTCCGACCCCTGCGCCGACACCCCGCCCGCCGAGTCCCGCAAGGCCACCGTCTACTACTCCGCCGCCTCCCTCGGCTGGTCCACCGTCAACGTCCACTACCAGCCGGCCGGCGGCGCCTGGACCACCGCCCCCGGCGTCGGTATGCAGGCCGCCTGCGCCGGCTGGTGGAAGCGGGAGCTCGACCTCGGGACGGCCACCGGCCTCAAGGCCGCCTTCAACAACGGCAACGGCACCTGGGACAACAACGGCGGTTCCGACTACGCCCTCGGCACGGGCGTCTCCACCGTCCGGAACCGGACGGTGACGCCGAACGCCGCCGACCCCTGCGCCGCCACCCCGCCCGACACCCAGGCCCCCACCGCCCCCGCCGGTCTCACCGCGAAGGCCGACGGCACCTCCGTGCTGCTCGCCTGGAACCCGTCCACCGACGACCGGGGCGTCACCGCGTACCAGGTCACCCGCACCGGGGGCGGCGGCGGGGCGGTCGTCACCGACGTCGGGTCCACGGTCTTCTCCGACACCGGTCTGGCCGAACGGACCGCGTACACCTACACGGTGCGGGCCGTGGACGCCGCCGGGAACCTCTCGGCCTCTTCCTCCCCCGCCACCGCGACCACGGGCGAGAAGCCCGCGACCCCGGCGACCGGCAAGCCGCTGGGCACCGACCCGCGCAAGGACCCGATCTACTTCGTCCTCACCGCCCGCTTCCACGACGGCGACCCGTCGAACAACCGGGGCGGGAGCCAGCACGCCAAGTCGGGCAACGCGGCCAACGACGACCCCATGTTCCGGGGCGACTTCAAGGGCCTGATCCAGAAGCTCGACTACGTCAAGGGCCTCGGCTTCTCGGCGATCTGGGTCACCCCGGTCGTCCTCAACCGCTCGGACTACGACTACCACGGCTACCACGGCTGGGACTTCTACCGGGTCGACCCGCGCCTGGAGTCGGCCGGCGCCTCCTACCAGGACCTGATCGACGCCGCCCACGCCAAGGGCATGAAGATCTACCAGGACGTCGTCTACAACCACTCCTCCCGCTGGGGCGCCAAGGGCCTGTTCACGCCCACCGTGTACGGCGTGCGGGACGGTCAGTGGAGCTGGTACTACGACGAGAGGCAGCCCGGCTTCGAGTACGACGGCCTGACGGTCGACCCGAAGAGCGGTAAGTCGTACTACAACGGCGACCTGTGGTCGACGGCCGAGCCGACCGGCAACACCTGTGTGAACTGGGGGAAGCCGACCGGCGGGAAGAGCGCCGAGGGCTACACCGTCTACAACTGCCAGTGGCCGAGCCCCACGTCCGGCATGTTCCCGAAGGCGCTCTACCACCAGTGCTGGATCGGCAACTGGGAGGGCGAGGACTCCCGCTCCTGCTGGCTCCACGAGGACCTGGCGGACTTCGACACGGAGAAGCCGGCCGTCCAGAACTACCTGATCGGCGCGTACGACAAGTACATCGACATGGGGGTCGACGGCTTCCGCGTGGACACCGCCGTGCACATCCCTCGCACCACCTGGAACCGCCGCTTCCTGCCCGCCATCCAGGAGCGGGTGGCCCGGCGCCACGGCGCGGAGGCCGCGAAGAACTTCTTCGTCTTCGGCGAGGTCGCCGCCTTCGTCAACGACAAGTGGAACCGCGGCTCGGTCAACCACTCGGCGCAGTTCTACACCTGGAAGGAGCGCAAGGAGTACGACCTGGACGACGGCAAGGCCGCCCTGGAGATGTACGACTACGAACAGCGGCGGGGCACGGGCGACCAGCCCACCTCCACCAACGCCTTCCTGAACGGCAACAGCTACCACGCGCCCGACCACAGCCGGTCCTCCGGCATGAACGTCATCGACATGCGTATGCACATGAACTTCGGTGACGCGCAGAACGCCTTCTCCAACGGCAAGGACTCCGACGACAGCTACAACGACGCCACCTACAACGTCGTCTACGTCGACAGCCACGACTACGGCCCCAACAAGTCGAGCGAGCGGTACGCGGGCGGCACCGACGCCTGGGCCGAGAACATGTCCCTGATGTGGACGTTCCGCGGCATCCCGACGCTGTACTACGGCTCCGAGATCGAGTTCCAGAAGGGGAAGAAGATCGACTGCGGGCCGTCCTGCCCGCTCGCCGACACCGGCCGCGCCTACTTCGGCGCGCACCTCGCCGGCTCCGTCACCGCCTCCGGCTTCTCCACGGTCTCGTCGGCGTCCGGCACGGTCGCCACCACCCTCCAGCAGCCCCTGGTCCGGCACGTGCAGCGGCTCAACCAGATCCGCCGGGCGGTCCCCGCGCTCCAGACGGGCCAGTACTCCACGGAGGGCGTCTCGGGCGGCATGGCGTTCAAGCGCCGCTACACCGACGCGGGCACGGACAGCTTCGCGCTCGTCACGGTCTCGGGCGGCGCCACCTACACCGGCATCCCCGACGGCACGTACACCGACGCCGTCACCGGTGACGTCCGGACCGTCACGAACGGCACCCTCGCGGTCGCCGCGCCCGGCAAGGGCAACCTGCGGGTGTACGTCCTGAACGGCCCCGGCCGGATCGGCACCGCCGGACCGTACCTCAAGTAACGGCGCCATGGCCGCCGGTCGGGGCCCGTACGGGGTCCCGGCCGGCGGCTACGCCAGCGGCGCGCGGTGCAGGGCGATCAGGAGGCGCCAGACCCGGTGGGCGACCTCCTCGGGGGCGCCCTCGACCAGGCCGTGCAGCCAGTCGGCGAGCACCCCGGCGAAGGCGGCGGCCACGGCCGACGCGACGAGGCCGGGCTCCGGGGCGCCGACCAGGGCCCGTTCGGCGAGGCTGCGGGCGCGCAGGTCCTCGTGGAGGACCAGGCCGAGCGGCCCGCCGCCGCCCGGGCGCAGCAGCTCCCGGTAGAGCCCGGCGTGCGGGGCGAGCCCGGCGAAGAAGGCGAGCAGCGCGGGCGGCGGGGTCGCCGGGTCGGGCAGGCCGCGCCAGGCGTGCAGGGCGTCGACCGCGTCGCGGACCACGTCGGCGCAGGCGTCGACGGCCAGCGCCTCCAGGTCTCCGTAGTGGAGGTAGAAGGTGGCGCGGCCGACCCCGGCGCGGCGCACCAGGGCGGCGACGGTGACCTCGGCCAGCGGGGTGTCCGCGCAGGCGTCGAGGAGGGCGCGGCGGAGCCGGGCCCGGGTCCGGGCGGCGCGGGGGTCCTCGGTGGCAGGGGTCACCGGGCGAGCAGGACGGCGCCGAGGGCCAGCGCGCCGGGGAGCGCCTGGGCGACCAGGATGCGGCGGTTCGCGGTGAGGCCGCCATACACGCCGGCGACGAGGACGCAGGAGAGGAAGAAGACCTGGACCCGGTGGCCCGTGGGGTCCCCGGCGATCAGGCCCCAGACGAGGCCGGCGGCCAGGAAGCCGTTGTAGAGGCCCTGGTTCGCGGCGAGCGGGGCGGTCGCGCGGGCCAACTCGGCGTCGAAGCCGGACAGTCCGCGCCCCGGCGCCTTCTCCCACAGGAACATCTCCAGAACCAGGATGTACACGTGCAGGGCGGCCACCAAGCCCACCAGCACGTTCGCCGTCGTCTCCATCGTCGTCTCCCGCCACTCATATTTACTGGACAGGTGTCCAGCATACATGGACAGCTGTCCGGGAAATTTCGTCGTCTTGACGCTGTTCGATCAAAAGTGCGTAACGCGAACGGGCTTCTCGGACAGAACACTTCCTTCCGGAGGGCGATTCTGGGATCTTGCGTCCACCCCACACATCACAGGGCCCGGCAAGCGCCTCAGGCGCCACCGGGCCATCGGAGGACGCAATGTTTTCCCTCATATCCGGCCGTACGGCCGGCCGGTCGAGAACCTCGGCCATATCCGTCGCGGCCCTCGGCACGATCGTGGCGCTCGCCACCCCCGCCGGACTCGCCCACGCAGCAACGTCGGACACCGCGCCCGTCGCGGCCCGTTCGACGGGGGCGAGCACGGCCACCACCACGGGCGCGGCCACCACCGCGGGCAAGGCCGCCACCGCGAAGGCGGCTCCCGCCGCCGCTCCGGCCGCCTGGGCCGCGGGCACGCGCGCGTACCTGGTGATCACGGCCCCCGGCGGCACCTCCGCCGTGACCGGCGCCGTGGCGACCAAGGGCGGTTCGGTCTTCGCGACCTACGACGCGATCGGCGTGATCGTGGCGCACTCGACGTCCGCGTCGTTCGCCGCCTCGATGCGCACGGTCTCCGGCGTCCAGCAGGTCGGCGCGACCCGTACGTCCGACGTCCCGGCCGACGCCTACAACCCGGCGCTCCCGGCCAACCCGTCGCAGTCGACGACCACGCTCACCGAGTCCAACCGCTGGGACATGACCCAGATCAAGGCCGACCAGGCCTGGGCGGTCACCACCGGTTCGGCGTCGGTGAAGGTCGGCGTCCTGGACACCGGCGTGGACGACCAGCACCAGGACATCGCGCCCAACTTCAACGCCGCCGACTCGGCCTCCTGCGCCTACGGCAAGGCGGACGCGCGGGCGGGCGCCTGGCGGGACGTCGACACCCACGGCACGCACGTCGCGGGCACGATCGCGGCCGCCAAGAACGGCAAGGGCGTCATCGGCGTCGCACCGGGCGTGAAGATCTCCTCGGTCCGCATCGCGGAGCCGGGCAGCACGCTGTTCTTCGCGGAGAACACGATCTGCGGCTTCGTGTGGGCCGGCGACCACGGCTTCAAGGTCACCAACAACAGCTACTACACGGACCCGTGGCAGTTCAACTGCCCGGACAACCTGGACCAGGCCGCCATCATCGAGGGTGTCCGCCGGGCGCAGGAGTACGCCGAGGGCAAGGGCTCGCTCCAGGTCGCCGCCGCCGGCAACTCCAACTACGACCTGGCGAACAAGACGACCGACACGGCGAGCCCCAACGACTCGACCCCGGTCACCCGCACCATCACGAACGCCTGCATCGACATCCCGACCGAGCTGCCCGGCGTCGTGACCGTCGCCGCGCAGGGCAACGGCGGCGCCAAGGCCTCGTACTCGAACTTCGGCAACGGCGTCATCGACATCGCGGCCCCGGGCGGCGACGGCTCCTCGGGCGTCTACTCGACGCTCCCGGGCGGCAAGTACGGCAACCTGAACGGCACCTCGATGGCGTCCCCGCACGTGGCCGGCGTCGCGGCGCTGATCGCGAGCGTGAACCCGTCCTTCACCCCGGCGCAGATCCGGGACCAGCTGGGCGTCCAGGCGACCGACCGGGCCTGCCCGTCGGACACCCGCTGCAAGGGCACCACGACCAAGAACGGCTTCTTCGGCGAGGGCGCGGTCGACGCCCTGAAGGCCGTCGGCGGCTCGACCCCGCCGCCCGGGAAGTACTTCGAGAACCTGACGGACGTGACGGTCCCCGACAACACCACGGTCGAGAGCCCGATCACCGTCAGCGGCGTGACCGGCAACGCGCCGGCCGCCCTCAAGGTGGGCGTGGACATCAAGCACACCTACATCGGTGACCTGAAGGTCGACCTGGTGGCCCCGGACGGCAGCGTCTACACGCTGCACAACCGGACCGGCGGCAGCGCGGACAACATCGTCCAGACCTACACCGTCAACGCCTCGTCCGAGGTGGCGAACGGGGTCTGGAAGCTCCGCGTGAACGACAACGCGAGCCAGGACTCGGGCAGGATCGACGCCTGGAACCTGACCTTCTGACACCGCGCGACCCCCTGACGGGGCCGGAGCCGCCACGGCTCCGGCCCCGTTCGCGCGTTCGCGGCGGGGGTTCGCGCGCGTGCGCCGGAAAGGTTTCGGAAACAAGTCCTTACCGAGGGGTAGGCCTACCCGGGCACCTTGCTATACGTTCCGTCTAACAAGCTTGCTAGACGGGACGTCTAACAAGCTCCGCGTCGATCGCGACCCAAGGAGCCGCACCATGGCAAGCAGCACCGTTCGCCCGGACAGCCACGACGGAGCCGAGGACGAGAACGTCTCGGACGCGGACGTCGCCGAGCGGCTGCTCCGATCCGCCGCCAAGCTCTCGTACGACCCCGCGGCCGAGGTGGACTGGAACACCCCCCTCGACAAGAACTTCCACGGCCAGAGCCCCGAGTGGAACAGCCTCTACGGCACGGCCTACTGGAACGAGATGACCGAGGAGCAGCGCAAGGAGCTGACCCGGCAGGAGGCCGCCTCGGTCGCCAGCACCGGCATCTGGTTCGAGATGATCCTCCAGCAGATGGTGCTGCGGGACATGTACGCGAAGGACCCCACCGACCCCCGCTTCCAGTGGGCCCTGACCGAGATCGCGGACGAGTGCCGCCACTCGATCATGTTCGGCCGCGGCTCCGCGAAGCTCGGCGCCCCCGCCTACCGGCCGCGCCGCGCGGTGCTCGAACTGGGCCGCGCCTTCAAGACCGTGGGCTTCGGCGAGGCCGCGTACGCCGCGATCCTCGTCGCCGAGGAGGTCCTCGACGTCATGCAGCGCGACTGGATGCGCGACGAGCGGGTCGCCCCCTTCGTGCGCACCATCAGCAACATCCACGTGGTCGAGGAGTCCCGGCACATGAAGTTCGCCCGGGACGAGACGCGCCGCCGCCTCGCACGGGCGAGCACGGCCCGCCGCCACTTCCACGCCCTGGTCGTCGCCATCGCCTCGTACTACATCGTCACCAGCATGGTCAGCCCCGACGTGTACGCGCAGGCCGGACTCGACCCGGAGCGGGCGCGCCGCGAGGCCGCGGCCAACGAGCACTACAAGTCCCAGCTGCGCTCCAGCTGCGCCGGGCTCATGGAGTTCCTCGCCTCGGCCCGGCTGCTCACCCGGCCCGCGCTCCTCATCTACAAGCGCGCCAGCCTGATCTGACCCCGCGTCCGCACCGCGCGCCCGTCCCGGCCTCCGGCCCCCGCACCCGAACCGAGTCGACGACATGACCTACGCGATCACCCAGACCTGCTGCAACGACGCGACCTGCGTCGCCGTCTGCCCGGTCAACTGCATCCACCCGGCGCCCGGGGAACCGGACTTCGGCACCACGGAGATGCTGTACATCGACCCCAGGAGCTGCATCGACTGCGGCGCCTGCGCCGACGCCTGCCCGGTCGACGCGATCTTCCCGGCGGACCGCCTCACCGGGCGGCTGCGGGAGTACGAGGCGATCAACGCGGAGTACTACGCGGACCGCGAGCCCGCCCCGGCCGTGGCCTCGCCCAACTTCCACGCCTGGGACGAGCCCTCCTTCCCGCGCTCGCTCCCGTCCGACTTCGCCCCGCTGCGGATCGCGGTCGTCGGCACGGGACCGGCCGGCATGTACGCCGCCGAGGACCTGCTCCTGCACACCAACGCCGAGGTGACGCTGATCGACCGGCTGCCGGTGGCCGGCGGACTCGTCCGGTACGGGGTGGCGCCCGACCACCCGGCGACCAAGGGCGCCGGGGAGACCTTCGCCCGCTTCCACTCCCACCCCCGGGTCCGGATGCGGCTCGGCGTGGAGATCGGCCGGGACGTCACCACCGAGGAGCTGGCCGCCCACCACGACGCGGTGATCTACGCGGTGGGCGCGCCCGCCGACCGCCGGCTCGGCGTCCCCGGCGAGGACCTGCCGGGCAGCGTCTCCGCCACCTCCGTCGTCTCCTGGTACAACGCGCACCCGGAGACCGGCGCGGACGCCGTCCCGCTCTCCGCCGAGCGGGTCGTCGTGGTCGGTAACGGCAACGTGGCGCTCGACGTGGCCCGCGTCCTCGTCATGGACCCGGCCGACCTCGCGGGCACGGACATCGCCGACCACGCCCTCGCCGCCCTGAGCGGCAGCCGGGTCCGCGAGGTGGTGCTGCTCGGCCGCCGGGGTCCCGAGCACGCCGCGTACACCTCCTCCGAACTCCTCGCCCTCAAGCACCTCCCGGGCGTGGACCTGGTCGTCGACGACCGGGACCCGCGCACCGGCGCCGCGATCGGCGCGGCGGCGGCCGGGGAGAAGGCGGCGCTGCTCCGGGACGTGGCCCGGGAGGCGGTGGACTGGACGCGGCCGCCCGCGCCGGACCGGCGCCGGATCGTGCTGCGCTTCCACTCCGCGCCGGTCGAGGCGCTCGGCACCGACGCGGTGCGGGCGGTCCGGGTGACCGAGGACGGGTCGGAGTCCGGTACGGAGATCGGGGCGGGGCTGCTCGTCCGGGCCGTCGGCTACCGGGGCGTGGCGCTGCCGGGCCTGCCGTTCGACGAGGCGACGGGCACCGTGCCGCACGAGGGCGGGCGGATCGGCGGACTGCCGGGCGGCTACGTCGTGGGCTGGATCAAGCGCGGGCCCTCCGGCGGCATCGGGGCCAACCGGGCGTGCGCGGAGGAGACGGTCGGGACGCTGCTCGCGGACGCGGTCGCGGGGGCGCTGCCGAAGCCGACGGGCACGTCGGCGGAGTTCCGCAGGCTGGCCAGGAGCCGCAGCAAGGGGCTCGTCGACGCGCGCGGTCTCGCGGCCATCGACCGGACCGAGCGGGCGCGGGGCCGGGACGCGGGCCGCCCCCGGGTCAAGCTCGCCACGGTGCCGGAGCTGGTCGCGGCGGCGCGGGGCAGCCGCTGGCGCCGGCCGGTCTGACCGGCGGAACGAAAAAGCCGTACGGGTACGGGGTCCGGCCCGGGACGGCGGGCCGGTGGACGCCCCGGTGGCACGGGGGTGTGCCGGGGCGGTCCGTCAGGCCACGAGGTCCAGGGTCTGGCGGATCACGATCGCGTTCAGCCGCACCGCGAAGGGCACGACGTCCGTCAGGTCGAGCGCGACGGCCCGCGCCTTCGGCAGCTCGACGGTCACGTCCACGCAGAAGGCCAGGGCGTACATGTGCTCCCCGGTCTCCTCGTCCTGGAGGGCGAAGAACAGGTCCCGGTAGAAGCGGGTGCGCTCCCCGGTCTCCTCGTAGAAGGAGAGGCCGGGCTGCCCCTCCTGGGCGGCGAGGCCCGTGAAGGCCGCGACGAGCTCCCGCTCGACGGTGGCCCAGAAGCCGGCGTCCGCGCACTCGGGCGGGAGCGCCTGCCGGACGGCCTCCTTGAGGGAGAGGACCATGACCAGGACGGGGGCGTGCTCCTGGAGCCCCCAGCCCCTGACCATCCGCACCACGCTGCTGTCCGGGACGGCGGCGGCCGCCTCCCGTATCGCCTCGAAGTCGAAGTTGACGGTCGCCGGGGCGATCGCCTCCTGGAACACCCGGTCGATGGACCGGGCCTGGTCGAGGTGGTCGGGACCCACCTCGACGACGGTCCTGAAACTGGCGGCCAAAGCTCCTCCTGTGTGAATCCGCGTGAATCCGCGTGAATCCGTGCGATCACCGTGATCTCTGCGATCCCGGTGATCAGGAGGGGTCAGTATGCCGAGCGGGCCCCGGGCGGGCGGGACGTGTCCGGCGTACGGACGCACCGGCCCGGACGGGGCTCAGGACCTGCGGCGCGGCTTCCCGCTCCGGCCGCCGCGCGCGGAGCCCCCGGTGCCGCCCTTGCGGGCCGCGGGCCGTCCCGCCGTACGGGAACCGGCCCCGGGCTTGCCGGACTTGGCCGGCTTCCCGGACTTGGCGGGCTTCTGCTCCTTCTGGCCCTTGCGCTCCTCCGCGCGGCGGCCCCGGGTGCTGTTCACCGTCCGGCCGCGCACGATGCCGATGAACTCCTCCACCAGGTCGGGGGCCTCGTCGGCGGCCGGCCACGACAGGGCGACGCGGGACTGCGGGACCTCGTTGAGCGTCCGGTAGGTGAGGTCCTTGCGGTGGTGCAGCCGGGCGAGCGACTGGGGGACGGCGAGCAGGCCGACCCCGGCCGCGACGAGTTCGACCGCGTCGGCGGTGGTCGCCGGGCGCTCGAACGCCGGACGGCCCGGCGGGCGCTCCCAGCCGAGGGTGTCGTCGAGGGGGTGCAGCACGAGCTCGTCGGCGAGGTCCTCCGCCGACACCTCCTCGACCTCCGCGAACAGATGGTCCTTGGGGACCACGACGACCGTCGTCTCCGTGTAGAGCGGGATCGCGCTGAGGTCGTCCCCGTCGACGGGCAGCCGGACGAGGCCCGCGTCCGCCGCGCCCTCCCGGAGCGCGCCGAAGGCCTCGGCCGGGGTCACGGCGTGGAGGGTGAGCGGTACGTCGGGCAGGCGCTCGTTCCAGATCCGCACCCACTTCGAAGGGGTCACGCCCGGCACGTACGCGAGCCGGAACGAGGGGGTCTCCGGGGAGGAGCCGGAGGGAGAGTCCGGGAGGGGGTCCGAGGAGGAAGCGTCCGTGCCTGTCACTCCGCCAGGTTACCGGTAGCCGCCGTGGTCGGAGTCCGTCCACATGCTCGATACCCTGGTCCCATGACGTCGCACCAGAACACCCAGACGATGAAGCCCGCGACCGCGGCGAAGAAGCTGGGTGTGTACCTCGAGGCCACCCCCGCGGAGTTCCAGGAGGGTGTCGTCTCGCGCACCGAGCTGAACGAGCTCCAGGCGAACCCGCCCGCCTGGCTCCAGGAGCTCCGGAAGAACGGCCCGCACCCCCGCCCGGTGGTCGCGTCGAAGCTGGGCGTCTCCATCGCCGGTCTCGCGCGCGGCGGCATCACCGAGCCCCTCACCACGGAGCAGATCGACGCGCTCAAGCAGGAGTCCCCGGAGTGGCTCCAGAAGGAGCGGGCCACCCAGGCGGAGGTCCGCAAGGAGACCGTCCGCATCAAGGAGCGCGACGCGGAGCGGGCGCGCCGCGCGCAGGAGGCCTGACCGCTCCCCCGCGCTCGTCCTCTCCTTCTTTTCTCCCTCCTCCGGCCCGGTCACGACCGGGCCGGACCGGTGTGGCGCGGGGGCCGGTGAGGGAGGCATCCCCTCATGAGTGACACGAACCCCGCGCACCGGCCGCCGGTCGTCGTCGGCGTGGACGGGTCCGAGCACGGCCTGCGGGCCCTGGAATGGGCCCTGAGCACCGCGGAGGGCACCGGCTCCCCGCTGGTCGTGGCCCACGTCCGCCCCGAGGGCCTCCAGCTCGGCGCCGCCCGCGTCGAGTCCCAGGGCGTGGTCCCGGAGCTTCCCGACACCGTGCTGAACGGCGTGGCGGCCGAAATGGAGCGGCGCGGCCCCCGCGTCCCCGTGCGGTACGAGTCCCTCGACGGGTCCGTGACCGACGCCCTGGCGGCGGTCGCCCGGGGCGCCCGCCTCCTGGTGACCGGCTCCCGGGGCCGCGGCGGCTTCACGAGCCTGCTGCTCGGCTCGACGAGCCGCACCCTGGCCGCGAGCGCGCCCTGCCCGCTCGTCGTCGTCCCCCACGAGGCCCGTACGGCCGTCCCGGAGGGCGGGACGGGGGCGGGTCGGGTGCTCCTGGGCCTGCATCCGGAGGAGACCCCGGACGAGGTGCCGGCCTTCGCCTTCGAGGAGGCGCACCACCGGGGCGTGCCCCTGGAGGCCGTGACCGCGTTCCGGCTGCCCCCGCCGCAGGGCGCCCTGCTCGCCGCGCCGTCCCCGGCGCTCCAGGTGCCGCCCCCGCTGCCCCTGGCGGACGACGCCGAAGAGCTCGTACGGGGAGCGGAGCGGGAGCAGGAGGAGCGCCTGCGGCCCTTCGCCGCGCGGTGGCCGGGCGTGGAGCTGCGCCCGGTGGTGGTGCCGGGGGACGCGGCGGGGCGTCTGGTGGAGGGCTCGCGGGACGCGGGCCTGGTGGTCGTGGGGCGGCACCACCGGCACCGCTTCGGCTCGCTGCTCGTCGGGTCCGTCGCCCACGCCGTGCTGCACGAGGCCCACTGCCCGGTGGCGGTGGTCCCCCCGGCCCCCGCCGGATGAGGCGGGACTGGTAGAAGAGGGGCCATGCCCCCCTCCGAGCACGCCGCCGCGGCCCCGCGCAACGTCCAGCCTCCCCCCGCCCACGCCTCCCTCGGCGCGGGGGTCGTCGTGACCGACGGCTCCGGCCGGGTCCTCCTCGGCCTGCACCGCTCCGGGGTGTGGGAGCTGCCGGGCGGCAAGGTCGAGCCGGGCGAGTCCGTGGAGGCCGCGGCGGTCCGCGAGCTGGCCGAGGAGACGGCGCTCGTCGCGGACGCGGCCGACGTGGAGGTCCTCGGGCTGATCCTGGACTCGGTCACCTCCGCGCGGCTGACCCGGGTGACGGTGGCCACGGCGGTGGGCGCCTTCGGCGGGACGCCGGCCGTGACCGAGCCCGACAAGATCGAGCGCTGGGAGTGGACGGACCCGGACCGGCTGCCGGAGGCGCTGTTCCTGCCGTCGGCCCAGGTGCTGCGGATGTGGCGGCCCGACCTACCGATCCCCGACGGTCCGTTCCACCGGTACGCGATGGACCGGCTGCCGGGCTGACGGGGCCCCGGCCGGGGCGTACGGGCCGGCACCGGCCGTCCGGCGTCGCCGAGCGGGGTGCGGCGGCCCTGACTAGCGTGGCTCACAGGAAGCACGTCATCGAGCGGAAAAGAGTCACCGTCATGGCCGCACGACCCGAGGGCACGCCGATCTGGACCGACGCGATGTTCACCGACGCCGAGGGCGCCAAGACGTTCTACGACGACGTGCTCGGCTGGACCTTCGCCGAGGCCTCCACGGAGTTCGGCGACTACACCCAGGCCTACAAGAACGGGAAGGCGGTCGCGGCCGTCGTCCCGCCGATGCCGGGGCAGGACACCCCGCCGCAGTCGGCCTGGTGTCTCTACTTCTCCTCGTCGGACGCCGCCGCCACGGCGGAGCGGATCAGGACCGCGGGCGGCACCGTCCTGATGGAGCCGATGCGGATCGGCGACTCCGGGACGATGTGCCTCGCCCGGGACCCGGCGGGCGTCGTGTTCGGCGTCTGGCAGCCGGGCGCGCACCAGGGCTTCGAGCTGGAGGGCGAGACCGGCTCGTACGCCTGGGCGGAGGTGTTCACCCGGGAGCCGGAGAAGTCCGACGCCTTCTTCACGTCCGTCTTCGGCTACGGCTCGAAGAGGATCAAGGACGAGGAGGTGGACTACCGGGTCTTCGACCTGGGGGGCGACCCCGTCCTCGGGCGGATGACGATGACCGACGACTTCCCGCCGGAGGTCCCCTCGTACATCCAGGTCTACTTCGCCGTCGACAACTGCGACAAGGCCGTCGAGGCGGCGGAGCGGCTCTCCGGGCGGAAGGTCTTCGGGCCGATGGACAGCCCGTTCGGCCGGTTCGCGGCGATCCTGGACCCGCAGGGGGCCGCCTTCGCCGTGATCGACATGAGGACCACGGTGGGCGAGATGCCCGAGATGGAGTGAGCCGCCCCGCGCCCGGGGGTCACGGCTTGAGGCCGGAGACCACGTCGGCGGTGGCGGCGACGCCCTCGTGGATGGTGGGCGCCATGCTGGTCCCGGCGAGGAAGAAGCCGAGCAGGGCGCAGACGATCGCGTGCGAGAGCTTCAGACCGCCGTTCCGCAGGAAGATCACGGCCAGGATCAGCAGGAGCAGCACCACAGAAATGGAAACGGCCATCGCCTTCACGTCCCTCCGACGCCGCACCGGAATTGCGGCTTTCGGCGGACAGTGTGGCGGAATGCGCGCTCCGTCCGGGCGTATGGCGGGGCGGCCATCCGGGTGAGATCCCGCCGGGCGGGTCGGCGCGGGCGGCCGGGGGCTTCCGTGATCCCGGGTCGGCGCCCGGTCCGTCGACGGGACCACGGGACGGTCGGGTCAGGGGTTCTTCCCGGCGGGCAGGCAGTCCGCCCAGTCGACCGTGCGGTCGCACCAGCGGTTCAGGAGGACCCGGTCGTGGCCGACGGCGAGGAGGCCCGCGCCGGTCTCCGCGCGGTAGGCCTCGACGGCGGCGACCAGGGCGGCCGTGGTGGAGGCGTCGAGCATGGCGGTCATCTCGTCGCAGATCAGCCAGCGGGGGCGCAGGGTCAGGGCGCGGGCGAGGCAGGCGCGCTGGAGCTGTCCGTCGCTGACCTCGTGGGGGCGGCGGACGAGCAGGTCGGGGGTGAGGCCGACGGCCGGGGCCAGCTCGGCCAGGCGTGCGGGGGCCTCGGCGCGGCGGCCGGTGGCACGCAGCGGCTCGACCACGAGGTCCGCGAGGGTGAGCCGGGGGTCGGCGGCGGTGCGGGGCTGCTGGAAGACGACGCCGACGGCGGTGCGCAGCGCGCGCGGGGCGCGGTGGCGCCAGGCCCGCACCTCGGTGCCGTCCAGGACGAGCCGGCCCGCGTCGGGGCGGTGGAGGAGGGCGGCGACCCGGGCGAGGGTGGACTTGCCGCAGCCGCTGGGGCCGAGGAGGCCGACGGAGGCGCCGGGGGCGACGGTGAGGGAGGCGCCCCGGAAGACGGGGGCGCGGCGGTCGTAGCCGGCGGTGACGGCGTCGAGTTCAAGCACGGGGGTGCTCCGGGTGGTGGCAGGCCACCCCGGCCGTGGGCTCGGGGCGGGTGGCGCAGAGGTCGGTGGCGCGCGGGCAGCGCGGGGCGAAGGCGCAGCCGCCGGGCAGGTCGGTGAGTTCCGGGGGCATTCCGGGGATCGGGGCGAAGGCCCGGTCGGGGAGGGCGTCGAGCAGGCCACGGGCGTAGGGGTGGCGGGGGCCGACGGGGCCGAAGAAGCGGTGGGCGGGGGCGATCTCGACGATCCGGCCCGCGTACATGACGGCGACGCGGTCCGCGATCCGCTCGGCAGCGGCCAGGTCGTGGGTGATGAGGAGCAGGGCGCGGCCGTCGTCGGCGTGGCGGCGCAGCTCGTCCACGGTGCGGTCGACGAGGTCGCGGTCGAGGCCGGTGGTGGGTTCGTCGGCGAGCAGCAGCCGGGCGTCGCCGATGAGGGCGAGGGCGGTGGCGGCGCGCTGGGCGAGGCCGCCGGAGAGCTCGTGCGGGTGGCGGTCGAGGTGGTCGGCGGGGAAGGCGGTCCGCCCGGCGGCTTCCTCGGCGGCCCCGCGCCGGGCGCGGCGGGCGGTGCCGGTGAGGGCCCGGACGGTCTCCTCCAGGTGGGACCGTACGGTGCGGACGGGGGTGAGGTGGGCGGCGGGGCTCTGCGGTACGAGGCCGACGCGGCGGCCCCGTACGGTGCGGGCGAGGGTCTTCTCGTCGGCGGCGAGCAGGTCGACGGCGCTCCCGCCGTCCGTGGTCTCCCCGCCCGTGCCGTGTTGGCCGTCGGGGCCCGCGAGCAGGGCCGTGCCGGAGGTCTCGGCGTTGCCCGGGAGCAGGCCGAGGAGGGCGGAGGCGAGGACGGACTTGCCGCAGCCGCTCTCGCCGACGAGGGCGAGGCACTCCCCCGCCGCGAGGTCGAAGTCGGCGTCGCTGACGGCGTCGACGGTGCGGCCGCCGCGCAGCCGGAAGCGGACGGTGAGGCCCCGGACGCTGAGGACGGCGTCCTCGGCCCGCTCGGCGGTGACGGCGTCGAGCGCGCGCAGGAGCTTGTCCCCGGGAGCCCGGGAGGCGTTCGGGGCGGTCACAGCATCAGCTCCGATCGGCGGCGCGGGTTGAGCCGGTCGCGCCACACGCCCGCGAGTCCGGCGATGGCGAGGGTCGGCACGATGAGGAGGAGGCCGGGGAAGAGGGTGGGCCACCAGTACCCGGCGAGGAGCGAGGAGCGGGCGTTCTGCACCAGGTTGCCGAGGCTGGCCTGGTGGCTGGGGAGGCCGAGGCCGAGGAAGGACAGCGCGGACTCGTGCCACATGGCGTGCGGGACCATCAGGACGGCGGCGAGTCCGGCCTGCGGCAGGACGGCGGGCAGCAGGTGCCGGACGGCGACGCGCCACCGTCCCGCGCCGCCGGAGACGGCGGCGTCCACGAAGGGCCGGGTGCGCAGCGAGAGGACCTCGGAGCGCACGATCCGGGCGGTGGAGAGCCAGTGGGTGACGGCCACGGAGACGATGACGGGCCAGACGCCGGGCCGGAAGAGGGCGACGACGAAGATGCCGAGCAGCAGGTGCGGCACGGAGGAGAAGGCGTCGACGAGCCGCATGAGGGTGCGGTCGGCCCAGCCGCCGAGCGCGCCGGCGGCGGCTCCGACGGTGGTGCCGATGACGGTGGCGACGAGCGCGGCGACGAGTCCGACGAGGAGCGAGACCCGCAGGCCGTAGACGCAGCGCAGGAGGAGGTCGCGGCCGAGGTCGTCGGTGCCGAAGGGGTGGTCCCAGGACGGCGGCAGGAGCTTGCGGGAGAGGTCGACGGCCTGTTCGTCGAGCTGGACGAGCGGCGGCACGAGCAGCACGGCGAGGAGGACGGCCGCGACGGTGACGGCGGAGGTCCAGAACCGGATCCGGTGGGTGCGCGGGTCAGCCATCGAAGCCCACCCTCGGGTCGGCCAGTCCGTACAGCAGGTCGGAGAGGAGGTTGCCGAGGAGGACGGCGGCGGTGGCGAGGACGGTGAGCGCGGCGAGCAGCGGGAAGTCCACGGAGGTGGCGGCCGTGACGGTGGCGGCGGCGATGCCGGGCCAGCTGAAGACGGTCTCCACGAGCAGGGCGCCGGTGATCAGTTCGGGGACGCGGGAGCCGACGAGGGTGAGCATGGGCAGCATTCCGGAGCGGAGGGCGTGGCCGGTGAGGACGGTCCGCTCGCGCAGGCCGCGGGCGCGGGCGCCGCGCACGGGGTCCTCGTCGAGGGCGTCGCCGACGCCCTGGCGGACGTACAGGAAGAACCACGGGAGCTGGGAGACGCCGAGGACGAGGGCGGGCAGCACGAGGTGGCGGGCGACCTGGTCGAAGGTGACGGTGTCGCTCGCGGTGTCGGTGAGGCCGCCGGCGGGCAGGACGCCCAGCTTCAGGGCGAAGAACCAGATGGCGAGGAGGCCGAGCCAGAAGGCGGGGGCGGCTTCCAGGGTGTACGCGGCGGAGCTGACGGCCCGGTCGAGGAGGCCGCCGCGGCGGCGTCCGGCGAGGACGCCGAGGAGGGTGCCGAGCGCGATGGCCACGGCGAAGGCGGTGGCGGCGAGCAGGACGGACCAGCCCAGGCGCTCGGTGACGACCTCGGCGACGGGCCGGCGCATGACGGCGGAGTCGCCGAAGTCGCCGGTGAGGGCGGCGGTGAGCCAGTCCCACCAGCGGGTGAGGAGGGGCCGGTCGACGCCGAGGTTGGCGCGGAGCTGGTCGAGGTTCTCCTGCGAGGCGGTGAGCCCGGCGGTGCCGGCGTAGGCCTTGACGGGGTCGAACGGGGAGGCCTCGGCGACGGCGAACACCGCGAGGGTGACGCCGAGGAGGACGGGGACGGCGGCCAGGGCGCGCCGTCCCGTCATCCGCGCCATGGCCCCCCAGGGGAGGCGGCGCTTCACTTCTGCGCCGCTCCGGCGCCCTTGGGCTTCCAGGTCTCGACGTTCCACCAGGGGCCGGCGGCGAGGCCGTGGTCGTGCGGCTCGGTCTGGGTGCTCAGGCCGTCCCATGAGTCGTTCACGACGTAGAGGTGGTCGATGTGGGTGAGGAAGGTGTAGCCGGGGTTCTTCACCAGTTCGCGCTGGACGGTGTCGTACGCGGCGTGCCGCTTGGCGGGGTCGTCGGTGCGGCGGCCGTCCTCCAGGGCCTTGTCGACGGTCTTGTTGTCGTACCAGGCCATGTTGTTGAAGCCGTCGCCGCCGAGGGAGGACTTCAGGAGGAGGTACTGGTCGAAGTCGGGGTCGCCGGGCGAGCCGCCGCCGGCGAGGACCGCGTCGGTCTTCATCCGGGGCTCGATGACCTCCCAGGTGCCGGCCTGGGTGGTGATGTCGATGCCGGCCTTCTTGGCGTCGGAGGCGTAGGCGAGGGCGTGGTCCTGGCGGAGCTTGTCGCCGGAGAGGTACCAGAGCGGGAAGGCGGCGCGGACGCCGTCCTTGACGCGGACGCCGTCGGGGCCGGGCTTCCAGCCGGCCTCGTCGAGGATCTTCTGCGCCCCGGCGAGGTCGTGGCGGCGCTCGGTGCCCTCGGTGAACCAGGGGCTGCCGGTGGGGACGGGCCCGTAGGCGGGCTTTCCGGCGCCTTCGAGGATCTTGTCGACCATGGCTTCGCGGTCGACGGCGAGGTCGAGGGCGCGGCGGACGGCGGTGTCTCCGGTCACCCGGTGGTGGGTGGGGAGGGTGACCGTGCGGTAGTCGTAGGTCTTCGCCGCCCAGGTCTTCTTGCCCTTGTCGGTCTTGAAGCCGGCGGCGAGGTTGGGCGGCAGGATGGCGCCGTCGAGGTCGCCCGCGCGCAGCCGGGTGGCGCGGACGTCGTCGTCCTTGATGATCGCCATGGTGAACTTCTTCACCAGCGGCGCGCCGTTCCAGTAGGCGGGGTTGGCCCGGAAGGTGAGCTTCTCGCCCTTGGACCAGCCGGTGAGGACGTACGGTCCGGTGCCGATCGGCTCGGTGGTGAAGGGGCCGGTGTTGACGTCCTGCTTCGCGGCGACGTGCTCGGGGGCGATGGCGTGGACGGTGCGCTCGGCGAAGGGCGCGTAGGGGTACTTGAGCCGGAAGACGACGGTGTCGTCGCCGACCGCCTCGACGCTCTTGAGCGCGTCGAGCTCGGTGCGGGAGGGGTTGTTCGTCTTCGGGTCGAGGATCGTCCGGTACGTGAAGACGACGTCCTTCGCGGTGAAGGGGGCGCCGTCGCTGAAGGCCACGTTGTCGCGGAGGTTGTAGGTGTAGGTGAGGCCGCCGTCGCTGACGTGGGGCAGTTCGCGGGCGAGGGCGGGCTTCAGCTTCATGTCGGCGTCGAAGGCGAGGAGGCCGTCGAATATCTTCGAGTTGCCGTCCTTGCCGTAGCCGAGGAGGGGGCTGAGGCTGTCGGGCTCGTAGGCGATGCCGACGACCGCGGAATCCTTGGGCCCGCCGGTGCCGTCGGCGGTGGAGCCGGGGTTCGTGCAGGCCGCGGCGGTGAGGGCGAGGGAACCCGCCAGTACCGTGGCCGCCGCGTTGCGGATGGATCGGGCGGTCATCGTGTCCGTACCCCTTTTGAAGATCAACTGTTTTTGCCAACAGGTTGCAATTAAACAGTATGTATAAGGGGTACGGACAGACGGCCCCTTACACGGGTGCGGGGAGGTCCGCCAGGGCGGCGATCGTGTCCTGGTGGCGGCCCGCCGGGCCGAACGCGATCTGGTCGGCCTTGGCCCGCTTCAGGGCCAGGTGGGCGGGGTGCTCCCAGGTCATCCCGATCCCGCCGTGCAGCTGGACGCACTCCTCGGCGGCGCGGACCGCGACCTCGGAGCAGTACGCCTGGGCGACGGCCACGGTGAGCGGGGCGTCCTCGGCGCCCCGGGCGAGGGCGTCGGCGGCGGCGCGGGCGACCGCCCTGGCGCCGACGACGTCCAGCCAGAGCCGGGCCATGCGGTGCTTCAGGGCCTGGAAGGAGCCGACGGGCCGGTTGAACTGGTGGCGCTCGCGGGTGTACCGGACGGTGTCCTCCAGGCACCGCTCGGCCAGGCCGAGCTGCTCGGAGGCGAGCAGTCCGGCGCCCGCGAGGAGGCCGCGGCGGACGGCCGCGCGGGTCACGTCCGGGCCGGCGAGCCGGGTGCCGGTGCCGGGTTCCGCGGTGACCCGGGCGAGCGGGCGGGTGAGGTCGAGCGGGGTCTGCGGCTCGACCGTCGCCTCGCCCGCCGGTACGGCGTACAGGCCGTCGGCGCGCGGGACGAGGAGGACGTCGGCGGCGGGGGCGTCGGCCACGGCGGGCACGGCGGGGCCGTGCGGCGGCTCCGCGTCCGGCGCCGTCGACAGGGGTGCGGCGAGGACCGCGACCGTGCCGCCGCCCGCGACGGCGGCGAGCAGTTCGGCCGCCGGGGCGCTCTCCGCCGCGAGGGCGAGCAGGGTCTCGGTGGCCACCACCGCGCTCGTGAGGTACGGCAGCGGGGTGACCGCGCGGCCCAGCTCCTCCAGGACGACGGCGGCCTCGCGGTGGCTCGCGCCCTGGCCGCCGAGCTTCTCGGGGACGAGAAGTCCGGCGGCGCCGATGTCGGCCGCGAGGGACTTCCAGAGGCCGGGGACGTACGGGGTGTCCGTCTCGATCCGGCCGAGGAGGACCGTGTGGCCGGCCCGGTCGGCGAGCAGGGCGCGGACGGCCGCCCGCAGGTCGTCCTCGGTGTCGGAGTAGAGGAGGTCCAGTCGGTCCGTCATCGCGCGAGGTCCTTCCAGGGGACGTCCTTGTCGTTGCGGGGCTCGGAGGGCAGGCCGAGGACCCGCTCGGCGACGATGTTGAGGAGCACCTCGCTGGTGCCGCCCTCGATCGAGTTGCCCTTGGAGCGCAGATAGCGGTAGCCGGCGTCGCGGCCGGTGAAGTCGACCAGTTCGGGGCGGGTCATGGCCCACTCCCCGTACAGCAGGCCCTCGTCGCCGAGGAGTTCGACCTCCAGGCCGCTGAGGGCCTGGTTGAGCCGGGCGAAGCCGAGCTTCGTGGCGCTGCCCTCGGGGCCGGGCCGGCCCGCGACGAGCTGCTGGCGGAGGCGTTCGCCGGTGAGCCGGGCGACCTCCGCGTCGACCCAGAGGCCGAGGAGGCGCCGGTGCAGGTCGTGGGTGCGCAGTTCGGGGCGCTCGCGCCAGGTGGCGGCGACCTTCCCGATCATGCCGCCCTCGCGGGGGATCCGGGCGCCGCCGATGGAGACCCGCTCGTTCATCAGGGTGGTTTGGGCGACCCGCCAGCCGTCGCCGGGCTCGCCGAGGCGGTGGGCGTCGGGGATGCGGACGCCGGTGAGGAAGACCTCGTTGAACTCGGCCTCGCCGGTGATCTGGCGCAGCGGCCTGACCTCCACGCCGGGGTCGGTCATGTCGCAGACGAAGTAGGTGATGCCCCGGTGCTTGGGGGCGTCCGGGTCGGTGCGGGCGATGAGGATGGCCCAGCGGGCGAGGTGGGCGCTGGAGGTCCACACCTTCTGCCCGTCGACCACCCAGTGGTCGCCGTCCCGGACGGCCCGGGTGCCGAGGGCGGCGAGGTCGGATCCCGCGCCGGGCTCGCTGAAGAGCTGGCACCACACCTCCTCGCCGACCCACAGCGGCTTCAGGAAGCGGCGCTTGACCTCGTCGGAGCCGTGGGCGAGGAGGGTGGGGGCGGCCATGCCGAGGCCGATGCCGATCCGGCGCGGGTCGTTGTCGGGGGCGCCCGCGGCGGCGAGTTCGGCGTCGACGACCGCCTGGAGGGCGCGGGGCGCGTCGAGTCCGCCGAGGCCGGCGGGGTAGTGGACCCAGGCGAGTCCGGCGTCGAAGCGGGCGCGCAGGAAGTCGGTGCGGTCGGTGGTGGCGGGCGGGTGGTCGGCGAGGAGCTTCCGGGTGAGCGCCCGGAGCGCGTCGGCGTCGACCGCCCCCGGGGTCGTGCGGGTCACGCCTCGGCTCCTTCCGGGAGGACGACCAGGCGGCCGGTGGTGGTGCCGTCGGCGACGCGCCGGACGGCGTCGGCCGCGCCCGCGAAGGGGACGCGCTCCGCGACGAGCGGCTTGATCAGGCCCTTGGCGGCGTAGGCGGTGAGGATCTCGTGGCAGCGGCCGATCGAGGCGGGGTCCTTCGCCGCGTAGAGGCCCCAGTGGAGGCCGAGGACCGAGTAGTTCTTGACCAGGGCGTGGTTGAGGGCGGGCGTGGGGACGGTGCCGCTGGCGAAGCCGACGACCACGATCCGGCCCTCGAAGGCGACGCACTTCGCGGACTGCCGGTAGGCGTCGCCGCCGACCGGGTCGTAGATCACGTCGGCGCCCCGGCCGCCGGTCGCCTCCTTGACGGCGGCGACGACGTCCTCGGAGCGCCGGTCGATCACCAGGTCGCAGCCGAGGTCGCGGGCGACGGCGGCCTTCTCGGGGCCGCCGACGACGCCGATGACGGTGGCGCCGGCCGCCTTGCCGAGCTGGACGGCCGCGCTGCCGACGCCGCCCGCCGCCGCGTGGACGAGGAGGGTCTCGCCCTCCTTCAGGGCGGCGCGGCGGTGCAGGCCGAACCAGCCGGTCTGGTAGCCGATGTGGAGCGCGGCGGCCTCGGCGTCGTCGAGGGCCTCGGGGGCCGGGAGCAGTCCGGCGGCGTCGGCGAGGGCGTGGTCGGCGAAGCCGCCGTGCGGGAGGGCGGTGGTGGCGATGACCCGGCGGCCGTCCTCGGTCTCGGCGCAGATCTCGACGCCGGGGGTGAAGGGCAGCGGGGGGCGCACCTGGTAGTGGCCGCGGCAGAGCAGCGCGTCGGGGAAGTTGACGTTCGCGGCGCGGACCTTCAGGAGGACCTGGCCCTCGCCGGGGACGGGCGGTTCCACCTCTTCGCGGCGCATCACCGCGTCGGGTTCGCCGTTCTCGTACACACGCCATGCCTGCATCCGGGAGCCTCCTCCGTACCGTGCGGTCGGTTGCATACTAAGCGGTCGCTTGCATCCGGGGAACAGGCCGGCCGGACTTCTCGGTGACGGTTCGGCGGACTCCTCGGAGGGAGGCGGATCGGCCCGGTTCCCCGGGCGCGGGTCAGCCCGCCTCTCGGGTACGGATCAGCCCGACTTCTCGGGCCGGGCCCTGACGTGCATCCGCTCCCCCTGCGGCCCGAACAGGCTCAGGAACTCCACCGGCCCCTCGGCGGTCGGCCCGAACCAGTGCGGGACGCGCGTGTCGAACTCGGCCGCCTCCCCCGCCGTCAGGACGACCTCGCGCCCGCCGAGGTGGAGCCGGAGCCGGCCGGAGAGCACGTACAGCCACTCGTACCCCTCGTGCACCCGGGGCTCCGGGCACTCGTAGGGCTTCTCCTGGATCACCTTGTACGCCTGGAGGCCGCCGGGCTGCCGGGTCAGCGGGTACATCGTGCGCCCGTGCCGCACGATCGGCTTGGCCTTGACGCGGGGGTCGCCCACGGGCGGCGCGCCGACCAGTTCGTCGAGCGGGACCTGATGGGCGCGGGCGAGCGGCAGGAGCAGTTCGAGGCTGGGTCTGCGCTGCCCGGATTCCAGCCGGGAGAGGGTGCTCACGGAGATGCCGGTGGCGGCGGAGAGCTCGGCCAGGGTCACCCCGCGGCTCCGGCGGACGCGGCGGAGGCGGGGGCCGACCTCGTTCAGGACGGCGTCGATGCGGTCGTCTTCGGTCATGGACCCAGTGTTGCAGAAACGGCAAGTTACCTTGCTCGTACGGCAGGGTCGGAGTGAGCCTCGATCCCATGAACGCACACACGGAGCAGTACGAGGTGGTGGTCGTCGGCGGCGGCGCGGCCGGGCTCAGCGCGGCGCTGGTCCTGGGCAGGTCCCGGCGGCGGACCCTGGTGGTCGACGCGGGCGAGCCCCGCAACGCCCCCACGCCCCACATGCAGGGCGTCCTCTCCCGGGACGGCATGAGCCCCGCCGCGTACCTGGCGGCGGGCCGGGAGGAGATCGCCGCGTACGGGGTGGAGTGGCGGGCCGGCCGGGTGACGGGCGCGGCGCCGGACGGGCGGGACGGCTTCACCGTGACGCTCGCGGACGGCACGGAGGTCGGGACGCGGCGGCTCGTGGTGACGACCGGGCTCGTCGACGAGCTGCCGGAGATCGACGGGGTGGCCGGGCGGTGGGGCCGGGACGTGCTGCACTGCCCGTACTGCCACGGCTGGGAGGTGCGCGACCGGGCGTTCGGCGTGATCGCCCACCCGGAGATGCCCGCGCACCAGGCGCTGATGGTCTCCCACTGGTCGTCGGACGTGACGCTCTTCCTGCACACCGCCGCCGGGCTCTCCGAGCGGGAGGCGGCGCTGCTCGACGCGGCCGGGGTGGAGGTCGTGACCGGCGAGGTCGCCGGGCTCGCGGTGGAGGACGACCGGCTGACCGGGGTCCGGCTCGCCGACGGGCGGTTCGTGCCGCGCGAGGTGGTCTTCGTCGGGGCGAACCGCCTCGCGGCCCGGGACGGGGTGCTGCGGCAGCTCGGGGCGAAGCTGGACGAGACGCCGTTCGGGGAGTTCGTCGCGGTGGACGCGACGGGCCGCACCAGCGTGCCCGGGGTGTGGGCGGCGGGGAACGTGACCGGCCCGCAGGAGCAGGTGGTCAACGCGGTGGGCCTGGGCTACCGGGCGGGCGTCGCGATCAACACCGAGCTGCTGTTCGGCGACCTGGAGGCGGCGGTGGAGGGCGCCTGAGACGGCGGCCCCCACCCGTCAGCGGGGGAACAGCTCGAAGGTGACGGCGGGGCGGCCGCCGAAGCGGTCGGCCGCCTGCCCGGTCGTCTCGGCGAGGAAGGAGCGGACGTACTCCTCCGGGTCCTGGTCCGTCAGGGCCTCGATGTAGGTGCGGTGGCAGAGGAGCGAGCGGACCGCGCGCTCCAGGCCGGGGCCCGCGTCGACGGCGTGGGTGGGGGTGCTGGAGGCGGCGACGGCGACCCAGCGGACGCCGTCCCACGGCTCCAGGCCCCGTTCCTCCAGCTCGGGGAAGATCCAGCGGTTCCCGGCGTCGGCGGCCGCGTCCAGGACGGCGCGGCCGACGGCCAGGTGGTCGGGGGTGTTCCACGGGGCGCCGGGGCCGCTGCCCCAGGTGTCGCGGTGGTTGAGGGTGACGACGAGTTCGGGGCGGTGGCGGCGGATCGCGGCCGCGATGTCGCGGCGCAGCCCGGTGCCGTACTCGACCACGCCGTCCCGGTGGTCGAGGAACTCGACGGCTTCCACGCCGACGACGGCGGCGCTGTCGCGCTGTTCGCGCTCGCGCAGGGGGCCGCAGACGTCCGGGGCGAGGGAGTCGATGCCGGCCTCGCCGCGGGTGGCGAGGACGTAGACGACCTCCTTCCCGGCGTCCGTCCAGCCGGCGACGGCGGCCGCGCAGCCGTACTCCAGGTCGTCCGGGTGGGCGACGACGGCGAGGGCGCGCCGCCAGTCGCCGGGCAGCTCGGCGAGGTCGTTTCCGGTCATGACCGCAGGATACGGGCCGCCTCCGGGCCGGTCGGGCGGAACGCACCGGCGAGGATCACCGACCGCGAGACGTGCCGGGGCCGGTCGGGGTTGAGGCCGCGCCGGTCGGCGAGGGCGACCGCGAGCCGCTGGGCGCGGACGAGGGCGGCGACGGGGTCGATGGCGTCGGCGGCGAACAGCGCGCCGGTGGACTCGACTTCGTCGCGGAGGCCGGAGGGGGCGGGGCCGAGGCACCAGACGAGGCTGGAGCGGTCGCTGATGCTGATCGGGCCGTGGCGGTACTCCATCGCCGCGTACGACTCCGTCCAGGCGCGGGCCGCCTCGCGCAGTTTGAGGGCGGCGTCGTCGGCGAGCCCGACCGTCCAGCCGGTGCCGAGGAAGGTGAACTGGCCGCGCCGCTCCCAGGCGGCGGGCAGCCGCTCGTACAGGACGAGTTCGGCGTCCGCGATCGCCGGGCCGAGGTCCACGCCGAGTCCGGCGCGCAGGAGCTGGAGGGCGGTGGTGGCGAACCGGGTCTGGAGGACGGAGCGTTCGTCGGCGAAGCCGAGGTCGAGGACGCGGTCGGCGAGCCGCCCGGCGGGGCTGTCGGGGGCGCCGGTGAGGACGAGCGCGGGGACGCGTCCGGCGGCGTGGGCCAGGAGGTCCACGACCTCGGTGGTGGTGCCGGAGCGGGTGAGGGCCACGATCCGGTCGTAGCCGCGCCCGAGCGGGGTCGCGTCGGAGGCGGGGAAGGCGTCGGTCTCCCCCGCGCCGAGGGACTCGCGCAGGGCCGCGTAGGCGCGGGCCATGAAGTACGAGGTACCGCAGCCGACGACCGCGACGCGCTCGCCCCGGTCCGGCAGCAGACCGGCGTACCGCACGGCGTCCTCCGCGGCCCGGCGCCAGCAGTCGGGCTGTCCGGCGATCTCCGCGCCGACGTGGGTGCTCATGTCCGGGTCCTCTCCTCGCGGGGGGCCTCGGGGCCCTGTCGCGAGTTCTACCGGCGCGCGCCGGGGACGCACCATGTGCAAGGGGGGTCCACCGCTTGGACTTTTGCGCGCGGCCGGCGGCGGAGACCGCGTTGTCGGAGGCCTCCGCTTGAATGCCCCCCATGACTGTCCATGACGTGGCCCTCATGCTCCCCTCACCCGCCGACCTGCGGAACCTGTGCCGTTCACTGGCGATGCTCGACGCGATCCTGAGCCCGAACTGGGAGGGCCGCCACCACTCCTTCGACACCGGCTGGGCCGAGGGCGAGGAGGCGGCCTCCATGCGCGACGGTTCGGGGGACGAGTACTCCCTCGTGTTCTCCGCGACCGGGGTCTACGTGCGCGGCTTCGCCCACGAAGCGCCGATGAGCCCGTACGGCAACGACGGCGAACCCTGGCCGGGAGTCCTCGACGACGTCCCGGAGGCCTTCCGGCGCTTCGTCGGGGAGCCCGCGTTCACCGACGAGGACGGCGTGCCGGTGGTGACGGTCTGTCTGTGGCGGGGCCCCACGGACGACCGGTGGCACCACGGCACGATCGACTTCCCCGCCGGCCACGAGGACCCCGACGGCGCGACGACCCTGTTCCCGCTCCTGCTCGACCCCTCGCCGGAGGCCTTCCGGCGCTTCGCCGAGGAGTACTACGAGGTCCCCGTCGACCTGGGGGCGGTGCGCGCGGTGTACGCCCTGGAGCCGCTGAGCCAGGACCTCGTCTCCTCGCTGAACCCGGAGGTCGCCCTCGCGGACCTGGCCGGGGACGTCGCGGAGATCGGGTATCCGTGAGCGGCGTTCGGGCCTCGTCCCCGGCCGGGGGCCGGCGGTCGGCGGGGGTGGAGCGGCCGGTGCCGCGCCGGGTCAGGAGGTCGGGAAGTCGTCCGCCGTCCTGATCCGGTCACGGACCCAGACGCCGGCGGGCTTGAGCGACCCGGTGCCGGTCCAGGGGCCGCCCTTGCCGCAGGTGCCGGTCTTGAAGACCGCGCCGCTGCGCTCGTCGTCGGAGAAGTTCCAGTTGACCCAGCTGATCTTCTTGGCGGCCATCAGGTCGAGGTACTTCTGCGTCATCGTGAAGTCGTTGGAGCCCTCGCCCGCGTAGTTCTGGGTGCCGAACTCGGTGACGAAGACGGGCAGCTTGTCGGCGGCGCGGGAGAGGGTCTTCAGGTACTCGTCCCGGTGCGAGTACGCGTAGAAGTGGAAGGTGTACATGATGTTGGCCGCGTTCACCGGCTGGGAGACGACCTCGGACTCGGTCGCGCCCTCCGAGACGCCGAACGAGGACCACGCGCGCGTGCCGACGAGGACCGGGGTCTCGGGGTCCTGGGCGCGGACGACGGGGATGAGCTGCTCGGCGTAGCTCTTGATCCGGGACCAGGACACGCCGCTGGGCTCGTTGGCGATCTCGTACAGCAGGTTGGTCTTGCTGTTGTGGCGCTTGGCGATCTCGGTGAAGAAGGTCTTGGCGCGGGAGAGGTTGTGGTGGGGGTCGCCCGGGTCGAGCATGTGCCAGTCGACGATCACGTACATGCCGCGCGCGGTGGCCTGCTCGATGAGCGAGTGGGCGAGGTCGGTGTACTTGCGCGGGTCGGTCTCGTAACCGTCCTCCTGGACGTACGTGGAGACGCGCAGGACGTCGGCCTTCCAGTCCTTGGCGAGGGCGTCGAGCGAACCGCCCGTCAGACACTGGGAGTACCACTGGGTGCCGTGCGAGGACATGCCCCGGAGCTGGATCGGCTTGCCGTACCGGTTGCAGAGCTTGGTGCCGCAGACCTTGAGCTGTCCGTTGACGGCGGCCGGGGTGGTGGCGGCCGCCTTGGACGGAGCGGCGGGGGTGGGGGCGGGGGCGGCGTTCACGGCCGAGGGGGCTGCGGCGAGGCCGAGG
The DNA here is from genome assembly GCF_044760185.1 of Streptomyces sp. NPDC098101. Lineage (NCBI taxonomy): Bacteria > Bacillati > Actinomycetota > Actinomycetes > Kitasatosporales > Streptomycetaceae > Streptomyces > Streptomyces sp. NPDC098101. The sequence goes on along the minus strand of NZ_JBIWAS010000001.1, from coordinate 1,298,248 downwards.
AGCAGGGTGCCGAGGGCGGTGCCGGCGATGCCGAGGCGGCGTGCGCGGGGGCGTGCGGTGCGTGCGGTTCGTACGGTTCGTGCGGACGTCATGGGGGTCTCCACGGAACGGCGAACGGGGTTAGGGACCCGGAGGGTTGACGCCTCCGGGACTGGAAGGAAACCTTCCTAACGGATGAATAGCAGGGCCCGGGACCGCCCCGCAAGGGTCACGACGGGAGACGCTGTTCAGCGGGCTGGAAACGGGCCGGTCGGAGGAGCCCCGTGGCGTCAGTCCGCCAAGAGGCCCTTCCGCACCAGGTAGTTGCGCGCCACGTCCTCCGGCAGACGGCGCCAGCTGTCCACCTGCTCGTTGAGGTTCGCCAGGTCGGCGGTGGTCAGGACGGTGTTGAGCAGGTCGAGCGCGCGGACGACGCCCTCGCTCCCGGCGCGCGCCCGGTTGACCACGGGCACGACGAGGTCGGCGTTCTGCAGGCGCTTGTCGTCGGCGAGCAGCACGAGCCCGAAGTCGTCGAGGGTGGCGTCGGTGGTCGTGGTCAGGACCAGCTGGTCCCGGCCGCTCCGGACGGCCTGCTTCGCCTGGGTCGTACCGACGCCCTTGGGGTCGACGGCGGTCACGTCGATGCCGTACACCTCCCGCAGGCCGGGGGCGCAGTACGGCCGCCGGACGCATTCGTCACCGGCCGCGAGGCGGACGGGGAGGCCGGTGGCGCCGAGGTCGCTGAGGGTCTTCAGGCGGTGCTCGGCGGCGAAGGCGGCGGTGACGGCGAAGGCGTTCTGGTCGACGGCCCGGCCGGGGTCGAGGACGGTCAGGCCGCGCGGCCCGGCGAGGGCCCGGAGCGCCGTCATGGTGGCGGCCGGGTCGGGCGAGCCGACGGCCGGCGCGTCCGGCCCGTTGGCCTTGGCGTTCAGCCAGTCGGCGAAGGTCGCCGCGTACTCCGGCACGACGTCGATCTGCCCGTTCTCCAGGGCCGGTTCGTACAGCTCGCGGTTGGTGACGGTGAGGATCTTCGTGCGGTGTCCGGCGTCTTCGAGCAGCAGGGCGTACATCCGGGCGAGCAGGTCGCTCTCGGTGAATCCGGCCGAGCCGACGGTCAGCCGGCGGCCGTCGTCGGGACGTCCGGTGACGGCGTCCCGGTCCTCCAGGGACGGGCCCGCCGCGCAGCCCGCGCAGAGCGCCGCGAGGAGGCCGAGGGCGACGGGCCGGGACGCCCTCACGCGCCGCTCCCCCGGATCCCGGCGGGGATCAGCCGCCGGACGCCCTCGAAGACCCCCTCCACCAGGAGGGCGAGCGCCGCGACCAGGCAGGCCCCGGCGACGACCTGCGGGGTGGAGGCGAGGTTGAAGCCGGCGGTGATGATCCGGCCGAGCCCGCCGCCGCCCGCGAGCGCGGCCACGGTGGCGGTGGCGACCAGCTGGACGGCGGCGATCCGCACGCCGGTGAGGACCATCGGCAGCGCGAGGGGCAGTTCGACCCGGGCGAGGACCTGGCCGCCCGTCATGCCCGTGCCCCGGGCGGCCCGTACGACGTCGGGGTCGACGCCCCGCATCCCGACGTACGCGTTGGTGAGCAGCGGGGGCACGGCGAACAGGACGAGGGCGATGATCGTCGGCCACTCGCCGTACGGGCCGAGCGGGCTGAGCAGGAGCAGGACGAGGACGGCGAAGGTGGGGACGGCCCGGCCGGCGTTGGCGAGGTTCATCGCGAGTCCGCCGCCCCTGCCGAGGTGTCCGAGGACCAGGGCCGTGGGGAGGGCGATCGCGCAGCTCAGGGCGAGGCAGACGACGGTGAGGAAGACGTGCTCGCCGAGCCGGTGCCAGACGCCGTTCTCGCCGGACCAGTGGGCGGCGGTGGTGAGCCAGGACCAGGCGGCGGAGACGGTGTTCACGCGGACCGCGCCCGGGTCCAGGGGGTGAGCAGCCGCTGCGCGCCGAGGAGGAGCAGGTCGGCGGCGACGGCGATGACCACGCAGAGGACGGAGGCGGTGAGGACCTGGGCCTTGAAGTAGGTGTTCATCCCGGCGTAGACGAGGTTGCCGAGGCCGCCGTGGCCGACGATCGCGCCGATGGTGACCAGGGAGACGGCGGAGACGGTGGCGAGGCGCAGCCCGGCCATGGCGGCGGGCAGGGCGAGGGGCAGCTCGACGGCGAGGAGGAGCCGCAGCGGCCCGTAACCGAGGCCGCGCGCGGCCCGCCGGGTCTCCTCGGGGACGGCCCGGAGCCCGGCGAGGAGGTTCCGGACGAGGAGCGTGAGCGAGTACAGGACGAGACCGGCCACGACGAGGGCGGCGGAGAGTCCGTACAGGGGCAGGAGCAGCGAGAACATCGCGAGCGCCGGGATCGTGTAGAGGAGCGTGGTGATCCCGAGGACGGGGGCCGCGACCCAGCGCAGGCGGCGGGCGGCGATCGCCAGGGGCAGGGCGATCAGGAGGGCGAGGGCGACGGAGGCGCCGGTCAGCTGGAGGTGCTGGACGACGGCGTCGGCGAGGATCTCCCGGCGGGAGGAGAGGTAGGCGCCGCAGATCCACTCGTTGCGGGCGAGGCAGTCGTCGGGCGGCGCGGTCACGCTCCCATTCGAGGCGGTACGGGTGCCGGGCGCACCCCGGCCGGGCCCGTTCGGGCCACGGAGGGGCGGGGGTCCGGCGCCGGGGCGCGGGACGCGCCGGAGGGCCCCGTCCGGGGCGGCCGGGCGGTCAGGACTCCTGGAGGACGGACAGGACGTTGCCCGCCGGGTCCGTGAACCAGGCGACGGCCGGGCCGCCCCCGCCGCGCACGATGCCCTTGTCGTCGGCGTCGAAGCCGGGGTAGCGCTCCAGGGCGACGCCCCGCCCCGTCAGCTCGTCGACGGCCCGCTCGATGTCGTCGACCCGGAAGTTGAGGATCGTGAAGGAGGCGGGGGCGTGGTCCTCCTTGGGGTAGACGAGGACGCGCGCGCCGCCCGCCAGGGTGAGGAGGAGCATCTCCATGCCCTCCGGTCCCGATTCCTCCACCTCCAGGCCGAGGGTCTCGCCGTAGAACCGCCGGGCGGCGTCGAGGTCGTCGACCGAGAAGCCGCTGAACGCCGAGGTCTCGCCGAACATGGCGCACTCCCTTCCGGAGTCCGTTCCGGGGGCCTCCGGCGAGGCCCCCTTCCAGGATCCGCCGCCGGAGCGGAGTCCGCCGCTCCGCTCAGGGCGCGATCGGCAGCTGCCGCTTGTGCTCGGTGAGCTCGTAGCGGCGGACGATCGCGTCGAAGGCGGCCTCGCCGACCGGCTTGCCCTCCAGGAAGTCGTCGATCTCGTCGTACGTGACGCCGAGCGCGTCCTCGTCGGGCTTGCCCGGGTCGAGGGTCTCCAGGTCGGCCGTGGGGACCTTCCGCACCAGGTTGTCCGGGGCGCCCAGCTCGGCGGCGACCGCGCGGACGCGCCGCTTGGTCAGACCGGTCAGCGGGACGACGTCGGCGGCGCCGTCGCCGAACTTGGTGAAGAAGCCGGAGACGGCCTCGGCCGCGTGGTCGGTGCCGACGACGAGGCCGTCGTGGGCACCGGCGACCGCGTACTGGGCGATCATCCGCTGACGGGCCTTGATGTTGCCCTGGACGAAGTCCTGGTGGTGGGCGTCGCGGAAGGCGACGTCACCGGCGAGGCAGGCCTCCAGGGCCGCGTCGCTCGCCGCCTTCACGTCCACGGTGAGGACCTTGTCGGGGCGGATGAAGTCGAGGGCGGTCTGCGCGTCCTTCTCGTCGGCCTGGACGCCGTAGGGCAGGCGCATCGCGTAGAACACGGCGTCGTGGCCGGCGGCGCGGGCGCGCTCCACGGCGAGCTGGCAGAGCCGGCCCGCGGTGGTGGAGTCGACGCCGCCGCTGATGCCGAGCACCAGCGCGCGCAGTCCGGTGGAGGTGAGCCGCTCGGTGAGGAAGGCCACCCGGCGCTCGATCTCCACCGCCGGGTCGAAGGTTTCGGACACCTGGAGGTCCCGGGCGATCTGCTGCTGGAGGGCGGTGGACGCCGGGTCGGTCACGTGAGGTCTCCTCGTCGGGGGTCGTTCGCTCGTACGGGCCGTGGCGCTCGTCCGCGCGTACGGCTCGCACTGCTCGTACAGGGCCGACTCTACGCACCGGCGCGGCGTGCCGTCGCCCCGCACCGTCCCGGTGCGTTCCGGCAGGTCGGGCGGTACGCGCGGCGGTGGCGGCCGGTGCCGCGCGCCGGTCCCGTGGCGCGTGCCGGTCCCGTGGCGCGGGTGCCCGGGTGCGCCGGGTGCTCAGGGTCCGCCGGGTGCGCGACGCGTCAGGCGTGCCCGGGGCCGCGCAGTGCGCGGTCGAGGCCGTCCTGCGGGAGGCCGGTGAGGGCGCGGAGGAAGATCTCCTCGTAGGCGGGCTCGCCGATCGAGGCGCGGACCGTGTCCGTGTACTTCTCGTGCAGGGCCCGCAGGCCGGGCAGGCCGCGCCGGGGCTGGCCGGTGGAGCGCCAGTACGCCTCCCCGGTGCCGGAGACGTCCGCGGCGCGCTCGCCCTCGCCGGCCGCCGCGAGGGCGGTGGCCAGGACGTCGAGGCCGAGGGCGACGCCGAGGCTCGCGCCGAGGCGGCGGGTGCCTTCGAGCATGGCGCGGGCGTGCACGGAGGCGGCGGCCGGGTCGCCCTCCAGGAGGCCGGTGAGGGCGAGCTGGTACTCCAAGGCGGTGCGGGTCCAGTGCTCGTCGAGCTCCTCGCACAGGGCGCGCAGGCGGAGCGCCCGCTCCCGGGCCTCCGCGAGCCGGCCCAGGCCGGTGAGGGCGAAGACCCGCACGAGGTGGCAGCGGAGCCGGGCGGCGGAGTCGGCGGGGCCGCCGCGGGCGGCGTCGAGGACGTGGCCCACGACGACGTCGGCGGCCGTCGGGCGGCCGGTGGTGAGGGCGAGGAGTCCGGCGAGGGCGGCGGCGTCGAGGGTGAGGTCGCCGGGCCGGTCGCGGCCGGTCGCGGTCCCGGCGGGCTCGGCGTATTCGGCGTGCCGGGCCTCGCGGGCGCACCGCTCGCTGACGTCCTGGGCGGGGCCGAACTCGCCCTGGAGCACCAGGGTGACGCCGAGGGCCCACAGGGCGCGGGCCCGGACGCGGCCGCGCGCCTCGCTGAGGACCAGGGCCTGTTCGAGGCCGTCGCGGGCCTCGCGGAGGCGGCCCCGGCAGGACCAGGCGAAGGCGACGGAGCCGACCAGGTCGAGGGCCGCGTCGGGGTCGGTGCGCAGCAGCCGGTCGAGGGCGGTGCGCAGATCGGTGTGGTGGGCGTCGACGGTCCGGTACCAGCGGAGCTGGCGGGCGCCGTGCCACTCGGTCTCGGCCCGGCGGGCCAGGCCCCGGAAGTGGGCGGCGTGCCGGTCGGCGACGGTTCCGGCCTCGCCGGTGCGGTCCAGCCAGGTCGCCCCGTACTCGCGGATCGTGTCGAGCATCCGGTGGCGCCCGGCGGCGTCGGGCGGGCGGACCACGGAGGAGCGGACGAGGCCGTCGAGCGCCTCCGGCAGGGTCGCGCGGTCCAGCGGGCCGCCGCCGCACACGGCGGTCGCGGACGCGAGGTCGAAGGGGCCCCGGAAGACGGAGAGCCGGGCCCAGAGGAGGCGTTCGAGCGGGGTGCTCAGCTCGTGGCTCCAGCCGATGGCGGCGCGCAGGGTCTGGTGGCGGCCGGGCCAGACGCGCTCGGTGTGGGCGAGCAGGTCGAAGCGGGCGCCGGGCGGGGCGTCGAGGCGGGAGCCGAGCTGGTCGCGCACGGCTTCGGCGCCCTGGAGGCGGATCTGGGCGGCGGCGAGTTCGAGGGCGAGCGGGATGCCCTCCAGGCGTACGCAGATCTCCCCGGCGGGCCCGGCGGCGGGGAAGTCCTCCCCGGCGGCCCGGCGGAGCAGGGCCAGGGCGTCCGGTCCGGCGGGCGGCAGCGGGTCGAGGGCGATCGTCTCCTCCCCCGCGACGCCGAGGGGGCGGCGGCTGGTGGCCAGGACGGTGAGGCCGGGGGCGGCGGCGAGGAGTTCGGCGACGAGCCGGGCGCAGGGCTCGGCCAGGTGCTCGCAGGAGTCCAGGACGAGCAGCAGCCGGTCGTCGGCGAGGCGGCGGCAGAGGCCGGCGGCGGACGTGCCGGGGGTGTGGTCGGCGAGGTCCACGGAGTCGGCGACGAGGGCGACGAGGAGCCGCTCGCCGTCGAGCTGGCCGAGGTCGGTCCACCAGGCCCCGTCCGGGTACCGCTCGGCGGCCCGGTGTGCGGCGCGCAGCGCGAGCCGGGTCTTCCCGACTCCCCCGACGCCGGTCACGGTGACGAGGCGGTGCTCCGCCAACGCGGCGGAGACGCGCTCCAGTTCCGTGCGGCGCCCCACGAAACCGGGGTTCTCGTCCGGCAGATGTCCACGCACGGAAGCAGTGTCCCTCATCCATCCCCCGAACGGGTGAGCGCGGCGGCTTCGTTACGCACCTACGGCCACGGGCGCCCACGACCACGCGTGCCTATGCCCCGCCCTCGACGGTCACGACGACCGAGTGCCACCCCTGGGCGCCGTCGGGCATGGTCTTGGTGCGCCGCTCGGGCTGGGTGGCGCCGGTGCCGTCGGTGGCGCGGACGGTGAGGGTGTGGCGGCCGGGCGTGGCCGTCCAGGGGTACGTCCACTGGCGCCAGGTGTCGCGGGTGTCCTCGGCGGCGAGGCGCGCCTCCTGCCAGGGGCCGTCGTCGACCCGCACCTCGACCCGGCGGATGCCCCGGTGCTGGGCCCAGGCGACCCCGGCGACCATGACGGTTCCGGCGGCGGGGCGGCCGAAGGGGCGGGGGGTGTCGATGCGGGACTGGGTCTTCACGGGGGCCTCGGCGGCCCAGCCGCGCGGGACCCAGTAGGCGTCGTAGGCGTCGAAGGTGGTGAGCTCGATCGACTCGATCCACTTGCAGGCGGAGACGTAGCCGAAGAGGCCGGGGACGACCATGCGGACGGGGAAGCCGTGCTCGAAGGGGAGGGGTTCGCCGTTCATGCCGAAGGCGAGGAGGGCGTCGCGGCCGTCCATGACGTCCTCGACGGGGGTGCCGATGGTCATGCCGTCGACGGAGCGGGCCACCAGTTGGTCGGCGGGTCCGCCCTCGGAGGGCGGCCGGACCCCGGCCTCGCGCAGCAGCTCGGCGAGGGGGACGCCGAGCCAGCGGGCGTTGCCGACGTACGGGCCGCCGACCTCGTTGGAGACGCAGGCCAGGGTGATGTCCCGCTCGACCGTCCGCCGGGCCATGAGGTCCCGCAGGGTGAGGGTCAGCTCCTCGCGGACGCCCGCGCCGTGGAGGCGCAGGCGCCAGCGGTCCGCGTTCACCTTGGGGACGACGAGCGCGGTGTCGACCCGGTAGAAGTCCCGGTTGGGGGTGGTGAAGGGGCTGATGCCGGGGACGGCGAGCCGGGCCCCGGCGGGGAGGGGCGGCGCCGGGGACGCCGGCCGGGGCAGGCGCAGGGCCGCCCGGGAGGCGGCCGCGTTCTCCTCGGCGGGCGAGCCGGCGGCCCGGCCGAGGGCGGCGGCGCCGGTCGCGGCGAGGCCGGTGGTCGCGGCCACGAGGAGAAAGCTCCTGCGGTCCGCGCGGGCGGCCCGGGTCCCGGCCCCGGGCACACCCTCGCTCCCGGCATCGGGCGCGCTCCCGACCCCGCTCCCAACACCGGTCTCAATCACCGCACCCGGTCGCGGGGCGAGGAGGCGGCCCATGAGGACGTACAGGAGGAGCGCCCCCGCGGCGGCTCCGACGAGGGAGGGGACGGCGTCGACGGCGGACTCCGAGTCCGGGCGGGTGACGGCGGCGAGCGCCCCGAGGACGCCGAAGGCGCCGACCGCCGCCGAGCCGAGGACGCGGCGGCGCAGCGCGAGCAGACCGATCCCGACGGCGAGGAGCGCGAGGAGGAGCAGGATGCCGAGCTGGAGGACGGCCTTGTCGTCCTCGCCGAAGGTCCGGATCGCCCAGTCCTTGAGGACCGCCGGGGTCCGGTCGACGACGGCGCCGCCGACGGCCACGACGGGGCTCGCCTCGGGCCGCACCCGGGAGGCGACGAGGTCCGCGACGGCCAGGGAGACGTACGCGGCGACGAGGCCGCCGAGCGCGGCGAGGAGACGGTCGGTGCGGGTGGCTTCGCGGACGGGCCGGAGCGTGTCCCTGGTGGCGTTCATGCTGAGTACTTCGCCACGGATCGCCTCGCGGATGGGTGCTTTCGGGGTGTCCTCGGGGTCCCTTCACCCCGGGGAGGGACCCCGGCCCGTCAGCCGTGACGGGGCGGGCCCTGAGGGGCGTCGGGGAAGTCCCCCACCCACGGCCGCAGCTTCTCCGGGTTGCGGACCACCCAGATCCGGGCGACGCGCCCGCCGGCGACGTCGAACGCGGCCACGGTCGCGACGACGCCGTCGCGCCGGGCCACCAGGCCGGGCGCGCCGTTGACCGACCGCTCCAGGAGTTCGAGCCCGGGGGCCCTGTCGGCGATGGCGACCATGTACTGGGCGATGCGCGCACCGCCCTCGACCGGGCGCAGGACGGTGCCGACCATGCCGCCGCCGTCGGCGGTCATCACGGCGTCCGGGTCGAGGAGGCCGACGAGGGCCGGGACGTCCTTGCTCTCCCACGCCTCCTTGACGCGCCTGACCACGTCGGGCCGGCCGGTCGCCGGCACCGGGCCGGACGCGGTGTCCACCCGCCGCCGGGCGGAGGAGGCCAGTTGTTTGCAGGCGGCGGGGGTCCGGCCGAGGACGCCCGCGATCTCGGCGAACGGGTATCGGAAGACGTCGTGCAGGACGAACGCCACCCGCTCGGCGGGCGTCATCGACTCCAGGACGACGAGGAAGGCCATGGCCACCGACTCGTCCAGGACGATCCGGTCGGCGGGGTCCCCGGGGCCGTCCGGGGACCCCGCGCGGTCCCACTCGGCGCGGTCGGGCAGCGGCTCGGGGAGCCAGGCGCCGACGTAGCGTTCGCGGCGGGCCCGTGCCGAGCCGAGCAGGTCCAGGCAGATGCGGCCGGTCACCGTCGTCAGCCAGGCCCCCGGGGACAGGATCTCCTCCCGCCGGCTGCTCGACAGCCCGTACCAGCGCGCGTAGGCGTCCTGTACGGCGTCCTCGGCCTCGGTCGCCGAACCGAGCAGCCGGTAGGCGACGTTGATCAGCCGGCCCCGCTCACCGGCCGTGCCGTCCGTGCCGATTCCGGCAGTTCCCATGTTCAGGCCGCCCCCGCCCCGTCTTCCGCGGCCCCGCCTTACCTTTCGCGGGCCCGCGTCGTCGAACAGGTGAGACCTTATCGATCCACTGCCCGGGGGCGGGAAGCCCGGGGCGGAAAAGGGGACTGTGACATGGCCACCCAGGTGACGGCACACGCGGAGCGCGGCTTCTCCTTCCTGAGGACCGCGATCGTCCTGCAGACCCTGACGCTCTTCCTCCAGGCTGTCTCCGCCGGGCTGCTGCTGACCTCGTCGGCCGGGGGAACACTGCACGACGTCGGGGCCCGGGTGATGTACGGGGCGTCGATGCTGTACGTGCTCGCGGCGGTGCTGGCGTGGAAGCCGGGCGGCGGTTCGCTCCGGCCCGTGTGGCACGCGTCGGGCTTCCTCGTCCTCGCCTCGGTCCAGGTGGTGGTCGGCATCGCGCACGTCCCGGCGGTCCACGTCCCGCTGGGCGTCCTGATGTTCGGTCTGAGCGTGCTGGCCCTCGCCCGGCGCTGAGGTCCCGGGCCGCCCGCCGCGTCAGGGTTTCCCCGGGCGGTCCCCGTGCTCGCCCGGTACGGCCAGTTCCTCCACCGCGTCCGCCCCGACGACCGCGCCCGTGGACCGCTTGCCGCGCCGCAGGCGGCCTTCGAGGCGGGAGGCGAAGGCGGTGAGCGCGAAGTTGAGGAGCACGAAGATCACGGCGACGACGGTGAAGCAGGCGATCGTGTTGGCCCCGTAGTTGGCGCTCGCCGGGCGGACCGAGGCGAGGAGTTCGGAGAAGCCGAGCATCGCGCCGCCGAGCGCGGTGTCCTTGACGATGACGACGAGCTGGCTGACCAGGGCGGGCAGCATGGCGGTGACCGACTGCGGCAGGAGGACGTACGCCATGGTCTGGCCCTTGCGCATTCCGATGGCCCGGGCCGCGTCGGTCTGTCCCGCGGGCAGGGAGAGGATGCCGGCGCGGACGACCTCCGCGAGGACGGAGGCGTTGTAGAGGACGAGGCCGGTGACGACGGCGTACAGGGGGCGGGTGTCCGGGCTGATGTCGGTGAACTCGGAGTAGGCGGCGTTCGCGAAGAGCATCAGGATGAGGACGGGGATCGCCCGGAAGAACTCGACGACGGTGCCGGCCGCGCCGCGCACGGCACGGTGGTCGGAGAGGCGGGAGACGCCGAGGAGGGCGCCGAGGGGCAGGGCGATCACCATGGAGAGGGCGGCGGCGATCACGGTGTTCTTCAGGCCGGGCAGGAGGTACGTCTCCCAGACGCGGGCGTCCGTGAAGAAGGGCGCCCACTTGGACCAGGCGAGCTGGTTCTTGTCGGCGAGGCTCGCGACCACCCACCCCGCGACGGCGGCGAGCGCGACCAGGAAGAGCAGGGTCCACAGGAGGTTGCGCCGCCGGGCGAGCGGCCCGGGGACGTCGTAGAGGACGGTGGGGGTGTCCTTCCGCGGCCTTCTCCGCCCGCTCCGGGCGCTCATCGTCGCACCGCCACCTTCTTGGCCACCCAGCCGAGGAACAGGCCGGTGGGCAGGGTGAGGCAGAGGAAGCCGACGGCGAAGATCGCGGAGATCAGGATGAGCTGGGCCTCGTTCTCGATCATCTCCCGCATCAGCAGGGCGGCTTCGGCGACGCCGATGGCGGCGGCCACGGTGGTGTTCTTGGTGAGGGCGATGAGGACGTTGGCGAGGGGGCCGACGACGGAGCGGAAGGCCTGCGGGAGCACGACGAGCCGCAGGACCTGGGGGAAGTTCAGGCCGATGGCGCGGGCGGCCTCGACCTGTCCGAGGGGGACGGTGTTGATGCCGGAGCGGAGCGCCTCGCAGACGAACGCGCTGGTGTAGGCGGTGAGTCCGAGGACGGCGAGGCGGAAGTTGATGGTGGTGAACCGTTCGGCGCCCATGTCGACCCCGAGGGTCTGGAAGAGGCCGAGCGAGGTGAAGACGATGATGACGGTGAGCGGGATGTTGCGGACGACGTTGACGTAGACGGTGCCGAAGCCCCGCATGAGGGGGACGGGGCCGACCCGCATGGCGGCGAGCAGCGTCCCCCAGACCAGGGAGCCGATCGCGGAGTAGACGGTGAGCTGCACCGTCACCCAGAAGGCTCCGAGCAGGTCGTACCCCTGGAGGAAGTCGAACACGGCGGGCCGCTCACTTCACGACGACGCCGATCTTCGGTGCGGGTTCGTTCTGGTATCCGGCCGGGCCGAAGTTCTTCTTCACCGCCGCGTCCCAGGAGCCGTCGGCGACCATCTTCTCCAGGGCCGTGTTGATCCTGTCCTTGAGGTCGCTGCCCTTCTGGACGCCGATGCCGTAGTTCTCGTTGCTCATCTTGAAGCCGCCGAGCTTGAACTTGTCCTTGAACTCGCTCTGCGAGGCGTACCCGGCGAGGATCGAGTCGTCGGTGGTGACGGCGTCGATGACGCCGTTCTCCAGGCCGGTCAGGCACTCGGAGTAGCCGCCGTACTCCTGGAGCTGGGCGTCGGGGGCGAGCTTCGTCTTGACGTTCTGCGCGGAGGTGGATCCGGTGACCGAGCAGAGCTTCTTGTCGTTCAGGTCGGACGGCTGCTTGATCGAGTCGTCGTCGGCGCGGATCAGGACGTCCTGGTGGGCGAGGAGGTAGGGGCCGGCGAAGTCGACCTTCTGCGCCCGTTCGTCGTTGATCGAGTACGAGGCCGCGATGAAGTCCACGTCGCCGCGCTGGAGCAGGGTCTCGCGGTCGGCGCTCTTGGCCTCCTTCCACACGATGGTCGACGGGTCGTGGCCGAGCTCCTTGGCGACGTAGGTCGCCACGTCGACGTCGAAGCCGGTGTACGTGCCGTCGGGGGTCTTCAGGCCGACGCCGGGCTGGTCGAACTTGATGCCGACGGTGATCTCGTCCTCCCCGTGGTCGCGGGGGACGGCGGCGTTCGCGAATCCGGCGGAGGTGAGGGAGAGGACGACGGCCGCGGCGGCGGCCGTGAGGGACCTGCCGGTCCTGAGCGGGTTCATGAGGATCACCCCAGGGGGTCTTTCGGCCGGGTCTCGGCCCGGTGCTTGCTCAGTGGTGGAGGATCTTGGAGAGGAAGTCCTTGGCGCGGTCGCTGCGCGGTGCGGTGAAGAACTCCTCGGGGGTCGTCGCCTCGACGATGCTCCCGTCGGCCATGAAGACGACCCGGTGGGCGGCGGAGCGGGCGAAACCCATCTCGTGGGTGACGACCACCATCGTCATGCCGTCCCGGGCGAGTTGCCGCATGACCTCCAGGACCTCGTTGATCATCTCGGGGTCGAGCGCGGAGGTCGGCTCGTCGAAGAGCATCACCTTCGGATCCATGGCGAGGGCGCGGGCGATGGCCACGCGCTGCTGCTGGCCCCCGGAGAGCTGGGCCGGGTACTTGTCCGCCTGCGAGGCGACCCCGACCCGGTCGAGGAGTTCGCGGGCCCGTTCCTCGGCCGTCTTCCGGTCCTTCTTGCGGACCTTGATCTGTCCCAGGGTGACGTTGCCGAGGACGGTCTTGTGCGCGAAGAGGTCGAACGACTGGAAGACCATGCCGACGTCGGCCCTGAGGGCGGCCAGTTCGCGTCCCTCGGCCGGCAGGGGCCGTCCGTCGACGACGATCTCGCCCGCGTCGACGGTCTCCAGGCGGTTGACCGCCCGGCACAGCGTGGACTTCCCGGAGCCGGAGGGGCCGACGACCACGACGACCTCGCCCCGGTGGACCGTGAGGTCGACGGAGCGCAGGACGTGCAGGGTGCCGAAGTGCTTGTCGACCCCGCGCAGCACCACGAGCGCGTCACCGCCGTCCGGGCCGGGCACGGCACCCTCCTGGGTCACGCCCCCCGCCTACGGGTCACGCCCCCCGTTCCGGGTCGCACCGCCCTCACTCGCCGGGGCCCCTCCTCACGTTCATGCTCCGCCCTCCGTCCGGCCCGCGCACGCCGGGCGGGGACGGGCCGGACGGCAGGACGTACGGAGGGGCATACGGAGGGGGCGTACGGAGGGTGAGCGGGCGTTCCGGGGGCGTGACGGCGGGCGGATCCTGCGCGCGCGGCGGCTCCTTGGCCGACACTGGGGGTGGGAGTCGAGTGTCCGAGGAGGGTCCGCCATGAGCAGTACCACGCCCAAGGTCAGCACGTTGCCCCCGGAGCACCGGGAACGCCTGATGGCCTTCGCCGAGGACGTGTACTTCGAGTCCGGTCACCGCCTCTTCGAGGAGCACCAGCACGCCGACCGGTTCTGGATCGTGAAGACGGGCGCGGTGACGCTCGACGCGCGGGTGCCGGGGCGCGGGGCGCCCGTGATCGAGACGCTGCACCACGGCGAGCTGGTCGGGCTCTCGTGGATGTTCCCGCCGTACCTGTGCCAGTCGGGGGCCGAGGCGATGACGCCGGTGCGGGCGTACGAGTTCAACGCCCCGGCGGTCCGGTCGATGTGCGGCTCCGATCCGGAGTTCGGCGCCTCGGTCCTGTTCTGGCTGGGCTCGATCCTGGCGCACCGCCTCCAGGTGACCCGGGTCCGGCTCCTGGACCTGTACGCGCCGCACGGGAGCGGGATCATGGCCTGAGACCGGCCGGGCGGGGCCGCCCCGGGGCGGTGCCGGACCGGGCGGTACGGTGGGGGCGCACCGCTGATCCCTCCGTACGCGCGTTCCGTCCGTACGCGTGCTCCACCCGTACGCGCGATCCGTCCGTACGCGTTCCCGTACGCACCGGCGACCGGCTGCGAGGCCCGCATGACCGATCCGACGACGGCACGGGGAGCGATCGCCCTCGTGACCGACGAGTTCACCGAACTGCCCTTCGACGAGGGCCCCCTGACCGGTGACGGGCCGATCGGCTGGCCCGGGTACTCCGCCGCGCACGCCCGTGCCGCCGCCCGGACCGGCGAGACCGAGTCGGTGGTCTGCGGGACGGGCACGGTGGGCGGGGTCGAGGCGGTCCTGATCTCCTTCGAGTTCGGGTTCCTGGGCGGTTCCCTCGGCGAGCGGACGGGGGCGCGGGCCGTCGCGGCCCACGCCCTGGCCCGGGCGCGGCGGCTGCCCGTGGTGGTCCTGCCGGCCACCGGCGGCAGCCGGATGCACGAGGGGATGCGGGCCCTCCTCCAGCTCCAGAACCTGGCCCGCGAGTCGGAGCTGACCCGGGCCGCCGGGCTGCCGCAGATCGCGGTCCTGCGGGATCCGACGACCGGGGGCGGCTGGGCCACCCTCGGCGCGGGCTCCGACGTCGTCCTGGCCCTGCCCGGCGCCCAGGTCGCCTTCGCCGGGTCCCGGGTGCGGCCGCCGGACGCGGACCCGGCCGCGTACACCGCGGAGGCGCAGCTCGCGCACGGGCACGTGGACGCGATCGTGCCGCCGGAGGCGCTGCGCGCCGTCCTCGGGCGGTGGCTGTCCCTGCTGACCCGCCCGGCGCGGGGCCCGGTGCCGCCGCCGTACGCGCTCGGGGACCCCGGCGCGGCGCCCGCCGCGAGCGGCCGGGAGGCCGTGGCGCGGGCCCGGCACCCAGAAAGGCCCCGGGCCGGGGCGTACCTCGACGCCCACTTCATCCTGCGCGAGGAGATCTCCGGGGACCGCTGCGGCGGTGTCGACCCGGGCGTGCGGTGCGGTTTCGGGCGGCTGCCCGACGGGCGCACCGTCGCCTACGCGGCGCAGTGCGGCACCGCGACCCGTCCGGCCGGCTTCCGCACGGCCGCCCGGCTGGTGCGCCTCGCGGGTCGCCTCGGCGTCCCGGTGCTCACGCTGGTCGACACCCCGGGGGCCGCCAACGACGCGGAGGCGGAGCGCTCGGGCGCGGGCAGCGCGATCGCGGACCTGTTCGCCGCCGTCGCGAGCGCGCGCACCCCGCTGACCTCGCTGCTCGTCGGGGAGGGCGGCTCGGGCGGGGCGCTGGCGCTCGCGGCCCCGGGGAACACCTGGGTCACCCCGGACGCGTACTTCTCCGTCATCGCGCCCGAGGCGGCCGCGGCCATCTTGAAGCGCCCTCCCGGGGAGGCCGGTGAGACCGCCGACCGGCTCCGGCTGCGGCCCCTGGACCTGGTCGACCTCGGGATCGCCCGGGGTGTGGTGGGGCCCCGGCCCGTGTCGTAGGAACGTGCGCGGCGGCGCATGACCGCGAGGGGAGCGGGCAGGGGCGGTGTAGCGGGTGTCCGGGCGGACGAGCGCCGGACGACACCGTGAATGACGGAGGTGACGTCATGGTTCCCCTGCTCCTCGTCCTCCTGGTGATCCTGGTCCTCTTCGGCGCGGGCTTCGCGGTCGACGTGCTTTGGTACATCGCCATCGCCCTGCTGGTGCTGTGGGTGCTCGGCTTCTTCATGCGCAGCGGCAGCGGCCGCTGGTACCGCTGGTGAGTCCTTGGTGAGCGGAGGCGTTCTTCGTGCCGTGGCCCGGACGGTGACCGTCCGGGCCACGGCACGAAGGGACACGGCACGAGAACCGTTCAGCGGGCCGGGGCCGTCACTGGCCCAGGGCCTTCTTCAGCTCCGCCTTGTCCATCGAGGAGCGGCCGTGGACGTTGCGGCGCTTGGCCTCGGCGTAGAGCTGGTCGTACGTCGGTCCCTGCGCGCCGCTGTGCGCGTTCTTGCCGCCCCGGCGCGCGGAGGACATGTCCTGCGTGGAGCTCTTGCTGGCGGTCTTGGACTCGCCGCTCCTCGCCCGCTCCTTGTTGACCGTGCGCGCGGCGATCTCCTCGGCGCGCTTCTCGCTCTCGCCCCGGTCCAGGGCGCTGTCCTTGATGTGCTCGTACTGTCGCTCCCGCTTGGGGCTCGATCCGCGCGGCATCGTTCGCTCCTCTCGGCCGGAGACGGCTCCGTCTCCTCGCTGCACGGCTTCCCCGGGAAATCGTGCCAAACCCCTTGATACGGGGCATCCTGATTCAAGACGTTTGACCGGCGGACCCGCGCCGTCGCCCTTTTCACGGGGCCGGGGCAGGTCCCGCGCACCGTCGAAGGAGCCTCATGTCCACCCCCCGCGTTCCGTCCGTCACCCTCGGCCACGCCCCTGAGGTCGCCGGGATTCCCGGGAATCCGGGGGCGTCGATGCGCCGGACGGCCCTGGACGGACTGCCCGAGCTGACCCACCCCACCACCGTCTCCACCGACGACGCCCAACCCCTCTCCGCCGCCCTCCTCACCCGCCTGGCCGAACTCGAAGAAGGCACCCCCGAACACGCCTACGTCCGCAACACCCTCGTCGAACTCAACCTCAGCCTCGTCAAATTCGCCGCCCGCCGCTTCCGCAACCGCGCCGAACCCACCGAAGACATCATCCAGGTCGGCACCATCGGACTCATCAAAGCCATCAACCGCTTCGACCCGGACCGCGCCGTCGACTTCTCCGCCTTCGCCCTGCCCACCATCGTCGGCGAAATGAAACGCTTCTTCCGCGACACCAGCTGGGCCGTCCGCGTCCCCCGACGCCTCCAAGAACTCCGCATCGACCTCGCCAAAACCGCCGACCACCTCGAACAACACCTCGGCCGCCGCCCCACCCGCACCGAACTCGCCCACCACCTCCACCTGAGCGAGGAAGAGGTCGCGGAAGGACAGCTCGCCGCCCACGGGTACGCCACCCGCTCCCTCGACACGCCCGCGGGGGACGACGAGGAGACCTCCGGTGCGAAGCCCCGGCATCTGGCGACCGCCGAGCCCGCCTACGAGCTGATCGAGTCCCTGGCCGCGCTGCGGCCCCTGCTCGACCGGCTCGACGAGCGCGACCGGCGGATCCTGTCGCTGCGGTTCGGGGAGGAGCTCACGCAGGCCGAGATCGGCCGGCGGATCGGGCTCTCCCAGATGCAGGTCTCGCGGCTGCTCACCCGTGTCCTCGGTGAGCTCAGAGCAGCTCTGCTGGAGGACGGTCCGGAACCCGGCTGATCTCCAGCCACACCACCTTGCCCGCCGCCCCCGCACCCCTGGCCTCGTAGCCCCACGCCCCCGCCAGCCTGTCCAGCACCATCAGCCCGTGCCCGCCGGGCAGTGCGGGCGAGCGGGGTGCGCGCGGCCGGGGCGGTTCGGGGCTGGGGTCGGAGACCTCCACCCGCAGGCGTCCCCGTTCGTGCCGCAGGACGAACTCCACGGGGCCCCCGGCGTGCAGACAGGCGTTGGTGACCACCTCGGACACCAGCAGCAGGACGTCCTCGGCCCGCTCCTCCCCCGCCTCGCTCCCCGCCGGAATCCACCCCCAGTCCGCCAACGCCTCCGCCGTGAAGTCCCGGCAGCGCGACACCACCCGCCGCGCCCCGCGCAGCGGCAGCCTCCGGACCTGGACGCCGTCCGCGCCGGCGTCGCCGTCAGTCACGGCCGGCTCCGCCGTCGTGCGGCGCCGGATCGGCCAGGGCCCGGTCGGTGTCCTCGTACACCCGGAAGACGGCCCTGGCCCCGGTGATGTCGAACATCCGGTCCACCGGCGGGCGCAGCCCGGCGAGGTCCAGGTGTCCGCCGGTCTCCCGCATCCGCAGGCGGGCCTTCAGGAGGGCGTTGAGCCCCGTCGAGTCGCAGAAGCCGAGGCCCGAGCAGTCGACGACGATCCGCCGGGCCCGGGCGTGCTCCTCCACCGCCTCGCGCAGGGGCGCGACCGTGTCGTGGTCGAGCTCCCCGCCCAGTTCGAGCACCACCACCCCGTCGGCCGTCCCGGGCCGGACCCGTACGTCGAACCGGGCACGGCCGGGCGTCCGCCACGCCCCTGCGCCGCCGTCCACGTCCATGGGCTCGCCCCTCTCCTCGTCCCTCTCGGTGGCTCTTCCCTCCCCCCAGTTTCGGGCAGGTGGCGCCGGATGACCTCCCTGGAGCGCGCGGCGGGGGCCGGGGGTCCCGTCCGGGGCGTCCGCCGGCGGTCCGGCGGTTCCCTCCCGGGAGGCCCGTTTCCATGATCCCGATCGGGTGAACGGCGGGCGTGCGCCCCACCCGGGACGCCTTGGGGGCGGGACGATGCCGGGGAATCTTCCACCCCCGAGGAAAGGCCGCTCCCGTGCGCCGTGCCCTGATCGTCGTCGATGTACAGAAGGACTTCTGCGAGGGGGGCGACGTCCCCGTGAGCGGCGCGACCGAGCTGGCCGTCGCCCTCGCCGGCCTGGTCCGGGGCGCCGGTGACCGGTACGCGCACGTGGTCGCCACCCGTGACCACCACATCGACCCGGGCGGGCACTTCTCGGACGAGCCCGACTTCGAGGACTCCTTCCCGGTGCACTGCGTCGCCGGCACCGAGGGCGCCGAGTTCCATCCGGACTTCGCGGCCGCCGTCGCCTCCGGGGCCGTGGAGGAGGTCTTCCTCAAGGGCGCCCACTCCGCCTCGAAGAGCGGCTTCGAGGGCGCGACCGAGGGCGGTACGCCGCTGGGCGACTGGCTGCGCGCCCGTGGGGTGGACGGGGTCGACGTCGTCGGGATCGGTACGGACCACTGCGTGAAGGCCACCGCCTTCGGCGGGGTCCGGGAGGGCTTCGACGTGCGGGTCCTCCTCGACCACACGGTCGGCGTGGCCGCCGACACCACGGACCGCGCGCTCGACGAGCTGCGCGCGGCGGGCGTCGGGCTGAGCGGGCGGCCCGTGGTCCTGGTCTGACCGGGGCCGTACGACGGGGGCCGCCTCCGGCGGGCGGCCTTCAGATGCCGGGGCCGTAGCCCGGGTCGGGGTCCTGGCGCGGGTGCCACACGGCGGCCAGGAGCCAGAGGCCCAGGGCCACGACGGCCGCGCAGACGAGGGCCGCCGCCCACGGGCGGAGCCACCGCGTGGCCGCCGCCCAGGTCAGGGGCGGGACGACGAGCCCGGCGAAGAGGATGAGCGGCAGGTCGACGAGGATCACGCCCCAGTCCCGGGCGTGCGCCTCGAAACCGCCGTCGATGCTGTACGCGGCCCGGGGCAGCGCGAAGGCGCCCGCGACCGTGACGCCGAGGACGGCGAGCAGACAGCCGACGGCGCTCTCCATCCGGTCGCGGGACTCCTCCGAGGGGTTCTCGCTCATGCCCGGGAGGGACGCGGGGCGGCCCCGTCCGGTTCCGTACGTCCTACCGCCCCGGTTCCGGGGCGTGGCGGCGCAGCTCCCGCGCCGCGCGCTCGGTGTCGCGGGCCGTGTCGCGGTGACCGTGTCTCCGCAGGTGCCGGCCGAGCCAGGTCAGGGATTCGGCGAGCGCGGCGACGTCGTTGTTCGGGTGGATCCGGTCCAGGTGCCGCAGGTGGCGGACGGCCTCCGCCGTGGGGGCCGCCACCTCGTCGTGCCGGTCCAGGCGGGCGAGGCGGAGGGCGAGGTTGGCGAGGGCGTGGACGAGTCCGGGCAGGTGGGCGGCGGGGTCTTCGCGGTGGAGGCTCCGGTGGATCTCCAGGGACTCTTCCGTGGCGGCGAGCGCCTCGGCGTGGCGGTCGGCGTCGCAGAGCCGGACGCTCAGGTTGTTGAGCACCCGGGCCAGCTCGCCCCGGTACGCGGCCGGGTCGGCGTGGGCGAGCTGCCGGAAGAGCGCCGCGGACTCGGTCGCGGGGGCGACGGCGTCGCGGTGGCGGCCGAGCACGGCCAGCCGGCTGCCCAGGCTGTCGGCGGCGTCGGCGAGCAGGGGCCGTACGGTCTCGGGCGCGTCGACGAGATGGCGCCGGCAGAGGTGCACGGCCTCGTCGACCGCCTCCAGCGCCTCCGCGCGGCGGCCGGACCAGGCCCGTACGAAAGCGAGGTGGTGCAGCGTACGGGCGAGCGAGACGGCACCGGCGGTTCCCGTGCCGACGGCCGCCGCCCGCCCGAGGGCGAGGGCCTCGGTCAGGGGCTCGACGGCGAGCCCGGGCCGCCCGGAGTCGGCGAGGGCGAGGCCCTGGGCGTTGAGGCGGTCGATCCGCTCGAAGAGGGTGGGGCCGGCCGGGCCGGGGATCGTGGGACCGTCCTCCGGGCGGCCGGAAGCCGTCGTCCCGTCCGGGGTCCTCGTCCAGGCCGCGATTCCCTCCTCATATGTGAGGCGGTGGCCGTGGAGGGCGAACAGGTGGTCGAGGAAGGCGGTGGCGGCCGGTTCGCGGGCGGTGATCTCGGCGTGGAGGGCGGCCGCCTCGGCGAAGTACGGGCGCGCCTCGCCGGTGCGGCCGAGGCCGAGGAGCGTGCGGCCCGTCGCGAACGCGGCCACCGCGTGCCCGCCCAGGTCCCCGACCTCGCGTCCGTCCGCCGTCCCGGCCGTTTCGCGGTACGCGGCGACCGACGCGCGCAAGGGGACGAGGGCCTCCTCCTGGCGTCCCATCTCCCCCATTTTGACGCCGAGTTCCTGGAGGGCCGAGGCGAGTTCCGTCCGGCCCGTCCCGTTCGCCCGGTCGACGAGGAGGCGCCGTGTCTCCACCGCCTCCTCGATGCGGTCGAGGGCTTCGTGGTGGTGGCCCGTCTCGGCGAGCCGGCCACCGAGGACGAGGAGCGCGCCGGCCAGTTCGGCCCTGCTCCCCTCGACGCCTTCCGCGACGAGTCCGCGCCAGACCTCCACCGCTTCCCGGGCCGCCCCGAGCCCCTCCCGGTGCCGGCCGAGGGCGCCGAGGCCCAGAGCCTGCCGCTGGAGCGCGATGCCCAGGCCCGGGAGGTGCTCCCCGGAGAGCCGCCGGTACGCCTCGGCGGCCTCTCCCAGGACGTCCACCGACTCCGCCGTCCGACCCGGTTCCGTCGCGAGCAGCGAGCCGAACCGCAGGAGGGTGTAGCCGAGTCGGGGAAGGTACCGGCCGGGGTCGGCGCGTGCGGCGCGCCGGAGGGCGGCGACGGTCCGCCCCAGCTCGTCGAGCGGCGTCCCCGCCCCCGGTGTCTCCCGCTCCGCCATGACGCTCCCCCTCGTCCGTCCGTGCCGGAGGGCCATGGTCGCCCGCGTCGGTGAAATCCGCGTGAAGCCGCCTTCACCGGCCGGAGGCCGCCCCGGGGGGCGTGCGCTTCCCCGCCGTTCGCCGTCCGGGGCCCGGCGGGCGCCCCTGGGGGACGGGCCCGGTGGTTCCTCAGGACCGTGCTCGTCCCCGGAGCCGTACGCCGGCCGGGAAGCAACCGCCGCTGTCGGCCGGAGCGTTCGGCAACGGCCTGCTCAGGCCTGGGACACCTGCCCGGTCGCCGCGTTCCAGAACAGCCTCCCGTTCTGGAAGTTCTGGATCCGGCCTCCGGGTGCGTCCTGCTCGGGCGAGACGGGACCTCCGATGCCGGATCCGCCGGCGCCCATGGACTTCCAGTGCGCGTGGATGGCGCCGAAGATCTCGACCGCCCCGGTCTGCGGGGTCCAGAAGATCGAGGCCTCGGGCTTCCCCTGGAGGTGGAGCGCCTTGAAGGTGCTCATGCGACCGCTGCCGCTGCTGAACTCGTCGGTGATCGGGTAGCCGAACTGTTCGCGCCCGATCTGCAGCCAGCGGCCGTTGATGGCGCCCCACACACCGTGGGCACCCGTCTCCGGGTGCCACGAGATGACGCCGGCCGAGAAGTTCATGGAGCGACCCTGTCCGTCGAAGGTGGGGATCTCTCCGGAGACCGGCCGGCCGACCGGTGAGTTGCCGGCACCCAGCGCGATCCAGCGGTCGCGGATCGCCCCGAAGATGTCGGGCGACACGTCGAACGTCACGCGGTAGCGTCCGCCGTCGCCGTTGTACGAGAGGACCTTCGGCACCAGGTCCCCGGTGGCCCGCTGGAGTTCGGGGTGTTCGTACCGGAGCTCCTGAGTGCCGACGTGGTCGTCGTCGAGGGCGAACGGGATGGGAAGGTCCACACCGTTCAGCGCTTCGTTGATCTCCCTGACCAGCTTCGACCGCACGAGGTCGAGCGGCTCGCCGATCGACGACGCCAGCGACTTGGGGACGACGAGGCGCAGGAGATGCTGGTACTGCTCCGGCACGCCGTTGTCGTTCTCTATCACCGAGCCGACGAAGATCGCCTGATCCGGGTCGGCCAGCGGCGCCGTCCAGAACGGCTGGAAGGGCTGGCCCTTCGTGTCGCCCTCGGCGAAGCCTTCGAAGATGCCGAACCGCCAGACGTCGAACGAGGGAACGGGGATGGGAATCCCCTCGACGTTGACGTGTGCCCCGAGGTTGACCGTGCTCATCAGGACGTAGATCTCGTCGTCGCCGACCTCGTCCGTTTCCTCGTCGCAGCGGATATCACGCAGTGAAACGAATGTCATGATTCGCTCCCAACCAGTTTCGACCGGTACGAGTCGTCCAGTCACCGGCGTCCGCGATTCCGGCGGAACAGCTCTCGTGCTCCGCCGTATCGGGATCGAGCGAACATTGGACCGGAAACCGGCACTCGCGCCCTCCGTGAAGGCCCGCCGCGAACGATGGTCCGTCGTCTCCGGCATTGCTCTCGTCGAGCTGTGCCCGCGCCCGGTCAAGGGCGCGTGAAGCGGCCCGTCATCCGCGGCATGGCCGCTGTCACCGGTCTTCGCTCCGTTGTTCTTCAGCCCCCATGTCTTCGTCCCGGCCTCGTGCTCCGCCGTAGGACGCCCCTCTCTTCCACACTGCACCCGTTCGACCGACATCGCGAATCACGGGGGCCTCGGCCGCGACCGCCACGACCGCCCCCCGTTCGTCGTCGGTCCATTCGAGGAGCCGGAGGCCGGGTCCGCCGCCCGCCTTGAACAGGGCCTCGCCCCGTACCCACAGCCGGAGCAGCGCCGGGCCGGGGTCCGGCAGGGCGGCGGCCTCGCGCAGGTCGGCCTCGGGCAGGACCCGCCGCAGGACGGACGGGGGTCCCGGCCGGCGCGTCGCGGGCTCCACGTCGACGCCGACCGGGCCGGGGCCGACGGCGGCCGCGACCAGGCCGTCGGCGTGGCTCATGCTGACGCCGAGTCCGGGCCGGCCGGCGAGGTAGGGGCGCCCGTGGCCGTCGCCGTCGCACGCGGCGCAGTGCTGCTCGGGGCCGGACTCGCCGGGGGACAGTCCGGTGAACCGGGCGGCGCACAGGCGCACCAGGAGGCGCGCCGCGAGGACGTCGTCGCGGCGGGCGGGGATCCGCGTCCGGTCGAGGCGCCGCCGTTCCCACGGCGCGAGGAGCCCCTCGTGCAGCTCCGGGCGGGCCAGGACCTCGGCGGTGGTCGCCACCGCGGCGAGGACCGTACGGCCCCCGCCCGCCCACCCGTTCACCGGCGGGTGGTCATCCGGCGGCGCTGAGGAAGCGCTGCCGGACGCGGCCGAGCGTGCGGAAGTCGTCGATGGTGACCTCCTGGAGGTCGATGGAGCGGCCGGAGAGCTCCTCCAGGAGGTCGACGAACTCCAGGAAGTCCATGGAGTCGATGAGACGGGCCTCGATGAGGTCCTCGTCGGGGTCGATCGGTCCGTCGAGGCCGGGGTTCTTCTCGTGAAGCCACTCGGCGATGCGTTCCATGGGGTGGGGTCGCTCCTTACTGAACCGGTTGTGCGCTGTGCGGGGTGTGCGTGCGGGCGGGGGCCCGGCGGGTCAGGCGGCGGCCTCGCGCAGGCGGTCGAGGGCCCGCCCGGGGGTGCCGTGGGCGAGGAGCATCGCGTGGACCCAGCGCTCGACGCCGAAGGCGACGCAGGCGCTGTACGCCGGTCCTTCGGCGCCCGCGCGGATGTCCAGGCGCTCGCCGAAGAAGTTGCGGTGCCGGTTCACGGAGGCGATCGCCGTGCCGTCGGGGGCGCTGAACTCGTGCTTGACCGGGTCGAGGGCCATCAGCCGGGCCCGGGAGCCGCCCTTGTCGTAGAAGGGGTCGTCGGCGACGGCCCGGGTGAGGTCGAGACCGAGGCGTCCGGCCAGCTCCTGGACGAACGCGGTCCCCTGCTCCAGGTGTGCGAGGGCGCCCTGCTGGGTGCCGAGGTAGAGGACCTCGCGCATGTGGAAGCCCCACAGGCGCCGCAGGCCGTCGAAGTGGGTCTCGTTGCGGAAGCAGCGGCCGGTCGCGGAGAGCCGCAGGCCCTCCTCGCCGACGTCCCGGCCCTCCAGGGAGAGCAGCAGTCCGTAGCAGGTGGCGGACGGCAGCAGGTAGCCGGTCGGCCGGAGCGGGAGTCCGGCCGGGGCCTCTCCGGCCGCCAGGCCGTCGAGCGCGTCGGGCGCGAACCGTCCGGCGGAGACGCCGAGGTGGGGAAAGTTGCGGAAGAAGTCGAGGCGGGCGAGGCCCTCCACGGAGAGCAGCGGCGGTCCCACCACCTCGGGGGCGGAGAGCCGGGCGGCCAGGCCGGTGAGCAGCTCGTCCAGGCCGCGCAGCAGCGCGGTGTGGTCCGGGTCCAGGGTGATCAGGCCCGGTCCGGGGCTCCTCAGACCGCCGTCGGGCAGGACCGTGGTGCCGGGTGTGCTCATGGGGAACCGCTCCCTCTGGGGTGGGCGAAGAGTCGGGGGCGCCGGCGGGACGGGCGGACGCGCCGCGGCCCGGTCCGCGGCCGCGGACGGCCTCACGGGTGGCCTCGCGGGCGGACGGCGCCGGTCGCGGCACGGCGGAAAGTCGACTGACGAACCGTCAGGAACCGGGCCGCGCAAGGGGACAGTAAGCCAGTTCCCCCTCTGTTGTCTAGACCAAAGTAACCGCCATGACAACGTTTGCCCGGATCCCTCCACGTCTCAACTCGGCGTATTGAGATGGCACTTGCCAACCGCTAAGGTCTAAACCAATTCTTTCGCACGGCGTGGCGTCTGACCAGCGCCACGGCACGTCCGGCCGTCCGTGCCGTCCGCCGCCGCTCCCTTCGCCGGGGGTCGCCGCGTGCTGCCCGCCGGCCGGGGAGGAGCGCTCCCCGCCCCGGACCTCCTCCCCCGACTCCCGCCCCTGGAGGGACCCATGACGACCCCCGCCCCGCACCGCCCGCCGCGCCGCCCTCATCTGTACCGGGCGGCCTCGGACCTGCCGTACTTCAGCGCGGACGGCGAGTCCTACCTCGCGCAGACCACCCTGCGGGAGCTGAGGAAGTCGCGGCCGCTGCGGGTGCTGTCCGAGGAGGACTTCGCGCACTGGCAGACGTACGGCTACGTCGTCGTCCGGGAGGCGGTCCCGGCGGAGGCGGCCCGGCGGCTCCTGGACTTCGCCTGGGACTTCCAGGGGCTCGACCCGGAGCGGCCGGACACCTGGTACGAGGACCGGCCGTTCCGCTCCGAACTCGACCGCCAGCTGCACGTCTACGGCTTCGTGGAGGCGTACCACCACCAGCTCCTGTGGGACAGCCGCCAGTCGCAGCGGGTGTACGACGCCTTCGTGGACGTGTGGGACTGCGAGGAGCTGTGGGTCACCCAGGACCGGCTCAACCTCAACCCGCCCAACATCGGGAACCGCGACCGCGCCCTGATCGAGCCCACCGACCGGGGCTTCGACATCGAGCTGCACTGGGACATCGACACCACGCTCGGCGTGCCGCCGCAGCGGGTGCAGGGGATCATCGCGCTCAACGAGACCCGGCCCGAGTCGGGCGGGTTCCAGTGCTGCCCGGAGCTGTTCCGGCGGTTCGAGGAGTGGAAGGTCGGCCAGCCCGCCGACCGGGACCCGCTCCGGCCCGCCGCGGACCGGGCCGAGTACCCCGTCGTCCGCCCCGACCTGCGCCCCGGCGACCTGCTCATCTGGAACGGGCTCCTCGCCCACGGGGTGGCCCGCAACACCTCGGAGGACCAGGTGCGGGCCGTCCAGTACCTGTCGATGATGCCCGCCCTGGAGGAGCACGAGCGGCTGCGGAGGTCCCGGGTCGACTCCTGGCGGCACCTGCGCACCCCGCGCTGGAACCGCACCCTGGTCGGCGACCCCGTGCGGCACGAGTCCGAGCGCTACCCCACGGCCGTCCTGAACGAGCTGGGCGGCCGGCTGCTCGGACTCACCTCGTGGAAGGACCGCGACGGGCACGGGAGCAAGGACGGGGAGCCGTCGTGCGCCGCGTCTGCCTGACCCTCCCCACCGACCGGGCCTGCGCCGCGACCCTGCGGGCGGTCGCCGAGGAGGCCGCGTACGGCGCCCGGCACTTCGGCGTCGAGGTGCGCCTGCTGGTCCTGGACTCCTCCGGACCCGCCGCCCTCGCCGCCCACCGGGAGGCGGTGGCCGCGCTGCCGCCGGAACCCGGCGTGGTCGTCCACCACTTCGACGAGGACGAGCAGCGGGACTTCCTGCGCCGGGCGGTCGCCCGGTCCGGGGTCGCCGAGCCGGACCGGGTGCTCGGCCTGATGCTGCCGTCCGGGGTCTCCTACGGGGCCTGCACCAACCGGGCCTTCCTGATCGCGGAGGCCCTGGGCTGCGCCTCGGTGCACCGCAGGGACTCCGACAGCCGCTACCAGTACCTGGACGGGAAGCCCGTCTTCCCGATCCACCACGAACTGACGGCGCTGGGCCGGCGGGCCGCCGACGTGGCGGGGGCCGTGTCGCGGAGCAGGCTCGACCCGGCGCTCGCGGACCGGCCGGTGGCGGTGGTCGGCGGCTCGTTCGTCGGCGAGATGTCCGTGGACGTGGCGGAGATCCGGGCCCTCGACCCCCTCGTGTACGACGACCTCGTCGGCCTGACGGTCCCGGCCGGGTATCCGGAGGTCTGGCGGCGCAACCTCGTCGACGAGGCGTTCCGGGGCGCCGGGACCGCCGCGTTCACCGGGGACCTCACCACGCTCACCACCGTCGGCCCCACGCGCGTGGACATGTGCAACGTGGCCTTCGCGCGCGGGGTGTACGGCCGGGTGCCGCTGCCGCCCGCCACCGACACCATCGGCAGCGACTACTTCCTCCTCCACCTGGTGCACGGCGCCCGGCTGCCCGGCGTCCTGCACAACCGGCACATCGTCAACTTCCACACGCCCGAGCGCCGTTCGGACGCGGGCTTCCTCGCGTACCAGCTGCGGCTGACGAAGTTCCTGCTCGCCGTCCCGCACCTCCAAGCCGTGTACGCCGGGGCGGCGGCGGCCGGTGACGGGCTGCTGGACGGCGACGGGCTCCTCCGCGCCTCCGCCGTCGCCGCGCTGGTCGGGGACGGCACGGGGATCGATCCGGTGGAGAACGGCGAGCGGTTCGACGTGGTCGAGCGCTCCTACCGCAAGCTCGGCGGCCGGTACGCGGCCGCCGCCGACGTCCTCGCCGCCCGCCGCGAGCGCCTCCTCGACGAGGCGCGGCGGGACATGGCGGACTTCGCCCTGCTCCTCGACGCCTGGGCACCCCTGGTCCGCGCGGGCGCGGAGCGTCCCCCGTCCCCGAAAGGCACCGCATGAGCCGCCGTCCACGGTCCCTCCCCCGGCCCGGGGCGGTGGCCGCCCCGTGACCGCGTACGAACGGGACCTGCCGCGCCCGGCGAGGACCCGTACCGTCACCGTCGCCCACGCGGGCGGCGCGGAGCGCCGGGGCCCGGTCACGATGGGCCAGGCCAACATGATCCGGTGCATGGTGCGGGACGAGCCCGAGCACATCAACATCCACGCCGTGTGGCCGGTGCCCGCCGGGACCCGGACGGACGCGGTGATCGACGCGCTGCGCGCCCTGGTCGTACGGCACGAGGCGCTGCGCACCACGTTCCCGCACGCCGAGGGGGCCGTGCCCCGCGAGCAGGTGGTGGCGGCCGGGGGCGAGTTCACGGTCACCGTCCTCGACCACGACGCGCTCCCCCCGGACGCCGGACGGTACGCCGACGCCGTGGCCCGCCGGGCCCGCGTCGAACGCTTCCGGCTCGACCGGGACTTCGGCCTGCGGATCTCCCTCGTCACCGCGGCCGGCTCGCCGGTCTTCGTCGCGCTCGCGGCGAGCCACGCCGTGACGGACGTCAGCGCCCTCGCCGTCCTGGAGGAGGACTGGCTGGCCCTCCTGACCGGCGAACCCTTGCCGCCGCAGAGCGCCTTCACCCCGCTGGAACTCGCCGCCGAGGAGGCGACCCCGGCCGGGCTCCGGAAGTCGGCGGCGTCGCTGCGGTACTGGGAGCGGATCATCCGGACCGGCCCGCAGGCCATGTGCGACGGGCCGGGCGCCGAGGGCACCGAGGCCGACACGCCGGAGGTGACGCTCCGGTCCCTGCGGGGCGCGCGGGCGCTCGCCCGGGTGGCGGAGCGCACCGGCGGGCTGCCGTCCACGGTGCTGCTCACGGCCTGGTGCGCGCTGGTCGCCCACCGGACCGGCCAGGACGTCTGCGTGGCCGCCGTCCCGACCTCCAACCGGTTCCACGACCGGCTCGCCCGCTCGGTGAACACCGTGTCGCAGGACGCGCTGCTCGCCCTCGACGTCCGGGTGCCGTCCTTCGACGCGCTGCTCGCCAAGGCGTGGGGCGCGGCGCTCGACGCCTACCGGCACAGCCGGTTCGACGCGGTCGCCCTGTGGGAGATGATCGACCGGACGACCTTCGAGCGCGGCAGCCGGTTCGCGCGGGACGTGGTCCTCAACGACGTGAGCGCGCTGTCGGAGGCCGGGGGGACGGAGCCGGACGGGCCGGACCTCGCACTGGGCCGGGGCCCGTCCCAGGTCCTGCCGACCCGGCTCCTCGCCTTCGTGCACGAGACGGCGCCCCTGCTGCGGATCGGCCTGTGGGCCGACCCCGCGCTGTTCGCCCCGGACGAGGCCGAGGGGTTCCTGACCGGTCTCGTACGGCTCCTGGAGGCGGCCGCCGAGGGGGACGTGCCGCTCGCTTCGCTGACCGGGGTGACCGGGGTCCGTCCGGTGGAGCGCGGCCCGGACTGGATCCGGGTGGACGGCTCCTGGGTCTCGCCGCCGGCCGTGGCCGATGCCCTGGGCGGCGCCCTCGGAGGCGTACCCGTGCACGTCGCGGCGGACGGGTCCGGGGAAGGCCTCACCGCGTTCGTCGCCTCCGGCGGCGTCCCTCCGACCCCGGCGGAGGCCCACGCGGCGCTGATGCGCGTCCTCCCGGGCCGCCCCGGGGTCCTCGCCCCCCGCCGGTACGTGATCGTCCAGGGCCCGCCGGAGGAGGCGGACCGGACGGACGCGTGGCTCCGGCGGCACATCCTCACCGAAGGGAACGGCCGGACTCCGGCGGATCCGACATGACGACGAACGACCTGACGACGCACGACGCGCCCGGGGAGCCGGAGCCCGGCTCCCCGCCCAGCCCGTGGCGTTCGAGCCGCTTCCGGCTCTTCTTCACCGCCCGCAGCACCTCGCTGCTCGCCGACGGCATGTTGATGGTCTCGCTGACCACCGCCGTGCTCGGCGCGGGGTACGGGGCCTCCGGCGTGGGGTACGCGCTGGCCGCGTGGATGGCGCCGATCGTCCTCCTGGTGCTCTTCGGCGGCGTCCTCGCCGACCGGTTCACCCCGCAGGTGATGATGGTCGGCGCCGACGTGGTGCGCATGGTGGCCATGCTCGCGCTCGCGGGGCTGCTCGCCCTCGGGGACGTACGGCTGTGGCACGTCATGGCGCTGCTCGCGGTCAGCGGCGCGGCGACCGCGATGTTCCAGCCCGGACTGGCGAGCCTGGTGCCGCGGGTCGCCGAGGACATCCAGCGGGCCAACGCGCTGCTGCGGATCTCGGAGTCGATCTGCACCCTGCTCGGCCCCGGCCTCGCCGGTCTCCTCGTGGCGTACTGGGACGTGGCGGGCTCCTTCCTGGTGATCGCGGCGTTCTACGCGTGCAGTGCCCTGGGCCTCGCGCCGCTGCGGAGGCTCGGCACGGCCCCGGACGGGACCGACGAGCCGATCTGGCAGCGGCTCGCCACGGGCTGGCACGAGTTCCGGTCCCGTTCCTGGCTGTGGGGCGTCATCGCCGTGTGGGCCGTCTACGGCCTGTTCGTCTTCGGTCCGGCCCTGCCGCTGGGCGCCGCGCTCCTCACCGAGCAGCACGGCGCCGACGGGTACGGCTGGATCGCCTCCGCCGACGGCGCGGGCACGATCGTCGGCGGGCTGCTCGGGATGCGGGTGCGGCCCCGGCGGCCGCTCGTCGCGGGCGCGTGCGCCATGTTCTTCTTCTCCCTCAACCCCCTGGCCCCCGCCCTGGGCTGGTCGTTCGGGCTCACGGCCGCCACCGGCGTCCTGGCGGGCTGCGGGTTCGCCTTCTGGGGCGTCATGTGGGCGACGAGCGTGCAGTCGCACATCCCGCTGGCCGTCCTGAGCCGCGTCTCGGCCTACGACGTCGCCGGGTCCATCATGGTCATCCCGGTGGGCCGGGCCCTGGCCGGTCCCGCGGCCGAGTCCGTGGGCGCCGACCGGGTGCTGCTCTTCTCGTCCGTCATGGGCCTGGTGTGCATCGCGGTCATGCTGGCCGTGCCCGCCGTCCGGGCGCTGCGCCGGGCGCCGGAGAAGTCCTCCGGGGCGGAGCGGGCGGTCGCGGACGGCTGAGCGGCGGGGTCCCGGCTCCGGACCCCGGGTAAACAGATGTGCGATTGTCGTACGCGCGTGATAGTCACTACCTCCACGGGGCGAGTGATCACTGCCCGCCCCGTTCGTACGGAACAAGGGGTGGGGACATGGCGTTGCTCCGTGGCTGGGGGCTCACGCTGGGGAAGAGGGCGGGCCGGCCCGTCGCACGGCTGGAGAAGGACTCGGACGATCCCGAGGTGCTCCGCCTGAAGGGGGCCGCCGCCGCGGCGGACTGGGCCACCGTGCGGGAGGTGCTCGAAGCGCGTCCCGAGGACGAGGGCCGGACGGACCTCCTGTGGACCGTCTGCGACACCGCCGGGGTCGAGAAGTGGATCACCGGGGTGATCGAGGCCGAGCCGGGGGCGGCGCTGCCCCGGCTCGTGGCGGGGCTCCGGCACGTCAGCTGGGGCTGGGAGGCCCGGACCTCGGCCCGCGCCAAGGACGTCTCGCGGGAGCAGTTCGAGGTCTTCCACGAGCGGCTGCGCACGGCCGAGCGGTGGCTGTACGAGGCGGCCGAGATCGAGCCGGGCTGGGCCTCGCCCTGGTACTGCCTCCAGGTCAGCGGGCGCGGTCTGGAGGTCGGGCAGGAGGTCGCGCGGCGCCGGTTCGAGGCGACCGTGCGGCGCGCCCCGCACCATCTGGAGGCGCACCAGCAGCAGTTGCAGCAGGTCTGCCGGAAGTGGGGCGGTTCGCACGAGGAGATGCACGCCTTCGCGCGCACGTCCATGCTGAACGCCCCGGGCGGCACCCTGCTCGGCCAGCTCGTCGCGGTCGCGCACCTGGAGGAGTGGCTCTCCCTCGACTCCGGTCCCGACGCGACCTACATCCGCCGGCCCGAGGTGGCGGCCTCCCTGAACGAGGCCGCGGACCACTCGTACCGGCACCCTGACTTCGTCCGCCGGGGCGGCTGGGTGCAGGTGCTCAACAGCTTCGCCATGGCCTTCTCGCTCGCCGGGGACCGCGAGGCCGCCCGGGAGTGCTTCCGGGCCACCGAGGGACGGGTCAGCGAGTTCCCCTGGTCCTACCTGAACGGCTCCGACCCCGTCGCGGCCTACCGCGAGCGGCGCTCGGCGGCCGGTCGCTGAACCGGCGGGGCGACCGGGTTCCGCACCGGGCCTGCGGCTGTACAGGACATCCCTGTCCGTTCAGGCCCCCTGTCCGTACGGGACCGCTGTCCGTCCAGGACCGTCGTCCTCGCAGGGCCGCCGTCCTTACAGGACCGCTGTCCGTACGGAACCGCCGGTCGTAGAAGGCCGGCCCGTCGCCCCCTCCCCCACTTCCCTCCCTCCTTCCTCCCTCCCGCCCGTCGTCGCGGGCGCGTTCACCGAAAGACTTCACCGGGTGTCTCCTTCCGAGTCAGCGCACACCTTCCAGGTCGACCTGCGCGGTCTGGTCGACCTGCTCTCCCACCACCTCTACTCCAGCCCCCGCGTCTACCTGCGCGAGCTGCTCCAGAACGCCGTGGACGCCATCACGGCCCGGCAGGCGCTCGACCCCGACGCGCCCGGCGCCATCACGGTCCGCACCGGTGACGTCCTCACCGTCACGGACACCGGCGTCGGTCTGACCGAGGCCGACGTCCACCGCTTCCTCGCCACCATCGGGCGCAGCTCCAAGCGGACCGCCGACGGCGCCCTGGACGGGGCCGGGCTCGACGCGGCGCGCGGGGAGTTCATCGGCCAGTTCGGCATCGGCCTGCTCGCCTGCTTCGTCGTGGCCGACGAGATCACCGTGGTCAGCCGGTCCGCGTCGGACCCGTCGGCGCCCGCCGTCGAGTGGCGCGGCCACTCCGACGGCCGCTACACCATCCGGACCCTGCCCGCCGCGGAGGTGCCCGAGCCGGGCACCACCGTCCGGCTCGTGCCGCGCGCCGACAACGCCGAGTGGACGAGCCCGGGGCAGGTCGTCTCCCTCGCCCGGCACTACGGCGGGCTCCTGCGGCACGAGGTCACCGTCGTCGACTCCCGGGGCGAGGAGCACCGGATCAACGAGGCGCCGCCGTGGGAGCGGAGCCACCGCTCCCCGCTGGCCCGCCGCGAGGCCCTCACCGCGTACTGCCGCGACCTGTTCGACTTCACCCCGCTCGACAGCATCGAGCTCGACCTGCCGGCGGCCGGTCTGCGCGGCGTCGCGTACGTGCTGCCGACGGCCGTCAGCCCGGCGCAGCGCGCGGGGCACCGGGTGCACCTCAAGGGGATGCTGCTCACCGACAAGGCGCCCGAACTCCTCCCGGAGTGGGCGTTCTTCGTGCGCTGCGTGGTCGACACGACCAGCCTGCGGCCCACCGCGTCGCGCGAGTCGCTGTACGAGGACGGCACGCTGTCCGCCGTACGGGACGCCCTGGGCGACCGGATCCGGGACTGGCTCACCGGGCTCGCCGCCAGCGACCCGGCGCTCCTGCACCGCTTCATCGACACCCACCACCTCGCGGTCAAGGCGCTCGCCCGCTACGACGACGAGCTGCTGCGGGTCGTGCTGCCGTGGCTGCCGTTCGAGACCACCGACGGCAACGTGACCCTGGAGGAGTTCGTACGGACCCACCCGACGGTCCTGGTCACCCGGAGCGTCGAGGAGTTCCGCCAGGTCGCCCCCATCGCGGCGGCCGCCGGTCTGGGCGTCGTCAACGGCGGCTACACCTACGACCGCGACCTGGTGCACCGGCTGCCCGAGATCCGGCCGGGCACGTCCGTCACGGACCTGGACCCTGCCACGGTCACCGCGCACCTGGACGCCGTGGACCCGACCGCCGAGCTGCGGGCGGCGGGCTTCCTCGCGGTCGCCCGGGAGACGATCGCCGTCCACGACTGCGACGTCGTGCTGCGCGACTTCCAGCCGGTCACCGCGCCCGCGCTGCTCCTGGACAACCGGGAGGCGCGCCACGAGCGGACGCGGGCGGGCCTGGCCGCCGACAGCGACGGCCTGTGGGCCGACATCCTCGGCTCGCTGCGCCACGAGACGCCGCGCGCGCAGCTCGTCCTGAACCACCTCAACCCGCTGGTCCGCCAGGCGATCACGATCGACGAGCGCGGGCTCGCCGTGACGACCGCCGAGGCCCTCTACGGCCAGGCGCTGCTGCTCAGCCGCCGTCCGCTGCGGGCGAGCGAGAGCGCCCTGCTCAACCGGGCCTTCATCGGCCTGCTGACCCACGCCATGCACCGTCCGGACGCGGCGGCACCCGGCTCCGAGCCCCGGAAGGAACTGTAGATGCTGGACACGCCCGAGGCCGTCGTCGAGGCGCTGCGCGAGAACCACGACTGCCCGCACGGACTCCAGCGGACCGTCACGGCCGAGGAGCTCGTCGAGGCCGCCGAGGTCTTCGACGAGCCCGACACCCTCGTCACGGCCCTCCTGGAGCTGATGACGGCGTACGAGTTCACCGGCGAGCAGCGCAAGTCCCCGGTGGTCTTCGCCCGGCTGCTCAAGCTGTGGGACACCGCTCCGAAGTCCTTCAGCCAGTGGGAGGCCCACCAGGTCTTCTGGCGGTTCAAGTGGGTGACGACGTCCCTGCTCCAGGTGCCGGAGATGCCCCTCGACACCGTGCGGGGCTGGATCGACACGATGCGGAAGCGGTACGAGGAGGCCGGGCACGGGATGCAGCCGGTGGCGGCGATGCGCCACCACGTGGCCGCCCACACCGGCACGGGCGTCGAGGACGCCTACGACCTGTGGGCCACCCGGCCCCGTACCGAGCTGAGCGACTGCGAGGCCTGCGAGACCCGGCACCACGCCTGGCACCGGGTGGCGGCGGGCGACGACGCCGGGGCCCTCGACGTCTGGCGGCCCGTCCTGGAGGGCGAGCAGAGCTGCAGCGAGGAGCCGCAGATGAGCCAGGCGCGCGCCCTGCTGCCGCTGCTGCGCCTGGGCCGTACGGACGAGGCGCGCTCCCACCACCTCACCGGCTACCGGCGGGTCCGGGGCGGCACCGGGGCGCAGCACGAGGTCGGTCTGCACCTGGAGTTCTGCGCGCTCTCACGGAACGAGGGCCGGGGCCTGGAGGTCCTCGCGGAGAACCGTCCGCTGTTCGAGGCGACCGGCGCGCCGCTCGACCGCCTGGGCTTCCTGACCGGCGTGGAGGTGCTGCTCGCCCGCCTGGTGGAGGACGGGCACGCGGAGACGCCGGTGGCGGGGCCGCCGGGGCGGAACTGGACCGCCGGGGAACTCCTCGGCCACGTCCGCGCCGAGGCGGACCGGCTCGCCGCCGCCTTCGACGCGCGCAACGGCACCACCGCCGTCGGGGACCGGCGCCGGGAGCGCCTGGCCCGGCGCCCGCTGCTCGACGAGCCGCTGCCGCTCGGCCTGCGGACGGCCGCCCCGGCCCGCACCCCCGCGGGTACGGCCCCGGCGGCCGCCGTCGCCGGCGGTTCCGGGGCGCCCGAGGTCCCCGGGGACTTCGTCGCCCTGGTGACCGAGGCGCGGCGGCTGGCCCGCCTCGGCCACCCCGGGGACACCCGGCTGTGGTCCCGGATCGCCGAGCGGCTCGCGGACGGCTCGGCCCCGCAGGACGACCGGGTCGGGCCGGAGGACCTGCTGCGGGCCGAGCTCGCCGAGGAGCGCGCGTACCGGCTCAGGCAGCGGGACGAGGACACGGAGGGCGGCGCCGAGTTGGAGACGGCCGCCGGGCTCTACGAGGAGCTGGGGATGCCGTGGCAGGCCCTCGCCGCCCGGGCGAAGGCCCTCGCGTGGACGACCGGCGAGGACGACGCCGACGCCGGGCGCGACGAGGCGGCCCGGGTCCGGTTCGAGGGGATCCTACGCGAGGCGGAACGGCTGCGGGACGAGGCCCCGCTGACCGGTGAGGAGCCGGGCGACGCCGAGCGCGCGGCCGGTGCCGACGCGGCGGCGGACCGCGTCCTCGCCCACCTCACCGTGCTGTACTCCGCCGCCTACGCCGCCTATCAGGAGGTGATGCGGCGGGAGCCGGAGGAGCCCGGTCCCGCCGCGGAGCGGTTCGAGCGGGCCGTGGGGGCGCTGCGCGCCGAGGCGGAGCGCCTGGGCGTGCCCCACCACACGGCCAACGCGCGCCAGTTCGTCGCGGACGTGGCCGGCCGCCGGGGCGACGTCGCCCTCGCCGAGGCGGAGCTGCGCGCGGCCCTCGTGGACGTCGAGGCCTCCGACCGGCCCTGGCGGGGCTCGCGGCCGCGCGCCCTGCTCGCCCAGATCATGCTGTCCCGGCAGGAGCCGGCGGAGGCGGCGGAGCTGCTGCACCGGGCGCTCGCGGACGCGGTGCGGTACGACGACGCGGACTTCCCGCTGGCTCCGACGTACTCCCTGCTCGGTCACGCGTCCTCGCACCTCGGGGACCACGCCGGGGCCGTGCGCCACCTCTCCGAGGCGGCCGCGCGGTTCGACGCGGACGGGGAGCACGAGGAGGCCGCGGGCGTACGGCTCCAGCTGGCCGACGTCCTGGTGGAGTCGGGGCGGCAGGCGGACGCCGTGGCGGTCCTGGAGTCGCTCCTGTCCGAGGAGTCGGCCGCCGCCCTGGACGAGCGGATGGTGGCCCAGATCCGGCTGTCCCTGGCGCGGGGGCTGCGGGAGCTGGAGGAGTACCTGCCGTCGGCGGAGGAGTTCCTGCGGCTGGCGGGCACGGTCTCCGGGTGGGAGGACGACGCCCCGATCCGCACCCTGGTGACGGCGGACACGGCGATCGCGCTGGCGCTCGCCGACCGGTGGGAGGCGGCGGACACCGCGTACGAGCGGGCCTTCGCCGCGCACGCGGAGGCGCCGAACCCGCCCCTGCTCGCGCGGATGACGCGCGAGTTCGCCCGTCTGACGGCGGCGGCCCGGGGGGCCGAGGGCGTGGAGGACGCGCTCGCGCACCTGGTGCGGGGCGACGCGGTCCTGGACGCCGTGCCGGCGGACACCGAGTCCTTCGCCGTCTGGTACGAGCGCGGCGAGGTGCACTACCGCAGGGCCAGGGTCCTGACGGAGGCGGAGCGCTTCGAGGAGGCGCTGGCCGAGGCGGAGGCCGCGATCGGCGTCCACGAGGAGGGCGGCGAGCACGGCGAGCTGCCGAGGGCCGAGGCGGTGCGGTTCGCCGCCCTGGTCGAGGGGAACGGGCTCGGCCGGACGAATGAGGCGATCGCCCGGCTGACGACGGCGGCGGCGCGCTGCCGGAAGGCGGGCCACCCCGAGGCGGCGCACGTCCTCGACGCCCTGCGGGGGGAGTACCTGGCCCGGCCCCGGGGCTGAGCCCCCGGGGCCGGGTGACGGTGGACGGGCGGCCGCCGGGTCGCCCGTCCGCCCTCCTACCGGGTCACCGTCCACTTCTGGTTGGCGGTGCCCCCGCAGGTCCAGATCTGGAGCCGGGTGCCGTTGGCGGAGCTGTTGCCGGTGGCGTCCAGGCACTTGTTCGCGCGCGGGTTCACCACGTCCCGGGCGTCGTTGGCGACCCAGCGCTGGGCCTCCGTGCCGTTGCAGTCCCACAGTTGGAGGGGCGTTCCGTCGGCGGTTCCTGCGGAGGTGACGTCGAGGCACTTGCCGAGCGCGCGAATGGTGCCGTCCGTGCCGACGGTCCACCGCTGGGCGGCGGTGCCGTTGCAGTCGTAGAGCTGGACGGGGGTGCCGTTCGCGGTGTTGGCGGCGGCGACGTCGACGCACTTGCCGCCGATCCCGGTGATCGGTCCGCCGCCGGCCGGGACGTCGGAGGTGGTGACGCGGACGTGGTCGACGAGGAGCTGGCTCGGGAAGGGGGTCGAGCCGTTCGGGTCGCCGGGCCAGTAGCCGCCGACCGCGAGGTTGAGGATCAGGAAGAAGGGCTTGTCGAAGACCCAGGTCCGGCCGCCGAGGTCGGCGGGCGTGCGGGTCTGGTACACGTTGCCGTCCACGGACCAGGTGATCCGGCCCGGCGACCAGTCGACGGCGAAGGTGTGGAAGGCGTCGGCGAAGGCCTGTCCGCCGGGCAGGGTGTATCCGGCGCCGATGCCGCCGGAGCCCGAGTAGCCGGGGCCGTGCAGGGTGCCGTGGACGGTGGAGGGCTCGAAGCCGACGTTCTCCATGACGTCGATCTCGCCCGAGTTCGGCCAGCCGACCTGGCCGATGTCGTTGCCGAGCATCCAGAACGCGGGCCACATGCCCTGGCCGCGCGGCACCTTCATGCGGGCCTCGACGCGGCCGTACCGGGTGGTGAACTTCCCGGAGGTGTTGAGCCGCGCCGAGGTGTACTCGCACCGCCCGTACCAGCACTGGTAGTTGCCCGGGTTCTCCTTGCGGGCGGTGATGACCAGGTGGCCCTGGCCGTCGAGCGCGGCGTTGCGGTTTCCGGCCGTGTAGTACTGCCGCTCGTGGTTGTTGACGTTGTCGCCGGTCTCGATCTGCCACTTGCTCCCGTCCACGGCGGCGCCCGCGGGGCCGTCGAAGTCGTCGGAGAAGGTGACGGCGGCCGCCCCGGCGGCGGGCTGGAGGGCGGCGGGGGCTCCGGCGGCGGGCGCGGCTCCCCCGGCGGGGCCGGCCGAGGCCGCGGGGCCGAGCGCCGTGACGGCGAGGGCCAGGGCGAGGGCGGACAGGGCGGAGGACAGCGTGCGCCGTCGTGCGCGGGAGGAGGTCATGGCTCTCTCTTCCGTCGGGTGTGGGGGGACGGCGCCGTGGACGCGCGCCATCGATGCATGTCAGGTACATGACACACATGAAGACGGACCGCTTCGCCGCCCACCTGATTTAAGAAGTGAAGGAAGGGGGCGTCAAGAGGTGTGACCGCGCGAGCGGTCCGGACTCCGTACGATTCCCCTCGTTGCCATTCGTACCTCTTAAGGAGACTTCCATGGCCCAGGTCACGCTGAAGGGCAGCCCGGTGCAGGTCAACGGCGCCCTGCCGGTTCCCGGCAGCCAGGCGCCCGACTTCACGCTCGTCGCCGAGGGTCTCGCCGACAAGTCGCTGAAGGACTTCGCCGGCGTGCGCAAGGTCCTCAACATCTTCCCGAGCGTCGACACCCCGACGTGCGCCTCCTCCGTTCGCGCCTTCAACAAGAAGGCCGGCGAGCTGGAGAACACCGTGGTGCTCTGCATCTCGGCCGACCTCCCCTTCGCGCAGGCGCGCTTCTGCGGTGCCGAGGGCCTGGAGAACGTCAAGAACCTCTCGACGCTCCGGGGCCGCGAGTTCCACACCAACTATGGCGTGGAGATCGCGGACGGGCCGCTGGCCGGTCTGACCGCCCGCGCGGTCGTCGTCCTCGACGAGAACGACACGGTCCTGCACGCGCAGCTCGTGGGCGAGATCGCGGACGAGCCCGGCTACGACGAGGCGCTCGCCGTCCTGAAGTAGTACCCCGGCGGCCCCTGAGCGGGAGCCGCCACCCCGGAGGGGGCCGTCACCGACACCGGTGGCGGCCCCCTTCCGCGTACGCGCTCATCCCCCCGAGCAGTCCGGGCACAGTCCCCGGTACGTCACGTCCGCCTTCTCCACGGCGAAGCCGAAGCGCTCCTCCGCCGGCAGGACGGCCAGCGGGTCCCCCGTCGGGCGGACGTCCCGGATGAGCCCGCAGCCCGAGCAGACCAGGTGCTGGTGCGCCCGGTGCGCGTTCGGGTCGTAGCGCTTGGCCCGTCCGTCCGTGGAGAGCTCCACGACCTCCCCCAGGGCGACGAGCTCGCCGAGGGTGTTGTAGACCGTCGCCCGCGCGATCTCCGGCAGCCGTGCGACGGCGCGCGCGTGCACCTCGTCCGCCGTGAGGTGGACGTGGTCGCCGGTCAGGACCTCCGCGACCACGCGCCGCTGGGACGTCATCCGCCAGCCGCGGGATCTCAGCCGTTCCAGCAGGTCGCTCATATCGGTTCACCTCTTCGACTCGGCACGGGCCCGTGGTGACCGGTGTGCGGCCGGTGCTCCTCGGACAGGATCTGGCGTTGTTCTTGACTTGGACAAGGTCCATTGTAGGATCGGTTCCGTTAATGGCCAAGGGACAGGAAGACCTCAGCGCGGCGGGAGATCCGATACGTGACGGCTCTCCGGGCACGGCCCGGCCGCTCCGATCGCACTTCCTGAGCACTGTTGTCCGCCAGGTCCGGAAGGATTCCGATGTCTGAGAACCGCGTGCCCGAGAACGAAGCGCCCGAGAACCACGACGCGATCGTCGTGGACGCGAAGCCGGCCGAAGCCGGGGGCGGTTGCCCGGTCGCCCACGGCCGCGCCGCCCACCCGACCCAGGGCGGCGGGAACAACCAGTGGTGGCCGAACCGGCTGAACCTGAAGATCCTGGCGAAGAACCCCGCCGTGGCCAACCCGCTGGGCGAGGACTTCGACTACGCCGCGGCCTTCCGGAACCTCGACCTGGCGGCCGTCAAGCGCGACATAGCCGAGGTCCTCACCACCTCCCAGGACTGGTGGCCCGCCGACTTCGGCCACTACGGCCCCCTGATGGTCCGGATGGCGTGGCACAGCGCGGGCACGTACCGCATCAGCGACGGCCGCGGCGGCGCCGGGGCCGGTCAGCAGCGCTTCGCGCCGCTCAACAGCTGGCCGGACAACGTCAACCTGGACAAGGCCCGCCGCCTGCTCTGGCCGGTCAAGAAGAAGTACGGCCAGAACCTCTCCTGGGCCGACCTCCTGATCCTCACCGGCAACGTGGCCCTGGAGACGATGGGCTTCGAGACCTTCGGCTTCGCCGGCGGCCGCGCGGACGTGTGGGAGCCCGACGAGGACGTCTACTGGGGCCCCGAGACCGTCTGGCTGGACGACAAGCGCTACACGGGCGACCGCGAGCTGGAGGAGCCCCTCGGCGCGGTGCAGATGGGCCTCATCTACGTCAACCCCGAGGGCCCGAACGGCAACCCGGACCCGGTCGCGGCGGCCCGCGACATCCGGGAGACCTTCCGCCGGATGGCGATGAACGACGAGGAGACCGTCGCGCTCATCGCCGGTGGCCACACCTTCGGCAAGGCGCACGGCGCCGGTCCGTCGGAGAACGTCGGCGACGACCCCGAGGCCGCGCCGATCGAGGCCCAGGGCTTCGGCTGGGCGAACTCCCACGGCACCGGCAAGGGCGGCGACACGATCACCAGCGGTCTGGAGGTCACCTGGACCACCACCCCCGCGCGGTGGGGCCACGACTTCTTCAAGCACCTCTTCGAGTACGACTACGAGCTCTCCAAGAGCCCGGCCGGCGCCCACCAGTGGGTGGCGAAGGACGCCGAGGCGATCATCCCCGACGCGCACGACCCGTCGAAGAAGCACCTCCCGACGATGCTCACCACCGACCTGTCGCTGCGCTTCGACCCGGCGTACGAGCAGATCTCGCGGCGCTTCTACGAGAACCCGGAGCAGTTCGCGGACGCCTTCGCCCGCGCCTGGTACAAGCTGACCCACCGTGACCTGGGTCCGATCTCCCGCTACCTCGGCCCGGAGGTCCCCTCCGAGGTCCTGCTGTGGCAGGACCCGCTGCCGGAGCGCGAGGGCGAGCTCCTGGACGCGGCGGACGTCGCCTCCCTCAAGGAGCGGATCCTCGCCTCGGACCTGACCGTCGCGCAGCTCGTCTCCGCGGCCTGGGCCTCGGCCTCCTCCTTCCGGGGCAG
The DNA here is from genome assembly GCF_044760185.1 of Streptomyces sp. NPDC098101. NCBI lineage: Bacteria > Bacillati > Actinomycetota > Actinomycetes > Kitasatosporales > Streptomycetaceae > Streptomyces > Streptomyces sp. NPDC098101. Next base: position 1,257,477 of record NZ_JBIWAS010000001.1, on the reverse strand, counting down.
CGACAAGCGGGGCGGCGCCAACGGCGGCCGCATCCGCCTGGAGCCGCAGCGCAACTGGGAGGTCAACGACCCGGAGCAGCTGGCGCAGGTCCTCCGTGTCCTCGAAGGCGTCAAGGCCGCCTTCGACGCCGAGGGCGACAAGAAGGTCTCGATCGCCGACCTGGTCGTGCTCGCGGGCTCCGCCGCCGTGGAGAAGGCCGCCAAGGACGCGGGCTTCGACGTCGAGGTGCCGTTCGCGCCGGGCCGGGTGGACGCCAGCCAGGAGCAGACGGACGTGGAGTCCTTCGCCGCCCTGGAGCCCAGGGCCGACGGCTTCCGCAACCACCTCGGCAAGGGCAGCAGGCTCCCGGCCGAGTTCCTCCTGGTCGACCGGGCCAACCTGCTGAACCTGAGCGCCCCCGAACTGACGGTCCTCGTCGGCGGTCTGCGCGTCCTGGGCGCCAACCACCAGGGCTCGAAGCACGGCGTCCTGACCACGACCCCGGGCACCCTGACCAACGACTTCTTCGTCAACCTGCTCGACATGGACACCATCTGGCGTCCGGTGGCCGGTGACGCGGACCTCTTCGAGGCCCACGACGCCGCGACGGGCACGGTCCGGTGGACCGGCACCCGCGCCGACCTCGTCTTCGGCTCCAACAGCGAGCTGCGCGCGCTGGCCGAGGTCTACGCGAGCGACGACGCGAAGGAGAAGTTCGTGAAGGACTTCGTCTCCGCGTGGGACAAGGTGATGAACCTGGACCGGTTCGACCTCGTCTGACCCTCCCCCGCCCGCGGCCGGACGACGCCCCCCGTCACCCGGCCGCGGCACGTCCGGCCCGGACGGCGCCCCCCGCCGTCCGGGCCGGTCCCGTTTTTCCTCCGGGGTGCGGCGGGCACGGCCACGGCGCACGCTGGGTACGAGACGCGGCCGGGTCCGGAACGACGGCGGGTCCCCGGGCGACCGCGTCCGGCGGCCCCGCCGTCCGGGCGCCGGACACTTCCAGCACCCGAACCGGAGACAGACCATGAAGGACCTCACATTCGAGCAGAAGCGCCCCGTGTCACGCCTCGAGGCCGCCGAACAGCTCATGGAGCTCGCGACGGCCCTGAAGGAGGGCGGGGAGGTCGAGTGGAACATCGGCCACGGCACGCTGAGCCTGCGCGTTCCCGACGAGCTCCACAGCGAGATCGAGGTCGAGATCGGGGAGGGCAGGGTCGAGCTGGAGATCGAACTGGAGTGGTCGACCGCCCGGCACCGCCCGGCACCGCCGAAGCCCCCGGCGGGAGCGGAGGAGAAGGAGGCGAAGGCGGCACGGCGCAAGAGCGTCGCCCCCAAGCCCAAGCCCAAGCGCGCCGCCACCTCCACCGGCAGCGGCACCCGCAGGACCGCCTCCGCGAAGCGTTCCGCCGCGACGTCCTGACCCGGTACGCGGGTGCGCGCACGACCCCCCGGTGTTGCAATGGGAGGCGACGCCCACCCGGCCGGACGCACGGGGCCGCTGGATCACAGGCCTGTCGCGCATCCGGGACGGACAACCACCCGACGAGGAGTCGCCATGAGCGTCGACGACACGTCCGACGGCACGCCCGAGATGGGCCCCGTCGACTACCTGGTCCTGGAGTTTCCCGGCAACCGGATGACCGGCGAGGGGCTGGCCCATCTGCTCGACCTGGTCGACCGGCACGTCATCCGCGTCCTCGACCTCGCCTTCGTGCGCAAGGACGTGGACGGCTCCGTCGTCGCGCTGGAGATCGCCGACCTCGACGGGGACGGGGAGCTCGACCTCGCCGTCTTCGACGGGGCGTCCTCCGGCCTGCTCGACGAGGACGACCTGCGGGAGGCCGCGGCCGCCGTCGAACCGGGCAGCTCGGCCGGCGTCATCGTGTACGAGAACCTGTGGGCCGCGCCCCTGGCGGCGGCGCTGCGGCGCGGCGGTGCCCGCATGGTCGCCGGCGGGAGGATCCCCGCCGAGGACCTCCTGGCCTCCCTGGAGGCCGTCGAGGCCGAAGCGGGCTTCTCCTCCTGACAGCCCTCCGAGCACAAGGAGTTCCGTCATGCCCGGACTTCTGCGCGGCGTCGCCCGCACCGCGGTCATCTCCGGCACGGCCACCGCCGTGTCCAACCGCGTCTCCCGCCGTCAGGCCGGCCGCTGGGCGCGGCAGGAAGAGGAGTGCGCCCCTCAGCCCCAGCAGAGTTACGCGGCGGCGGCGCCTCCTCCGCCTCCGGCCGCGACGCCGATGGACGCCAAGATCTCCCAGCTCCAGCAGCTCGGCCAGCTCAAGGACCAGGGAGTGCTGAGCCCGGAGGAGTTCGAAGCGCAGAAGAGCCGCATCCTCGCGTCCTGAACCGGACGGGCGCCGGGCGGGGTGCGGGCGCGTCGGACGGGGGCCGCAGTCGACCCTGAGGAGGCCGGATGTCGGGCCATGCCGACGGTCCCGCCCGTCCCGGGACGCGGGAACGGCGCCGGCGCGCCACGTCGTTCCGGCGGCCCGGGCGCGCCGTGCGCAGGGACCTGTCGCAACTGCTGTGCGCGGTCGCCGGTCTGGGCCTCGGACTGCTGGCCCCGCTGGTCACCGGAGGTCCGCGGGTGGACGCGGGCCGGGTGGTCAGCGTGCTGTTCACCCTGGGCTTCGGCGTCATCAGCCTGGTGAGCATCATCTATTCGGTGCTGTTCCTGGTCGTGCAGTTCTCCGCGAGCACGTTCACCCCCCGCCTCGGTCTGTTCCGTCACGAACCGGTGGTCTGGCGGACGTTCGCCTTCACGATCGGCCTCTTCGTCTTCTGCATCACCTCGGGCCTGGCCATCGGCTCCCGGGAGAGCGTCTCCGTCTTCGTCCCGTGCGCGGCCGTGCTCCTCACCCTGGTCGCGCTCGGCCTGATGCGGACCCTGCAGATGAGGGCGTTCGACTCGATCCAGCTCGGCCACTCGCTCAGCGCGATCGCCACCCGCGCGCACAGCCTGTACGACGGCCTGTACGTCCACCCGTACGCACCGCCCGGAACGGACACCACCGCCGATACGAGGACGGGCACGAGTACGGGCACGGGCACGGAGGTGCGCTGGACGGGGCCGCCGGCCGTGCTGCAGGGCATCGACGTACCCGCCCTCCTGGACGCCGCCCGGGAGCACGACCTCTCGGTCGTCTTCCGCGTGGCCCCCGGCGCCACCTTGACGGAGGGCACGGTGATCGCCCGGGTGACCGGGGACGAGGCACGGGCGGCGCTCCTTCCCGGGTTCCTGTCGACGGGGGTGGAGCGCGCCTTCGACCAGGACCCCGAACTGCCCTTCCGGCTCCTCGCCGACATCGCCCTGCGCGCCCTGTCGCCCGCGGTGAACGATCCGGCCACGGCGGTGGAGGTGCTGGACCGCCTGGAGGACCTGCTGGTCCGCCTCGCCGGCCGGGACCTGGCCGTCGGCCGGTTCCACGACTCCGCCGGACGGCTCCGGGTGGGCGTTCCCGTCCCGGACTGGGAGCGCTACGTCCGGACCGCCGTCGACGACGTGCTGTTCGCCGCCACCGGGTCCCCGATGGCGCTGCGCAGGACCCGCGACCTCCTGCGCACGCTGCTGGAGCGGGCCCCCGAGGAGCGGCGGGCCGTCCTGCTCGACCGGTTCCGGTGGGCCGAGCGGACCGGCGCGGAGGCGTACCCGCTCGTCTGGACGGACGGCGCCGGAGCGGGCCGGGAGGGGCCCTCGGCAGGACCTCCGCATGGCACTCCCGGATGAGGGGACCGAGAATGGGAGGGCCGGACGGGATCTCCCCGACGGGCCGGACAGGATCTCTCCGGCGGGCCGGACGAAATCTCCCCGGCGCCGCTCCCGGAGCACGGCAGGGACCCAGGTGATGCGCATGTGTCGATGGCTCGCGTACTCGGGCACACCCGTACTGCTCGACACCATCCTGTACAAGCCCGCGCACTCCCTGATCGACCAGAGCCTGCACTCCAAGCTCGGCGTGGAGACCACCAACGGCGACGGGTTCGGGGTCGGCTGGTACACGGAGGGCGTCGAGTCCCCGGCGCTCTTCCGCGAGATCGGTCCCGCCTGGAGCAACCGGAACCTGCGGGAGCTGGCGGACCACGTCAGCTCGCCGCTGTTCTTCGCGCACATCAGGGCGTCGACGGGGACGGCGGTGCAGCAGTCGAACTGTCACCCGTTCCGGCACGGCCGCTGGATGTTCATGCACAACGGCGCCGTCGCGGAGTTCCACCGGGTGCGCCGCGCCCTCACGCTGCTCGTCGACCCGGCGCTGTACGCGGACCTCGAAGGGACGACGGACTCCGAGGTCATGTTCTACCTGGCCCTCACCTTCGGCCTCGACCGGGACCCGCCCGCCGCCGTCGCCCGGATGGCGGGGGTGGTGGAGCGCGTCGGCCGCGAGCACGGGGTGGAGTTCCCCCTGCAGATGACGCTCGCCATCACCGACGGCGAGCGCCTCTGGGCCTTCCGCTACTCCAGCGAGCGCGCCTCCCGGTCGCTCTTCTACAGCAGCCGGGTGGAGGCGCTGCGCCGACTGCACCCCGACGTCACGTTCCTGCGCGGCGCCTCGGAGCAGACCCGCCTCATCGTCTCCGAACCCCTGGGCGACCTGCCCGGCGCCTGGAACGAGGTGCCGGAGAGCAGTTACGGCGTCGTCCAGCCGGGCGGCGACGAACTGCATCCGTTCGCGCCGACGGCGGCGTGAAAAGGGGCAGCCGCCCTGCGCGACGGGGCCGACTCGCATCGCGGAGGAACAGTGGAGGAACGGCCCGACGGGGATTCGCCGACCGGGCGACTTCTACGCCTCCTGGCAGGACACGGCTTTCCTCGCGGGCAGTTCGTACCGACTGCCGGAGGCGGCCCGGCGGCTGAGCGGCGCCGACGAGTTGTTCTACCACGCCTGGTTCGGCTCCTCGGCCGACCAGTGGCTGAACGCCCCGGTCATGACGCCGGACGCGCCGGTGCTCCGGGTCGGGCTGCCGGACCGCGTGCCTACTACCCCTGCCCCGTCGCCGACGTGCGCGAGGTCGGCTCGTACCGGCTGCCTGAGGCGGCCCGGCGGCTGAGCGGCGCCGACGAGTTGTTCTACCGCGCCTGGTTCGGCTCCTCGGCCGACCAGTGGCTGAACGCCCCGGTCATGACGCCGGACGCGCCGGTGCTCCGGGTCGGGCTGCCGGACCGCGTGCC